>PGCN01000011.1 GCA_002786385.1 Flavobacterium sp. FEMGT703F
TCCGTTCGGTAGTTTAGTACCTAACCGCCACCGCAGCACCGATGATTACAGATATGGTTTCCAAGGGCAAGAGAAAGACGATGAATTAAAAGGGGAAGGCAACTCTTTAAATTATACTTTTAGGATGCATGACCCGCGAGTTGGTAGGTTTTTTACAATCGATCCTTTATTTAGAGATTATCCTCAATATACTCCATATTCTTTTAGTGGAAATAAAGTTATTAATGCTGTTGAAATTGAAGGTTTAGAAGAACAAGTAATAGTTAATAATACGAATGGCGGTAAAAGGACTAAACAAAATTATTTTGTTCTAAACGGAAAAACAGCTTTAGCAGATGACTTTATAGGTCCAGTTATTCAATCACTAAAAGATATAGATTTAGTTAATAACAAATCTAAAATTACTTTTGTTTATCACGGTTTTACAACTAGAACAGTTAAGTCTGGTCCTTGGTATTGGCGTTCAATGGATACATATTGTTTGGCTAAATATGACATTCATTTAGTTGTTGATGGGGTGACTTTAAAAATACCAGTAGAACTTAATACAGGTGAGGGTGTTAATCATCCTGGTGGCAATGCATTGGATTATGCTTTATTAACTGTAGGATCTGGTGTTTGGGGAGAGCTATTTGAAAAAGCTGTTAAGGTTAAAGTGCAACAAGCTATTGTTAAACATTTTACAGGAATATTAGCAAAAGAAGGGGTAAAATTTACTATTCAAGATATCATAAAGATTGGTAGAAACCAATTAAACAAAATTGTATTTTTAGAAAAAGGAAATGCAAAAGCTGGCTTAGAACACATTATGAAACACGCAGATGATTTTTCTAAAAATGGTATTGCTAAGGATGATATTGCAGATTTTGTATTTGATGCTACAACAAAAGGAAAAATAGTAGGTTATCAAGGAGAAGGAACTGGAAGACCAATATACGAGTATTTGTATAAAGGAGAAGTAAAAAGAGTTGCCGTAACCACCTCGGAAAATGGTTTTATAGTTGGAGCAAATCCTGTATCAGTTCCTAAAAATTAATTTTTGCAATAAATATGAATATTAAAATTTCACCTGAATATGGTTGTTTCCCTCTTTGGATAAGTGAAAAAGATGAGATTTACAGTAATGTTAATCATTATGATTTAAATTTTTCAGAAGACTTAAAAAAGAATATTGAGAACTGGAATATCAAATTCCAACAAACATTAAATAAAGAATATCCACCAGACTCTTCGTTTGGTAGTTTAACAGACTTAATAGAATTTGAAAATGAAGGGATTTTAGTTTGGAGAGATATTAATAAACAAATGTCTAACGTTAATGTCAGTTATTTTAGTTTATTAAAAGACAGGTATTATTACAATCTTGATGAATTAATTTCCGAAATTAATAATGCTTAAGCTAACCCCTTAAAATATTTTGGCTTTTAAAATAAATAGACAAAAATAAAACACGCTTACGGGCGTTTTTTTTATGAGTATAAACTGTAAAACAGATATAAAAATAAACACTATGAGTATTAAATACTCCTAATCAATGCTAAAAAATAAAATAGTTAAAATTTTGTTAAAACTACAAAGAAGAAACGTTTTTAGCGAAGAAATCTTTAAAACCGTAGGTAAGCATTTTATCAATCATTTTAAACACAATACTTTTATCTTCTTCATCGAGTTGTTCTAGGTGTTGCATTTGCTAATAATGGTTTTGACTTCAATAACTACTTCTTTAGGAATTATATTTTCGTCATAGTTCAAAATCTGGTCAGTAGTTAAATTAAAGAGTTTAGTAAGCTTTTGTAGTTCGGCTACGGTTACTTCTCTTGTTCCTCTTTCAATCTTACTATACGTTGATTTATCTACATCAATATGATTAGAGATTTCTTTTTGGAGTAGTCCTTGTTTTTCTCTTATAATTTTAATGTTATCAGCTAAACTCACAGTACCGCGATAGCTCGGATTTACAATCCCTGCCTATAAAAAACCCGATAACTCAGAAATCCTTTCTACCTTTTAAAAATTAAAAAAACTACAACTCTTTAGGTTTTAGTTTTTATATTTACAGAACGTTCTTTTACAAAAAAGTATTACCCGTTCGGTAGTTTAGTGCCTAACCGCCACCGCAGCACCGATGATTACAGATACGGTTTCCAGGGGCAAGAGAAAGACGACGAGTTAAAAGGGGAAGGCAACTCATTAAATTATACTTTTAGGATGCATGACCCGAGAGTGGGAAGGTTTTTTGCGACTGATCCTCTTGAGAAAAAATATCCTTGGTACTCACCATATCAGTTTAGCGGTAACCGCTTGATTGATGCTACTGAATTTGAAGGAAAAGAAGAAAAAATCGTCTGGTACTTGAATAATTCACCAAAGCCAACTAGTATATTAAAACTATCTGATAAGAATACGAACTGGGCGGGTATACAAATTGGTGCTTATATGACATTAAAGTCTTTAGAAGAAGCGGGGGTAGTAGTTTGGACATATGGCAAGGGACAATATTATAATTCAAGTAGAACAGATGGCTCTATGTATTATAAAGGTAATTGGGATGTTTGGAACGGTCCAGTTAGAGGAACACTTATTATAAAGGAGGTAAAAGGAAAGTATTATGTTGCGTATAATAAACAAAGTTTAGATTTAAAACCTGATAAAGATTATGATTGGAGTCCTGTGAAAAAAGGCGTTAAAACTTTTAATCCTTTTTACCCAGTATCAGATCCTACAATTGAAGGGTCAGATAAATATACAAATACTGTAAATAATTATAAAACAATGGTATTAGCACCAGTTGCCTTATCAAAAACTGTTGCAACAAATGCTTTATCACTTTCTGCAAAAGTAGAAAAAAGTACAAGTGTAGTCTCTTTACTCTTAGATAGTGATGAGTTAATAGGAGGAGAAGATGGATCTTATATAGAAAACAATTTATTAAAATCAAATTCACAAAAAAAGGCATTTAATTTTATGAAGTTTTTAATAGATGGAACATCAAGATGTTTTTCTCTTCAAGGAACAATTAGTGTAGATCCAAAAACGAGTAATATTGATAGATTTGTTGATGGAGTCGATGCTTTAAAAGGAACCACAGATATGATTAATGACCTAGATGGGATAAATAAAACAAATCAATAATATGAAATATGTATCAAGTTATTCAGGTCTTTTAAATATTTACATATACTCTATAGTGATTATCTTCTTGCCTTTCATAATATTTGAGTCGCCACATTTTATTTTTATTTTTTTATACTATTTTCTTTACTTGATTTTAGTTTTATTATATCTCAATTTTTTTGCTTATAGAGTAGAAATCAATGATAAATACATCTATAAAATTTATCTTTTTTATAAGAATGATGTAAAGATTGAATTTTGTGATGTTAGTAAGGTTATTATTTTAAGGTCGTCGATGAGGAGTCCTCCTACCATATCAATTTATTATAACAATAAAAAAGTCTGGTTTATTTGTTCTGACGGCATAGAAATCGATAGATTAGAGACTTTTTTTAAAGAAAAGAATATTGCTATCCAAGAAGTTTAAAGTCATTTAATTACAATTTACCTAAACTGTAATTCAAATTAAAAAATTGCACTTTAGTTGAGTTAAAAAACATTTTCGCTAGGTTTTATTCACTCAAAGGATTTATAGTTTAAATAGTATTAATTAGTTTTTCTTTTTAAACTAGTTTTATGCTAAAAAAATGAGCAATAATACCTTGTTGTTTATTGTATTTAAAATAGAACTTTACATGTAAAAGTTAATTTTATTTTGCTTTTGGTGTATTTTTGGTAAAAACCACATTATGAAAAAGGTCAAACCATTAATCCCTTTGTTCAAACAGTTTATCAAAGAATCAGAATCAGGAAAAAGACTAAAAAAAAACGGTGAGCGAATTACTAAAAATTCAATAAACAATTACAATTATGTTTTAAGAAACCTAATTCTTTTTTCAGAGGAGTTAAAAACTGATATTCGAGTATGTGATGTTATGAAACTCACTAAAAGAGAGTTGCAATCTGAAAAAAATTATTGGAAAAAATTCTATAAAAATTTTACCGATTTTTTATACAAGAAGGGGTGCTATGATAATTATGTTGGTTCACAAATAAAAATTATTAGAGTTTTTTTTAATTATTTAAAAGAGGAAAAAGATATTTATATTGGTGATTTTCACAAACAGTTTTATGTCAGAAAAGAAGAAATTGATGTATTAGTTTTAACACCGGAGCAATTGAAATTTTTGATTCATGACAAAGAGTTTGAGAGTCAATTAACCCCCAGCTTAAAAAAAGTAAAAGATATTTTTGTATTTGGGTGTACTACAGGTTTGCGGTACTCCGATATTTTTTTATTAACCAATAAAAACTTTGAGCAATCGGGTGAGGATTGGTATTTAAAAATAAAATCAAAGAAAACAAAAACTTATTCAAGCATTAAGCTTCCGGCTTATGCCGTTTCTATTTACAAAAAGTATAGGCCCACAAAGGCTGGGGTAAATGTATTTGGAGAAATAGGCTTGTATACTTTTAATAAAGTATTAAAAACTATAGGTGAGAAAGCCGGGTTTACTAATGATCTTGAAGTTACAAGGGAACGTCTTGGCAAAGCCAAAAAACAAAGAGGCTCACAAAAAGGGATTCGATTTTGCGACAAAATGAGTTCACACATGATGCGCCGTACGGCAATTACAACACTTTTAATTTTAGGAATGCCGGAGCATCTTGTAAGAAAGATAAGTGGCCACAGTGCCAGTAGCAGTGCTTTTAACAGATATGTACATTATGCGCAAGTGTATATTGATAGGGAGATTGATAAGGTGCATAGTAAGTTGGAGAGTTATTGAGTTTACTTATTTCTCCACCAAAACACACAAAAAGAACACGCTCACGAGCGTGTTCTTTTTTTAATTGATCATTAAGACGCGAAAGGATTAGTGCGGAAGCGGGTTAAAGCCTTTATAAGTAAAATCCATATTCTCATTATAGGATGTAATTCTAAACATTTTATATTTGACGATGTTTTTACCTTCAATACCAACAGTTATTTTTGCATGATTATAACTCAAAACCAATATCTCACTTAAATCATATTTATTAGCACTATTTGATTTTTGAGTTATAAATGGAGTTAGATCTGAGCTCAAAAACTCTCTTGTAGAGATATTCATTAGCTTCTCCTTTTCAATAAAATCATCTAGAATGAATTTATACATTAGAAATTTTATTATATAAATCCATATCAAAAACATAGGCTTTACATAAAATATCTAATTGAGGATTTATAAATTTCAAAATAATATTACTTTTTAAGAGATGCAATTCAGTACTTTCTACTTTTTCACATTTAAAAATTTTATATTCTAAATTAAAATAGTCAAGCATTTTTTGGACATCATTTAAATTAGATTTGTAGCCAATCTTTCCGCTTAAAGTTCCATGTTTTATCTCATAAAATTTGTTTGGTGTATACTCAAAATCATAAGAAATCCCTATTACAACACTTCTGAAAGAAGTTATTTGAAAATCAATTCTTTCATATTTTAATTCAAGTAAGGCGGGAGTGCCGCCATCTTCTGATTGAATAACATCAAAATTCATTTTAGAATAAGATATATCTACTCCAATTTCTATGTCACCTACTTTACTGTCAATAATAAATTCTGATAATCCCATCTTTCAATTTTATAATTCATCAACTATTTTTTGAAGCTTTTTTTCTCTGTCTTTACCTTTAAACGCTCCACTATCTAAAAATTCTTTAGCTTTTTCTTTTAGTTCACTTTTAAAATTTGGATTTTTTAATTGAGCTTGGAAAGCTTGCTCTACTATTTTCTCTTGTTCTCTAGATACTTTTTTACCAACAATATTATAAATAACATCTCCAGATTCATTAACCTCAAAACCAATTTCAGTCAACTTTTTACCTTTAAAAAAGACATTACCATGTACCCCTTTTGTTAAAACATCTGTTAGAACAGTTTTTGCCTCTTGCCACATAAATCCAAAATCACAAGGATTCCCATTATGAACAAGCACATTAGATTTAGAAACATAATAAGTGTGGTATTCATCAACTGTAAAATTATAAACTTTAAAGTCTCCCTCCACAAGTTCAATTTTTGTTATGGGTAATGTAGTTTCATCATATAAAGTTAAGTTATCCCCAACTTTTAATTCATCCACTTTTAGCCATTTTCCGCCAATAAAAAAAGGATGTTCATTTGTGGCTTCTATGACCTCATCTCCATAGTAAATTTTATAAACTTGACTAAAGTCTCTACTGAATGTATCAATTACTTTCTTTAGTTCTAATTCACCATTTTTATCATTGTAGGCCCAAACTTTATCACCAACTTTAATCTCCTCAATATTTTTATAACCTTCCTCAACAAAAACTAAAGTACCCGCTGTAAAACAGCCACAAGGCTTCATTTGTTTAATAAGGGTCTTAGCATTCTTTTTGAGAAGATCTAATGTTTCTTTTGAAAATTTACCACTTTTACTAGCCAATTGCAACTCTTCGACTCCAACAAAAGTAGCGACGACTTCAAAAACTAGTTTACCATGAGTATATCCGGCAACGTCCATTCCCTTCTTTCCTGTTGCATCATCAATCCAAGTTCCTATGCCTTCTTCAACGGCTTTCAAGAGATTTTCTCTGGCTGTATCATCAGTCAAAATAGTTACCATTACTCTTGGTAAAGAAAGAGCTTCTTTAGTTTTCCTCCATTGATTACTAGGATCAGTAACCCAGTTTAGAGGATGCCAGTCAACTGCATGCTGTACAACTCCTTCACCTGCATCCCACATACCGTCAATAAATCCTGCTGTAAAAGCTACATCATAAGCTTTTCCTTGCCATAACCACTTAGGTACAATTGGTCCTCGTCCCATTTCGTCAATAAGCACTAAAGGGCTATTTGCAGCAAAAAGATATGGTGAAAGATCAGTATATAATTTTTTGTCAGGGTCTAGACTTAAAAACCTTCCAATCCTCGGATCATAAAACCTTAAATCAAATGCATAGCTATTTCCTTCCCCTTTTAATTCATCATCTTTCTCTTGCCCTTGGAAACCGTATCTGTAATCATCGGTGCTGCGGTGGCGGTTAGGTACTAAACTACCGAACGGA
>PGCN01000023.1 GCA_002786385.1 Flavobacterium sp. FEMGT703F
CACAATTTTAAGTCATTTTTTGTCTTAAAAATTGCGTTAGATTCTTGAGTCTGCTTTAGAATTGCCCATAACGTTTCGCGGCTAGTGGCTTTTTGCGAAGCCAGCGAACTGCGTACTGTCAGCTAAGATATAATTTTTACGTGAAAAAAATGGTACAACTCAAGAAAATCCAGCAATAGCTACTAACCGCTGTTAAGCCATTTTTACCAACCCAAACTTGAGCACGCAACGTAACCAGTTACATTTTCCGGTTTCAACTTCGGATTCTGCTTTTGAGTTTCTGATTATTCTCTGTTTAAAATTCAACGTAAACTTGAGAAATTTTACAGTTTGATTTTCCGCAAACATTTTCCGCAACTTTTTCACTTTCAGTTTTCCGTCAGTTTTATACATTCTGATTTTCTTCAACTGCTTTTTAGAAAACGTTGAAAGGAAAATGAACTTGAATTTTCTACAAAAATTGCCTCTGAAATGCGGTTTTGGTAAATGTGGCTTAACGTTTCGCCGCTAACCGACTGTTGCGAAGCCAGCGAACTGCGTACTGTCTGCTAAGATAATAGTTTTACGTGAAAAACAGATGTGAAACCACGAAAATCCAGCAATAGCGGTTAACGGCTGTTAGCAGTAGTTCAATTTTTTTCCATCATTTTGTCAACTTTGTCATCATACCATTTTATGAATTTTGGTATTTTTTTCTGCAAAATAGCTCCTAAAATTGCAACAAGAACATATGATAAACGAATATATTTTTCATTAAAGTATACATTCCCAAAAAACAAAATACAAAAAGGAACTGATATTATTAGAGCAATATTGTCAAATATTTTTGGATTTATTTTTTTTGATTTCAGCAAAGACTTTAAAATTAGAAGTGTAATAATCAAACCTAAAAAATACAAAGAATAATTAGACATTCTATTGTCGTCTTTCATTAGTGATAAAATTCTGTCTATCATGCTTTAGTTCCTTTTTGGGATGAATTACTGCTAACGTTTCGCGGCTAGTGGCTTTTTGCGAAACCAACGAACTGCGTACTGTCTGCTAAGATAATAGTTTTACGTGAAAAATAGGAGTGAAACCAAGAAAAACCAGCAATGGCTACTAGCCGCTGTTAGCCGACGGTTTTATTTTTGTCTATTATTTTTACACCATTTCATTATATTTTCAACTTCTTTTTTGTCAACTTTCGGATTTGAATTTAGTCCAAGATTTAATGTTTTTTTTTCAATATATGATTTCATGAATAGAATTGCAAAACCACCAACTTCAGCACTATCTGAACTGATATATGAAGAGAAAACATTCATATAACCACAGCATTTTTGTTTTGAATTAAGATTACGGATCAAGTATTCAACATCTTGTTTTTTTACCCAATTTTCCGGAAAATCACCGCCGAAAACAACGAAATTAAGTCTCTCACTTTCATTATATTTTTTTACGCACAAGTCGATAAATTTTTTTGCATTTAAATCTTTTACATAATTGATATTATTTGAATCTGATTTAAATCCAACCGAGTTTCTTGAAATTATTTTTGATTTTTCTGTACTGCTTAAAACGAAAAATATTGCAAAACAAAAAATGACAGTTATTATTTTTCTTTTCATTTTTCTTCTTTTTTTCTGTGCGGTTTGGTAAACTGACGGCTAACGTTTCGCGGCTAGTGGCTTTTTGCGAAGCCAGCGAACTGCGTACTTTCAGCTAAGATATAATTTTTACGTGAAAAACCAACGTGAAACCACGAAAATCCAGCAATGGCTACTAGCCGCTGTTAGCGGTAGTGCTTACTGTTCAAAGCAATCTATACATAAAGTTATTCCATTTTCTGCCAAACGCTTCATTTCTGTTGGTGAAAATTCCATTGAACATTGTTGATTGTAACCGTAAATTCTCCAAACGCTAATATCGTCTCTCTTTATACCAACACTTTCCAATTCTTCAAATTTTGGTTCAAGTATATTCAAATAAACATTTATAAAATCAATATAACTATCTTCTTTATCGTCTTCAAAACCATGAATCCATAATCTTTTCAGTTCTTTTTCATCATAGGGAAAAGTTGGCTCTAAATTCAAGATTTCACTAACTTGATTGTAAACTTCGTCACTTCTGGTCTGAATATGTAATCTGTAAAAATTCATTTGTTGGAATAAGTTATTGAATTCTCCGCAATCTTGGCCGCATTACCGCTAACGTTTCGCGGCTAGTGGCTTTTTGCGAAACCAGCGAACTGCGTACTTTCAGCTAAGATAAAATATTTACGTGAAAAACCAACGTGAAACCACGAAAATCCAGCAATGGCTACTAACCGCTGTTACCGGCTGGTGTGATTATTACGTATAACTTGAAACCGCAACTTTGATTTCTTCAATCAATTCGGTGTCCATGAATTTATAAATGTCTGGAATTTCTAAAACAATAATTTTAGCGTCTTTTGTTTCTTCAGGAAAGTTCAGAATCAACTTTTCTTTGTGATGTTTTTCCATAACAAAAATCAAATCAGCCCAAATTATATGTTTTGCATTGACTTTTATTCTTGCCGAATTTTCTGTTCCGGCTGATTTTACGTTAAACTCAGCACTGTTTTTATAGATTTCTTCGGCGGTTAAACTTCGCCATCTATTTCTGCTACAAATAAACAATAGATTTTTCAATGAGTTTCTGAATTTCTTTCTGCGTAAACTTGGTTAACACTTGCCGGTAACGTTTCGCCGCTATCCGACTGTAGCGAATCCAGCGAACTGCGTACTGTCTGCTAAGATAAACTTTTTACGTGAAAAAAATGGTACAACTCAAGAAAAACCAGCTATAGCGGATAACGGCTGTTACCAGTAGTATTTATTTTAATTCATATAGAACATTTTTAAAATCTTCTAAAACGAAAACTTTATCAAATTCTGTTTCCATTTCTAATTTCATGGTTTTGTCCATTTCAAAAGAGCTTTCACCAAGTCCTCCAAGAACAAGCAATAGCCATTGATTTTTTATTCCTTTTTCTTTGTAAGCTTCAATTTTACTATGTTTTTTTTTGATTGATTTTTCAATTATTTCTAATGAAACATTCTTTTGCCACCAAGCACCCATATTTGGATAAATATTTTTTTGTGAATGTGGCTGGACATGAATACTTTCAATAATTGGGTTTTCTAAGAAATTGTTATTAATAACATATTCTTTGATTACTTTTTTAACTGTTTCAACCAAATATTCTTTTTCGTTTAATTTGAAATTGGTGAAAGGCTCTATATAACAACCAGCTAAAAAGTTTGGCAACTCATTATCTTCTTTCAATTCTTTTTCTGCTAATTCAAAGATATTTTCAAAGAAGCCTTCACGTTCTTTGGACTTTGAATCAACAATTATTTGAAGTTCAAGTCCAATTTCATTTTTTCCATCAAACAATATAAAATCTGGTTTTTCTGTAACTTCCTGAATCACTAAGTTATCAAAGAATAAAAGAAATTTTCCAGTATGACAGATTTCCAAAGTTTTCTTTTTATCAGGAAACATTTTTAAATGCTCATTGATTAGTTTTCCCAATAATTCGTAGTCTTCGGAACCTGTTCGGTTGGTTTTTAGCACTTTCGTCATAATATTACTGGTAACGTTTCGCGGCTATCGGTCTGTTGCGACGCCAGCGAACTGCGTACTGTCTGCTAAGATAAACTTTTTACGTGAAAATAGAAGCACAACTCAAGAAAAACCAGCAATAGCTGATAGCCGCTGTTAGCTGAAGTGCCAATTTTCACAAACATTATTCTAACTTTCTCTTTTTATAAACCTGAAACAAATTTCAAGAATCCAAAACTGAGTAAAAGTAAAATTGATGAGAAAAAGTTAAAATATATCAGAGATTTTGAACTTCTCCATTTTGGCAGAAAAAGACAAATCGTTGGAATAATTAATAGGTTTAGTGGCAAGGTTATCAATAAAACTATGAAACCAAAACCAAATGGACCGCCATCATTTTTAATTATACTGATTGTAATTGGAAAAAAATAAAAGATGTTTAGTAAAAGACTAAAAATAGCGGTTACAATATTAACTTTTCTTAATTCTAATAAACGCATATTCTGTCTATTTATAAGGGTTTCAAGGCATTTCAGCTAACGTTTCGCTGCTATCCGACTATAGCGATTCCAGCGAACTGCGTACTGTCTGCTAAGATAAAATATTTTCGGGAAGAAAGAAGTACAACTCAAGAAAAACCAGCTATAGCGGATAACAGCTGTTATGTGTAGCCTTACTCGCTTTTTTCAATTTCGTCAACTGTCAAATAATCTTTTCGACTAATACTGTAAATATCATATCCAACTCTTATTAATCCAGAATCTTGCTCATCTTTTGGGAAAAATATCTGATATTTTTGACCGTTGTTTAATCTAATTTCAAATGTGTCTGCAAAATTGTTTGAAGAGCCTAAATGTGATACGGAAGTTTGAACATAACTATGTTTTCTTAACTTTCCAAAACTATCTTTTATAAAAATTTCATTTTCTGTAAAGGTAATTTCATACTTTCTTCCTTCTAAATCTAATGCTTTCCATTTACCTTGATAGCTTTCAGAACCACCACAAGAATAAAATATGGTGATTATAATTAAAGCAAAAATTAATTTTATCTTCTTCATGGTTCAATATATGACGGTTTTCCAAAGGTTACACATAACGTTTCGCTGCTATCCGACTGTAGCGAATCCAGCGAACTGCGTACTGTCAGCTAAGATAATATTTTTACGTGAAGAAAGAAGTACAACTCAAGAAAAACCAGCTATAGCGGATAACAGCTGTTAGCGGTAGTTTTGATTTTTTCCAATATATTTATTTGGTGCACCTTGTTCTTGTTCAGTTTGCAAATAGATTTTTTCTGCATTTTCAAAGACTAATAAGCTGGCTAACCCAAAGCCATAAATTTCATCAAATGCATCTTTAAAAGTCATGATTTTATTATCAATTTCTCTGTAATTTGAGATTACTAAACACAAATCAGTTTCTCTTACTTTAAGATTTTCTTTTATGTATAAAAAATCATCAACTTCTTTTTTTTGAATTAAGGTTAGTTTTGTTTCGTCTAAATAATCCAAATAACTATGATTGAGTTTTCTTAAAAACTCAATTCTTTTACCTCGACTGTTTAACTCAAACAAAGCTCTATCTTTTTTCGCTTTATATATAAAGTTTTTGACAAATGTATTTTGAGTTTCTATTACTTCCATTGCTAATTGTCCTCGATAAAAAGTGAGTTCTAAAAAATTACCGCTAACGTTTCGCTGCTATCCGACTGTAGCGAAACCAGCGAACTGCGTACTGTCTGCTAAGATAAAATATTTTCGTGAAGAAAGAAGTTCAATTCAAGAAAAACCAGCTATAGCGGATAACAGCTGTTAGCCGTAGTTCTATTTTTTCTGATACACTTTAATATATCCAATTGAATCTTGTATCAATTTATTTGTTCCGTTTATTTCTATTAAGCGCAATTTAGTTATCCTCATAATCAATGTATCGTTTAAAATTGGTTTTTTGAGAAATACTGTATGGTGTTCGTCTATAGAATCGAATTTTTGATTTTCAATAAATGAATAAACTACATCATTGTTATCTGTTCTGTCAGTATGAGAAATTTGATATGGAAATTTAGATTCTTCAAAATTAAAACTTGTTTTGTTCGAACTGAAATATCCCCATTTAAACCCTTTTTCAATAAAGATTTGAAACGAGTCAATTTTGAGATTTGATTTAAAATCCAGTTTTTCCACAAAGGCGTTTCTATATTTTGATTCAGCTATATTTCCCCAAGAATTACGTCTCATTTTTTCTTTTTCATAACCGTGATAACCAATGAACCAATTTGAAAAAGGTAAAACAATGAAATATATGATTGCAATTATTAGAACAACTTTTAGGATTATTTTTAAAACTCTGTTTCGATTCATTCAATTGGTCTACGGTTGTTTAAGAATTACGGCTAACGTTTCGCTGCTATCCGACTGTAGCGAATCCAGCGAACTGCGTACTGTCTGCTAAGATAAAATATTTTCGTGAAGAAAGAAGGACAACTCAAGAAAAACCAGCTATAGCGGATAACAGCTGTTGTGTGCAGGTTTTTTATACGTTATCTAATTCAGAGTTTATTTTCTCAATGATTTCTTTTGTTAGTATTTTCGGCGATTTATTTATTTTAATTTTTGTTAAACGCAATAATTTATAATCTTCTTTTTCTAATGAACTTTCGTATTCTTCAATTTCATTGATAATTCCGTTTTCAGAATATTTATAAATAATTTTTGTTTTGCCATAATCTATAATTTCTTTAGATATTTTTCGATTTTTCTTGTCAAAAACTACAATTTCTTTTTTCGAGTTTTCCTTTCCATCTCCATAGTAAGTTTGGAAATTTGCAATTCTATAATTATCTCGATATTCATATAAATATTGCCATCTTATTTTGTTTGTTTCCTCAAAAATTTGACTGCACTCAATAATTCTTTCTTGTTCATCGAATACTTTTTGAATATAGAAATTTCCTGAATGAATTTCTGTTTTGTTCTTTCCATATTTATAGATAAATGGTTGTGATATTGGATTTGAAAAGATCTCTTTTATTAATAAGTTGTTTTCGTCATAAATAAGTTCTGTTTTATAGACTGAAAAACTTTCATTTTCACAACTTGAAATCCAATGTTTTTTAGATACTAGTTTGTTGTTTTCATATGAATATTGTTCAATATCACCAATCACATTAAGTTTGTTGTGGTGTTGTCTTCCGTAAGATATTTTTTCAACAATTTTTCCAAAATTATCAAAGTAAAATTCTGATTTTGATACTTTTCTTTTTTTTGATTTCAAATAATCTTCAAAATAAAAAACTTCTTGTGTAATCTTTATTTCGCCAATTTTTCTTTCTATTTTTTGAGAATAGATTTTTGAAATACAAATCAAAAATATTAAAGTTATTTTCAGTTTCATTTTTGGACAATTTCCTTTTTTACGGTCAGTTCGGGAAAACTTGCACACAACGTTTCGCCGCTAACCGACTATTGCGAAGCCAACGAACTGCGTACTGTCTGCT
>PGCN01000015.1 GCA_002786385.1 Flavobacterium sp. FEMGT703F
TGAAGCAGCTACCATGTAGCGCGAAAAGCGGGAATACAGACCGCAAATAAAGCCCAAGCCTTTCGCTACAAAAGAAAAATTATTCGAAACGGATGGATTTTGACGGTGTGATTTTGGTAATGATATAAGAAGGAATGAGCAAAACTACCAAACAAACCACAATGGTACCGATATTGAGGAGCAAAAGATAGAATAGGTTGATGTCGACCGGCGCTTCGTTAACGTAGTAACTCTCCGGATTGAGTTTGATGATGCCGAAGTATTTTTGAAGCAATAGTAAAGTCAACCCGATGCCATTTCCCCATAACAAACCTCTACCGATTAAGTAAGCTGCATTGTAGAGGAATATTTTCCGGACGGACCAGTTGTTGGCGCCGAGTGATTTTAGAATACCAATCATTTGGGTTCTTTCTAAAATGAGCACCAAAAGCGCGACTACCATATTAATAGTAGAAACGGCTATCATAACAATTAAGATGACCAATATATTAACGTCGAAGAGTTTTAGCCATTCGAAGATGTAATAGTATTTTTCGACTATGGTTTGGGAATCGAGTGTGGACGAGGTTTCTTGATAAACTTCTTGGCCTTTTTGTTCGATTTGGGTAAAGTCGTTGACAAAGACTTCGAAGGCACCGACTTGATCAGGCTTCCATTTGTTGATTCTTTGTACATGGCGAATATCTCCTATTACATAAGTAGCGTCGAATTCTTGAAAGCCGGAATTGTATACGCCTACAATTTTAAAATTGCGCAGGTTATAGCCTTCTCCATTTTCTTTCATGAAATAGGTTACGAATTTATCGTTGTTTTTTAAGCCTAAGCGATTGGCCAGGTATTGCGAGATCAAAACCTCTTCGTTGAGAGTGCTTTTGAAATTGGGCAATCTTCCGGCAACCAAATATTCTTTTAGGTTAGCTGTATCGTAGTCGGCGCCGACACCTTTAAAGATGATACCTTCAAATGCAGTTTCAGTTCGGATGATTCCGGCTTTGCTGGCAACGGCTTGAATGTGTGCAATACCATCGACTGAGGTGAACTTAGGATAAAAGTTTTGTTTTTTAGAAACGGGCGTAGTACTGACATCCGAATTGTTATCGTTATACCCGGAAATAATAATATGTCCGTTAAAGGCCGAAACTTTTTGGCGTATCTTTTGTTGCAAGCCAATGCCGGTAGCTATGGAAACCATCATCATGATCATTCCGAGCGCTATGGCAGTAATGGCAATTTTTATTATTGGCGCGGATATACTACTTTTATGGTCTTTAGTAGTAATGAGTCTTTTCGCTATAAAATAGTCTAATTTCAACGGTATGATTTCAAATTTGGTGTTCAAAAATACAGTTTTATTCTCGGTTTTGCTAATGGTTTCGTGTGGAGCTTCGCAAGAGAAAAAAGCGATAAGGGATAAGGTAGAAGATATTCTTCCTAAAAATGTAAAATTCGAAATTCAAACAGGAGCACAAAACACAAATACTTATTTACCTTTATTAAAAGATAAAAAAGTCGGCATCGTAACCAATCAAACAGGAGTATTAAGTAACGCTAAAGTCAACCATACTTCAGACCCAAAAAACACAACCATTTCAAGAGAAACTGTTCATCTAGTCGATTACCTTTTGGAACAAAAAATCTACGTCCAAAAAATCTACGCACCCGAACACGGTTTTCGCGGTACAGCCGATGCAGGCGAATTGATTAAAGACGGTAAAGACACCAAAACAGGCTTACCGATTATTTCGCTGTACGGCAACAACAAAAAACCTAAACCGGAACAATTGGTCGGAATAGATATTATGGTCTTTGATTTGCAAGATGTGGGTGCACGTTTCTACACTTATATTTCATCTTTACATTATATCATGGAAGCTTGTGCAGAAAATAATATTCCGTTGCTGGTTTTGGACAGGCCAAATCCGAACGGAAGTATTGTTGACGGACCGCTATTGGAAAAAGAATACACCAGTTTTGTGGGCATGCATCCTATTCCGTTGCTACACGGGATGACGATAGGCGAATACGCGCAAATGATTAACGGTCAAAAATGGTTGAAAAACGGCATACAATGTCAACTGACTGTTATTCCGTGTTTAAATTACAACCGAGAAAGGTCGTATTCCTTACCCGTGAAACCATCGCCGAATTTACCCAACGACCAAGCCATCAATTTATATGCGAGTTTGTGTTTGTTTGAAGGTACGAATGTGAGTGTTGGTCGAGGAACAGAGAAGCAATTTCAAATCTACGGCTCGCCGTTTTTACCAAAAAGCGACTTTAGTTTCACACCGGTGCCAAATTTCGGAGCCAAAGAACCGATGCACAAAGACCAACTTTGTTATGGCGAAGATTTGACTCAAATTAAAAAAGTAAGCCGTTTGGAACTAAAATGGCTGATTAAAGCCTATCAAACTACGGCGGATCAATCGAAATTCTTTAATGACTTTTTCACCAAATTGGCCGGAACCAAAAAACTACAACAACAAATTATGGCCGGAACCTCGGAAGAAGACATCAGAACTTCTTGGCAAAAAGACCTCGAAGCCTTTAAAGCGATGCGAAAACCTTATTTGCTGTATTGATTTTCCTTTTGCATCAGCGATTTAAAAAAGGAGAACATCAAGTAAAGTATGCAAAACAAACCGGACAGCAAACCAAACAAGAATATTGAGAGCATAAACACCTCGTACATTTGGTATAGCAAAGAATTTTGCGGCACATCCGAGTCTAACCAGTAGCCCACAAACGAGAGGAAAAGGGACAAGAAATAAATCAGTATCAAGTAACGGGCTACTTTTTTCATAACGCTTCTTTTTATCAAAAACGAAAAAAGAGCCGATTTATTGTAGCACTACTTCAATAGAAGGATTGATACTGAGCAATTCCGCTATGAAAGCCGATCGGTCTTTGGGAGAAATCAGGATTTCATCATATTTATTGTAAACGATAGCAATTCGATTCAGCGATAAAGCAGGCGAACTTAGCGGATTGTTGGTGCGGTATACTTTTTTAATCGAATGGATGTCGATTTTGGTAGTCCAAACTTTGAGTTGTTCGCCTACTATTTTGTATTGAATAGACCAAAACATGAAAAAAAATAAAATCAACAAGCCAAAAAACACCAAAGACATCAGGTAGTCTTTATTGATAATACCTTCTATTACAGGATAACCGAAAAGAGCTCCGATAAGGATAATCAACCACCAATCGATTTTAGATTTGTACACTTTCATCATAACGGTAATTTTTTCTTCATTTCTTCTACTATGTTGTAGGCAGCCGGACAAATGGCTACATTCTTCAAAGTCAAATCTGAAATTTGTTGGAACTTCTTGCGATCGGTGTGCGGGAATTCGCGACAAGCTTTCGGGCGAACGTCATAAATCATACAGTAATTTTGGGCATCTAAAAACGTACACGGCACGCTTTGCAACACATAATCGTTGTCTTCGTCTATGTGCAAGTATTGGTCAATAAACTGCTGTGGTTTCTGTTTGAAATGTTTAGCTATTCGCTCGATATCAGCCAAAGTAAACAATGGCCCGGTAGTTTTGCAGCAGTTGGCACAAGTCAAACAATCCGTTCGCTTAAACTCGGCTTCGTGCAAATCCTGCATCACATAGTCTAAATTTTTGGGTGTTTTCTTTTTCAGCTTATCAAAATACTTTTTGTTTTCGATATGCTTATCTTTGGCTAACTTTTGGATTTCGTTTAAGGAAGGCTTCAAACTCATACCACAAAATTAAACAACTTTGAATAAACCACCTGTAAAAACATTCAAAAACTCAGTCACAAAGTAACTCAGTAATGACACGAGCGAAGCGACTGCATTTGACCTTTAAAAACAATATTAACTACAAATGAAAGATTTATTCGGCCAAGCCATACTTGATTACCAAACTCAAAATGCTCCGGAAGGTTTGGTTACCGAAACCAACATTTCGGAAGCCGATGAGATGAGTGTTGCCTACCTGTTCCGCACCTATCAAGATATGCCGAAAATAGAAAAGAAAGCACTCCAACTGGCCAAAGGCAAAATCCTCGATGTAGGTTGCGGTGCCGGCAGTCACAGTTTGTTCTTACAGCAAAAAGGGTTTGAAGTAACGGCTATCGATATTTCGCCAAAAGCCATTCAAGCTTGTCAGTTGCGTGGTGTAAAAGACGCGCGCATACAACATTTGTTGGAGCTGGAAAACGAACAATTCGACACCATACTTTTGCTTATGAACGGCACAGGAATCTTCGGAACCTTAGCTGAAACCTCCAAATACTTGCAAAAACTCAAATCGCTTTTAACGCCTAACGGCCAAATTCTAATTGATAGTTCCGACATTATTTACATGTTCGACCAAGACGAAGACGGTGCTTATATGGTTCCGGCCACGGGTTATTACGGCGAGTTAACTTTCAACGTGAGTTACAAAGCGCAAACTGAAGACGCTTTCCCTTGGTTGTATCTCGATTATAACACCCTGCAAAATGCCGCGCACGCCAATGGTTTGCAATGCGAACTATTGCTGGAAGGCAACCATTTCGATTATTTGGCAAGACTGACCACTTAAAGTTATTGATTTTAGGAGCTGTTTCCCGCTTTCCGCAGTATCTTTTTACGAGTTCTCGATACATTTTGTTTCCCACAACTTAAATAAATTGAGTGACTGTTACAGCAGGAAACAAAACACTCGAACTGTCGTAAAAAGGATACTTGCTGCAATCGGGGCTAGGATTTTAGCGTGGAATCAAATCAGTCGTTTTCAAGATGTCTTCCAAAGCGCGGTACAACACGTCCAAATCTTCCTGCGTATTATAAGCATTAATCGAATATCTTAAATACACTTTGTCGTTCAATGGCATCACCGGAATTTGAATTTTATATTGGTTATAAAGTAAGTCTTTTAACTCGGCAGGTTTGTTAGTTTTCAAAGGAATACTGGCCATCTGACCTAAAAATTCAGAAGTAATTGGTGCAATAGGTTGGGTTTGCAACAAATCGCAAAAGCGTTGGTAATTCTCGAAAACGATTTGTTTGCACGCTTCAGATTTCGCTTTCCAATCGTTTTCCCTTAAAAAATGGATAACCGTAGGCGTACACAAAAAAGCCGAATGGTCGTTCGTACCTTGGTATTCGTGGTAATCTAAAAACCGACTTTCACTCGGCGCCAAACTTTCGTAACCCCAACTTACCACCAGCGGATCAATATCGTCTTGGAATTCCTTTTTCACATACAAAAACGAACTGCCTTTAGGCGCCAACATCCATTTGTGCAAAGTGCCGGTGTAGAAATCCGGATTCAAATCGGCTAGATCCAAATCAATATGACCGGGAACGTGTGCGCCATCTACTATAGTAATCAATCCTAACTCCTGCGCTTTATCGCAAATTTCCTTAACCGGAAAAATCAAAGCCGTTGAACTCGAAATGTGATTTAAAAACACCACTTTGGTTTTGTTGGTGTAGCCTTTCCAAAATTCGGCTATTATTTGTTCTTTGGAAACCACAGGCAAAGTTATCGGTTGGCGCACATATTTAGCTCCTGATTTTTTACAGTAAAAATGCCACGTTCTGTCCATGGCACCGTACTCATGATTGGTTGCTAAAATTTCATCTCCGGGTTGCAATTGCAAACTGCGCATGACAGTATTGATGGCAACAGTCGGATTGGGAACAAAGAAAAAATCTTTTGGGTTACAGCCAATAAATTCGCCCAACGGTGCTTTGGCTTGCTTTAAGTATACCGGTAATTTCTTCTGAATAAAATGAACCGGATCCAATTCGAGTTCGCGTTGGAATCGTTGGAACTCGACAAAAATGGGTTGCGGACAAGCGCCAAAGGAACCATGATTTAAAAAGGTAATAGTAGAATCTAATAAAAATTGGGAAGTATTCATGTTTTGAATTGATGATTTAAGGTGTAAAAATAAAAAATCCCAAAACAAGTTTGGGATAGTATTTTAATTTGCGGCAAGAGCAATCGGCAATCCGAATTGACAACGAACCGGAACATTTTTTTGAGTGGCTGGTTTCCATTTCGGGCAATTGAGCAACACCCTTTTAGCCTCTTCCGCCGTACCGAAACCACAATCTTTTAAAATTTTCACTTCGGTTACTGAACCGTCTTTTTCAATTACAAATGACACAATTACTCTACCGCCAGGGAACTTTTTATCCTTTGGCGCTTTGAAGTTTTGACCTATGTACTTGTAAAATTCGGAAATTCCACCGGGGAATTCTGGTTTCTCCTCTAATGAAGCTAGACTGTAGGTTGACTCAATTATTTCTGTCGGTTGGTTGGTTTCTTGTGCCTTTACAAAAAGTGTGACACAACAAAACAGAACAGTGTAAATGATTTTCATAGAATGTATTTTATTTTCTTCTGAAGTTCATCGGATATTTGATTTCGATACTAATGGGTTTGCCGCCTCTTTTGGCTGGTTCCCATTTCGGACACAACTTAAGAACGCGTATCATTTCTTTAGCCGATTCGACGTCCAGCATTTGCACAATTTTGATTCCGGTCACATTGCCTTCTACATCAATAGTAAAAGCGGCAACCATAGTCCCTTCTTTGGTAACTTTTCGGTAATCAAAAATATTATTTACAAACTCATCAAACTTCTCTAAACCGCCACCTCGGAATTTGGCTTCAATACGATCTCCGGACAAATACACTTCATCTTCACCATCAATTTGGGCAGTTCCTAAAAAAGGCAAGAAGAGTAAACCGATAAAAAGTAAAAATTTTTTTTTCATTATTAAGGTATATTCAAATATTTATGCGTTTGCAATGATACACGCCATTTAGGGTTGTTCATTACATAATCTACAATCAACGGCGTCATTTCCTCTTTTTTGCTCCATTCGGGTTGCAGGAAAAGAATGGCGTTTGGATTGACTTTAGCGGCTTGTTCTTCGGCAAAAATAAAATCGTGTTTGTTGTAAATGATTACTTTGAGTTCGTTAGCTATTGCGTAAGCTTCGGCCACCGGGAGTTTATTCTTTTTAGGCGACAAACAAAACCAATCCCAAGTTCCGGAAACCGGATAAGCCCCGGAAGTTTCAATGTGGACTTTTCGTTTTTTTTCTTTTAACTTTTGGGTAAGCAATGTCATGTCCCACGTAAGCGGTTCACCACCGGTTACTACTACTGTATCGGCATATTGAGAAGCATTTTCCACTATAGCATCCGTGTTTGTTGGCGGATGCAATTCGGCATTCCAACTTTCTTTCACATCGCACCAATGACAACCTACATCGCAACCTCCGATTCGGATAAAATAAGCTGCGGTTCCGGTGTGAAACCCTTCTCCTTGTATGGTGTAAAATTCTTCCATCAACGGAAGCATTGCTCCTTTGTCGACGGCTAATTGTATTTCTTTTTTTAACATAATTCAATTCTTGCCTGCAAAGATACTTATTTTAAAGACAGTTGATTTGAAAAAGCAAATTGACCCAATAAAAAAACCGCCTTGAAAAAAAGGCGGTTTTAGGGTAATGACTAGAAAAGTCTTATTTCAATAACTTCAACGATTCTGTTGCGTAACTGTTAGTTGGATCTAAAGCCAATGTTTTGTTGAACAATTCTTTGGCTTTGGCTTTATCGGTATTGGCATAAAAAGCGGCCATATTGTTGTAAGCTTCAATAAACTTGGCTTTACTTTTAGTCACTTCTGCTTCGCCTTTTGCGGTTACAATATCAATATACAATTGATAGTTGGCTGCCATAACATCATCTTTTTCTAATAAATTATTGGTTCTGGCTCTGAATATGTACGCATCTGCCGTGTTAGGTGAAGCTGTAATTACATTCCCAAAGGCAACATCTGCTTTTTGCAAAGCTATCGGATCCGGTTTAGCCAAGTCTTTACGAGTATTATCGTAATAAATGGCATTACCTAAATAGAAATTATCAATTAAATAATTTTTAGAAGTTGGCACAGAAACCGCTACTTCAAATACGGCTGCGGCAGCACCAAAAGCTTTTTGATCGTATAATTTTTTTCCTAATTCGTTCAAATCGGCCGCTACTAATGGCTCCATGGTTACTGCTTTTTTAATATCTTCAATAGCTGAAGCTAATAACGCAGGATCAATAGTCTTTCCGTCGGCACTTGCTCCTTTTTTGATTTTAGCTTGACCTAAGTAAATGTAATCTCTTGGGATAACTTTGTTAGCAGTATTGGCGGTATAATCTTGTAAAGCTTTCAAAGCCGCTTCAAAATTTCCGTTTTCGTAAGCAGAATATCCTAAATATCTTAAAATTCTTGGGTTTACACCATCGAGTTCTTTCATCTTGTTGGCTTCCAACTCTAAGGCTTTGTAATCTTTAGCCAAGATTAAGAAGTCGGCATGACGCATACGAGACGTGATAGAGTAATCTGTTAAAGTCATGTACTTTTCGTAAAAACCTAAAGCCTTCTGGATGTTTTCAGTATAAGTTGACGGCACGTTATTGCCCCATAAATAGTAAGTCTCAGCCAACTCGCGGTAAACCGGTCCGTAATTAGCGTCAATAGCAATTACTTCGTTGTAAGCTTTAACCGCTTCGGTATAGGCTTTTGCACCTTTCAACAAAACACCCAACTGCATTTTGGCTCTCAACAATGTATTGTCGGCTTGGTAAGCATTCCGGTAAGCCACGTAGGCATCGTTTTGATTTTTATCACCATAATAAGCATCACCTAAGGCTAACTGCACTTGAGCATCATTCGGATTGGCCAATTTGGCTTTGTTTAAGATTTCGATAGCGCTTTTAAAATCAGGTTTATCTGCATTCATATAGGCGCGAGCGATGTAAACATACTCTTCTACATCTTTCTTTTTCAAATCTTTAGTCACTAAATCAAATTTAGCTTTGGCTGCCGTTACATTATTCGCATCCAAGTCGATTTGTGCCAAACCGATATTGTTGAACTTAGCGCCTTCTGCAGCGGCTAAACCTCTTTGAAAAAAGATAGTAGCAGAATCAGCAATGTTTTGTTTTAAATAAACATTACCTAATAGAAAAGCAGCCTTACCGTTAGCCGGTTTAGCTTGTATAACAGATTTTAATAACGATTTAGCTTTTTCAAATTGTTCAGCATCAATAGCCTTCTTCGCTGTTTCCAAATCCTGTGCCTTAGCAACGGTTGTTGCTACTAAGGCTAAGCTGAATATTTTAAACTTGTTCATCTTGCAATTTTTAATTTTTATCTTTAGTTATTTTGTTTCTAATCATAATTTTTCGGGAAGGAACACGCTCAGGAACCAAACCTGATTTTAAAATAATGCGTTGACCTCTTTCACCTCCTAAGAAGGAAGCAAAGCCCATTCCTAATCCGGAATATCCTTGACAATTCACGAAGTACAAATGGCGTGCCAAAGGATATTTACCTTGTGCAAGATTGTCTTGTGTTGGGAACGCGAAAGTAGCAGCATTGGTATCTTTTACCCCAAGAACATTGACTTTATCAACAGATTCCTGCAAATCCAACGGCGGTTGAAAAATCCAATTAATCCCAACAACACCAATCATTCCATCGTGCTCGGCCACATACTTAATGACTTCCTGATTGGTTTTAAGAGAAAATACATTTTTTTGATTGTTTACCGGAATACCGACTAAATCCGACAGGTAACGAACCGTACTGGAGTTAGCATTATCAAATACCAATCCTTTGATTGAGTTGATGGATTTGCCATTGATGAAATCGATAACATCCTGCAGCTCAATAAGGGTATCATTAGAAGTTTTACTTCTGATTAAAGCAACAGCATCGGTTGCAAATGGTGTAATTTTAGGATTGATTTTTTTAGCCTGAAAAGCGTTAAGCTCTTCTTTGGTTAAATTTCTGGTCAATACCGCAATGGCCGCTGTGTCGTTAAACATAGCGTTTAAAACTTCATTCTCAGATTTGGGCACCAACTGCAACTTGGCATTGTATTGGGTTTCAAAAACGGCTTGCTCATCTTCGATTATGGGCAAAATCGATTCGTCTACATAAATTGTAGCCTTACCTTCAATAATAGTATCCACTGACTCCTCTGATTTCTTTTGACAAGAAAAAACAAAAAGCAGGGTTAAAAGAAAAAAACCAACTACGGTTTTAGCTACTTTATTCATCATCATTATTGTTTAAACGTTTGACCTGAGTTGTAAAACGTATAAATCCGAAAATTATTATCAAACAACCTACTATAAGCTGTAAATTATTAGGCAAATTTAACTTTAACTTGTCCCAAAATAAAAGGAGTGATCCTAAAAAACAAAAGGCTAAAAAGTTCAATAAGCTAATAACGAGAAGAAATCGCTCTTTAAGCGATTTCTTCTTGAAATTTTGTATGAAATTTGAAATCATTTATTCGGCTGACTGGATTGAAATCGGCAACGAGTACAATACCCTTACCTTTTTACCATTCTGTTCACCCGGATTCCATTTAGGACAAGATTTTAAAACTCTGATGGCTTCTTTTCCGGTTCCGTATCCAATATCTCTTAATACTTTAATATCTGTTAACGAACCATCTTTCTCAACTACGAAAGTTACAAAAATCTTCCCTTTCAATCCTTCTTCTTCAGGAACTTGGAAGTTTTTACCGATAAACTTGTAAAACTTCTCTAAACCTCCAGGGAAATCTGGCTTAACCTCGATACCGGCTGTGTTATAGATGTTGTTATCTTCTTCTACCACTTGGCTCGGTCCTGTTCCCGCGTCTTCTAAAGTTAGCGGAGCATCCGGATCTCCTTTGATGGTTTCATCACCAAGTTTTTTATCCTTGATTTCTTCCATTTTAGGCGGTTCTTCCACAATCTCTTCTGTTTTCGCAACTACCGGTTTCACAAATTTTACTTGATCTACTTTTGGCGGTGGCGGTGGCGGTGGCGGTAAGTCTTTAGGTTGCTCTTCTTTAGGCGGCAACTTAATCGTTACAATTTTTTTGTCTAAACTGGCATCTTCATCAGAGCTGTCCGGAATCAAATCCGCAATTAACGGAGAAGCCACGGCAACACCAAAAATGAAAGCCCCTATCAGTAGTGAACGCAAAGTAGTTTTTGGGTTTTCTTTTCGCAACTCATAAGCACCATAGGCTTTATTACGTCCCTCAAAAACGATGTCTATCCACTGTCTTTTTAATAAGTCTAATTTCATTGTTTTACTTTTTAAAGATTAGTACAAGACATTACTTGTTCATTTCATCTACTAGTTTTTGCTCTTCAGGAGTGATATCGTTTACAATAGCATACGTTGGAACGTCGCAAATTGCCATCTCATCTAAAATATCAACTAAGTTTCTGTACGTGGCTTTTTTAGTAGGCTTAATAATTACAATCAATCCTTTCTTTTTATCGCCAGTTACTTGTGGAATCGAAGCTACTCTTTTTAAAATTTCTTTTCTGATTCCGTTTTTACCATACACTGCATCGGTTGGTGCTCCTCCCGGTTCAGGACTTTCTAACAAACCGTGAAACCATTTGATTTTGTTGTCTTTCCCCATGATGATAGTCACGGTTCTTCTTTGATCAACTTTAATATCCGTTTTCGGTTCATCTTTATCTTCTTTATCCGGCAAACCTAAATCCATAGATTGTGGTTTGGATAGTGACGTGGTTAACATAAAGAAAGTAATCAATAAGAACGCTAAGTCCACCATTGCGGTAAGGTCTACCTTGGCATTGGATTTTTTACTTCTTACCTTTTTACTGCCTTTTTTGCCGCCGCCACTGTCGCCGGTATTTAATTCAGCCATTTTGTACTGTTATTAATATTAATAATCTTTTCCTCTTAAACCAGTAACTAAATTAAAGCTATTGATTTTTTGGTCCTGTAGTATATCCATCACTCTTTTGATTTGAGGATATAACTCTTTAGCATCGCCTTTGATAGCAAATTGAAGTTCTTTATCAGCACCTTCATCTATATTTGCTTTTCTTGCGCCTTGTATCCAATCTTGTAATTGATTGTTGATAGAATCACATGGAATCCCTGATTGTACTCCTTTTTTCACTCTATCCGAAGCTTTCATAGCCAGTAATGCTTTTAAACCTTCTATAGGAACTCCAAACTCATCCACTAATGCGAATTGCGCTTTTTCTTCCTCTGTGAAAGTTACATTATATTTCTGAGCCATATAATCCAAAGCACCCGAACGGATAGCTCTGTCTTTCATTCCATAAAATACTTGTTCTTTACCCTCACTTTTCCCTACAGTAATCATTACTAATCCGGTTTCCGGCAATTTAGTTTGAACTGTTGAAGATGGTGTGTCCACCGGTAACGGCTCAGGCATTTTTGCCGTTGCTGTTAAGATAAAGAAGGTAAGTAAAAGGAAAGCTACGTCACACATCGCCGTCATGTCGATGGCTCCTGCCGCCTTATGAGATTTTACTTTAGCCATTTATTTGTTTTATTAAGTACAATAAGTTTTTCAACTATTGTATTATGATTTTAAACTTCCTCTGAATTTTCTGTATGTGTTCACAATAGTAGAACCTGCCTCATCGATAGAGTAAGTTAACGTATCAATTTTAGAAGTAAAGAAGTTGTAAGTGATGATCGCTAAAGCTGAAGTAGAGATACCTGTAGCAGTGTTGATCAAGGCCTCAGAAATACCGTTTGCTAACGCTGCTTGGTCAGGAGTACCTGCAGAAGCTAACGCACCAAACGCTTTAATCATACCGGTTACAGTTCCTAACAACCCTGCTAAAGTTCCTAAAGCTACTAATGTTGACAAGATAGTCATGTTTTTCTCTAACATCGGCATTTCTAATGAGGTAGCTTCTTCGATTTCTTTGTGGATAGTTTCAGCAGCTTCTTCGCTTGTAAATCCTTCTTTTTTAACTTCTTGGTATTTTACCAATGCCGCTTTAATTGAGTTAGCTACAGAACCTTGTTGTTTGTCACAAGCTGTGATAGCGTCATCAATGTTACCAGCTTTTACACTAGCTTGTACATTTCTCATGAAAGTATCTAAGTTTCCTTTTCCACCTGCTTTAGTGATTACAAAGAAACGCTCAATTGAAAACACGATTACCATCAAAAACAATCCCATCAAAACAGGTACAATCGGACCTCCTTTGTATACCATTGCTAAATAGTTACCAGGTAGTGGGTGACCTGTATTTACACCACCTTCAAAGTTAGAACCTGCACCCATGATGAAGTTCCAAATAATCCAACCAACAAAAATACATGCTACAATGATGATTCCAGACATCATCCCTAAACCGTTTGAACCAGATTCTTTTTTAACGTTTGCCATTTTTTTAAATTTTAAAAGTTTTAAATAAATTATAAGTTTTAGTTGTTAATAAACTTGATTAGGGACAAATTTAATTTTTTACTTGAAATAAAAAAACTTTTTTTGGTTTTAATAACATATCCCAAATCATCGGTTTTAAAGGGTATGAATGTGTTTTAAAACAATCCTTAAATAATCAATAAAAATAAGCCTAATTTTCAAGGTTTTAATCATCTTTATATAAGTACAACGCAAAAAATCCTGAAATTGTATTTTTTAACGAAAACATTTTCGGGAATTTAAAATTATTGCTTTCCTTTATGCAAAAGAGTTAACAACATTTTTCAGGTTTCAAAAAAAAACCTTATTTTGTTTTACCTTTATAAAACTACAAATGCAACCATGACTGCAACAGCTGAATTTTCAAAATACACCAACGAGGGCTATCAATTCAAAGGCGAAAGCATTACGCTGGGTGGCGCTATGTTTAACGGAGAAGCACTACCGGATACTTTTGTCAAAGTACCATTGAAGACATTAAACCGTCACGGACTCATAGCCGGAGCCACCGGAACGGGTAAAACCAAAACCATCCAAGTCCTATCAGAACAATTGTCTTCTTTCGGGATACCTGTCTTGATGATGGACATTAAAGGGGATTTTTCAGGCATTGCCAAAGCAGGTGAAGAAAAGCCTTTTATCACTGAACGTCACGCTAAAATCAACCTTCCTTACCAACCTGATAGTTTCCCGGTTGAACTGTTGTCGCTTTCCCAACAAAACGGCGTTAGACTAAGGGCTACTGTCTCTGAATTCGGACCAGTTTTATTTTCCAGAATACTCGATTTGAACGACACCCAAGCCGGTGTTGTCGCTGTTATTTTTAAATATTGCGATGACAAAAAAATGCCTTTGCTGGATTTGAAAGACATCAAAAAAGTCATCAACTACATCACCGAAGAAGGCAAAGAAGAAATTCAAGAACACTACGGCAAAATTTCCACGTCAACCACCGGCATAATTCTGAGAAAAATAATCGAATTAGAACAACAAGGCGGCGATATTTTCTTTGGTGAAAAGTCGTTTGAAATAGACGATTTAATGCGCATTGATGAAAACGGCAAAGGCTACGTAAACATTCTCCGTTTGACCGATATTCAAGATAAACCGAAGTTATTTTCGACCTTCATGCTGAGTTTGTTAGCCGAAATTTACCAACAAATGCCGGAAAAAGGCGATGCCGACCAACCGGAATTGGTGATTTTTATAGATGAAGCACACCTGATTTTTAACGAAGCCAGCGATGCCCTACTCGACCAAATCGAAACCATTATTAAACTGATTCGCTCCAAAGGTATCGGTGTGTATTTCATCACCCAAAACCCTATGGATGTTCCGGCCAGTGTTTTGGCGCAATTGGGACTGAAAATCCAACATGCCTTGAGAGCCTTTACGGCTAAAGACCGCCAAGCCATCAAGCAAACTGCCGAAAACTACCCGGTTTCCGATTATTACAAAACAGATGAAGTTTTGACGTCACTCGGAATCGGTGAAGCTTTTGTAACGGCTCTAAACGAAAAAGGAATTCCAACTCCGTTAGCCGCGACTATGATGCGCGCCCCTATGAGTCGCATGGATGTTTTAACCGATGTGGAAATAGCAGAAATCAACGCCAAATCGAAATTAGTTAAAAAATACGCCGAAGCCATCGACCGCGAAAGCGCCTACGAAATGTTGACGCAAAAAATTGAAGCCGCCAACCAACAGGCCGAAGTTGAGGCTGAAGCTGAGACAAAACAAGAAGAAAGAAAAAGCAACGAGCCGAGTACTGCGGAAGTCATCGGAAAATCGGTTACTAAAGTGGTAACGAGTGCCACCTTTATTCGTGGCGTATTCGGAATTTTAAACAAATTATTCCGCAAATAATGAAGTCGTTTTTAACTATAGGACTATTAATATTGTCGAATGTTTTTATGACCTTGGCTTGGTACGGACATCTCAAATTTAAAGAGTTGAAATGGTTTGAAAACGCCGGATTGATTACCATCATTTTAATCAGTTGGGGATTGGCTTTGTTTGAATATTGCTTTCAGGTTCCCGCCAACAAAATAGGTTTTCAAGGCAACGGCGGACCGTTTTCACTGATGCAATTAAAAGTCATACAAGAAGTGATTACCCTTATCATTTTTGTGATTTTTTCACTGCTGTTTTTCAAAAACGAAACCTTTAGATGGAATCATGCCGTTGGGTTTGTATTTCTGATATTGGCCGTTTATTTTATCTTTAAAAAATAATTAAACTATGAAAAAAATAGCCTTAACGCTCTTAACGGTTGCCTTTTTTAGTTGTAACAAAAAAGAAGTTATAACCCAAGTTGATTTAGAACCTTTCAAGAAAGAAGTTTTAAAAGCGGAAGAAGATTTCAAAACCATGGCGCAAACCAAAGGTATCCCGGAAGCGTTTTATACATTTGCCGACAGTAACGCAGTCATCAAACGCGAAAACGACACACTCATTATCGGCAAAGAAAACATCAAATTGTACTACAGCGATCAAAAATACCAATCAGCTAAAGTAACTTGGACACCTAATCATGTAGACGTTTCCAACGACGGCACTATGGGGTATACTTATGGCAACTACGTCTGGTCTATCAAAGATTTTCAAGGCAAAGAACGCGAATTCAAAGGTGTTTTTCATACCGTTTGGAAAAAGCAAAGTGACGGCAGCTGGAAATATACTTGGGATTAATTTCAACAAAGATTATGAGTAAATATTTTATCCAAAAAAATCCTTTTGTGGTACCAACCACCGACGGAAAACTAATAGAAGAGCACCACGGAAAAGCCGCAACTGCTAACAATGACATTTCCATCGCTCACATGGTTGCACCTCCACATTGGAGCGAACCTTTTCAAACACCGGAGTTTGACGAATATACCTATATAATCTCCGGAAAAAAGCAGTTTATTATTGAAGATGAAACCGTAATCTTGGAAGCCGGTCAATCCATCAAAATTGAAAAAAACACCCGAGTACAATATTCCAATCCGTTTGACGAACCTTGTGAATATATTGCGATTTGCCAACCGGCATTCGATTTTACCAAAGTTCATCGGGAAACAGAATAAGCCCTAGCCCGGATGGCAGCGGCATCCTTTTTACGTCAGTTCGAGTTTTTGTTTTGTTTCTCGAGGCATTCGAGAAGCGAAACAAAAGTATCGAGAACAAGTAAAAAGATAGAGCGCACAGCCGGAAATAGCTCCCATAAAACTTACTTCAGTAAATCAATGATTTTGTTTTCGACTTCCTCGCTATTCCAAATGGTTTCAATATTCGGCATTTGCATCACTTGTTCCATGATTTGATTTTGGAAATCACCTATGGCCAAAGCTTCGGAATAGGGCTGCAAACTAAAGGTAACGCGACTGTAAAGCGGCATCCATTTGTCGGGATGTTTGTCGGAGAACCATTTTTCTATTTTCTTTTGCAATAAAAACTTTTCATCGGCGGTTTTGGTGCTCATCTCGATGAAATTGCGCAGCGACAATTCGGCTATAGCATCGGCATTAGGTTTGCGCGATTTTTGATATTCGGCGAAAATGGTTTCCCAATCGTCTCCATATTTTGTCATCATTTCACTCAGAACCGTAATGTCTTCAAAACCGGCATTCATTCCGTGACCATAGAATGGAACAATAGCGTGAGAAGCATCGCCAATCAAGGCTACTTTATCTTCAAACGTCCAAGGATAACACTTCATAATCGCCAAATAACTGGTGGGATTTTTAAAGAAATCTCGAACCAAATCGGGAATCACTGCTGCGGTATCCGGGAAATAATTGGCGAAGAAAGCCACCAAAGCAGCTTCATCTTTTAATTGCTCAAACGAATTTTCGCCTTCAAATGGCATAAACAACGTACAAGTAAAACTGCCGTCTAAATTGGCCAAAGCCATTAACATAAAATTCCCTCGAGGCCAAATGTGTAAAGAGTTTTGGTCTATTTTATGTGTCCCATCGGGATTGGCCGGGATGTGCAACTCCTTGTACCCAATTTTCATGAACTCTTGCGAGTAGTCAAACATACTTTGGCGTTGCATGCGATGGCGAATTCTGGAAAAAGCACCATCGGCGCCAAATACTTTATCATATTGCAATTCTGTCCACTCGCCTCTTTCGGTTTCCCCAATGTGAAGCGTAGCTGTAGCTAAAGTTACGTCCCAAATCTTGTGCTCGAAGAAAAACACCACACCTTCCGCTTCTGCCAAATCTATCATTCTTCGGTTTAAAACACCACGCGATAATGAAAAAATAGCTTCGCCGTCTTTGCCGTAATATTGGTAATTGAGTTTGCCGTCTTTGAGGTGAATCGCTCTTTTATCCACCGGAATCCCGATTTTCCGAATCTCATCATCTAAACCCACATCCGCCATGGCTTTCCAACCGCGATTGGACATCACCAAATTAATAGAACGTCCTGAAAACTCGACCGTTCTAATATCCGGACTTCTATCAAAAACATGTACGGTATGTCCTTGTCTTTTAAGATAAATTGCCAATAAAGTACCAACTAAACCGGAACCTACTACAGCAATTTTTTGTGGAGTTTGCATGAAATCTTGAAAAAAAGTTAGGCAAAATTACTGAAATATTACGGAAGTAAAACCCAGAAACCTTATTTATTTGGTCAAAATCATAAAATTTGTTTAATTATTTTTTATTTTAGTTAAACAAAAATTACCTTTGAAAGAAAAAAAACATGAAAAAAATTAAGTGTTCCGAATGGGATTCGCTTTCCAAAATACACCGGCTGAACCTAATTAACAGTTGCACCGGTTATAAATCGGCCAACCTCATCGGAACCAAATCGCCAAATGGAATTCCTAATGTAGCTGTTTTTTCCAGTGTAACCCATTTGGGCAGCAGTCCGGCTTTGTTGGGATTTATCTTGCGTCCGAATGTAGTGCCCAGAAACACTTACAACAACCTCAAAGCGACCGGTTACTTTACAGTCAATCATATCGCTCAAAACATGATTGCCCAAGCCCACCAAACATCCGCGAGCTTTGATGCTGAAATTTCAGAGTTTGAAATGGTGAATTTGGAACAAGAATACTTGTCTGACATTGATGTGCCGTTTGTAAAAGACAGTCCGGTTAAATTGTTGTGTCGCTACTTAAACGAATACGAAATTGTGGAAAACAACACCATACACATCATAGCGGCCATTGAAGAAATTCATTTTCGAGACGAAATGTTACATAACGATTATTGGCTGCAACTCGACCAAGGAGAAGTAGTAGCTGTAAACGGATTAGACGGCTACTGTTTGCCTAAAATTGTGGACCGATTTGACTATGCGCGTCCGAACACACCAACCAAATCCATCTTAAAAAATGGCACATAAAAAAGTGAACTTGCCCGAAAAAATTTGCAAAAGCTGCGGATTGCCTTTCAGTTGGCGCAAAAAATGGGAGAAAAATTGGAATTATGTACTTTATTGTAGTGACCGATGCAGAAAAAACAAAAAACAAGCTTAGTTTGGTTTCGTAATGATTTACGGGTGAACGACCAAACGGCTTTATACCAAGCCGTAAAAGAAAGTGAACAAGTCATCGCCTTGTATTGCTTCGACCCGAGGCATTTTGCCGAAACCGAATATGGTTTTAAGAAAACAGAAAAGTTCAGGGCTAAATTTCTGATGGAAACGATACAGGAATTGAGGCACAATTTACAGCAACAGCAAATCAGTTTATTGGTCTATTTGGAAAAACCGGAAGTAACAATTCCGAAACTGATTACAGACTATAATATCGAAGCTATTTATCTTCAAAAAGAATGGACGTCAGAAGAAACAGCTGTAACTGATGCGTTGAAAAGCGCACTGAAAAACATCACTTGGCAGGAAACCTATGACCAGTTTTTATTCCATCCCGAGGACATTCCGTACACCGAATTCAAAAAAATCCCCGAAGTTTTTACCGAATTCCGCAAACAATGTGAAAAAACGGTACGCGTAAAAAGTCGTTTGGAAACGCCAAAACTTCCCGATTCGAATTTAGTAGAAAACACCACTGTAATTCCTTCACTAACCGATTTAGGATACGAAGTGTTTGAAACACCTCCGAAAACCGCTTTCCCTTTTCAGGGCGGCGAAAACCAAGCACTTGCTCGTATTGAGGCATACTTTTGGGAAACCAAAAAACTATCGGTATACAAAAAAACACGCAATGGTTTGGTGGGTAAAGATTACAGCTCCAAACTTTCAGCTTGGTTGGCCAACGGCAGTATTTCGGCACGAACCATTTATTGGGAAGTGAAACGTTACGAAAAAGAAATCGGCGCCAATGAAGATACCTATTGGTTGATTTTCGAACTCATTTGGCGCGATTATTTCAAATACATTTCGCTCAAACACGGCAACAAAATTTTCCAATTACAAGGCATTTTAGGAAAAAATTACGACTGGAAATTTCACCCGAAAGCCTTCCAACAGTGGACCAACGGACAAACCAAAGAACCTTTTGTAAACGCCAACATGATTGAACTCCAACAAACCGGTTGGATGAGTAATCGCGGACGGCAAAACGTGGCCAGTTTTTGGGCCAAAGAATGGGAACAAGATTGGCGCATAGCCGCTGCTTATTTTGAAAGTATGCTAATTGATTATGATGTGCATTCCAATTACGGGAATTGGATCTACAACTCGGGCGTTGGCAATGATCCGCGTGACCGAAAATTCAACATCAAACGCCAAGCGGAAATGTACGACAGTAATGGTGCCTTTCAAAAACTTTGGTTACAAACAAGTCTATTTTAAATGAAAACACTCCGACTGATTTTAGGCGACCAATTAAACTCGAATCATTCTTGGTTCCAAACTAAAGATGACACTGTCTTGTATTTAATGGCGGAAGTCCGTCAGGAAACCGATTACGTAAAACACCATATTCAAAAAGTTACTGCCTTCTTTTTGGCGATGCGGAACTTTGCAGATAATCTGCAGCAAAACGGACATCAGGTGCGCTATTATAAAATCTCGGACACCGATAATTTACACGATTTTGAAAAGGTAATCCAACGCGAAATTGCAAGGCTGAACATCACGCATTTTGAGTACCAGCTCCCGGATGAATACCGTTTGGACGAACAATTAAAAAGAATTTGTCAAACTATAGGAATCTCTTCAATAGCATGTGACACGGAACATTTTTACACCGAAAGAACCGAGTTGGGTCGGTTTTTCCAAGGCAAGAAACAACTGTTAATGGAAAGCTTCTACCGCATGATGCGCAAGAAACACCAAGTGCTGATGGTAGGCGATCAACCGCTGGGCAACCAATGGAATTTTGACCACGACAACCGCAAAAAATACAAGGGAGAAGTTCCGGTTCCAAAAGCCAAAGCATTTTCAAAAACAGTAGCTGATGTTGTAGCTGAAATCCAAAAGGCCGGTGTGATTACCTTTGGAACTATCGACACTCATAACTTTGTTTGGCCGACGTCCAGAGCCGAATGTTTGGAACAATTGCAGTATTTCTGTCATGAATTATTGCCGCATTTCGGTACCTATGAAGATGCCATGCACACTACCGAGCCACATCTGTTTCACTCGCGTTTGTCTTTTGCATTGAACTCAAAAATGCTTTCTCCAAAAGAAGTCATCGATACGGTTGTACAGCATTATTATCAAAATCAGGAGCGAATTACGGTGGCGCAAGTGGAAGGCTTTGTGCGCCAGATTTTGGGTTGGCGCGAGTATGTACGCGGGATTTACTGGAAAGAAATGCCGCATTATGCTCAAATGAACGCTTTAGAAAACCACGAACCTTTGCCTGATATGTATTGGACGGGAAAAACCAAAATGAATTGCATGCACCAAGCGCTACGTCAGAGTTTGAACGACGCTTACGCGCATCACATTCAGCGATTAATGGTGATTGGTAATTTTTCCCTACTTACCCAACGCCATCCCGATGCCGTTGACGCTTGGTATTTGGGCGTATATATCGATGCCATTGAATGGGTAGAATTGCCCAATACTCGAGGGATGAGTCAGTATGCCGATGGTGGCATTTTGGCAACCAAACCTTATGTGTCTTCCGGAAGTTACATCCAAAAAATGAGTAACTATTGTGATTCCTGTCATTATAAGGTAAAAGACAAATTCGGCGACAACGCCTGTCCATTCAACAGTTTGTATTGGAATTTTTTAGACGACAAAAAAGCGCATTTTCAAAACAACCAACGCATGGCGATGATGCTAAGTTTGTTGCAAAAAATGAAGCCCGAAGAGTTATTCCAACACAAACAGCGCGCGGCTCAAATCATCGAAAATCCGGATGCGTTTTAGCTTTTAGGTCGGAAAACAACTTTAGTAGAAGATGATTCAATCTCCTTTTTATTCAACTTCATTTTTCTGAATTTACCGTTGACAAACAGTTCCGATTGGTCACTGTAATGTTTACTCATCGGATTACCGCTTTGGCCGGTGGGCAACACACTCCAACTGTTTTCGACATCTGAAAAATCGACGATGCGTCTGGTTGACGGTCCGCCTTTGATTGGAAGAATCGCATCATCGGTATAGATAAACAATTGGTTGTTGATGACTTCATTCGTACCGGATATCGGAAACGGCCCCACATTGAAAAAACTACTGAACAATTTTACTTTCCCTATCGGATGTTGGAAGGTCACTTGGTGTACTTTGCTCCACTGCCATTGCGAAACATCATTGCCTAATTGGGTTTCCAAAGAAGCTACAGCTTGTTTAAACGATTGGGTTAGGATTTCTGATTGGGTTTCTTTTTTGTCTTTGGTAGCCACATTATCCCACCAAGGCGAAGTGGCATTTGCTGTTTGGTTTTCTATCATTTGTTTGACAATATGCGTGCTGAGTAACAACTTAAAGTTCTCTTCTCCAAATTCATCTTCCAAAGTGGCTTTCAAATAATGATAAAACCATTTGTTGTAAATCGTTGGCGCGATGTCTTTCAATTCATGTGTGGCTTTCCAGGATTGCAATACCGATAATGCCTGTTTTTCGTTGGCTGTGAAATCTTGGATTTGCAACGGTCGAGTCATATTACCCACTATGGTTTGAGCGGTTGCCGAAGTGTTATCGACGATCATTTTGGAAACGTCTTCTTTGGTCCAATTATTTTTGACTTTTAGCAAACCGTCGATTCGCACGGCGCGATCTTTGGGCAAATAGTAACCCGGATACAAATAGCCGTTGATAGGCGAAGGTTGGTTGTTCGAACTGTACACATAATGCCACGGCGGATTGATTGCTTGCGGATTTTGAGCAAACGGCAACCATTCTTTTTGGTCGTCAGTTCCGTTAGTGCCATTTAAGATGAAATTACCATTAACGGTTTTGGGCAATTTATAGAGTTTACCCGAAGTAATCCAGGCGATATTGCCTTTGGCGTCGCCGTACATTACGTTCAATCCCGGCGCGTGAATGAGTTCAATACTGTTGTGAAAATGCTCCAAATTCTCCGAATGTGACAAGGCGTAAACCGCTTCTAAAATTCGGTTTTTTTGCTGGGTGTAAATCCATGACATGGCCACGGATTTATCGCTTTGCAAACCGTCCAACAAACCGTTGACAATAGGTCCGTGTTGGCTGGTTTTTATGTTCAGCTTCACTTCAGCACTGTCTTTGACTTTAATGATTTTTTGTTGATAGGTATAATTTTTATAACCATCCGGCGTTTTGTATTGCTTGGCGTCATTTGGATTTTCTTCTTCGGCAAAGAAATCGACATCGTCATTTTCAAACATGGTTAAGCCATAGGCATAATCGTGATTGTGACCTAAAAGCGGAAATGGCGTTCCGGCGATATAATAACCATAGATTTCGTAATCGGGACAAACAATGTGCGCTTCGTACCAAGTTCCGGGTTGGGCATACATGATGTGCGGATCATTGGCTAAAATCACTTTGCCGTTTTTGGTTTTTTCGGCACCAATTACCCAACTGTTACTGCCGATAAAAGCCGGTACCGGAGAAGCTTCAAGCAAATTGGCCACGGATTTGGAGATTTCGCTGTATTCCTTATATTTCCCTTGAAATGATTGTAATTGTTGGGTTCCGAGATCGCCATTAATCCCAAAATCTTTTAAATAATCCATACCAAAACGGTCACGGATATCGGTCATCAAAGGATCGGTTTTTTGCGCCATCGCAAAACTAAACGACATGAAACCGAATACATTGTAAACGTCTTTCAACGTAAATTTTTCTTGTTTGATTCCCAACAGTTGAATCTCTACCGGAGTCGTTCCGTTATCGATATACTGATTGATACCATCCAAATAAGCTTGCGCTAAAATATATGTCTGCGATTTTATATCCAATTGAGCTACCGCTTTAGCCGAATTCTCATCAATTCCGATACCGGCAAAGAACTTGTCGGTTTTGAGAGCCGCACCACCAAAAATCTCAGCCAATCGTCCAGGAGCAATTCGGCGCATGAGTTCCATTTGCCACAAACGATCTTGCGCATGCACATAACCCAAAGTGGTCATCGCATCTTTTTGGTTGTCGGCATAAATATGCGGCACACCATAGTCGTCATAGTAAACCGTAGTTTCATTGGCTAAATTTTGGAGTTGGTACTCGCCTTCATAACTCGGCTTGGTGTATTGCAAATAGGCGGCTCCGATAATGACAATTAAAACAACGACAACAAATAGGGCCAGTAGGATTTTCTTAATGCGTTTCATAGGAAAGGGATTGAATACTCAAATATAAGGAATTGGAAGGCACGAAGTACGAAGTGAGCAGTACGAAGTTTGGAAATTTATACGAAAAAGAAACCCTCTCGTTAGCGAAAGGGTTATTGTTGAATTTATTGTCTTTGGAAGTTGATTTTTTGGCCAACTTGCAATCCGTTGTTTTTGGCTAAGACACCACACATGTGAAATAACATTCGGGCACCTACATTGCCGTCCCAATCGTCGGTTTCACCCGGAGCAACTTCTACCAGATCGAAGCCGATAATTTCTTTACCGCTTTCGGCTAATTTATTGAACAAATACGTGGCTTGTTCAAACGAAAATCCGCCCGGAACCGGTGTTCCTGTATTGGGACAATACCATGGATACATGCCATCAATATCAAAACTGATGCATACTTTTTGCGGCAAGGAAGCAATAATAGCATCACATTGTTCTGCCCAAGTTTTACCTTCGAAGGATTCCTTTTTTAAATCGGCGTCCGTATTCACCAATACGCGACCGTTAGCTTTTTTAACTACCTCAACTTCTTGTTCACAGAAATCGCGAATCCCCACTTGCACTAATTTAGAAATCTGCGGAATTTGCAACGCATTGTACATGATAGAAGCATGAGAATAAGTAAATCCTTCGTAAGCAATTCGCAAGTCCATGTGCGCATCCAAATGCAGGATTCCAAAATTGTCATGAACCGATGCCAAAGCTTCGTAATAGCCCAGCGGTGTGGAATGATCTCCACCCAAAAGGACTACTTTTTTACCTTGTTGCATCCAGTGTAATACACGGTCTTTGACTTCTGTGTGCAACTCGCGACACACTTTGTTGATTTTATCCAAATCAGCTTGGAGTGCGGGATAATTTTCTACAGCTTCACCGCTTTCCAACAACTCGATAATCGGTTGTGCTAAATCTTTGTATTTCTCGGAATTCTTTTTCCAATGTGCAGGCGCTTCGTCAAGATAAATTCCAAGTTTCCACAATTCCGGAAAGTCTTGGTGGTTCAAATCGACTTGAAAAGAAGCGTCTAATACCGCATCCGGACCTTCCGAAGCACCGGCACCGTAGCTTACGGTTACTTCCCATGGCACAGGAATTACAATAATCTCACTTTGTTCGGCTGAAAAGGGCAATCCAAATACGGTAGCATCGGCTAAACCGGGTTGCGAAGGATCGAAATTGGCTATGATTTGTTGTTTTGTCATGTTTGATTGCTTTTTGTCATTTCGAGGAACGAGAAATCACATAATTGTTGTTATGAATGTTATGCGATTCCTCCTTTGTCGGAATGACAATCATTAAATATTCCTTTTATTTATTGTTTAGTTTAAGTATTCCTTGTTTTAAGATTTGACCGAACTCGTACATATCCTCATACGAGCAATAGAATGGCGCCGGCGCTAGGCGAATCACATTAGGTTCGCGCCAATCGGTGATGACGCCGTTTTGCATTAAGTAATCGAACAGACTTCGGCCTTGCCCGTGCAAGAAAACCGAAAGTTGGCAGGCGCGCTCTTCCAGATTGGACGGTGTGATGATTTCAAATTCGGCTCCTTCTAACTCGGCGTCGATTTCGTGTAAAATGAACTCTAAATACGCGGTTAGCTGATTGCGCTTTTTAATAAGTTTTTCCATACCGACTTCGGCAAACATTTCGGCTGAAGCCAAATACGGTGCTAACGACAAAATGGGTAAATTACTCACTTGCCAACCGTCGGCACCGTTTACCGGATCAAATTGCGGTTCCATTTTAAAGCGGCGTTCTTTGTTGTGTCCCCACCAACCGGCAAAACGCGGTAAGTTGGTCGTGTGGTGTTTTTCGTGTACGAAACAACCGGAAGCATTTCCGGGTCCGGAGTTCATGTATTTGTAACTGCACCAAGCGGCAAAATCGACATTCCAATCGTGTAAGTGTAACTCGATATTTCCGGCGGCGTGTGCTAAATCGAATCCGACCTTGGCGCCTACTTTATGTCCGGCTTCGGTAATAGCTTTCATATCGAAAACTTGTCCGGTGTAATAATTGACACCTCCGATTAAGACCAAAGCCAGCTCCTCGCCTACTTCATTTATCTTGGCAATGATATCTTCTAAACGAATATTGTGTTCGCCTTCGCGACGTTTGATTTCTACAATAGCCTCTTCGGGTTGGTAACCGTGAAAGGCAACCTGACTCTGGAACATGTATTGGTCAGACGGAAAGGCCTTTTCTTCGCAGATAATTTTGTAGCGAGTGGCTGAAGGTTGGTAGAACGACACCATTAACAAATGCAAGTTGATGGTAAGGGTGTTCATTACGGTAATTTCCGAAGGTTTGGCACCTACAATTTGACTTAACGGATTAGCAAATCTTTCGTGGTAATCCCACCAGGGTTTGTTGGCGTAAAAATGGCCTTCTACGGCTAAGTTGGCCCAATCGCTCATCACCTCATCTACATATTGCTTGGTGCGTTTGGGTTGTAAGCCTAGGGAATTTCCGGTAAAGTACACCACGTTTTTACCGTTGTGTTGCGGAAAAATAAATTCGTCGCGGTAGTGTTTAAGTTCGTCTTGTGCGTCCAGTTGTTGGGCGAACTCGCGGGTATTTTGAAACGTCATGGTTGTAGTTTAGTTTGGCGTAAAAGTAAAAAAAAGCAAAAAGAAAAAAGGGAAAAGGGAAAAGTTTATTGCGCCGATTGCCCTAGCCCCGATTAGAGTGGAAATCCTTTTTGGCTTTTCATTTTCTGAAAGCCAAAAAGATTGTAGCGGAAAGCGGGACACAGCTCCAAAAAAAAATCCCAACATTGCTGTCGGGATTGTATTTTTAGATGATTAACATCGCGTCGCCATAAGAATAGAAACGGTATTTTTCTTTGATGGCTTCTTCGTAGGCTTTTTTCATTAGGTCGTGACCACAGAAGGCGGAAATCATCATGAGCAAAGTCGATTTTGGTGTATGGAAATTGGTAATCATACAATCGGCGATGCTGAAATCGTAAGGCGGGAAGATGAATTTGTTGGTCCAACCCACATATGGATTTAAAGTTCTGTTAGAGGAAACGGAGCTTTCGATGGCGCGCATGGAAGTAGTTCCCACGCAACAAATTCTGCGTTTGTTTTCTTTAGCTCTGTTAACGGTATCACAAGCTTCTTGGTTGATGATAAGCTCTTCGGAATCCATTTTGTGTTTAGACAAATCTTCCACTTCTACCGGGTTAAAAGTCCCTAAACCTACGTGAAGAGTGATTTCGGCGAAGTTTACCCCTTTAATTTCCAAACGTTTCAACAAGTGTTTGGAGAAGTGTAAACCGGCAGTTGGAGCAGCTACAGCGCCTTCTTCTTTGGCGTAGATGGTTTGGTAACGCTCGGCATCCTCTTCTGTTACTTCGCGGTTGATGTATTTTGGGATTGGGGTTTCTCCCAATTCGGTTAATTTTCTTCTGAATTCGGTGTATGAACCGTCGTATAGAAAACGCAAAGTTCTACCGCGAGACGTGGTATTGTCGATTACTTCTGCCACTAACGAATCGTCGTCGCCAAAGTACAATTTGTTTCCGATACGGATTTTACGCGCCGGATCTACCAGTACGTCCCAAAGGCGTTGTTCGGCGTTTAATTCACGCAACAAAAACACTTCGATACGGGCGCCGGTTTTTTCTTTGTTACCGTACATACGTGCCGGGAATACTTTGGTGTTATTTAAAATCATCACATCACCGTCGTCGAAATAATCGATTACATCTTTGAAGAGTTTGTGCTCGATGGTTTTGGTTTTTCGATTTACGACCATTAATCTGGATTCGTCTCTGTTTTCTGTTGGAAATTCCGCAAGTAATTCGGCCGGAAGATTAAAGTTAAAATGAGATAATTTCATCTAAGAATATTTAAAAGTTTAAGGTTTAAAAGTTTAAGATGTTGAAGCTCTTAAATTCAAACGCCTGCAAATATACTATCGTGAGATAGGCGTTGTCAAGTGTTTTAAGGTTTATTTTTGAAAATGAGGTGCTAAGGAGCTGAGGCACTAAGATTCTGAGGCTTTTAGTGTCCTATTGTTCAGCTACTGAAAATCCTGCTGATTTTAAATCGTTCCAAAAAGTTGGGTATGATTTCGACACCACTTCGGCTTCTTCGATTACTATCGGCACTTTTAGCGCTAAAGGTGCAAAGGCCATGGCCATGCGATGGTCTTGGTAAGTTTTGATGCTGATGTTTGGATTGATGTTTTCGGATTGTTCCAAAGTTAAACTATCATTAGTAACCGTAATATAAGCACCCAATTTTGTCAGTTCGGTTTTCAACGCTTCTAATCTATCGGTCTCCTTTATTTTAAGCGTATGCAAACCCGTTAAGTGGCAAGGTAATCCAAGTCCGAAACAAGTAACCGCTATGGTTTGGGCGATGTCGGGACAGTTATTGAGTTGTAGGTTATGTGTTGTAAGTTTTGGGTTATGGGTTTTTCTTAACAGTATACTATTGTTTTCGAAAATCGTTTCTACTCCAAATGCACTATAAATTTCTACTAAAGCGCTATCGCCTTGCAAGCTGTTTGGTTTGTAGCTTGATAAAGTGATTTCGGTTCCGATTTCAGACAGCGCCATGATGGAATACCAATAGGACGCGGAAGACCAGTCGGATTCTATAGTAAGAAGTTGCGGGTTGCGGGTTGCGGGTTGCGGGTTAACTTTAATCGTATTTCCTATGAAAGAGGTTTCTACCCCGATTTCGTTGAGCAAAGTCAAAGTCATTTTGATGTAAGGTACAGAAGTGATTTCGCCTTCTAAAGTTAGTTCCAGACCGTTTTCCAGTTTTGGAGCAATCATTAACAAGGCCGAAATATACTGACTGCTGACATTAGCCGGTAAGGAAACTTTGGAGCGCGTCAACTTTTTCCCTTTGATGCTTAGCGGCGGAAAACCTGCTTGTTCTTCATAACTGATTTCGGCGCCGAGTTGTTGTAGGGCTTCGACTAAAATTTTAATCGGGCGTTCTTTCATGCGGGTTGAACCGGTTAGGACGACTTCTTTTCCTTCTTGGATGGCAAAGAAAGCGGTTAGGAATCGCATGGCGGTACCGGCGTGATGAACGTCTACAAGTTGAGGATTGTGAGTTGAGGGTTGTTCGTTTTGTAATGCTTTCGACATCACTTCTGAATCGTCGGAGTTGGAGGTATTTTCCAAACTTAGATTCGGATACAAGGCTTGTAACAACAACAACCGATTGGTTTCCGACTTGGAACCGGTGATGGCGAATTGCAATTGGCGGGTTGCGGGTTGTGGGTTATAAGTTAGCTTTAGGTTCATTATTCCGAAACCACTTTTAATCCGACTATAGAAATAATCAACGTGCTGATAAAGAAAACGCGCCAAAAAGTAGCGGGTTCCTTGAAGACTAAAATCCCGACTAAAACGCTACCAACGGCTCCGATGCCTGTCCACACCGCATAAGCTGTTCCAATGGGCAACTCTTTAGTCACCTTGACCAACAGTACCATACTGACGGTAAGGCAAGCTAGAAATCCGGCGTACCAAGACCACATAACGGCACCGGAAGTTTCTTTGGCTTTACCAAGACAGTAAGCAAAAGCAACTTCAAATAGTCCGGCGATAATTAACAGTAACCAATTCAATTTATTTCAGTTTTTCGTTGTTGTGGTGGCGATCATGGTCGCGTTGGGTTTTCAAGTCCATTTTTTTATCAAAAGCCGCTTGCAGGTCGACTCCGGTTTGGTTGGCCAAGCACAAAACCACAAAAACAACATCGGCCAGTTCTTCGCCTAAATCTTTGTTCTTGTCGCTTTCTTTTTCCGATTGTTCTCCGTAACGACGGGCGATGATTCGGGCTACTTCACCGACTTCTTCGGTGAGTTGTGCCATATTGGTTAATTCGTTAAAATAGCGAACACCGTGGTTTTTAATCCAATTATCGACTTCGATTTGGGCGTTTTTGATATCCATTTTTATCCTTTCTTTAGAACAATTTTTTCGGTTTGTTTGTTGACTAATTCTTTGAAAAAGTTTTTCAGAGCATCGTAATAGTCCGCATTGATGATTGCCTTATTGATATCTACAGCGTAAGTGAGTTGTATCACATTTTCTGTATTTGAAATATTGTATTTGAAATTAGCCAAGCCATCAGGCATAGCTATTGCTTTGGGCTGAGGAATTGTTTCAATGGTATATCCCTCCGGTATGGTAAGACTAACATTGAACTTGTCTTGATTCGGGAATCCAAAATCTACAGGATATTCTCTGACTTCGCTTTTGAACGGATTTTGCTCTAAAGCAAAAAACAGCAGCGGAGAAACGTACATCTTGTTACCGATAATCTCAACCGAATTTGTAGCTTCAAACGCATAATTTTCAATTATAGGCTTGGTAAAATCATAATTATTTTGAACGTCATACTCTTGTATCTCAATACCATTGTATTTTTTCTCCAATCTTTCCATTAAACTCTGCTTGGCCATTCCATTGTAGTTGGCTCTGTAAAGGTAAGCATTGTAATCAAAATATTGATGTCTGATTTTCCCTGACACTTTACCTTGTGTATCGATTTGCGCCATCATATTCAATACTTCTTTCGAATTTGATTTCGGCATAAGATCAATTTCCGAAGAAGCTCCATTGTCTTGAATCATTCGCCCAGAAGTGTTCAAGTCGCGTATTGGCAATATATTCAAATCGGCACTTTTATCGGTGGCATCCAACAATATATTTTCTTGTCCGTCAACTGCAGCCACTATCACATAATTAAAAATGGATTTGTTGGGAAAAAAGGCCAATCCGTTTTCTCGGGTACTGATTAAAACCGGATAAGCTTCTACTCCGGCTAATTTTAGCATCGACAACAAAATGAAGTTAATCTCGGCTACATTGCCAACTTTATCTTGATAGGCTTTTATCACGCCTTTATGGGTATAATAGCCGTATTTTTCATCCCAATTCATTCTGGATTTTACAAAATTAAAGACAGCGGTAATTTTGTCCTTGGTAGTAAAATCTTTTTTAATTAGAAGTCTTAAGTCGTCAAAATGATAATTCGTCTCTTTGAGTTCTTTCCCGAAGCGTTCCTCTTTGTAAATAGATTCGACCACTTTTTCCCAAGTAGTGGAAATGGGCTTAGGCTCTTCCTCGGGATATCGAATAAGTTCTAATTCGTGAACAATCTTGGCGTAGTAATTTTGCATATGATTGACATACTCTTCTTCTTTTAATGCCGGTATATCTTTAGCTTTATAATTTGTTACGATTTGATTATAAGTCAAAATTTTATTGGCATAGGCTTTATCTAACTTACTTGAAAATGATTGTGAAGTCGGCTCAACATCATAAGTGATTTCGGGCTTGACATAACCTCGCAACATCCCTTTGTATAAATAAAATTCAGGGATTTCAGTAGTGTATTCGGCAAAATTTACAGGAATATCGTATTGGTATTGAAAATCGGGTAAAACAGAAATATTCTCCGATTTCAGTTTGTACTTCAATTCAATAATAGAACCTACTTTAACATTAGGAAAAGCAATAGTTTGCTTTGCCCAATATTCGTTGACTGTTTGTTTAAATTTACTTTGACTGACTACTTTATCTTTGGTGATATTATCTCCCTCCAGATTGTAGGTGTAAGCACTGATAATATCAACGTATTCATCGTTCAAGGTTTGATAGCCTACATAATAAGGAATTTCAAAATTAGCCCAAGAAAATCCTTCTTTCTTATAAATTTTAATTTTGATTTCGAAATCTGTAGAAGAGACAAATCCGCTTTGCTCGTAATAGGTATAGGTTGTTTTGGCTTTTTTAAATATGATCGCGGCAGCGGCTGAACTGTCTTTGGGATGAACCTTTTCCATGAGTTCCTCTTTTTTAACTTTACCCAATGCCTGCTTTTGAGCAACTGCATGAGACCCGAACAATATTCCTAAACAAATTAAAAAGGTTAATTTCATCTTATACTTTTTTAATCACTACTTTCTCCGAATGCTTATTAATAAGTTCCTTGAAGAAATTCTTCAATATTTCATAATCCTCTGAACCCATAATAGCACTGTTGATGTCTAAAGAATAAATAATTTGCAATTGGTTACCGTTATTGGACAAGTTGTATTTGAAGTTAGCCATATTTTCCGGCATAGAAACAGCTGTTGGTTGCGGTAATGTTTCAACTTCATATCCTTCGGGCAAAGTAAGACTGATGTTGTATTTGTTTTGATGTGGGAAAATAAAATCTACAGGATACTCTCGCTTTTCTTGCTTGAAAGGATTCTCATCCATGGTTAAGAACAACAAAGGCGAGACGTACATTTTATCTCCTATTATTTCGACAACATTATCTGTATTAAAACTATAATTTTCAATAATAGGCTTTGACAAGTCATTTTGATTTTGCACTTCAAAATCAGAAACTTCCATTCCGGAATTAGCTTTCTCGATGCGTTCTACCAAACTTTCATTATTCACTTTACTATTTCTTTCTCTATAAGAAAAGGCGTTATAATCGAAGTATTGGTCACGTAGTTTACCGGACACTTTTCCTTCTTTATCAATACTCGCCATAACATTAATGACCTCTCTTGAATTAGAACTAGGCATTAAGTCAACTTGAACAGAAGTACCGTCTTTTCGAATCAATCTTCCAAACCAATTCAAATCGCGTATCGGCAAAATATTCGGCAAAGCATTTTTACTGGTAGCATCGAATAAGGCAATTTTACCGTTCAGCTCTATACCGGAAATCACATAATCAAATGCATTTCTGGAAGGAAACATAGAAATACCATTACCTCTGGAGCTAAGAACAATAGGATTGGCTTCAAAGCCGGCATAGCGGAACATAGCAGTTAACATAAGGTTGATTTCGGCAACATTACCAACTTTGTCCAAGTAAGCTTTTCTAACGCCATCATTACAACTGTATCCGAAAAACTCATTCCAATTCATTCTTGATTTTACAAAGTTGAAAATAGCTGCAATCTTTTCTTCATTAGAATTCAACCCTTTTAAAACAGCATTGATATCCTCATCAAAATAACCGGTTTTGTTGAGTTCAGGACCAAAATTATCGCTGTCATAAATGGTTTTTACTACATTTTCCCAAGTTGTAGATAAATTTTTAACGGGTTCGCCGGGAAAATGCAGAGAAGTTAATTCGTGTTCGATACTGGCGGTGTAGTTTTTAATGTTGTTCACAAAAGATTCATCTTTTAAAGCCGGTATATTTTCCAAAGTGTAAACAGAAGTGATTTCATTGTAACTAAACTGATTGTTAGAGAAAGAGGTTGTGGTAATATTGCCTCCTGACCTCTCTTTGCTGGTTGAACTGACAGTTTTATTACTTGAGGTAGTTTCAAATTTAGGAATCAAGAAACCTCTCATTAATGGTTTGTAAACATAGTATTCCGGTACTATTGTTTTGAATTGACTATACAATACCGGGATTCCCATTTGGAATGTCCAATCTTCCATAACACCTAATCCTTCTGACTCTAAGGTGTATTCATACTCAATGATGGAACCTTCTTTAACATTGGGTAGGGCAATTTTTTTTCGAGCCCAAAACTTATTCATTTTCTCATCAAATTCACCATCGCTTTTAAGTTTTGATTTTTCCACTTTTCCGTCAACTAAATTGTAAGTGGCAGCATCTTTAAAATTTAATCGCTCTTTTACATTATTACCTATGTAATATCGGACCGATTTGTTGGCCAATTCATAAGCTTCTTTTTTATAAATTTTAATTTTGGTTCTTACCCTGGTTTTCATTACAAACCCTTTGCCTTCAAGAAACTCAAATCGGACTTCACCAATATTAAACAAGACTGCGGCTGCAGCCGAAGAATCTGCCGGACACTCTTTTTCTTTTAATTCTTCTACGGTAACTTTTCCTAATTCTCTTTTTTGAGCAAAGATTGCATTGGTAAATAATAAAACGATAACAACTACTTTTTTCATATTGTGTTAAGCTTTGGTGATTATAATTTTTGAATTGTCATTTTTGGCTAAAGTTTCTCTGAATTTTCGATAACTCTCATATTTGGTTTTGTCGTATTGCCCTTTTTTGATGACTAACTTTCTCGCACAAAGAATTTTATTTGACGTTAGTACTTTGAACTCAATTTTGTAGCTACCGAACTCTGTATCCAATTGAATTCCATCGGGCTTGGCCTCTACAATATACCCTTCAGGCAACACTATCTCTACTTCGGACTCTTCGGTGTAACCTCTTAAAACTTGAAAAGGAAATTCTCTGCTCTTGTGTTTTTTGGGCACGTAATTACTTTGGTCAAAAGCATTCAGCGCAAACATTAATTTTCCGCCGGTGTTTTGGGCATAGCCTTCGGCCTCTAACGCCAGCTCTTCTCCAAACTCTACGGCTTGACTATTGTCTGAAAGATTAATTTTTTTAATGGATAAATTATTGATATTAGAAAACTCTTCTTTATAAACCTTTATTTGGTCTTCTTTACTCATTCGAATTTTGTTAAAATGAGCATCATATTGCAATCCGTTTGACACTATTGTGACTTGTCCTTTTAAATGGCCTTCTGCCGATATGCTGTAATTTCCTTTTAATATTCGCTTATTGTCAATCTCTGTAAATGTTTTGGTTTTTACAATCGATCCTCCATCCGGCTTAATGAGTAAAACATTCCTATCATCGGTAAAATCACCCTGAAAACCAAAAGGTTGTACCTGACTGGTACATTCCAACCAAACAAATCCCTTGTCGGTTGGCAAAGTCAAAATCACATGATTACCTTGGACAGAAGCAAAATCTTCTTGTAAATCTTTAGTATCATCTCTACCTGCGTAAACTACCGTATAATATGAATCGACACCTACCGTTTTCAAAAGTGCTCTGGTATAATTAGTTAATGCTTTACAGTCACCATATCCTAACTTATCAACCTCTTTGGCCAACATCGGTTTCCAACCGCCAATGCCAACCTGAACACTAACATAACGTGTTTTTTCTTGTACGTATTTGTAAATCAACTTTGCTATGGTAATCGGATTTTTTTCGTCGCCGACTAATTGTTTGATTTTTGCTTGTGTTTCCACCGGAATCTCTTCGGTATCGGCCAATAAAGATTGATAGTACCATTTTCCGAATTCAGCCCAATTGGTAGCTGTGCCTTCCACATTTTCCAGAGAAAAGTTTTCAAGGGCGAAGTAAACAATCGGAAAAACTTTAGCAAACCCGGGAGACAATTCCTCTCTTTTGCGAGCAACTACGTTTTTAGCGGCATAACTGATGGAGGAAGCAGTTTCTGTTTTTTCAATAGTAGCCTGTCCGGAAAAATTGATTTCCTTTACCTTGAGTTTCAATTCAGGTTTGTAAGTTATGGTCATGTTGCTTTTCTGAACACTAACCAAATAACCTTCCATTGGACTCCATGGTTGTAAAAAAGCAGTATTAGAAGTGCTCACTTCCGTTTCAAAAACCATCGTAAAAGGATAAACAGTTGGAGTGTAATCCAAATACAACGCTCTGTTGTCATTGAAGATGGAAACGCCATCTGCCACACTAACATCTCTAAAATCCTTTCTTTTAAACGATTTCAATTCTTTACCAAAAGCATCATAAACAACCGCTTCAATCTTGGTTATTTTTCTGTTTTTATCATGATTTTCGGAAAGATCCAAATAACTTAACCCCAGCTCATTCAAAACAGTGGTTACTGTTTTAGTTTTGACAACCATCTCTTTTTGAGAGGGAATGTTGACCAAAACTTCATTCAACCGAACTACCACATTGGCATTTTGTTTTAAACTATCGGGAATGGTTAGAGTTGCATATTCTAGCTTTTGAGCATGGGTAACAAGCGAAAGAAAAAAAAGGGATAAAAAAACGGATTTCATCAGGGATAAATTTTCCCAAATATAAAAAAATTATGATTTTATTTATAATCTTATTCCTTATTTTTAGTATCAATAACAATCGTAACCGGACCATCATTTAACAAGCTAACTCTCATGTCTGCACCAAATTGACCGGTTTGGATTTTCTTGCCCAACTCAGTTTCCATTTGCGCTATGAAACGCTCGTACAAAGGAATGGCAATTTCCGGTTTGGACGCTTTGATGTAAGAAGGTCGATTGCCTTTTTTGGTCAAGGCGTGAAGGGTAAACTGACTTACAATTATCATGTCGCCATTTGTATCTTTCAGGGATAAATTCATGACACCGTTTTCATCCCCAAAAATTCTAAGATTGGCAATTTTGGAACATAGCCAAGTAATATCTTCTTGATTGTCGGAATCTTCAAAACCAATTAAGACCAACAAACCGTGCTGGATATCGGCTACTTTTTCGCCTTCTATGGTTACGGAAGCTTGTGAAACTCTTTGAATGACTGTTTTCATGCCTTATGATTTTCGTGTTTCATCACTGGCGATTCTGTCATCGTTGTAAGTGTCTGAACGGTAATGCTCGTCATCGCCTTCTAAGATTTTCAAGTAACTATTGTAGCGCGACCAGGCAATTTTGTCTTCTTCCAACGCTTTCTTGACGGCACAATTCGGCTCTTCTTTGTGCAAACAGTTATTAAACTTGCATTGGTCTTTCAATCGGAAAAACTCGGGAAAATAATCGCTGATTTCGGTCGGTTCCATATCCACAATACCGAACCCTTTGATTCCGGGTGTATCGATAATTTTGGCACCGAAAGACAAATCATACATCTCGGCAAACGTAGTAGTATGTTGGCCTTGCATGCTTTGTTCCGAAATGTGTTTGGTTCTCAAATTGAGCTCCGGTTCTAAGGCATTGACTAAGGTTGATTTTCCTACGCCCGAATGCCCAGAAAACATGCACACTTTTTCTTTCATCAGGTCTTTCAACGTTTCAATGCCTTTGCCGTTAACAGCAGAAACGCGTATACATTGATAGCCTATTTCGGAATAAATGTGTTGCAAATAAAATTGTTCATCCAACATCGCCTCATCGAAAGTATCAATTTTATTAAAAACCAATACGGCTTCTATGCCATAAGCTTCGGCGGTGACTAAAAAGCGATCGATAAAACTGGTAGTAGTGGGCGGGTTATTAATCGTTATTAGTAAAAAAACCACATCAATATTAGCGGCAATAATGTGCGTTTGCTTGGAAAGATTAACCGATTTTCGAACGATGTAATTCTTCCTATCGTGAATGTGATGAATCAAACCAATGGTTTCATCAGTAGAATTGTCTAATTCAAAATCAACTACATCGCCCACAGCAATAGGATTGGTACTTTTGATGCCTTTGATGCGGAATTTTCCTTTAATACGACACTCAAAAACCTGTTGGTCTTCGGTTCTTACCGTATAGGAACTTCCGGTTGATTTATAAACTAGTCCTGTCATGGTTTGGAATTACAAAGTACAAAGGTAGAAAAAATGAAGCCTATTTTATTTAAAAACAAAAGGCTGTGAAAATTTCACAGCCTTTTGGGTTAATCTTCTAAGATCATTCTGCCTAACTTATCCAATTTCTTGCGGGAAGAATAAATGATAAATTCGTTTTGACTTTTGCGATAATATACACCCGGACGAATAACCAATTCGTTTTTAATCACTTCCTCCGGATCTTTTCGGGTGATTTGTCCTTTGCTGTCGAAAACAAAAACCGATGGTACTGCATTATTATAATTGCCTAAGGCTTTGATTTCTTCAATATCAGTAACGCCTTTATTCTTTACGTTATCGTTGAAAAGCAAGTTTAAAACACCGTCTTTGTATATTGGAATCGCACCCAAATATTCCGGTCCTTTACCCATTTGTGCCAATGGAATAGCCATAGAAACACCAACGCTAAAGCTTCCGTTGCTGCCTACAGCACTAAAAGCAAACGACATGGTCGTTACTGTAGCCGATTGTTCTTTCGGTAACACATTACTCCAATCCAACGAACCGTCGGGTTTTAAGCAAGTCACAATGATTTCGTTTTTAGTGTAAGTCACCGGTGTAAAGGCCAGCGGACCAATTCCGGAACTCTGACCTACATACACAAACTGCAATTCAGACAGTACAATAATACCACCGTCGTTTTTCTCGATTAAAGTAGTAATGCTGTATAATGGCTTTAAGTCTTTGCCTTTTTTGGCTCTTCTTTCGCCCAACAATTTTACTTTCGTCGCATAATCGAATTCGTTGAATTTCAAATTATCATTGGTATTGGTAGCCAAATTAATGGTCGCATTGTAAACTCCTTTCAACTCTTTATTGGCTTTTCCGTTATCGCGAACACTAGAATAAAATCCAACCAATTGCAAAGTATTCTTGTTGGTAGACATCATTTTACAATTGATGATTTCTTTGCCTTTGATGTTGATGTCAATCACTTCTTTCTTATAGTTATTGGCTCTTTTGAAAGTGTGAATTTGAAACTTCTCTATTTGTTCTTTCTTTTTTGAATCGCGGTAGCTTTCATTAATTACCAAGAAAACATCGTCTTGAAAATTCAATTCAAAATCCGAAATCGTAAACTCATAATCTTTTTTGCTGTCATCAAAATTTACTTTTTCTTCACTGGAAAATAAAGTAGCCAATTTATCATCAAACAACTTTACTTCGTATTTGATAGCATCTTCCTTAGGAAAACGAGAAGTGTGCATGATTAACAAAGCGCCTTCATCGGTAGATTGTTTGAAATAAAATCCGCCGCGCTCTGATTTTTTGGCCACTTCCGAATTGAATAAGGTAGTGGTGGTTTTGCTGATGATGCCTTTTTCAGAAATTGCGGCACCAATTAAATTGAAAATTTTTTCTTTTTTATTGTACACACTTCCAATGGCATACAAGGTATTATTGAGTAAAAAAACATCTTCAAAATCAACTTCTTTATCACTGATTTGTGGAATTACAATAGGATTAGAGGAAAGCAACTTCATGGTTTTAGAATCGAAAATCTTTAAGAAATAATCTTCTTTTTCCTTGAAGCCAAGGGCGTAGATTTTGTCACCCGTTTCTCCGATGATTTTTACGATTTTTTGTTTATCCTCCGGCAATTCTTCGCCATAAGTCACGTTGATTTTATCGATTTTGTTTTGTGCATTCAAGCTTATGCAACTGCAAACAAAAAAGACAAAACCTAAAAAGGTTTTTTTCATTTTGGTTGTTTTTAAATTAAATAGGTTGTCCTTATTGCGCCGCAATGATACAAAAAAAACCTGCCAAAATACTGACAGGTTTCATTTTTAACGAATTGTATTGTTAACTATTGATAATTTTCTCTTGATGCGAAATACTTTCTTGGTGAATGGCTTTGAAGATTTTCAGGATGAACTCTTCACTCAAGCCTTTCTCTTCTCCGTCTAAAATCATTTTACCTAATATTTCGTTCCAGCGTTTGTTTTGCAAAACGGCTACATTTTTTTCTTTTTTGAGGGCTCCGATTTTGTCGGCTACTTTCATTCTTTTTCCTAAAATCTCCAACAGTTTTCGGTCGTATTCATCAATATCCACACGGAATCTGGACAAACGACTGTTGTAATCATCGGCATCATCCGTTTCTTTTCTGATTCTTAAATCGAGGAAAATTTGTTTCAAAACCGTTGGCGTAACTTGCTGAGCCGCGTCGCTCCAAGCGTTGTCTGGGTCGACATGGGTTTCAATAATCAAACCGTCGTAATTCAAATCGAGGGCTTGTTGCGACACTTCTTGTATCATATTGCGCTTACCGGTAATGTGCGACGGATCGCAAATAAGCGGCAAATCGGGGAAACGATTCTGCAACTCGATGGCCAATTGCCATTCAGGGATATTACGGTATTTGGTTTTTTCGTACGTCGAAAACCCTCGATGAATCACTCCTAACTTTTTAATGCCGGCATTGTACAAGCGTTCCACACCGCCTATCCACAAAGCCAAATCAGGATTTACCGGATTTTTGAGCAGTACAATTTTATCCGTACCGGCCAAAGCATCGGCGATTTCCTGGACAGCAAACGGATTTACGGTGGTTCTGGCGCCAATCCACAACACATCAATATCATGTTCCAGGGCTAACTTTACATGAGCGGCATTAGCAACTTCGGTAGCCATCAACAAACCGGTTTCGGCTTTGGCTTTTTGCAGCCACTTCAAACCGATGGCGCCTACTCCTTCAAACCCACCCGGACGTGTGCGAGGTTTCCAAATACCGGCGCGGTATATCGACACGTCTGAATTTTTAAGTTCGTGGGCAATTTTCAATACTTGTTCTTCTGTTTCCGCACTACAAGGTCCGGCTATAACCAATGGATGAGTTAAGTTAAAATCATCCAACCATTTTCTGTTGTTTGCTGTAATATTCATAGCTGTTTTTCTACTGTAAAATTAGTGTCTTTTCTTTTAAAATCGGTCAATTGCTTCCTGAATTTTTGCTTCGGAAACACAGAGCGAAAAGCGAATATAGCCTTCACCGTTGCTCCCGAAAATACTGCCCGGCGTGATAAAAATGTGTTTGTCGAGCAACACCTTATCGATAAAGGTTTCTGCTGAAATCCCTTCGGGTAATTTGGCCCAAACGAACATCCCAACACTGTTTTTGTCGAAAGTGCATTCCAGCTTTTCGGCCAAATCAAACAACAACTGCCGGCGTTTGCGGTAAACTTCGTTTTGCTTACGAAACCAATCATTCCCGAGTTTGAGTGCTTCGACTGCGCCTTTCTGAATGCCGTAAAACATACCGCTGTCCATGTTACTTTTTACTTTTAAAACGGCCTCAATCAGATTAGCTTTGCCTAAAATCATACCCACGCGCCATCCGGCCATGTTGTAGGTTTTGGAGAGCGAATTGAGTTCCAAAGCCACTTCTTTAGCGCCTTTTACTTGTAAAATCGACAACGGAGTATCGTTTAAAACAAAGCTGTACGGATTGTCATTAACAATTAAAATTTGGTGTTTTTTACCGAAAGCAATTAGCTTTTCAAACAGCGCCATAGTCCCGTTCGCTCCGGTAGGCATGTGCGGATACGAAACCCACATCAACTTAACTTTAGACAAATCCATTTGTTCCAAAGCCTCAAAATCGGGTTGCCAATTGGTGGCGGCTGTTAAATCGTAATAAACGGCTTTGGCCTGAACCAATTCGGTTACCGAAGCATAGGTCGGATAACCCGGATTGGGAATCAACACTTCATCACCTTCGTTTAAAAATGCCAACGAAATATGCATGATACCTTCTTTGGAACCCATTAACGGCAAAATCTCAGTATTTGGATTTAAAGTCACGCCAAACTGTTTGGTATAGAAATCGGCCATCCCTTGTCGCAACTCCGGCAACCCTTGATAACTCTGATATTCGTGAGCTTTAGCATCGTTCATCCCTTGTACCATGGCTTGTATAACGGAGGCATCCGGCGCCAAATCCGGGCTACCGATTCCCATATTGATGATGGGTTTACCCTCGGCCACGAGCTGGCGTACTTCGCGCAATTTTTTGGAAAAATAATATTCTTGTACGTTGTTTAATCGGTGGGCAGTTGGTATCATATTTTTTTAAATTTCAATGGCAATGGCAATGTTCAATACTAATTACTGATATTGATTTTTGATATTGTTATTGCTTCCCTTTTTGGTATTCTCCCAGCACTTTAAAATGCGTTGTCATCAAAGCCAATATGTTTTTGGCCTTTTCATAGTGTTTGTATTTTTCAAAAATCACATCTACAAAAAATGAATACTGAAACGGTCGGTCAATAATCGGCATGGATTGGATTTTGGTTAGGTTTAGTTTGCAATTATTCATCACGTTTAAAACCGTAGCCAAGCTCCCGGGCGTGTCGTCCAATTCGAATTTGATTGAGGCTTTGTTGATGGTTTCTTTAGGCCATTCTTTGTTGGTGGTTTTAACAATCACAAAGCGGGTTTTGTTGCTTTGCACGGTGTGAATTCCGGCAGCCAGAATTTCCAAATCGTATAACTCAGCCGCAATCGGAGCCGCCACAGCAGCTATGCCTTTGAGTTGTTGTTCTTGAATACGCCGAGCGGTTTCGGCCGTATCGCCGCTTTCCACCAATTTGATATGCGGATATTGACTAAAGAAAACAGCGCACTGCAATAATGCTATAGGATGCGAATGCACTTCTTTGATGTCCTTAATTTTTTGCCCTTTCAAAACCATCAGGTTCATATGAATATCCAAATAATGCTCGCCGATGATGTGTAAATTGTTAAGATCAATTAAGGCATAATTCGGGATAATCGATCCGGCTATGGAATTCTCCAATGCCATGACGCCTTTTTGCGAACGATTATTAATCAAACTTTTGACCAAATCGTCAAACGACATACATTCGTCTAAACCATCAATTTGCTCAAAATACTGTTGGGCCACTTGGTGGTGAAAGGAGCCTTTGATGCCTTGTATCGCTATTTTTGTTTCCATACATCCAAAAAAAAATCCCAACTCTCGTTGGGATTTCTATTACTGTTACTTGTTTATTTATTTTTTTACATAACACAATACCAATCCCTTTTTCTGTCCGAAGAAGAAATAAAAGAAATAGGTATAAAAAGTGTTAAATTGTCTCATAGTGCTGATTGACTTTGGCTAATGTAAAAAAATAAAACTTAGCTTTTACAGAAACCATGCAAAAAATCTACGGAAACGTTTTCGCTGCATCATAAAAGCGGCAATTTTTCGTTATCCTTTTATTAATTATTACATTTGTTCCAAATAGTTCGTTTATGTCGATAGAAGTTCAAAACATCTCCAAAAGTTACGGTACCCAAAAGGCACTGGATAAGGTTTCATTCTCAGTCAAAAAAGGAGAAATTGTTGGTTTTTTAGGTCCGAATGGCGCCGGAAAATCAACTTTAATGAAAATTTTAACGACTTACCTCAACGCCGATGAAGGGGTGGCTAAAGTTAACTGCTACGATGTTAACGAAGCCCAAATTGAGGTACAACAATCGGTAGGCTATTTACCCGAACACAATCCGCTTTACTTGGATTTGTACATACGAGAGTACTTGGCTTTTAATGCCGATGTATATAAAGTAGCCAAATCACGTATTGAGGAAGTAATTGAATTAACCGGTTTGACTCCGGAGAGCCATAAAAAAATCGGACAGTTGTCTAAAGGCTATCGTCAAAGGGTAGGCTTGGCCACAGCACTACTGCACAATCCGGAAGTATTGATTTTAGACGAACCCACTACCGGATTAGATCCGAACCAATTGGTAGAAATCAGAAATGTGATTAAAAACGTTGGTAAAGACAAAACCGTTTTTCTTTCTACACACATCATGCAGGAAGTGGAGGCCATTTGCGACCGTGTCATCATTATTGATCAAGGTAAAATTGTGACCGATAAAAAACTGGACAAATTGGTAGCTGAGGAAAAAGAGCAAATCATTGAAGTCGAATTTGACAAAGTGATTACTAACGAAACTCTGTCCACTTTAGCCAACCTGAAAGCGTATCAAAACAATGGCAACAACCTTTGGTTGCTAACCTTTAATACCGAAGAAGACATGCGCCCAAGTATCTTTGATTTTGCGCAAGCCAACGGTTTGAAAACGCTGCAAATTAGTTTGAAGAGTAAAAACTTGGAGCAAATTTTTAGGGAAAAAACCAAGAAATAGTTTGAGCCTATTCTTTTAAAAATTTGCGAGTGACTTGTTGACCTGCAAAATCAAGTTTAATAAAGTACACACCACTTTGAAGTGCACTTACATCCAAAGAACCGGCTTGTGCTATATTGGCAGATTCCAACACCAATTGACCGAGGTTGTTGTAAACTTCTAGTTTATCTACCATTAAATTATTCGAAAGCTCAACTGCTAGTGTTTCTCTTACAGGAATTGGATAAAGACGCATTTGAACATCATTATTGCTAGACAGATTGGAGAGGGTAACATCCGGATCTAATATACGGGCAAACCTATTGCGCCCCACTCCTTCAACAGAAACAAAAGAGCCTCCCAAATAAACTTTACCTTCGTCAACAGTAATGTGACTTAATATCTGATCTAAAAAGGTGTGCAATCCAAAATGTGTATATGTTGTCTCCAACGAACCATTGGTCGATAATTTATATAAATTTATTTCTTGGTTACCGGTAGTGTTTTTTTCACCTAAAAATATTTTATCATTAGGCATTATTTTAATCATATTTGAAAAAAAACTAATAGAAGGATAAAAAGTCATATCCAAAGTTCCGTCAGTATTTATACGAGCCAATTTATTTATACTCATATTATTTACAGACGAAAAACTCCCTGCCAATATTATTCTACCATCTGATAGAAGATCAATTTTAAAATCGTTTCCATAACTACTGGAAGTAGTAACCGATTGGAATGAAGGATCAATAACTCCATCACTCAAATATCTTTTGAGGGTTGAGCCTAATAATGCATAAAAACGACCATCCGGCATTAGTCTAAACTCTCTAACTGATGAAGATGGGGAAGTAAATGATGCATCTACTGTTCCATCACTATTCAGCCGTATTAAACGATTGTTTATAATGGCCAATATTTTTCCGTCATTAAGGACTTTGAGAGATGAAACTGTGTTCACTGTATTATTAGCTGTATCTATAATGGGTACATCAAAAGAAGCATCAACTGAACCATCAGTATTAAGCCGAACGAATGATTGTTTTGCCACACCATTAAATGCTTTAAAATAACCTCCAATCAGGACCTTATTGTCATTAGGCTGAATATCCATAGCATTAACCAGTTGACCAAATTTGAGATTTTGGTTAATTGAAGATAAAATCCCTTCTAAACCCGCTCCAATGTTAAAACTCATATCTAGTGAACCATCGTTATTTAACCGGGCAACTCCTTTCCTGTCAGCACCAAAATATTTAGTAAAATTACCGGCTACCATGATTTTCCCATCCGGTAGAATGGCTGAAGCTTTTACGGCATTATTGAACCCGGTTCCTTGATTGAAAGTCAAATCCAATTCCCCATTGGCTTCAAGCCGAGCCAAGTTACCTGTTAAAGCATAATTATACCAATTAAACCCTCCTGCTATGATAATCCTGCCATCTGGGGTGGTTACCATTTCATAAATTTCGCCTCTACGAACAGCAGAATCCAGATAATTAGAAGGATTAGTCCACGTCCCCTTACCATTATGATAGGAAGCATCAATCGATCCATCAGGATTTAAACGCATGATATTTCTGTGGGCAACTCCATTGTAACTCTCAAAATTTCCGCCGATGACCAGTTTTCCATCGGGCTGGATTACCATACAATATATGTCACCTTCATCATAAAAAAGATTGCCAGACATAGGGCCTATGTAAGGAAATTGAAAGCCAGTCCCTGTAGAAAAGCTTGTATCTAAGGAACCATCAGAACTAATACGAATCAAACGGTTTACGACCGTACCGTTGTAAGTTGAGAATTTTCCACTCACATAAAATTTCCCGTCCGGTTGTATCGCCAATAAATTAAGGCTACTTGCCGTTCCATTAGACTCATAAACAAAACCGCTGCCCGGATTAAAAGTACTATCCAAACTTCCATCAAGGTTCAGAACAGCCATATTGTTTCTTGAAACACCATTGTACGCCCCAAAATTGCCCAAAATCAGCATTTTTCCATTAGGCAATAACTCAATAGTATTGATATACGAACTTCCATTTCCAAAAAGGGCGCCTGCTCCTCCAACATTAAAAGTAGTATCAATCGAGCCATCAGTATTCAGCCTGAAAATATTATTGCATGACACATTATAAAAGGAGGTAAATAGACCAACAACAACAATTTTTCCATCGGGTTGAACTACAAAATCCCTAAGCGAATAGACATTATTACTGCCAGTAAAAGAATTAAAAGTATTGTCAACTGTCCCATCGGTGTTTAGCCTTACTATTAAGCGGTTATTGGTATAATAACCGATCGCAATAATTTTTCCATCCGATTGACAGCCAAAATCATTGACTTGAGCATTAGAACTAAATGCAACATTAACATTTGTATTGAAATTCGTATCGTTAGTACCATCAGGATTTAATCTTGCAAAAAAATCACCATACGAATTACTATAAAGGAGTTTACCATCAGGCGTTGATGCTATTTTTTTTATTGGCGAGTAGATATAGCTTGGTACTATAGAATTTATTCCATCACCGTTATAGAATCCTAAATCATTACTATTGAAAGCCGGATCTACTTGAGGTTGCCCATAAACACAAAAACAAAACAGAAAAAGAGTAATTTGTAACAATATTTTCATAGGAAAGAATTTTACTCAATAAAAATAGTAAAACTTTACGGATAAATCACATTCCCCTGATACAACTCGGCCACCTCAACCAACGTCGGTACATTTTTCAAAATTACATTCCCGGTGCTGTTTAAAGTTCCGGTTAAACTTTGGATAGGCCTAACAATCATATCATTAGAACCGCGATGGTACACATACAAGTTCTGAATTGTTAATTGTTCTGCCTCGATTCTGCCGTCGCCAAAATAAAAATTGAAACTGCCATTGTTGGTTTGTCCCGATAAGTAGAACCTCGAAACATTATTATTGTTTATCGTCAAACTTTCGTTATCAACGTTTAGGATAAAATCGCCGGTTCCTGCTCCGGCTTCACCATCAGCATCTTTGTCAAAAGCAGTGAACGTTAATGAAGGAAAAGTCAGCACACCATTGGAACTGATGTTTCTGTCGGTTTTGGAATATACCTCTTCCAAGGTTGGTGTTGTGACTAAAATCTTAGTCATGCCATAGGCGCGTACCCAATTACAACTGGCTTCATCTTTAAAAATCAACTGGTCACCGTTTTGAGTCACTTCTACATTGCCGATAAAGTTTTCCCCGGCTACAATTTCCACTTTATAAACAGCTCCCTGCGTAATAACCACCTCAATCCCGCGATACACTTTTATCTTTTTAAAAGGTTGCACCGAAACTTCTTTAGTAACAATTGTACCGCTGCTCTCCACGCAATCACTAGGTTTTTCACAAGCCACTAACAGCAAAAAAGCCACTACTAACAAACTGATTTTTTTCATCTCTTTCTTTTATAATCTGTAGCCAAGACCAAATTCCAAGGCTTCTGCCAAGAACAAATGGGTTTTAATGGTAAAACCGCCGAATAGTTTATCGGTAAAATAGTATTTGATTCCAACCCTATCGTAAATCGGAATGTCTTTTTTAAAAGGTTGATAGGCATAATAACCTACTTGTGCTTCTAAAGAAATGCGATTGATGAGCAACTCATGACCAACAAAAATTCCGATTCGTTTGTAATCGGTATTCACGCTGATGTTTTCCTCGGGATAGGCCACCGAATAGTACTTGATGTATTCCTGAATGGATTTCGTCAAAAACAACTCTGCTCCCAACTGCAAAGCCGATTTGCGATTAAGACGTTTATCTGCATAAAAACCGATGTGGTAAAACGGAAATTGTCCGCTGTTAATGATCGGGTTTTCATTAATTCCGGTGCGTAAAACAAAATTATAGTGAATCGGTTCTTTATAAGATTTGGCAACTGTGGTAGTATCGGGTTTGCGCACAAAGTCTTCTGAAAAATTATAATTCAAACCTAAATTTAAAACATAGGTATTAATCCCGCTGTTGGGCGATTTCATTCTTCCGTTAGAATAATGAGTGAACAAAATCCCGGCATGAAAGCCAATATTTTTAAATAAATTTTGGTTGTCGTATGCCAAACCAATATTGGTGTTACCCATAAACTTGCTCCCGAAGGCCTTGTTTTTGCTATTCTCCACTTTATCATAAGGATTCGTAGTAAAAGCTATGCCTTGGGAAAGTTTGAGTTGCAAATGGCGGTTCCAAAAGTAAAAATTGTAAAGCGCTCCAACGGCATAGTTTTGTCCGAGTGGCTGACTGTTAAAGTCTTGATACAAAAAATAAGCGCCGTAATCGGGGAAATTATAAGCTTGGTGCCATTCTTTTGAACCATCGGTTCTGTTTACTAAAGACAACATCAAACCTTGCGGATGACCATTAACCAAATGGTACATGTCTTCGGTATGCGGTAAAGCATTGCCCCGTAAAATGGAAGCTTCGAGTGATAAAGCGTTCGTGTTTTGCCCAAAGCCTACAAAGGAACACAGGAAAAACAGCAGGTAAATTTTTTTCATCCTGGAATTTAAAACGCACAAATATAGCAGAATATCTTTAGGTTTGATAGTTAGAGGAGAATGCCCGGTGGACATTCGGTATTTTTAAATTTGGAAGCGAATGGTTCGGGCATTTTTGTTGGCCTTGTTCCCGCTTTTCGTTTCAATCTTTTGTTTTGTCACCCTGAGCGCAGTCGAAGGGCTTGTCCAAAAAACAAAAGGATTTCCACTTTAATCGGGGCTAAACGGGAATGGCCTTTTGTAAAATCCGATTAAAAAACAGCTTGGGCAATGGCTTTGATATTCTCTGCTTTCCCCATCGAATAATAATGCAACACCGGAATGCCGGCCGCAACCAACTCTTTACTTTGCGCCACACACCATTCGATACCTATTTGTTTGACTTCATCATTATCTTTCGCTTTTACCACAGCCATAATCAAATCATCCGGCAACTCCAAACTAAAGCGATGTGGAATCAAGTTCAACTGCTTCTTAGTCGCAATCGGCTTCAATCCCGGAATAATCGGGACTGTAATCCCGGCAGCGCGACATTTGTCTACAAAATCAAAGAATTTTTTATTGTCGAAAAACATTTGGGTAATAATGTAATCCGCGCCATTCTTGATTTTTTGCTTCAAGAAATGGATATCACTGTCCAAACTCGGCGCTTCCATGTGCTTCTCCGGATAACCGGCTACACCAATACAAAAGTTTGTTTTGGCCGAATTTTTTAAATCTTCATCTAAATAAATACCCTTATTCAAATTGCTAATTTGGGTTACCAACTCGCTTGCATAAGCATTTCCTTCTTTCTCAGGATGGAAATAGGTTTCGGTTTTCAAGGCATCGCCTCTTAACGCTACCACATTATCAATCCCTAAGAAATCTAAGTCAATCAATAAGTTCTCGGTATCTTCTTTGGTAAAACCACCACACAAAATATGCGGAATTGCATCTACATTATATTTGTTCTGAATCCCGGCGCAAATCCCAACCGTCCCCGGACGTTTTTTCACAATTTTCTTTTGCAACAAACCATTCGGCAATTCTTTGTACTCATATTCCTCTCGGTGATAGGTTACATCAATAAACGGGGGATTGAATTCCATTAACGGATCAATGCTGTCAAAAATCGACTGTATGTTTTGTCCTTTCAAAGGCGGCAAAATCTCGAAAGAAAATAAAGGTTTGCCGTTGGCGTTTTCAATATGTTGGGTTACTTTCATAATTTTAAAATTGCGAGTTGCGAGTTGCGAGTTGCGAGTTTACTTTGAACCCGAAACTCGTAACACGTAACCAAATTAATCTGCTATATTCGGTGATAGCCACTTCGTGGCTACTTCAGTTGCTATTCCTCTTCGTTTGGCGTAATCTACCACTTGGTCTTCTTTGATTTTTCCGAGGCCGAAATACTTGCTCTGCGGATGGGCAAAATAATAGCCCGAAACCGAGGCTGCCGGCCACATCGCCATACTTTCCGTTAGTTTTACTCCTATTGCTTCTTCGACTTGCAATAATTTCCAAATCGTAGGTTTTTCCAAATGGTCCGGACAGGCCGGATAACCCGGAGCCGGTCGAATGCCTTTGTATTCCTCGTTAATCAAATCTTGATTAGATAAATTTTCATCGGAAGCATAACCCCAAATTTCACGGCGGACTTTTAAGTGCAAATATTCGGCAAAGGCTTCGGCCAAACGGTCGCCTAAAGCTTTCACTAAAATCGAATTGTAATCGTCCAATTGCTTTTCGAATTCAGCGGCTTTTTCATCCACCCCAAAACCGGTGGTCACACAAAAACAGCCTATATAATCTTGCTTGCCTGAATCTTTTGGCGCTATAAAATCGGCTAAGGCAATGTTAGGCGCGCCAGCGGTTTTTTGGGATTGTTGGCGAAGGGTTAAAAAGGTTGCGAGTTGCGAGTTGCGAGTTGCGGGTTCTTGATAAACTGAAATATCGTCATCATTCACTGTATTGGCAGGAAATATTCCAAGAATTCCTTTGGCGGTAAACCATTTCTCGGTTACGATTTGGTGGAGCATTGTTTGTGCATCGGCAAACAAAGCCGAAGCTTGCTCACCCACTACGTCGTCTTTCAAAATCGCCGGATATTTTCCAAACAATTCCCACGATTGGAAGAATGGTGTCCAGTCGATAAAATCAACCAAATCAGACAGTGCCACCTCAACGGTTTTGGTTCCGATAAAGTTGGGTTTTACCGGAGTGAAATTATCCCAATCGAATTGTAATTTATTTTTACGGGCGTCTTCAATCGACAAATAATTTTTATCTCGACTGCGACTCAAATAGCCTTCGCGCAATTGGTCGTATTCGGAACGCACTGCTTGCACGTAGCTGTCTTTGGTTTCGGCTTGCAGCAAATTACTGGCTACAGTCACCGCTCGCGACGCATCGTTAACGTGTACTACAGTCGATTGGTATTCCGGTGCGATTTTTACCGCTGTGTGCGCACGCGATGTAGTAGCGCCGCCAATCATAATCGGAATTTTGATGTTGAGTTTGTCCATCTCTTTGGCCAAATACACCATTTCATCGAGTGAAGGTGTAATCAATCCGCTCAAACCAATGATGTCGACATTTTCTTTAACCGCCGCATCGATGATTTTTTCAGGCGGCACCATAACCCCTAAATCGATGATTTCAAAGTTGTTGCAGGCCAACACTACGGAAACAATATTTTTACCAATATCGTGTACATCGCCTTTTACGGTGGCCATGAGTACTTTTCCGGCTGAAGACGATTTACCGTCTTTCGATGCTTCTATATAAGGCAAAAGGTAAGCCACGGCTTTCTTCATCACACGGGCTGATTTTACCACTTGCGGCAAGAACATTTTTCCGCTACCAAACAAATCGCCTACTACATTCATCCCGTTCATCAAGTGATTTTCGATGACTTCAATCGGTTTTGCTACCAATTGACGGGCTTCTTCAACATCAATTTCTATAAACTCGTCTATTCCTTTTACTAAAGAATGGGTTAATCTTTCTTGAACCGAACCATTGCGCCATTCTTGTACAGCTTTATCATTGGTTTTGAAATCGCCTTTAAAACTTTCTGCTAAATCGAGCAATCTTTCGGTGGCGTCTTCTCTTCGGTTGAGCAAAACATCTTCTACATGCTCTAACAAAACCGGATCAATCTCGTCGTAAATCTCCAACATTTCCGGATTCACGATGCCCATAGTCATGCCGTGTTTAATGGCGTGGTATAAGAAAGCCGAGTGCATGGCTTCACGCACTTTATCGTTCCCACGAAACGAAAACGACACATTACTCACCCCGCCTGAAACGCCGGCATACGGTAGGTTTTCGCGTATCCATTGCGTGGCTTTAAAGAAGTCTAAAGCGTTTAACTTGTGCTCTTCCATACCCGTGGCTACCGGGAAAATATTCGGGTCGAAAATGATGTCTTCGGGTGGAAAATGAACTTCATTCACCAAAATATCATAACTTCTTTTACAAATATCGATGCGCCTTTGGTAGGTGTCGGCTTGGCCTTCTTCGTCAAATGCCATGACAATGACAGCCGCACCGTATCTTTTGATGAGTTTAGCATGATGGATGAACGCTTCCTTTCCTTCTTTTAAGGAGATGGAATTCACGACGCCTTTTCCTTGGATGACTTTCAAACCGGCTTCTATAATCTCCCATTTAGAGCTGTCAATCATCACCGGAACGCGAGCAATATCGGGCTCGGCGGCAATTAAGTTGAGGAATTTCGTCATGGCATAAACCCCATCCAACATTCCTTCGTCCATATTGACATCGATGATTTGGGCACCGCCTTCTACTTGGGCACGGGCAATATCGAGGGCTTCTTCGTATTTTTCTTCTTTGATTAAACGAAGGAATTTGCGCGAACCGGTAACATTGGTGCGCTCTCCTACGTTGATGAAATTGGATTCCGGTGTAACTATTAACGGTTCTAAACCGGATAATTTTAAGTATTTGGTTGCTTCCGCCATTATATCGTTTCTAAAATTGTTCTGGGTTTGAATTGAGCGGCTACCTCAGCAATGGCTTTGATGTGTTCCGGAGTGGTACCGCAACAGCCGCCAATAATGTTCACTAAGTTATCTTGCAAATATTCACGAATCAACGCTTGCATTTCGACCGGTTTTTGGTCGTATTGCCCAAAAGCATTGGGCAAACCGGCATTGGGATGTGCTGAAATATTTAAAGAGGTATTTTGGGCCAATCTTTTCAAATACGGTTTTAACTGGTCGGCACCCAAAGCACAATTGAATCCGATACTCAACAATGGAATATGCTGAATAGAAATCAGAAACGCTTCTACAGTTTGCCCTGAAAGAGTTCTTCCTGAGGCATCGGTAATGGTGCCTGAAACCATTACGGGTATGTCTAACTGTCTTTCTTCTTTGACTTCCTCGATGGCGAACAAAGCCGCTTTGGCATTGAGCGTGTCAAAAATGGTTTCTACCAAAAGCACATCACAACCGCCGTCAATCAAAGCTTCTACTTGTTGTTTGTAGGCGATGCGCAAATCATCGAAAGTGACCGCTCTGAAACCCGGATCATTCACATCGGGCGACATGGAAGCCGTACGGTTGGTTGGTCCGATGGAACCGGCTACGAAACGCGGTCTGTCGGTGAACTCATCGGCAACTTCACGGGCAATTTTTGCCGATTGATAGTTTAACTCATACACCAAATCTTCCATATGATAATCGGCCATCCCGATGGTGGTTCCGGAAAACGTATTGGTTTCGACGATATCGGCGCCGGCTTGAAAATACAGGCGGTGGACTTGTTTTACCGCTTCGGGTTGGGTAATCGACAACAAATCGTTGTTGCCTTTTAGCGGATGTGGAAAATCCTTAAAGCGCTCGCCACGGAAATCAGCTTCGGAGAAGTTGTTGCGCTGTAACATGGTTCCCATCGCACCGTCGAGGACGAGGATTCTTTCTTTGATAGCGTCTTGTATTTTTGACATATTTTTTTAAATTTCACAGAGATTCACAGAGAATCCCAGAGATACACAGAGTTTATTAATTAGCCCCGATTACCTCACTTTACACTAATTATCAATTAGGTGTTCGGTGAATGCATTTGGCAGTATCGTCTTTTGGGACGAGACAGAAAGCAGGAATAAGGACTGCAACAACGCGCAAGCCATTGCTCCGCCAATTCGCCTTCGGCTCGGGTCGCTAGTCAAAACATATATAAGTATCAGGAAAGAGAGAGAAAATGTCTCTGGGTTATCTTTTCTCAAATTGAGATAGAATGTAGCACCTTCTTTTGGCAAAGGGTTGCTAAGCTTTCACAGGGTCTATTCCCTCCGGCTTTCGTGATAACAAACATAATGTTAATGAACGGTGCAAAGTAATGACACAGAATTCACATTTGCAAGGGTTTTGAAAAAATAAAAACCTACAACGTTGTAGTGCTGTAGGTTTTCGGGGTTGTTGGCCTGCCGATAGGCAGGCAGGTTGGCTAGTTAATATTTAAATCGGTTTACAACCAAATAGCTTCCTGAATTTTGATTTTCTCGGCTACTTTAAGAATATCAGTCAAAACACCGCGTGCCGTGACTTGTTTTCCGGCGCCGGCACCTTGAATGACGATTGGGATGTCTCCATACGATTTAGTGTAAATTTCAATGAGGTTATCAGCACCTTGGAGTTGACCGAGCGGAGAACTTTTAGGTATCGAAACGAGTTTGACTTGGAGTTGTTTGGTCTTTACCTCCAATTCGCCTACATACCGAAGCACGTGGTTATCAGCTTGGGTAATTTTGGCAATTTGGAACGGTTTGTCAAACAACTGCTTGTTGACAGCGTATTCGGCTTTGGTGTTTTTTTGATTGAGATTCGGGAGCAAAAGGGATTCGATGTTGATGTCGGCGAATTCCAATTCCTGTTCAATTTCGCGTGCGAGGATGAGTAATTTTCGGGCCACATCGTTTCCGGATAAATCTTCACGGGAATCGGGTTCGGTCAATCCGATTTTTTCGGCTTGGGATAAAATTTTAGAAAATGGCAATTCTTCGGCAGAAAATCGGTTAAAGATGTAACTCAATGAGCCTGAGAAAACGCCTCTGATTTTGGTGATTTCTTCACCGGAAAAGTATAAATCGTTGATGGTTTGAACAACCGGTAATCCGGCACCTACATTGGTTTCATACAAAAAGGTTTTGTCGAATTTTTTGAGGTTTCTTCTCAGCTCTTTGTAAAAATCGGTGTGCAAGGTGTTGGCTTTCTTGTTGGCCGCAACAATGTTAAACCCATTTTGGATCAGCGGTATATAATTTTTGATGATTTCCTCGCTGGCTGTGGCGTCAACGGCAATCAGGTTTTCCAGTTGTTGTTCTTGTACATATTCGATAATATCTTCGATGCGGAACGGAATGGCCGACTGGGCGAAGTTGGCTTCCCATTGATTTCTCAATCCTTCTTTTTCAAAAAAAGCCAAGGTCGAATTAGTGATGATGGGAAAGCGCAAATCGATGTTTCTTTTTTCGAGGAAGAATTTTTGACTCTCGATAACCTGATTGATAAGCGTACTACCGACATTGCCGATACCGAAAAGGACTATATTGATTCTAAGCGCTGACATAGTTTTGTTGTTTTTGCGGATTAAAAATAGGTGCTAAAATTTGGGCTAATTGTTGGTATTCGATTAAAAAAGCGTCGTGTCCGTGGATGGATGTAATTTCGTGGTAAAACACATTCTCTTTTACGGCTTTAGCCAGTTCGAAAGTGGCCTTGTTTTCCTCGGGAATAAAAAAGTAATCCGTGTTTACGGCCACAATATGAATAGAGGCTTTAATGGTTTTGACAATAGTAGAAAAATCACCTCGGTTGCGAGTAATGTCGTTTGTTTTGAGCAAATGGTTCATCAATTTGTAAGCCGACAAGCGAAAGCGGTTTTTGAGTTTGATGCCGTGATTGGCCAACCAATTTTCGATTTGAAACACTGAAGAATCAAGAAACTTGCTTCTTTGAAAACGTTGGTTAATGGATTGCGGTGTTCGGTATAACAACATGGCGTGTAAGCGCGCATCGGCAATCGGATCATCGGAATTGTTAAGGATTTGGTCTTGGATTAATACGTTGGCTATCACCCAATCTGTTGCTTTCCAATCGGTGGCAATGGGGATTAGGTTCTGAATTCGGTTAGGCAAAAGGGCTACCATTTCCCAAGCTACTGCACCACCTAAACTACCGCCGATTACGGCAAAAACATCGGTGATATTCATATACAGTAAGCCTTCCCAAAAAATTCGGGCGACATCGCGAATGGTAAAATCTTTATAATTGGAAATCAGGTTCCCGAAATTATTGTCGTAACCGTTACCCGGAATATTGAAAGCGATAACCGTAAAATAATCTGTATCGATGGTTTTGGTTTCGCCGATTAACTCGTTCCACCAGCCGTTTTCTCCCGTAACATTAGAATTTCCGGTAAGCGCATGATTGACCACTACTATTGGAGCGGAACCGATGGGTTGTCCGAAAGTTTGGTAAAACAACGGAACATAAGGACGCTGCTTTCCGCTTTCCAATACCACATTAAACAAATCTATTTTTTCTAACTTTTTCATTTTTTTAGCTTTTTTAAAAGACTGCCTTCAACCTAAACTTTGAAGACAGTCTTAACAAACAAACAAACAAACA
>PGCN01000026.1 GCA_002786385.1 Flavobacterium sp. FEMGT703F
TTTAAGTTATCATTATAGTGGATATAAGTTTTATTTATAGTGGATAAATTTATAGTGTATAAGTTTTGTTTATAGTGGATAAATCTTGTTTATAGTGGATAAATTTATAGGTTATAAGTATTGTTTATAGTGGATAAATTTATAGGTTATAAGCGTTGTTTATAGGTTATAAACGTTGTTTATAGTGGATAAGTTTATAGGTTATAAACATTGTTTATAGTGGATAAGTTTATAGGTTATAAGTGTTGTTTATAGTTGCTTATTTCCTAATAGCAACCTATCTATTTACTAATAGCAACCTCGAATTTATAGAGTTTTAATCGTATTTTTCAAATCTACAAACTACCTGGTTACTGTTAGGAACCTCCCCACGGGCGATCGGATGAACCGGGGCGGCGGGTGTGGGGTATTCTCCGGCGGGGCGATCGGATGAACTCCGGCGGCTGTTTGTTCACCAGGGGCGGTGGTGTCGGGTCGGGGCGGGTGCAGGTGTGATTCTCCGGCGGGGCGATCGGATGAACGGGGCGGCTGTGTCTGGCGGCTGTGGCTGTGGCGGCGGGGCGGCGGCTGTGGCTGTGGCTGTGGCGGTTGTGGCTGTGGGAATTGTCCGTAAGTGCGATCGGATGAATAGGACGGGACGGGGCGGTACGGGGCGGGGCGGGTGTGGTGCTGTTGTGGCGGCTGCTGTGGCGGCTGTGGCGGCTGTGGGAATTGTCGGTTTGTGCGATCGGGCAAACTCCGGCGGCAAGGTGCGGCGCTGCACGGTCTAGCGGCGGGTGCGGGTGCGATTTGTCTTGATTGGCGATCGGATGAACCGCCCCGACCTTACTAAGCATCAATTTGATGCGACACATTGATGCCACACATTGATACCACACATTGATAGCTCGCACCGACACCGCCCCGCATCCTCACAGCGCCGCTTATTTGCGCGTTTAAGGCGGGGTGCTGGGCGGGTGTGCTAGATACATCGTTTCACCGGGTGCGGGGCGGTGTGGGTGCGCGGGTTTAGTGTTGTGGCTATTCTCTACCTACCCCCCTTTAATGGCATCAAAATCTGCCAAAACTAAAAAAATGGCAGAATCTACCAAAACATACTTTTTATTTTGTAGCACGGTCAACAGCATACACAGTAAAGGTTACAGATGGCAGATTGATTTTGTAACACTTTTGTAGTTTTCACAATATTTCCTAAGTATTTATACTCACTACAACCTATCAAAAAACCCCTAACACATACGGGTTAAGGGTTACAGCGTTTTAATCGGTTTGAGCGGGTGCTGTGAGTATAAATGCTTAGGATATAAATCGGGGCGGTTCACCCGGTCTAGCTTTTTTGCGTCACGGGTGCGACTGAGAACTGACTGCTTTTTTAAAAACCTCACGGCTGCACAAAACCCGTCACCATCGGACGGTAGCGGGTGCGGGGCGGTTGTTAGTCTACCGGGTTATTTAATTGTGTTTTTAATCGGTTGATTAACTGAGGGTCGGGATTTTCACAACATTCAGTTGTTGTGATATATCCATAGTTGTAATTATCTGAATCCGGTGTTGTATCACCCCATTGTTGATATTTGTAATAAACTTTACCATCTTCACCTAGCCAAAAATCACCTACTCTTCCATTACCATGTTCTAAATCGTGAGATAAACTACCCATAAAAATAACCTCTTTTAAATGTTATTTTATAATACTCAATTTAGATTATATTTGTCAACTGTTTAGACTTTTATTCAGTTTTTTCACTCCAAACATCATTTAAAGTATGCAGATTATCTCGACTAACTACTAATAAAGTCGGTTCGCTCAAACTGTCTAACAATGTATTTTTTAATTTTGTATCCTCATTCTTTTTAAGCATGATAACCGTAGCTAACACTTGCTTGATATCATCATTCAAAACCTTATCAACAGTTCTATCAAGGTGTAACCCTGCGTTAAAATCTTTACAACCTTCTAATATCTTACCCTGTATCAATTGCCGTACTGACTTTATAGAACCCTTGTATTTATTCATCAATGCCAACAATTCAAACCCGACACCCGTTGAATGTGACTTGCTAAACTCATAATAATTTTCACCCTCTACTTTCTCAGGATGCTTAAACTCATCCCAAAACTTTTTAGATGAAAATAGCTTGCTAAGCTCTGCTAACTTACTTTCATTAGTTTCAAAATTTCTTAACTGCGATTCATTCAAGAATAAAAATTGTGAACGGCTGATTAACTTCATCATCTTGAATACCTTTAAAGAAAACCCCATAGGGTGAACAATCCTATCAACTTCTTTTAAGTATTGAATCGCTTTTTGTGTACCATCTCCGAACTTTAAAATACTATTCTCAGAGTAGATTGTAGGTAGCTTGTATCCGTTTATTAATGATTCAGAGTACCATCGAATTAAATCATCGTTAGCATGGTAAGACCGCGCTTTTAAGTAGTCTATTTGATGAATGAAATCATACTCAGTTTCATTCAACATAATGCTACATTCACCCATACCTTTAATGTAATTACCAGAGTTTGAGTTTATGTAAATTGTAAATAAATCCGTTTCAATTTTCTTACCTTCTTTAGTTTCAAAATTCTCAGTTTTCAATTCATAGTTAAACTTTTGAATCAGATGATGGTTAATATCAACCTGATAAAAATTAGCCATGTGTTTTTTAAACTCTGTATTAATCCATTCTTGCCTATTCTCAGGAATATTTAATCCTGATTTGAGATTGATATCGTACTTAAAAAGATACTCAGGATTGTGTTTTAAGACATCTTTAAAAATTAATCTTAGGGGTATAGTACCCCAACAATAACCAGTACCATCTGTGATGGGTGCAAAACCGTTTAAGCTATTAGTCATTAGCCATGCACCTACCCTCGCTTGCGCTGTAATCATATTAGAAGCCATTAAATTATTAGTAGCAAGGTAGAGGCAAGCTAGCACCCCATACCCGCTATTTCCAAATAATTTTAAAACCTCTTGAACAGGGTTTTTTTCTTTTTTGTATCTATTCCTATTATCTTTTAATTGACTCCATATAGCACCAATATCAAAGCGTAGCGCTACATTATTTTTATAGTTTTGGGATGTATGCGAGTTGATTTCTTTATCAAAATCAAATTTCTGCAAAATTGGTTCATCTGGTAGGCTAGCGCGTTTAGCTTCTAACTCATCTAAGGTATCTACAATTAATTCAGGTGCAAAATAAACTAAGGCATTAACTTCTAAATCAAGATATTCTAGCACCCATTCATCAGGTAACAATTCGATAGCTTCTAAAATATCAAAATTAACTAACCCGAATTTTACCTCTTTTAATAACAGTGTAGAAATAGCTAATTTTTTACCTACCTTATCATTATTAAACCCGCCCAACACTTTTTTATTATCATTAATTCCGTATCTTGACGGGTTACTAGCTACCATTACTGATGATTGGATATCAGTATTAAATGGGATAATCTCAGGGTTCTTTAATTTTTTTGGAATAAACCTCAAATCGGATAAAATCAGAGTATTATACGCTTGCTCAAACTTGCCTGATACCCTAACAAACCATCCATCATTAGGGATATTTTTCTGCTTTATAAACGCTGCAACCTCTCTTAATTTTGGTTTATTTTTGTACTTAAAAGTTACTACTTTTGGCTCCCCCAAGTAAATCTTTAAATTTGACATAGCAGTTGCGTAACAAGATTGTAAATCTAAGTCGCTAAAATTACCCTCTAAATAGGGATACTCCGACATTCTGCTAAATAACAACCCGCCCACAGTTAAGAACGGCTGGTAGCCAAAATCATTTAATTCAATCTCTTGTAAGCTATCAATTTTTGTTAGCTTCATCTGATTTTTAATGATAGATTCATTCAGTTGATATTCCTTAGAATCAGATGATTGGTTAAAGTTTTTACTGATTAAGTTGACTATAAACTTTGATACGTTAGCACCCGTAGTATCGGATATCTCAACATCATCTAAATCAAAATTACTTCTTAATAGTTGCAGTAATTCTCGCTGTTTTTCATCCAAACCGTGAGTAGTAAACAAGTCCACAGTTAGGTAGTTAATAAAATCATCTGTTAAATTTTCCCTAAGTGAACTCATATTTTCCATAATCTCATCTTTTTTTATCCCTAATTTTACAGCAATATCATCAGTTTTTATGTCAATTTTTCTTGAATTCACTCCAAAAATCTTAGCCTGATTATCTAACCCTTTTAGTCTAGGGGGGAAGCGATACATATACTCTCTTAGAGATATTTTAACCTCTATCAGCCTATTCTCAATATCAAGATACATACATTTATTATCGTTACCTCCCATTAATTTTAATACTCTGTACTGACTGATTCTAGCGGTTTTTAGCAGCCATTCTTGATGGTTTTGCCCCCATATTTTAAATAAATCTGCGGGTTGAAAAAAGAATCCTAGCTCAACTAAAATAGATTCTGGCTTGATGATTAATGATGAAGTTTTATCTTTACTATTCCGTTTGTAAATAATGTTATTTTCAGTCAGATTATACGACTCAAAAAACTCGGATAAACATCCCTCTTTTAATGCGACTTCATAGGCTTTTTTAGGGTTATTTTCCCCGTCAAAAATAGATGATTCTAGCTCACCTAAATCTACTAATAAATCATCTAAATAATTAGGAGTATTTGATTTAATCCCTACGATATCTAACGTATTTATAATAGGGTGAAAGTTAGGTGTTAGCTCATCATAAAGCCAAACAAAACCAGTATTTTTTGCTAACTGTGGTGAGTAAATACCTATACCATCAACAACCATTTTTAATTTTTGCGTGAACTCAGTATCAGGTATTAATGTAATCTTAGGAAGTGCTAGGAGACTGTCTATATCAAATTTAGGAGCTATCAGGTTAGTTTTTTTACCGTCACAGATGTAAGGCATTATATTAGTGTTTAAGTATGTATACAGACAATTAACGGGGTGTTTAAACCCCGTTAGTAGATTTGACTATTTAGCAAGCTCGATAGGCTTGATATTATCGATCGGCTTGATTGACTTGATATCAATTACAGACAAGCCCTTACGTTTGATTGATTTATTCATCTTGAATTGAATTTTTCGACCGCGCAAGCTTTCTAAATCAATCTCAGATTCTTTTGCCTTATCTAACTCGGATAGCTTTTTAGCATCCAGTAATCCCATATTGAGTAACAAACGGGTTAACCGATTATAATCGGTGGTATCATCGCCTTCGTTCTCAAACTTCTCAGAATTGATATTTTGACCTGTCCAAAATCGGAGTAAGGTTTGTTTTTTAGTTCCATCAACCGCGATTAAGAATTCAAACTGTGAAGCGTATGCAACCTCTTTCTTGCCTTCTTTTTCAACGTGTTCATCAATCTCATTGATATCGATGATTTCACCCGTTGTGTACCCGTTATCATCTGCTACAATTTTGTTAGCAATCTTTGCTTTTAATGGCATGAGTTTGACTCCGTTAATTCTTTTGGATTGTTTAGGATTTCATGGCTTAAAAAGAGGGATACACTATAGAGAGAGTCTGTTTTTTGCTTTTT
>PGCN01000002.1 GCA_002786385.1 Flavobacterium sp. FEMGT703F
AAATAAAACGGTAAATTTAGAAACCCAAAAATTGCGCTAGAAACTTGAAACCGCCTATAAAAATTGTGCATAAAAAAAGACTCCTCATTTCTGAAAAGTCTCTGTTTTTCTTAAACTTGGTTACGTTATCAAAAAGATAAGAGGCTTGACCAAGCATCACAGGACAAAAATACATATATTTGCATTACTAACCTAATAAAATATGAAATTTAACGAATTTACCCAATTTTTTTCTTCATCTAGAATTGATAGATACCATAATGCTACTGGAAAAATCGAAAATAAAACAATTGAGCTTTACAAGGCAAATTTAACAATATCAAAATCTTTTCATCCTTTATTAGGTATTTTAGAAGTAATATTTCGAAATAAAATAAATGATACTCTTTCTTTACATTTTAACGACCCAAACTGGATAATCAATCAAAAAACTGGCTTTATGATTGATCCTTCATTAACATTTACTTATAAAAAGACTGGAAAAGTAAAAACAAATCGCTTTTTACTAAAAGAAATTACTAGAGCTGAAAATAGACTTACAAAATCAGGAGCGAATATTACTAGTGGAAGAATAATATCAGAACAAACATTGGGATTTTGGACAGATTTATACGAAGTACATAATTATAAACTTCTAAAAGGTAAACCTATTAAAATTTTCACAACTCTTCCTGCTGGTTATGGTAGAAAAGAGGTAAATGATGAACTTAATAAGATTCGCCGATTTAGAAATAGAATAAATCATAATGAACCAATATGTTTTTCAGGAAGTAATGTCGATTTTACTGAAACATTAGATGTATACAATTCAATAATAAATTTATTAATTTGGATTGATCCGCAATTACCAGAATTTATTGAGGATATTGATGAAATTGTCAAAAATATTAAAATTGCTGAAGGAATATAAAAGCCCAGCCACTAACAGCTGTTATCCGCTATAGCTGGTTTTTCTTGAGTTGTGCTTCTATTTTCACGTAAAAAGTTTATCTTAGCAGACAGTACGCAGTTCGCTGGATTCGCTACAGTCGGATAGCAGCGAAACGTTAGTGGCAAGCTTTCAGAAAATGAGCATAAAAGAAACTATTATTTTGAAAATATTAGGGTTTATTTCAGCAGCTTTGTATTGTTGGAGTTTTCTTTGGATATCATTAATATATTTATTTGGTGGTTTGTATTATCCTTTTAATGAATTGGGATTAAAAGCAGAATTCTATTTTGAAGTTTTTGTAGCATTTTTTTCAATATCAATTATTTGGTTTATAATGTTTAAATCAAAAGGGAAGACATTTATAAAGATTTTCATTCAAGACCTTGGCCTAATATTAATTTCGGTTCCATTTTTTGCCACAATTACAGGATTTTTAAGAAATGAACCTGTAAAACCCGAAATAATGTATGCTGCAATTTTTATTCTAACAATTTGTGTAATTAACGTTAACGACTGGTTGAAGTTAAAAAAGCCAGCCACTAACAGCGGCTAGTAGCCATTGCTGGTTTTTCTTGAGTTGTACTTCTTTTTTCACGTAAAAAGTTTATCTTAGCTGACAGTACGCAGTTCGCTGGTTTCGCAAAAAGCCACTAGCCGCGAAACGTTAGCTGTTATTTTTTTCGAGCGACGTCGAAAATCAAGCGAAACTTAAAAAATAGATTTAACTGACTCTAAAAAATGGAAATACTAAAGGCAGACATTGAAGACCATGAGACACTGACGTCTATTACAAAAAAATCGAAAGCCTATTGGGGATTTCCGGAAGATATTTTGAAAGAATGGGAACATCTATTGACTGTTACAAAAGACTATATTGAAAAAAATAAAGTATATAAACTTGTCCAAAACAATGAAATTATCGGATATTATTCATACTTTTTTACTGACGAAAAAACTATAAAACTTGATAATATTTTCATTCTTCCAGAATTTATCGGAAAAGGATTTGGTAAAATATTAATGAACGACTTTTTAAAAAACACCAAACAATTGGATATTGACAAAATAACTCTTGACGCAGAACCAAATGCCGAAATTTTTTATAAAACTTTTGGTTTTGAAACAATTGGAAAACTTGAAAGTTCAATAAAAGACAGATATTTACCAATAATGGAATTACAAATTGAGAACAAAAACAACAGCTAACAGCTGTTAGCCGCTATGGCTGGTTTTTCTTGAGTTGTGCTTCTATTTTCACGTAAAAAGTTTATCTTAGCAGACAGTACGCAGTTCGCTGGATTCGCTACAGTCGGATAGCGGCGAAACGTTACAAGAGATTTTTTTAGAAATTCTGCTGAAGACATAATCTGCTTTTTTTTTGAGTTTTTTTAAGCTGAAAAAATGAAGAAGAAAATCAACAAACAAACCAATGTTTGCTCTTAAATGAAACTCAAAAAAGACGTTCAAAAGTTTGCGGAAAATCAGAACTCAAAAGTTTGAATGTGTTTGCGCTTAAAAGACAAAAATTAGACAGAAAACAGAAGCCGGAAATTGAGAATCCGAAGTTGAAACCCGAAAAATGAAACTGGTTACGTTGCGTTATCAAGTTTGCGTAAAAAAATCTCTTGTAACAGCGGTTAGTAGCCATTGCTGGTTTTTCTTAGTTTCACGTTTGTTTTTCACGTAAAAATTCTATCTTAGCTGACAGTACGTAGTTCGCTGGTTTCGCAAAAAGCCACTAGCCGCGAAACGTTGTGAGCAATTCTAAAAAAACCTCGTGCAAATGAGAAATTTAATCCAATACTTAAATGGACATGGAATATTTGTAATCTTTCCTTTCTTATGTTATTTATTCTTTGATGAATTTTTAGCTAAAAGATCTACAGATTTTGAAAAATACAGTTATGGTTTTTTCTTTTTTTTCTTTCTAATTTTTAGCACTTCATATTTCGTGGTATATCATACGGAAAAAATGCATGAGCATCAAAGTAGTAGCTCTGGAAGATTAAAGTTTTTGGCTCATACATTGGGAATTGTTTTCTTTCTATCTCTAACATTCGCTTCTTATTATTGGTGCTTATTCGATTACAATAAATCAAATTTTACAAACGTTACTACTGAAAATGAATATTTAGATTTTGTATTCTATAGTTTTGGAGTTTTTATAATGAACAATACAAGTAAAATCCAAGCTGAGAGTTTTTATGCTAAACTTTTTGTTGGCTCTGAAATGTTGACAGCATTTATAACCTTAATTTTAATTTTAGCGAATTACAAAGATTTGAAAGAAGAAAGTTAAACCGTATAGTAAGAACTGCTCACAACAGCGGTTAGTAGCACTTGCTGGTTTTTCTTGAGTTGTACTTCTATTTTCACGCAAAAACTTTTATCTTAGCAGACAGTACGCAGTTCGTTGGCTTCGCAAATGCAACTAGCCGCGAAACGTTAAGCCACATTTTGCGTTCCCGATTTCAGTAGCAATTTTTGTATAAAATTCAAGTTCATTTTTCTTTCGTTGTTTTATAAAAATCATTGAAGAAAAAATGCCGTTGACAAAAATCAGAAACTGGAAAAGTGTTGCGGAAAATGTTTGCAGAAAATCAAACCGAATTTTTTCCAAGTTTGCGTTGAAAATTTATCAGAGAATAAGCCGAAACGAGAAAGCAGAATCCGAAATAGAAACCGGAAAATCAAACTGGTTACGTTGCGTGCTCAAGTTTACGTCGCAAAAAATGGCTTAACAGCGGTTAGTGGCCATTGCTGGATTTTCGTGGTTTCACGCTTGTTTTTCACGTAAAAATTCTATCTTAGCTGAAAGTACGCAGTTCGCTGGTTTCGCAAAAAGCCACTAGCCGCGAAACGTTGTGCGACAGCAATTGACAACCATATTCTACAAGAGAAAATAAGCTGAAAAATGAAATATGTAAATCAAATAGATTCAGAAGGCTTTGAAATTATTAATAATGTTTATTCTGAAAATGAAATTGAAAAAATCATTTCAGAAATAGAAAAAGTTACTGAAACAGAAAACAGAAATGCTACTTTTAGAAAATCCGAGGATTTATTTGCTATTCGTCAATTTCACAAAGAAATTCCAGCAACTCTAAAATATATTTTCAATCATAATTTGAAAGAAATCATAAAGTCAATCTTTGGACAAGGTTATTTTATAACAAAATCAATTTATTTTGACAAACCGGAAAAATCAAATTGGTTTGTAGCTTATCATCAAGATTTAACTATTTCTGTCGACAAAAAAGTTGAAACAGAAAATTTTGAAAATTGGACAAATAAACAAAATCAATTTGCGGTTCAACCGCCTAAAGAAATTTTAGAACAAAACTTCACAATAAGAATACATCTTGACAAAACAACAAAAGACAACGGTGCGTTGAAAGTTCTTAATAAATCTCACGCAAAAGGAATTGTAAGAACTGAAAACATAGTAATTGAAAACGAAACAGAATCAATTTGCGAAGTTGAAAAAGGCGGAATAATGATTATGAAACCTCTAATTTTTCATGCATCAAGCAAAACAACAAATAACGAAAGACGAAGAGTAATTCATATTGAATTTAGCAACCAAAAATTACCCAATCAATTAGAATGGAGTGAAAAAGAATATTTTGAACTGAACTAAATTGCTTCGATATTGCCGATCGCACAACAGCCGTTAACCGCTATTGCTGGATTTTCTTGGCTTCTACTCTATTTTTCACGTAAAACCATTATCTTAGCAGACAGTACGCGGTTCGCTGGCTTCGCAACAGTCGGTTAGCGGCGAAACGTTATACGACATTTTGGGACAACCGTAGAAAATTCAGACCTTAAAATAATTAAACCAAAAATTGATTTGAAAGAATTAAACTTTTATACAAACAAATTATCATCATTTTTACTGTTTCTTATATCATCAATTTTTGTTATTGGCACAATATTTCTTTGTGACAAAATGATTGATTTTGAAGAAAATCCTTTTAAAAGTGTAATTCTTATTTTAGGTTTTTTATTGTTTACATTTGGACTTGTTTTATCAATTTTATTGTTGACAAGAAGAAAACCACTTTTAACAATTACAGATAACCAAATAATAATTCATAGTGTTTTGACTTCGTCTAAAACAATAGAAATAGAGAATATCAAATCATTTTTTATCGTTAATAATTATCATCGCGGAATTAAGACAAACAGACAAATATTTATTGAACTGAAAAAACCAACAGAAAATTATACAAATATGTGGTTCTATAAATTTCTCAGCAAAATAAGTAAACCATTAGCGAACTCTCAATATTCTATTCAAACAGATTTTCTAAATATAAAGCAGCAGAAATTACTCGAAATATTAAACGGAAAAATAAAAAACGTCGTATAACAGCGGCTAGTAGCCATTGCTGGATTTTCTAGAGTTGTACTTCTATTTTCACGTAAAACTATTATCTTAGCAGACAGTACGCAGTTCGCTGGTTTCGCAAAAAGCCACTAGCCGCGAAACGTTGTGCGTAATATTAAAGCAGACTCAAGAATCTAACGCAATTTTTAAGACAAAAAATGACTTAAAATTGTG
>PGCN01000013.1 GCA_002786385.1 Flavobacterium sp. FEMGT703F
GCACAGGATACCGCCGCCGCGCTCAACCAGGGTGCGAGTACGATCGCCCAAACACGCAACACCATCACCGACAACATCGGGGCGGTATCAAGCAATATAGGGGCGGTAGCAGGTGGTGTGAGTGCTATTACCTCTGCAATAACAACAGGTAAGGCACAAGCGGCGGGTGCGGTGGCGGATGCCAAACAAGCAAGCGCTACCAATTACGGGGCGGAGCTAAACCGCACTGAAATTATCCAGGCTACCGATATTTACGGCGGTTTGGCAGTGCCAGAACTTGATTTCAACGGCATGATTCCAACCGATTTTTTAAATCCTAATATCGCTAATACAGCGACAGAGGAACAACTTACTTTAGGGCTTGAAAACTACGCGGGTGCGACACGAGCGCAAAAACTTTATCAGGCTGGATTCAACTACATATCAGAAGTCGGAAAAACTAAGCAAGCTATGCACAAAGCGCAAGCAAGCGTCATCAAAGGTGCAACTGAAGCTATCAAAGTACAGCAAGAAATAGTTAGGTTTGACCGCCAGAATATCGAGCTAGAAAGCGATATTGTAAAGCGTGAACAGTCCGCTGAAAAATTTAATCAGGAGAGTATCAAATTGACGGGTATGCAGAAGGAAACATCACAAATCACCCGCAAGATTGAAGTAATGGAACTTAAGCGCGATGCTGAAATTGAAGCGGTAGAAGTGCAAACACAGATGATTATTCAAAAGTATCTGGAAGAAACGATGAGTTAACAGACAGACGGTGCATCTACCACTAATTAATTAACAACACAGAGGAAACCTAAAATGTTCGGTAAAAAACGCATCATTATCATCAATCAAAGCGACGCAAAAATAGGTATAGACAGGGTAGAAAATCTTAACGTTTCACAGATAGGGGGAACCATCAACAACGGGGTAAAATCCACCGAACAAAGTCAACAGTCTGCACAAACAGGAAAGGGTAAAAGTATTGCAATCGGATATCAGATGAATGATGAAACAAGCCAAGATTTAAACGATTTATTCGATGATATTTTTGGCGATGATTAAGCAAGATTAAAACAATAAAACCCCCTAGCATCAACTAGGGGGAGGGGATGAATAAAACAATCACACCACATATACCATGTCAAGCGAAAAAGTCAAACGTATCAGTCTTAAATATCAGATTGTAACCATCGTTTTAGCAGTCGGTAGTGCAATCATTCTGTTTGTACCCATCAAGCAATTTAAGCAATTCAAAACCGCTGCTAGCTACCTGTTAAGCGCGTCCGCTGTTACTTTCATCACTACCCGTCACTCGATGCGAGATGTGTTAGATGAAGTCGAAAAATTAGAATCATTACACACTGACAATACTCGACTACTCGAAAAACAGATTGTCACCCTGACTGATGATAAAGGTGATTTAAACAATCAAATCGGTGTGTTAATGGGTGAGATTGAAGCGTTAAAGTTTGATGCTAGTGAACAGTTAGCAGAGCTTCAAACTTGCCAAAAATCACTCAGAGAGGTATTCGATTTTAATAAGGAAACAGCGCACCGATTAGTAGAGGAGTGCTACCAGGTAGGGATGAAAAAGTGTGTTTGTCATGTTGAATCACTCTACAGAAATTATGCAGAGTGTCGCACACAATTAGATGATATCAAGCTAGAGATTGAAGCCAAAAAAGAACGATTCAGTGACAAACTCACCGCTTACAATTCAATCACTAGCTTTGATGAATTGATTGATGTCGGTCTAGAACTGCAAGAAATAATCATCACACAGACTATTGAATTGAGATGTAAAGCACAATCGGTAGTGATTAATCAACTACTAAAAATCACTACCGACGCTGTACCCTATCCTGATTTTGAAAGTTACATTGAATCTTTCAAGTATGCTGCGGGTGAGAGAATCGAGCAAACAGAGGAAAAAAGAAAGAGCGATTTACAGGCAATTGCACAGGAATTCACTGTGTTAGTAGAATCCCACAAACAGCGCTATGTAGGTGATGTGAATGAAGCTATTGATACGGCAAAACTCGCAGTACAGCAATTAGAAGTATCGCGCTATGAACTGCAAGATGCACTGAGAAAACTTGATGAGTGTAAAAAACCATTACAATTTTCCGGCGCTTCATCCTTCGCAATGATGGCTAATTCAGTGAGTGATTACTATTACAAGCGCTACCATTTTTTACTTGACGCGCTGCACTGGGAGGAAACAGAAACCGGGTTTAAATGTATCTATTCAATCCGTCGCAATCCTGGTTTGATAGAGAGTGAAATCAGTGCTGACAACAGCCTAGAACAAACAGCAGCATTCTGTAATGCACTGCATGGCACGGAGCCTAAATGGGAGTTTAATCGCCAATTCTCACAGCTTAGCCTAACAGTTACACACCGCCGCACTGTGAAGTTAAAGAACGAATTACCTCGCGGTGTCAGGACTGCTGACAAGTTCTTATCAACTGTTAAGAACTGGCGGCGGGTGCGGATAACTGGCGGTAGTGAGTCAGGAAAATCACCGACCGCAGAGAACCTAGTATGTGCTTTGACTACCTTGCATGATGGTATTTGTGATTTCTATGATCCGATGTTTGATAGTGTGAAAAATTACCGCTCTATCCCTGCTGTAGGCAAGTCTCACGCTGACTCTGTGAAGGGTTTGAAAGACTATCAAGCCAAAATGCAAGCGATGCCTAGTGATAAATTTTATCTCGCTTGGTTCGATGAAATTGACACCACATTAGATGAGAATCCGAAGTCATCTAGTGATTTGAAAGCTGTTTTAAAGCAGTCCTCACACAAAAACTCAGGGTTAATCATCACCGGGCAAAATGCCAATGTAAGAAATCTCAAAGGTGGTTTTGACCGTTCCGATATGAACAATTTTGTGTGTGTTCATATTGGCGACAATTACCGCGATGCCATCGCAAACAGTCATCTATCTGAGAGCGAGAAAGCGAACTCGATGAAGACGGGGGACGCGCTGACAGACTACTGTGCATTCAAAAACGATGAAGACGGTCTAGACCACACCGACCCCTCTGCCTACCGTTTCGCGCTCGTGTTGGAACCTAACAAGAAACCCTATTTCATGATTCTCCCTGAGTTTGGTGAGTACGTTTGGCAAGACCCGACCGAGGCGATCGACACCGATGAACCGATCGACACCAACACCGCCCCGATTATGCCAGTTAGCCAAAAAAACCCAAACTGTCCTATCTGTGAGAGTGAGAGTAAAAAGAACGGATTTTTAAAAACAGAGGGTGAAAAAGTGCAGCGCTACAAATGTAAAAACTCTGAGTGCAGACATGAATTTTCCTGAGTGTATATACTGGGGATTTTGCAGAAAATTTCAACTAATAAGAAATAATTACACGATTCTATTAATTGAAACCGCTACAAACTCCCCCGGTTTTCCGACTGCTAAACTCACCTGCTAATTCCTGCTAGCCGGAAAGTCAACACAACTCAACAGTGAAAAGTCGCACTCATTAAAGTTTTCAGCCATCCGGTTTTATCCGGTTTTCCATCCGGTTTTAGACATAGTAGGGGTAGCCGTATCAGCAGGATTAGCAGGTAAACCCGACACCAATTAATAGACACCCCTACCCGCACCGCTACAAATTCAAACCTGATAATACCTCTCAAATCGCTTGATTTGTTTCCATACCTAAACTATCAATTAAGCCCAAAATCACCCACTGTATACACTCAGGAGTCAAAAATGAACGTCACAAGCATCGAAAACACCACCAACGGCAAGACCGCACCCACTGCAACCGCTACCGCACCCGACACCACAGCACCCGCCACAACCGCCAAAAAACCTAAAACTGTCACTGTGCCGGAATTGATAATTGACGGCGGTAGCAGTCGCACTAAATATTACCTTGAAAAAATCACAGGTAGCTATCAATCAGTCTGTCGAAAGTTCACAAAATCACAAGAGTTACCGACCGGGTATTTAGGAGTGTTTAAAATCGGAGATAACGGCTATGCAGTCGGTGATTCAGCCTTGTCATTATCGGGCGGTGATTTAGAGGAAGGGTACGCAAACGACAACAAAATCAAGCTTTTAAATGTGTGGATTGTTGGCGCTTTGTGTACTCATCCAAGCTTCTTATTCAAGCGTATTAAGAAGGCTGGTAAGGGTAATGGGGTTATTAAGATTGATTTAAAAATCGCTTTGTTATCCCTATCTAGCCACCGCAAAAAAGAGATTGAAAAAGCGTTCTCTAACCTAAAGTTTGAGTTTGATGAGAGATTTTTTGAGATTAACGTAACATCCTACAACCTATACCCTGAAGGGTACGGCGCTGCGTGTGCAGCCAAAAAGCATATTAAAGAAAACGGTGGCAAGGATATTAAATTTCACGTTCTCGATTTAGGTGGCGGTACTCTCACACACACCCCGTACAGCAATCAGAACGGTGTACCCCGTGCATCCAATCAGAACAGTGTTAGCGGTGCGGGTGTTGTCAGCATCACAGAGTTTTTTGCTAAAGAAGCGAGCAAGGGTGATACAGGGGGAAATATTTACCATTTTTCAAGGATTAAAGACGCTTTAGAATCTAGCACTGTAGATAATGAATCGCTCGAATACAGCGCTGAGATTGTACTCGGAGATAGCACCCATGATTTAGGCGATAGGCTCAAATCGGGGCTTGAATCTTGGTCTAGAGAAATCATCGGGGTGAGGGAATTATTGCGAGATATCCGTCAAATTTTACGCAAGAATGAAAGGGTTTATCTCACTGGGGGAGGGTTTAAAATCGCAGCAATTCAAGCTTTTATTAAGGGGTATTTAGATAGTGAATTGGTAACAGTTCTCGACAATCCCGACACCGTAAATATCACCGGACTTGACTGACTGAAGTCACCCCGTTCTAGTCGGCAATTCATCGTCACAGAAACCATCGCACCGCTAGTGTCAGAGTTAGCTGCACAGCAGGGGGTGAGTGACTGGGAGATGATGAACCGCTTGATAGAAGACGGTCTAGCGCGTCACTCTAACGCGCTGTTGTGTAGGGGAGGAATTGAGTAGGGAGCGAGCGAGCGGTG
>PGCN01000004.1 GCA_002786385.1 Flavobacterium sp. FEMGT703F
ATGGCATTGTAGGGGTCAGCGGTTCGAGCCCGCTATTCTCCATTACAAAACCCGCACACAAAGCGGGTTTTGCGCTTTCTACAACCAAATCACAAGATTTGGCATTCTCAATTAGGGGTGACAAACTATGACAAACTATGACATCCAATACGATAAAAGTGCGATATGCCCAAAGGTACTGTAAATATAGAAGTTTTCAAAGATCGGCTCCGGCTTGCCTGGAGTTGGCAGGGTAAGCGGTTTTGGCTTTATATCGGCTTGCCTGATTCTCGTATCAATCGCAAAGCAGCCGAAATCAAAGCTCGGATGATCGAACTCGACATCGCCTCCAACAACTTTGACCCATCTCTCACCAAATACAAACCCCAGAAACAAGAATCCATTTCTGTTACTGAACTTTTCGATCGCTTCATCGACTATAAAAAACGTACCATCTCGATCGGTGGATTTGCGAAATATCAAGGATTACAAAAGCACGTTTCTGTGTTCTTTGGAAACAAAAACGCCATCGCTGTTACTGAAACTGTTTCTGAGAATTTCCGAGATTATTTGGCACAGAAACTTGAACCCGTCACGGTTCGCGAACGGATTGTATTAATGAATGCTTGTTGGGAGTGGGGACAGAAAAAGAAGTTAGTAACCGAAAATCCTTGGGCAGAAGTTAAAATTTCAGTTGCGCCCAAACAGCGCCCGCAACCTTTCACGATCGCAGAAATTACCGCCATCGTCCATAAATTTCGCTGTGACCCGAACCTCACTAACTACGCAGACTATGTGGAATTTAAATTCGGTGTAGGGCTACGCACCGGGGAAGCAGCAGCACTAACGTGGCGACACTGTTCGGCTGGATGCGATCGCATCTGGATTGGCGAAAGTCTAAGCAATGGCGCGCGAAAATCAACCAAAACTAACAAAGCCCGGACGGTGCCGCTAACTTCACGACTGCAACAATTATTGCTGAACAGACGGACAAACGACTGCTTGCCGGATGACTTAATTTTCACCAGCACAAATGGTTTGGCGATCGACTCCAAGAATTTCTGCAATCGTTACTGGAAGCCTGCGTTGGCAGAACTAGGGATTGATTATCGGCGACCGTACACGACGCGACATACATTGATTTCGCATGGGTTGGAAGCCGGGATGAATCCAGTGGCGATCGCAGCCCTCACAGGTCACAATATTCGCACCCTCTACGAAAATTATGCCGGACTTGTTAATCCGCCACAATTGCCAGATTTAGGAATTGATTAGCGTTTAAGGACTTTGACGCTAACTACGCAACGGTTTCGGCTTTTGATGAGTATTATTTTAGGTTTGCGTTAAAGCACTTTTCGCCCCGGTTTTAGATTTTGATTCTCAGGTCGATCGCTCAAATACCTCTCAATAAATCTCTGATGTTCAGGGTCTGTAACATCGCCATTACAGATTACTAATTGTTCAAGCAAAACTGAATTGTAAAGAACTTTCCCGCTGGGATTGCGCCCCCAGTGAATGCCCTCCAAAAGCTTATTTTGTTGGCGATATCGGAGTAAGGTTCGATCGCTGCAACAGAGAATTTTACCAGCTTCGTTAGCGTCACAGAAATTCATAATCGAATTGTTTATTTTGAGTAAGTAAATTTTTGAGCACGTTGTCTTTAATCATGTTTTGGCGCATCATTTCCACTAGCAAAATACGGATTTGTTCATGGGAAAGAAGCTTGCTTTGTTCTACACAGACTTTCAGTTTAAATTGCTGTTCGAGTGTCAGTCCTAGTTCGGTTTTCATGGTGTTTGTGGAGGGTTTTTGAGAACAAACAGTTGAGTGATTCGATCGCGTACCAATTCATCCTCTGTTTCTAGCCATTGCTTGATGATTGCCTCGGAATACTTTTGTCCTGGTGATTGCCAGCCGAACATTTGGGTAATCAGACTATGAACAAATTTTGGGTAATATTCCTTCCACCAAATCAAGGCAATGTCTCGGATTTTTTCTTCATCGGCAGAAGCGATTAGTTTGGCTGCGATTGTAGTTTCAGTTTTAGGTTCGGCTTGGGCGATTTCAGATTGGGGTTTCAGTATTGGGGTTTCAGATTGGGGTTTCAGCAATGGGGTTTCAGATTGGGGTTTCAGCAATGCTGTCAGAGCTGCTTGTTCTTCGGTAGTCAGCGCTGCCCATACTTCTTTCCGATCGACAAAGCCAGATTTGCAGGTTTCAGTGATGACATTCTGGATATTTTTGGCTAATTCGCGATCGCCCTCCGCTATGACTGTCCGAATGAAACCTACGAGTTCGGCTAGTTCCTCACTTTGCTGAACTACCTCATTTTTCGGGGGTAGTTCAGGCTGAATGTTTTGCTCTGTCTTGATTTCAGAGTCGTGATCTACCTTTTGTGAAAAGTCGCCTAAACTTTCTCTTTTTTCCGTCACTGCTGTCAACCCAGTAGTCTCTGTTTCCTCTTTATCAAAAAAATCTTTTTTTGGGGTTATTAGATGATCATGTGGTTCTGGCTGTTGAGTCTGATTTTCAATCGCTGATGGGGTAAGGGTTTCAGTCTGCACAACATCAGCGCTCAACCTTGGATCTACCTCTATCTCTGAATCAGGTGGTTCAGACTCTCTACACCATACCCTGACTCGCTTTCCGGCTATCATGCGAAAATTTTTGCTCCATCCCATGACTTTCAAAAGTCCGGCAACTCGCATCTGATGAGCGCGCTCTTGGCGATTCAGGTCAACTTGAAGGTGAAGCAGTAAATCTCCGACTCGCACCCAGTCCCGATGTTCGGTATAAGTGACGATCGCTTCTTGCCAAGGATCAGATGTTTGGTATTCCTCAGCCAAGATTTCGGCTACGATTTCTTCATCATTTTCCAGCCACCATTTCTCACCCGATTCAAAAGCCAACACCGCAGCAGCCCAAATCGCGTCCCGTTCTTGTTTCAAAAGCTCGATATCGATTCGCTTTTTTACCGGGATAATCCAAAAGCGACGGTTCCCGGTTTCATCCGAGAGAAATTCATCTTTATTTGTGGTAGCGACGATGATGCTCGATCGAGCAAAATCTTGTGTATCTCGGCAATATGGCGGGCGAATCGCATCAACTGAACTTGAGAGAAATGCTTTAGTTTGGGAAACATCGCGCCGTCTGAAAATACTCTCTAACTCTGACCATTCAACAAACCAAGCTCGGTGAAGTTTTAGGCGTTCATCTTTGTCTGACACCGCACCCAAACTATCATCAAAATAATCACCAGCGAGGGTTTTGAAGAAGGTGGATTTTTTGAAACCTTGCTTGCCTTGAAGAATTAAAGCTGTGTCAAGTTTGCATCCCGGTTTAAGCGCCCGCGCAACTGCACCGATTAGGGTTCTTCGTACAAACTTTTGGTAAATCGCTCCCTTGACCCCAAAGTATTTTTCTGCAAGATTGTCGAGAATTGAAGTGTCTGTTGGTTTCGGCAAGTTTCTCAGATACTCTTCTATGGGTGAATACTGATTTTGCTCTGCTAGTTCAACAAGAATGTCCTGAACATCTTCTCGACCAGATTTGAGATTAATCCCATGTCTCACAGCCATTTGAAGTTTACTGCGATCGAGCGAGATGACTACTCCGTTGACCTCAATCCGTTTGCTTAGCAGATTGAGTCGAATGCGATTTTCAAAGTGAGATGCAAGCTTGTTGTAATCCTGAATCATTTTGTCGTCGGATTCGAGCGCACGATTTTTCACTGGGGTATCTGGCGAATCGTCAGCTTGATTGATGGATTTCAAATATCGCCAGTATTCGCCTTTGATGCAGCTTTTCAAGCCATCAGAAAAATAGTAGGAGAGGGAAGCAATGGGATTGCATTTCATGGCAGATGCCCAAATCTGTTCCCATTCCCGATCGTCCCAGCCACCACCGGGGGAACACTGACGGCAAGCATCTATAAATAGTGTGTAGGCATCGGAGTTTGTGGTTTGTCCTAACTGAGCGAACTCGGTTTGAACTCCGATTAAATCTCTGGCTAGGGTTGCCATTGAGGTATTTCTCTGAGTTGTGACGCCACTGAGAAAATCTTTGGAATTGCCCAGAGCGCATTCTATGGATATGGGCATCGGCACTGGTACGGTGATTTCTTTGTATTTGAGGGGTGCGCCCTGAGAATAATCGAAAGGTTTCTCACTTTCTGAAGATTCTGTCGATAGGGACGAATCATTCGCCGGTACTGGTTCGGTAACGGATGATTGTGAGGATGGTATTGGTTCGGGTGATTGTGGGGATGATAAAAGTTGGGGGATGGGAGGCGATTGTGGGGTGGGTAAAAGTTTTTCGAGCCGATCGCGCAAATCACTGTAGCTATATCTAATCCCTGATTCGCCGACTATCTCAGTTTTTGTGGCGGGGCGATCGGGTTTAACGTGCCATCCCCCGGCAAGGCGAAATACCCGACTGGGATTCTTGTTGCTCTTGTCCGCCCCCATCACAGTGATGAGCAAGGTTTGAAGTTCCCGCCACTGTTCCGGGGCGATCGGTTCGTCAAACACCCAGTACGGCTGCATGGATTTATCACCGCTGTAGACTGTGAACGTGGGTTCGACAAATCCTAAATAACTCCATTTCTCAAATTGGTCGGCAAGTGAGATGTCGTCCCATTCACAGAAGATGGCACAGCACTGAGAAATGTCTGCGTCGGTGTGTCCGCCATCCACACCGTTGACGACGACGTAGACACCGCGCCCATCTGCCTGATAATTTTCAATTTGGTTCCAGTCAACGGCGGAGAGTTTGCGTCCAGCATCTCCATTTTTGCGCGGGTCTGAACTGTGGTAGAAAAATCTGAGATAAACGTTGTCACCTGGTCTGTATCCCAAATATTCGAGATGTTTTGAGGCTTGAGCGCGATCGATTTTCATGGTTTTTGTAACTCGTACTTTCTCCGAAGTTTGTTGATGCGGGTATTGATGGAAGCCCTTTGCTTAATCAGTGCTTCTATCTCTTTTTTGGTTTGTTCTCTCAGGGACGCTGACTTTTCTAATGCTCTTTCATGGCATTCGCTGCATAGCCCGTTGATTAATTTGCCAAAGCGACGTTTGCCATCTGAGTGATAGTTGGTTTTACACCATTGGTTTTGTGTCATTTTTCGATATTGATTTCTATTGGGCTGACATTTTTAATCTCAATTTCATTGGATTTAGCCAATTAATTGAGATTTATGTAAATCCAGTGAAAAATTATTGAAGAAATCTGATGAGCTTGTCACGAGATTAAGTTTCGATCGAACTCTTAGCTCGTTTGACAAATTTATTGATTTTTTCTTCAGACCAACCAATTTTTTTAGCGGCAGCAGCCCGCCAATTTCTACCAATTCCTTCGCTTTGCAACTTATGAAAAAGCTCAATCAGTTCTTTTTCATCAGCTTCGAGCATTGGATCACGAACTTTGATTGATTTTGGTTTTAGTTCGGATGCGATCGTGAGCAATCGTTTCTCGCATTCAGAGCAAATATCGTTAATTAAATTCCTGAGTTTTTTGACACAATATTCAGAAATCCATGATTTATTCATTTTTCTGTGTCACATTAAGATCAAGATTAAAGAAATCATTAATAATTCCTTCGATCATGTAGCTAACGGCGATTCTCTTAGTCGCTGCTAGGGTTCTGATTTTGCAATCTATTTCCTCCGGTAGAGTCAATGTTCGTTTTACTCTGGGTGGTCTAGTTTTCATGTCGGTAAGCTATTTTCCATCTTTTTTTACCACTATACCTCTATTTACCAAAAATGGAAAGCACAAAAATGATCAATCTTTGTATCGTGAACCTGAAGGCTAGTCAGGAACGAGTAATGGAATCTCAGTTCAGGAAAAATTTTGCTGAAGTAATTAAGGAAATGCGGGGAGTTCGCTCGTACCGGGCATTTGCAAAGCTACTTGGGGTGTCGCACCCCACAATTAAAGCTTGGGAGAATCTTGAGGGAACCCCCGATCAAGAAAGCTTGGAGCGTGTAGCAGCGCTCAGAGGCGAATCGCTTTTGGATTTTAAGGAATTTTTGGGTGGTTTCAAAAAGCCCACTTCTTTTCAAAAGCTAGTTCAGCAGGTACGATCTATTCCAGATGATGAACTTGCTGTGCTTTTGAGGGCGATCGCCGATCGTATAGAAAATTATTAATATTTTTTATTGGATTATTTACCAATATTGGTAAATAAGCGTATACTGGTAAGTAAGAGCGGAAACTAACTTGCCAGCACAGCTATGACTAAATTACCGACAACGTTTCAGACATTGGATTTACAGGGATTTGAGTTCGATCGCGCCCAACAATACTCAGGCATTACCCGTGAGATGGTGGACGTTGCGTGTGCGGTGCTCCAGAAAAATCGGATCGGGATTGCGGTGCGATCGGTAAATGGAGCGCTTAAGGAAATCTACGGTGTCGGAGGAAGTACCGATATTGTTTGCAAATTGCTCAAGGAATGGCGTGCAGACAATCTTTCATTGATGAAGCAAGGAAAATCAGAGAAGGATTTGGCAACGGCGCTTTTGGAAACTGCTGATGATGGATTAGTTGATGAGAATGAAATTCCTGAAGAATATCTGGCAGTTTCTCGTCAAATGGCGATCGCATCTTATCGTTTAGCTTATCAAAAAGCCGATACGAGTGTTAGTGGCGATCGTATGAAATTTCTGACTCAGGAAAATGCAGTAATGCGCCAACAGTTGAAAGATTTTCCTCAGTTACAAATGGAAATTGGTTTCTATAAATCTGAGTACGATCGCCAGCGCAACGAGCTTCGTGAAGCTTATCTCAACCTGAACAAGCAACAGCTAGCGGATTCTGAGCAATTCCGACAACAGTTAGATTCATTACAAGCCGATCGAAATGAACTGGAAGCAAAGTTGATTATTTCTGAAAAGCGGTTAGCTGAGGTTGCTCAAGCAGAAATTGCGTCACGCGATCGTATTAGTGAGATTTCTCGACTCAATGGACAATTGGAAGCACGAGAGCGCGAAATTTCCTCCTTGCATTCCCAGGTTCAGATTCTGCAAGGTTCTGTGGGGGATAAACAGGTTTTGGAAGCTCAACTAGAGCAGGTGCGATCGCAATTCAAAGCAGCTAACGAAACAATCATCCAGTTGCAGACCAAACAAAAATCTACGGGGTCTTTGGAGGTTGATGTTGATGTTGATGCTCTGTACATAGAAATTGATCAGCTCAAAGCTAAACTTGCCGAATTTGAACTTGCTCCTGACAAAAAGCAAAAAGCATTAACGAGCAAATGATGTTTTTGATTCTAGTAGCAGAAACAAGTGAGTTTCTTGCTACTAGATTTTGATGGACAAACCAGGAAAACTAGAGGAAATAGGAAATGCAAGAAGAAATTAAGTTGATGTTGATGGCAAGGTTCCCTTTGCTATGGATAGTGTCACCGGAAGAAGAAACGGCAGAAGAAGCGCTATGTGCAGTAGCGATCGCCAAAAAAGCTCAAATATATTTCTGGGATTTTGCCCGTGGATTTAGTGATTCTGGTGCAGCTAAAGGAAATCCGATGCAAGCGCTCGATCGAGTGGTCAAAGCGTCACCAGAAGTAACCGCAATCTTTGTGATGAAGGATATCGCGACTTTGATTGCACCAGGAGCTAATGGTCAAATTTCATCAGGTCAGTTGCCGATCGTGCGCGAGATTAAAAATCTAGCCCGCGAGATTGCGTGTGATCGCAGAATGTTGGTAATCCTATCCGATCAATTGCGTTTGCCAGCGGAACTGAGGGAGGAAACGACGGTTGTGGATTTCTCATTACCTACCATCGATGAGATATCTGAGTTGGTCGATCGCCTGGTCGAAGACAAAATCAAGCTAGTTGGTAAATCGCAAGAACAATTGCTAAAAGCTTGTCAGGGCTTGACTCGGTGCCGAATTTCGCGAGTGTTGGCGAAATGTTTGGCACGGTCTGGAAAGGTGGATGAAACGAGCATCGATGCTGTCATCGAGGAGAAACGTCAAACTATTCGCGAGACAGGAATCCTTGAATTTATCCCAGTTCAGATGGGTTTGGAATCTGTCGGTGGTTTGGAGAATTTGAAGGCTTGGGTGAAGGTTCGATCGCACAGTTTCAGCGACAAAGCCCGCGAGTATGGTTTGCCCAGTCCCAAGGGTTTACTACTGGCTGGGATTCAAGGCACAGGCAAATCTCTGAGTGCTAAGACCATTGCTGCGGAGTGGAAATTGCCGTTACTCAGATTGGATGTGGGGCGGTTGTTTGGTGGCATTGTCGGTGAAAGTGAGTCACGGGTTAGACAAGTGATTAAGTTAGCGGAGGCGATCGCACCGTGCGTTTTGATGATTGATGAATGTGACAAAGCGTTTGGCAACATCAACAGCGGTGGCGACGGTGATTCGGGAACATCGCGCCGGGTATTCGGCAGTTTGCTCACCTGGATGCAGGAAAAAACGTCACCGGTGTTCATCGTGATGACCGCCAACAATGTAGAGATTTTACCCGCAGAGCTTTTGCGAAAAGGTCGGTTAGATGAACTTTTCTTCATTCAGTTGCCCAACCAGTCCGAACGAAAGCAAATTTTTCAAGTTCATTTGGAAAGATTGCGTCCTGGTCGGTGTGGTAATCGGCAAAGTGATTTCGATTTAGGAATGCTAGCTGCTGCCTCAAAAGATTTTTCCGGTGCAGAAATCGAACAAGTAATTTATGAAGGAATGCAGCAAGGATTCAGTCGAGGTGAAGATTTTACTCAAGCTGATGTACTAACTGCGATTCACTATTGTGTTCCCCTAGCTCAGATTGCTCAACCACAGATTGAAGCGTTGAAAGCTTGGGCGGTGCGATCGGGTGCTAAGTCTGCGAGTTTTGAATATTCAGAAATTCACCAACCGCAAGTCCAAATGTTAAAGGTTGATAGTTCTGAAGATTCCAATGAACGCCTAACATTAAAGAAAATCCACAAAATGTTAAGGGTTGACAGAGATGAATAATAAAAATTTCATTTGCTTTCGCTTCTAGAGGTTGATCTTGATTCTTTAGCCAAAAATTATGTTCTACGTGATCATTGATGAAAAGTACGTTACTTACGAAAGTGGCAAACTGTCTTTCACCAACTCTCCCTTAGATGCTGCAATGTTTTCTAACGCTGACGACAAAGAGCTAGCTGCTCTCAAAATTCAATATCCCCAACTTCGGACAATCTGGGTTTCTTCAGAAATGTCGCCAGATTACGATAGTTACTGGGAAGCACGCACACAAGGTTTGATAGATTAGATTTTAATGCGATCGGGTGTTTGATATTCTCGATCGCACTACACCAACAATTTTTTGAGGAATATGAGTAAAAATTTCATTCATCCATTATCTTCGATAGAGACAATTGACACTGTTGATGGCAAAAAGGAAGTAATGAATTCTTGGGCTTTTGCTTCAATGATTTGGTCTGGAGTTATTAATGAAAAACCGTCAGCATTAGGCATGGCTCAAGAATTGTTTGGCTCTTCTGAAGAAAATAAGAGTCACCTTGCAAGATTGATTGCCCTTACTAAAAAAGGTGACATCACTGCTACGCGAACTGCGATCGCACTTATGGCTTTTGCAGTTGATGAAAAATTGGAGGAAACATTTGATGGCAACTAAATCTGTGAAATTTATGAAAGAGATAAAGCGAATTGATTCTCTGAAATCAATGCAAAAATCATTCAAATTGATGCAGGAAGCATCGAAATTTATGTCTGATTTGTACGCGATCGATCCTAGAATATCTGAAGAAATTGAAAATCCGTCGAGTTCTGGATCGATGGATTGGGCAATTTCTTCAATTATTTGGGAAAATGCCTTAGTTGGCAACGAAAAGGCTTTGGCAATGGTTGAAGAACTTTTCGAGAATAAAGATGAAATACAGATGTTTTTGGAACATTCCAAAAAGGAACAGTCGAATTTGGAACAACCCCCTAAAACCAAAACAATGACTATCAGCGCGATCGCCATTATCGGTTTGGGGCTTTCAGACAAAAGGCAAATGTTTTTGGAATTAGAGGGAAGATAACCTGCGAAAGCATCAATTTTTTTGATGCAAAATTGATGCTTTCGCTTTTGGGTTTTGAGTTTTTAATGAGAAAACAATGAATAAAATTGTGAGGAAACTTGCTAAAGTTTATTATCTGTTGATTTGTTTTCGATGGAAACGTAATCGAAATTAGCATCTAGCTAACGCAATCGGCGATCGAACCACCTCAGAGTCGGAGTTCGATCGCCTAGAACAATCAATTGTGATCGCATTACCTCAATCAAATACTAAGTCATGCAATATTACAAAATCGAATTCACCATTAACAAAGATGGCAGTGTTACTGAGCGCGTCATTGCTTCTGGGTCTAATTGCACTGTTGTTACTGAGCAACTGGAAAAAGCAATGGGAGAAGTTCGATCGACGCAACTTTTGCCTGAATATAACGACCAAGCAATTCAACAAATTGAGGATGAAACTTTATGGACAAATCAGTGAGGAAATATGAAAATTAAACTGAGATTTATTTTCTACTGTCAATGCGATCGTTGTGATAAAAAGTGGTCTACTGACATTCAACCAGTCGTTAACTCCACTGTCCGCTGCCCATACTGTAAATACTCAAGCTTAGTAGAAGGAATTATCCATGAGTCACCTTAGCCACATCAAAACTCAAATCAAGAATTCGATCGTCCTTGAAAAAGTTCTCCAACAGATGATTTACTCTGGTATTAACGGTATTCTAACCGGAGCGCGTCTTGAAACTAATTGCGATATCCACGACCCCTTCGGCAACAGTAAAGTAGCAGAGTTTGTAGTCAGACGCAAGCAAAACTATAAAGGCGGTTATGACTTTGGTTTTAAGTTAACTGAAACAGGAGAGTTTGAGTTTCTGACTCGCGATGGTTCAAAACGCGATGCACAGAAATTCATGGAAACACTGATGCCGTGGTATGCGCGAGAAAATGCGATCGCTGCTTTGATTGCTCAAGGATTTGAAATAGAATCCCAGATTGAAGAAGACGGCACAGTAAAAATTGTTGCAGGCAAATGGGCTTAATTTGACATTACAGAAGCTCGAAAGGGCTTCTGTAAAACTTTCACTTAAAATCATGAAACTAAACCAGACTAAACAGTGTAAAACTTGTCCTTGGAAACTATCAGAAACAGTAGCTGATATTCCTAATTACTCAGTGGAAACCCACGAAGCTTTGCAAGATACGATCGCCGATAAAACTGGAAACGCTAATCAAATTCAAGAGAAACTCAATGTGATGACTTGTCACAAATCAATTAATTCTAAATGTGTTGGTTGGTTACACAATCAACTTGGAATTGGGAATAATATCCCACTCAGAGTAAACATGATGTTTTACTCAAATGCCAAAGATATTGAGATTGATGGCGAACAAGTTTCGTCATTTGAAGAAACTTTTAAGTAGTGCTGTCGCTTTTAGTTGTTGATTTCTTTTGGAAACTACCATGATTAACCAGAAAAAAGGGAAAATTATTCTCAGGTCAAAAACAGGAGCGATCGAAAGGTTTGACATTGGTTTGTCAACCAATACTTTCCCAGAGATATTTTACGATCGCAATCAACAAAAGTTCTTTCAGAAATCCAACGCTTCTGTCGGTGAATACGTTATTTACCAAGAAGTATATGGCGAGTTTCTTTCAAGTGTTGTGTTAGTCTAATCTGCTGTGGGTAGTTCAATCTACCCACCAAAAAATTATGAAGTCTAGATATTCTCCTAAAAGAAAGAGAATTCAAGAAATCGAAATTAAGGCTAACTTTCTTGGCTTTGATTTTGTGGATTTATCAGAGCAGTGGCCGTATAGCGAAAGAAAATACAAAACTTACGGCCTTATTGATCGAAGATCAAGAAATTTAGCTTGTGCTTATTCTTTACTATCGGATATCGAAAGATACTTGAATCAATGAATTACAAAACAAATGACAAAATTGGACAGTTAAAGTTATCGATCGCCCTTAATCTTATTCCCGGACTGCCACCAATCCAAAACAACGATTATCGACTGATTGTCATGGACCCGCCGTGGAGCTACACCCTGAGAGAAACTGATGCTACTCACCGGGGTAGATGCCCTTATCCAAGCATGAGTGATGAGCAGATTCTCAATCTGCCAATTGGCGCGATCGCAAACACCAACTCATATCTGCTTCTGTGGGTCACGAATAATCATTTACCGTTGGGGTTCTCATGCCTCAATTATTGGGGGTTTGAGTACCGTTCGATATTCAGTTGGGTCAAAATAACGAAAGCTAGTAATGAAGAAAATCCTAAAGCTTCGATCGGGATTGGGCATTATGGGCGGAACTGTACCGAACATTTCCTGGTAGCTACTAGAGGTAAACCCGGTAGTTTCACCAGTCACGGATTGACCAACATTCCGAATACAATCTTTGCTCCTCGATCGCGTCACTCTGAAAAACCCCCTGAGTTTTGGACAGTTGCCGATCGACTCGCCAAGAAATTGGGTGGTGAAAAGATTGAATTATTTGCGCGATCGAAACGTGAGGGTTGGGATAGTTGGGGCGCTGAAGCGTGTTGATGTTTCTGTGAAAAGTAACTATTTTGTTAGTGCCAACAATATGGTTACTGAGCAAATTGGTCGATCGCTTTCGCTTTAAAGCATTGATGTTTTTAGGTTTGACACGTATGGATGCTAGAGTTCAATGTTTCTGCATATTTCAGTTCAATGTAATAACCGATGCACTAACCAATGCAAGAATTCCTTATCGAATTGAGTATTTCGATAATACTCCAAAAGGGTTCTATGTATTCGTAGATCACAAAGATCACAAAGAAGCATCCGATATTTTAGCTAATAGTTGGGAATCGACTCACGAATCTATTACATCGGACAAAATCTCATAGTTATCGCGTATTTGCTGGGTCACTCCCAGCTTCTAATTCATTCCTGCTTTCGCTTTCAGTTTTTGATGTTTTCTCATAAACCAATGAAACTTACGATCGAACAAATCAAATCAATCATTTCTGGGACTGAAGAATCTTTGCGATTATTGCAAAGTCAGCCAGAATATCTGGAAATTGTCAATAATGAGAATTTCATCACCCAAAACGAAATGACTTTGGGTGATGCAATTCAAGCCTTATCTGAGGTTTATCAAGCAATTATTGAGTCAGAATACACACTCTAATTAGTGAATTGCCGGGTCACTCCCGGCTTTATCTCATGTTTCAAGTCAAGTTTGCAATTTGTATGGCGAATTATTCGGTCGGAACCATGACCGAAACCTCTGAACTGTATTGGTTAGGTGAAACTGATTGGGTTGATGAATTTGATGACGCAAAATTCTTCAACGATGAACTTGAAGCCCAAGCCTGGTTGAAAGCTGAGGAAGTTCACGGCATCGACCCCCGGTCACTTTCAATTATCAAAGTTTTGTGGAGCGATTACAGCGATGAAAAGAAATGACTGCAACAGGTTTAGAATTGTTATCGAGTTTTCGTGATTATCAGTTTGATGCAATAATCTCTGCAATTGAAGCGGCGGAAATCCCTTACAGACTTGAGTTTTCCGGTCGCAGAAATTTCGAGTGGTTCAATCTGTTCGTTGCCGAGCAATACATTGACCAAACGGTACAAATCTCTACCGAGATTGAAGCAGGTGAAACGATTTACGACAGACCACTGTCGATCGCAAAATACAACGCAGCCAAATCTAAACTTAAATAGCGTATTTACCGGACCGCTCCCGGTTTCTAATCATGTTTTACGTTTTGATTAATTCCAATGGTATTGAAGTTCGAGAAGCTAAAGAAATGTTGACTCTCAAGGAAATGCAAAACTTGGTTGGCATTGAAGGTGAACCAGCTTACATCGAAGTCGCTTCTTATCGAAGTTTTTCTGATAAGTCGATTGCAATCATTTGTGATGACGAATTTTTGATAAAAGGATTTGAACCTACTTGTTCAACGATCGAAGGCAATGTAATTCACGGTCAAGTCCTGGTTCTAGGAACTAACAAAGCAAAGGAAGATTTCGACCTGCTAAGTCAAGAACAAGTTGAAATAGTTAAATCACAGCCACGTTTAGTGAGGTTGAAATGTTAATCGACAAATTTGTCGAGATTAAAATCTTTGAACCCGCCAAAACATCTGAGCTCGGTGAAATGCGATTGAACAGCCCATTCTCTCATCCAGCGCGTTACCATTTCATGGCTTGCCGGGTACGCCTTGAACATGACAACAAAGTTTTTTTAACTCCTGTTGGAGGTGAAGGATTGTGGGAGTTCACTAACGGAGTTATTGAAGACTTTTGGGGGAAATTCCGTGCAGAGATTGTCCAGGAGATTTCTCCTGTTCAAGTCAAGGAAATAAATAGATTTGAACTAGCGACACTTCGACTACCCTTCGACTACGCTCAGTGCAAGGCTCAGCGCAGGCATAATTAATTCGCTAAATAGAGCGTAATTACCGGGTCGCTCCCGGTTTTCTTTCATGCAACAATGCAAAATAACGTTAGGCAAACTGATTAGGAGTGCTCGAAAAGACCAAGAAATAAGTCAACAAGAGCTTCGCCAATTAATAATCAAGAAGTATTCGATCAACATTGACCATTTCTTGATATCTAAAATTGAGAATTGTCGAGTCGATGTACGCGATCGAGAATATGATTGGCTTGTTCCAGTTATTGCTGAATTATTTAACGCAGATATTGAATGGTTGGAGCAGATTCGATCGCAAACAGAGCCAGAATCATTGGATTTGAGCAAAGCAGTGTTTCCGATTTACTTTAAGCCATGAACTACAAAATTGTTTACTTACACCGTATTATTGCGGAACGATCGCTTGGTTGATCGCTCAGACCCGGTGAAGTTGTACATCATCTTGATGAAGACAAAACCAATAACTCACCAGAAAACTTGGTTGTCTGTTCCAGTGCATCAGTTCATCGACAATATCATCGTAAATCTCTGCGACAGAAACTTGCGTGCGATCGACCTCTAATCCAAGTTGACGATCTGTGGTTCTGATTTACACATTCCGGCTACGCTCAGGGCATCGCCGGAATGTATGAGCCTGTTGAGTTCTCGGCTAATTCAAAAAACTAGGAGACATTGTGACGAAAGATTTAGGAAAGAAAACTCTGATTTTAGGTTTGGCAGTTTTGGGGATAGCCTGCGTCGGCGTAGCTGTTCTGAAACAGAAAGAAGACCAAGAAATTGATAAATACCTTGGTGAATATCAAGAAGAAGCTTATCCGATCGGACAACAAGAAGAGGATTATTCTAAACAAAAGTAATGCTTTCGCTTTAAAGTTTTGACTTTTCGCAAAAATTCAAATGGAAGGAATCAATATTTGGTCTGGTTGTGATATTGGAATTGGTGCAGCCTTAACTAATCCTACACAGCGATCGTTTCGCAAAAACAAAATCAAGAATCATTACCCTGTTACTTTCAGAAACGTGGTGTTTCCCGATGCTGAATCAGCGTATGAAGAATACAAGACTAACGACTTGCAACAAGATATCGAAACAATGACCGAAATAATTGTGTGTAAATTAAACCAACATCCACGATTACTTGAGGGAATTACACAACGTGGCGGTGTTGAATGGCTGAAACGATGTCGTCATATTGTTGGAGTGAAAAACAGTCGATGGGAGGGTCAAGGAATGGAAAGCAATTTCATTCTATGTTTGATTTACGCTTGTCAACTTTGTACTTAATTAGCGTATCACCGGGGGCGCGATCGCCCTGTACCAGACTTTAGAAAAGAAGGGACAATTTGATGAAACCTAATCGTAATGATTTACGCACCTATCAAGTTCAGAGTAGTCCATGTAAAACTTGTCCCTTCGATGGAGAAACACCATTGATGCTTTCTGAACCAAGACTTATTGAAGTCTACGAAAACTTACTCGGTAATGGTCAACATTTCTGTCACTCTGTGAACAACTCAAAAATCTGTCGGGGTGGTAGAAATTTTCAACTGAAATGGCTCTGTACCGTAGGAATGCTAGATGAGCCTACGGATGAAGCATTTAATCAAGCAATGAAGGAAACCTTAGAACGGTAAAGACAATGGACACAAAACTGTACGATCGCATCGTTGAATATGCCAACAACATTAGAGATGGTGGCGAGTTACCTTGGCAAGGTTTATACACAGCGAGGGCTGTGTATGAACACCTGAAACAGGCAACAGTTGCACTATCTCCACAAGAAATAGCTGATTCGCTAGGAATTTCTGCCGAATATGTAAATCAAGTAATTCTTGCTTTACAAAATGGTGGAGTAAAAATTGAATCGGTACCAGGAGAGAAATCCTGGACTGGCAGACCAAAATCAAAGTATCAACTGAAATAATTAAATCAAAGGGGGCTGCGTATCCTACCAACGCAGAATACTTATCAAAGGAGACAAAAATATGAAGGGCATTGTTTACGACTGTGAAATTATTCGTTGCATTCCCGATCGCAACGGATTCAATGAAAACTACGAATACTGTAAAGGATGGGACGACTTTGATGGAATGGGCATCTCGGTAATTTGTGCGATCGAACTAGAAAGCGATCGCAGTTACACCTTTGTTCATCCAAATATCACAGATTTCCAACAACTTGTTCATTCTATGGAACAAAATCATGGCAGTAGCATCGCCGGCTTTAATTCGTTGAGCTTTGATGACAAATTGTGTGTCACTAACGGAATTATAGTGAAGACAGATTTTGACTTACTTCGCGAGGTGCGCTTTGCCGGCTATGGCTCTGTCAATTGGGAAGATTGCCCAAAAGGTTACACTTACAAGTTAGATGCGATCGCCCGTGCTAATGGATTTGCTAAAACTGGCTCAGGTTCTTTAGCCCCTCAACTCTGGCAACAAGGAAAACATCAAGAAGTCATCGACTACTGCATGAACGATGTCAAAATTACGAAGGAATTAATTACTCTTTTCTTGGATAACAAACTGAAAGATCCGAACACTGGTAAGATTTTACCTTTTTAGTCATTTAATCTAAAATTAACTCAGATTCTAGCTCTAAAAAAGGGCTAGAATCTTTTTTTTTGTGATAAGCTAATTAGAGAACTATAAAGTTAAACCGATGCTCACAGCAGCTTTAGCGACAAAGTTAATTCGTCAAATCCTGGGAGATTACAACTACTGGCCCGAATCCGAATCTGATTCGCCTTTGAAGGTTGTTCGATCGAAAACTGCCTTAGATGAGAAAGCCATCCTTTCTCGTGATGCTTCCATGCGTCGGGCTGCGGTACAAGATTCAGCCCCTGCCACTGCCTACAAACCACCTGTTCGTACAGTTCAAGTCAAGACACTTGACCAAGTGTTGAAGCCTTTGGTTCGCTCTACTCTTGCCGAAATTCAGGCTCAGGCTCCGGCTTTTGAAGCAGGGACAGGTTTAGACGCTATGCAAAAACTCATCGAAAAGTGTGAGTATTTTGTACAGCTTTACAGCGCTTTCAAGCAATTAGCCAACCCCAAAATCTCCTACGTTGTGGATGGTAACAACACAAGCTCAGATCCATACACTGGCTTTTTTATCAGTGGCGAATCCACTGATGGCGAAGTTGTTATCGCTCAAACTTTGCTCGTTCAAACTTGATGATTTTCCCAGTAACAAAACAAGTGGTTTGTTACTGGGAAACGTTTTTTGTTTTTGTATTTTGTACTTAGGACTGAAAAAATGACAACTAAAATTCTTCAACCAATTGCCGAGACGATCGAAACAAACGAACTGCCATATAATCTCAAAATGGTGGCAGTTCTCGACTCCAGCTTGAACACTGATGCGAGATTCAAGATTAACGGTGTAGTTGTGGGTATTGACACATCAGCAACCACAGTTAGTGTCAATGGAGTACCGGAATATCACTATACTCTGAACTTTCCAATATCACAAAGTGGAAAATATGAGTTAGTAGTCGAAGATTTCGATGCTAAATTGCCTGATGTTGTCAAGTCAAAAGCTTCGGTAATTTTTGATTTGAAATATAATGCTCCGACAATCGCGATCGCACCTGATGTCAAAAATCCAAATTTGATAGTAGCGACTATTACAAATCGCCCTGCCTCTGGTTCGTTCGTTCGATTCACATTGAATGGGAAAATGATTAAGGAGGATAAAACCTCACCTATTGATGTGACGATCGCCGAATCAGGAACTTTGGTCGCTGAACTTATCAAAGATGATGTTGTTCTCGCAACACTTACATCACAAGTAACTTTCGTGCCACCAGTTGTAGCAGTTCCATCAATGACTTTGGTTCAGTCGAATAATTTAGTGACGGCGACTGTCACTAATCGACCAACTGGAGCATTTGTCCGATTTAGTCAGAATGGAGAAATTCTCAAGGACGATACTACTTCTCCCTTTAATGTCACTCCTAAACCTGGTGAACTGAAAGTTGAATTAATCCTTGGTACTACAATTCTTCTCTCACAAGTTTTCACTGTTACTTCCATACCTTCCACACCAACTCCTACACCAACTCCTACTCCGATCGTCGGTCCAAAAGGCGATAAGGGTGACAAGGGTGAACAAGGCATCCAAGGACTGCGAGGTGAAAACGGTTTGCAAGGTGAAAAAGGTGATAAGGGTGAAAAAGGTGATAACGGATTTGATTCAGGACAAGATTTAGATTTCAAGGCTAAACTCCGCTTTAAAAGTGAGAGCGCAACAAACCCAGATGATGGTGTAATCGTAGCCAACGCCTATGTTCCAAATTCCTTGAACATAATAGGCATCGGCACCTACCAACCTGATAGTAGCGATCGTAGAATAGATATTTTTGGTAATACCGTCCAACATGGTAAAGCCTGCATATCTGATTCGGCAGACCAACTAACGCTAATCACTACTGGAAGTACGCCAGGTAATAAAATTTGGAATTTCTGTGTGTGGAAAGATGACGGAAATCTTTATTTTCAATCGAGAGGAGATAATCTTGAATGGTTTAGAAATAATGTTTGTTTCAAAAGAAATGGCGATGTTCATTTTAATGGCAAACTTCATGTTGGTTTGCCAGTCTACACAGATAACGCCACTGCATTATCTCATGGGATGACAGCGGGGGCATTTTATCACGCTGGAGACGGTATCGTGAGAGTTGTATTTTAGTTGAGTTGATCGACTAATGCCACTTATAAAACATGAAGTTTTATAAGTGGTATAAGTTAGTTTTAAACGTACTAAATAAGAAAATGAACGAATCAGAGAAAATAGAGCAAGATTTTAAGATAGCGTTTAAGGATTTGTCACAATGGCTAGTCCAAACTCGATCGCTATTTCAGATGGTTCGTAAAGCTAAATACACTTTTGCTGAAACTGAAAAGATGGCAAAAATGCTCAATTATACATTGTCAAAATCTGGTACTAAATATAATTTAGTAAAAAATAACAAACTTCTGTGTACAGGAAATCTTTCTGAGATTTTGGACTATATTTTTGAAAACTTAATCTTTGATTAAAATGAAAAATATTCAACAAAAACATCCGTTAAAAGTTTCTACCCTAACTTTTAACGGATGTTTTTAATTGCGTTGTGATCGCAATTAAAGAATAACTAGAAGAAATAATTACTCTACAGAATCTACAGAAGAGTCAACAACTGTTGACAAAGAATTAGAAAGTTCGTCCAGTTGCGATAAGAAAGCTTCTGCTTGGGCATCCTCAATTCCTTCAGCTTCAAGAGTAGCAGCATATTCCTCCGATACAGATGCTAGTTGATTTTTCAGCTCTACAATTGTATCCTTTTGGGTAGTGATTTTCTCAATTGCAGATGCAATCACTAATCTAATTCGCTCAAGATTGGCTTCCATTGGCTTAATAAAAATACTACAATTATATTGTAAATCAAAACTCGTTTTGTGTCAACAAATTAGATGCTTCCTCAACTTGCAAATACTTATAATCCTCAGCAGGATTACGAACATTCTCAATGGATGGCAAGCCCTAAACTTGATGGTGTTAGGTGCTTGTACTATTCATCTGATAAAGGTCTAACCAGTCGTAGTCAAAAACTTCGTTACGTTGGCTTTGAAGAAATTGAAATAAATTGTCAGATGCTGTGTGCAGACAACAAACTATCATTTTTAGATGGTGAGTTATACATTCCCGGAGAAAAGTTTGATGTGATTTCGGGAATTGTGCGAAAAGCGAAGAAGTATGACATCAAGGCAAAAGCCAGAGTGGAGTTTAGAGTATTTGCCCTTGGTTCGATCGACGCTCCAAAAATGCCCGCTGGATTAATGTACGATTTGATGCGATCGGCGCTTCCTGACACAGGACGAGTAAGTTATTTACCTCACTCATACATTCGCAATACACCAGCAGCAGTTCAAGCTGAAGCTGAATTGGTGAAAAGTAGTGGTCGATCGGATGAAGGAATTATGTTGAGAAATTCCAGATCAGTTTATGCGAGCGGTCGATCGAACGACCTATTAAAAGTCAAGAACTTCGTCAAAAGCACTTTCGTAATCGTTGGATTTACCAAAGGTACTGGCAAATATTCCAAATCTTTGGGGAATCTACTGATTCGGGGGATGGTTGATGGCAAGATTATCAATAGCAAAGTAGGGACTGGTTTCAGTGATGCAGAGCGATCGAACATCTGGACAAATCAAGTTAGCTATTTGGGTGAAAATGTTGAAGTGATTTATCTTGGAGCTACACCCAGTGGAAGTCTGAGACATCCGATTTTCTCTCAGTTGGTTTGATAGAATCCTGAAATAAGAAAACCCCGATCGAGATTGAAGTCGATCGGGGTTTTTGCTACATACCAAGGTGTACCAATATTTTACACAATTCCCGCAAGCTCAGGAACTTTCCCTGCTAATTGCCAACCCGTTGGCGACGAGAAAACTGGCGTAGTTTTCGTTACGCCCCAGTCGCTCAGCTCACCCGATGGAACTTCAATGAAGGAGTCATCAGGCGCTTTGATTTTCCATACCCCTGGTTTGTTCTGAGGTAACGATTGGGGATGGGGCATCGGAAATGGTAGAACAGTCACAGGCACGGGCATTTCTGGTGGAAATGGTAGAACAGTCACAGACGCGGGCATTTCTGGTGGAAATGGTGGAATAGTCACAGGCGCGGACAACTCTGGCACGGAAGTAATATCAGCTAAAGGATCAGGCTGAATTGATGCTAGGAAATTTTTGCTTAAAACAAGCTTAGTTCGACGGGCTGCTTTAAATATTGTCGGTTCACCACTACGGGGGTTTCTCCCCTCACGTTCGGGCTTGTCGATAATTTTGAAAGTTCCTAAGCCTTCAAGTTTTACTGATTCGCCAGCTCGTAGGGATTTGGCGATGAAAACAACGAGAGAATCTATCACCGTTGCGATCGTACCTTCGCTAAATCCGGTGGAGATTTTTACATGATCAACTAGACTTATCATGGATTTTAGATTTGACTTTGAGATTGATGTACTTGAAATTTGAGATAATTCAATTATGCACTACTCAAACTAAATTCGTCAAATAAAACTTTTGCTTTGTACATAATTTTGATAGAATATTTTCAAAACTTAGCGAGATACAAAATCATGTACGAATTCACTAAAGGAATGCACGGGGAAGATCATGTAGATCATCATCTAATTCTTGAAACTCGCGGTCCAAGGGGTGAAAAGGCTTATGAGGTCATGAGTGCTTACATAGAAAAGTATCTTGCATGGCTAATCGACGAACAACGTTTCAAAATATCTACCTTAAGGGAGAAACCGGAAAATGAGGAGTGGATATTTTATGACTACAACGACCTTGTTGAAAAACTTTTGGTTTATGAACAAAGTCCTGAGTGTCTTGAACTAGCGGAAGCATATGAAGAAAAAATGAGAAAATACAGAGAAGAAAATCCTCCGAAACAAATACAATTTTCTTCAGAGTTTTAAAAAGGACAAAACAACACCTCTCTGGTTAGGGGAGTGTATCTTACTTTAGCCCTTATACTTGCGCCAAGTGTAAGGGCTGTGCAACGAAGAGGAAGAACACCTAAACATTTAGGTGAAGTACCATGCTCAAATACACCGTAAACAGCAAATCTTTGTTGATTATTAATGGTAACTGCTTCAAGAGAAAGACGAACGTGTTGCCATTCTCCATGAGAAATGGTAGCACTGTAGGTATTAGACTGTGCAATCACATACCATTTTTCTTTTAATCCTTTAACCTTCACATTAACGGTTGAGATACTCCATCCTTTAGAGCCGTTAACAGAGATAATTTCTGCACTCAGAATTTGACCATATTCGATCGAATCATCATTAATTGCTGTTACTCCGGCATCATACCACTCTAACCCATCTTTGATTTTTACCTTCAAAGTATCTCTTTTCTCTTCTAATTGTCGTTTTCTTGGGTGAGGACGCTCATAAGAAGTTTTCAGAGATCCATCTTTTTTAAGGTAAAGATATTGATTTGATTCAAGAAGTCGATCGAGTATCAAAACGCCTTTCAAATCAAAGATTTTGTCATCTTTAGTGAAAGCATAAACAGTTCCATCATTATCAACAAAGTCAATCCCTTTGAGTTTTAGAGCGATCGCCCCGGCTTGGTTGATCATTACCAGTTTGCCGTTTTCATCTGGGTCTAAAATCCATTCTTTTCTATCTATAAGCGTATAGGTTCCGAGCAAAACAGCTTGTTTTTTCTCAGTAATTGGAAGCATATCTCTGAGATAACTATCTTGATTATACTTAAATCCAAAGATTGAAAAGTCGTATTCTTCTTTGAGCAATTGTTGTGCAATCATATCGGGGAAAAGTAAAAAAGGAAAACTAGCTTTACCTAATGCGTGGTCAATCACAGGCTTTTCATTATGGGCAACCCACCAATAAGCTGTAGCCCAACTCAAAAGTTTTAAACTTATCTCAGGTTCAGAAAGATTGCTTTTGTTCAGTCGATCTTCCAAATCTTTACGAACTTCCTTAACGTGCTTCATCAAATTTGAAATTGCCTTGCTGTCGTCTTTGTCAGAGACTGCGATCGCCTCTCGCAATCTTTGATAATACTGAGCTTGTTGCTTTCTAGCAAAGTCTATTTGTTCCTGAGACGTTAGGTTATTCGCGATCGGATTTTTACCGAACAGATTACGGAATTTGTCAGAACTTAAGGGTTGTGGTTGTGGCATATTTTCCGCAGCGTTTACCCAGTAAGAATTGACTTCTCGAATCATGTGAGAAATAGGATCAGGGTCAACATCTTCAGCGCCTACATTCATTGGTCGGTTGAGGTAAGCTTCCTTACTCTTGTAATCGGTTTGCCATACAGGTTTTTTCGCTCCTTCGTTCAAGATTTCCCCAACTAATGCCAAAGCTTTAGTATCCCGTGCTAGATCATTTTTGAAGCGATCGACTTCATCTTGCAAAGCTTGGGATAAAACTTCCAGAACAGTTCGACCACTGCCATCAGGAATTACAACATTAGCCAAACCTTTGGCTTGAGCGTGCATGATTTGGCTTGCTACCAGACCTGTCAAATTATCCATAGATCGCAGAGCTACTTGCTTCAAAGTATCTTGAATCGGTGATTTAGGAGCTTTGACAACCTTCGGGCGACCATATGTGGAAGGGTCATCTTGCCATTTCTGAACTTCGGCTGCAACTAGAGGCAATTTTTTAACATCGATCGCATCTCCGTAATCCCCATCAAAATCTCCCCCTTGCCCATAGGGAGCTTCATTTAACTCACCAGTTCCACCAAACGTCACGTGACTGACAAAGAAAACGCCTTGGTAGCTATCATTGTCACCTTGTTTTACACAATCCCATATCTGAATATCTCCCCAGTGACGAACTGGATAACGGAATGTTATATGCTTCCCGGCTTTGAGATGCTTACAAGAAAATGTCATATCTTCCAAAGCGTCATCCGGCATCGCCATATAAGAGTTGAAATGGGTTGCACCATTGATCGCCAAACGTGACCATTTTTTCTTGAGACTTCTTTGTATGGAACTCAAAACATAGGGATGTCTTTCTAAAATTTTTGCTTTGTCATTTTCCAGGATTAAATTTAGAGCCGGGGTGTAGGGCTCAGCATGGTCGTCCGTATCATCTTCAGGGTTCCCACTAGCCCAAATTTCTCTCAGTTCATTGAACCATTTATCAACCAAATTTAAGTCTGTAAGTTCAGCTAAATCTTTTTCAGGACTGAAGACTTTGAGTAATCCATAAATGTTACCAGCTTCGATCGCGCCAGCAATCTTAAAGCATTCCGATCGAATTGGTGGGATTACTTCTTTTTCGATAATGTCGATCGGAAACCACGACCAAATTTGTGTTCCGCCACTCGCTTCACGATCCTGGGCTTCCCCCAGAACAGCCAAGTTCACTTTGGCAAAATTGTTCGCCCCCATCGGAGGTTTAAAAGTCTTGAAACAGGATTCCGGCAGAATCATATCGTATCCCTTCATTTTATCGGCTGGCAAAGGAGCAACGGTACCTTTGCCCCATATTCCTCTGACGCTTTCTGAACCAGGAATACTTAATCGAAATTGTACGGGAGTTTTATCATCGTCTGTTACTATCCCATCAAGCAATTCCACCAACAACTCGGAGTTGATTTTTCCGTGAGCGTCACCAGTTCCGAACTCATTCTCGTAGTCAGCATCGGGGCGGTTGTTGGTTAGTTTCAAGTCAGGAATAACTAAAATCTTGGCATTTTGCAAACTAAATAAAGCTTTGGATTCACTCAAACTGATTGAACCGTAGTTAATCCGACCCATGTTACTTTTTTCTGGGGGGAAGTAGAACTGTCCAACGGTTCCCTTTTCTTCCTTGGATTTTCGGCTAAACACAAAGTGTCCATGTTTGCGCGCACCGCCCGCTATGTCGAGGGAAAAGTTCTCGTAATCATCTAAGAGAGGTGTATTATATACGGTTGAATCTTTAGGAATTGCACAAATTGAAAACTCGGTATCAGGATGCAACTGAGAAAGCATAATATTTTTGTAGACAGTCTCATTTAATCGAGCTGTCTGAGTTCCATCAGGTTGAGTTTTGTACATCCATTGTTTTTGCACACCATTCCAGACACCAAACTTACTGGTGGATTTTATACGGGTAAGTCGATCGCCATAAATAGCCGAACCTAATACAATGAGATTGTAGGTAAAAACAAAACGTTCTTTAGGAATTTCAGGAGTTGGAGGCATGATTTTATCGGTTAATTGTGGTTAAAATATTATTCAAAGTCGAAAAAGAAAATGGGAAAGTCGCCGTATTCAACATTATCTATCGGTGAAGGTTTCTTAGGATCTTTCTCAAAAACTTGAGCAAGCTTATTGTTTAAAGCAGAAAAAGAAATTGCGTCTTTCGTACCGGGAGAATCATCGCCGTTACTGAATGCGTAAAGTGAATTACTTTCGTAAACAATAACTTTGTTACGTTCCGGTCCAGCGTTGGCGCGTTCGTTGGAAAATTCTACTGTTCGGTCTTCTGGGAAATATTTAGGTTTGAAACCAGGGGCGATCGTGCCATCTTTCAACCGAGTTTTCTTCTGAACCCATCGGGCATTATGAATCAGAGTTTTCAAACCTCTAGCTTTGGCGGCTTTTTCAGCAAAAGTATCAGCTCCGGCAGCCCCCCCGGAGACGAGGGTGCAAGAATCGGGGAGAGCGTTGACGAATTGTGCGATCGCATCTTCTGCCCAATTAGTTTTGAACTCTCGACTCCCCACAACCGCTACATGAGTACCAGGGGGGACAGCAGTGCCGTACTTGGCATAGCGTTGAGGGTCATCAAACTTGGGGATTGGATTGGGGAGTCCGACGTTTGGCAAGCGATAATAAGCAACCAGTGCTTTACTACCCGCTGCTTGAATCAATGCTCCAATTTCGGGGTCAACTTCATCCCACATAGCGAAAAGGTAGTTTAACTTTGTGGGGTCAAAAGGTTTGTCAGTAGACACCCAACCTTCAGGAGCTTCATCAGGGAGTTCACCGTGAACGATGACATCTTTGTAGCGTTCACGATAGAGATAACGTTGAACTTGTCCATCAAAACCCACTTGGGGTCCAGCAATTTTACCACCAACTCCCCTAACATGAATCACAGGATTTTTGACGGGTTCATCATTAAGTTTGAGATACCATTCTCGGTGTTTGTTATCAATGATAGTCTCAATTTCCAATTCAGTTCTAGCGTCTAATCCTTCAATCCAATTAAGTCCGATCATGCCTACATGAAGTCGATCTTCCGAAGTAACTGGTTTATCTGGTGTTGATTTCACTTTTCCCTCCTTAATCATCCATAGAGCCGCGTTTCTGATTATATCCCCATGACAATCGAGTGGTTTGCAATGGCAGACCAACTCCAAGTTTTTGCCTTCAGCTAACAGACTTGCTACTTTTGTAATTGCATCATAAAATGCACCTTTGCCTAGCTGAATTCTTGCCCAGCTTTCTCTACGGAAACTGTCAACAACTTTCTCTCGGCTGTTATTGGAATCTATGACGAAAGGATTATGGAGAGGCGATCGCATAATTCCTTGTTTTCCACCACGTCCAACGTAGATTTTTGACCAATCAGGGCTATGCCAAGCTGTCGATGATAAGCCTTTTGTTCCCGAATCTCTAATATTTGTGACAGTACAATTCCCGATTGAGTTTGCGGGTCTTTGAGGTTCTGGGGGTTGTTCGGTTGATGGTTCAGTTGGTTCTGTTTCAGGTTTGCCCGAATCATCATCGGCATCGGGAACGGTGACAATCCAAGGGACCTTGCCGATCGATTGGAAGTATTCGATCGCGCTTTTGGTAGATTTATCTGATCCATTTGTAGATACTAATAGATGGTCGGATTCCTCAAGCATTTCGTGAATCGTGCTTTCTTCGTCGCCTATATAGCGTGTTGGGTAAGATTTTGTGGTGTTCTCAGAAGTTTCGTAAATCAAAGCCGAGGGATATTTTCGAGATTTCAGATAAGCAGCGGTTAACGTATCAAACCCCGGTCGATCGGTTAATAGAATTTCGCTAGCATTTTTGCGATCGGTAGTTTGTCGGAAAGTCATCGCTTTCTCTATTTCCGCTTTCTCATCGTCTGACAAAATTTTTGTTCGCTCCATCCCAATCATAGAAATAATCAGCGGTTTATCGTTCTCTTCGATCGGGTCTACCATTCTACCCGTGAGATTGATTCTGCGATCGCCTATCACTTCCCCGGCTGCATGAAAGCAAAGTCTTTCATCACCGTGCATTACCAACAGGTCGCCATCTCCTAAAACGATGCTTGTCGTCAAAGTTTTGTCAAGTTTTTTCAATTCGGCTGGTGTAAGTTTTCCACCTGCGTCAACTTTTCCACCTATCAAAAAAGTTCCTTGCCCAAAACTAATACTGATAATTGGTGCTTTCTTATTTCTTTCCGAAGTATCTTGATGAAATCCAAGTATAGGTTTATCGGGGTCATTCATGGTGTTTTCGTAAAAGTTTATCAGCACAGTTTCCAAGCGAAACCCTGGATAAAAATGCTGACCCACTTTTAGCATCAGTTGCCCGATCGTAGACGTAATTTGTGGCCATCGTCTACCAGTTACAGGATTGATTTTTGTGTAACCTTCTGTGGACAGCCATCCATATTTACCGCAGTTTGTCATCTTGTATTTGATGCGTCCAAACTTGCCAGCCCGTGCGTTGTACGGTGGAGCTTTTTGGGCGATCGACTCTATTTCTTCCATCACTGCGCCTTTGCTTGACTCAGCGTATCCTCGAACTATGTGAAAAGGCATATTCTTCTTCCTAAATTGGTTTCCAAGCTCCCAAGGGAATGCTTACTGAGTGTTTCTTGCTGAAATCTTCCAAAACTTTGTTTGCCTCATCAGCCGTCATTTTTGATGGAACTGTTGTTGACAACTTGAAACCTCCTTTTACTTTGGGTTTTTTATCTTCCAAATTGATGCCCACTCCATGAATATCGGAGTATGTCACCGTAGCTAAAGCTAATAAATCCTTCTTCATTTTATCAAATTCGATCATTGCATCATCAGCATTTTGGATACTTGCATAAGCAAACCCCGGATATTTTTCATGCTCAGCCAACAGATAAAAGTGTGAAAATGTTACTTTATTTTTATTTCTCATCGCTAGGATGATGATGATTGATACGAGCAATATAGGGACAGCCATAGCTGTTAAAAATATCCAGCTAGTAGCATTCATATTGCTTGTCCCAAATACAGTCATCAACAAATCTTTATTAATTTTTAAAGCTGAAGCAGCAAAGAATCGTAGTGCTTCAGCACCAGCGCTACCAGAAACTTTGAGGACGATCGCGGTAACACAGTGAATCAAAGCCGGAATTAAGGTTGCTGGCATACCTAGTAGATTCATGCAACTACCGAGAAACCATGAGGCTATGCTTGAGATTATTCCCGCTGTTACTCCTGCCGTTACTAATGCGCCAGTAACTGCTACGATCGGCGCTACTACTGGCACAACTACTAAAGCACTTGCATTTACTTTGATGCTTCTGATTGATGAAATGCGATCGTAGTAAATTGAATTTATATCGTATGGATTCTGTGCAATTATCCCCAATCTTGGATCTGTCAACACCGAATTGAGATAGTTGCTTGGTGCTTTATCACCACTACCTCCACTAGGACTAGGACTAGGTTTAGATTTAGGAGTAGGTTTAGGCTTTTTGGGAGAGGCTACAGGTTTCTCTCCCATAGACAGGAGACTTTTTGCAACATCGTTGTACTTTCTTCTTATGGTTTTCCGTTCATCTAATTTCACATCCGGGTTTTCCAACTGGGATTTATATTTATCCCTTAGCTCTTTAGCTTTCTTGATTGCTTCTAGTTTTTTCTTCTCGATCGATGTCCAAGCTTCACCCATATCTTGATTAATTTTAATACCAATCTTTGATAACTTTGGCAAATTCAGACTTTCATTAAAGGCATTTATAGCATCACCATAAATCCCTTTTTCTGTACTTGTAGATACAACTTTTGCTAGTGCTGATTCACCAGCAGCAGCTAAATCACTATGAGCTTTGCTATTGTAAGCTCTGTTGATACCGTGAGAAGTTTCCAGAAACGCTATCCCACATTGACCGATAAGCTGAGGAAACATTTTAACTGTTTCGTAGTCGTCGAGCCAAGGAAACAAATAATCGCCTTTTTCTTTTCCGGCTTTATTAATTTCAATAAAAGCTTTAATTAATGGCTGTTCCATCAACCATTCTTGAGGTGCTTTCATCAGTTTCTCGACTTCAGCAACACCAGTAAGGGCTTTCATATTAGCCCATATATCTTTGAGTTCGTCTGATATATCTTGGGGTTCTGGAGTAGGTGCGGGTGTTGGTGTAGGTGTTGGTGTAGGTGTAGGCATGATTTTCTTGATGAAATATTCTACTAATTTAGCAGGTTTAGGATAGATTTAGGATAGATTTTTGACTCTATCCTTAAGTTTTTTCCCTGGTTTGAAAACAGGTATTGTAGTTTCTGCTACCTGAACTGGTTCATTATTTTGTGGATTTCTACATTTTCTAGCTTTTCGTAAACGAGATTTAAATGTTCCGAAACCTACGAGTAAAACTTCTTCCCCATCAGCAACAGTTTCTTCGATTGTTTCAATGATTTCGCCCAAAATTGAGTTCACCATTACTTGGCTGACTTCTAATTTTACAGCAACTATTTTAACTAATTCTGATCTATTCATTGTTCCTCGTGATTATTAAGTAATGATTAACTAATGATGCTAGAAATTGTACTCGCATGAGCGCGATCGCAGCGCATTGAGGGACGATCGATCGTCCGTACAAACTCACACATTCTCTACGTCCAGGTGTGCGTGGTTCAATCCCAGAGTTTAGGGGTGGCTGATTGAGTTTCCACCAGTTGGACACACAGATTCCGTCCAGCCAGGTGGAAACCCCATCAAGTAAGCGCATACTTCGGGGTTGAGTTTCTGGGTGTGAGATAAACGATTTTGCGATCGTAATGTGGTTTCCAATTTGTTGAGTCCAGCAGCAGAAGTTTTGCCGTTCCCGGAGGCATAAGTTGTCGGCGTAGGCAATGACAAACACTCTTTTCCTCTCGTGAGGCGCGCCGAGCTCCGACGCGCTGATAACTTCAACTTCTGTTTGATATCCTGCCAGATTGAGTCCGGCAATAATTGCTCTAAGTCCTCGATCGATGACTCCCGCAGGGTTCTCCACAACCACAAACTTTGGTCTACCGATGATGATGCAGCGGAGGGATTCAAACCATAGTCCTGATTCATTGCCTGCAAGTCCTTCCTTTTTTCCAGCAGCGGATGTATTTGTACATGGAAACGAAACTAAGTATAAATCAGCTTTACCTGGGTTTACGTTGTACGATCGCACATCAGAGTGAATTGGGATTTCAGGAAAGTGCGATCGTAATACTTTTTGAGCCTGTGGATTAATTTCGATGAGTTCGATCGTCCGAAATTTTACTTGTGATATTGGGTTTACTAATTGACTAGCCAATTCCCAAGCACCAATTCCTGCGAAGAAATCAACAGATTTTAATTCCATACATGATGCTTTTCCTCCATTTTGTGTTACTTAAAAACAGACTGACCATTGAAAGCAGACTGACCGAAAGAACCAATAGTACCGCCATTACCGTAACACCGTTACTGCCACCGCTGGAAGATTTGGAAGCTTTAGGAATACTGGCTATTTCAGGCTAACTCAGCTTTTTCAGCTTTGTGCCTGATTCTAGCTAGTGCGATCGTCATTTGATTTTCTCCTACTTTCTAACCTTAGAGTTAGCTATTTCTGCTTTGTGTCTAGCAGACATAGATGTTTTTTCTGATTTGTGTCTAGCAGACATAGATGCTTTTTCTGCTTTTTCCCGTTGTTTAGTGTTTGCGAATTGAACCTTGTAACTGTCGTTATACCTTTTCATCATCTCTGCTTTGGTATAACCCTGTTTCTGCCACTCCCAATAATCATTTTGTTTTGGGGTGTTTCTTATCTTTTCTTCTTGAGCTAATCTTAGCGTTCGCGCCCATTCATCATTCAGTAGCTTTTTCTGACTTGCATGGTTAGCTGCTAAGTTAGCTTTCTCTGCTGCGTGTTTTGCACGTAACTGTTGAATAACGTAAGTCGTCATAATTTCTCCTTTTGGTAATCTACTTTCTAAGAGCCGCTAATTCAGACTTATGCCTTGCGGACATATTAGCCTTAGCTGCTTTATGTTTGGCTGATAGTGAGGCTTTCGCAGTTTTGGCGTTTGCCTTCACATCAGCAATATTGCTGGCATACGATCGAATGAATGCTCCTCTTTCGGCGCTTTTTTGAGTAGCCGTTTTTTGCTTCCAACCTGAGCCAGTTGTTAATCGGGTTAGAGCTTCCTTTTTTTGAAGTTGAATAGTCTTGAGTTCACCTTTCCATACATTGTCAAGGTTTTTCTTTTCAACTTTTTGAGCTTCCGATAGTGTAGCTTTCTCGACTTTATGTCGCGCTCGAACTTGAGTAACAGTCATAAAAATTCTCCGTAACTTTTTTATATCCTAGCAGCTAATTAATTATTTGACAATAGTAATGACATTAGATTTTAAGGACTAGCGTGATATGAGAGACATTATTAGAAATCAGCGCATCTCCGCTATTGAAGACAGCATCATGCTCACCATCAAACAAGCGATTTACTATGCTTGTTAATGATTCTCTCTTGACTTGCAAAGCTTGTGGGGTAATGATTCCTTCTGTGGGACAAGCACTATTGCTGGGAATATGCCAAGCATCGGGATAATAAGCTTTGATTGTGTACATAGCACCAGTTTTGTGTGAATTTTATATTTAAATTATAACTTTTGCAATCCTAAATTAATCAATAAATTAACTTACGATCGCCCGACTTCACTAGCAAACCAGGATTTTTCTGAATAATTTATTTCGACATCCTTACACAAAGCTAAAATCTATATACGTTTCGGAAATATATATAGAAAAGTAGCATTTTCTATATGTTCGATCGCCTCTTAATTTCCTTGAGCCTATCGGCGTAAGAAAATGATGTTTACCGGAATTTTCTATGAGCCGATACCCTGATATTAAATCCATCTGCAAACCCCATTGGGATGGAGATTATGCTTACTATCACACAAAAGTCATACCTTATCATCCTTATGTTGGTCATCATCTTTCTTTAGGAAATTTGATAGAAGATGCCGAAAAAGCTAACATGAGCATGAGACAGTATCTTTGGGAAATACTCAAACAGTGGAATAATCCTACTGACAGTAGGATTAATCATTGGATTAGCGTGTTAATGACGTTAAAACCAAATTATTACAGCCATTGCATCATTCACTATTACGGTGATAAACAAAAAGCTGCTGCCGAAACAGTTTTGCGTTGCCTCAAATATATGGAAGAACAAGAAATTTACGGCATAGTTACCGAAACTAGAGCTTATGTATAGTAAAATACCTCATCCTCACTGTAATAGGATGAGGTATTTTTTTTTAATAAACCTAAGAAATAAACCCATGACCAAAACAGTAATGATTTCTGGCAGTCGATCGATTCTCCGTTTGCCAACAGAAGCAATAGAATCTCTCGATCGCATCATTGACTTAGAACTTCCCGTAATTATTGGCGATGCTACAGGAATTGATAGTTTGGTTCAACAATATTTACGATCGAGAAACTATCAAAAAGTTACGGTTTACTTTGCTGCTTGGCAAGGAAATGGCAAACCCCGAAATACTCATGGGTATCCTACTGTACCAGTTCGTGGGAGTTATGCCGATCGAGATGAGCAAATGTGTTCTGAATGCACCTATGGACTAGCAATCTGGGATGGACACAGCAGAGGAACCGCAACCAATATCAAGCGAGTTCCCAAAACTAAGGTTATTCGTTGTTAGATAGTTACAGCCGATCGATTCAGAATTACGATACTGAATCGATCGCAAATAAAAGTTATTTTTAAGCAACGGAACATGATTCTAAAGAAATTGCCCCATATTTTCTCAACAAATACGATGGCATCAATTTAAATTTATACTCATTCTCAAGCCAAGTCCGAAATTCTACCATCTCAGAATTATGGTAACTCCAAGCTTTAACTATGCGACCATCTGAAAAATGGTAGTGGTACTGTTGGCGATCGCGACTCCACGGTTTATCGGTACGGTAGTTTGCCCAATGGATACCGATCGAACCGTCCATTAAATCAAACTTATCAACGGGTAACTTTAGCACAGTTTCTACCCACAGCAACAGCCCTGATGCTTCAGACAAAACTGTCCAGTAGCCTCTGGGAATATTGTGGCTATTTTCGTAGATGGATTTGACACGCTCTATGTATGCACCGATCGGGGGGCGTTCAGGTTTCGCTTTAGCAATCTTTTCGCACTCCAGAAAGTATTTGCGAATCTGCTTGCCTTGGTCTGTTCTGGCTATCATGCCAAATTCCTTAAGGCAATTAACCGTTAATCGGTATAAATCCTTGGAACGCCCTCCCTGTCTCCATTCCCCCGATTGGTGGAATACGAAATCTTCTCCCTCAACAAAGTATGACTTCAGTGTTTCTAGGGCTTTATCTTTTCGAGAGTACCCTAGCCAAACCCATGCTTTTTCTAGATCTACTGGGAATTCTTCAGCAGAATCAATCAAACTTTTCGCCAACTCAATGCTAAAATCCATAACGTGACCTTCCTACAGGTTACTCCCCTTGAGAACTCGGTGCTTATAACACCATTCTGCGAAGGGGTTTTGTAATTCACATTATAACTTTTAACCGATAATTTATTGGTAGAAACAAGTTACGATCGCCCTAATTCAAACAACACAGAAACACTTTTGGTTACTGCACCATTGCGCGAATCTAATCTACGAGAGCTACGCGATCGGCTCATAAATTCTCAGGCTCATAAATTCTCAAGGCGATCGGCTCATAAATTTTATTCAGAAACATCGGTAACATTTTTTGCTATTGAAAAACATCAGAAACAAACATGATTCCATTGTTAAGTATTAACCTCTAATGATATAAGCATTTCTTAGCTGGAGTTTAAGTGAATGTTGACCATGAAAGTAGTTAGTAGACAGACAGACAGACAGAGACGATGACTACAGAATCACGTTAGTCCTCGCAGTCGTTAGTGTAGTAACGCATTAGTAAAACATCAATAACGTTGGTCATCAACGTTAATGAGTACAGAATAACGTTTGTCATCACGATCGCATCAATAACACATCACGATCGCATCGCATCAGTAACATCAGTAATAGTTTTGTTTCTAGAAACATCAGAAACAAAAGTTGCTTTCGCTTTTAGGTATTGACGTTTTGTTGTTTTCTGATGGAAACAAGAATTTGGAGTTAAAATGACTAACAAAACTTACTTCGATTTAATCCAAAGATTTCAGGTAGTAGACGGAGTTCCAAAACTGTTATCAAGTCATGTAGAAATGATTGACTCTCCAGGTTTTGATGATTTGATGTCGATCGCACAGCTCTGGCTAAAAAATAGCACTGCATACATAGCACACCGCGAAAGTCAGTATATCGGCTACAAAAGCGTTTCTGAGCGCTACGAGTTTATTCTAGCCATATGCAATGATGGTCTGTGGATTTCAAGCCCACATATATCTGGTGAACTAGACAAGCTGTTTCCTTACTGCAAACGGAAGCTTGCCAAAAATGCAAACGATGTCGTTCGCATCTTGAACGATTCATATAATTCAAAGTGTTAGTTTTTGGAGGAGAACGCAATGAAAAACATCACATTCGCAGGAATTCAAGGCAAAGTTATTGAAAGTTCACCCCACGGAAATTACCTCGTCGTGAGATTGAACGATCGCATTACAATTTGTGGAACTTTTACGAACATCTGGAACTGGGAGGAAATGTCAGATATCAGTTCGGGTTTTGAAAGTTTCATCACATATATAGGTGTGCGATCAAACATGGAAGCGGAAGCGGTCAGGGAATGTGTAGCTGAAATGGGTGGTTATTTTCGACAAAACGAGGAAGAACCGCGTCGATCGAAACGAGTTAAAGCCTTTCCCCTAGAACTTAAGATTCGTGGACTAACAAACGATTTTGTAGCTGAGTTTGTGGCTGCGGACGAAGATTAAATAATTCCATCCTATATTTCGATTAACTCGAAATATAGGATGGCTAACGCCGAAAACTGATGATAATTACAATCAAACATTATGCAACAACTAAGCAAAACAGTCCCGAACATTGAGGAATTTCGAGATTACTGCCGAAGTTTAGTCCCACTAATGAAACCTAGCTTTTCAACGTTAACAACTCGACGTTTAGAGTTGTGGATATTCAACAGTGTACATTTAGGCAATGGCACAGTAAGTCCTGGTCACTGCGACGATCGCTTGCACAAATTTACTCAGAGTATTTATCCCGGTTGCAATATAGGACTGCTGACTTACCACGGCAAATTATGCGGTGGAAGTAGTGGATTAATCAAGCCACACAAAGATCATCAATATGCTCTGCCTCGTACAGTTAGCATCAATCTTGGTGTTGCTGACTTCTTCATAGACAACAAAACTTACAGACTAAATGACGGGGACATTGTTGAATTTAACTGTAAATTAACACACAGTATCCCCCATGTGTTGAGTCCTGAACGCTTTAGTTTAGTTCTTTGGACACTAAACAAATCCAAAGGTTACAACTGCACAATGCCTGTTAATTTCTAGCGTAAATCTATTTTTTCTAACTCGATCGCCAACTCGATCGTGTTAGATTTTAAGAGGCTATCGCCTGAAGGTAATGATGTAATTTGGAATCTAATCATGGCTATCAATATCCCCACAAAGTCTGAGAAACGCGCATCTGAACTCCGTGATGGAGTTCGACTGTTAGCTTGGGAAAGTTACAAAATCGAAAACAGCCTAAAAGGTCAAAAGGCATTCGATGGGTATGAGTGTTTTAACGATGAATGGAAAGAGCATGAGATTCATGGTTTTAATCTCGTCGCTGTTGAGAAATTTATTAAGGCGTTAGGATATACATCAGAAGAAGTTTTAGCTCTACGCTCTGAAGTCTATGAGCGTAAAGCTAAGATGAATGGTCAAAAGTCTACGATTTCAACTTCAACTTCAACTATTTCAACATTTGATGAAGCTCCGTACTAACTAAATAGAGGCTTAATTCACGTTTTTACGGAATTAAGCCTCTATTTTTTTTCTTTCCGTTAGCGTAGCCGATCGCCTTACTAAATTATCACTTCAAAATAAGAGCTATCGCCGGAAAAACATGAAGTTTATCGGTGACTACCATGACCATCAAAATTGAAAAGTTCGATCGTGCCATTTACGACACTGAAAAATGTTCTTTTCTTATTTGCTGCTTCAGTTCGACTTACAACGTCAGCGAGGGTACTTGTAACTGGTATGAGGACGACGAACTCCGTCAGTCACCAGTTTGGCGCAACTGGAGATCGATCAAGCAACAAAGACAAGAATTCTGGGCAGAAATCAAAAAATATCTGCCTCATTATCTGGAAACAGGTATGAAAGAAATAAATTCTCGCAGATACTCTGGATCGTACTACTTCTATTCATTAATCCATATGGCGGAGAAATTACTCGATACGGGCAAATTAAAGCTAATCTACATTAGCGATAAAGAACACGCTGAAATGATTGGAAGGTGTGTTCAGTATCTTGCTAACGAAATTCGACCATTTTAATATTCAAATCTGTTGCAGTTTTTGCAACAGATTTTTTTTTTCGATCGCTAATGAGAAAGCTATCGCTGTAAGACAACGAATTAACAATTATGAGGTTTGTATGAACTTTGAATATAAAGGCTTTTCCGTAGTTATCGAAAATACTACCAAGATTTTCATTGGCAACAAAGAGATTAATAGTAATATGACTCTTCGATATCAAATCGAAGCATACATTGATTGGCTTTTAACCTTTGACTTAATTTAACAAAAAAACCAACTTCTAACTTAGGAGTTGGTTTTTTTTTCTTAGCGATTCTCGATCGCAATTTTTAGAGAATGAAGTTTATCGGTAAAATTTATGTCATTGCTTATTGCTCTCGCTTTTAGTTGTTGATTTTACACTGAGAAAGTAATGATAAGATTCGATCGCGAAACAGAAAAAGCAGCCCTAAAACTACGTGATGCTTTTCGGATTATTGCTTGGCAATCTACCGCTTTTGCAAAATACGAATTAGACGAAAAATACACAAAATTCGGGGATTTCTGGCATAAATCCTATATCCGCTCAATGAATTATTTTCTGCTTACAGAATTCGCAAGGGAATTAGGCTTTTCAGTTGACGAACTATTGACTATTCGATCGAACTATTACGGTCTAACCAATTTGCCTCAAGTAGTGCTTTCGCCTTTGGTTCTTGATTTTTTTGCAAGGTAAATTATGTCGCTAATGTATGACAAACTTCACGATGATTACATGGGTGGATTAAATCGTGATTCTCAGTACAACTTTCCTGAACCATTTGAGAAGGAATACGACACAGCAATGATTACCGGTCATCGGTGGTTTGATTACAATATCCCAATCCATAAACTAATCACAATGGCGGTGAATCAAGGGGTTACTCATTTTCTATGTGGCATGGCACTGGGAACTGACCAAGTTGCTGCCGAATGTTTTATAAGTCGCGGTTTGAAATGGACAGCCGTGATTCCATCTGCTGACCAAGATAAATTGTGGAAACCACGCGAGCGATCGCATTACAGAAACCTATTGGAACAGGCAACCAAACGAGTAACTTTGTACAAAGAGTACAGTCCTGGTGTAATGCAAGCCCGCAATCTGTGGATGGTTAAACGCGCTGATATTTGTTTGGCAGTTTTCAGCGGAGATCCGCACGGTGTCGGTGGCGGAACCGCAACCACGGTCAAGATGGCCCGCGATCGAAATGTGTTGATTTATCAGTACATTCCGGCTGAATCAAAGTTCACAATCATCCACCCACACAGCCGACAATTGAGTTTGTTTTAGCTACAGTGTATTTGCGACTGTCAGATGTACCATGTCTCTGATGTCAAATTAGCTTTTGTTCGCTGGTCTAAAGCGAAAATAGAAGATATGACCAACGATATTTACAACGTCGTTGATCGCGATGCTTTTCAAGACCATTTACCTGTGTTGTAGTTAGAGTCACGCTTACCATCATGAACAATAAGGAAAAACACGATCGCATCAAAGATCTTACTTATGGTGCGATTATTAGCGGGCAAATTACTAGGTGCGATCGACAACCTAACGGTTCCTATATCATCGCAAGAAGTGGATACTTGAAACCGGAAACTCATAGCGTCAATAGCGCTCTGATGTTTCTCTATCTACTCAGACGTGCATCTAACTGAATAGTCAACTCAAGAGATAAAAATCACGCTCAACTCGTCTTCATGCGTTGAGCGTGATTTTTCATATCAACCAAAACCAAAATCAAAACTATGAAACCCAAAAAGAAAATCACTCACATCCACGTCCGCATCAAAAAACTTGCTGATGCTGCGATCGCACGTGGTGACATTATTTCCTGTACTCGACAATCTGATGATTCCTACATTATCGATCGGACTGGGTGTTTGCCCACGACTTTTACTTATGTTGGCGTTGGTCTTTTTCTACTCAATTCCTTAGTTGAAGAAACAAACACAGAAACGATTTTGTAACTAAAAACTCAGTAACAAGAATCATCTCTTGTTACTGAAAAACATTGCTTTCGCTTTGAGTTTTTGATTTTTATTTAGGTATGAAGATGGAACTTTTAAGTTCTGATGCAATTACAGAATCTGAACAAATTAACTCTACAGTTAATTGGAAACCTTCGGACATAATGCTAGCTGATTCCATTGGTCAACTGATTGATTTGAATGAAATTGCTGATCGACTTTTGGCTACTGATTGTCAGCAGTGTTCGCTGTTTAATCATGAAGAAGTAAAGCTAGCTTTCTTGAGATGGGTTCAAGAACATATTGATTCGATCGCAGAACAGCCCGAATGGTTTCTTGGCAAAGATCCAAAAAATTTCAACAGAAATCTACCATTCGATAAACTTCAAGAGGATTATGACGATGGTTTCCCTGAAATGTCCGACGACGAACTTCAAATAATGCAGAAGCAAATGGATTCAGATTACAATTCTGCACTCGAAGATGACTTTGACGGAACTCCTGAAGAAGCAGCCGAATCTGCTACATATTGGTAGCAAAAAAAAATGAGCGATTAGTGAGGAAACTAATCGCTCAAGCTCCTACCCATTACATCTGATTACATCTAACACAATACTACCATGAAATATCTCGCAAGAATCGCAGAAATTAGGAAACAAATTGAATCCTTAAAACTTGAAGCTGAGGCGATCGAGCAAGACGCAATCCTTGAAGCTTTCGATATTCTTGAATCCAATCAATCACCGAATGGTAAAAGTTTAGTTTACAATGATTATAATGCTAAAATTGTGTTAATTTTACGCAATCGCTACGATGACAAAAACATTTCGATTGTGAGATTGGATGAAGACATCGATCGCGAGTATCAAAAATTGTGCCAATTAAATGCAATCGCGATCGCAAACAACAAAGCTTACATCCAAGAATTACAAGAAATGATTGCTGTTGCTGATGAAAAACATCAAACATTTCTTGCTTCTCCCTATTTGAAACAACTGAGAAAACAACGGGCGATCGCATTGAAACAAACCGAGCATAAAATACCGGGTTTGACAGTTTATGTGAAATAGTGCTTTCGCTTTCTGGTTTTGAGTTTCTTCGCCAATCTGCGGTACGGCTGAACAAAACCGCTAAACAATGAATTAATTGCAATTATGAAGCAAGCAAAATATCGTTTCAATCGCAAAGATGGAACAATCTATCGTGATGAAGGTAATGACAAATTGACCAAAGTGGGTAATCAAATGCAAATGATAATTCTCGAAGCATCAAACCCATTTTGGGACAAACCATTTAAGCATTTGAAAGCTCAACATTGGGTTAACCTTACATTCGTTGATTCTCATGGTGATTATTGTCACTCTATGCTCAACGACGGAACAACTAATGCTTTGCAACCTTGGCTTGAATACAGAAAAATTGTTGCTTCAAAAGGATTGGAACTTTTGGAAGTAATTACAACCATTAAATTTGAGCAAATTGACTCACAATTTGAATGGTTTGATTACAATTTTTCTGGGATTGCCGGGAAACCGGGGATTGGCGATCGAATGCGTACACTTTTATCAGAAGTCCAGATGAAAGCTAAAGCTTAGTAATTACGGGATAGCCCTCTATCCCAAAATTAAATTAATGCTTTCGCTTTAGGCTTTTGATTTACTCAATTTACTTAATTCACAAAAACCATGACTAAGAAATCTCCTGAAATCATCGAAAACAATGTAACTCCTTTAGCTTCTGAATTTGAATTTGACCCCAGCCTGTTAGGTGAAGAATTCAATGCGATGCGTGTGCCAAGGTTGCCATACGGGATTGTAATCAACGACAATCCATGTGGCATATTCATTCCCGAAAAAAACGCAATCAAAGCCGGCTGGAGCAATTTGGAAGGTATGACAGAAATTGATTTGGCAAGTGGAGCCAAAGAAAAAGGTCTCTTCTTTCCGGCAGCTCGAATCGTAATATTAGGCAATGTTGCCCCTTACATTCGTTATAAATCGGCAGATGAAAACGGCGAACTCAAATTAACAGTAGTTGGCTCGTATGAGTTCGATCGCGATTTACTCGACAAGAAAACGATGGAAGTTGTTAGCGAACATCTAGTAATGTTTGTTGACAAATCGAATAATTTGCTTCACACCCGACCAATTCGCATTCGCTTTAAGAATGTAGCTTTGTGGAGTTTGCGAGAAGCGATCGAAGAGTTTTATCTCGTAATGGAAATGTGCTTTGCTAAGCTAACGAACACACGAGCTAGCGGTAAAAACGATAAATGGCGCTCTCTGTGCGTGTTTGACGTTGAATTTAAAGCAGTTAAAGAAGGCGAAGGCTCAAACAGATCTTGGTGCATGAAAGTTGATAAATTCTCAGTACCAACTTTGCAAAATTTTGGTTCCTTATTTCTCGGAACCAAACAGCTAAAAGAAGCGATTTGGGAAGCTTATGACATGAACATTGGTTCTTTAGAAACTCAAGCATTGTCCGCTGCTCCTGAACAAAGAATGCTCCGTAGCGCTGAATAGTCAATAAAAGTCGGGGAGAAATCCCCGGCTTAAAAAAAAGTCAAATCCAGATAAACCAACAACAGAAAAAATCATGAACAATCCACTTTGTGCCGATCGCATTCTAATCGAAAACACAATCATCACAGTATCGGCAATTATCAAAGCTAACTACAACCCGACTGCTCGAAGATTAACTTTAACTTTGATTAATCAATCGGAGTTGAATTTCAGAGACGACTCAGCCGAATCTGCCTGGGATTATTTGACCAGCCGAATTCATGGCTGTACTGAACCATTGTCTAACTGGAAAAAACCTGAATCCTATAGTTTATTGCAGTAAGCACATCGACACTTCGGCTACGCTCAATGACCTGAGCAAGTCGTTAAACTGCTCAGTGTTATCATGTTTGGCTAATTAATTACTGAGAATAATTAATTAGCCTTTCTTCAAGTAATTAACCAAGGAAATAGAATATGTCTAAAATAGAATGGACCGACATCACATCCAATCCAATCCATCTAATCCGTGAAGATGGCACCCACGGGGGACACTGGTGTGAAAAAATTAGTCCCGGATGTGCAAATTGTTACGCTGAAACTCAAAATCAAAGCAACTACTTCAAGTTTGCCTCGCACCTTCCTTATTCAGGTGATGTGCCAGATAATTTAATTTTCGATGAAAAGGTGATGCAAAAATTGGTAAAAATGCGATCGCCCGAAGTGGTATTTTTGGGCTCAATGACCGATATATTCGGGAAATGGGTACCCGATGAGTGGCTCGATCGCGCTTTTGCTTATATGGCTGTAGCCAAACAGCACACTTTCCAAATCCTGACAAAGCGCCCGGAACGGATGAAGGAGTATTTGACCGATCCAAAAACTGTGCAAAGAATTGGGACTTGGGTCGCAGCAGACCTTAAACCGCATTATGGACTCGTTGGATTAAATCACTCAGTTTTTGATAAATTTCGATTGCCACTGCCGAACGTATGGCTCGGCACCAGTGTCGAAAATCAAAAAGCTGCGGACGATCGCATTCCATCACTTCTAATGACCCCCGCAGCCGTTCGGTTTTTGAGTTGTGAACCATTGTTAGAAAGATTGAATTTTTCTAAGTATGTCTTCAATCGCTCTGAATCGGTAAAACGAATTGCACGAAAGATGTCTTTAAATGAGGAGCAAGCTGATAGTATCACTAATTACCCCATTAACTGGGTAATTGTAGGCGGTGAGTCAGGTAGTAAAGCTCGTCCCTGTCATCTTGACTGGATTCGATCAATTGTCCAACAATGCCGTGAAAGCAACATCCCTGTGTTTGTCAAACAGTTAGGAAGTAATTGCGTTGAGTCAGTTCCTTATATGGAAGGAATTTGCTCTCATCATCAAATCAAAACCAGCGACAGAAAAGGTGGCGATATTTACGAATTCCCTGAAGATTTGAGGATTCGAGAATTTCCGTTTAAATAGATCCATCAAAAATAAACCTCAGAGATTACACAATCTCTGAGGTTTATTTTTTTCATTGTCATGGCGATCGCCAAATAGATCGCTATCGCTTGAAGGTAATGATGTTTTGTCGGTGATGACCATGCTACAAATTAATATGAATTCCTTTGCCATTAACTTCAAACAACTGAAAGAAGATAATGAAGGTTCTTGGTACAGAGGAAAAGCGGGCGATTGGGAATGGAGCATTCAAGATATGGGGATGAGTTGGGGAATCTGCCCCAATTTAGAAGAAGCAATTACATCTGCTAAACTTGAAATTGCTTCTATTCTAAAGGATTTCGACATTTCAGATGTTGAAATCATGGAAATTGAAAAAGATCGAGTAAACGATGTCTTTACATTCCCATTAAGCGATTGTGGATTCTAGCCAACTTGCCTCTGAGTAAAATCAGAGGTTTTTTTTTTACTTAGAACCATCCGAAAATTAATGACATAAACCTCAAAAACCATGAAAGTATTTTTCACAGGAACCTCAAATCTGGAGTCACTTACTCCAGAAATAATCCAGAGAATCAACAACGTTTGCAATCTGAAAGCTGAAATTCTCATCGGAAACTATCGAGGATTCGACCAATTAGCTTTAAGATACTTGCGATCGATCGAATACCCAAACGTCACGGTTTACGAAACTGGCAGCCGACTTGGTTTTGGCTATTCGATCATCAACGTTGGTACATATCCTGCCCAAGACATTGCCATGAGTAAAGCAGCCGATTTCATGTTGGCTATCCACGACGGCAATATAAGTGTCACCAGAAATCTTAAACGAATGCCTTCTCAGAAAATTAGAATCATTCGAGTTTAAGTTCATAAGAAAGCGCCAAGGACTCACAATCTTTGGCTTTTTTTTACTCAAATTAACCGAATTTAAGTTAAAATTGATTAATATTAATTAAAACACTTGTATGAACAGAAAAAAAGTTAAAGTTAAAGTTAAAGTTTCAAAGCGAGATGAAATAATGTCAAATATTATAGGCGAACCGTTGATTAAGGCGGTTAGATCGGATCGCACTTACAAGATGCCAGAGGGATATATATCATGGGAAAAATTGAGTAACATAGTAGCAATTAGCCTATATCACTGTTGCCACGCAGAAAAAACAGATTCTATGGGATTTGTAAATTCCTACCGTACAGGATTATGGTTTGCTCAAAAATCACCAATCTATTGTTTAACAACAAGTTTGGGTGAATCTTTTGATAAAACTGACTCTCTTTCAAAGAGAAATGCTATGGCTGGTTGGCAACCAAGTTTACCTAGTTTCATAGTTGCATTACCTAAAGATTTAATTACTACGCCAGGACAAGGAAAACTTGATTATCTAGTAATTTCGTGTGTTCATCCTGATCATCCAGAATGGGACTCTTATAGATGGGAAAAAATAGAAGTAAAGGCAACCAATGAAAAGTACGATCGTTTGTATTTTCAGATATGCACCGTGGATTCTCACGGGATTGTTTGGAATACCGCTAGTCCAGTGAACGATTTGGGAGATATAGAACCTTGTTATGCTGCACAGGATACATTATCAGAGACTGACAATGTATTTTTAGATAAACTGAAAAACTTAGCTATCAATATTTTATTAGCTCTTGAATTTTCACCATCACTTTTTAGCGATGTTACCAAGTCAGAAACATTAACCAAAAAAGGGTTTGCAGTTTCAGGCGATCGCTCAAAAGATAGATACCCCCGCTGGTTAGGAAAAAACTACCATCCCAAATCAGTTTCAAAATCAACGTCTGGAACTCATTCATCTCCATGTATTCACTGGCGACGCGGACACTGGCGATTATTAGAAGAAGGTAAAGGCAAATGGAAACAGACTAAACGACTTTGGATTGAACCAGTTTTGGTCAACTCATTGACGTATTGAGAATTTTTATATTAGTATAAATGTACTACTAATTAAAACTATGATCATTGCAAACAAGGTCTATTCATCAATTCAAAAGGCTGTTTCCGATGGAGATACTTTAAGTTTAGAATGTAATGGCGATCGATTAAGTGTTCGGTTGCAGTGGATTGATGCACCAGAAACCCAAAAACCGGGTAGCAGTAGCGAAGATTCGCAGATTATCAAGCATTGGGAGTGGGCACAGAAAGCTAAATCAGAGCTAGTCAGGATAATTGACAAGCAAAAATTACTCCTTATTCCTACCAGCAAAGATTACTACGATCGCTGGTTGTGCGATTTGTATATTGGCAAAGTTTCCCTAACAACTAATGTACAAATTCAGCTTTGTAAAGCAGGAATGGCGACAAGTTATCTCCCATTCAATAGGCATTCTTACAACAGCAGAGAACTTTCTTTGCTAAAAGGAATCATCACAGAAACCGCTCTCGCCAATCGTAAAAAAATTGGAATTTGGTCTGAACCAGATTTCATTCTGCCCCACGAATTCAAAAAGTTAACCTTCTAGGAGAAAACAATGTTTACATTTATTGACAAGATAATCGATCACATGGAGTCCAAAAACTACACCGTCTTTACAAAAGCTGGTGAAAAAAATATAGTTTATTTGGAAGGAGTCAACAAAAATGGGACTGTGAACGCCGACGAACCGAACCATTTCAATGACCTAAGATTGGTCTTTGGGTTTAATAGTTTGGATGAACCAGAGATTTTAGGAGCTTGGGAAGCGACAACCGAGCCGGGTTACTATTACACCGACAATCCCATGAATCCAAACGGTGCCGCTAGAATCGCCTTTGGTCAATATAAAGCTTGGCAAGTTGGCATCCACGGCAACTCCGAACCTCACGAAGCTTTGATTCAGGTTGGGTTGGTAAACGTTCACCGCGATTACAACCGGGACATGATTCGGACTGGCGATGCGATCGATAAAGGTTTTTTTGGCATAAATCAGCATCATGGTTATGATCACCCAGTAAATGATATTTACACCGCATCAGCCGGGTGTTTGGTTGGTAGGACCCGCAGAGAGCATGAGAATTTCATGCGGATTATCAAACAAGATGTTCGATATTTAAAGAGTAGGGAATTTATTTTCACTACAACCATTTTAGATGGAGGTAAAATCTGATGGAAATGAGATTATTTCTGGATTTTGTTGCAGTAGCAGGTACTCTTTTTTCTTGCGCGTTTTGGATCGCATCCAACTCTTTATATAAAGATGCTATTAATCAAATTCGTGAGAATCGTAAAGAAATGTCGATGAAAAACGAAAATGACATGATGGTCGTTTTTGGCAAACTTCAGAAAGCGATCGATCGAAATACTGTTAGAGTCGGAGTTTGTGAAGCAAGATTACAATATCTTGAGGGAACGAAAAATGACAAGAAACATTCAAGTTTTATAGAGGATATTGGTACTGCATTTGATAGCACCGATTTCGAGCAAAAATGAAAAGATTAAATTCAGATACATTAGCAACCATATTCGGGGCGATCGCAGGAATCGCCCACGTTCTGGTAGCCGCCAATCGAATCCCCGCCGATGACGGTGAATTAATTTCTGGATTGGCTTTAGTGGCTTTGGGCATTATTAGCAACAAAAAAACCGATGGGTTTCATCGGTAAATCGTGATTAACTTAAATTTCATTCTTTATCTAAATAATCAGCAAATTGTGCAATTAACGAGGCTTCACCATACTTGCGAACCAAATAGGTGAAAACTGGTTTTCCCACATTCTTGTACGATCGAGGTGAATCAGATTTTGAGTGGCTACATTTAAGGCAACTTTTGATAATCTTTGAAGCACTGCGACAAGTCTCGGAATACTTCAAAATACTATCAAAAAGTGCCTTTTCTGTGGTTTCTGGGAACTTTTCGGCTACGAGTCGCTGTATCTCAAAATCCCGCGACTCCTTGTCCTGTATAGTGTCTACGCTTGCGACTTCCAAAATACCTGTCTCAGATTCCGAGACTTGTCGCGTTTGAGTATTTCGCATCTCGATCGCACGATCGAGCAATTCTGGCGACATTTCTTGAAGCCAATAATCATCAGAAATTGGTTGATTTAAAATGCGATCGAGCTTGTCTGCATCTGATTCTGGGATTATTTCTGGGATGATTATTGGTGGCTTTTGAGGCTCCAGTACAGGGTCTGATTGCTGATTAAACAACTCATAAACCCATTCAGGACGTATCCATTCAGGGGCGATCGATACTTTCTGAGCATCAACAAACTCACCCTCACCATTCTTAATCCCTGAAAGCGTACCTTTGAAAAGTGGGCGGTTTTCCGAGTCAGAGTAGAGCTCAAGTTGAATTATGCCCCGGTCGCGCGACTTGCTAAATCCTTCACTTCCACCCAGTGCAGCCAAAGTGTTGTCATGCCCAATTAATATTGGAGCTTCATTAGCTTTTCTAGGGTCGCCGACCATTTTGCGAATCAGTTTCTTGGCAGGTTCGATCGTACCTTCTTCTGAGCTATATCCAGTCACCTCATCCCAAATTGAGGTAAAGGGTTTGTCCTTCAAAGTGCGAGTTGCAAAGCGGACATACATAGCATTCAACTGTTCTCCAACTGCGAAATAATTTTGATTTGCACCATATCCAGAAGTGCCTAAACTAACTAAGCATTTCCAACTTGCCTCGCGATTTTGATGAAAGTGAGGGTCTGCAATCGAAATGATTTGATGACCTCTGAGATAATGCCGACATAGGGCTAGAAACGAAGCAAAGTAACTTTTATAGCTACCCATATCGCCATAAATTAACAGCGGTTTTTGCATCAATTGCCCAATCCATCCGCCCTCATGCTCGTTAATTAGCTTGAGCAATTTTGCCTTTTTAGTAGCCAAAGTTTCGATTTGTTCCTGAGTTTCTGTTTCTGGTTCCGGTGTTTCTATTGTTTCTGTTTTTGTTTCTGTTTCTGGTTCAGGTTGAGGTAATTGCGATCGCAACCAATCCTCACCATACCGATCGACTTGAAGCACAGTGAAATTGCCCCGCATTTCCTCCTCAGTATCCGCTACCGAATATTTCGATCGAATCTCTTCCTTTTGAACCAATTCAGCGGCTATAACAGGTTCGATCGCAGCATCCAATTTCTTCTGTTTCTGTTCTTGATAAAAATTCCACAAATCGATCGCCCGTTGTTCTTCCTTTTTTCTCTCAGATTCAAAATATCCAACGGTAAAACAACTAATCGCGCCTATCCCCGCAACTTGCCGATGGATTACCCAGCGCTGGAAGGGGATAGCGGCAACCGATAATCCCAAGCAGCAGATGCCACCGAAGATTGAGCCGATCGCTAGTTTGCTCATCTTCTACCTCCCAAACCGATCGCGAACAATCCCAGAATTGCGATAACAACAACACCAACAAAATGCCACCACTGTAAAAGCTTTAGCAAATCCCACCATGCCAGAACAGCGCCAACATAAAGAGAAATCCCAGCAGTTCGCCACAGACTTTGATAGCTAGAATCTGTTGGTGGGAAAAACATCAGAGCCAAACCTCCGAGGATTACTCCACAGACATAGAACCAAAAGTAACTGGGATTGGGGCGGACAAAATTACTAGCGGTTATCCCGATCGCAAAAAAGAGCGAGCGAAACTGCCAGCTATTCAAGTTTTGGTATCGTTTCAATACCAACGAATCGGACGGCTTGAGTTCGATCGGCTCTGGATTTTGTGGCTTTTGAAAAGGTAAAAACATTAGTTACCTCCAAAAAATTTGCTGATTTTCTTGAAACCATTTCTGATATTCCCCATGAAGTTCTTAGCAGAACTAGCCATGTTTCCTGACCAATTGAAATTAATTGCATCTTTGGGACTGCCACCAATTTGTCTTGGTTGATAACCACCAGAAAATTGAGGCTGAGAGTAGCCTGATTGACCAGTACCGCCCCATTTTGGGTGCGATGAGGCATCGTAGCCGTACTGCAAAGCTAATTTGGCTTGCTTAGCCTGATTGCCTAAATTCGCCTTCCATGCAGCCATAGCAGCTTGAATAGCTGGCTCTGAAGCAGCATCGGCTCTGGCTTGTTCCAGTTCAGCTAAGGATTGAGCCAATCGAACACCAATGCGGATTCTATCTTTCTCGTTATTGTCCGATCGCAACTGAGAATGTAATAAGTCAGCATTTGCTAGTCTGTCCTGACCTTCAAGTAATTTTGATGCTCTACGCTTAACTGAAATCGCAACATCAACCGCTTGTTTGTCGAAACCTTCGATCGCACTAAAACCTTTTTTAGTCACCGCTGCAACAGCCTTATTCCAAGCAACATTTGAGTCAATTACTTGTCCGTAAATCTTCTCAATTAGTTGGATATTATCAAGTAACCATTGAGCTTGAATCCCTAACTGTCCAAATTCTTGAAAACCCTCAACAGTCATTTGATTGATATTTGAGAAACTGATTCCCAGTTTTTCGAGCATTAGCGACTCGATTGCCGGATCAATATGGGTAATGAGATGTGGACAAAGCGCTCCGTTACTTTCCATTTTTCTTTCCCCCGTTTGCATTCCCCGAAAAAGGCGACAAATTACTACTGGTATTGGTGATGATTTGGTCGCCTGCTACATTCACGGTGGCAGGCGAATCTTTGATTCCTTGTTTATAGGCATCTTCACGAGCCGATGCGATCGCGAAAACTATCAAACCACCTAATATGAAAAACAATCCTGAGCCGAAAAGAGTTGTTAGTAAATCATCATTTTTGTCGTTCATCTAGCAAACTCCTGTCATCAAAATTGCTGTTGTACAATCTGAAAAAGCTTCAGATTTTTGAAAAAGCGATTGTAACCACTTAAGCATTTGTGATTTCTCCTGATTTGAATTGGCTCGTAAACTCGCAAAGATTATCAGATTTATCAATAATTTCTCTCTGCGAGTTTGCTCAAGATTTGCTTGCAGAACTAGCCGTGAATCGCAGCTATCCCGTAGGGAATCGCCTAAAACTTCGGCTAATTCTGTGCAAGATTCAATTAACCCCAAAGTCCAGAAATCTGTTTCGGTTCCGCTTTTTTTCCCGGTAAACTGCCATTGCGTAGATCCATCGGAGTTTGACGAATTGCTTGGGTAATTTGACCAAAATTAGAGCGAACTAGATTCGCCCGATTTTGAATTTTGTCCATCACATTGGCACCGAGCGCGATATAGAAAGCATCAACAATTTGCTCTGAGGCTGCGTCAGCTACATCGGTCATCGCCAAACTCGCTTCTTGAGTCGCTGCTCGAACTGCTAAGACCATCCCGTTAGCTTCTTCTTCGCCGTCGCGATGTTCGCTATGGTCGATCGCCATATCATCAATCTGATCACATTGATCGGCGTAGCCATTACGCTCTGAAGCAATTTGAATCAGTGCATCAGCCGGTGCCATCATATTCTCGCGCACGAGTCGGTAGTATTCGCGCACTTCGTCGATATCGCAACCTTCAACTTGAGCGTTCTGGTACTTGCGGTGACCGAGCGCTTTGCGAACGCTGGTAATATCAGAAACTTTGCCTAGTCCGAGTTGATATTTTAGTTCAATTCTTGAAATCGTAGTCATCTGTTGGTAGTCCTATATTTTGCAAAAAGTTACGGGTTTTGTTGGTGTCTCGATCGCACTTCACGAAAATCTTTTCAAGCTCAACGAGACACCATTTTGTGAAATCTGAGAATTTGCGGGCGTGGATAACCCGATCGCACTCTGGGCATTCTTCCTCCAGTAGCATCAGTCGTCGCTTGAATGTCGCTTCACTGATACCAAGAATTTGCTTAAGCTGCGATCGAGTCCAAAAATTACGTTTCCCAGATTCCTCTTGAATCTGTACCGTTAAAGGCTTTCGACGCTTCATAGCTTTTGTCGTGAGCTACTTTGGAATCATTTAAAAGTGTCTCAAAGTAGCTCACAGGATTTGAAAAAAAATTAATCCCGCTTAACTGTTTCGTTACCACAACTAATTGAAGTCCAGTCGTAGCGTCCAAGCTCCCTTGCCCCTCCGTTAACGGTGGAATCCACGGCTTCCTTGGCGGTGCGGGCGGGAACTTCTGTTGTGTACGGGCGAGAATCCCCAAGTTGTTGAGTAACGATTTCAACGTCAAACCGTTGATAATGCTGCTTAATTTCTGTTAATTTCATAGAATCTCCTTGTGCCGTGTGTTGGCATTGGGTGAAAGTCTAGTTCAGCGTTGGTAGCGCTGTTCTAGACGTTAAACAAAACTGTAACATCCATTGGATGTTGTGTCAACATAAAACTTGAATATTTTAGCTAAAGATTCTGTTGCTCATCGAATATGCTGGATTTATGAGCGAGAAAAATAGTAAAAAAGGAAAAAGTAGGGATGATCGCGATCGACTCACTTTCGATGTGGGAGGTTTGCGCGATCGGCTTAGAACTCAGGAAAGATACCCCGGCGAACCTCTCGCGTCGATCATCCGCACAGCTCTAGTGGAATGGCTGTCACAAAAGGAATCCCAAGAAAAATATACAAAAAGCGATAAAAATGATATATCAACAAATGACAATAACTGAAAAGTATACACAGTAATATTTATGAGTAATCTAGCTAAACTATGGCATTGTAGGGGTCAGCGGTTCGAGCCCGCTATTCTCCAT
>PGCN01000005.1 GCA_002786385.1 Flavobacterium sp. FEMGT703F
AAATAAAACGGTAAATTTAGAAACCCAAAAATTGCGCTAGAAACTTGAAACCGCCATGAAAAACATTTTCAACAGAATAACTATGAAGATATTCATATTAATATTTCTTCTCAATTCTGCAACAGAACTTACTTATAAAGATAGTTTTGGGAATGAGTTTTTAATAGAGAATTCTCAAAAGTTACCGAAAGGAATTGGTTTTGAATTCTTGAAAAGTAATTTAAATTCAAAGCATTTTATAGAGAACTTTACCCGAAAACCCTATAATTACAAGTTTAACATAATCGAAGTTCAAAAGAAAAGTAAAAACAAATACGAACTGAAAGTTCAAATTACGCCTCAAATTAAAGACAAGAAAGATATTGAAGAGACTTTGAAGTATCAAAATCCAGCATATTATATTTTAAGGACGAAAAAAACTAATAAGAAAGTGGAAATTGAAAGTGTGAAATATGTTCGTATGGAAATTTAAACGGCCTATAACAGCGGTTAGTGGCCATTGCTGGATTTTCTTGATTTCACGTTTATTTTTCACGTAAAAATTCTATCTTAGCTGAAAGTACGCAGTTCGCTGGTTTCGCAAAAAGCCACTAGCCGCGAAACGTTAGCGGCAAGCTCACAAAAAATGCGTAAATTTAGAACTCAATTCAACAAGACATGAAATATTTAGTGACTCTAATTTCGATAATTTACAGTATAAACTGTTCCTCTCAAACCCCAAATCCTGATTTATTTCAGACTTGGTATTTATACGATTACTACTCCACTGATGATAATATACATCATCCTATATCAGCGATAGCTCCTCCTATATCACCCCGTGTAACCTTTTCGCAAACTTCAAACTATAATGGAATAGGAGCATGTAATGGATTTGGCGGAACTTTAAGTTTTCCTTCTAATGATGTTTTAGTATTTGACAGTTTTGCAGGTACGTTGGTTCTTTGCGGCTCTACTGAACATATCTCATTTGAAGGCTCCTTTTTTTCGCTTTTTCAATCTGGCGGGCAGTATTATATCTCAGGAACAGGAAATAATATGAGCTTGGTTATTTCGACGCCTATCTTTAATAATTATGTATTTGGAAATTCACAACTTAATTCTTCAAATTTTGATTTAAAACAAACTAAAATCTATCCTAATCCTGCTCATTCTAAATTATTTGTTGATTCTGAAAATAATTTGATTGACAAGATTGAAATCTTTAATTCACTTGGACAAACTATTAAAACTATAAATGCTGATTTTGACGTTATTAATATTACTGATTTTGGTTCTGGAATTTATTTAATGAAACTTTATTCTGAAGAAAGAACTGTTGAAAAAAAATTTATTAAAATATAATAATAGGTAATGAAAAGATAAAGCCAGCCGCTAACAGCAGGTTTTGCGCTATTGCTGGTTTTTTCTTTTGTTGTACTTCTTTCTTCACGAAAAACTTTTATCTTAGTAGACAGTACGCAGTTCGTTGGTATCGCAACAGACGCAAAGCCGCGAAACGTTACCGGCTATTTTTGGAGACGAACCGTTTAAATCCAAACAAAATCGAATGAATCAAATTCCAATTCCAATTATTTTTATTTCTGCTTTCATAATATTAGTTTTAATACTAAATTATTTGCACAATAAAAAAGCATTTAAATATCATAAAGTAATTAAAGATTGGCTTAAACAAAATTCAATTGAATTCGACTCAACTGATTTTCTTAAAGCTGAAACTTCTCAGATTGGTAAAAAGATGAATGATGGAATTGGAATGGTAAAATGTGAAATTATTGTAACAAATAATGCGGTAATCATATTAGGAAAAACACTTTTAAATATCAATTCGAATCCAATAATATTTACACGAGATTTTGACTATGCACTAAGATTTCCATTTGCAAAAGTTGTAATACCAAATAAGATTAATTTGAATTCATTTTCAAACTCAACATATTTTGAATTTGGAGAAGCAAGTTTTTCAAATTACTTATTTAAAATTCGAATATATAATGTTAAAGAAGAAATTAAAAGTAAAATTGAATCAGCTTTGAATTAAAACAGCCGGTAACAGCGGCTAGTAGCCATTGCTGGATTTTCGTGGTTTCACGTTGGTTTTTCACGTAAAAATTTTATCTTAGCAGAAAGTACGCAGTTCGCTGGTTTCGCAAAAAGCCACTAGCCGCGAAACGTTGTGCGATATTTTTTGAAAACCGCAGTAAAAATGTAACTTTTAATAAAAAAACTGAATTAGTAATGATAAGTAAATTGAAATATCTTTTTGTTGTTTTACTTTTTTGTGCTTGTGCAAAAAAAATAACAACGCTTGAGGAATATGCAAATTATCCTGTAAAATATGAAAAAACTAAAATATCTTATCCAACTAAGGATTTCTCAATGACAATTCCTAAAAATTGGAAATGGAAAGCTAAAAAATATAATACTGAACAAATAATTCTCGGAATGGTTATTGGAGAAACAGATTCAATAACAAGATTTACAAAAATAATATCTATTCAGAAATATAAAAGTTTAGAAAATAATTCAGATTTGAAAGCTGAATTTGAAACAATTCTAAAAAGTTCAGCAAAGAATAATTTAATTCCTGAAATTGTAGAAAGTGGAAAAACTAACATTTTAAAATATGATTCTTATTTTATCCACGCAAAATCTGAAAATGAAAAATCAATAGAAATGATTTCATTCATCGTAAAAAGTAAGCAAAAAGGAATTTTTTATTCAATCACAGCAAGTTGTCAAAATGAAGATCAAATTAAAACAAACTTAAGTATGATGATTGATTGTGTCAAAAGTTTTGAACAGAATTAAAACATCGCACAACAGCCGTTAACCGCTATTGCTGGATTTTCGTGGTTTCACGTCTATTTTTCACGTAAAAATATTATCTTAGCAGACAGTACGCAGTTCGCTGGAATCGCAATAGTCGGTTAGCGGCGAAACGTTAGCAGCTAGCTTATAAAAAATCCTATGAAAATCACGATTAAGCTATTTTACATTACTTTCTTATTATTGACAATTTTAAGTTGTGGACATAAAGAAAACGTATTTGACAAATCTAAATGGAGCCAAAAAATAGATGGCTTTTATCAGTATAGAGAAGAAATGGTTGAAGATTTAATGTCCAATCATTTGCGTAAAGGGATGTCGTATAAAGAGCTTCAGAATTTACTTGGCGAACCTGAAAATTATACTGATTTGGAAGAAAACACAATTGCTTATGGAATAATGGAAGATTACGGTTGGAATATAGATCCTGTTGAAACCAAAACACTCAGAATTGAATTAACTAAAGATTCGTTAGTTAGTGGTTACAAAATAATACACTGGAAAAACTAAAGCCAGCTGCTAACAGCGGTTAGTAGCCATTGCTGGATTTTCGTGGTTTCACGCTTGTTTTTCACGTAAAAATTCTATCTTAGCTGAAAGTACGCAGTTCGCTGGCTTCGCAAAAAGCCACTAGCCGCGAAACGTTATATGCAATGCCCCAGAACGACACTATGAAATTTATCTTTTACATATTAATTTTTCAGACATTTTGCTTTAGCCAAAGTAAAAAGGATGTTTACGATTTACCTATTCCAAAAAACATTAAAGGCTGTCATCAAACTCTGGACAAAACTCTTACTGAAAAAGAAATTGAAGTTGTAAAAAATACAGCTGAAGATAGTATTTCCTTTACTGAAGATTTCAAAGAAAAAGCGGACTTTTTTCACGCATGGAAAATATATGATGGTTCTGTTTTGACAAAGTATTTTAATAAAAAAGGACTTTATGGGTTTTGGCCCATTTATGAGACAATTTTAATAACATATCATCGGCATTTAACGGGTAAAAATATTGATTTAGAGAATTTAATTCTGAAATATCAGGCACAACAACAGAAAGACAAAGAGTTTTATATTTCCCAAATAAAAAAGGATTCAATAAGCGGAACCTATATTCCTAAAGATTTGAAAGATTGCTTTCTAACATTAGACAAGACTTTATCAGAGCAAGATAAATCAACTATTCGTAATGCAAAAAACAAATCAGAAGTATTATTAATTACTGACGATTCATTAGGTAGATGGATAAGAAATAATTGGAGAATGTGGGGCGGTTCTCGCCTCAGCAATTATTTTCATGAAAGAAATGTTTCAGAACCAGAAAGAATGTCGGCTATCATACTTGAATTTTATTATGAATGGCTTCAGAATAAAAACGAGAATTGGGAAAAGTGGACTGGAAATCAATAATAATAGGCACTGCATATAACAGCCGTTATCCGCTATAGCTGGTTTTTCTTGAGTTGTGCTTCTATTTTCACGTAAAAAGTTTATCTTAGCAG
>PGCN01000001.1 GCA_002786385.1 Flavobacterium sp. FEMGT703F
TATTGTCTGTTCTAGGAAGCTATTGGTCACGCATTGCTTGTAACGTTTCGCGGCTTTGCGACTATTGCGATGCCAACGAACTGCGTACTTTCCGCTAAGATAAAAGTTTTTACGTGAAGAAAGAAGCACAACTCAAGAAAAAACCAGCAATAGCGCAAAACCTGCTGTTAGTGGTTTGGTTTTAGACTAGGAAACCAAAATTGCCCAAAAGTCAGCCGACTTTCAACTTTCGGCTACAAACAAGTTCTTGTTGAATTCCCCAAAAGCCTGAAAGTTTACAAACACAAACTGATTAATTTCATTCGATTACCGGTAAGATTAGTTTCAGTAAAACCGGAAAGTCAGACTTTTTATTCTCGGTTAAATTTTCAAAAGTGAAAGAAAGAAAATCGTCCGTTTTAGCTTATGGCCAAAACTAACCACTAACGTTTCGCGGCTAGTGGCTTTTGCGAAGCCAACGAACTGCGTACTGTCTGCTAAGATATAATTTTTACGTGAAAAACAGGAGTGAAGCCAAGAAAATCCAGCAATGGCTACTAGCCGCTGTTAGCACCAGTTTTATTATTTCACCATATTATCCAGCCATTTTTTTGTTTGCGTCCAAATCAGTCTGTCTTCTTTGTTGTATACGTAAAACTTTATCGGTTTAATTTCTACGTAAGTATCGTTTGAATAAGTATAAAGATTTTTATTAGAGTTAAAGATTTTCTGAATTAGTTTTTCTTCGTTATAACTCAAAGATAACTTTTTTTGAGTAAACAGTTTTTTACACGTCACTGCTGCCAAGTAATTTTCGGCGGCATTATTTGATAACATTAACTTTTTGATTTCAGTGTATTTTTTAGACTGAATTAGAGTTCTAATTTTTTCTACAGTTTTTGACTTTCCAAATCCACAGTTGAAACAAATCATAGTGTCTTTAGCTTGTCCAAGTAATTTTATTTTCTCAGTAGCCGACTGAGCTTTAATACTGAAAAAACTTAAAACGCAAAATAAAAAGAATAGTCTTCTCATACGATGGGTTCAAAAATTGGTGCTAACGTTTCGCGGCTAGTGGCTTTTTGCGAAGCCAGCGAACTGCGTACTTTCAGCTAAGATAAAATATTTACGTGAAAAACCAACGTGAAACCACGAAAATCCAGCAATGGCTACTAACCGCTGTTAAGCCATTTTTTGCGACGTAAACTTGAGCACGCAACGTAACCAGTTTGATTTTCCGGTTTCTATTTCGGATTCTGCTTTCTCGTTTCGGCTTATTCTCTGATAAATTTTCAACGCAAACTTGGAAAAAATTCGGTTTGATTTTCTGCAAACATTTTCCGCAACACTTTTCCAGTTTCTGATTTTTGTCAACGGCATTTTTTCTTCAATGATTTTTATAAAACAACGAAAGAAAAATGAACTTGAATTTTATACAAAAATTGCTGCTGAAATCGGGAACGCAAAATGTGGCTTAACGTTTCGCCGCTATCCGACTGTAGCGAATCCAGCGAACTGCGTACTGTCTGCTAAGATAATATTTTTACGTGAAGAAAGAAGCACAACTCAAGAAAAACCAGCTATAGCGGATAACGGCTGTTATGCGCTCACTTTTGCTAATTCATCAACTTTATTAATAAATTCAGTTTTGCTTTTAATCACAATAGTATTTTCTGCCATTCCTAATATTACATCTATAAGACTTATTTGTAATTGCCTTAGCTTTTCTAATTCAATATATTTTCTAAGAAATTTATGTGTCATTTTATGCCTAACATCATATAGTTCAGTCAAATCATCATAAAGTTTTGTCCTGTTTTTTTTGTCTTTTGAATACAGGAAATGACACATGCGTTTTTTGCATTTGTTCTCCATTTTGAAATTCTCATCCTCCAAAAGAAAAATACTCTCAATTATCATTATCAAATGTGACACTCTTAAATGCAAATCGTTTTCACTAATTGATTTAGCAAAAAACTGAACAGCCGAAATAATAGTTAATTCAAAATCATTCTTAGGTTCCAACTGCATTATTCGCGCAAATGAAATTAACATATTTGTTTCAATTCCCTCGATCATTTGTTTTTTTATTTCAAACTGGCCTTGATACGCAGATAATGACATTTTAAAATCAAACTTTTTACCTTTCTCGATTGAAATATGCTCATATCTATATGGCGCTCTTTTTTCTAAATCAATAAAGCACTTTTCAGACGGAAAATAAACGGTTGGGCTCAATAGTTTTATTATGTCAACAGCCAATGAAGCCTTGTCATATGCCAATTCTTCTGCTTTATTCTCTTCTGCACAGATTTCAATTGCTACAAAAACCCTTCCTTGATACTTCCTGTAAATCTGCTCAAAACTTTCCTTATCTTCCTTTCCTTTTTCATTCAAATACTCCCAATATTCATCAAAATATTCTTTTGTAAAAAAGGTAAACTCAGCATTATGGATTTTGAAAGGTTCTTCGATACTAAGATTTAAAATAGGATAATAATATTTATTTGTTTTTACTTCTGTTGATAATAGATTAAGTATGTGAGAAACTAAATTGATTTCGGATTTTCCGTTTTTGTAAACATTTATAGTCCAAAGCAAAGTTTGCTTTACCAAAAATTCAATTGACACGATTTTATAAATAGAATTAAATTTAGAAAGCTCATCAATGAATTTATAGAATTCTATATATTTTCCATCCTCAAAACCATATATTATTCCTTCTATTGAAATAGTGATTTTGTAATCTGAAATTTCATTTACATATTGTTTTCTAATGATTGGCGAATCAATTACATTATCTGTTAAATCTATTACAGGTAAGTGGGATACAGAACCTTTTAAAACTTGAGGCGATTCTCGATTTTCAGATTCCATTTTCTTTAAACACGAAACAAAATCGTAAGCACATAAGTCTAATTCGTTTTCTGTCATATGATTTGTTGTTTAAAGTGGCGCATAACGTTTCGCTGCTAGCCGACTGTGGCGATTCCAGCGAACTGCATACTGTCTGCTAAGATAAAATATTTTCGTGAAGAAAGAAGCACAACTCAAGGAAAACCAGCCATAGCGGCTAACAGCTGTTAGCAAACGTTTTTATATGTTTTAATCCCAAAAATTGCTTATTGCGGTGAATTGTTCTTCGTTATTTCCTTGATTTTCATATTTGTATAAATTATCCCAATAAATCATTCCGCCGATTTTAACAAAAACTCTGTAGTATCCTTTTTCTAAAGTTCCAACATTAATACTAAAGCTGTTTGAAGATTGTCCATTGATAGAGAAGTCTGAATTTGTGGCAATTGATTGTTCGGTATATAAATTTGTATTTAAAATACTGCTAAAGTTTACGTTTTGATAAATCTTTTCTGGATTTGCAGAGACTAACCATACGTCTGTTACATTTTCTTGCGCGGAAATGTAAACAACTTCATTAGCTGGATTTGGGTAAATCACAAACTTATTATTGACTAAAATATTTGGATTTCCAAGTTGCAATGATGAATCGTCTGCTGTCTGTCTACAATTAATTCCAGTTACTAAATTCAATGCTGTGTTTTCTGGATTATTACTTTCATCATTGCTACAGCTAAGTGATAATATTGAGATAAGAAATAAAACTTTTTTTTTCATTTTGGTTTTTAGTTTATGCTTGGTTTCTAAAATGTTTGCTAACGTTTCGCGGCTATCAGTCTGTAGCGAAGCCAACGAACAGCGTACTGTCTGCTAAGATAATAGTTTTACGTGAAAAAAATGGCACAACTCAAGAAAAACAAGCTATAGCTGATAACCGCTGTTAGCGGCAGTTACTATTTCAACCCCAAAAGTCTTAGTAATTTTTGCCATAAACTCAATTTAGGGATTACAGTTTTTACATCTTCTTCAACTTCGTTAAGTGAAACATTTTCTAAGACATTTGTCTGAGGTTTCGGATTGTTGTTTTGAAAACTATTTGCAACGTTTTGAATTCTGTCTTCTGTAATGCTTGAAGGCATTCTTTCTTCGTCTAGCGCCATACTACTTGGAATTTCAATTCTCCCATTTGAAAGTCTTACTGTGTAATTGAAACGTTCATTTGTAAAGTGTTGCATATAATTGCCGATTTAGGGATTATAAATTCTAGCTCTTCTTAAAATAGAATTAACTCCTGAAGTATGATCTGTTGTTGGTGTCATATTTAAATTGATTTTTGACTGATTATGTTAATTATGAAATATCCTCTAAGCTCTTTGTATTCTGCGCGCTAATTGCCGCTAACGTTTCGCGGCTAGTTGCATTTGCGAAGCGAACGAACTGCGTACTGTCTGCTAAGATAATAGTTTTACGTGAAAAATAGGAGTGA
>PGCN01000020.1 GCA_002786385.1 Flavobacterium sp. FEMGT703F
CAGGCACACCGAGTTGTATCAACCCACAAACCAGCAGTACCACACTCACGATATTGCCACTCCCAACAGCGAGTGTATCGGTTAGTCCAACGACCATCTGTGCCAATAGCAGCGCCACGTTCACTTTTACAGGAACTCCGAATGCTACAGTAACGTACAACATCAATGGTGGAGCGAACCAAACGGTAACGCTAAACGCCTCGGGTACGGCTACCATCAGCGGCACGTACACCACCAATACAACCATTAACATTGTTAGTGTCGCCAGCGCAGGCACACCGAGTTGTATCAACCCACAAACCAGCAGTACCACACTGACCATAGTTCAACCGCCAATTCCCGGTAACAATGCATCCGTTACACTTTGTGTTTTGAGTCCGTCAGTTAATTTATTTACGTTGTTAGGTCCAACAGCCCAAACAGGCGGAACATGGTCACCAGCTTTAACTAGTGGGACAGGAGTGTTTAATCCTGCGGTTGATCCTTCAGGGACTTATACTTATACATTAAATGGTACAGCACCATGTACTAATGTTAGTGCCAATGTACAAGTTGTTGTTAATCCGGTGCCGGATGCAGGAAATAATGGCGTTTTAGCTATTTGTTCAAACCAAAGTCCGGTAGATTTATTCGCCTCACTAACCGGGACACCGCAATCGGGTGGAACATGGTCGCCACCATTAAATAGCGGAACGGGAATATTTAATCCGGCTGTTGATTTATCCGGAGTTTATACTTATACCGTTAGTGGTGTTTCACCTTGTGTTGATGATACAGCTACGGTTTCGGTAACAGTTACTCAAGGTCCGGAAGCCGGAACAGACAATACAATAACACTTTGTGTTGACAGTCCTTCTCAGGATTTAGCATTGTTGTTGGGGGTTAACTCTCAACCTGGCGGTGTTTGGTCACCTGCTTTGGCCAGTGGAACCGGTGTATTTAACCCAGCTGTAGATGCGGCAGGAGCTTACACTTATACATTGTCGGGAACGCAACCTTGTGATAACGATAGTGCCGTCATAACTGTTGTTGTTAATCCTGTTCCTAATGCAGGAGATAATAGCAGTATTGTTTTATGTGAAAATAATCCTTCCCAAGATTTATTTACTTTGCTTGGTGCAAATGCTCAGTCAGGCGGAACTTGGTCACCGGCATTAGTCAGTGGCACAGGAGTTTTCAATCCGGCTGTTGATTTGGCAGGTACTTACATTTATACAGTAGGCGGAGGTTTATGTAGTAGTGATACAGCAACGGTGTCAGTTTCTGTAAGTCAAGCGCCTAATGCTGGTGGAGCAGGGCAAGTACTGAATGTTTGTGAAAGTACCACAGCTATTGATTTAGCAACCGGATTAGACGGTACCCAAGACACTGGCGTTTGGAATGACGATGATACTACAGGAGCATTATCCGGATCCATTTTTAATCCAACTATTGTTGGTGTTGGAACTTATCATTTTACTTATACGGTGACCGGAAATACTCCTTGTGCTAATGCTTCTTCTACGGTAACTGTGGTTGTTAATCCATCACCGATAGCAGGGGTTTCATCAACTATTTCGTTCTGCGCTACCGATAGTACTCAAGATTTATTTCCTTTGTTAGGTAATACGGCTCAAACAGGCGGAACATGGTCACCTGCATTAGTTAGTGGAACGGGTGTGTTTAATCCTGCTGCTGATACTCAAGGCATTTATACCTATACTGTTTCAGCTCCTTTTTGTGCTTCAGTTTCAGCTAACATAGATGTTACAGTTTTTCAACCGGTGAGTTCAGGCGGCATTGGGCAAACTTTAAATAGTTGTGTTACTGAAACTTCAATAGATTTAACTTCCGGGCTCGACGGGACTCAAGGAGTTGGAGTATGGAATGATGATGATACTACAGGAGCGCTCACAGGATCCATTTTTAATCCAACTATTGTTGGTGTTGGAACTTATCATTTTACTTATACAGTAACTGGAAATGCTCCTTGTGCTAATGCTTCTTCAACGGTAACGGTAATTGTGCATCCGTCACCAATCGCAGGAACTGATGGTGTATTGACAGTTTGTTCAACAGATGGTTCTCAAGATTTATTTGGATTGTTAGGTTCAACAGCCCAAACCGGAGGGACGTGGTCGCCTGTATTAGCCAGTGGAACAGGAGTGTTTAATCCGGCTGTTGATACACAAGGCGTTTATACTTACACTGTTTCTTCTGCTTTTTGTGCATCGGTTTCTGCAAACATAAATGTTACCGTGAATCCGGCTGCCAATTCCGGAGGTGTGGGGCAAACAATAACAACTTGTGTCAACATAACGTCATTAGACTTAACAACGGGCTTAGATGGGACTCAAGGTACAGGAACTTGGACTGACAATAACAGTACAGGTGCTTTAACCGGTAATGTGTTTAATCCATCTACAGCAGGAGTTGGAACCTATACTTTTACCTATACAGTAATAGGTACAGCACCATGTTCTAATGCAGCGTCTACTGTAACTGTTGTCGTAAATTCGGTGCCGAATGCCGGTGCATTTAGCGGAGCAGTGACACTGTGTTCAAGTGTCGGTGTCTTAGATTTAGCATCTTTACTAAATGGAGAAGATACCGGTGGTGTTTGGACAGATGCTACATCGCAAACTGTCATATCACCAATATCCATTGTGAGTTTTGCTGCCGGAACTTATTCTTACACGTATACGGTGACTAACACTTGTTCTACAGATACTGAAAACGTACAGTTTACGGTTTTACCTAATCCGCAAATTGCCAGTTTTAATATTTCGACATCACCTGCTTGTTTAGGGTCTGATGTAGTGGTGAATTTGAATGGAATGACAGATGGGACTTATACTTTAACCTATGACTTAATCGGTGCAAATACTGCAGCTGGTCAAACCGCTACTGTAACCATAACCGGTGGTATAGGAAGTTTTACTATTCCGGCGTCTCTGTTGCCTAATACCGGAACTACAGTTGCCAATTTCACGACCATTTTAAATACAGCGACCAACTGTTCTATAACCTTGATAGGAGTAGCGACTCAAATACTGGTTCGACCTTTGGCCGACATTGATACCACAAACTTGAGTTCAACAGCAGTTTGTTATGGCACCGATATAGTAGTTGCTATTTCCGGAGCTACTAACTTACCGGACGGAGTATATCAGTTCAATTATTCTATTCCGGGGACCAATCCGACTTCTAACAACTCGGGCAATGTTACCATAACCGGTGGGGCAGGACAATTTACAGTTCCGGCAACCATTTTTAGTTCGGCCGGAAATTACACCATGACTATTTTCGGAATAATTGCCACTACCGGTTGTACCAATACTTCTGAGAGTGCTTCAGTATCTTTAGTAATTAATGCGTTGCCAAGTTTGCAAAACGCAACAGTTACGGTACAAGATACTTGTGCCAATTTTGCCAGTTTGGTTACCATTTCCGGAGCCAGCAACTTAGCGGATGGTGATTATACTTTAACCTACCAATTGTCAGGAGCTAATACCGCAACTACATCGCTTACCATCACTATTAGCGGTGGGAATGGAAGTTTCAGTATACCAGCATCGGAATTGGTAAATAACGGAACAACTACGTTAACAATCGACCAACTCGATTCGGTAACCACTACTTGCGGTGTCACAGGAACTATTATTCCTCCAATTGATTTCAATGTTACGCAGTTGGGTACACCGCAACTCATCCAAGATGGTAATCTTTTCTGTGAAGATGACAGTCCAACCATTGCCAATCTATCAGGTAATTTAGTTGGATTCCCAACGGTAATTTGGTACAATGCACCAACGGGAGGAACGGCTTATAGTGCTACTGATTTATTAGTTCACGGAACTACTTATTATGCCGCTTTGACTACTGCAAGTGGTTGTGAAGGAGCAGTTCGATTACAAGTTACGGTTGATTTGACCGTATGCGACGACATCCTGATTCCGGATGGTTATTCGCCTAACAACGATGGTATCAATGATACTTTTGAAATTGAAAACTTGGCGACCATCTATCCGAATTTCAAATTAGAAGTCTATAACAGATATGGTAACCTGATTTACACCGGAAACAGAAATACGCCAAATTGGGACGGAACCACTACAGTTAGCGGTTTGAACTTAGGCAATAACATATTGCCAAACGGGGTTTATTTCTATATACTCTATTTTAATGACGGTGTTCGAAAACCGGTTCAAGGAAGAGTTTATCTAAACAGATAATGAAGATGCGTACAACTAAACTATATATGATTCGATACTGCTTTGTAAGCTTGCTTTTGGCATTGTGCTCTTCCAAAATGGCAGCCCAGCAAGATCCGCAATTCACCCATTACATGTACAATATGAGTGTCATCAATCCGGCTTATGCTACCGAAGATAAAGACATCATCAAAATGGGAGGCATCTATCGTGCCCAATGGGTTGGTATTGAAGGCGCGCCCACTACCCAGTCTTTTTTTGTGCACAAACCGGTTTCAAAAAAAGTAGAATTAGGCTTGTCTGTCGTACACGATGAAATTGGCAATGTGGTGAACGAGAGTAACATCTTTGCCGATATCGCTTATGTGTTGTCTTTGTCGGAAAGCACTCGATTGTCTTTCGGAGTGAAAGCAGGGGTAACCCTTTTTAGTACTAATTTTAACGGATTCCAATACACTGATCCGCTACCGGATCCGGCTTTTCAGAACAACTTGAGCCAAACCTTTCCTAACATTGGTGCCGGAACTTATTTGTTTGGGGATAACTACTATTTAGGCTTTTCAACACCCAATTTATTAACTACCAAACACCTCGAGAATACTAACGGTATCACAACTAGCGGCGTGGAAGCGGTTCATTATTTCTTAACCGGTGGTTATGTCTTTACCTTTAACGGCAACGACAATTTTAAAGTGAAGCCTGCTTTTATGGCCAAAGGAGTCGCTGGAGCACCGCTTTCGGTAGATTTAACCACCAACGTACTAATTAACAACAAGTTTGAAGCCGGTATTGGCTATCGCTTAGATGATTCGGTAAGCGGATTAGCCAGTTTTTATGTAACTCCAACGCTTAGAATTGGTTATTCTTACGATTATACGCTTACTAATTTGAGAAACTTCAATAATGGTTCACATGAGGTTTTTGTGTTGTTTGATCTCGATTTAGGTCGAATGTCATCCGGAAAAGGATATGATAAATCACCAAGATTCTTCTAAAACGGATACTATGAAAAAAGTCATTTACCTATTATTTATTTTTTGCAGTATCACCACTCTTTTTGCCCAAAAGAAAGTCAGTGCCAAACAAGCCCATGCCTTGTTCAATCGCAAAGCGTATATCAAGGCTGCTGCTGCCTACGAACAATTACCGCAATCCCGTGAAGTGTTGCAAAACTTGGGAGATTGCTATTATTACAACTTTCAAATGGACAACGCAGTTCGAGCCTACGGGCAGCTGTTTTTTACTTTTAAAGACAGCGTAAAGAAAGACGTTTATTTCCGTTATGCCAACGCACTTAAAGGTGCCAAAGATTTTGATAAAGGCGACGCCATCATGTCGGAGTATCTCGGCTATGAGCAAAATACGCCTAAGTTCATGAAGAATGCTACTCGAAATATTCCCGACAGTTACAAACTCGAAATGATGTCGAAAAACAAAACCAACGGCGATTTCGGAATTGCTTTCTACGGCGAAAAAGTGACTTTTGCGTCACTTCGAAATGCCGAAGGCGACCAATCTTACAATTGGAACGATCGGCCTTATCTGGATTTGTTTATGGCGACTGTAAACGATAAAGGCCAATTGGTGCAAATAGAACCTTTTCCGGAAAGCATCAATACCAAAAAGCACGAAAGCAATGCTACATTCAGTGCCGATGGCAAAATCATGTACTTCAATCGCACCGGAGAAAAACAGGTCGAAGTCAACAACGAAAAAGTAGCCACCGTAAAAATTTACAAAGCCGAATTTGTTGACGGTAAATGGACTAATGTTAAAATGTGCTCATTCTCCAGCGATGAATATTCGGTACAACATCCTTTCTTAACCAAAGACGGCAAAAAATTATACTTCGCCAGTGATATGAAAGGCACCATTGGTTCGATGGATCTTTTTGTAGTCGATGTTTTAGAAGATGGCACTTACAGTCAGCCTCGAAATTTAGGCGAAACCATCAACACCATTCACCGTGAACAATTCCCTTTTGTAACCGAAGACGGAACGCTGTACTTTGCTTCCGATGGCCATCAGGGTAATGGGAATCTGGATATTTTTATGAGCTATAAACTTTCGGAAACAGAATTCGATAAACCGCTCAATCTCGGGTCTACCATCAATAGTGAGATGGACGACTTCAATTATATCCTTGATGAAGTCAACAACAAAGGTTATTTTGCTTCTAACCGAACCGGAGACGACAATTTGTACACCTTTATTCGTGAAGATAACAAACTGCAATATTTGGTTGAAGGTGAAGTGCGCGATTTGAAATCACTGGAACTTTTACCGGGCGCAACGGTAAAATTGTTCAATGACAAAGGCGAGTTGTTGGAAGAAGTTGTAGTAGGGAAAGACGGCGATTTTACCTTTAACACCGAGCCAAATAAGAAATACAAAATCATGGCTTTCAAGGATTTTTATATTCCTGCCGAAGCCGAGTTTGATACCAGTCAGAAAGGTAAAGTTTATCTCGATTTACAAATGAAAGTCGAGTCCTATTACGACGCCGAAGACATCATCAACAAAAAAGATGACGGTACAGTATTGATTGAATTGGAGAATATTTACTTCGATTTAGACAAATGGAATATCAAGCCGCAAGCTGCACAAGTTTTGGATGTGTTGGTTGGCTTGTTGAAAAAATACCCATACATGGAAATTCAAATCGGGTCGCATACCGATTCCAGAGCTTCGGAAATTTACAACTTAAGATTGTCCAACCGAAGAGCTGCATCTGCCTTAGAATATTTGGTGCAAAACGGTATTGAAAGACGTCGCTTGAAATCGGTAGGTTACGGCGAAAGCAAGCCGCTGATCATTTGTCCGAAAAACGATTGTACCGAAGCCGAACACGCCACCAATCGTAGGTGTACATTTATGATTCTGAAATAAAGTTAGTTGTTTTAATGTTGTTTTTAAAATTGGGAATTTGCCAAATGCACGCTTTAACGAGTGTGCATTTGTTTTTTTTCAGGCTTCCTTCGATACAAACTTTATTAATCTTTAGACTCTAAAATTATTGTAGCAATATTTTTGTAACAATTTATTTTGCTACATTTTTTTTGCTACAACTTTTTCACGCAAAGTTTTTTAGGGATTTTTTTAAAATTCTGTAACTTAATTCAAGAAAAGTTCAATTTATATTGGAGTAAAAACAGAAAACAGGAGTGACGGTCAAACCAAAAGTTCTAGTGATGGACAACGCTGAGTTATAACTTTAGATTAACACTAATAGTGGTTAGGATTGGGATGTAATTCCTATTTTTGTCATTCAATTTTATATCATGAAGAAAGTACTTTCACTCCTTTTTGTTGTTGCCGTTACCCATTTGTATGCCCAGCAAAAACCCAAATTAGTGGTCGGTATTGTTATCGATCAAATGAAAACCGAATACCTCTATCGTTTTCAAAACGACTTCTCGGAAAATGGTTTCAAGCGATTGATGAAAGACGGGTTTACCTTCTACAACATGCATTACAATTATATGCCTACTTACACAGCGCCAGGTCATGCTTCCATTTACACGGGAACAACACCGGCTTTGCATGGTATAGTGAGCAACGAATGGTTCCATCGAACGCTCAAAAAAGAAGTGTATTGTACCGATGATGACAGTGTGACTACTTTGGTGCCCGGAACCGAAAAAGAAGGCAAGATGTCGCCTAAAAATTTGCAAGCTACTACCATCACCGACGAATTAAAATTAGCGACCAACTTCAAGGGTAAAGTCATCGGGATGAGTATCAAAGATCGTGGTGCCATTCTTCCTGCCGGCCATTTTGCCGATTGGGCATTTTGGTATACCAAAACCGGTGAATTTATTTCGAGTTCTTTCTACGGAAAAACGCTGCCGAATTGGGTAACCGAATTCAACCAAGAAAAACAATATTTACCATACATCAATAGCGGTTGGAATTTGCTGAAGCCAGTTGAAACTTACAACGAAAGTTTGGCAGACAACAACAATTACGAAGGCAAACTCTACAAAAAGCTACCGGTTTTTCCCTATAATTTAAAAGAAATGTACGATAGCAACGATGCCGGTGTGTTGCGCGTAACGCCTTTTGGGAATGATGTGTTGGCCAATTTGGCCAAGCGCGCCATCGAGAAAGAAGCATTAGGGAAAGATGATGTAACCGATTTTTTAGCGGTGAGTTTTTCTTCTACCGATTATATCGGTCATACTTTCGGACCGCGTTCTATAGAAATTCAGGACACTTACCTGCGCTTGGATTTAACCATAGCCGATTTTTTGAATTATTTGGATAAAACGGTTGGGAAAGGTAACTACTTGGTTTTCCTCACTGCCGATCATGCTTGTGCCGAAAATTCCACCCATTTAAAAGAACACAAATACCAAGTAGACAACATTAGTTATAAAGAGGTTACTAAAGATTTAATTGCGTTTTCCGAGCAAACTTTCGGTGTGAATTTGTTGTTGAAATACGATAGTTACAATGTGCATTTCGACAAAGACATCATCAAAAGCAAAGGTTTAGATTTGGCCAAAGTGAAACAAAGCTTTAAAGATTTCCTTTATACTAAAAACTATGTAAAGCGAGTGTACACCGAAGAAGAGATCTTGACTTCAGGTGCCAATGACATGCTATTAAGTTTTGTATTTAAAGGATACGATCCAACGCAAAACGGCGATTTGTATTTTGTATACAAACCCGGCTATGTAGAATATTCTGCAACCGGTGCAACACATGGTTCTCCGTATGCTTATGATACCAATGTACCATTAATTTTTTACGGCTGGAACATCAAAAGCGGCGAATCTTACAACAAAAAAGTAATCACCCAAATTGCGCCAACCTTGGCTAAAAAACTCAAAATAACCTTACCTAATGCAACGGAGAGTGAAGTGCTGGAGGAAGTGTTAGGAAAATAAATAAAGAGCAACACTATTAATGAAAAACCCCGAACATTAATTCGGGGTTTTCTTTTATACTTCAACCATAATTTGGTTTTGCAATAAATCTTCAAAAGTTTCTCTTTGTCGGATCAGATGACCTTTGCCGTTTTTCCACAACACTTCGGCCGGTTTGAAACGCGAGTTGTAGTTGGAAGCCATCGAGAAACAGTAAGCGCCCGCATTTCTGAAACACAAAGTGTCGCCTTCGTGAATTTCGGCTATGCGACGGTTACTGGCAAACGTATCGGTCTCACAAATATAACCAACCACGGTATAAAAACGTTCTTTGCCTTTTGGATTGGAAATGTTTTCTATGCTGTGTTGCGAACCGTAAAACATCGGACGGATCAAGTGGTTAAAACCCGAGTCAATCCCGGCAAAAACTGTCGAAGTGGTTTGTTTGATAACATTCACAGTCGCCAAAAAGTAACCGGCTTCGCTTACCAAAAACTTCCCGGGTTCAAAGGCTAAAGTGAGTTCTCTGCCGTATTCTTTTTCAAAAGCCAAAAAGCGTTTGGTTAATTTTTTACCTAATTCTTCGATATCGGTTTCGATATCGCCTTTTTTGTAAGGTACTTTAAATCCAGAACCGAAATCTAAGAAGTCTAATTGTTGGAATTGTTTCGCGGCATCGAACAAAATTTCAGCGGCGTACAAAAACACTTCAATGTCCAAAATATCAGAACCCGTGTGCATGTGAATCCCGTTGATGTGCATCTTAGTGTTTTCTACAATGCGCAAAATATGTGGAATTTGGTAAATGGAAATCCCGAATTTACTGTCGATGTGTCCCACCGAAATATTCTCATTGCCACCAGCCATTACATGCGGATTGATTCGAATACATACCGGAACCGTTGGGTATTTGGTGCCGAAATGTTCTAAAACCGATAAGTTATCAATATTAATTTGAACGCCTAGTTTTGCTACGGCTTCTATTTCTTCAAAAGAAACACCGTTAGGGGTAAAGATGATTTTGTCGGGTGTAAAACCGGCATGCAGTCCTAATTGTACTTCTTGTAAGGAAACGGTGTCCAATCCCGAACCCAAGTTCTTCAAAAGCTTCAAAACAGAAATATTAGACAAGGCCTTCATAGCATAGTTGATGCGAAGCTTCTCCACCTTGGCAAAAGCATTCGTCAAACGTTTGTACTGAAATTCGATTTTTTCAGCGTCATACACATACAAAGGATTCCCGAATTCTTGGGAAAGGGCTACTAAATCTGTTGTTTGTATCATAGAATTTTAAATTTGTGCAAAACTAAGTCGCATGACGCGCAAATCCAAAGAAAAACGCCACGTTAACAACTCTTTAAGTCATTTGACGGTCAGATTTTAATCGTATTACCTCGGAATATCAAATCGTTTAAGTTGAATAAAGTGGGATGAATGTATTGGAAAACGATACTATAGCAGGATTAGTTAAAACTTGTACTAAAGTAGAATTGTTTTTTTGCGAATTAAATGTACTAAATTGATATACATTTCTTTTTGGTTTGAGACTAATTAATTACTTTTGTCACACATTTGCCGAATTCATTTTCGGCATTGCAACACAAAAAATCTTCATTATGAACATTCACGAATATCAAGGAAAAGAAATTTTAGCCAGTTACGGAGTAAGAGTACAACGCGGCATTGTGGCTAACAGCCCGGTTGAAGCGGTAGCAGCTGCTAAACAGTTAACGGCAGAAACCGGAACAGGATGGCACGTTGTTAAAGCGCAAATCCATGCCGGAGGAAGAGGAAAAGGCGGCGGCGTAAAGTTGGCCAAAAACTTGCAACAAGTGGAGGAGTTGTCTGAGCAAATCATCGGGATGATGTTGAAAACACCTCAAACACCACCGGAAGGGAAAAAAGTACACAAAGTATTAATTGCTGAAGATGTTTACTATCCGGGAGAAAGTGAAACCCAAGAGTTCTACATGTCGGTTTTATTAAACAGAGCCAAAGGAAGAAACATGATTATGTATTCAACCGAAGGCGGAATGGATATTGAAGAAGTAGCCGAGCATACACCACACTTAATCTTTACTGAAGAAATAGATCCTGCTGTAGGATTGCAAGGTTTCCAAGCCAGAAGAATTGCTTTCAATTTAGGGCTTTCCGGAAATGCGTTCAAAGAAATGGTGAAGTTCGTTGAGTCTTTGTACAACGCTTACATTGGTTCAGATGCTTCTATGTTTGAAATCAATCCGGTTTTAAAAACATCCGATAACAAAATTATGGCCGTTGATGCCAAAGTAAATATTGATGACAACGCTTTATACAGACAACCAAAATATGCTGACATGCGCGACATTCGTGAGGAAAATCCAATCGAAGTAGAAGCCAAAGAAGTTGGGTTGAATTACGTTGACCTTGACGGAACAGTTGGTTGTATGGTAAATGGTGCCGGATTGGCAATGGCTACTATGGACTTAATCAAATACGCAGGATTCGAACCGGCTAACTTCTTAGACGTTGGAGGAACTGCTGATGCGAAACGTGTGGAAACGGCTTTCCGTATCATTTTGAAAGATCCGAACGTAAAAGCTATTTTAATCAACATTTTTGGTGGTATCGTTCGTTGTGACCGTGTAGCTCAAGGTGTTGTTGATGCTTACAAAAATATGGGAGATGCGATTAAAGTGCCGATTATTGTTCGTTTACAAGGAACCAATGCAGAAATTGCTAAGGAATTAATCGACAATTCAGGAATGCCAATCTTATCTGCGGTACAATTCCAAGAAGCAGCTGACCAAGTTAAAGCCGCTTTATCATAATATTGTTTTAAACCAATATAGAGAATCCCGAGTTTTGGCTCGGGATTTTTTTTTTTGTCAAATTCTCAACTAAAGTTGGTAAATACTCATTTGCTATTTTTCCCTCCGAATGGAAATCTTACATTTGTTATATAGCATTGACTTTATTATCATGAGAAAACTTTACCCTTTCATATTGGCTTTTTGGTGTACAGCCTATTTTTCGGTTGAAGCCCAAAATACCAAAGCTGACAGCTTGATAACAGTGCTTGGCAAAACCAAAAATGACATCGACAAAGCCCAGTTGCTCAATGCTATAGCCGATGCTTATAAGACTTCTGATCCCAAATCGATGAAGGTTTATGCCCAAAAAGCTTTCGATTTGGCTCAGAAAACAGACTACCAATTGGCCAAAGGGAATGCGTTGTTGAATTTAGGAAACGCTAATATTATCTTAGGTGACTATCCCAAAGCATTACGCTATTTTACCGATGCGCAGCATGTATTTGAAAATGCCGCTGCAGCTACTGATAAAGAGCAGCAAAAAGGTTTAGCCAAAGCGTTGGGTAGTATTGGAATTGTCTTTTCGGAACAGAGCAATTATGCCAAAGCATTGCAGTATTATCTCAAATCGGTTACCATTTACGAGCAACTTCGCGACGAAGAAAAATGCGCCAAACTATACAATAATATCGGAATCGTTTATAAATCATTAGCCTCTGATTTTAAAGCCTTGGCCTATTTTGTCAAAGCACAAAAAATACAAGAGCAATTAGCCGATCCGAATATAGGCATTACGTACACCAATATTGCCAATACCTATTTAAAGCAAAACAATCCGGAGAAAGCTTTTGAATACTACACCAAAGCCAAATCGGCTTTAGACCAACACCCGAATCCACGTGCTTTGGGCGAATGGTTCAACAATGTCGGTTTGTATTTCAAATCGACCCAACAACCCGAAAAAGCTGTAGCGCACTGGAGTAATGCCATTCAAACTTTTGAAAATATAGAAGATAAATTCGGGGTAGGCGATACGTATTTGTTGTTGGGACAATTGTATTTGGAACAAAACAAAGTGCAACAAGCTATTGCTTTTGCCGAAAAAGCTTCGGCGCTGGCTAAATCGATTAAAGTATTGGAGCAACAGGTGATTGCTGAAAAATTGTTGAGTGACATTTATGCTAAACAAAACAATTCGGCTCAAGCCTTGTTGCACTTTAAAGCGTACAGCATCGCTAAAGACAGTTTGACCAACGAAGAAAACATCCGCCGAACGGTAGAAGAAGAAATGGCCTTCGATTTTGAAAAACGCGAAGCCATCCATCAAAAAGAAATTGAAAAGCGCGATTTATTGTTGCAGGAAGAATCCAAACGCAATGTACTGCAACTGATATTTGCGGCGGTTTTCGGCTTGTTGCTTTTCGGTATTGCGTTTCTGATTTACAACAGAATTCAGTTGAAAAAGAATTTAACGTTGCAAAAAGAATTGGCCGAGTACGAACAAAAAGCCTTGCATTTGCAAATGAATCCGCATTTTGTGTTCAATTGTTTGGGTTCGATATCGAGCTTTATTGTGCAAAACGGTACCGATTCGGCCATCAAATACTTGTCGAAATTCTCCAAATTAATGCGGTTGACCTTAGAGTATTCAAAAGAATCTCTGATTCCCATCGACAAAGAAATTGAGAGTTTGCAAAACTATTTGGAACTTGAGCAATTGCGGTTCAATAATAAGTTTACCTTTTCCATTTTCAAAAGTGATGCGATTGAAGACGATATGGCTATACCGCCGTTATTGTTACAACCTTTTGTGGAAAATGCCATTATTCACGGTGTCATTCCCAAAAAGGAAATAGGCAGTATTGCGGTTCGCTTTGTGTTGGAAAAAGACAGCTTGCTTTGTACCGTAGAAGACAATGGTATAGGGTTCAGCGAGTCAAAATCGCAAAAACAACATTCGGTAGTAGCGCACAAATCGATGGCGTTGGATATTACCAAGAAGCGTTTGGAAATGATAGAATCGACCACCAAACAGAAAACAGAGTTCACCATAGAAGAAGTTAAAAACAACAACGGAGAAACACAAGGTACTAAAGTGACTTTGCATTTGCCCATTCAATATATCAAATGATTACAGCCTTATTAATAGACGATGATAGCAATTTGAGAAACGGTATGAAAAGCTTGTTGGCTCGATATGCGCCTGAAATCCGCATTATAGGAGAAGCCGATAGTGTTGAAACCGGCGTGAAAATCGTATTGCAAAATCAGCCGCAAGTAGTATTTCTCGACATTCATTTGGGCGACGGTTCCGGTTTTGATTTGCTGGAGGAAGTCAACCAACGCGGCAAACTCAATTCGCAAATCGTATTCATTACAGCGCACGAGCAATATGCCATTAAAGCATTTCGATTCAGTGCTTTGGATTTTTTGCTCAAACCCGTTGATCCGGAAGAATTGCAAAAAGTCATCGAAAAGCTACAGCAAGTCATTGACAAAAACGACAGTGTAGCGCACATCGATTTGTTGTTGGAGAACATTCGTAAGAAAGTCGATAATTTCAAGCGAATTGCTTTGTCGAATTCCGATGGGATTCATTTGTTTGAAGTGAGCGATATTATCCGTTGCGAAAGCGAAGACAATTACACCAAGTTTTACATCAAAAACAGCAAACCGATATTGATTTCCAAAACGTTGAAAGAATACGAAGAATTGTTAACCGAGCATGGATTTGAGCGGATTCACCAAAGTCATTTGATCAATTTGGCGTATTTGAAATCGTATATCAAAAAAGACGGCGGTTATGTAATCATGGCAGACAATGCGAATTTGCCGATTTCACAGCGAAAAAAGGAACGATTGCAGGAATTGCTGAAGACGTTGTAGCAAATTCTAATTCAAACTCAGTCGTTACTCATTTAACAAACAGTTACCAAAAAACGAAGCGTACTTTTATAAAGTCAAACCAAAAAACAATCATAACGAATACTCTATATTATGAAAAAACTATACTTTTTATTGTTCTTTATAACGATATCGTTATATGGTCAGCCGCCAATCAATCAACCTAGTCAATTAGTGGCTTGTCAAGTTAGTAATGCTCAAGGATTGTTTAATTTGACGTCAAAGAATGCAGAAATATTAGGAAGTTTAGATCCGACATTATTCACCGTAAACTATTATGAGAGTTATCCTGATTCTCAAAATGGAATAAATTCTATACAGAATCCTACTCAGTATATCTTCAGTGGAAATGGTTTTCAAACAGTTTTTGTTAGGGTATTTGAAAATCAAAATCCATCTAACTTCGCATTAACCTATTTGCAGTTGCAATTGTATTATTTACCATACATTCTGCAATCACCTAATATGACGGTTTATGAGTTGCCAAATGATGGTGTAGCTGCTTTTAATTTAAATATTCAAATTCCGCTTATGCTAAGTAGCCAACAAAACATGCTAGTAACCTTTCATACTTCTGAAGCCGATGCACACAACAATAGCAATCCATTGCTAAATACAACTTCATACACCAATGTTAGTAATCCACAAACTATTTTTGCAAGGGTAGAAAATAGTATTTCAGGTTGTTACTCTATTGCAAATTTTCAATTGATTGTTGCTTCGGATGGAATTGTAAATATACCTGATGCTAATTTAAAAGCAAAGCTATTGTCGGCAAATGAAAACAACAGTATAGCTTCAAATGTAAATCCCAATAACTCTGCAACATTGAATACTTATACTAAGATTGATGCAAATCAAGATGGACAAATCCAATTTTCAGAGGCGCAAGCTATAATTTATCTCAATGTTAGTGGAACCCAATCAACTAATGTTGGCATTCAAAATTTACAAGGCATAGAAGCCTTTTATAATCTAATTACCTTTTCATGTAAGTACAACCAATTGAGTTCAATCGATTTAAGTGTTTTGCCGAAGATTAGAAATTTTTATTGCACTAATAATAACTTAACGTCATTAAATCTAGCAAATACAAGCGATTTAAGAATCATAGATTGTGGTTACAACCAGTTAACCAATTTGAATCTACATGACTCTGTAAATTTGACAAGTTTGAGTGCCAGAAATAATCAATTGACTTCTTTGGATTTAAGTAACAATGACAAAATTGAATATGTTTATATTGTATCCAATAGTTTAACTAGTTTTGAATTAAGTAATAAAAACTTTGTGAGAACGTTGGAACTTGGATTGAATCAATTAACAAGTATTCAATTATTTAATTTACCCATATTGTATCGAATTAAAGTTCAAAATAACAATTTAACAAATATCGATTTGTCTTCGGTTGCTTTTCAAGTTGAGCCCAATAATGTTCCAAGTGCTAATGTTTTTGATGTATATTTAAACAATAATGTTAATTTGAGAGTTGTCAATATAAGGAATGGTTTTACGAATGAAGATGTTAGTTTTGCCTCCGGAAGTTTAAATGATTTACAACAATATATTTGTGTTGATGAAAATGATGTATTCAGTTTTTTTAGTCCAACTCCAAATCCAATATTTGGAACTTATTGTTCATTTACTCCCAATGGATATTATAATATAATAACCGGGACTATATTGTTTGATGCAGAACAGAATGGTTGTAATGCTGATGATATGTCAAATCCTAATATTAGAATTGACATCAATGACGGAATAAATCAAGGCTCAACTTTTACTGATAATTCAGGAATTTATAATTTCTATACCGAGGCAGGAAGTTTTGAGCTCAATCTGAATGTTGAAAACCCTTCTTGGTTTAATTTATCACCAAATAATGCTTCTGTTTCTTTTGCTGATGATAACAACAATACAGCAACCCAAAACTTCTGTATTACAGCTAACGGTATTCATCCCGATTTAGAAATCATTGTTGCGCCGGTATTTCCATCACGTCCCGGTTTTGAGGCAGTTTACAAAATTGTTTATCGCAACAAAGGAAACCAAACCTTGTCACAAGCTTACGGGATTAACTTTTTCTATAATGACAACCTGATGGATATGGTGTCCACCAGTATAGTGCCAACTTCTGTAGTTAGCGGAGGTCTCTCTTGGGATTATGCCAACTTGCAGCCTTTTGAAAGTCGGGAAATTTTAGTGACTTTCAATATTAATACGCCTACCGCAGCCAATCCGGTGAATATTAATGATGTATTGACATTTACAGCTTCCATCTTGCCGCAGGCAGGCGATGAGAATACTAGTGATAATTTGTATGTGTATAATGAAGTCGTGGTTGGTTCTTATGATCCGAATGATATTAAGTGTTTGGAAGGTGATGTTGTTTCGCCGGCTGAAATAGGGGATTACCTGCATTACATGATTCGTTTTGAAAATACCGGAACAGCGGAAGCGGAAAACATCGTGGTTCGAACTGAAGTCAATCCGGCAGATTTTGATATCAATTCTTTGCAACTTTTAAATACTTCTCATCCTGTAAACGCTAAAATTACAGGCAATGTAGTGGAGTTTATTTTTCAGAATATTTTATTAGAATCAGGCGGTCACGGAAACGTATTACTAAAGGTAAAATCGAAAGATACTTTACAACAAGGCGATAACGTTAACAAAAGAGCCAACATTTATTTTGATTACAATTATCCGGTAGCTACTAACGAGGCCGAAACTATTTTCCAAGCCTTGAGTAATCCCGATTTTGAACAAGACCAATCAATCTCGGTTTATCCTAACCCAACAAAAGACAAAGTCAATGTTTCGGGCGATTTTACTTTGCAAACGGTGCAATTGTATGATGTACAAGGCAGGTTGTTGCAAACCCAATTGGCCAATGACAATCAAACCATTATAGATATCTCAGCGCACAGCAACGGTGTGTATTTTATAAAAGTAACCTCGGACAAGGGAATTAAAGTTGGGAAAATAGTTAAAGAATAAGTTCGGGTTTTATAATTGTGGTAAAGGCATACAGTTTTGTATGCCTTTTTTTTTGTATATCATTTTTGCAAAATTTATCAAATAATTAACGAAAACGTTGCCGTAATTCTTTTTTATTTCGTTTGTATTTCCCTAATTTTGTTAAAATATTAATTTATCAGACCTAATTCCCATATTATATCATGTCTAAAACAGCTATATTAGAACTTGATGGCCAAAAATATGAGTTTCCTGTAATCGTAGGAAGTGAAAATGAAGCCGCCATCGACATTGAAAAACTACGTGCCTTAACAGGTGCTATCACCTTAGATCCGGGGTATAAAAATTCAGGATCATGTCAGAGTGAAATTACTTTTTTGGATGGAGAGGAAGGAATTCTTCGTTACCGTGGTTATGCTATTGAAGACCTAGCTGAAAAAGGCAATTTCTTGGAAGTTTCTTATTTAGTTATTTTTGGTGAGTTGCCTACAAAAGCCCAATTAGAGCAGTTTGAAAACGACATCAGAAAATATACTTTGGTCAACGAAGAGATGAAAAACATCATCGACGGTTTTCCTAAAACAGCTCATCCTATGGGCGTTTTATCTTCGTTAACCAGCGCCTTGACCGCTTTTAACCCAAAAGTAGTTAATGTAGAAAACGAAAAAGAAATGTATGAAGCCGTGTGCAAAACCATGGGTAAATTCTTGGTGATTGCTACTTGGACATATCGTAAAATGATGGGTTATCCGTTAAACTACTACGATAACACTAAAGGCTATGTTGAAAACTTCATGCGTTTAATGTTTGAATTGCCAACCGGACCTTACCAAATCAATCCGGTAGTCATTGATGCTTTAGACAAATTATTCATCCTTCATGCCGATCACGAGCAAAACTGTTCTACGTCAACTGTAAGAATTGTGGGTTCGTCTCATGCCGGTTTGTTTGCTTCTATCTCTGCGGGAGTTTCAGCTCTTTGGGGTCCATTACACGGAGGTGCCAACCAAGCGGTGTTAGAAATGTTGGAAGCTATTCAAAAAGATGGTGGCGATGCCGATAAATACTTAGCCAAAGCTAAAGATAAAGATGATCCGTTCCGCTTAATGGGCTTCGGACACCGTGTGTACAAAAACTTCGACCCAAGAGCTAAAATCATTAAAAAAGCAGCCGATGAGGTATTGAATACTTTAGGGGTGAATGATCCTATTCTTGACATCGCCAAAAAATTGGAAGCTGCTGCTTTAGTAGATGATTATTTTGTGTCCAGAAAATTATATCCTAACGTAGATTTCTATTCCGGTATTATTTACCGTGCCTTAGGTATTCCAACCGAAATGTTCACCGTAATGTTTGCTATCGGACGTTTACCGGGTTGGATTGCCCAATGGAAAGAAATGCGTATCAACAAAGAACCTATCGGAAGACCAAGACAAGTATACACCGGTTATCCGTTAAGAGATTTTGTTCCAATGGATAAAAGATAACAAGATTTTGCATACTTTTAAAACTTCCCGAGAGGGAAGTTTTTTTTTAATCTTAATTCATGGATGTAACCCAAAACAAAAGACTACAACAGCTTGATTTTTTAAGAGGTATTGCCATTTTATTGGTTTTACTTCGACACAAGAAATTATTTTCATTCACCGTAACTATGGGTTGGATAGGTGTAGATTTGTTTTTTGTGTTAAGCGGTTTTTTGGTGTCCGGACTTTTATTTAAAGAGTATCTGAGATTCGGGAATATCAAGCCCGGATTGTTTCTGATTCGTCGCGGGTACAAAATTTATCCGATTTATTACCTTACTTATTTTATATATGTCATTCCCTTTCTGATTAAAGGCAATTTGGAATTAGACAGGGTTGTAGCCGATTTGTTTTTCTTTCAAAACTATTACAACGGTTGGGGCTACACTTATGCGGCCAGTTGGTCTCTTGCCGTTGAAGAACATTTTTATTTTGGCTTGGCGTTACTTTTTTGGATTCTTATCAATAGTAAGTATAAAAATAAATTGATGGCCAATTTAGGTGCTATTGTCATAAGCTTAATGATGGTTGTTTTAGTTGTCAGAATTGTTACAGTTTGGTCTAATGATGCATCAAGTGTTCACAATATAACCTCTTCGCATTTGAGAATAGATTCTCTATTAATGGGCGTTTTGGTGTCTTATTTTTATTATTTCAAGTTGGACAAACTTAAGTCAATATTCTTTCAGAATACTCGTCTTTTATTTTGCCTATCCTTTTGCTTGCTCTCATTTACGCCATTCATTAAAATTGAACATTCGCTTTTTATTCAAACGTTAGGGTTTGTATTCCTTTATATAGCGTTTGCTATCATTTTAGTTTTTTTTTTATTGAAAGAAGGAATAGTATCACAGCTGAATGCTACTTTTACCAAACCAGTTGTAAATTTGGTTTCTAAGATAGGCTACTGTTCCTATTCCATTTATGTAATACATACAGCTGTAAATTATATTTTCAGAACGGGAATAACTATTTATCTTGGGATAAATGTTCATCCGATAATTATTTTTTTTAGTACTTCAATAGTAAGTGTAATTTTAGGAATAATGATGACGAACACTATTGAGGCTTATTTTTTGAAATTAAGGGATAAGCGATTTCCATCGAGAAGGGAATAATTTTTTTTGATTTGTCTGGTATCGCATTCCTCAATAGTCTTTTTCCAAGAGCTATTGGTTATTGTTAATCCCAAAGACCTGGTTACTATTGAAGGGATTGAATAAGTCTGCTTTCAATTCCTCTAAAGTCAAAGCCAAAAGGTTTCTCTTTTTTCATTTTAACATCAGTAAAGGATAAAAGAAGTATTTCGCCTTTTTTCTTTTGAATTTTTACACAATATATTCGTTTATTTGTGAAGCTTTTAGTGAAACCAACATGATCAACGTTACCAAAACCTTTTTTCCGCCCATCGAAGAATACCAAGCTCAACTGCAAAGAGTTTGGCAAAACGAATGGCTTACCAATCGCGGTGCCTTGGTTTTGGAGTTGGAAGAAAAACTAAAAGCCTACCTTCAAGTCAATTCGATTTTAATAACCAACAACGGAACCATTCCGTTGCAAATTGCTTTGAAATTGTTGGGGAAAGGCGGCGAAATCATTACCACGCCGTTCAGTTATGTGGCTACGACAGCTTCCATACTTTGGGAAAATTGTACGCCGATTTTTGTCGACATTCATCCCGACTTTTTAACGATAGATGAGACGCAAATTGAAGCTGCCATTACACCTAAAACTACAGCCATTTTGGCGACTCACGTTTTTGGTAATCCTTGTAATATTGAAGTGATTGAGCGCATAGCTCACCAACACGGATTGAAAGTTATTTATGATGCCGCGCATTGTTTTGGTGTTTCTTACCAAGGCCAATCGGTTTTTGAATACGGCGATGTGAGCACTTGTAGTTTTCACGCAACCAAATTGTTTCATACCGGAGAAGGCGGTGCTGTTTTTTGTAACGATGAAAAACTGATGCATCAAATCTACTACAGTCATAATTTTGGTCACGACGGTCCGTTGGCTTTCCATGGGTTAGGGATTAACGGAAAGATATCGGAATTGCAAGCTGCAATGGGTTTGGCTGTTTTACCGCATTTGGATCGCATTATTGCTGCTCGTAAAGAAGTGGTTGGTTTTTATCTGAATGCACTGAATTTCGAAGTCTTGACCACCATGAAGTTGCGCGAAAATACCTATTGGAATTACAGTTATTTTCCGGTGATTTTTGAAAGCGAATCCCAACTTTTAAATGTACAGAAAGCTTTAAACGAGCATGAAATCTTTCCGCGTCGTTATTTCTATCCTTCGCTCAATAAAGTGGGTTATATCAAAGATACCGCTATGCCGATTTCCGAAAGCATCGCCCAAACTATTTTATGTTTGCCGTTATCACACGCTTTGAAGCCGGATGATGTAGCGCAGATTGTCAACTTAATTAATGCTAACTTATGATTGTCATTGGAGCCAAAGGTTTTGCCAAAGAAGTTTTGGAGGTTTTGCAGCAATGCAACCAAACCGAAAACTTGGCGTTTTATGACGATGTAAATGAAATAGGGGAAAAGCTATACGAAACATTCCCGATTTTGAAAAATGAAGCACAAGTAACGCAATTTTTTAAAGCATACGGCAATCAATTTACCATTGGTATAGGCAATTCGTTGTTGCGCTACAAACTTTACAAAAAGTTCACTAATTTGGGAGGCGAGATGATTTCTACAATCAGTCCGCTAGCCCAAATCAGTAGTTATGAAGTAACTATTGGTGCCGGAAGCAATATATTAATGAATGCGGTTTTTTCGAATAGTGTTACCATTGGCAAAGGTTGTTTGGTTTATTACAACGCCATGATAACGCATGATTGTGTGGTGGGTGATTTTGTAGAAATTTCTCCCGGAGCCACTTTACTCGGGCGATCTACTGTAGGTTCATTTTCCAGGATAGGTGCTAATGCTACCATTTTACCCGATGTTAAGATTGGAAAGAATGTAACTATCGGAGCCGGTGCTGTAGTTACTAAAGATATACCGGATAATTCCATAGCTTATGGAATTCCTGCAATAGTGATGAAAACTGTCGAACCTTTTAATGAAAATATGCAATGAAGTTGTCTTTTGTAATACCGGTTTTTCGCAACGAAGGTTCTATTACACCAACTTATGAAAAGATTACCGGCTTGATGCACAAATTGGTGCTCGATTACGAGTTTGTTTTTGTGAATGATGGTTCCGATGACAATTCCATGCAAGAGTTAATAGCCTTGCACGAGCAAGACTCAAAAGTCAAAGTCCTTTCGTTTTCCCGAAACTTTGGTCAAGTACCTGCTATTATTGCGGGGATGAAAGAAGTGACCGGAGCCGCCGCAGTAAGTATGTCGGCCGATTTACAAGAGCCTATCGAGTTAATCGAAAATATGATTTCCAAATGGCAATCCGGCAACGAAATTGTCATTGGGCATCGTGTGGATCGAGAAGATAGTTTTATCGCCAACAAAGCTTCAGCTGTTTTTTACAGTTTGATGAAATATGTCAACCCAAAAATGCCTAAAGGTGGTTTTGACTTTTTATTGATAGACCAAAAAGCCATAGCTGTTTTCAACCAGATTGACGAGAGAAATCGCTTTTTCCAAGGTGATATTTTGTGGTTGGGCTTTAGTGTGGCTTTTATACCATATAGTCGTTTAAAAAGAACCATTGGGAAATCGCAATGGACTTTATCTAAGAAACTCAAGTATTTTATCGATGGCTTGTTAAATACTTCATACATTCCCATCCGATTGATGTCGCTTTTAGGGATTATCATTTCTTTCTTTGGTTTTCTGTATGCCATTGTTATTGCTTACAATCGCTTCATCAACAATACACCTTTTGAAGGTTGGGCGCCCATTATGATTTTAATTCTGATTATTGGCGGTTTGATTATGTTGATGTTGGGTATCATAGGCGAATATGTATGGCGAACCTATGACGAAACCAGAAAACGACCGCTTTACATTATTAAAGACAAATTGGCCAAGGATGAAACGACTAATTGATTTTACCATAAAAAATCCGGTATTGATTACCGCATTGCTGTGTGTAGTATTTTATTTTCTGCCGTTCAAGCCCAAGCCTTTCGGTGATGGGCAATTCCATACCGGAACCCAACAATTAATTGAATTTATAGCCAACGGTTTTCAGGGTAATATCAATATCGACAAAGGCTTTTTGACCCTTTTTTGTTATTTGATTCCGTACGCTATAGTTTATGCCTTTCACGATGACCGCTTGTTTTTTTTGAGTGGCGTTATCTTCAGTTGTATTTTTGTTTGTTTGTCGGTTTTCTATTTGTTCAAAGCATTTACCATTTTACATTTTACCGATAAAGCTAAACTTTACGTCATAGTGCTTATGTCGCTTTTTCCGATACATATTTATTATGCTATGGGCATTATCGGTGAAGCGTTCGGTTTTTTCGCGTCTAGTATGCTGATTTACTTTTGGGCTAAGCATTATGCCGGTGTAGCTCAAAAAGCGGATTATTTTCGTTTGGCTTTGAGTTTGGTTTTATTATATGGTATTAAACCGAATATGTTGCCTTTTGTTTTTGTCATGACACTCTACGTTCTGATACTTAAACTACCCAAAGCGAGCAAGGTATATTTTGTTATGGGTATGGCTTTGGTACCGATATTTATATTAGTAGAACGCAGTTTGGACAATTCCAATTTCGAGTTCAAAAACAGGGTTTTTCGACAACAGCTTCTTTGGTCACGCTATGAATTACGTGATGAGCCGTTGAATTGGATGCCGCAACATGGGCAAGACAAATTTGCTTCTAATGACTATCTCAATAATTTAAAGAAAAGAAGAGAACTCGATTCCATTTGTACAGCTAATAAATACGACAAAACGGCTTATTATGTACAATGGGTTAAAAACGATATATTGACTAATCCGGGTTTAACCTTGCGCCAATATTCGCTCAAGTTTTTCCAAGCCCAAAGTTTTATCATCTCGCCCTTAATGAAGTCTGACAACAGTAAAACGATAAAATACGGGATGCACATTTATATCAATCTGATTAATTACATTTTAGTCATCGTAGGTCTTTTGGCCATGGTTAATTTACTGCGAAGAAAAGAATACCAATTGTTCCTTCCGTTTTTATTTTTCTGGGGTTGGGGATTGTTGTATGTCTTTGTTTTTCATTCAGAACAGCGTTATATGTTCCCGCTCAGACCGGTTTTACTATTTTTATTGGCTTATTGGATTTCGACTCGAAATCACTCACAAAGGCAAGCTTTACTTTAACCTGAATTCATCCATCATTATACTTCTGTATTAGCATCCTTACAAAGGATGCTTTTTTGCTTTTTGTAGCGTATAAGAATATTATTTCTTTTTCATATTTATTGATTTACAGTTGTTTATTGTTTTAATTTAAAAAAGTAAGAAAAATAAACATATAAAATATAAAAAAGTGTATTTCGTCGAATAAATATGTTTTTTATGGATTTTTTCAAAACATAACTGCTATATTTGAATGTGTTAAAGAAAGCAAATTTTAAGATGATTTCTTTGACCAAGCCCAGCCAGAAAAATCATGAACAAATGAGTGTCAATTAATTTTCTAATGCCCCAAATCTTTTTGTTATGAAAATGAAAAATTACTTCTTTTACACAGCACTACTTGTTTTAGGAACCATTGCTCGAGGTAATGGTCAAGTTGATAATACTTTTTCAGGTGATAATGCCGGTGGTAATAATACCGGTAGTTTTAACACTGCTTTCGGTAAGAATGCTTTGTCGGACAACTCAAGCAATAGCAATAGTGCTTTTGGTAATGATGTATTGAAAATTTCTCAAGGCGGATTCAATTGCGCTTACGGAAACGAAGCAATGCGATTTAATACTACCGGAACTTTAAATGGTGCTTACGGTACTCGTAGTTTGTTCAGGAATACTACAGGTTCTGCCAACATTGCGGTTGGTCACAGGGCTTTAGAGGCTAACACTACCGGAAACAACAATACTGCCGTTGGGTATTCTTCTTTACTATTTAATGTGGGAGATGATAATATTGCCATCGGAGCATTGACACCAAGAAATTTGTTAACCGGAAACGCTAATATCTTCATTGGAACGGAAACCGCTATCAACTTAAAAAACGGAAATTTTAACGTGTTTTTGGGTAGAGTGCGTCTGAATAATGCTTTTTCTTCAGACAGATTGGCCGGATTCAATACAGACAAAACTATCATCCTTGCCGACGGTAACGGTAATCAGCGTTTGTTTATTCATAGCAACGGAAATACCGGATTGGGATTGGGAAATAACATTATTCCTGCCAACAGATTAGATGTAAATGGAGGTGTAGTCATCGGAAGAAATTTTGTACCAAGATACAATACCTTAGATACCAATCCCATCATAGCGCCTTTAAACGGAATGTTGGTTGAAGGAAGTGTCGGAATCGGAACTTCGGCTCCGGGCAATAAAGTCGAAATCAAACACGGCAGAAACGGATTCTCTGGGTTGCGTTTCACCAATTTAACCAGCAACTTCAATCCTACATCTTCTTTAGTAACCAACAAATTTTTAACAGTAAACGAAAATGGAGATGTGGTTTTACAAAACTTACCTGGTGCTACAGGAAGCAATGTAATGTCTTCCAGCGCTAATATTATGACCACTAATGTTAATAATATTCTGGCTTCAGCACCTATCGTTAATTCAATTTCTAACACTATTAATACAAGCAACCAGTTGATTACAACGGTAAACGGAGTAGCCAGTGCTCCGGTAAATTTACCGCCACGTGTTACTCAAACTTTATCACAATCAGGAAATGTAATTACCCTTTCTAACGGCGGCGGTTCATTCACCTTGCCTACCTTTACCGATACAGATACTGATGCACAGTCATTAGCTTTAAGCGGTAACGTTTTGTCTATTTCAAACGGGAATAGTGTTACTTTGCCAACTTTCACCGATACGGATACCGATGCGCAATCATTGGCCTTAAGCGGAAATGTATTGTCAATCTCCAACGGAAACAGTGTGACTTTACCGGCTCAATCGCCGCAAACCTTATCACAATCCGGAAATGTAGTGACACTTTCTAACGGTGGCGGTTCTTTCACATTGCCTAGCTTAACAGATACTGATGCACAATCATTAACCTTGACAGGAAATGTATTGTCAATATCTAACGGAAACAGTGTTACTTTACCACCGCATACTCCTCAAACCTTATCACAATCAGGAAATACCATCACGTTGTCTAACGGCGGAGGCTCTTTCAACTTGCCAACCACTAGTGTAGTAGCCGGAACCAATGTAACGGTAACCGGAACCGGAACTACAGCTAATCCTTTTACTGTAAGTGCCAACGATACCAGTCTTTACGCTAACAACGGAATCATCAATCAAGCGACAACCGTAAGCGGAAACAGAGTAGTAGATATGAACAACAGCAATATCTGGTTCAGCACTGCGAACAGTACTTCAAATGGTAAAATGTATTTAGGGTCAACTGCGGTTTATCCGAATGCTACAGGAAATTACCGATTGTTTGTTGAAGGTGGTATCTTAACTGAAAAAGTAAAAGTGGCTTTAAGAAGCTCAGCCAATTGGGCGGATTATGTGTTTGCTAACGACTATAAGCTTATGCCGTTAAACGAAGTGGAAGCCTTTGTAAAAACCAACAAACATTTGCCGGGAATTGACTCTGCGGAGCAATTAGCCAAAGACGGAATAGATGTAGCGCAAATGCAATCCAAACAAATGGAGAAAATTGAAGAACTTACTTTATACATCATCGACCAAGATAAAAAAATAGCCGAGCAAGCCAAAGCCTTAGAGAAAAACTCGAAAGAATTAGAAGCTTTGAAATTGCAAATTCAAGCCTTGATTGATAAAACGAAATAGTTATGGTTAAGATCTGTAAAATAGCGTTTATCAGTGTCTTGCTGCTGTGTTCGGGGAAGGCTTCTGCCCAGCTCGATCAGTATCTGGCTGATGAAAATCGAAGAATCGAAGAATCGAATCAAATCGAAAAAGAAATCGTGAGTTTCATCAATGACAACTTTAAAAACTATCGTTTGTCTAAAGAAACTACCAACGAAGTGATCCAACACTTGCGTGAAGAAGAGGAATTCTCAGACGAGGAATTGCAAAGAGCTATAGCCAATGCCAAAATTTACGAACTGAGAAAGTTGTTTTTTGTTCAAAATCCGGATAAAAAAGAATTTTACATCGCCAAAAAACCATCACCAACCATCATGCAAACTTGTGTGAACGGCGACTTCGAAAACAACACTGCCGGTTATACTTTTTGGTCTGATGCGTATCCGCAACCGGATTCGGGCGAAGCTTTCTTTCTCTCTTGTGCCACACCAACTACTCCAACGGCTTCCAATATGGTTACGCCAACCACCAACAACTTCGGCTCTACGATTACTTTAATCGACAGCGGAAGTCCGGGTTACCAAATGTTCGATCCAACTTTGGCCGGATTAGGGGTTAATGTGCCAACCTTAAACGGAAATGGTGTTTCAAAATGTATCAAGTTGAATAATGCCGGCGGATTTGGTTCTTCGGATATCACCACCATGTCGCGTACTTTCACGTCTATTGATCAGCCTACCATCGATTTCAATTTTTCATTGATAATGGACAACAAACCGGCTCACGGTCAACCTATTCAGCCGTTTTTCAGAGTCAGAGTTTACGACCAAAACAACAACATAGTGGATGAGATTTGTATCATTGCTAATCCCGACAACTGTTTGTTTAACCGATTAATCGTAAACAATAACCGTCGCGTTTTATATACCGGTTGGATTTGTGCCCGTTTGAATGTAGGTGAAATTCTAAACCAACCCGGAAGAATTGAATTCACCATCAGCGACTGTCAACCTTCTGCGCATTTCGGAACGGTTTATATTGATAATATTTGTGGTCTGACTTGTGCTGTGCCGCAATTAGGAGCCTTAAATACCAACCCGACAGAAATTAACTGTCCGGATATGAGTGGTACTACACCAATTCAGGTTTGCGGGACTTACCAACCACCGGTTAATGCCTCTTTAAACACTATGTCGCTTAACATCATGCAAAACGGCGTAGTAGTGTCAACTATTGCTGCTCCATCTCAACTTACATCAAGTACGTTTTGCTTTACTGTACCACCAAGTCAGTTTGGGGTAGCACCAAGTGGTGATTTTGAGTTTGAAGTGAATGCCACGTTTAACGTAGTTTGTCCGGCCGGAACTTTTGTATACGATATCTCAGACAGTTCCGCTAATGTTGGACCTGATGTAACATTCAATAACTGTTGTCAGCCCACATTAACCTTAGTTTCGCCTGCTGATGATCACAACAATTTAGCAGCTCCGGCAGTGAAAGAACGAGAGCGTTCCGATTGGATTAAAGCAGCCAATATCGTCTCGGTTGGGGATAATGTTACCGGTAACGGAGTAGTGTATCACGCCACGAACTATGTAGAACTCAATCCGGGTTTTGAAGCGGTTTCCGGTTCACAATTCGCAGCTTATCCTGAAGGTTGTACCGATAATTTTGTGTACAAACAGGCTGAGGTAAAAGAAGCTAAAACCATAGTTTCGGCTTATGATACTAATGTGAATTTAGTCAAATTGGCCTACGGCTTTGCCATAATTCCGAATCCGTCCAGCAGCACTATCGAGATTGTGATGAAAGACGCTCAGTTTAATAAAGTCAACATTACTTCCATAGATGGTAAAGTGGTTTTAGATCGTCCTATTGAACTCACCGATAAAACCCGTCTGGATGTAAGTGGTTATGCTAATGGAGTATACATCATCAATATTACTTCTGAAGATGGTCGAATCCACACTGAGAAACTCATCAAGAATTAGTTAATTGTCCAAATACTTTTAAACAAAGCTTCTCCTAACCGAGAAGCTTTGTTATATTTGTCCATTACCAAAACTAATTTATGTTAGCCTTAAATGTAAAAAATGAAACTTCCCGACTTAGGGCAGTGGTGCTGGGTTCGGCCGAAAATAACGGTCCGACGCCTTCCGCCGAAGAAGCTTATGATCCAAAATCCTTAGAGCATATCTTGGCTGGGACTTATCCCGTAGAAGCTGATATGGTGAAAGAAATGGAAGCGTTTAACCAAGTGTTTCAAAAATATGATGTGCAGGTTTTTCGTCCGAAGATGATTGAAAACTACAACCAAATCTTTACAAGAGATATCGGTTTTGTAATCGACGACGTGTTCATCAAAGCCAATATTTTGCCCGACAGAGAACGAGAACTCGATGCCATCCAATACGTCATCGACCAAATCGATCCCAAGAAAGTGGTTCGTCCACCTGAAGAAGTCCATATTGAAGGCGGAGATGTAATGTTGTGGAACGATTATATCTTTATAGGAACGTACAAAGGTTCCGACTACAAAGACTACATTACGGCCCGAACCAATATGCAGGGCGTGAATTACATCAAAGAATTATTTCCACATAAAAAAGTCAAAGAATTTGATTTGGTGAAATCAAAACTCGAAGCCCGAGATAATGCCTTGCACTTAGATTGTTGCTTCCAACCGGTGGGCAAAAACAAAGGTATCATCTACAAAAGTGGTTTCCGCGAGGAATCAGATTATGTTTTCTTGGTGAAATTATTCGGTAAAGAGAACTTATTCCATATCACTCGCGACGAAATGTACCACATGAATTCCAATGTGTTTTCTATCGATGAAAACGTAGTGGTTTCGGAACGCAACTTTACCCGACTCAACCAATGGCTGCGTAAAAACGATTTCATAGTCGAAGAAATCCCATACGCCGAAATTGCCAAACAAGAAGGTTTATTAAGATGCTCAACTTTACCGTTGATTAGAGATTAAAAATAGGTTTCAAGTTTTAAGTTGACCAACCCGAAACTCGAAACTTTGAAACTTTAAAACAAAACAAAAATGAAACAAACAACCAACGCCATACTCATGATTCGCCCGGTGGCGTTTCGTATGAACGAACAAACAGCGGTAAATAATTATTACCAAAAAGTACTCGATGGTTTATTGCCGGAAACCGTAAACGCTAAAGCCCAAGTCGAATTTGATGCTTTTGTGGCCAAATTGCGAAAAGCCGGTATACAGGTTATTGTAGTAGAAGACACTGTAGAACCCAATACACCCGACAGTATTTTTCCGAACAACTGGATTTCCTTTCACGAAAACGGCGATGTAGTCTTGTATCCGATGTTTGCCGAAAACCGCCGTGCCGAACGCCGAGAAGATATTTTGGACATCTTGGAAGATGAAGGTTTTGTGATTAACGAAATTATGGACTATACGTCGGCCGAAGAAGACAATGTGTTCCTCGAAGGTACCGGAAGTTTGTTGTTAGACCGCGAAAACGGAAAAGCCTACTGTGCGCTTTCGCCTCGTGCTGATGAAGAATTGATGATTGAATTTTGCGAAGATTTCGAATTCACACCCGTAATTTTTGAAGCCTTTCAAACCGTAAACGGCGAGCGAAAGCAAATTTATCACACTAATGTTATGCTGACTTTAGGCGATACTTTCGCGGTAATTTGTGCCGACTGTATCGACGACAAAAAAGAACGCAAAATGGTGTTAGACAGTCTGCGCGGTGACGATAAAGAAGTTATTTTAATTACCGAAGAGCAAGTCAATAATTTTGCCGGAAACATGCTTGAGGTTAAAGGTAAAGACGATAAAAGATACTTGGTAATGAGCGAGTCGGCCTATAAAAGCCTAACCAAAAAACAATTGGCCCAATTGGAAGCCCATGTAGAAATCATCCATTCCAGTTTAGATACTATCGAAGCTTGTGGCGGCGGTAGCGCGCGTTGTATGATGGCTGAAATTTTCCTGCCGAAAGCCTAATTCAAAATAGTACTTAAATAAAAAGCCCAAAATCGATTTGATTTTGGGCTTTTTTTATAATTCATCATTCACAATTCATCATATTCCTCTAATGATACTCAAAACAGCACTGATAATGTACTGAATCCCAATAGCTACGGTTAAAAAGCCTACGATTCGGGAAATTGCTACAATGCCCGAAGCACCAAGGTATTTGGCCAAATAATGGGCACTTCTCAAAATCAAAAAAATCAACAATGATACGATAACAATCGAGAAGACTGAAGACAAAATTTCAGGCGTAGAATGATGGTCTTGGTTAAAAGCAATCAACAACGAAATAGAGCCCGGACCGGCCAACATCGGCATAGCCAATGGTGTCAACGAAATGGAGCTTCGGTGTTGCAAATCTTCTTCCACTTCTTTGCTGATCCCTTTTCGTTTTTTCGGATTGGCATTAAGCAAACCAAATCCGGAGCTGGCAATCAAAATCCCGCCGGCAATGCGCAAGGCCGAAATGGTAATGCCGAAGAAACGCAACACGTATTCGCCCACAAAAAAGGAAATCAATAAAATAATACAAACGTTAACAGCGGTCATCAGCGACACTCGAGAGCGTTCGGCTTTCTCATAATCTTGGGTCAAACCCACAAAAAACGGAATAACGCCTATCGGGTTCAATACCGAAAATAAAGCACCCAACAACACAAAAAAAGTATTCAAAAAAATTTCCATGACTATAATGTTTGTATCGCCACAAAGATAGATAAAGAATCAAAGTGCGTGTTAATTTAAAAACATTATTCCTTAAATTTACCCAATGAAAAACAAGAAAACACTGGTGCTTGGTGCCAGTACCAATCCGGAGCGCTACGCTTATAAAGCCATTGAAAAACTGACTGAAAAAGGACATGCTGTTCTGGCCATCGGACAAAAAACCGGTGAAGTGGCCGGTGTAAAAATCCACACTAAAACTATTCCTTTGAAGAATATCGATACCGTAACGTTGTACCTCAATCCGTTACGCCAGCGTGACTATTACAACTACATCATTGAGACTAAACCCAAGCGCGTCATCTTCAATCCCGGCACCGAAAACCCCGAGTTTTACCAATTGCTGCAAGGCAACGGCATTAAGGTAGAGGTTGCTTGTACATTGGTTTTGTTGGCTACCAATCAGTATTAGTAAATGTCATCCCGAGCGTAGTCGAGGGATAGTAACGCTATGATTGAAACGAATAGGAGAAGCGGCACGAGTGAAATGAATTGGCGAAGCAATGGTTCGGGCTGCTTTGGAATCCGTGTTCCTGCTTTCCGCGCTACGTGTTAGCTAGCTCCACACGAGTGAAGCGACTGCCGAAGGAATCAGGGCTATAGAGGAATCCATTTTAGTATCGGGTATTTTCCGTCGCCGGTTTGCTAATCAGCCACAATCCGATAAATGTAATCAAACCATTCACGATAATCAGCTCGTTATCCAACACATAATTGCCCAGCAATTCTGCTGAGTATTTGCTGATAAAGAAACAAATGGCCGGTGCTGCTATACAAACTATCGGCACCAATTTGTCGTGTACCGTTTTGGTTTTAACAAACAAGCCAAAGGCATACAAGCCTAACAACGGACCATAAGTATAAGACGCAATTTTAAAAATCATTTTCACCACCGAGGCATCGTTCACTGCATTAAAGAAAACAATCACCAAAAACATCAAAAACGAAAAGCCCAAATGCACCAAATGACGCGTTCTAACCACATTGGATTTGTTTTGGTTTTCGGCTTTGTCCATACCTAAAAAGTCCACACAAAACGAAGTCGTTAAAGCCGTTAAGGCGCTGTCGGTTGTGGCAAAAGTTGCTGCAGTCAAGCCCAGCAAAAAAACTACCGCCGGTACTATCGTTAAATGATGGAAAGCAATTTCAGGGAACAATAAATCGGTGCGCGCCACACCATCAACCATCGGAACCGCAATACCGTTTTTCTCTGCATACAAGTACAACAAGGCACCAACGCTCAAAAAGAAAATATTAATCAGCACAAAAATACCGGTGAAAGTAAACATGTTTTTTTGGGCTTCGCCTATGTTTTTACAGCTGAGGTTTTTCTGCATTAAATCCTGGTCCAAACCAACCATCGCAATTGTTACAAAGATGCCGCCAAGTATTTGTTTCCAGAAATAATTGCCTTTCAAATAATCTTCGAAAAAGAAAATTTTAGAATAGTTGCTTTCTTTTACGGTTTCAAAAGCTTGCAGCAGCGATAAATCTAAACTTTGACAAATAAAAATAATCGTCAAAAACACCGATGATACTAAGAAAAACGTTTGTAGCGTATCGGTAATGATAATCGTTTTTAATCCGCCGCGGTAGGTGTATGCGAAGATTAACCCTAAAGAAATCAGTACAGTAAGCGCAAACGGCACGTCAAAGGCATCAAAGACATAGCGTTGCAAGACAATCACAACCAAATACAATCGGAAAGCCGAACCAATAGTGCGACTGATTAAAAAGATAGAAGCTGCGGTTTTATAACTCACAGTACCTAAGCGCTGTTCGATATAGCCATAAATCGAAGTCAGGTTCATGCGGTAATACAAAGGCAGCAAAACCTTGGCAATGATTAAAAAACCAATGGCATTGCCCAGCACAAATTGAAAGTATTTGAACTGCAAATCGGGATTGCCAACTTCACCCGGAACCGAGATAAAAGTCACCCCGGACAGTGCGGTGCCAATCATACCGAAAGCCACTAAATACCATTTGGAGTTTTTATTAGCTTTGAAAAAAGTATCGTTGTCGGCACTTTTTTTACTAACTAAATTAGAAACCAAAAGCAGTATTCCGAAGTAGATGATAATGATAATCAATATAGTGGTTGGTGTCATAAGTTTGGTTTTACAGTGCGCCAAAATACAAAATTAATGTATCGATTTGTAGATTTGGATATTTGAAAATTTGAAGCTGAGGTAAAGCATTAATTTTCAAATTTTCAAATTGAATCATTTTCAAATTAACTACTTTTGTAACATGGAATTTTCGTCAAAACTTTTAGAAAGAGCCGTCAACGAAATGGCGCAATTGCCCGGAATAGGGAAGCGTACTGCTTTACGGTTGGTATTGCATTTGCTGAAACAACCGACAGAGCAAACCCAGTTTCTGACACAAGCCTTAACGGCTATGCGTGAGGAAATTAAGCTTTGTAAATCGTGTCACAACATCTCAGATTTGGAAGTCTGCGAAATTTGCAGTAATCCTTCCCGAAACCACAAAATCATTTGTGTTGTAGAAGACGTGCGCGACGTAATGGCTATCGAAAATACCAATCAATTTAAGGGAATTTACCATGTTTTAGGGGGTAAGATTTCGCCTATAGACGGGATTGGCCCCAGCCAGTTAACTATCAGTTCGTTAGTAGAAAAAGTAAGAACCGAACAAGTAGAGGAGTTAATCTTTGCTTTAAGTTCAACTATGGAAGGCGATACTACCAATTTTTACATCTTCAAACAAGTCAAAGATTTTGAGGTAAGAATCTCTGCTATTGCCCGTGGAATAGCCGTTGGCGACGAGTTAGAGTACGCCGATGAAGTTACCTTGGGACGCAGCATTTTACATAGGATTCCGTTCGAAAATTCGCTAAAAAATATATAGCAAAATAAAATAGGCTACATTTTTTGTATTTAGATTTGAAAAACTATCTTTGTTTGCAATTTTTTTTATCAAGGTAATGAACAGAATCACCCTATATATTCTCTTATTATTCAGTTTCTTTTTTACTTCTTGTATCCCTTCTAAAGACTTAATTTATCTGCAGGAAAAAAATAAAAGTACTGCCAGTCAGCCGGTTGAACCGGTTGCATTTAAACCTTACAGGTTACAAATCAACGACATCTTAAACATTAAAATTAAGGCGATTGATCCCGAACTGGTAGAGATTTTTAATGCATCGGCACAATCGCAATCAGCTGCCGCAGGAAACGAGTTGAGTAACTATTTTAATGGCTATTCGGTAGATGACCATGGAAACATAAGACTGCCGATTTTAGGGGAAGTGAATGTTTTAGGTCGAACCACAGAAGAAGTCACTGCTATTATTGAAGGGCGATTGTTGAAAGAATATTTCAATAAACAAGCCGGAGTTTTTGCAGTCGTGAAGTTAGCCGGATTTCGTTATACCATTAATGGAGAAGTGAATACTCCGGGTACTAAAGTGTTGTATCAGGACCGTGTAAATTTGATGGAAGCCGTTGCCAATGCAGGTGATATCACAATTACAGGTGATCGTAAACATGTAAAAGTCATCAGAAGAACTACCACCGGTAACGAAACATTTTCAGTAGATTTAACCGATAACAATGCTTTTAATTCTCCTGCGTTTAACTTACAGCCTAATGATTATATTTTAGTCAATCCGGTAAAACAAAAAACTTGGGGTACCGGTAAGACAGGTATTGAATCTTTATCTACAATCATCACTGTTTTATCATTGGCTACCACGACTTTCTTATTACTTAAAAATTAAATGCTTAATACATGCTGGATATAAAGGATTTTTCTTTTTTCGAAAAACAAAATAGCTTTGATTTTAAGAGTTTTCTAATCAAGATTGTAAGTTATTGGAAATGGTTTTTGGTTTCTTTTGTTATCACTTTCTCTATTGCGCATCAGGTTAACATTAGAAAACAAAAAATATATGGAATAGGAACTACTATTGCTGTTAAAGAAGAAAACAATCCTTTTTTTACCTCCACTACCAGTTTAGTTTTTAATTGGGGCGGTACTTCTGATAAGGTTCAAATGATTTCTACCACTTTAAAGTCGAGATCCCATAACGAATTAGTGGTTGATGAGTTGCAATTTTACACGGATTATTTGGTTAAAACCGACTATTATTTAAAGGATGTTTATGGTCAAGTGCCGTTCAAAATAACTGTTGACAAAACAAAAGGGCAATTGCTTGAGCAATTTATTAAGGTAAAGTTGATTTCATCGGATACTTATCAAGTTGCTGTTTCATTTCCCTCGAATACTGCTAACCTGATAAATTATTCCGAGAATTCTATTGCTAATGTTCCAATTTTTGAAACCGAAGTGGTTAAAAAATTTAGGGTAGGGCAAGAAGTTAATCTTCCTTTTTTAAATTGGAAATTAGTTTTGACCAAGTCGCCCAAGGATTATATAGGTAAAGAAATTTTGATAAGGTTTAATGGTTTCGATGAAACGGTTAATACCTATAAAGGATTAGAGGTGGAAATAGATTCAAGGGCGGGTTCTATCATTCGTTTAGGCATGCAAGGCACTAACAAAGAACGAATGGTAGATTATCTTAATGCCACAGTGCTAAAGTTGATTGAAAAGCAATTGGAGCAAAAAAATAAGTTTGCAGACAATACCATTGCCTTTATTGATAAGACCTTGATGCGAATGGAGGGAGAACTCAAGGATTCCGGCGAGGATTTGAAAGATTTTAGTCGTAACAACAATATCCTTGATATAGAGGACAAAGGAGCCAATTTTAAAGAGTTATTGACCAGTAACGATATCAAAAAGGAAGAGGTTGAACGCAAGTTGGCCTACTTGTACTCTTTGAAAAATTATTTGAACGGTAGTGTTGATTTTTCAAAATTACCTGCGCCAACAGTAGCTGGTATCGAAGACCCTAACATTGTGAGTAACGTGGCTAAGTTAATAGCTTTGTCTATTGATAGGTCGAATATGGTTTATTCAGCTAAGGGAAATATTTTTTATGAGCGTATCGATAATGAAATCCAGTCGGTAAAAAAGGTTTTACTTGAAAATGCGAATTCCTTAAAGAATGCTTTACAGTATGATCTAAAACAGGTAGACTTGAAAATTGGACAGTTGGAAAGCGAGGTTAAAAAGCTTCCCGAAACCAATCAAGTCTATTTGAACATATCCCGTAAATATGATTTGAATAATAATATATACAACGCCTATTTGCAAAAACGAAGTGAAGCTTCCATAGTAAAGGCAGCCAATTTGTCTGATATTCAGTTTATTGATCCGGCCAAAGATGTCGGCGGCGGATTGTTAGGGCCAAAAACAGCGGTCAACTATGTGTTGGCGTTTTTTATCGGTTTTTTTATACCTTTGGTTATAGTGTTCTTTATCTTCTTTATCAGTAATTCAATTCAAAATATTGATGATATTTCGTCAATTACTCAAATTCCGATAATAGGTATAGTAGGAGTAAAGCATACTGAATCTAATTTGTCTGTTTTTGAGCGACCGAAATCGGCACTGTCGGAGTCATTCCGTGCGATTCGTTCATCGTTACAATTTTTATACAAAAAGCAAAGTTCGGAAGGCGCCAAAACGCTAATGTTGACTTCCTCTGTGAGTGGTGAAGGAAAAACTTTCTGCTCTTTAAATATTGCCACAGTTTTTGCATTGAGTGAGAAGAAAACAATCATCTTGGGACTTGATTTGCGTAAACCTAAAATTTTTGACGATTTTAATATTTACAACGATGTTGGGGTCGTAAATTATCTCATAGGTCAGAAAACATTAGAGGAAGTAATTCAAAAAACACATATTCCGTATTTAGATGTTGTCACTTCCGGACCAATTCCGCCAAATCCCTCCGAGTTGATTTTAGGTGAAACGATGAAAGAGATGATTGAAACCTTAAAAAAAGAGTATGACTATATTATACTTGATACACCTCCGGTAGGTTTGGTCTCTGATGCCTTGGAATTAGCGCAATACAGCGATGTTACGCTATACATTGTAAGACAAAATTTCACTAAGAAAGAAATGTTGACCTTGCTGAACAACCGAACCAAGCGAGGGGAATTAAACAACATCAGTATCGTTTTTAACGGTTACGAAAATAAAGCCAAATATGGTACCGGATATGGTTACGGATATGGTTATGGCTATGGTTATGGCTATGGTTATTCTAATGGCTATCATGAAGATGACGAGCCTAGAGGATTTTTAGCCAAGTTGAAATATAAATTATTCAAGAAATAAAATATGAGTGCAGTATCTAAATCGGTTTTGATTACCGGAGGTGCCGGTTTTATCGGTTCTAATCTTTGTGAGTACTTTTTGCAAAAAGGGTATCGCGTGACCTGTTTGGATAATTTTGCTACGGGACATCGCTATAATATTGCCCCTTTTTTGAGTAATGATAATTTTACTTTGCTGGAAGGAGATATCAGAGATTTAGCGACTTGTAAAAAAGCAGTTACCGATATTGATTACGTATTACACCAAGCCGCTCTAGGTTCGGTGCCGCGTTCTATTAATGATCCTATTACCAGCAATGAGGTAAATGTAAGTGGCTTTTTGAATATGTTGGTTGCTTCAAGAGATGCCGGTGTGAAACGCTTTGTGTATGCTGCCAGCTCTTCCACCTATGGGGATTCGGAAAGTTTGCCTAAAGTAGAAGAGACTATTGGGAAACCGCTTTCGCCTTACGCCATCACCAAATATGTTAACGAGTTATACGCTGATATTTTTGCTAAAACGTATGGTTTGGAAACTATTGGCTTGCGATATTTTAATGTTTTCGGAAGAAGACAAGATCCTAACGGTGCTTATGCTGCGGTAATTCCGAAGTTTGTATTGCAATTGGTGAAGCATGAAAGCCCAATTATCAATGGCGATGGCAATTACTCTCGAGATTTCACTTATATCGATAATGTGATTCAAATGAATGAATTGGCGATGACAACGGAAAATACTGAGGCCTTGAACACGGTGTACAATACCGCTTTCGGCGACAGAACGACTTTAAATGATATGGTGCATTATTTAAAAGAATACTTATCGGAATTTGATCCGACCATTGCTGATGTTGCTGTGGTTCACGGGCCAAACCGACTAGGCGATATACCGCACTCTTTGGCCAGTATTGATAAAGCCCGAAAATTACTGAATTACCAACCCGAGTTTTCCTTTCAACAAGGCTTAAAAGCTGCTGTTGCTTGGTATTGGGAAAATTTAAAAAAAGAATAAATTACAGTTGAGAATGAAAATAACTAACATTTGTTGTATTGGAGCCGGATACGTTGGAGGTCCGACTATGGCTGTTATAGCCGAAAAATGTCCGCATATTAAAGTGACCGTAGTGGATTTAAATGAAGCCAGAATTGCGGCTTGGAATGATGACGATATCAATAATATTCCGATATACGAACCGGGACTGAATGAAATTGTGGGGAAAGCCAGAGGTAAGAATCTTTTCTTTTCAACCAACGTTGATAAAGCCATAGATGAAGCGGAGTTAATTTTTATTTCCGTGAATACACCAACCAAAACATATGGTACCGGAAAAGGTATGGCAGCCGATTTAAAACATATAGAATTGTGTGCCCGTCAAATTGCTAAAGTGGCCAAAAACGATAAAATTATCGTGGAAAAGTCGACTTTGCCAGTGCGTACAGCCGAAGCTTTGAAAAGCATTTTAGACAATACCGGTAATGGTGTTAAATTTCAAATTCTATCTAATCCTGAATTCTTAGCCGAAGGAACTGCAGTACAGGATTTGTTGAGCCCGGATCGAGTTTTAATAGGAGGTGAAACTACTCCTGAAGGACAAAATGCCATAGAAGCTTTAGTAGATGTTTATGCGAATTGGGTTCCGAGAGAGCGCATTTTAAAAACCAATGTATGGTCGTCTGAGTTGTCAAAACTTACAGCTAATGCCTTTTTAGCACAGCGTGTTTCTTCTATCAATGCCATTTCTGAATTGTGTGAAAAAACAGAGGCTAACGTAAACGAAGTGGCCAAAGCCATCGGAATGGACAGCCGTATCGGTTCGAAATTCCTGAAAGCGTCTGTTGGCTTCGGAGGATCATGTTTCCAAAAAGACATTCTCAATTTGGTTTATATTTCCAAAGCTTTCGGCTTGAACGAAGTGGCCGATTATTGGGAACAAGTCATTATTATGAATGACCATCAAAAAAGACGTTTCTCTAAAAATATAGTGCAAACACTTTACAATACCGTTTCGGGTAAAAAGATTACTTTCTTGGGTTGGGCTTTCAAAAAAGATACCAATGATACTCGTGAATCGGCCGCAATTTATGTTGCCGACGATTTGATTAATGAGCAAGCGCGTATAGCCCTTTTTGATCCTAAAGTAGAACAAAAACAAGTGTTGTCCGATTTGAATTATTTGGATACCCGTCAACCGGAAGAAAATGCCAACAGTATTACGACTTTCCAAAATCCGTATGAAGCTTGTGCCGATGCGCATGCCATTGCGATTTTAACCGAATGGGATGAGTTTAAAACCTACGATTGGCAAAAAATTTACGACAGCATGTTGAAACCGGCTTTTGTATTTGACGGCAGAAATTTGTTGGATGCTGAAAAAATGAGAGCCATCGGTTTTGTATATCAATCTATAGGTTCTTAAGTCAGTGTCTTTGTCACCATCATAATAGCGTTAAATCAGTTAATTTTTTTTTTCATGAATACCAAAATTGCAGTTATAGGATTAGGATATGTTGGGTTACCATTGGCCAGACTATTTGCTACCAAATATCCGGTTGTGGGGTTTGATATCAATCAAAATCGCATCACCGAATTGAATTCGGGGATGGATGCCACATTGGAAGTAACTGAAGACTTGCTCAAACAAGTCCTAGTCACACAACCTTCTGACGCTAATGGACTGTACTGCAGTTGCGCTTTAGAGGATATTCGAAATAGTAACATCTATATTGTTACAGTACCGACTCCGGTAGACAAAAACAACCGACCTGATTTAACCCCTTTGTACAAATCGAGCGAAACCGTTGGCAAAGTATTGAAAAAGGGAGATATCGTTATTTATGAATCAACCGTTTATCCCGGTGTAACTGAGGAAGAATGTATCCCGGTGTTGGAACGCGTGAGTGGTTTAAAATTCAACATTGACTTTTTTGCAGGCTATTCTCCGGAGCGTATTAATCCGGGCGATAAAGAACATACTGTTGAAAAGATCCTGAAAGTAACTTCGGGTTCTACACCTGAAATCGGTCAGAGAGTCAACGAACTATACCAATCGGTAATTACCGCCGGAACGCATTTGGCGCCTTCCATCAAGGTGGCCGAAGCGGCTAAAGTGATTGAGAATTCCCAACGAGATATTAATATTGCTTTTGTTAACGAATTGGCTAAGATTTTTAATTTATTGGAAATTGATACACATGCCGTTTTGGAAGCCGCTGGAACCAAATGGAACTTTTTGCCTTTCAAACCCGGATTGGTAGGCGGACATTGTATAGGGGTTGATCCTTATTATTTAGCGCAAAAAGCCCAAGAAAAGGGCTATCATCCGGAGATTATTTTGGCCGGAAGAAGACTCAACGACAGTATGGGTGAGTATGTAGCTTCGCAAGTGGTGAAGTTGATGATCAAAAAAGGCATCACCATCAACCAAGCCAAATTGCTGATGATGGGTATCACGTTTAAAGAAAATTGTCCGGATGTTCGCAATACCAAAATTGTCGATGTGGTTCACGCCTTGGAAGATTACGGTATAGCAGTAACCATATTTGACCCTTGGGCCAAACCGGAAGAAGTAAAACACGAATACGGATTAACAACAGTTAATGCGTTGCCTGACAGTGCTTTTGATGCCATTGTTTTGGGCGTAGCGCACAAAGAATTTGCTGACATCGACTTTACCTTACTTAAAACAGCCAACAGTGTTATTTTTGATGTGAAAGGCGTTTTGAAAGCCACTGCTGATGCCCGACTTTAGGCTGTTGTAAAGTTTTAGGAAAGGCTTTGCCATACCAACTTCGAGCTTAGGCTCATTATGTCCTTTTAATTTGATTAGCATGAAAAAGATTTTAATTACAGGTGGTGCAGGATTTATCGGTTCTCATGTGGTGAGACGATTTGTGCAAAACTACCCTGACTATCATATTTATAATTTAGACGCCTTGACTTATGCCGGTAATTTGGAAAATATTACCGATATTGAGCAATGCGATAATTATACTTTTATCAAAGGAGATATAGTGGATGCTGATTTTATCCAAAATTTATTCCAACAATACCAATTTGACGGCGTCATTCATTTGGCGGCTGAATCGCATGTAGATCGATCTATTACCGATCCGTTAGCTTTTGTAAGAACTAATGTTTTCGGCACGATGAACTTGTTGAACGCAGCCAAAACCCTTTGGAAAGACAATGTTGAAGGTAAGCGATTTTACCACGTAAGTACCGATGAGGTTTACGGTACTTTAGGCGCTACGGGTTTATTTACCGAAACAACACCTTACGATCCGAATTCACCTTACTCGGCATCTAAAGCAAGTTCCGACCATTTTGTTCGCGCTTACGGAGAAACCTATGGCTTGCCTTATGTGATTACCAATTGTTCCAACAATTACGGTCCAAATCATTTTCCGGAAAAATTGATTCCGCTTTTTATTAACAATATCATCAATAACAAACCTTTGCCGGTGTACGGTGACGGTAAATACACCCGTGACTGGCTTTTTGTAAAAGACCATGCGGTAGCTATCGATTTGGTTTATCATCAAGGCCGAAACCACGAAACTTATAACATAGGTGGTTTTAACGAGTGGCAAAATATCGACTTGGTGAAATTGTTGTGTCAAAAGATGGATGAAAAATTAGGTAGAACCCCCGGCGAATCCGCACAATTGATTACTTACGTTAAAGATCGTCCCGGACACGATTTGCGTTATGCCATAGACGCCACCAAAATCAATAGAGAATTGGGTTGGCAACCATCGGTTACTTTTGAAGAAGGTTTATCCCAAACTATCGATTGGTATTTGGCTAATGAAGATTGGCTGAAAAATGTCACTTCAGGTGCTTATCAAAGTTATTACGACAAACAGTATTCTGAAGATTAATTCTTTTTGAACAGTACAGACAGAAAAGGCAGAGGCTCAGACGGACCAGAGTATGGTTGTGGTGTTGTTGCTTCTTTTTAGCTCCTTTGTTTTGTTGTGCACTTTTGTTGAAAACCCAATAAACAAATAGGTTAACTGTAATTGGTTGCCTTTGGGTATTTTGGTTGTTAGTTGTAAATGACTTTGCATATCTTCATTGTCTAAAATTATTTCTTTGCTAAATTCTACATCATACTCATTATTAGCATAATCCCAGTTGGCTCTGCAAAGGGCTAAATGGATATGGGTAGCCTCTTCAGGCCAATTGATGTCGGTTTTGGGATTGAAGTTTTTAATGGTGAAAGTGGAGGAAGTTTCGTTCCAATTCCATTTTGTTTTTAGTACTTTGTGCAACGGTCGGAGACTGTTGCCTTCAAAACCGATGGGGTAGGTTTTAGCTTCATTGGATTGGATGCCGTTTTCAAAAGTTCTTTCTCCGTGTGGGTTGACTTTATCTTCAGCAATGATTTCGAACATTAGTTTGTTGGCGCGACCTGCAAAGCTGCCGTCTTTCGCTCGGTTGAAAAAAGGGTAAGCCATAGCGCGAAACGTTTTGGCTTTGTCAATAGCCCTGCTGAATTCTCGACTGTGTTTCTTTACTTTGTCGAATACAGGGTTACTTTGAAATGTTTCTTTGCTTACTCCGGTTTTGCCTTTTTCACGCACCCGATTTTGACCTTGTTGGTCAATGTAAAAAGTTAAATCGTCTAAGGAGCCAACAATTTTAAACGGTGCAATTACTTTTGCCATGGCTTTTATGTTAAAAATTTACTTACAAATATAGCTTTTTTTTTATAGGTTTTACTCTTTTTACTTCCGTATATTGGTTCTGTTGGCTGCGGAATTGGTATTGTTGAGATAAGAATTTTAACGACTTATTTTTTCTGAAATCGCATTTTGTTAACTTAAAATCAATAATTTATTAACACGAAAACGTTTTCGTTTGCTAATTGGCGTTTTGGCTTTTGAAAAGCCGACTATTATTTTATAGTTTTAACTTCCCAAATTTTACCTTTTACATTAAACTGCTACCGGCTTTTACAGTTGGGGTTATGGTATTGTTTTTTTACAGTAATTAATTAAAAAATTATTTATGAAAAGAATTTTACTTTTTTTACTTGTTTTAGTCGGACTAACCTCCTCAGCTCAAACTTACCAAACATGGAGGTCAGAGGCTACCGACAACAGTTGGCAAACCAATGGCAACTGGTGGAATTTTCCCAATGGAAGTGCGATTGTATTCGGACAGCAAGAATGGGATAATAATCACTTCACATCACAGCAGTCAAATGCTGATGTGAACACTTGGCGATTTTTATTCAAAGCCGGTGCCAATCAGGCCCACACTTTTTCAGGGAACAAGATTCGCTTTTTTGATTTTGGAGGTCAAAATCCTACTATTACGAATATCTCAACAGCCACACACACTATTGGTAATAACATAGAGGGTGACGGCGATGTAGCAGATCCTTTGGAGATTTATGCCTATGACGGTAATTTGAATTTTACGGGAGCCATCAATAACATGGGATCTTGGTTGGATTTTTACGGTAATGCCGGTAGAAATGTAAGTTTGTCAGGTTCTATTTCAGGTAGTGCCGGATTGGCTGTTAAAAACAATATTACGGTAAACTTATCCGGTCCGGCCAATAGTTACACCGGTGTTACCACGGTAGAAGCGGGTACGTTGGTGGTTCAAAAAGGTGGGCACTCTGCTAGTATTACTACCGGTGCAATAGCTTTTACTTTTGCCAGTCCGAATCAAGCTGCCGGGGTGTATGATTTTTTACCCGGACAATTAGGTGGTAGTACTGCACGTACTTTAACCAGTAATTTGGCTGCCGGAAAAACCATTAGCTTTAATTATGCTACAGGCGATGTTACCATATGTGATACTTTAACTATTACTGCTGCTTCGATAGCTTCTAACAATATTGTTAATCCTTCTTTTGCCAAGTCGGGTGATGTTATATCTTTGAGTTTTACTACTTCTGAGGCTGCTTCTGTTACCCCAACCGTAACCATTAATGGTACGAATGCCAGTGTTACAGGAAGTGGTACTTCATGGGTTGCTACCCTTTCGGCTACCGGTTTATCAAATGGGTTGGTAACCTTTTTAATCTCATATCAGAATGCTTTGGGTTGTACCGGTAGCAGAAATACCGTTACTAACAGTTCTTCGGTAACTGTAGATACTGTTGTTCCTACTTTTAACTCGGTTACGATCTCTTCTAACAATGTTAACAACTCTGCTACTGCTGTAGTTGGAGATGTTGTTACTTTAAGTTTTACTACTTCCGAAGTTTTGTCGGCCGCGCCTACTGTTACTCTAAACGGTGTTTCGGCGAGTGTAACGGGTAGTGGAACCACTTGGTCGGCTACTACTACGATTACCAATTGTTCCGGTGCTTCAGTTCCTTTTTCCATAGCGGTAAGCGACAGGGCCGGAAATACCGCCAGCAGAACTACTACCACTAATTCGTCACAAGTTGTTGTTAGTGGTGTAACCACTAACGGTAGTGTAACCACTTCTATTTGTCAAGGCGATACTTATGTTTGGCCTGCTAACGGACAAACCTACACTACGGCACAAACCGGTTTAACTCATACGGTAGGGTGCAACACTGCTACATTGAATTTAACGGTAACACCAACTGTTACCCCAGGCGTATCATTAACGAGCAGCGATGCTGATAATACCTTTGCTTATGGTACAGGTGTTACCTTTGCCGCTTCGGCATCAAACTTAAGTGGTGGTACTGCTACTTATACTTTTACCGTTAA
>PGCN01000014.1 GCA_002786385.1 Flavobacterium sp. FEMGT703F
ACTCAAGGCGACGAAGTGAGAACTTTGAGAGTAGTGAAACGATAGGTTTTTAATTGCGAATTATGAATTAGGAATTACGAATTCGTATAGTTTAGATAATAATCCCTGTCTCTGTAAAGAGGCAGGGATTTTTTTGTTTTGCTCAGATTTGACAGTTTCGCCTTGGTTGAGGTTGGCGATATTGTTTCTTTAGTGTTAATAACGCATAAATCTCTTGGTTTGAGAATGTTAATTTTCTCTTAAATTTCCTATTGTATTTTCTTTAAAAGAAGATTTTGCTCGACGAACTACATTATAATATCGACCAAAGCAATGTTGTGGTAGGGTTAACGTTTAGTTAATATTTTTTTCTTTTGAAAGCGCCATTTATTAGGTAGTTTTGTAACAGTTATTAAACTTTTTATATGAAAACTACATTACTTACAAAGAAGCCTAAATGGCTAATGTTTTTAAGTTTTATGCTTTTGATATTCATTTCTATCAAGGGGCATTCACAAGTTAATATTTCTGCAGGAAACACTGTAACAGAAAATTTTGACGGAATCGGTTCTACTGCAACAGCATCTTTGCCTTCCGGTTGGAAAATTGAAAATGTTACCGGTGCCAGAAATGTTGCAACTGCTTATGCTTCTGTGGCAGGGACTGCTACAGCTAATGCATTAACTTTTAGTTCAGCTATGTCAAGTAGTGCTGCTAACGGGAGATGGAATTTTGGTGGGACCACTGCTGCTGATAGAGCTATTGGTGGGATTTCATCCAGTTCTGCCTCACAATCCGTTAATATGTATTTGAGGCTGGTTAATAATGGTACTACTGATATAGGTAGTTTCACAATTAGTTACGCTGCAGAAAGATATCGCAACGGGACTAATGCTACCGGATTCTCCATTAGATTTTACTATTCTACCACCGGGAATGCCGGAACATGGGTAGAAGCAACAGATATGGTAGCTTCATTTGCCGGAGGTAATGCCAATAACAATGGAGCTACGACAAACCCGATGGAGACTATAACTGTTTCAAATAAGACTTTAAATCAATCATTAGTTGCGGGTGGCAGTATTTATTTGGCATGGAGTTATTCAGTAACAACCGGGACAACTACATCCAATGCGCAAGCTTTAGGTATTGATAATATTAGTATTACAGCAGTTTCGTCTATAGTTGCGCCAACTGTAACCAATACAACTGCTGCAGATATTACTACAAACTCAGCTACTTTAGCCGGAAATGTTACGGCTACCGGTGGTGAGGCAGTTACGGCTACCGGTTCGGTTTATGCTTTAACCAGTGTAGATAATACACCTACTATAGGTGAGGCTAGTGTGACTAACTTGGCTACTTCAACTCCGGGTTCCGGAACCGGAACTTTTTCTAATGCAACCGGTACCGGTTTAGCGGTTAATACCCAGTACAGTTATAACGCTTATGCTACTAATAGTGTAGGGACTTCTTACGGTACTGCTACTACTTTTTATACTTTAGCAGTTGCGCCTAATGCTCCGGTGGTTGGTTCGCCAACTACTTCGAGCTTGACTGTTGCTTTGGATACTAGTGATGAAAACCCATCAGGGACAGAATATGCTATACAGGAAATCGGTGGTTTGTATGTACAAGCGGATGGTACTTTAGGGGCTTCTCCGGTTTGGCGAAATGAAACCGCATGGGGTACAGTTACCGTAACCGGTTTGTCTTCGGCTACTCAATACACTTTCCAAGTTAAAGCGCGAAACGGCAATGCTGTTGAAACTTTATTCGGAGTTTCTGCTTCCGCTACTACAAATGCTAACAGTTCTCCTACTATTGAAGCTGACGCTTTGACTGCTTTTGGTGCTTTGTGTTTAAACACCAGTGCAACCAATAGTTTTGGATTTATCGGTTATAACTTAACCACTGCCGATGTTACTGTGGGTCCTTTGGCAGGCTATACTTTTTCAACCAGTTTGAACGGTACTTACACCGCTTCTTTGAGTTTTACTCCGGATGTTAACGGTGAGATGGCTGAGACGGTTTACGTTAAATTTACACCAACCGCTGTTGGCAGTTACAATGGTTTAATTACTATTACCGGTGGTGGTGTTTCGACTGCGGTAAATGTGTCGGCCAGCGGTTCCGGGATTAATACTCCTGTAACAGCGATTACCGGTGCCAGTGCTTCGGTTACGGCTACAACTGCTGTGTTGAACGGTTCGTTTACAGCCGGATGTTCTACGGTTACAGCCTCGGGAATTGAATACAGTGTGAATAATGATTTTAGTGCCTCTGCTACGGTTGCTTTTGGGGGTACGGTTTCCTCTTTATCACCTAATACCACTTACTATTTCAGAGCTTTTGCCACTGATGCTACCGGTACGGTAAATGGTAACAGTGCTAACTTTACTACAGCAAACCTTTCAGGTGCGGATGCTACAGCGGCTACTAATGTTGGTACAGGCGCTTTCACAGCGAATTGGGTTGCCGTTCCGGGGGCTACCGGATATCGATTGGATGTGGGAACTTCATCAGATTTCTCAGGTCCCGTAACAGTTTTGGCTAACTGGTCATTCCCTAACAATCCGGATGATAATGTTGTAGATGTTGCTGAATCAGGGAATGCGAACAAAACTTTGACTACTCAAGGTGGGGTTAGTGGAACTATTGCTTATGCTCCTGTTCAATCGAGTACTACCAGTGCTGCCTCTGTAAGTGGTTGGGATGGTGGTAACAATACTAAGTTTTGGCAAATTGATATTGCTACATTGGGTTACAGTAATTTAAAACTATCTTCGGCTCAACGTTCTTCTAACACAGGGCCAAAAGATTTTAAAGTACAATATAAAATAGGTTCCGGTAGCTGGACTGATGTGCCGGGTGCCACTGTTACAGTAGCCAATAACTGGACTACAGGTGCGTTAAGTGATGTTGCTTTGCCTGCGGCTTGTAACAATCAAGCATCTATTCTTATCCGTTGGATTATGACTTCCAATTTACAGGTTAGTACAGGAAACGTTGCTTCAACAGGAACCAGCGGTATTGATAATATTTTGGTTAATGGACAGGCTGAAGCTTTTGTATCCGGCTATCAAAATTTAAATGTAGGTAATGTTACTTCTTATGCTGTTACCGGTTTGTCTTCAAATACTACTTACTATTACAGAGTTCGTGCTACGAGTGCTAACAGTACTTCGGCCAATTCTGATGTTGTCAGTGTAACTACTGAGGCTATATTGGCTACGTTCGATGCTATTACTCAAGTGGCTTTTGATTGTAATGCTACTTCTTTTGCTCTTACCGGGTTAACTCCGGGAGCGAATACTATTTATTATACTTTAAATGGTACACCAAGTTCAACTTTTGTTTTTGCGGATAGCAATGGAGAGGCTACTTTAGATTTGCCTTTAACCAATGTTAATAACGGACAAACTTTAGCCATCACTGCTGTTGAATTGTTCAATACGCCTGCTTCTAATGTAACTGTAGCGCCAAGCGCAAGCAGTTCCATTGCTGTTGTTGTAACACCAACTGTTACCCCGGGTGTATCATTAACGAGCAGCGATGCTGATAATACCTTTGCGTATGGTACGGGTGTTACCTTTACCGCTTCGGCATCAAACTTAAGTGGTGGTACTGCTACTTATACTTTTACCGTTAA
>PGCN01000016.1 GCA_002786385.1 Flavobacterium sp. FEMGT703F
TTCAGAAGTGATCATTTTCTCGTTTAATACTTGCGTTGTGAAAGTTACTGGTAACTCTTATATACTCGCTATTTTATAGCGAGTATGCACCCAAAATCGGTTGTATAGCCGCTATTGAATGCGTGTATTGCTCAAATATAGGGATTTTATTATAAATCGTCAAAAGGGCTGCGAATTTGTTGTAAACTCTTCGTGCTGACGTGAGTATATATCTCGGTGGTTTTACTACTATTGTGTCCCAACAGTTCCTGAATATACCGCAAGTCAGTTCCTGTTTCCAGTAAATGCGTGGCGTAACTGTGACGCAACCAATGCAAAGTAACCGGCTTGTCAATCCCGGCTTTTTGAATAGTGAGTTTTAAAATTTGCTGTAAGGTTCGGCTGTCATAGGGAGTGCCTTTTATGCGGCCTTCAAATAAATAGGTGGCTGGTTTATAGAGTTTAAAATAGGAGCGTAACAGTTCCAATATTTTCGGACTCAATGGCGCAATCCGATCCTTTTTGCCTTTCGCGTTTTTAATCAGTACTATGTTTCGTTTCGAGTCAATATCGCTTAATTTTAAGGCTAAAAGTTCGCCACACCGCAAACCGCAACTGTAAATCAAGCTGAACATCGCGCGGTGTTTCAAGTTGATTGGTGTTTCTAATATCTTTTTAACTTCTTCCTTGCTCAAAACATTGGGTAACACTTTGGCACGCTTCGGGCGATGAATGATATCAACATCCATTACACGGTTCTGTATCGTGTTAAAAAATAATTTTATAGCATTCGTAATTTGGTTTTGATAAGACGCCGATAAGTTGTTTTTCAAAATATAATCGTTATTGAAATACACAAAATCATCATTGTCTATCAGCGCAATACTTTTGTGTTTGTAGTAAATCAAAAACACTCTAACCGCATTAAAATAGGTGGTTACAGTATTTTCACTATACCTTTTGGAGCGCATCCAAAGTTTGTATTGTTCTAAACTCTTGATGCCTTCTTCGCTGGGTATGGTGTCGAATTTGCTCGGAATACTAAAATAACGCCGATTGGCTTCGGTGTCCGGAATGTGCCAAACTTGCTTCGACTGACTCCATTTGGCATCTTCAAACTCTTTCACTCGCAGCAGAATTTCTGCATTTTTTTCAAAGTAAATGCCAATTCGCTCTTCCTCGTAATGCTTGATTACTTTTGCACTCCAGTTCATATCTTTTAAATTAGATAAGAATAAAAATACAAAAAATAATATTTTGTAAAAAATTAATTACTTATTTTAATGGTAATTAACTGTTTGATATCGTTTATTTGGGATTCATTGGTAACCGGTATTCGTATACCGCGACCTTCAGCGTAGGGTTTTGCGGCAAGTAGTTCATTTTTAATCGAATCGGCTATGTCGCTTTTCAATACGGCATCGGTGGCTTTTGAACCGAAAACAAAAGCAACTTTAAAGAATTGATCTCTGGGTAATAAGTAAATTAGAACTCTTTTTGTATCGCTGATGCGGAAACTCCAACCGAATTTTTCACCGGAATAGTGCCATTGTGTTATGGCTTTCGGATGCAGGGATAAGGTTATATTAGCCAACGTTTGCCAATAGTCATAAGTTTCACCTAAAGCGGTTTTGAGTTGCGCTTCACTTGGTGTTATTGCTTTATCGGTAAAGATGCTTTTCATTATGCTTCAGCCAGTTTGTTTTGCAGCGCTTGAATCTCATCGCGGTATTTAGCGGCTTGCATAAAGTCTAAATCTTTGGCGGCTTTTTCCATCGATTTTCGGGCTTCGCGAATTTTCTTTTCGATTTCCGGTTTGGATAAATACAAGCTTTCCGGTTCGGCGGCTTTGGCGATTTTGTCTTCAAAATATTGGGTTGAAACCGAGTTACCGCTCAACGCATTACCCAAACTTTTGTTCAGAGCTTTCGGTACCAAATTGTGTTTGGTGTTATAGTTCATTTGCTTCTCACGACGGTAATTGGTTTCGTCTATGGTTTTTTGCATTGAAGCCGTGATTTTGTCTGCATACATAATGGCTTTACCATTTACGTTTCGCGCGGCTCGTCCTACGGTTTGTGTAAGGGAACGATGACTGCGCAGAAAACCTTCTTTATCAGCATCTAAAATGGCTACCAAAGAAACCTCGGGTAAATCCAAACCTTCACGGAGTAAGTTCACGCCAATCAGGACATCGAAGATGCCTTTGCGCAAGTCTTGCATGATTTCTACGCGTTCCAAAGTATCTACATCCGAATGGATATAGCGGCAACGGATGGAGACTTTCGTCAAGTATTTCGTCAGTTCTTCCGCCATTCTTTTGGTCAATGTGGTGACTAAAACCCTTTCATCAACTTCACATCGTTGCTGGATTTCTTCGATTAAATCGTCTATCTGATTCAAACTCGGACGTACCTCTATTATCGGGTCTAATAAACCTGTAGGGCGGATGATTTGCTCTACATAAATGCCTTCCGATTTTTGCAATTCGTAGTCAGCCGGTGTGGCCGAAACATAAACGACTTGGTTTTGCATGCTCTCGAATTCCTCAAATTTCAGCGGACGGTTGTCCATCGCTGCGGGTAATCGGAAACCGTATTCCACCAAGTTTTCTTTTCGACTTCTGTCTCCTCCGTACATGGCGTGTACTTGTGAAATGGTCACGTGACTTTCATCGACTACCATCAAATAATCGTCCGGAAAATAATCCAGTAAGCAGAAAGGTCGCGTTCCCGGTTGTCTTCGGTCTAAATAACGAGAATAGTTCTCAATGCCGGAGCAGTAGCCCAATTCGCGTATCATTTCTAAGTCGAAATTGGTGCGTTCTTCCAAACGTTTGGCTTCGAGATGTTTGCCGATTTCTTTGAAATAATCGACTTGTTTGACCAAATCTTGTTGGATATCCCAAATGGCGGCTTGTAAAACATCAGGCGAAGTTACAAACATATTCGCCGGATAGATATTCAGTCTTTCGTAGCGTTCTAAGACTTTAGACGATTTGGCATCGAAGGCTTCAATCTCTTCAATTTCATCGCCGAAAAAGTGTACGCGGAACGGTTCATCGGCATAACTCGGGAAGATTTCTACCGTGTCGCCTTTGATGCGAAATGTTCCCGGCAGGAATTCCACTTCGGTTCTGGAGTATAAACTTTGCACTAAGCGATGGAGCAATTTAGTTCGGGAGATGACTTGATTTTTCTCAATTGAAATCACGTTCTTCTGAAATTCCACCGGATTTCCGATACCGTACAAACAAGAAACCGAAGCAACTACCAACACATCACGGCGGCCGGACAATAGGGCAGAAGTCGTGCTCAAGCGCAGTTTTTCCAATTCGTCATTAATCGACAAATCTTTTTCGATAAAAACACCCGTTACCGGAATGTAGGCTTCGGGTTGGTAATAGTCGTAATAAGAAACGAAATATTGCACCGAGTTGTTCGGGAAAAATTGCTTGAACTCGGAATACAACTGTGCGGCCAAGGTTTTATTGTGGGCTAAAACCAAAGTTGGTTTTTCCACATTCTGAATCACATTGGCCATGGTAAAGGTTTTTCCCGAACCGGTTACGCCAAGTAGCGTTTGGTATTTTTCGCCGTTTTGGATGCCTTTGACTAATTTGTCAATAGCTTGCGGTTGGTCGCCGGTAGGTTGGTATTCAGATACGACTTGGAATTTCATTTTGAAGTACGATTTACGAAGTTCAATGGTTATAGTTTTTTTGGATTTCTACTGGTATGTCTTACTCTTAAAATATAGATGGTTTTAGGAGTTATTTTGTATGAAATTCGATAATGGTAAATTTCGTAAGCTCTATAATTTCCGTCATTCAAACTTTTCATTTCATCTAATTCATAAATTTCAAAGTTTGATTTTAAAATAGATACAGAATCATAAATAGTGTTGATTACTTTCTCCGGAATACTTTCGTTTTTGGTTTTGTCAAGAAGGTAAAAATAAATTTCTTCCAGTTGGTTTAGAGCATTTTCAGTCCAAATTATTTCTTTTTCCATTGTTCCATCTTGGCTTTGATTTCTTCATGTGATACAAGATAACCATTGGCAATGTCTTCTTCCGCTTTTAAAATGTCATTATTGTAATCTGTTGAAGAATAGTCTTTTAATGTCTTGGCGTCAATGATGGTTTTGATAGCCAAAAGAAAATCTCTGTCATGAATTTCATTTATTTTGGCAATCACACTATTTTTCAATTCTAAAGTATTCATAACAAAATGTTTTTACGAAGTTACAAAACTAATCCCAACATTCCATCAACAGCAAATCTCCCTCTTTGTGAGTGATCGAAACTAAGCCATCGTTGATGACATGATTGCTGCTTCCGGTTCGATAGCCGATAGTCAAATCTTCATTAGTTAATGCATAAAACAGATTTTGTGTCGAAATACCACAGACTTTTCCAATGGGAATTAATGACAATATAGTGTCGGCGGTGTACCATTTTTCGAATACAGTCGGGAGTAGGAAGACTTTGGAATGGTCATCGAGAATCACAATTTTTAGCTGATCTCGGTAAGCTACAATATTGGTCAAGTTGGTTATGGTGTGATCGGCACGTCTTCCGGTGGCCCAAATCACATTGGCGGCTTTGTGGCCTTTTTCGATTAAATAATCGAAAGCTTTTTCCAAGTCGGTTTTATCCTGATTGGGCGCGTAGACAATCTCAATTGGGTATTGTTTGGCTTTGTAGTATTCCGGGTCAAATCCGCGATCGAAATCGCCTAAAAGGACGTCGACTTTAATTCCTAAAGCCAAAACACGTTCTATGGCCGAATCTAAAACGATTACCAAAGGCGACCATTCGAGCAATTGCCCTAACAATTCCGTACTGCACATTTCGCCGTTGGCAATGATTAAAGCCGGTTCTTGGTCGTCGCGAACGATATGATGTGATGACATTTTTAAGTACGAAGTTAAAAGTTAGAAGTACGAAGTGGTAAAAATAATTAAAACACTTGTCACTTCCTATTTCGTAATTCCTATTTCGTAATTCGTAATTCGTACTTCGTACTTCGTACTTCGTACTTCCCACTTCGTACTTTTCACCTACTCAATCACATATTCCGAAACCTCAGTTTTACTCAAACGGAAATAACCTAAAGCGAAATGGTCAAAATTAGTCTGATTGATGATATTACCTCTCACGGTAGCCGTTGGTGTAGAAAACGGTCCCATACTATTGGTTCCGGTTTGCTCTAACAATACGTCCATATAGTTGAAATAGCCTTGAGTCACACCGTTTAAGGTAAATTTAAGTGTGTCGCCCGGTTTTAAATCTTCGCTGAAGTACAATCCGAACATTTCGTTATTTTGGAAAAAACGGTCTTCGATTACACCGTATTCGGGGATGACTTTGTACGGATCGTCAATTCGCAAGAAGTAAAAATTCGTTTCATTCACCAAGTCATCAAAATAAAATTTCACTTCGGTTTCGTTGCCTAACACACCGCCGTCATTAATTTGTTCTACTCCGGTGATTGTTGGCGTATTCAAAAGTTTTTCGGTAGCCGTATACGTTTCACCTTCGTGAATTACGGTTAAGGTGTATGTTTCGTTTACTGACGGAATGAAATTGACACATTTATAGGTTCCCAATTCAGTCGGATCTTCTATAAAATCGAAAACTTGGTTGGCGCTATTGGTGATAAAGACAGTGGCGTTCGATACTTTAGGGATGTCTTCGTCGAAATAGCCTGTTGTGGTGGAAAGTTTGATTTTTTGTTCGTTTCCGGCCGTTTCCGCATACCAATTGATAGAAGCTTCAATAACCAATCGCGGTTCACCGGTTTCCAAACCGATATCGATGACTTTTTCGCACGAACTGAAAGTCAATAAAAGAATGAGAATGTATAGATAGTTGGTAGATTTCATGACCTTAGAATTTGATGTTATACGTAGCACTTGGTACTATACCGAAGATAGACAATCGCAACGCTTCGTTTGAACCGGTTTCTTGGTTTTGACGGAAAGTAATAGAAGCCGCATTTTGTCGATTGTATAAATTGTAAATACCGAAAACCCATTCCGCTTGCCATTTTCGGCCTTTGTTTTTGGTTGGCGTTAAAGTGGCTGAAACGTCTAAGCGATGGTAAGTGGGTAAGTTTTCTTCGTTACGGCCGCTAAAAACCGGAACCGTAATGCCTTCGTATTGGTACTGTCCGTTCGGGAAAGTCACCGGTTGTCCCGTTTGGGCGATGAGGTTGGCACTGAAACGCCATTTTTCATTGAGTTTGTAATTGGCCACTACAGCCAAGTTGTGCAATTTGTCGAAACCGGTTTTGTACCAATTGCCGTTGTTGATGCCGGTTTCTTCCGGAGTTCTTCCGGCCACTTGTTGCTCTGTTCTCGATAAAGTATAAGAAACCCAACCTTTGAAACGACCGGAGTTTTTTCGGAATAGGACTTCCAAACCGTAGGCTCTGGCTTTGCCGTTTAAAATCACTTGCTCTATGGCTTCATTGGCAATCAGGTTAGCGCCGTCTATATAGTCCACGCGGTTTTTGATTTTTTTGAAAAACGATTCTACTTCTAAGGAGTATAAATCGTCTTTGAAATTTCGGAAATAGCCTATGGCGACTTGATCCAGCAATTGCGGTTTCAAATAGCGGTCACTTGGCGCCCAAACGTCTAAAGGTGTAGGCGATTGCGTATTGGAAATCAGGTGTAAGTATTGCGTCATGCGATTGTAACTCGCTTTTACCGATTGTTCTTCGTTAATGACATAGGATACTGCAAAGCGAGGTTCTAAATTGTCAAATTTGGCGATGGTTTTATTTTTACCGTAACTCACTGTTCCGATGGGGTCAGCGCTTTGGTAAATCTGGAAATCAGGGTTGAAAATCACCGGCTGGTCGTTGGTATATGTATTCATGGTTTGCTGACCTAAACGGAGGAAATTGCTGAAGCGAAGTCCATAAGAAAGAGAAATCTTGTTGGAGATTTGATGCTCTGCATCGGCATAAATCGCGTTTTCCATGGCGTATTTTTTGTCCAATTGCTCCGGATTGATGCCCGAATCTTCGCCGGTGGGTTCAATTTTCCCCGGATTGAAATCGTAATAATGCGATTGTAAGCCGTAGTTCAATTTGAATTTATCGGTAATGTAGTGCTTGAAATCGTATTTGATGTTGTAGTTTTTGATGCCGCTATCCCAGTTGAAACCTACGAAATCCAATCGCAATCCATAATAGTAATCCGAATAAATCATCGAAAGGTTGGAGAAAAGTTTGTCCGAATACAAATGGTTCCAGCGGAAATTAATCACCGCGTTACCGTAAGTATTGACAAAGCTGTCGTTGAGTTGAAATACGTCGCGTCCGAAATATCCCGAAAGGTAAACGTTGTTTTTTTCGTTGATACTGTAACTCAATTTGGTATTCAAATCGTAAAAGTACGCCGAGTTCGGGTTGTCAAATAATTTTAAAAACAAATGCGCGTACGATCCGCGACCGGCAATCAGGAATGAACCTTTGTCTTTTACTATCGGACCTTCGGCTAAAATACGGCTGGAGATTAATCCGATGCCGCCATTCATATGGAAGGCATTCTTGTTACCTTCTTTTTGATAGATGTCTAATATAGAGGATAATCGTCCGCCAAAACGCGACGGAATACCGCCTTTATACAGTTTTAAATCTTTGATAGCATCCGGATTGAAAACAGAGAACAAGCCGAATAAATGTGAGGAATTGTAAATGGTAGATTCGTCAAGCAATACCAAATTCTGATCGGCACCGCCACCGCGCACATTGAAACCCGATTGGCCTTCGCCGGCATTGGTAACACCGGGCAAGGTTAAAATAGATTTCAGTACATCGACTTCGCCAAAAATTACCGGCATTTCTTTGATTTCCTGTATGGTGAGTTTGTTGACGCTCATTTCGGGTTTACGGATGTCCACTCGTTTTTTGTTGTCAACAATAACTACTTCGTCTAATTGCTGACTGCTAACCGAAAGATAAAAGTTCTTTTTAAGGTCTTGGTTGAGCTTGATTTTTTCTGTTACCGTTTGGTAGCCCATGTAGATGATTTGTAAAGTATAATCGCCTTCCGGTAAGGTAATAGAGTAGAAGCCGTATTCGTTAGTAACCAATCCGGTTTTGGTTTCTTGCACAAAGAGCGACACTCCAATAAGTGTTTCCTTATTTTTTTCGTCAGCTACTACACCGCTTATCGTAAACTTTTTTTGGGCTTGTAGCGATACACTCATCAAGAGTATCAGTACGATAGTAAAAGTATTTTTTGACATAGGGTTAGATTATGTTGCAAAATTCTTAATAAAATGCGGTACTTGTTACTAATCATTTGTTAATCTTAGGTTAATTAAAAAAGGCGGTTTTGATTAAAATAAATACATTTATCTTTGAAAAAAAAATTGGTTATGAAGGCTTGGCTTTCTTTTATAGTATTGTTTTTGGCGATGTCGAAAAGTTACTCACAATTTGAGTTGCCTAAAAAGACATTGAAAATCGCGCCGGCTTCCAATCCGACGGGACAAGTAGCGCCAACTTCTTCAAAATTGATTACGTATCCGAGTATTTTTGATAAGAAAGACAAGTTGTTGGAAAGCGTTTCTTTACTCAACCGTAAAATTGAACCTGAGAAGAGTATCATGGAGCAAGAACAGTTTGAAAATCCGTCGAAGTATTATACTGAAAAAATGAACAGAAAGACGGATGATGGAGAAATTCTGGAGAAATTTAAGAGTGACAGTTTTTTGGGGCAATTCAAAACCGGAACTAAAATCATCAGTATAGCTTGTCGTGATCACGAAGCACCGGATGGCGATGTGGTTCGTATTTGGCTTAACGATAGGATAGTGGTTGACGGGATATTGTTAGATGTAGATTACAAAGAAGTTTTTCTGGATTTGAATGAAGGCATCAATAAAATTGAAATTGAAGCGATGAACCAAGGCGCATCCGGACCTAATACAGCCCAATTTGTCATTTACGATCAAAAGAAAGGCATGATTACCACCAACAAATGGAATTTAACGACCGGAGTTAGGGCCAAAATAATCATCTTAAAAAACGCCGGAACCCTGGAAGAACAAAAATAAAAAAGCGTCTCAATCGAGACGCTTTTTTATTGCTTTTGGTTATCATTAAACCAATTTAGAAAGTATGGTGTTGAAAGTTTGGCTTGGTCGCATCGCTTTATCTGTCAATGCTTTTACCGGTTGGTAATACCCGCCAATGTCTTGCGGTTGGCCTTGTGCGCCAATCAACTCTTCGTTTATGGTCGCTTCGTTAGTATTGAACTCACGGGCAACATCGGCGAATTTAGCACTCAGTTCAGCGTCTTTGGTTTGAGCCGCTAAAGCTTCAGCCCAATACATCGCTAGGTAAAAATGAGAACCTCTGTTGTCTATTTCACCAACTTTACGCGCAGGCGATTTGTCATTGGCTAAGAATTTCTCAGTGGCTACATCTAAGGCTTCGGCTAAAACCATCGCTTTCGGATTGTTTTGGGTTTGTGCCAAATGCTCTAAAGAAGCGCCTAAGGCCAAAAATTCGCCTAACGAATCCCAACGCAAATAGCCTTCTTCAATGAATTGTTCAATGTGTTTTGGGGCTGAACCACCGGCACCGGTTTCAAATAAGCCACCGCCGTTCATCAACGGAACTATCGATAACATTTTAGCTGAGGTACCTACTTCTAAAATTGGGAACAAATCCGTCAAGTAGTCACGCAACACGTTTCCGGTAACCGAAATGGTGTCTAAGCCTTGGCGAATTCTCTCTAAAGTGACTTTGGTAGCCTCAATCGGATTCATGATGCGAATATCCAATCCGTTGGTGTCGTAGTCTTTCAGATAGTGATTTACTTTTTTAATAATTTCACGGTCGTGTGCGCGGTTATCATCCAACCAGAAAATGGCCGGAGTGGCAGACAAACGCGCTCTGTTCACGGCTAATTTCACCCAGTCTTGAATTGGTGCGTCTTTGGTTTGACACATTCTGAAAATATCGCCGGCTTCTACGACTTGTTCCATAAAGATAGTACCTTCGCCATCGGTCACACGGATTACACCAGCTGCTTCGGCTTGGAAGGTTTTATCGTGCGAACCGTATTCTTCCGCTTTTTGCGCCATCAAACCTACATTGGGCACTGAACCCATAGTTCTCGGGTCTAAAGCACCATTGATTTTACAGTCTTCTATGGTAGCAACGTATACTCCGGCGTAACAACGATCCGGAATTAAAGCAAAAGTATCTTGAGCTTTACCGGCTGCGTTCCACATTTGTCCCGAAGTACGAATCATCGCCGGCATAGAAGCATCTACAATAACGTCAGATGGTACGTGTAAGTTGGTAATGCCTTTGTCAGAGTTTACCATAGCTAAGGCCGGACCGTTGGCTATAGCAGCTTCAATGGCAGCTTTGATTTCGGCTTCTTGAGCGTGACCTGCAATTTTAGCGTACAAATCGCCCAATCCATTATTGGCTTTGTAACCTAAGGTGTGGAATGTGTCAGCATATTTTACAAAAATATCCTTGAAATAGACTTCAACAATAGCGCCGAAAATAATCGGGTCAGACACTTTCATCATCGTGGCTTTTAAATGAGCCGATAGTAAAACACCTGCCGCTTTGGCTTCTTCAATGGTTTGAGAAACGAAAGCTTTCAAGGCTTTTAAATTCATCACCGAAGAATCGATTACTTCGCCGGCTTTAAGATTAGACAAGCCTTTTAATTCTTTTACACTGCCGTCTTGGGCTACGAATTCAATTTTGAATTGCCCGGCGTTGGCTACGGTAACCGATTTTTCAGTGCCGTAAAAATCACCTTCGTTCATGAAGGCGACTTTGGTTTTAGAATCTTTCGACCAAGCGCCCATAGAGTGCGGATTGGCTTTGGCGTAATTTTTAACGGCTTTCGGTGCCCTGCGATCAGAGTTTCCTTCGCGTAAAACAGGGTTAACCGCTGAACCTAATACTTTAGCATAAGCAGCTTTAACGGCTTTTTCTTCGTCAGTTTGCGGATTGTCCGGATAGTTTGGTACGGCGTAACCGTGTGCTTGCAACTCGGCTATGGCATCGGTTAACTGAGGAATAGAAGCGGAAATATTGGGTAATTTTATGATGTTGGCTTCAGGTTGAGTGGCCAATTGTCCCAATTCGGTTAAAGCATCGCTAACTTTTTGATCTTCTTTTAAATAGTTGGGAAAGTTGGCTAAAATTCTGCCGGCTAGTGAAATATCTCTCAATTCAATATCGATGTTTGCCGGAGCGGTAAAGGCTTGTACTATAGGCAAAAACGAATGGGTAGCCAGCATGGGCGCTTCATCCGTTAAAGTGTAGTGGATTTTTGATTTTTGTGTCATTGTAAAGGTTTTTATTCGTATTGTTTGTTCGCATAGTGTTGCGTCAAATCCCTCATTTTGAAGCAAGCAAATATAAAGAAATCAGTGGGAAGGTTTTACGAAATCGATTGAATTATCAAATTGACAATTAAAGGGAAAAAAAATGGCGAATTGTCAAAATAAGGCGTTTAAATTTTCGGGAATAAAAAAAGTCCCGATAAAATCGAGACTTTTTTTATGAGCACAAAGCGAAAAATTATCTTCTTCTTTCTTTGATTTTTGCTTTTTTACCAGTAAGTTCTCTAAAGTAGTAGATACGAGCTCTTCTAACTTTACCTCTTTGGTTAACTTCAATTTTTTGTAATGCCGGCATGTTTACAGGGAAGATACGCTCTACACCTACAGCACCTGACATTTTACGGATGGTGAATGTTTCAGTCAATCCGGCTCCTTTTCTTTGGATAACTACTCCTTTGAAAAACTGAGTTCTTGTTTTTTCACCCTCTTTAATTTCGTAGTATACCGTGATAGTATCACCGGCACCGAATTCAGGGAAATCTTTTTTTGTTGACAATTCGTTGTTAACGAAATCTACTAAATTTGCCATTTTTGTTATTATTATGGTTTAAAATCTGAGCAACATTCACGGTTCTCGCCAGAGGTTGGTCAAATGTGGGTGCAAATATAAAAAAGAAATACGAATTACGAATTATGAATTATGAATTTTTTTTGTGATTTTTAATAGATGTAAAGTGCTAAAAGTCAAATTATTATAAGTTTAGAAATAACTCATAACTTATAACTCATAACTTTTATCTACTCTTCCAGCAAATCCGGTCTTCTGTTTTTCGTGTGTTCAAAAGCCTTTTCCTCGCGCCATTGTTCTATTTTGGCAAAATGACCGCTGGTGAGCACCTCAGGTACTTTCCAACCTTTGTAATCTGCGGGACGCGTGTAGATTGGTCCGGAAAGTAAATTGTCTTGGAAACTGTCGGTCAACGCTGAAGTCTCATCGCTTAAAACGCCGGGAATTAATCGGATTAAGGCATCGCATAATACTATGGCACCAATTTCACCGCCGGATAAGACATAATCGCCTATCGAGATTTCTTTGGTAATAAAATGGTCTCGCACTCTTTGGTCAACGCCTTTATAATGTCCGCAAAGGATGATGATGTTCTCGTACATCGACATGGTGTTGGCCATTTTTTGGTTCAAAGTTTCTCCGTCAGGAGTCATGTAAATTACCTCGTCGTACTGGCGTTGGCTTTTCAAATGGGTGATGCAATCGTCTATGGGTTGGATCATCATTACCATGCCGGCACCGCCACCAAACTGGTAATCGTCTACGCTTTTTTGTTTATTTTTAGTATAATCCCTCAAATTGTGAAAATGCACTTCTACCAATCCTTTTTCGATGGCGCGTTTCATGATGGAAGCTTCAAATGGGCTTCGCATTAGTTCTGGTAATATGGTAATAATGTCTATTCGCATGGCGCAAAGATATAAAATAGAGTGTCACACTGAACTTGTCGAAGTGAGAAGCTGTTTCCCGCTGTCCGCTGTATCTTTTTTGTCACCTCGAGCGCAGTCGAGAGGCTTTTCTATAAAAAAGGATGCCGCTCCCATCGGGGCTAGGGTATCTGTTACCATAGGAACTTACTTTTTAATGGCCAAAATCGAATACACCATCGGAATTTTGTTGCCAAAAGCTTGAATTCGATATTTTCCTCCCGACCCTTCGGGATCGAATTCTTCTGTTTGATTGAAACAATTGTAAGGCGAATAATCATATTCGTTAAAGCGTTTGATATCGAGACCCGAATCAATCAAGGCGTTCAGGATTTCGCTTATCGGATGATTCCAAGTAATCGTTTTGTTTTCAATTGGTGCTTCTCGGTCGGCATAAGTTCCGGTTTCCGCTTCTACAATGGGAGCAACATTGAAATAATTGTAAAACACTGTTTTAAAATCATTGTCGTACATCCAAACTACCGGATGGAAATCGGCCATAACAAATTGTCCGTTTGGCTTTAAAAAATGCGCTACAACAGCAGCCCATTGGTCCAAATTAGGAAACCAGCCAATGGTGCCGTAACTGGTAAAAACGATATCGAATTTTTCCTCAATAACGGTTGGCGCCTCATAAATATCACAGCAAACAAAGGTAGCTTTAAGGTTGAGTTTTTCGGTCAATTCTTGCGCTCTTTGAATGGCTTTGTCCGATAAGTCAACACCGGTAACTTGTGCACCCATGCGCGCTAAGGACAGACTGTCTTGCCCGAAATGGCACTGCAAATGCAATATTTTTTTACCGGAGATATCGCCTAATAACGTCAATTCAATGTCGTTTAAAGTTGTTTTTCCTTGTAAAAATGCTTCCATATCGTAAAACGCGGAAGCCATGTGAACATCAACCTTGTCGTTCCAAGTAGCCTTATTCAGTTTGATGTAATCAGATGCGTCTTTCATCTTTTTTCTCTTTTCTTTATTCTTTTTTAAACCCCAAACTGTCTCAAATGATGATCAATATGATTCCACATCAGTTTGTTCCAATCTTCATCTGACATTGGTCCCCAAAACGGATGTACCTTGAGTGTAATGGCTTTTGGTCCTTCGGCAAACCTGGCGAAGTTGCGGATAAATTCTTTTTGAGCAGTTTCAAAATCGTATTGCGCTGTAAACACAAATTCTTTGGCGGTTGGACTGTTTTTTTGGAATTCGTTGTTGAACACCTTGTTCTTTAGCAGGCGACCCAACAATCTCAAGAAGAAGTTGACTTTGATTTCATTTTCTCCAAAAGCGACTATTATGGCTTCGTTGCAATGTTTGAACATTTGATCAACCGTCATTTTTCCCCATAAAGCCTTGCTTTCAGGTGTGAGTTGGTTGATTCTGGAAATGATGACATCATTGTCGGCTTTGGAATAAATTGAGCTCATGGTTTTGGTTTTAGGTAACCAAATTTACAAGATATTGTAGTAACTTTGCACTTCATTTTTAATAATTACAATCATGGAAAACGGAATATACGCTAAATTCAACACCACCAAAGGGACGATTTTAGTAAAACTAACACACGATTTAACACCGGGAACTGTCGGGAATTTTGTTGGCTTAGCCGAAGGACAATTGGAAAACTCAGCCAAGCCAATGGGAAAACCGTATTACGACGGATTGAAATTCCACCGCGTAATCCCCGATTTTATGATTCAAGGCGGTTGCCCGCAAGGAATCGGAACTGGTGGTCCGGGTTACAACTTCGACGACGAGTTTCATGTAGATTTGCGTCACGATAAGCCGGGCGTTTTGTCTATGGCTAATGCCGGTCCGGGAACCAATGGTTCTCAGTTTTTCATCACGCATGTGCCAACGACTTGGTTGGATGACAAACACACGGTTTTCGGTCATGTAGTAGAAGGACAAGATATAGTAAACGATATAGCACAAGGCGACATCATCGAGAGTTTGGAAATCGTTAGAGTAGGAGACGAAGCCCAAAAATGGAATGCTATTGAAGCGTTCCGTACTTTTGAAGGTTCTCGTCAACAAAGAATTGAGGAAGCCAAGAAAGCGGCTGAGGCGGCTATGGAAAAATTAGCGGCCGGATTTGATAAAACGGAAAGCGGTTTGCGTTATAAAATCATTCAAAAAGGCAACGGTAAAAAAGCGGAAGCCGGAAAAACGGTTTCTGTTCACTACACCGGTCAGTTAGAAAACGGTAAAACATTTGATTCGTCTTACCCGCGTAAAAAACCTATCGAATTTCCATTAGGTAAAGGCCACGTGATTGAAGGCTGGGACGAAGGGATTGCTTTGTTGCAAGTAGGCGATAAAGCACGTTTCGTTATTCCGTCTTATTTAGGATACGGTTCACGCGGCGCCGGAGGTGTTATTCCGCCGGATGCTACCTTAATTTTCGACGTAGAATTAATGGACGTTAAAGGATAAATTAAAACTTAAGTTTTGATTAAATGAAAATCCCAATCTTTTACGGTTGGGATTTTTTGTTACATTTACTTCAACCAATAAATATAAATATGAGATACAAATTACTTGCCTTACCGGTTTTAGCCCTTGTGTTATATTCTTGCGCTTCAAAATCCAGTATTCCTACTGTTGAAGTTCCTAAAGAAAAGGTATTATCGCCGGAATTAGCAGAGGGAAAATCGCTTTACGAAAACAGTTGTGCTCGTTGCCACCAATTATACAATGCCAAAGATTATTCGGCTGAACAATGGAAGCCTATAGTGCAACGAATGCAAGAGAAAGCGCGTTTAAATGACGCCCAAGGATTAAAAATTTACAATTACCTCACGATGAACTAAACCGAAAGCACTCAACAGAGTGCTTTTTTAGCTTAAAAAAATATGGAAAACCCATTAAATTGGACAGATTTTGAAAAAGTAGAAATGCGTATCGGAACCATAGTGGAAGTTAATGATTTTCCCGAGGCGCGAAAACCGGCTTATCAATTGCTTATTGATTTTGGTTCTGAAATAGGATTGAGAAAATCATCGGCCCAAATTACCAAAAGATACACCAAAGAATCCTTGGTTGGCAAACAAATTATAGCTGTAGTGAATTTTCCCAAAAAACAAATCGGCAATTTTATGAGCGAATGTTTGGTCTTGGGTTCGGTAGGAAAGGATAATGATATAGTATTGCTCACTTCCGATGTGAAAGTGGATAACGGATTGCGCATTGGATAAAAAAAAGTCCGGAACTTTTCAGCTCAGGACTTTTTTAAACTTTTGACTATTATTAGTCACTAATTACTTTTTTAAATATCGTCAAAATCAATATCGGTGAAGCTTTTCTCTGAAGCTGCTTTTTCCGAATCGGCAGTGTCGTGATGGTATTCTTTTTTGAAATCTTTTTGGTGTCTTTCCGAAATTACTTCTTCGCCTTTGTGATTCAATACATAAGCAGTCATTTCTTCTAAGATGTCTGTAAAAGCAGCAAAATCTTCTTTGTACAAATAAATTTTATGTTTTTTGAAGTGAAAAGAACCGTCTTCTTCAGTAAACTTTTTACTTTCTGTAATGGTAATGTAGTAATCATCCGCTTTGGTCGCTCTCACATCGAAGAAATACGTTCTTCTTCCGGCTCTTAAAACTTTAGAAAAAATCTCATCTTTTTCTAACATATCATTTTCTCTCATATTCTTTCGGTCAATTAAAAAGGTTTCTCTATAGTTCAAAAATGGTAAAATTTTTGTTACCAAACAACAATTTAATTTAATTCTTTTTCCGAAAGTTGTTTCTGATACAGCTCTGCATAATAGCCTGGTTGGTTTACCAATTGATTATGAGAACCTTCTTGTATAATTTGTCCGTCGTCGAGTATGATGATCTTATCGGCGTTTTTGGCCGAGGAAACACGATGACTCACAATAATGGTGGTTTTGTCTTTGGAGATTTGAAGCAGATTGTTCAAAATTTGCTCTTCGGTCTCCGTGTCTACAGCCGATAAACAGTCGTCAAACAACAAGATTTCCGGGTTTTTGATAATCGCTCGGGCAATGGAGACTCTTTGTTTTTGGCCGCCCGAAAGGGTAATACCGCGTTCGCCCAACATGGTTTCGTATTGCAGATTAAAGTTCATGATGTTATTGTGGACTACTGCTTTTTTAGCCGCTTCGATTACTTCCTCGTCTGTGGCGTCTTCTTTGCCGAATTTGATGTTGTTTTTGATGGTGTCCGAAAACAAAAAGGCATCTTGCGGGACTATACCGATGCTGTTTCTTAAGTCGAATAAGTTCACTTGGTCAATGGCTTTGCCGTCTATCGTAATTTGACCTTCTTGGATATCGTACATACGGGTAATCAAAGAAAGGATACTCGATTTCCCGGAGCCGGTTTGACCAAGGATAGCCAGCGTTTCTCCTTTTTTAACTTTGAAAGAAATGTTTTTCAATGCGGTAATTTCGGTGTCTTCATAAGTGTAGCTTACGTTTCGGAACTCGATTTCTCCTTGAATGATGGTGTTTTCCTTGGCTTTATTTTTAATCTGTGGACTAACATTTAAAAATTCGTTGATGCGTTTTTGCGACGCTTCAGCTTCTTGCACCAGAGACGAAACCCAACCGATAGAAGCTACAGGCCAAGTCAACATGTTTACATATAATATAAACTCGGCTATGGTACCGATACTCTTGATATCGCCTTGGATGTACATCAAACCGCCAAAATAGATAACTACTAAATTACTCACGCCTATCAAAGCAATCATGAGCGGACCGAATAGCGACTGAACGCGTGCCAAACTCATGCTTTTGGTTTTGCTTTCTTTGGCTAAATCGACAATCTCTTCTTGGTATTGTTTTTCCAAGGCATACGCTTTTACAACGCGAATTCCCGAGAAAATTTCTTGGGAAAAACTAGAAATCTTAGATAAATATTGTTGGAAAGTGGTACTGCGTTTGTTGATTTCCGAACTTAATCGGAAAATGATAAACGACAAAATCGGCAACGGTAAAATAGTGTATAAGGTCAGCAATGGCGATACATTGTACATATAAATGATCACTACTGTAAAACGAATAAACGTATTGATAGTATACATTACGGCAGGTCCGACATACATGCGAACTTTAGCCACATCTTCACTGATACGGTTCATTAAGTCGCCGGTGCGATTTTGTTTGTAGAAATTTTGATCCAAAACTTCGTAGTGTTGGAATACTTCGTTTTTCAAATCAAATTCAACGTGACGCGACATGACTATGAGTGTTTGCCGCATCAAAAAAGTCAAAACGCCGGCAATCAGAGTAGTGCCAATGATCCAAAGAATGTTTTCAATCAGTTTGGCTTTAATGACGTCACTGCTGATGTTATTCGAATGAAAACTTTGAATCGCTTCAAAAGATTGGCTTACCAACTTTGGCGTGAATAAAGAAAAAATTTGCGCGACAATAGTGATAAAAATTCCTAATAAAAAATGGAATTTATATTTAATAAAATATTTGTTTAAATATTGAAGTTCTTTCATCTTGAAATTAAAGAAATGGACTTTTTGGGGTTTATTTTGTTAATTTTTTTGCGAATAAATAAATTATTGTATTCTTGTTTAAAATTGAATTTATTAACAAATTACTAATTATTGCTCATATTGAGGCTATTTGTTGAATAATATTTTATTTTTGTACCGACTTTTTAAAAAAGTCTTAAATTAATACTACTGCAATATGACATCAGAAATCACCACACCGGTTGAGCTCAAAAAAATGGACCCAGTTTTCGGTCAACTTTCTTTTGACAATCATGAACAAATTGTTTTTTGTCACGACAAAGATACAGGTTTAAAAGCAATTATTGGTATTCATAATACAGTTATGGGACCGGCGCTTGGAGGAACAAGAATGTGGAATTATGCTAACGAATGGGAAGCTTTAAACGACGTTTTGAGACTTTCTCGCGGAATGACCTTTAAATCAGCCATTACCGGTTTGAATTTAGGTGGCGGAAAAGCGGTTATCATTGGTGATTCTAAAGCAGATAAAACACCGGAAATGATTACACGTTTCGGAGAGTTTGTAAACTCATTAAGCGGAAAATACATTACTGCAGAAGATGTAGGTACAACTACCGAAGATATGGACAGAATTCACAAAGTAACCAATCATGTTACCGGAATTTCAGAGTCTATTGGTGGTTCAGGAAATCCTTCTCCGGTAACGGCATACGGTGTTTACATGGGAATGAAAGCTGCTGCTAAATACCAATTCGGTTCCGATAATTTAGAAGGTAAAAAAGTATTGGTGCAAGGAACCGGTCACGTGGGCGAAACCTTAATCAGCTACTTGAGAACTGAAGGTGCTGAGGTATTAGTATCCGATATCCACCAAGATAAAATGGAAAATATGGTGGCCAAATACGGTGCGAAAATTTTCACCGGAGCCGATTTATACGCTGCTGATGTAGATATTTATTCGCCTTGTGCTTTAGGTGCTACTATTAACGATGAAACGGTTAACAAAATCAAAGCTAAAGTAATTGCGGGTGCGGCTAACAATCAGTTGGCGGTTGAAGCGGTTCACGGTCAGATTTTAAGAGAAAGAGGTATAGCGTATGCGCCTGATTTCTTAATCAATGCCGGTGGTATTATTAATGTTTACGGCGAAATCGTAAAATATGGTAAAGACCAAGCCATGAAAATGACGGAGAACATCTACAATACCACTTTAGAGATTTTCAATTTTGCGGAGGTGAATAACATGACTACCCAACAAGCGGCCATGCAAATTGCGCAAAACAGAATCGACCAAAGAAAAAAAGAAAACGCTGCTAAATAACTAGTAGATTTTTAAAATATTCCTATTTTTGCAAAGCGAAAGAACTCCTTTCGCTTTGTTAATTTTTAAAAGTTCTTATCCGTGTTAAACAGAAGACATATTCGAGTAAAAGTGATGCAATCCATCTACGCGATGCATCAAAAAAATGCTGAAGAGTTAGAAAAAGAGGAGAAATTCCTAATCCAAAGTATTGATAATATACAGGATTTGTATTTAATCATGTTGTCTTCTCTAACGGAAATTCGCAAAAAAGAAATTATTTTCTTAGAAGCTTCCAAAAACAAACACTTGGCTACACCGGAAGAGAAAAACCCCAATCTTAAGTTTGTCAACAATGCCGTTTTACTTCATTTGGAAGAAAACAATTCGTTGAGTATTGCGCTTGAAAGCCGAAAAATCAATAACTGGTCGCTTAACGACGATTACATCTTGTTGCTTTTAAACGAAATCAAGCAAAGTGAATTGTACGCCAAGTACATGAGCAATCGTACCAATACGTTTGAAGAAGACAAACAATTTGTAGTGGACATGTTTACCGAGTTGATTGCGCCCAACGAAAAGTTGTACGACTATCTCGAAGACCATAAACTGACTTGGATAGACGATATTCCGTTGGTGAATACTCAAATCCAAAAGCAACTCAAGCAATTTTCAGACAAAGACGATTTCAAAATAGTCAAATTGTACAAAGACGAAGAAGACCGTGAGTTTGTGGGGAATTTGTTCCGAAAAACAGTCTTGAACGAAGTGGCATTGGCCAAAGAATACATCGATAAAACGCCTAACTGGGATGCCGATCGTATCGCCGAAATTGATACCATCATTTTAAAAATGGCCATCTGCGAGTTTTTGAAATTTCCGTCTATTCCAATCAAAGTCACCATTAATGAATACTTGGAAATTGCCAAAGAGTATTCTACCCCGAAAAGCAGTATTTTTATCAACGGAATTTTAGATAACTTGGTCAAAGAATTCCAAGCCGAAAATAAAATTAAAAAAACCGGTAGAGGTTTAATGTAAACTGTCATAATAGTATGAAAATGAAATTTAATCTAGTGGTTTTAGCAGCACTTCTTGTGCTAACCACCGCTTGCAAAAAAGAAAATGTAAACGATAAAGAAGTGTTGTTGGACACTATTTCGGCCCAAAGACCGGAAGCTGTAGAAACGGCTACACCAACGGCTCAAGTACCGGCTGACGGTAAGTATCCAACCATGACTTTTCAAAAAGAAGAGCACGATTTCGGAACCATCAAACAAGGGGATAAAGTCAGTACCGACTTCCAATTCAAAAATACCGGTGAAGCTGATTTAATCATCACTTCAGCCCGTGGTTCTTGTGGATGTACTGTGCCTGAGTATCCCAAAACAGCCATCAAACCGGGTGAAACCGGAACCATCAAAGTGTCTTTCGATTCTAAAGGGAAACAAGGTAAAACGAATAAAACCGTAACGATCTTGTGTAACACCAAAGAAGGAAACAAAATTTTAAATATTCATGCTAACATCGAAGTTCCTAACAAGAACTAAAACCCAACAATTATTATGGAACAATTGACTAGTTTTTTACCTTTTTTATTAATGTTTGTGGTAATCTATTTTTTTATGATTCGCCCGCAACAAAAGAAATTGAAACAAGAAAAAGAATTTGAATCAGCCTTAAAAGTAGGCGATAAAATCATCACCAAAAGTGGTTTTCACGGTAAGATTTCGGAATTAGCTGAAACTACAGTGGTTATCGAAACCATGTCGGGCAAACTAAAAATTGAGCGTTCAGCTATTTCATTAGAGCTGACTCAAGCTTTGAATAAAAAAGCATAAGGCAAAGTACGAAATTAAAAGTACGAAGTACGAAGTGAAGTCCCAAATGCCATATGGTGTTTGGGATTTTTTGTTAAACATAATGAGCTGAAATAAAATTGTTTACTTTTGGCTTTCTTAATCCACTTAGGGATAAATTCAGTACATGAAAAACTATTACTTTTTCCTCCTTTTTCTTTTAACAACGATTTCCAATGCCCAATGGGTGAATCTCAATACCGGAATCAATGACAATCTTACCGGAGCTGTTTTTTTAGATGAAAATGGTTTAGCTTGTGGAGCCGCAGGCTTGTATTATACTACTACAGGCGGAGTTGGTTCGGGTAGTTGGACAAGATTTGAAATTACCGATAATGCAGCTAATACAACTATTTACGAGAACACGGCTTTTACCCATTGTTATTCTGATCCTTCCAACTCGTCTAATACCGGATTTGTCTTCGCTTGCGGTCAGGATACAACAACACTGAAGGCGGTTTTGATCAAGATAGCCATTCCGTCTCTAACCTACGAAATAGTATATGTCGGACCGACCAATTCTAAATTGAATAAAATCGATTTTTCTTCGAGTTACAACGCCTATTTTGCAGTGGGTGATGATGGTTTATTACTCCGATTTAACAACACTCAGGTTTTTCCTGTCCCCAACAGTTTAACAGATGATTTATTAAGTGTGAGCTCAGCGAGTAGTTATATACTCTTAGGCACTGATCAAAAGATTATGCGAACTTCTATCAGCGCAGGGGCTTTGGGTACTGTAAATGTAGTACCAACCAACTCAGCAATCAATCGCGATGTATTGTTTGGTAACAGCAACAGCTCTAATGTATATGGTGTTGGCGGCAATTCATTTTCGTATACCGATTTGTCTTCGGTTACTAATTTTACGACCCGTTACAATCAAAACTTCTATGGATCGCTGGATGCCAATGGTTTTATCCTGACTTCCGGTTATATTTTTATCGGAACCAGTCACGGAATTTACAGGTCATCTTATGCTACGAGTTCTTTTTCTAATGTTTCAACCGAATGGCAAGTCACTTCCCTCAATTACGATATCAAAGATTTTTGGAAGCAAGATGGCACAACCGATTTTTATGCCTTTGGTAGTAATGGTGTCATCTTAAAAACTAATGGATCTGGTGGTGCTACCAAACCTTATGTTCGTATTAACGCCAATGGAGGATGCTATCCGGGTGCTATCCCGCTAAGTGCAATTACCGGTAGCGCCAACAGTTACAGCTGGTACATCAACAACAATTTAGTGCAAACCGGAACCAACTCATTTACTTATAGCTTTCCGGCTGTCGGCACTTATACCATTGATTTGACGGTACAAAACAGTGCCGGTCAACAATCAATCGATACCAAAACAATTTACATTGTTAATCCGCCACAAATAGACAAAACTGTTACGCTGAGCGATGCTATTTTATGCAAACAAGAAGCGATTCAAGTTACAATAGCCGATTCAGAACCGGAAGTGATTTATACGTTGCGAATGGAAGGCCAACCAAGTTCTAATTTTGGGCAGAGTAGTGTAAGTACCGGTGGTCTTTTGACTTTTACAACCGGATTAATTGATGTGACCGGAAATTATTACATCGACGCCAAAAATAATTTGGCCAATTGCAGTCGCCGTTTTACCGGTAATTTTTTGATTACGGTAGAAGAAACCAAGGCCGATTTTCACGCAGGCGTAATCAACGCTGAAGTCAATGAAACGGTCGACTTTTTCGAAAATACTACCGATGCTCAAAACTTTGATTGGCAATTTACACCGAATGCTTCAGTGTCGGGTTCAAGTGCTCCTAATCCGCAATTGAGTTTTAGCGCTCCGGGTGCTGTAACTACAACCTTGCATGCTTGGTCGGTTAACGGTTGTCATGATACCGTTACCACTACAAAACCCTATGTTTTTGAGCCGGATGCCGCTGAGGAAGAATGTTTTATGTTAACCAACAACAGTAATGATCCCAATTGGCCGGGGAATTATAATCCCGATATTGCCCAAATGACGCCAACAGCCGATGGCTTTTTACTTTGCGGAACGTATTTCAATGAGATTTTCGATTCCAATCACGGCGTAACACTAAACTTAGCCGGAAAAAAAGGAGGCTATTTGTCTAAATACGACAGCAACGGTGTGATTAAATGGACGGTTTACAACATCAATACAGCTTTTGGGAACAACAATGATAATGGCGTTTATTCTACTGCTGTTGATGCTGAAGGTAATATTTATATCTCCGGCAAAGGAAGCGGTAAATTTATCGACAATACCGGGAGAAGTACCGATTTATCGGCAACGCTCAATCAACCCGGATTTTATTTGATTAAATTAAACAGCAAAGGTGAATTGATTTGGTATTTGCAAAACAGTTATATTGGCTTGGTAAAAATGGCAGTTGACAACCAAAATAATTTGATAGGACTGTCGTCTTTGGATACTAATTTTATAACTATTCAAACCTATTTTAACGGCGCTTTAGCTCAGGAGATAGCCCAGCAAGTAGTTACCCCAAGAGCAACTAACGTAATTGTAAAGATTGCTCCTAACGGATCGTTTATTTGGGATACTAAGGTTTATTTATATTCTGCCAATAAAATCGGATTTAGTAATTTAGGAATAGACGCGAATAACAATATCTATTTTACAATGGATTTCGATTTGCAAGCCACGGTTTACCAGGCCGGAACCAGCACCATTTCAGAAACCATCATGGGTGATGGTAGCTACGGTTCCAAAATCGGATTGGTAAAAATGAGTCCCAATGGCGAAATTATCTGGAAACTCAGAAGCCGAACCATTGATGCTAACGGTTTTCCTAGTGATTTGACTTATGCCAATAAAATGATAGTGGAAAGCGATGGGACTATTTATATTACTGGTACCAATTCCACCGGCTATAATTATTTCGGTACTTTAAATTTTACGCACGTTTTTGAAAACACCGACGGCTCAACGGTGTCAACGCAACAAGGACCATATTTTGTGGCCAAAGTCAATACCAACGGGATTTGCCAATGGATTAGGGGTTCGGGGCATACCTATTATGGCTATGGATACAATATGTTAAAAGCCGGGAATGAAATTCACGTAGTCGGACAAATTTTCAATAACAATAATGACGGCGACTATTGTACGGCTTTATTCGACAGTACTAATGGTAACGGCTATAGTTTGACTATTAACAAGTTTGATTATTTTGTTTCCGTTTATGATGAAGCCGGCAATTTAAAGCGATTGTTTCTGAATAATGATGGAGGTAATTTCAATTTTTATTATGGTTTTACCGGTTTCTTCAAAGGGGATAACGAGCAATTCTATTTGGCCAAAAATATGGGCTATCCGTCAACGCCAACCCAAGCTTATACCGATTTTGGTTTGGTAATGGACGCTTTAAACGGAATAGACGGTACAGTAGTTCGCTTTACGGAAAGTTGCGGAGTGTCAAAATTCAACGCTTTAAACAATACAGATTGGTCTGATACTAGCTTTGATACTCTGACTATAGTGCCGAATCCAACTGTGAATGAGTTCAGCATAACACTAAACAGTTCATTGGAATTGGTTATTGTAGAAGTGTATGACATCACCGGAAAGTTAATTTCAGAAGCACAGTTTAGCAATGTAGATAAAGTATCTTCCTCTATTAGTGGACAATCCGGCCTTTATTTTGTCCGACTAAAAGCTGACCATGCAGAAAAATGGTTTAAACTGATGAAGCGCTAAGCCGTGAAAAACTTCAAATAAAAATCCCAAATGCCTTAATGGAATTTGGGATTTTTACTTTTCACTTCGTACCTCGTACTTTTCACTTCGTACTTTTCACTTATTTCCTGTATTTATCGTTAAACCCTTTGCCTTCCAATATCATCGGTGTGATTTTCTCTAAACGGGTAACTTTGGTTTTTTCTTGTTTGGCCGTGGCCATATATTCCCAATATTCTTTTTGTTTGAAAGGCGTTAGTTGTTCCAAAGCAGTTTTTAAGACTTTGTTATTATCGAGTGCTTCCTGAAAGAATTCGCATTGCATGGCTTCTTTCTTTTCAGGTTTGATGGATAAACCGGCTTTTTCGTTGGCTATGGCTTCATTGATGTATCTTAGAATCAATTTTTCATCCAATTCGGCAACATCCGAAAACCGCCATTGCCGCAAGGCTTTGGTTACGCCTTCATTAGCATTGACCAATACTTTGGCTTCATCCTTTAAAAAAACACCATTGAAAAACCACAACGCAAAATAATTCTTGAAACCGCCTATACCAATTACATTTTTGTTGTTTAAGGTATAGACTTCGCCACCCCATTTTTGGGTTTCAACCAATTCGGTTTTCAAAACTATAGCACGAAGTTTTTCTATGGCTTCGTCCCAAATTTCGTTCTTTCTCCAAGGGTTTTTAGGTTCTTTCATCTTATATTGCACTTTGCACTTTGCACTTCGCACTTCATACCTCGTACTTCATACCTCGTACTTTGTACTTTGTAATTCGTACTTCGTACTTCATACCTCGTACTTATTTCTTCTTGCTCTTTTTCTCCTTCTTTCCCTTTTTGGTAAAGTCAGTCGTAGCCGTCAATTCAGCAATCTTAACAATCACTTCTACTGCTTTTTGCATGCTTTCAACAGGAACGTATTCATACTTGCCGTGGAAGTTGTGACCACCGGCAAAAATGTTCGGACACGGTAAGCCCATGTACGACAAGCGACAACCGTCGGTACCACCGCGAATCGGTTTAATCAAAGGTTTAATGCCTAAAGATTTCATGGCTTTTTCGGCCAAATCTACGATGAACATTACCGGTTCTACTTTCTCCTTCATGTTGTAGTATTGGTCTTTGATTTCGCAAATCACGATGTCTTCTCCAAATTGTTTCTGATAAGCCTTATTGAATTTTTTGGTGATTTTGTGTACCAATTCCTTGCGCTTGATGAATTTCTTCATGTCGTGGTCGCGGATAATCAATTCCAATTTGGTTTCTTCGATACTACCGGTTAATCCGGTTACGTGGAAAAAGCCCTCGTAGCCTTTGGTTTCTTGTGGTGTTTCGCCTTTGGGTAATTCGTTGATGAAATCGTTGGCCAACAACATCGAGTTGATCATTTTGCCTTTAGCATAACCCGGATGCACCGATTTTCCTTTGAAAGTCACTTTGACACCGGCAGCGTTAAAGTTCTCGTATTCTAATTCGCCTATCTGACTGCCATCCATCGTATAAGCCCAATCGGCTCCGAATTTTTTAACATCAAACAAATCGGCACCGCGACCAATTTCTTCATCGGGTGTAAAACAAACTCTGATTTTGCCGTGCGGAATTTCAGGATGTTGGATCAAGTATTCCATAGCCGTCATGATTTCGGTAATTCCGGCTTTGTCATCGGCACCTAATAAGGTCAATCCGTTGGTAGTAATCAAGGTTTGGCCTTTATACTGCAATAAATCTTTGAAGTAGTTAGGCGATAAAATGATGTTTTGTTCCTTATTCAAAATGATATCACCACCATCGTAATTGTGAATCACTTGTGGTTTTACGTCTTTACCGGTAAAATCAGGCGTGGTATCAAAATGCGCTACAAAACCTATGGTCGGCACTTTTTCTTTGACGTTAGAAGGCAAAGTCGCCATCACATAAGCGTGTTTGTCAATAGTGACTTCTTTCATGCCGATGGCCTTCAATTCTTCTACCAATTTATTGGCCAAATCGAATTGTTTTTGGGTGCTCGGTGTAGTGCTTGAATTCGGGTCGGATTCGGTATCGATAGTGACATAGCTGATAAAGCGGTCAATAATATGTTGCATGGTTTTTTAATTTTTGGTAAAGATAATAATTAGGAGTTATAAGTTATGAGTTATGAGTTATGAGTTTTGCCCTTCGACAAGCTCAGGGTGACAATTGTGTTGTCGATTGGCTTTTTTTATTGAAGAGAAGATGTTCTTTTAAACTAAAAGCATAGCAATGCACAGTGTCACACTGAGCCTGTCGAAGTGCTTCACAAAACGTCACAAAAAAAGGAACCATTCGGTTCCTTTTATTATTAATACAAACTCGGATATTGTTCCGGTTTGGCTTCATGCATAATCGCATATACTTTTTCAAAAATATCTTCTGCCGAAGGTTTGGAGAAATAGTCGCCATCCGTACCATAAGCCGGTCGGTGCGCCTTAGATGCTAAGGTTTGCGGTTGGCTGTCTAAATATTGGTAACCGTTTTGCTCATCGATGATTTGTTGCAATAAATAAGCACTCGCACCACCGGGAACATCTTCATCTACAACTAACAAACGATTGGTTTTAGCGATACTCTTTACACAATCGTGGTTGACATCAAACGGTAATAATGATTGGGCGTCAATGATTTCCACATCAATGCCAATCTCTAATAATTCTTTCGAAGCTTGCTCTACAATTCGCAAGGTTGAACCATAAGAAACGATGGTAATGTCATTACCTTCTTTAATCGTTTCCACCACGCCAATCGGTGTTTTGAATTCACCCAAGTTGGTCGGCATTTTCTCTTTCAAACGATAGCCGTTCAAACATTCTACTACCAATGCCGGTTCGTCGGTTTCGAGTAAAGTGTTGTAAAACCCGGCAGCTTTAGTCATGTTTCTCGGTACCAAAACGTGTATACCGCGAATCGCATTGATAATCATTCCCATAGGCGAACCCGAATGCCAAACGCCTTCCAAGCGGTGGCCACGTGTTCTGATGATTAACGGCGCTTTTTGACGGCCGTGGGTTCTGTATTGTAGCGTAGCCAAGTCATCACTCATGATTTGAATGGCGTACAACAAATAATCTAAGTATTGAATTTCAGCGATAGGGCGCAAGCCGCGCATCGCCATTCCGATACCTTGACCTAAAATAGTGGCTTCACGGATGCCGGCATCAGCCACACGCAATTCGCCGTATTTTTCCTGCATGCCTTCCAAACCTTGATTTACATCGCCTATGTTACCGCTGTCTTCTCCAAAAATCAAGCTTTCCGGGTATTTGTTAAAGATGGCATCAAAGTTATCGCGCAGTACCAATCGGGCATCGACTTCTTCGGCAGTTTCATCATAAGTTGGCGCTACAGCAGCAGCACCTAATACCGCTTTATCAGATTGAGAAAAAAGGTGTGAACTGAATTTCGGTTGGATTTTATTCGTGTAATTCGTAATCCAAGTGGCTAATTGCGACTGTCCGCTTTCTTTAACTATCATGCGCAATACTTTGCGTGCCGTAGTCAAGATGTCTTTGCGAATAGGCTCTTTGATAGCCGCTAATGCTGAGGCATATTGCTCGATGAATACTTTGTTGGCGCTGGTTTCGGCTATGGCATGTAACAAGGCAACCAATTCGTTTTGCTCTGCTTTGATAGGCGAAACAAAAGCAATCCAAGCCGCCTTTTTGCCTTCCAGAACTTCTTTTTTGGCTTCATTGTCGATGATGTCTAATTCTTCGGTAGTAGCCAAATTGTTGTCCAGCAACCAGTTTCTCATCTGGGCCAAACAATCAAATTCAGCTTCCCAAGCCAAGCGATCAGCGTTCTTATATCTTTCATGTGAACCGGAAGTCGAGTGACCTTGCGGTTGCGTTAGTTCTCTTACGTGTATTAAAACCGGAACGTGTTCTTCACGGGCAATAGCCGATGCTTTTTGGTAGGTTTCTACCAATGCCGGATAATCCCAACCTTTTACAGTCATGATTTCATAGCCATTGTTGTCGGCATCGCGCTGGAATCCTTTTAAGATTTCGGAGATGTTTTCTTTCGTGGTTTGGTAACGGGCATGTACGGAAATCCCATATTCATCATCCCAAACACTCATCACCATTGGCACCTGTAAAACACCGGCCGCATTGATGGTTTCAAAAAACAACCCTTCAGAAGTTGAGGCGTTACCAATGGTTCCCCAAGCCACTTCGTTTCCTTGATTGGAGAATTTAGTAAAATCTTCCAAATCTCGAACGTTGCGGTATATTTTTGAGGCTTGTGCCAAACCTAACAAACGCGGCATCTGACCGGCTGTAGGCGAAATATCGGCACTGGAGTTTTTTTGTTGGGTTAGGTTGTTCCAATTGCCGTTTTCGTCTAAGGAATGCGTGGCAAAGTGTCCGCCCATTTGACGTCCGGCACTCATCGGGTCGTGCGCCAAATCGGTGTGACCATACAAACCGGCAAAGAATTGTTCAATGGTTAGTTGGCCAATCGCCATCATAAAAGTCTGATCTCGATAATAGCCCGAACGGAAATCACCATTCTGAAAAGCTTTGGCCATGGCCAATTGCGGGACTTCTTTTCCGTCGCCGAAAATACCAAATTTGGCTTTCCCGGTCAGTACTTCTTTTCGGCCCAATAAACTGCATTCACGACTCACACGAGCAATACGGTAGTCATTGAGTACTTCTGCTTTAAAATCTTCGAAGGTTATTTCGGTTTTGGTTTGTGCTTCAGTCATGGTGCATTTGTTTCTAAAAAAAACAAATTTAAATAAAAAGCAGCAAGTTTCCGCATACTGTTGATAAAATGTAATTCAACTATCGATAATTTTATAGTTCAAAAAACGAAGTTGATTGATGAATATTTAAAGATAATTAAATATCGTAAAGAATAATGTAATAATTGCAAGAGTTAGAGAGCAGTTAAAACCACTTTCTGGTGAAAAGTCCGATAAGGGTATCAGGGTTAAAAGTAATAATGAAACGGATGCGTTCTCCATAATTCTTTTCGCCGATTTCCCAACCATTACTGGAGTAAACCGGGAAATACAATTCGAAGTAATCGGTAACTAAATTAAGGCGAACCCCGCTGTCATATACAAATTGAGGTGTAGTGTTTTTGTTTTTAATCATACCGGCATCGCCATATACTTCAATCCAGTTCCAAATATTGGTACTGGCATTTAAAGTAGTCATCCATTGATTGGCGCTGCGAACTTCCAACATCGATTTGAAAAAACCATCAGCTATAATGGATTGTTGACTGAACAAACCCGTGGTTTCGGAACGGCCTAAGTAATCGTGCTCAAATAAATAATCGGTTGGTCTGTCTAAGCCAAAATCAAAGTAAGTGGAAACATTGTTATTGTACAAAAAGGTACCGGCAAACAAACGTAAATTGAGTTGTCTTTTATCGTTGAAGAGTTTTCGGTATTGAATTTCGCCACCCAATTTTCCGAAAGAACCCGACAATTGTAAATCGGCTAATAAGTTATAATGCTCGGTGACTTCGGTTTTACCATTGTAGTATTTGGCATTAAAGACTTTGTAATTCTCTGTGTTTTCATCTACAGTGAAAGCCGATTTTTCTCGGTCAATCATAATGTATTTGAAGATAAGATTCTCTTTTTTGTTGTCTCTGAAATCATCCGGACGAAAGCGCATAATCACCATTGGATTGATTTTAGTATAATATGCATCGGGCGCGTAATGCAGATAATGTCCGTTGAGTTGGTAGCGAATATTATACAAACTGCTGTTGCGGTTGAATTGATTCACGGCAAAATTGGCTTTACCCGACAAACTTTGTGTTTTGGTGGAAATGGTTGGGTTAACATCAAAATTAAACGGTCGGTCCAATATGGTTTTGTTATGGAATCGAATGCCGGGCAACAAACCGTCGTATAAGTTATATTCTAGGGTCGGAATGTATACTATTTGATTGTAATTTGGATCTTCTAAATCTTTGAAAAAGATAAACTTAATTGGGCGACTGTTCAACCGGAAGCCTCGCAGCGATTGCCAGTTGTTTCTCAAATTAAACTCCGGTACTTCGTTTTTGTAATTGATGACAATCTTATCGGCTTCGTTTCTTGGAATGGTAAACAGACTGTCTTTAGGGAAAGTATCTATCCATTTTTTAAAGACGACTTGTTTGTTTTTAATCCCGTAAATTGGGATGGGAACTTGGGTTTCGGTTTTGTTTTTTAACGAAAATGTAATACTGTCTTTGGTGCGACTCACTTTGTCAAATTTAAAATCGATAATGTCGCGGGAGTTGATGATTTTATCAAAAAACCATGGAATGGCTTTGGGAGAATTCTTGGTTAATAAAAGCTCAAAATCATTTTTATTGGTTTGTCGCTCTTTGTTTAAATAGATGAAAGATCGAATACTGTTAGGGACTACTTGGCTTTCCAAATAACTGTCTAAGTATTTTAAGCTCAATCCGGCTCGGTATTTAGAGGCGATTTTTTCGTTGAATTTGATCAAAGTGTTTTTGGGTGCGCCTAAGGGTTGGTCTAAGTTTTTACGCGCCATCAACATGTAAAAATAGCTGTATTGTCCGTTAAAATCTAAGCTAACCAAATTATAGCCGCGCAACAATTTCATCTTGGCCACGCTGCCCATCATTTTACTCTCCGGATGGAATTCTTCTATGTATTGCATCATCGTGTAAACCTGAATGCCATCGAAAATCCAAGCGTCTTTTCGCGGGTCGAGTTGCAGCGTAGTGTGCAGGTAGTTGTTGAGATAGGTTTTTAAAAACTGAATCTCATACATGAATTCGTCGGGAAACGGACTGATAAAATTGGGCAATTGGTTCAAACCGTAGAACGGATTTCGGTCGTAGTCGTTCTGAGAAACCGTAATTTTTTCATGCGGATAGGTACCTAAATTTTCAGCTACGTAGTTCACTACTTTATCAATCACAATGGCACGTTGAATATCGGTTAAACGCGCGTCTCTGAGATTGGAAACTACTGATACGTGTTCGTTTTTATACACCGAAAACTCTTTGGCGTCGTCTAAAAACAGGTTGAGCAACAAACGGTTTTTTCCGCTACAACGGTAGAGAGTTTGGTTGTTCAGGTTTTCTTTTTCAATCACATTTAAATCGGTATCCACCACCAAATGGGAAGGGATTTTAATGTTGAGATCAAAGTCACTCAAAGCATTAACACAATCGTCTAAGTTGAGATTATTGTATTTGACAAAAGCGCTGTTTTCATATCGGGCCGGAGTAAGGAAACAATTTTTAAGGGTCATTTTTCCTTTATCACCATAGCCAAATCCTGTGAATTTAGCATTGGGCACTTTAATGGAATAGGTGAGTTTTAAAGTGGCTTTTTGGTTAGGAAACAGTTTTTCTTTTAAACGTACTTGTATCACATCGGGGAAATTGTTGTCTCTTTCCCAAGTCAGTATTGATTGTTGGTCGTCGACGATGGTAATATTGTACGTTCGGCCACGTTCTTTGTCTTTAGCCAAATGAAAAATTCGGTCAAATTCGTCCGAAAACCGACCGGCCATAGGGGTATTTTTATCGTGATACGCCTGATTCCAATCGTTTAAAACAAAATTAGTCAGTGTGTCTTTAGTGGTATTGTTGAAAGTCAACTCCTGAACTACAGTAATTACTTTGGTTTCTGTGTCCACTTCGGCCACCAATTTCGAATGGTGTTGGGACCAAGCCAAACCGCTAAGCAAACAAAGTATGTAGGTCAGTTGTTTCAAGGTTAGTTTCGGGATTTAAAGAATTGGTCAAAAACAGCCTTAGTGTATTCCATCGCGCCTTTTTCATTCAAATGACCGCAAGTGGAAAAGTATTGGTCATCAGTCACCGTATCTTCCAAACGATAAATCTCCGGATATACTTTTTGAATGTGGTTAAAATATTCTCGATTAATCGTACTCATACACATAGGCGTAGTCACGGCTATTAAGTGAATATTGTTGGCTTTACAAACAGCCTTAATTTCTTCATAGGCTTTGTTGCGCTTCGGATAATATTTCGATAAATCGGCGGCTACCATTGGTCTCTGATTTTTGGTTAATGCATTAAATCCGTCGCGATGTAAAGCATTGGTTTCTTTATGAACAAGTGAAGCGTACATTTCCCTAAATCCGATGCGCGCATCATAATGCATATAGCGGTAAAACGGCACCAAAAGCAGCTCGTTGTATTCCGGAATGTCTTTGTAATGTTTACGGATGGTTTTCGATTGGTGAAGGTACGGCATAAACAAAGAACGTATCGCTTCAGAATGGTCATTGGTGTTGATGTTCAAATCTACCTGAAGGATGAGCGTGTCTATCACATAGTTGCGTTCAACCATCAATTTTAACATTAAGGCCGATTCTTCCAAACGGGAACGCGTGATGCCGAAGTTGTAAGTCTTATAACCTCTGTCGTTAAAATATTTCGGAACAAAATGATTGTTAACGCGTGAAGAACCCAAAAAAACCACATCGTATTGCTGGTTTTCGGAATGGTACAAATGGCTGATTTTATTGCGATCATCCGATTGCTTGTAAACCACGGTATACAATACGTCCAGTACGATCATGGTGAATAACAACACCGCCAAGCTTTTGAGCAAAAATTGGAAAAATCGTTTCATCAGAATTGGAAATAAATAAATTCTTTATAATCCGAAAACACGCCTAAGGCCAAAATAGCCGCTAAACAAAAGCTCATTTTTACCCAACTGTATTTCCCCGAAATCGGTTCAATTTTGGTACGGCTGTTCCATTCAACTAACACAAAAATCAGCAATAAACTCCACAATTCGGTGGTGTAACGCTCAATTTTGAAATATTGCTCGGTAAAATGTCCTTCGGTGAACATTCTGGAGATGTAAGCAAACGCGTCTTGTATGGTTTTAGATCGGAAAAAAATCCACGCCACACAGGTAATGGCAAAGGTCAGTATGATGTTGATTAGTATCCGTAGCGAATCAAAATTCAACGCCAATTTAAAGCTGTCCATATTGCTACGGTTTCTGTTGAGTACCATCAGCGGAATAAAATACAGGGCGTTAATCAATCCCCAAGCGATAAACGTCCAATTCGCACCATGCCAAAAGCCGCTGACCAAAAAGATAATCATCACATTGCGAATTTGAAATAGTTTCGAACCTTTGCTACCGCCTAACGGAATATACAAATAATCTCTAAACCAAGACGAAAGCGAAATGTGCCAACGACGCCAAAACTCGGCTATATCTCTCGAGAAATAAGGGAAGTTAAAGTTTTTCAACAAATCGATGCCGAACAATTTAGAAGTTCCCAAAGCAATATCGGAATAGCCCGAAAAATCGCCGTAAATCTGAAACGCAAAATAAATGGCGCCCAGCATCAGGGAAAGCGAATTCATCGAGTTGTAATTTTCAAAAATACCATTGGCATACACCGCACAAGTATCAGCAATAACCACTTTTTTTACCAATCCCCAAAGGATTTGGTAAACGCCTTCTTTGGCTTTTTCGAAATCAAATTTGCGTCGCTTTTTCAATTGTGGCAACAAGTGCGTTGCGCGTTCAATTGGTCCGGCCACTAATAACGGGAAATAGCTCACGAACAGCGAATAATCGACAAAGTTTTTTTCCGATTTGATGCGACCGTAATAAATGTCGATGATGTACGATAACCCATGAAACGTGTAAAAAGAAATCCCAACCGGCAAAATCACCTCTAATAAAAGTGGGCTGACTTTAAAGCCGATAGCCGTAAACAACTCGGCAAAAGATTCGGCAAAAAAGTTGTAGTATTTAAAAATGCCTAAAAATCCTAAATTGATCGAAATACAAAGCCAAAGCCAAAGTTTTTTCCGTTGCGGTGTATCGCTTTTTTCAATTTGTATGGCCGAAAAATAGTCAAGTAGTGTAGAGAACACCAACAAAAACAAAAACCGCCAATCCCAACAAGAGTAGAAGTAGTAGCTCGCCAAAATCAGAATGTAGTTTTGGTTGATTTTGGATTTCTGACCCACAAACCAATACATCAAAAAAACGATGGGCAAGAAAACGGCAAAATGGAGCGAGTTGAAAAACATCTTGTAAAATAAAAAATTAACCACAATCCCGTAGCATCGGAATTGTGGTTAAACTGTAGCTTAAAAATTCGGACTCAAATTGTATTTTTTGTAGAAATTGTCCAAAACTTCTACCACTTCATCTTCGGTGTCAACTATTTTAATCAAGTTCAAATCTTCCGGACTGGCATTGTGCTCTTTTTCAATCATAGTCGCTTTAATCCAATCCAGTAAACCCGACCAGAACTCGCTTCCTACCAAAATAATAGGAAAACGACCGATTTTCTTGGTTTGGATTAAGGTAATCGCTTCAAACAATTCGTCCAAAGTACCAAAGCCGCCCGGCATCACCACAAAACCTTGGGAATATTTGACAAACATCACTTTGCGCACAAAAAAGTAATCAAAGTTCAGGTTTTTGTCTTTGTCGATATACGGATTAAAATGTTGCTCAAAAGGCAACTCAATGTTCAAACCTACCGAAGTCCCGCCTCCGTTGTGCGCTCCTTTGTTTCCGGCTTCCATAATTCCGGGACCACCGCCCGTGATTACGCCATAACCGGCTTTACTGATTTTATAGGCAATTTTTTCGGCCAGCAAATAGTATTTGGTATCCGGTTTGGTTCGGGCAGAACCAAAAATAGACACACATGGACCAATGCGCGCCATGCTTTCGTAACCGTTTACAAACTCCGACATGATTTTAAAAATCGCCCAAGAGTCGTTGGTTCTTATCTCGTTCCAGGTTTTTTGCTTTAATTTTTCCTGGATTTTCTGGTCTTCATTTTCGTACTGTTCAAATGCCATAGTAATTTTTTATTTTATTTTGAAGCTGTTTGCTGCGCCAGTCGCTGCGCTCGTGTCCGGCTTTCCATTACAATCTTTTGTTTTGTGCTTCGACAAGCTCAGCAGGACAAACCAAAAGGATTTTCATTTCAATCCGGGCTAAAAACAGCCTGCTAATTTAGTTCTTTTTTCAGGAATTGAGCGGTATAGCTTTTTTTGTTCTTGATGATTTCTTCCGGTGTTCCGACGCACAAGATTTCGCCACCGCCTTTTCCGCCTTCCAATCCAACGTCTATAATATGATCGGCCAGTTTGATGACGTCCATGTTGTGTTCAATGATCAAGATAGTGTTGCCTTTGTCTACCAATTTGTTAATTACGTCCATCAACACGCGAATGTCTTCAAAATGCAAACCGGTCGTAGGTTCGTCCATAATGTAAAACGTATTGCCGGTGTCTTTTTTCGATAATTCGGTCGCCAACTTGATGCGCTGCGCTTCACCACCCGATAAGGTTGTGCTTTGCTGCCCTAAGGTAATGTAACCCAAACCAACATCTTGTATCGTTTTGACTTTTCGATAAATTTTCGGGATGTTTTCAAAGAAGGTTACTGCTTCATCCACGGTCATATTCAATACATCCGAAATCGATTTGCCTTTGTAGCGAATCTCTAAAGTTTCACGGTTAAAACGCTTGCCCTGACAGGTTTCGCATTCTACATAAACGTCCGGCAAGAAACTCATTTCAATAGTACGCACACCCGAACCTTCACAGGTTTCACATCGTCCGCCTGAAACGTTAAAGCTGAAACGTCCGGCTTTGTAGCCTCGAATCATGGCTTCCGGCGTTTGGGTAAACAAACTCCTGATTTCCGAAAATACATCGGTATAAGTCGCCGGATTGGAACGCGGTGTACGGCCAATCGGACTTTGGTCAATATCAATTACTTTGTCGATATGCTCTAAGCCTTCGATTTTTTTATAAGGTTGCGGTTTTTTTACAGCATTGAAAAAGTGCGCATTCAAAATCGGATACAGCGTTTCGTTAATCAAAGTCGATTTACCGCTACCCGAAACTCCGGTTACGCAAATGAGTTTTCCCAGCGGCAATTCAATCGAAACATTTTTCAAATTGTTGCCGGTAGCACCGTTTAGTTTGAGGGTTTTGCCGTTGCCTTCGCGACGCTTTTTCGGCACCTCAATCGCCATTTGACCGTTTAAGTATTGGGCTGTAATCGTTTGTTCTTTCAAAAGTTCTTTCGGCGTTCCTTGGCTGATGATTTGACCACCGAATTTCCCGGCTTTCGGACCAATGTCAATTACATAATCGGCGCGTTCAATCATGTCTTTGTCGTGTTCCACCACCAAAACCGAGTTCCCGATGTCGCGCAATTGTTCCAGCGATTGAATGAGCTTTTCATTGTCTCTTTGGTGCAAGCCAATACTCGGTTCGTCCAAAATGTATAGCACGCCAACGAGTTGCGAGCCAATTTGTGTGGCCAATCGAATGCGCTGCGCTTCACCGCCGGAAAGCGATTTAGAACTGCGGTTTAAGGACAAATAATTCAAGCCGACGTTCACCAAAAAGCGCAAACGGTCTTTGATTTCTTTGACAATTTCTGAGGCGATGATGGTTTGTTTGTCCGATAAATGTTGGCTTAATTCGTCAAACCAAGCCGACAAATCCGAAATATCCATAGTCGATAATTCGAAGATGTTTTTTTCGTGGATTCTGAAATACATCGCTTCCTTTTTCAATCGTGAACCGCGACATTCCGGACACTCTATTTCGTCCATAAAGTCCTTAGCCCAACGTTTGATTGAAGTCGAATTGCTCTCGTCGTATTGGTTTTTGATGAAATTCGAAATCCCTTCGAACTCAATTTTATATTCTTTAGTAATGCCCAAGGTTTTGGACGCTACTGTAAACTTATCTTTTCCGCCGTACAAGATGATTTGCATGGCTTCTTCCGGAATTGTCTCTATGGCATCGGTTGAAGAGAATCCGAATTTTTCTCCGATGATTTCCAATTGCTTAAAAATCCACGATGATTTGTATTCGCCCAGCGGCGCAAAACCACCGTTTTTGATGGATAATTTCGGATTTGGAACAATTTTGTTAAGGTTGATTTGGTGTACGGTTCCCAAACCTTTGCATTCCTCGCAAGCACCTTTAGGCGAATTGAAGGAAAACAAGTTCGGTTCCGGATTTTGGTAGGAGATTCCGGAGGTCGGACACATTAAATTTCTGCTGAAATAACGCAGTTCATTCGTGTCCTGGTCTAGAATCATTAACACATTTTCGCCGTGGTACATCGCTGTTTTGATGCTTTCGGCTAATCGTTTTTCGTTGTCTTCATTCGCTTCAATCACCATTCGGTCGATGACAATCTCGATATCGTGGGTTTTGTATCGGTCTAATTTCATCCCGGGAAGCAAATCTTGTACTTCACCATTTACACGAACTTTTAAGAAACCTTGTTTGGTGATTTGTTGGAATAGCTCGGCATAATGTCCTTTACGAGCACGAATTACCGGAGCCAAAATATTGATACGTTTCCCGCTGAAATTTTGGATAATCAACTCCTTAATTTGCTCATCGGAATAAGACACCATTTTTTCACCTGAAACATAACTATACGCTTCGCCACCACGGGCAAAAAGCAAACGCAGGAAGTCGTAAATCTCGGTTATAGTACCTACAGTGGAACGCGGACTTTTGCTGGTGGTTTTTTGTTCGATGGCAATTACGGGAGAAAGACCGTCAATTTTATCCACATCGGGACGTTCTAAACCACCTAAAAACTGGCGTGCGTAAGCCGAGAAAGTTTCGATGTAACGACGCTGTCCTTCTGCATAAATGGTGTCAAAAGCCAATGACGATTTACCCGAGCCTGAAAGACCGGTAATCACAACCAATTTTTCACGGGGAATGGTAATGTCAATGTTCTTTAAATTATGCACACGGGCACCGAGAACTTCAATCGTATTTTCTGTTTCTAGCATAGCAATTTGGCATTCCGAAATTTCGGAAGCAAAGGTAAGCTTTTGAAAAGAATTATAGAATAGACAATTGAGAAGTTGTTGTTAAAAAACTATTCGATTATCATCTCTTTCAATCGGTGACGATAGCTTTCAAGGACATCAATTTTAGAGAGAAATCCGAAGTATTTTCCTTTGAAAATTACCGGTAGAATAGTGGTGCCGGAAGTTTCGAACAGTTTCATGATTTTCTCGGGCTTGTCTTCAAAAAGGACTAACTCTTTGGGTTGACTCATGATTTCCGATAAGGTCATAAACTTGACATGATTCGGATTAAAGATAAAAGCTTTCACGTCTTCAAAATCAATCAAGCCTATAAGCGATTTGTCTTCATCTACAATCGGAATTATTTTTTGGTCACTGGTTGAGAAAATTTCTATTACAGTTTTAGGTGAATCTTTAAGATTCAGGGTTTTATAGTTTTGTTGGACCAAATTATAAAAATCAATACTTTGCAAGATGTTTTTGTCTTTGTCGCTGGTGAAAACTTCACCTTTATCGGCTAAGCCTTTTACATCCATAGAGTGTTTTTCAAATTGTTTGGACACCGCAAAACTGATGGAAGATACTATCATTAGTGGTACCATTAAATCGTAACCACCGGTAATTTCTACGATAAGGAAGATGGCTGTCAAAGGCGCATGAAACAAGCCACTCAGGATTCCGGCCATACCAACAATAGTAAAGTTGGCAATGGGCAAATGATGTGTGAAGTTAAGTAAATTAATAGATTTGGCCACAAAGTAGCCTAAATAAGAACCTACAAATAGCGAGGGCGCAAAGTTTCCACCGTTTCCGCCACTTCCCAGTGTTAATCCGGTGGCAAAAGCTTTCAGTAACATCGTTACACCAACAAATGCCAATAAAACCCATTCGCTTTTGAAACGCTCGAGCATGGTGTTGTCGAGTAAAATTTCGGGATTTTTGGAAGTTAAAGTTCGGATGCTTTCATAACCTTCACCGAATAGTGTCGGAAAAAAGAAAATGAGTATGGCTAGTAATGTTGCCCCAAACAAAGCCCTGCGATATCCTTTATTTTTAAAAGAGCCGAAGAATTTTTCCACTTTTTGAAAATTTCTGGCATGATATACCGAGGTCAATCCGGCCAAAACGCCCAACAAAATATAGTAAGGGGTATTGTGGTAATCGAATTGTAATTTTTGTTGAAAGTTCAGAATTACGTCATCGCTTAAAGAAATAGTAGAGATCAAAGCACCGGTTGCCGCAGAAATAATGATAGGGATAAAAGCGGCTATGGAGATATCAGTTAAAACTACTTCAATAGCAAACAAAACTCCGGCAATAGGCGCATTAAACGCTGCACCAATTCCGGCTGCTACACCACAAGCCAAGAGTAAGATGCGGTCTTTTTGCGACAAATGGTACTTCTGAGCAAAGTTGGAACCAAAGGCTGCACCGGTAATTACAATTGGGCTTTCTAATCCGGCGGAACCGCCAAGGCCAACGGTTAAGGAGCTGGTTACTATTTGTGCGTACATTTGCTTTTTGGGCATAATACCGCCTTTTTTGGCTACTGCGTAAAGCACTTTAGAACTTCCTTTTTCGATATGATTATTTAGGAAATTGCGAACCACAAATACTGTTAGTAAAATTCCGGCAATGGGTAATAGACTGTTGATGTAAGGCAACTTTAAGAAGCCATTGATGTCGTTGGCCAACAAAAAAATGTTGTGCGCAAAACTTTTAAGCAGAATTACAGCAAATGAACAAGTAATGGCCACAGCAACGCAAGCGAAATAGATAAAGTTTCTCTCGTTGAGTTTGTCTTTCAAAAGAAAAACCAGGTTTTCGGCTCTTCTGAAAATACTTCGGAAAACAATTTTAAAAAGTGAAGCTTTGTTTGAAGGCATTTTGATCAATCATTTGAACGGCTAAGATACGATTTCAAAAAACAAATGGGATAGCAATTGTAAAAATCAAGCTTAAATTTCAGCTAATTTTTTGCGACAATGTTCTTGTAATTCTTCAAAAAACAATTGGAATTCGGTTTCAAATTCGGTGTAAAATTGTTGCAACTCAATGATGGATTCATGCATGGCTACTCGATTTTTTGTACGGTGATCCATTTGGAATAAAATCATTTCTAAGCCTTCGATAGAAGCGTAACTGACTAGCCAATTGCGACCAATCATATACGGAATCATGCCTTTGGTTCTCTCGGTTAATACATCATAATTGTTTTTGAGTAGCGTGTAGAAGTTGTCCGCATAGTCTTCCAGTTTTTCATCCGAATAGAAATTCCAATTTTTTGCCAAAAAATGATCGTAAAAGATGTCCATAATCACACCGGAATAATGGCCGTATTTTTCGTGTAATCGGTGCTTGCTTTGGCGGTATATCGGATGCATATCGGTAAAACTGTCAATGGATCGGTGTAATAATATGCCTTTTCTTATTTCGGTCGGATAGGCTTCGTATTGGTGTCCGCGAATACTATCGGCCATAAAGTTCCCGATTTTAAGCAAATCGTTGTCGCCGGAAAGATAGATGTGGGCTAGGAAATTCATTTTTTGAGTGGCTGAGTAGCTGAGTTACCATGTAACTGAGCTTTGTTATCGTAAATATAGAAAAAACTTAGCAACTCGTCCACTAAGCCACTCAGGAACTTTTCTATATTTGTACTTAAAACAAAAAAACAAAAAATGACACTTATAAAATCAATCTCGGGTATTCGAGGAACTATAGGAGGAAAAGTCGGTGACAATCTAACGCCGGTTGATGCTGTGAAATTCGCTTCAGCCTACGGCACTTTCCTGAAAAATAACATTCAAAAAGAAAAACTTAAAGTGGTAATTGGTCGCGATGCTCGTATCTCCGGGCCAATGATTCACAATTTAGTGGTGAATACATTGGTTGGATTGGGAATTGATGTCATCGATTTGGGATTGTCGACCACACCAACGGTTGAGGTAGCTGTTCCTTTAGAAGAAGCCGATGGCGGAATTATTTTAACTGCTTCACACAATCCGAAACAATGGAATGCCTTGAAGTTGCTGAATGCTAAAGGTGAATTTTTAAGTGGTGCCGATGGTGCTAAGATTTTAGAAATTGCAGAAGCAGAAGCTTTTAACTTTTCTGATGTAGACAGTTTAGGTGAAGTTACAGCCAATGATGCTTATATGGATATTCACATAGATGAGGTTTTAGAATTGCCTTTAGTTGATGCCGAAGCGGTGGCTAAGCGAAAATTTAAGGTTGTTGTAGACGGCGTGAATTCTTCCGGCGGGATTATTATTCCGAAGTTGTTGGAACAAATGGGTGTGGAATGTGTTAAATTGTACTGTGAGCCTAATGGGCATTTTCCACACAATCCTGAGCCTTTAAAAGAACATTTGGGTGACATTTGTAAATTGGTGGTCGAAGAGAAAGCTGATTTCGGAATTGTAGTGGATCCTGATGTAGACCGATTGGCCTTTATTTCCAATGACGGCGAAATGTTTGGAGAGGAATATACTTTGGTAGCTTGTGCCGATTATGTGTTGAGTAAAACACCGGGCAACACCGTTTCCAATATGTCTTCTTCGCGTGCGCTAAGAGATATTACACAAAAACACGGAGGCAGTTACCAAGCCAGTGCGGTAGGAGAAGTTAATGTGGTTGAAATGATGAAGTCTACTAATGCCATTATTGGCGGAGAAGGTAATGGCGGGATTATTTATCCGGAGTTGCATTATGGACGCGATAGTTTGGTAGGTGTGGCTTTGTTTTTAACGCATTTGGCCAATTTGGATATGACTGTGGCTGAATTAAGAGCGTCTTATCCTCAATATTTCATGAGTAAAAATAAAATTGAACTGACACCACAAATTGATGTAGATGCTATTTTGGCTGCTATGACTGAGAAATACAAAAGCGAAAATATCTCTACCATAGACGGTGTGAAAATTGATTTTGCTTCCGAATGGGTACACTTGCGTAAATCGAATACAGAACCGATAATTAGGATTTACACTGAAGCCCCTACACAAGAGGCTGCTGATGCTTTAGCTTTCAGAATAATTGATGAAATAAAATTGATTGCCGGTATTTAATTTTTTTTTTTGATCTATAAAAAAACCCTTTCCAATCGGAAAGGGTTTTTTATTGAACTTAAGTGTTAATTATCGTTTAACTACTTTGAGAGTTTTAACTTCATCTCCCTGAGTAATTACTACGTTGTAAACGCCACTAGGGTAACGATCACCAATTTGTAATTCGGTTACTTCTAACGGACTTACTTCTCTGCGATCTAATTGTTTTCCTGTCAAGTCAAATACTGACACTTCTACCTTTTCGTCGCTTGAAGAGTTCCAACTGATATTGAATACTTCAGAGAATGGGTTAGGGTAAGCTTTCACTGTTAAGCCTTTTACCATGTCTGATTTTTCATTGTCAGTTTTACAAGTCGTATGACAGTTTTGTGGTCTGGTTACTGTAAACGTAGCAGTAACACTGTCTTGGTTACAATTTCCTGAAATACTGTAAGTCACACAAACTGAGCCACCATAAATTAATCTTGGTGCTACTCTTGGACTACCACTGAATACAGCAGTATTTCCGCTAGGACCACAACCCGGAGCAGGACATCCTGCGCTCAATGTTCTGAATTGAGACAACCAGTTAGCAAAAGCACAATCTAAAGCGTACTGACTTGTAAAATTACATCCATTGTAGCTTACGCTTGAAGGACCTGTTACGTCTACAGCAGCACCAGTGGCTACAGTAAATCGTTTAGTACAAGATTGTGTTCCGCAACCACCTGGTGTAGTATATGTCCAAGTTACATCAACATAACCTCCACAAGCTGAAGGTGGATTAGCAGGAGCATTGTTAGTCAATGTCCCTCCATAGCATCCGCCGCTTACAGTTGTTGAACACAAGAATGAAGACCAAGCAGCATTGATTTGTGATTGAGTACTACAAGCCGGCATAGTTACATTACCTCCACATTTGAAAGCAACTGCAGGAGAAGCCGCAACAGTGAATCGTTTGGTTACAGACATAGTGTTAGAACTTCCACAACCACTTTGAGGACCACATCCTGAAACGTTGTATGTCCAAGTTACATCTACATAACCACCACAAGATGAAGGTGGGTTAGCAGGTGCATTGTTGGTCAATGTACCTCCACAACCGCCGGTAGCTGTTACAGAACATTTAAAGGCTGCCCAAGCTGCATTAATTTGAGATTGAGTGCTACAAGCAGCTACAGTAACATTGTTAGCACCGGAGAATACAACCGGAGCCGGAGCCGCTACAGTGAAACGTTTAGTTACTGTTACAGCATTAGAACTTCCGCAACCACTTTGTTGACCACAACCTGAAACATTATATGTCCAAGTTACATCTACGTAACCACCACAAGATGAAGGTGGGTTAGCAGGTGCATTGTTGGTTAATGTACCACCACAACCGCCAGTTGCAGTAACTGAAGATTTAAACGAAGCCCAAGCCGCATTTACTTGCGATTGAGAGCTACAAGCCGGAACCGTTACATTATTAGCACCAGATAATACTACTTGAGCTGGAGCACTTACTCTGAAACGTTTTGTAACAGTTACATAGTTGGTGCTTCCACAACCACTTTGTTGTCCACATGAACCGGTAGTGTATTTCCAAGTTACATCAGCATAGCCACCACAAATTGAAGGCGGATAAGCCGGAGCAATTACGCTTAATATACCACCACAACCACCGGTTGCAGTAACTGAAGATTTAAACGCAGCCCAAGCGGCATTTACTTGAGATTGAGTACTGCATGATGCAATTGTAACATCGTTTGCATCAGTGAATACAACCGGAGCCGGAGCTTCAACGGTGAAACGTTTGGTAATAGTTACATAATTAGTATTTCCACAACCGCTTTGTTGTCCGCATGAACTAGTAGTGTATTTCCAAGTTACATCAGCATAGCCACCACAAATTGAAGGCGGATAAGCCGGAGCAATTACGCTTAATATACCACCACAACCACCGGTTGCAGTAACTGAAGATTTAAACGCAGCCCAAGCGGCATTTACTTGAGATTGAGTACTGCATGATGCAATTGTAACATCGTTTGCATCAGTGAATACAACCGGAGCCGGAGCTTCAACGGTGAAACGTTTGGTAATAGTTACATAATTAGTATTTCCACAACCGCTTTGTTGTCCGCATGAACTAGTAGTGTATTTCCAAGTTACATCAGCATAGCCACCACAAATTGAAGGCGGATAAGCCGGAGCAATTACGCTTAATATACCACCACAACCACCGGTTGCAGTAACTGAAGATTTAAACGCAGCCCAAGCGGCATTTACTTGAGATTGAGTACTGCATGATGCAATTGTAACATCGTTTGCATCAGTGAATACAACCGGAGCCGGAGCTTCAACGGTGAAACGTTTGGTAATAGTTACATAATTAGTATTTCCACAACCGCTTTGTTGTCCGCATGAACTAGTAGTGTATTTCCAAGTTACATCAGCATAGCCACCACAAATTGAAGGCGGATAAGCCGGAGCAATTACGCTTAATATACCACCACAACCACCGGTTGCAGTAACTGAAGATTTAAACGCAGCCCAAGCGGCATTTACTTGAGATTGAGTACTGCATGATGCAATTGTAACATCGTTTGCATCAGTGAATACAACCGGAGCCGGAGCTTCAACGGTGAAACGTTTGGTACAAGTCATAGTATTGTTGCTACCACAACCACTTTGTTGGCCACAAGAGTCAACGGTGTAAGTCCAAGTAACATCTACATAACCACCACAAATTGAAGGCGCGTTAGCAGGCGCATTGTTAGTCAATGTACCACCACAACCACCAGTAGCAGTTGTTGAAGCTAAGAACGCATTCCAAGCTGAATTTACATCAGCTTGAGAGCTACAAGAAGCAACAGTAACATTGTTACCACAGTTGAACACTACCGGAGCCGGAGCTTCAACAGTGAAACGTTTGGTACAAGTCATAGTATTGTTGCTACCACAACCACTTTGTTGGCCACAAGAGTCAACGGTGTAAGTCCAAGTAACATCTACATAACCACCACAAATTGAAGGCGCGTTAGCAGGCGCATTGTTAGTCAATGTACCACCACAACCACCAGTAGCAGTTGTTGAAGCTAAGAACGCATTCCAAGCTGAATTTACATCAGCTTGAGAGCTACAAGAAGCAACAGTAACATTGTTACCACAGTTGAACACTACCGGAGCCGGAGCTTCAACAGTGAAACGTTTGGTACAAGTCATAGTATTGTTGCTACCACAACCACTTTGTTGGCCACAAGAGTCAACGGTGTAAGTCCAAGTAACATCTACATAACCACCACAAATTGAAGGCGCGTTAGCAGGCGCATTGTTAGTCAATGTACCACCACAACCACCAGTAGCAGTTGTTGAAGCTAAGAACGCATTCCAAGCTGAATTTACATCAGCTTGAGAGCTACAAGAAGCAACAGTAACATTGTTACCACAGTTGAACACTACCGGAGCCGGAGCTTCAACAGTGAAACGTTTTGTACAAGTCATATTATTGCTGCTGCTTTGCCCCGGACAATTTAAATAGTGTTTGTCAACAGTACCATTATCAAAGTTTTCATTGATAGCAGTTGCTGCTGCATTAATTTGAGACAATGAGTAAGCTGTTGAACAGCCTCCTATAACATCATTAGCTACTTGCAAGAAATTTGAAACGGTCATTCCAGCAAATGCGCCAGATTTTATGCTTAAAGAACCTAAACTTGTATTGCTTTGTGAGAAATTAGGGTCATAGGCATCAAATCCGGTAGATAATGTAAGCGCAATCAACTGAGAAGATAAAACGCCTCTGCTACTAGTTGGATTTACAGCACTTGAGGTAAGTACCGCCGGAGAACCTCCTGCTGGTAAATAACTTTCAATTGCGGAAGAAGAAGTAAAGGTTAGTTTATTACTTCCACATCCTATAACTAAACCATTTGGAAATGCTCCTGCAAAGTTTGAATCTCTGTAGCATCCCGGATTATTTCCGTTACAAGAAGTGCCATAGCCTCCTTGGGTGAATGTTGTAAATTGTCCTTCACAGTTGTCAGATTGTCCACATGGATCTGTAACATTATAAGTCCAAGTAACATCCACATAGCCTCCACAAGCTGAAGGAGGATTTGAAGGGGCATTATTTGTTAATACACCATTGCTACATCCACCACTTGCAGAAGTTGAAGCCAAGAAACTTGTCCAAGCTGAGTTAACTTCTTGCTGAGTGCTGCAAGCCGGTACAGATATGTTATCACCACAGTTAAATGTGATTTGTGAAGAAGGTGTTACAGTAAATGTAGCACTTACACTGTCCTCAGAACAGTTGTCAGCGATGCTGTAAGTCAAGCTCACGCTACCACCGTCGCACAATCTAGGTGCTTGGAATTCGCTGATGTTGAATTGAGCCGTAGCATCACAACCATCATTGATAGTTTGGAATTGTGCTACCCAAGCCGCAAACGCTGTATCAACAGCAGCTTGATTGGCATAGTCACAAGCACTGGCAGTTACACTCTCAGGACCTTGAACATTAACAGGAGTAGAAGGAGTAATAGTAAATGTAGCGCTTGCACTGTCCTCAGAACAGTTGTCAGCGATACTATAAGTCAAGCTCACGCTACCACCGTCGCACAATCTAGGTGCTTGGAATTCGCTGATGTTGAATTGAGCCGTAGCATCACAACCATCATTGATAGTTTGGAATTGTGCTACCCAAGCCGCAAACGCTGTATCAACAGCAGCTTGATTGGCATAGTCACAAGCACTGGCAGTTACACTCTCAGGACCTTGAACATTAACAGGAGTAGAAGGAGTAACGGTAAATGTTCTTGTACAAGTTTGAGGTTGCCCACAATCATCAGTAACCGTCCATGTAACTTGAACGCTATTTCCATTACCGGAAGCACAAGTTGATGGAGCTGTTGGTGTAGCAGGAAGAGTTGTTAAAACCGGGTTTGTACCACCGGTGTAACTGAATGATCCTAACCAAGCAGCAAATGAAGTATTGATTTCCTCTTGTGTTTTACATGAGGTCTCAGTTTTATTTTCGGGACAATTTAAAACAACAGGATTTAAAGGAGGTTGGGTAATAGTAACCTCGGTTTGCTTAGAGCATCCGTTATTGTCTACAACGGTAACAGTATAATTTCCTGCCGCAATATTTTGAAATTCTACAGAAGGATTAGATTGAGGTCCGATAACGACATTACCGGGTTGAAGTGTAAACGTGTATTTAGATGAGCCACTTGAGGTAGCATCAACGAATAAATCAGTTGTACCTCCGTAACATGTAATAGGATTGAAGTAAGCTTCTAAACCTAAATCGATTATCGTTATGGATTTACTACAAGTACATTCTCCACCATCGTTTAAAACATTTAATTGGTAAAGAATTTGACCACCGGAAGTACCCGGATTGATTATAGTAGTTTGCGTTCCCAAGTCATTTACAGGATCATAAATAAATGGGCCTGTTGAAACGATAGAAGCACCCGTAGTATTTTGAAGACCTGCCGGGAAACTATAATTTAATGTTGGTTCTCCTGTACTAAATTGTACAGTAGTTGTAATGGCAATATTGCCATCGGCTAAACAGGCTTTTAATATACCTGATAAGTTACAGGATGGCGCCGGGAAGAAAGTGAATCCGGATTTTTGTCCAAATCCGGATGGGTTAGTAACCCTTACAGATCCGGTCGAGCCAGCACCTACTACAGCCGAAATGGTATTATCATTTACAACCGTAAATGAAGCAGCCGGAGTCAGACCAAATGAAACGGCAGTGGTACCGGTAAAATTGGCACCAATAATCGTTACAACTTGACCCTGAGCCCCTGAGGCCGGGAAAAAGGAGGATACTGTTGGAGTAGCTGCATAAATGGCATTTGTAAACAAAATGGCCACAAACAGCACAAAAGTAGTTAAGTTGCATTTCCAACCTTTATTCTTAGATTGGAAACAACAACCATCCTCTTTCAAGTTATTGTTGTGTAAATTTAAATTCATAATTGAATGTTTTTATTTATTGTTTAGGATTCGATCAACCTTTATAGACTGATACTGATTGTGTACAGGTACAACTCTCGTTTCGCCCATTGGCATTAACGTTAGTAACAGTCAGTTGAATAGTAAAACTCCCAACATTTTCTCCGGGATCAACACTTATTGTTTTGACACCGTTTCTGGAAACTAATTTGGCTTCCGTGTTGTTCGTTTTAAAACTCCAATTGTAGATAGTGTTGGGTTTGTCGTTAATGACTTCCGCACTAAACTTGAGAGGGTTTTTTAGGACCTTACCCAGATGAGGCTTAGCTTTTAAAGGTCCGGACAAATTACAAGCGGGCGCTTGTGCAAACAAAAAGTTGGTGAAGAGGAACACAAACAACAATAAAAGAATATTCAGCATACCCTTTTTCTTGGTTTGTCCGATCTTCTCAGAATCTGACAAAGTGGAAAAATATCTTTCCCCACTAAAGTCCATCTTAAAACCATTTTCTTTTCTAATCAAAACATAGTCTCGATTAGAAGAGAGATTCAGTAATGTACTTTTTTTCATAATGTTTAGTATTTTTTAGATAATACCACATCATGAATAGGTTCAATTTGGTAGTTTTTTAATTACAAAAATCTAAATAAAAAACATGGAGTCTAATATTTAAAATTCTAATAATTAATAGTGTAGATTTATTTGGTTTGATAAAATTATGCAGATTTGGCTATAAATGTTAAAAATGTCATAACTTTTCTATGAACAACACTTTTTATCCGATGACTTGCATTTTTGAGCCGATTAATGGTTTTTAGATAATGCTATAAATAAAAAATCCCTTTTTGATAAAGGGATTCTATTTTAAAGATTAATACGATAGGTTCTTCTTCTCCTGAAAGTGACAGGATCGAAGTGCTTCCAGAGGTTTTGAATGGCATGATTGTCTTCTAATTCCGGTGTTCGAATGCAATTTTGAATGCCTTTTTCTTTAAAGGTGTTATAGTATTCATTAAAAATAATAGCGGTAACTCCTTTACTTTGGTATTCCGGATCAACTCCAATAAGGTAGAAAAGTACTTCTTTGCTCTCTTTTTTGGCTTTTAATAAATGGTAAAACCCAAAAGGGAAAAGTTTACCATTGGCTTTTTTTAGGGCTTCTGAAAAGCTTGGCATTACAATACTGAAGGCTACAATTCTATCATTTTTATCTAAAACGAATTTGATGTATTCCGGATTGATGAAACCAATGTATTTCTTCTTAAAGTATTCTTTTTGTATGTCGGTTATGGCCACAAATGAAGAAAGATTAGCATAACTGGTATTGAATAAGTCAAACATTTCATCAACGTAAGGCATGATGTCTTTGGTGTTTTTAAAGTTCACCGATTTCAATTCATAGCGCTTTTTTATCAGTTCTTGTGCTTTAAAGAAGAACTCTGGCTTCACATTCGAAAACGGAAATTTGCTTTCCAGGTATTCTTTTTCTTTTACATAACCCAATTGTTCCAAATGCTCCTTATAGTATGGGAAATTATACCAAGTAATCATTGAGCCTAATTCATCGTAGCCTTCTGTAAGCACACCTACTTTATCCAAATTGGAAAAGCCCATCGGGCCTTCTACGTATTCTAAATGATTTTTTCTGCCCAGTTCGTATACTTTTTCTAACAAGGCTTTGGTCACTTCTATATCGTCTATCACATCCCACCAACCAAATCGAACTTTCTTTTTGTGTTGTTGATTCACTTCGTCCCAATTGATAATGGCCGCAATTCGACCAACTACTTTATTGTCTCTATAGGCCAAATAAAAGTAAGCTTCTGCCGAAGTAAAAGCCGGATTTTTAGTTTTATCGAAGGTTTCTAACTCGTCACTTATTAATGGCGGAACCCAATAAGGATGATGCTGATATAATGAAAACGGAAATTTAACATAGTCTTTGAGAAGGGCTTTGGTATTGGCTTCTTTTACAGTAATCATTATGGTGCTTTTTCTAATTCAACTTCGTCTTTGCGTTTTTTACCTTTGTCTCGTTTCGATTTTTTATCTTTCTTCTTATCGTCTTTTTTCTCGTTTTTTATGCGAGTGTAATTGGTTTCGTAGTTACTGTCAAATCGCCAAGACAAACCAACACCACCGTATAATATGGCCGGTGTATCTTTGATGTTTTTAGCAATAGAAGCGTCCAATTGGATGTTTTCTCTAACCAAATAGGCGGCACCGAAACGGAAAACATTGTCGGCATAATAATCGCTTTTGTAACCTTGCATTTCAACAAAACCGGACCAGCGCATATTAAAGCCACGGGTTAAGGTTGCTATAACGCCCAAACTCGGATAATCAGTCATGTATTTGTCGGCGATAATATTAGTCACAAAAACCCATTTGGTGCCAAATTGATTTTGGGTGATTAGCATCAATTTCGGACTAATAGTAGGATCGCTTTCGAACGAAAACGGATTGGTGCCTAAGTTTAGGTTAAATCCGGCATAAACGGCCACTGCGGGGATGAATTGTTTCCAACTGAATTTGTGATTGGCTTTCCAACTGTATACATTAGGCTTGTCATCTTTCAGTTTTAAAAACGGATCAAAAACCAAGTATTTGGCTCCGAAAGTCATTTGCTTGAAACCACCGCGGGTATCGTTCACCAAAGGTGCTTTGTACCAATCGTATTGGTATTGGCTTTCTAAATTGAACTCAAATTGATCAAAAAATGCTCCGTATCGCACACTTAATTCCGTACCGAATCCGTTGGCTTCGTATCGCAATAAGTCGTGTTTTTCCTGAATCCCGTAAATACCACCTTCAGCTTGAATTACGGTTTTTCCAACAGAGAAAGCCGACATCGATTTTCCGGGTCTGTTGGAATTGATAAGATCGGTGTACTGCGCAAATGCAGTAGAAGAGAGTAGTGTAATAAACAGTACTCTGAAGTTTTTTATCTTAAGCATAACATCGGTTTTCAAGTGAATAAGGTCTCCCAAAAGTAATACAATTTATCATTTATTTAAGAGGCTGAAGCGAATTTTACAACAAGGAATTTAGTATTTTTGACAAAAATTATTTTACAACATGGATACGGCCTCTTTTAGCGGATTGTTAAAAACATTACTTTATATTTTAGCTTTCTACTACATATTTAAGTTCTTGGCGCGATTATTTTTACCGGTGGTAGCCAAGAAAGTAGTAGAAAAAGCGACCCAACAATTTCAAGAACAGCAACAGCAGTACCAACAACAGCAACAAGCTCAGGCTTCCAAAAATGAAAAGCCTAAAGAAAAGAAAATTGTTGGTGAGTACATCGATTTCGAAGAAATTAAGTAATTTCACTTGAAAACCTAACCCAAAAGCATGAAACAACTTCAAAAGTTTTACCCTCATTTTTTAGCCATTTTTGGTTTTATTCTTATTTCCTTACTCTATTTTTACCCGGTTTTACAAGGCAAAAAAATCTACCAATCCGATATCGTTCAGTATACTGGTATGGCCAAAGAGCAAAACGACTTCCGAGCCGAGTTTGATACTGAGCCTTTTTGGACCAATGCCGCTTTCGGAGGTATGCCAACCTATCAATTAGGCGCCAATTACCCTAATGATTTTATTGGAAAATTAGACGACGCACTCCGGTTTTTACCACGTCCGGCCGATTATTTGTTCTTATATTTTTTAGGGTTCTACGGTTTGTTATTGGTGTTTAGAGTCGATCCGCTGAAAGCTTTTTTCGGAGCTTTGGCTTTTGGTTTTTCCACTTATCTGATTATCATTTTGGGCGTAGGGCACAATGCTAAAGCCCACGCTATCGCCTACATGCCTTTGGTGGTAGCCGGTTTTATTTTGGTTTTCAAACGAAGATATTTGCACGGTGGCTTGTTGACCATGTTGGCTACAGCACTCGAAATCAATGCCAACCACTTTCAAATGACGTATTATTTGCTGATTTTGTTGTTGGTTTTAGCCGTGTATTTTTTATACAAGTTGGTACAAGAAAACGAATTGAAATCTTTACCCAAAATCGCCGGAACCTTTGTAGCAGCAGTTCTTTTAGCTCTTGGTGCCAATGCTTCCGGGTTGATGGCCACTAAAGAGTATTCCGATTTTAGTATGCGCGGTAAAAGCGAGTTGACTTTTAATCCCGATGGTTCTAAAAACACAGAAACGGCTTCGATGTCGAAAGACTATATCACAGAATACAGTTACGGTGTCGGTGAAAGTTTGAACTTAATCGCGCCTCGCTTGTATGGTGGCGGTAATAGTGAAAAATTAGGTACTGATTCACACGTTTACAATTATATGTTGTCTTACGGAGCTAACGAAACCGAAGCTCAAACGTTTACCGAAAATTACGCGCCAACCTATTGGGGTGATCAACCTATAGTGGCTGCGCCGGCCTATATTGGAGCCATTGTTTTCTTTTTGTGTGTCTTGGCGTTATTTCACGATAAGCGCAAAATTAAGTATGCCTTTTTAGCGGGCGCCATCATTTCCTTATTATTGTCTTGGGGAAAAAATTTCTCGGCTTTGACCGATTTCTTCATCGATTATGTGCCGATGTATGACAAGTTCAGAGCGGTTTCATCCATTCAAGTTATTTTGGAGTTGTGTATACCGGTTTTGGCCATCATGGGCTTGCAATCGTTTTTTAAAAATTCCGAAAATCAAAAGAAATCATTGTTGTACACTGCCGCTACTTCCATCGGATTGGTAGTACTGATTTTTATCTGCAAAGGCGCTTTCTCATTCTCGGGCGCTTTAGACGGTCAAATTGCCGATATGTTGAGCCAAGGTCAAGACAAAACCTTCGGACAGGGTTTTATCGATGCTTTGAAAGAAGACCGTATGGATTTGTTTAAAACCGATTTGTTGCGTTCCGGCTTTTTTATGGTGGTTACTTTCGGATTGTTGTGGTTTTACCTGAAAGGCAAATTGGCGCAAACTACTGCAGTTATTGTCATCGGTATTTTTATGGTTGGCGATTTGTTCTTCATCGATAAGAATTATGTAAGCAACGACGGTAAGCAATTCCGAAGCGCTCGCGAAATCGATCAACCTTTCGAACCAACAGACGCCGATAATCAAATATTAAAAGACAATTCGGTTTTCAGAGTCTACGAAATTCAGGGCAGATTGCAAGGGAGAACATCTTATTTCCACAAATCTGTTGGCGGTTACAGTGCTGTTCGACCGCGCCGTTACGAGCAGTTGTTTGAGTATCATATCGACAGACAATTGAATGATTTAGGTAAAATTATCGATCCGCAAACTATGACGTTAAAGAAAAGCATTCCTATTATGAATGCCTTAAATATCAAATACTTGTTGTTGCAAACCAATGACGGCGAAAGCGTAGCGGTAACCAATCCTTTTATTAACGGTAATGCTTGGTTTGTATCCGAGTTGAAAACAGTCAATTCAGCCGATGAGGAAATGAAAGTTCTGGGTAAAATCGATACCAAAAACGTGGCCACAGTAAGTGGTACAGAGGAAGGGAAATTGGCCCTGCCGGCCAGATTCGCAAAAGACAGTTTGGCGACTTTAAAATTGGAAGAACACCTGCCTAATACCATTAAATATACCTCTAACAATACCCAAGATGGTTTTGCGGTTTTTTCCGAAAATTTCTATAACGGATGGAAAGCTACTATCGACGGCAAAGAAGTTGACATTCATCGTGTGGATTATGTGTTGCGTGGTTTGGCCATTCCGAAAGGGAAACACACCATTGAGTTTACCTTTGAGCCACAAGTGGTAAAAACAGGAAGTACCATCGCTTTAGTCAGTTCGATTTTGATGATTTTGGCAATAGTTGGTGTGGTTTATTTTGAACAAAAAGGAAAGAAAGCAGCATAATGTCGGCTCCCAAAAAACTTCTCATTGTCACGTATTACTGGCCACCGGCCGGCGGACCTGGCGTGCAACGTTGGTTGAAGTTTGTGAAATACTTGCCTGATTTTAATGTTCAACCTATCGTTTATATTCCGGAGAATCCGACCTATCCCATTATTGACCGTGGTTTGGAAAGCGAAGTTTCGGAGAAGGCTGTCATTTTGAAGCATAAAATCTTTGAACCTTACGGATTGGCTTCTTTTTTCGGCAAAAACAAAACCAAAAAAATCAGTTCCGGAATCATTCCAAATCAGAAGAAACAATCATTTTTAGAAAAAACGCTACTTTGGGTGCGCGGGAATATTTTTATACCGGATGCCCGATTTTTGTGGGTGAAACCTTCGGTGAAGTATTTGAAAAAGTACCTTCAGGAAAACAATATAGATACTATAGTAACATCCGGTCCGCCGCACAGTTTGCATCTCATTGGTTTACAACTGAAGCAAGAGTTGGGTGTGACTTGGTTAGCCGATTTCAGAGATCCGTGGACTACTATTGGTTATCATAAAGCGTTGAAATTGTCGTCTTATGCCGAAACAAAACATAAGGCTTTAGAACATCAAGTGCTCAATACTGCCGATATCATTATCGTAACCAGCAAAACTACTAAAACCGAATTTGAAGCCATAACTTCTAAACCGATAGCCGTAATTACCAATGGTTATGATGTGGAGCAAGTGACCAAACAACCTTTGGATGAAAAGTTTACGGTAGCTCATATCGGTTCTTTTTTGTCGGAGCGTAATCCGAGAATTTTGTGGAAAGCTTTGAAGGAATTGACCAAGGAGAATCAGGATTTTGCGGCTGATTTTCAGTTGAAGTTACTCGGAGCCGTGAGTCAGGAAGTTTTAGATACGATAGCCGAATTTAAACTCAATGATTTTGTACTGAATTTGGGCTATGTATCACACCAGGAAGCTGTAGCGCATCAAAGAAAGTCTCAGGTTTTATTGTTGATTGAAATTGATTCCGAAGACACTAAAAGTATTATTCCGGGGAAAGTTTTCGAATATATGGTTTCGGAAAGACCAATAATAGCGATTGGTCCGGAAGATTCAGATTTTGCCGAAATTATTACTTCAACCAATACCGGCGTTTTCTTTACGTATGACGAGAAAGAAAAGCTGAAAGCCTTACTTATGAAATACTACCAAGACTATAAAGCGAATAATTTGAAAGTTCATGCGGTTGGGTTACAGCAATACTCCCGCAAGAGTTTAACCGAACAACTCGCCAAACTCGTAACCCGTAACTCGTAACCCGCAACCATTCATGGGCATCGTACAAAATCAATCCATTAAAAATACCATTATCACTTTCCTTGGTTTCGGAATTGGTGCTATCAATGCTTTGTTTTTTTACACCAACTTCCTTGAAAAAGAGCATTACGGAATTGTTACCACCATACTATCCGGAGCCAATATCTTGATGCCAATCATGGCATTTGGTGCCCAAAATACCTTAATCCGTTTTTTTGCTTCTTATAAAACCCAAAAAGAGCGCGATGAATTTCTGACTTTCATTCTCTTTCTGCCTTTGGTATTAATTATTCCTGTTGGATCGCTTTTTTATGCATTCTATGATCAAATTTCACACAGCTGGATTGAGGAAAATCCGACGCTAAAACCTTTCTTTTGGCTGATTCCGATTATTGGTTTGTTTATGGCGTATTTCGAAGTGTTTTATGCCTGGGCCAAAGTACATATGAAATCGGTCACCGGAAATTTCATCAGCGAAGTTTTAGTGCGTTCCATTGTAATGGTTTTATTGTTGTTCGTTCATTTTGATTTAATGGCGAAAGATACTTTTATCTATTGTTTAGCCCTAGCCTATTTGGCGCAAGTAGTAGCTATGAAGCTCTACGCTATCTCGATAAAAATGCCGGTTTGGCGATTGGTTATTCCACAAAATATTAAAGAAATTATTCAGTATTCTTCCTTTATCATCGTTTCCGGTGGCGTTGCGGTTATGCTTGTCGATTTTGACAAAGTGATGATTCCGCAATACAAAGACATTACCCAAAACGCATTGTATGGTGTGGCCATTTTCATTGCTACGGTAATTGCCGTTCCCAGCCGTGCCATGACACAAATTGTAGCACCTATTACGGCTCGTTTGCTGACGGAAAAAAAGCATGACGAACTTGACCAGTTGTATAAAAAAAGCGCCATCAACCTGCAGGTCATCGGTGGATTTATCATGATACTCATATTTGTCAATATCAAAGAAATGTACCTATTGATTCCCAAAGATTACAGCGGTGGGATTTGGGTTGTATTTATGATTGGTTTGTCTAAATTTTATGATGTGCTTTTGGGCAATAACAATTCGATTATTGTGAACACCAAATACTATCGAACGGTATTAATGTTTGGCGTTTTAACCGTTGTATTAATGATTGTACTGAATGCCATTTTCATTCCACTTTATGGTATAGAAGGCTCGGCTTTCGCTACTTTGCTTACCGTTGCCATGTATAATACCGTCAAATTGGTGTTTGTAGTCAAAAAAATGAATTTATATCCGTTTACCTATAAAACGCTTCATTCTTTGGGCATTCTGGCTATTTGTTTCTTCCTTTTCTATTTTTGGGATTTTTCTTTTCATCCCATTGTTAATATCGGATTGAAATCGGTTTTAGTTTCATTGGTTTATGTTGGTTTAGTTTACAAAGCCAATTTGTCTCCGGAGATTAACACGGTTATCGAAAAACAACTCAAACGAGTGATTCGTTAAAATCATTTTTGTACCTTTAGTTTATACTACAAAGAATAGCTTTAATTTAAGTTTCAAATTGACATTGAGGTGAGGTCATTTGTTCCGATTTTCAAGTGTTTAAAATGATTTTATCAAAATTTTCAGTTGAGCAATATTCCTTAGGTGGTTTTGTGAAAATGTCTAATTATAATTTTTTAAAATACAATGACTCAAGTAAATCCTTATTTAATTTTCAACGGAAATTGTGAAGAAGCATTCCTTTTTTACCAATCCGTTTTTGGAGGTGAATTTCCATATTTGGGCAGATTCAAAGATATGCCGGCCGATGACAATTGTCCTCCGATTTCCGAGGATGAAGCCAATAGAATTATGCACGTATCTTTACCGATTGGGAATACTGTTATTATGGGAAGCGACAGTACATCTGCTAGCGGTGATGCGATTATCGGAACCAATATTTCTGTTTCGGTTAATACATCGAGTAAGGCAGAAGCCGATAGCATTTACAATGGATTAGCAGCAGGCGGAAATGCCTTCATGCCCATGACACAAACTTTTTGGGGTGCTTATTTCGGGATGTTAAAAGATAAATTCGGCATCAACTGGATGGTGAATTTTGATGAAAATCCCCCAGCCTAAATTATTGTATGTCTTTTATACTATAAACCAAACTGTTGCGTTATACATAAAAAACCAACTCTTGAAAAAAAAGATTTTTCTTCTGTTGCTAATAGCAGTGGTTGTTGCTTACGGCTACAATAGTATCAACCATAAGTATAAAAGTGAACACAAACCTAAAGGCGATGTTTCCAAAACCGATGAAAAGGCTAAGGAGGCTTTGACTTTTTGTCGTAAAAACAACTTCAACCAAGATTTTTGTATACTAATTGACATGAGTATTCACTCGGGATTGAATCGTTTTTTTGTGTACGATTTCAAACAAAATAAGATTACTCGACAAATGCTTGTTGGTCACGGTTGTTGTAATTATCCGTGGAGTCAAACTTGGTCAAAGGACGATCCGACTTTCAGCAATAAAGACGGCAGTCATTGCTCTTCTCTGGGAAAATATAAAATTGGGCAAAGGGCTTGGAGCGATTGGGGAATCAACGTTAAATACGTACTTCATGGCTTGGAAGAAACCAATAGCAATGCACAATCTCGTTATATCGTTTTTCATTCTTGGGAAAAAGTGTCCGACAAGGAAGTGTATCCAAACGGCACGCCTGAAGGTTGGGGTTGTCCTACCATTTCTAATGCCAATATGAAAATCATCGATCCAATACTAAAAGGTTCTGCCCAACCCGTTTTAATGTGGATTTACCAATAAACTATTCTTTGTCTTTTCTGCTGATTGAAACCAAGATGCCGGCAGCAAGTGATAAAGCGATAAAGCCTAGCGAAACCCATTCCGGGAATTTGTAGTAATGAATGATAAGCATTTTGATTCCGACAAAAGTCAGTATGGCAATCAAACTGTATTCCAGATAGCTGAATTTTTCTAACATATTGGCCAAAAAGAAATACATCGAACGCAATCCTAAAATGGCAAAGATGTTGGAACTGAATACCAAAAACGGATCCGAAGTAATGGCTAAAATCGCCGGAACACTGTCTAAAGCAAACAACATATCCATCACTTCAATCACAATCAATGCCACAAACAAAGGCGTTGCCGCAGTAATATGTTTGCGTTTTACAAAGAAATGCTCGCCATCGGCATGACTGGTGATGGGCATTATTTTGCGCAGGTTTCTGTAAACAAAAGATTTTTTCGGATTGAATTCTTCTTCATCGCCTTTGAACAACATCTTGAAAGCGGTGAATATCAAAAACGCACCAAATAAATAGGTCATCCAACTGAATTTGTTAATCAGAATTACGCCAAAGAAAATCATCAATCCTCGGAAGACTATGGCGCCTAAAATGCCCCAAAACAGTACGCGATGTTGGTATTTCTGCGGAATTTTAAAAGAAGCAAAAATCACGGCAATCACAAAAATATTGTCGACGCTCAAGGATAGTTCAATCAAATAACCGGTGATGAACTTCATGGAAGCCACAGATGGAGTGATGTCAGTCGGATTGTCTATTAGTCCGTTTTTATAAATCCAACCTACAACTATACTAAATATAAAAGATAAGGAAACCCAGATTCCGGTCCAGATTCCGGCTTCTTTAGGTTTAATGATATGAGGGTTTTTGTTGAAAACACCTAAGTCTAAGGCTAAGAACAAAAAAATCAGTGCTAAAAAAACAATCCAAACAGTCATGATGCTATATTTAAAGGTAATGCAAATATAGGATTTTGCCTTGTGAAAAGATATTAAATAATAACAACAAGTCTGGGTGCTGTTGATTTTGGTTATTATATTTTATTTTTAAAATACCCCTAAAAAAAATAGGGTATCCTTATTTTGAAATCAAAATATTGCTATATTTGCAATAAATTAATAAGGGTATAATCATTTAAAATCACTTTTTATGTCAACTTTGCGTTTTCAAGCCTTAAAAGATGCCTCGAGCAGAAAACCGGTAAAATTTGAAGAAGCCGATAAAAAATCGGCGCTTTTCGGTTCTAATGTATTCAATGATAAAGCCATGAAGCAGTACTTAACTGCCGATGCTTACAAAGGAGTAAAAGATGCCATCCAGCACGGCACTAAAATCGACAGAAAGTTGGCGGATTATATTGCTATGGGAATGAAGGAATGGGCTTTGACTAAAGGCGTTACCCATTACACACACTGGTTTCAACCGTTAACTGGAACTACCGCTGAAAAACACGATGCTTTCTTTGAAACTTCTTACGATGGTTCTGATCCGGTTGAGAAATTTGGTGGAGGCCAATTGGTTCAACAAGAACCGGATGCCTCTTCTTTCCCGAATGGTGGTATCAGAAATACTTTTGAAGCTCGTGGTTATACTGCTTGGGATCCAACCTCTCCGGCTTTTATCTTCGGAACTACTTTGTGTATCCCAACGGTATTTATTTCTTACACCGGTGAGGCTTTAGATTACAAAACACCTTTGTTGCGCGCTTTAAATGCTGTAGATGAGGCAGCAACTGAAGTTTGTAAATATTTTGATAAAAACGTTAAAAAAGTTACCGCCACTTTAGGATGGGAGCAAGAATATTTCTTGGTTGACAGTTCTTTGGCTAACTCAAGACCCGATTTATTGTTAACCGGAAGAACCTTGTTAGGCCATACTTCTGCTAAAGGACAACAATTAGATGATCATTACTTCGGTTCTATTCCGTCACGAGCTTTAAACTATATGCGCGAATTGGAAGAAGAGTGTATGTTGTTAGGCATACCGGTAAAAACCCGTCACAATGAAGTGGCACCAAACCAATTTGAGTTGGCTCCGATTTTCGAAGAAACCAACTTGGCGGTTGATCACAACTCATTATTGATGGACGTAATGTCTAAAGTAGGCGAACGTCACGATTTTAAAGTTTTATTTCACGAAAAACCATTCAAAGGGGTTAATGGTTCAGGAAAGCACAACAACTGGTCTTTGGCTACCGATACCGGAGTGAATTTATTGTCTCCAAGCAAAACGCCTATGAGCAATTTGCAATTCTTGTCTTTCTTCATCAATACAATTAAAGCGGTTCAAGAGTATGAAGAGTTATTACGTGCGGCTATTGCAACAGCCAGCAACGATCACCGTTTAGGCGCCAACGAAGCACCACCGGCTATTATTTCGGTTTTCATCGGTGAACAATTGACTAAGGTTTTGGCCGAATTAGAAGGTGTTTCTAAAGGCAAATTGTCTCCTGAAGAAAAGACAGATTTGAAATTGAACGTAGTTGGTAAAATTCCGGATGTAATGTTGGACAATACCGACAGAAACAGAACTTCGCCTTTTGCCTTCACCGGAAATAAATTTGAATTCCGTGCCGTGGGTTCATCGGCAAACTGTGCCAATGCCATGACTACTTTGAATTCCATTGTGGCCAAACAATTAAAAGAATTCAAAAAAGAAGTAGATACATTGATCGATACTAAAGGTTTGAAAAAAGACGAAGCCATCTTCAATGTGTTGAGAGAATACATCAAGCAAACTAAAAATATCCTTTTCGAAGGCGATGGTTATAGCGACGCTTGGGAAAAAGAAGCTAAGAAAAGAGGCTTGAGCAATCACAAAACCACTCCGGCTGCGTTAAAAGCTAAAGTATCTAAAAAAGCATTGGAACTATTCCATGATTTGAACGTAATGAACCACGTTGAAGTGGAAGCGCGTTACGAAATCGAATTGGAAGAATACACTAAGAAAATCCAAATTGAAGGTCGAGTATTAGGCGATATTGCTCGTAACCACGTGATTCCAACAGCTATTCGTTACCAAAATACTTTAATCGAAAATGTACGCGGATTGAAAGAAATCTTCGGTAAAGACTTTGAGAAAATTGCCAAAGAGCAAATCTTCTTAATCAAAGAAATTTCCGCACACATCGAAGGCATCAACTCTAATGTAGAAGCCATGACCGAAGCGCGTAAAAAAGCCAATGCTTTAACCGATGCGCAAAAAATGGCCGAAGCTTACTGTGATAAAGTTAAACCATACTTTGAAATTATCAGAGAACATTGCGACAAATTAGAGTTGTTGGTAGACGACGAAGTTTGGACGTTAACCAAATACAGAGAATTGTTGTTTACACGATAAGCATAATTTTACTTTCAAATTACACCCGACGTTTAAAAAATGTCGGGTGTTTTTATATAAAAAATGCCGTAACTTCGTTATACTCTTAAATAACTACTCATGTTACGTCATTGCCTTACTGTTGCTTTACTGTTTTATTTTACTGCCGTCTTTTCTCAAGAGCAGGTGAGTTTGTATTTCGACAGTAACAAATTCGAACTGACCAAAAAAGAAGAAAACCGACTTAACCAATGGCTTTTAGCTAACAGTAACAACAAAATAGTTGCTATACATGGTTTTACCGATGAAGATGGCACCAGCGGATTCAACGATACTTTAGCCCAAAAAAGAGTCGATTTTATTTTCAACAAAGTCAAAGACCAAATCCAAATCAGAGCCGATTTTAAAACCCTAAGCTTGGGCGAAAAATTCAAGCAGTCGGCCAATAAAGCCGAAAACCGTAGGGTAACAATCTTCTACATCTTAGAAAAAGACATTCCGCGAGAAGCTGAAATCCTTGGTTTGAAAAAAGATACCGTTATTGTTGAAGAAGCCAAACCCGAAATTGAATATCCCGAAAAATTGGTCTTCGAAAATCCCAATGGTACCAAAACCGAGTACAAGTTAGACCGCGCGTTTATGAAGCTGGTTGGCAATGCTAAATCCGGAGAAAAGCTAAAAATTGACAATCTTAATTTTGTCATCAATACTTTTGCTATTGTACCGGAATCTCGAGGCAAATTATATGAACTGTTGTTGGTGTTGCAAAATAATCCGCAGCTCAAAATTGAAATCCAAGGCCATTTGTGTTGTATGCCGGTCGACCGAACCGATTTGTCTACTCAAAGAGCCAAAGCGATTTACAACTTTTTAATCACCAACGATGTTTATCGCGCACGCTTGTCTTACAAAGGCTTCGGAAGCACGCAACCCATTTATCCGCTACCGGAAAAAAACGAGGTGGAACGCGCCGCCAATCGCCGGGTGGAAATTCTGATTGTCGAAAATTAATATGAAAATCAAATGCGTCATAGTATTGTTTTTTTGGTCTGTTTTGGGATTTACTCAAAAGCAGTTTGACGTATTTTTCGATTTCAATAAAGATTTCCCCAATCAAAATTCAATCCTCGCGCTCAACGAGTGGATTGCCAACCACAAAGACATTGAAATCACCCAATTGTTAGGTTTTTGTGATAGTATTGATACTAAGGATTATAACAAACATTTAGCAGAACGCCGCATAGCCAATGTCAAAATCTTATTGGAAAAGAGCGGTCTTCCATTCAGCCAAACCTTGCAACAAGTGGCTTACGGAAAGGACTTTAAGCAAGCTGTTGTTCAAGCTGAAAACCGACGTGTGACTATTTTCTACACAGAAATTCCTCCTAAAATTACTGAAAGCGAATTGTCGCAAAAGGTCAAAAATGCCAAAGCCGGAGAAACTATAGCTTTGCCCAATCTTTATTTCTTTAATAATTCCGCCCGTGTTGTCCCGAAATCGGAATTTGTGCTATACGATTTGCTCTGTATCTTACAAGAAAATTCGAAGTTAAAAATCGAAATTCAAGGCCATATTTGTTGCCAAACCGCAGTTGATGTAAACGATGTTTCTACCGCAAGAGCTCGCGCCGTTTACAGTTATTTGTTGCGTAACGGTATCGATAGAAAGCGCATGAAATTTAAAGGATTCGGTGTGTCTCGTCCTATACATAAAATCCCGGAACGCAACGAAACCGAAGCCGATGAAAACCGAAGGGTAGAAATTTTGATTTTGGAGAATTAATCCAATGGTAACATTTCCAAATTGTTTCTTTTTCGCATTGTGATTTTACTTCATTACTCTTACCTTTGCGACACAACAACTAACAACACAACATGAGTTCTGATAACAGTCAACGCTACAACCAACGTGGTGTTTCCGCTTCTAAAGAAGATGTGCACAACGCCATCAAAAACATCGATAAAGGTTTATTCCCGAAGGCTTTTTGTAAAATTGTTCCCGATTATTTGACCAACGACAACGACTATTGCTTGATCATGCATGCCGACGGTGCCGGAACCAAATCCTCGTTGGCTTATCTGTATTGGAAAGAAACCGGCGATATTTCGGTGTGGAAAGGCATTGCTCAAGATGCTTTAATCATGAATATCGACGATTTATTGTGTGTGGGAGCAACCGATAATATTTTACTGTCTTCCACCATCGGAAGAAATAAAAATTTGATTCCGGCCGAAGTGATTTCTGCCATCATCAACGGAACGGAAGAGTTGATAGCCGAATTGAAATCTTTCGGTGTTACCATTCATTCTACAGGAGGCGAAACGGCTGATGTGGGCGATTTAGTGCGAACCATTATAGTCGATTCTACCGTAACGGCTCGAATGAAACGCAGTGATGTGATCGATAATGCGAATATCCAACCCGACGATGTGATTGTAGGTTTGGCTTCTTTCGGTCAGGCGAAATACGAAAAGAATTATAACGGTGGAATGGGCAGTAACGGTTTGACTTCGGCCAGACATGATGTTTTTGCCCATTATTTAGCTGAAAAATATCCCGAGAGTTTTGATGCTGCAGTGCCTAACGAATTGGTGTATTCCGGCAAGACTAAATTGACCGATACCGTACAAGATTCTCCAATTGATGCCGGTAAATTAGTGTTGTCGCCAACCCGAACATACGCTCCGATTATCAAAGCTATTTTGTCCAACTACTCTTCAAAAGACATCCACGGTGTGGTACATTGTTCCGGCGGTGCGCAAACGAAAGTGTTACATTTTGTAGACAACGTACATGTGATTAAAGATAATTTATTTCCGGTGCCGCCTTTGTTCAAACTCATCCAGGAAAATTCCAAAACCGATTGGAAAGAGATGTACCAAGTGTTCAATTGTGGCCATCGTATGGAATTATACGTGCCGGAAGAAATTGCGAACGACATCATTTCCATTTCGGAATCTTTTGGTGTTGAAGCCAGAATTGTGGGTAGAGTGGAAGCGTCCGAAAACAAAAAACTCACTATTCAAAGTGAGTTTGGTGTATTTGAGTATTAATCGGTTTTACAATACGTAATAGGCCAAAACCTTCTGAACTTCATACACATTAACCGATTTGGTAAATTGTTTGGTGATGCTTGGGTTTTGTTCGCTGGAAACCCAGATTTTCAATTCCGCTTCTAAGTCGAAGGTACCGGCGGTCTCAACACTAAATCGGCTAATGGCTTTGTAGGCGATGGATTTGTATTCGATTTTGCTTCCGGTAAGCCCTTGTTTTTCCACCAAAACCAATCTCTTGTTGGTAAAGATGAAAACATCGCGTATGAGTTTGAAACCCATTTCAATTTTTTCGTCGTCTAATAATAACTGACCGTATTGCTTTAGTAAATCTTCCGAACTGGCTTGTCCGGCATTGCCCATAAGTGCTGAAAAAAGTCCCATATAAATTGTATTTTTGTCGTGTAAAAATAGTTAAATGCGTCGAATTTCTTCATAATATTTAACGCATTATCTTAATCGTTCATCTTATTCAAATTAACTAGAATTATGATAATTAATCCTAAAAACGGTATCGACCAACTGCTATTCGGAATGAAGCAAAACCATGTGGAAGCAATCTACGGCAAGCCTTCGAAACAATTCAAAGATGAAGACGGCAATGTGTTGTATTTGTACAATGCGCAAAAGTTAAGTCTTACATTCTATGAAGATGAAGATTTCCGCTTAGGGTATATCGCTTGTTCTCATCCGGAAAGTACTGTTTTAGGGCAAAAAGTGATAGGGAAGAATGTAGAAAAACTCAAATCGGACTTACCCTTTAAATCTTGGTCAACGGAAGATTTTGACTCTTTTGAAAATCATTTTAACGAAAGCAATTGGCTGATTTTACAATCGGAGTTTGACGATGTTGTGCGTGTAGAAATTGGCGCCATCATCAAAGACAACGACGAATTCGACTGGAAGCATAAAGATTGAAGACTGAAGAGTGATGATTTGAGAATGTAGATTTTAAAGAACTTTAATCAAAAATCTGCTATCAGCAATCCGCAATCACACGATTTCAGCACTTAAACCGGCTTCTAACAATTGGGTACACTGTGGTTTTAACTCATCGAAATGTCCGGTTTTGACGGTGCATTTTCCTTTATAATGTACTAAAATAGCGCATTGTTCGGCTTGTTCGGCGGTATGTTGGCACACACGAATCAACGTATCAATTACGTGGTCAAAAGTATTCACATCGTCGTTGTACAATACAATTTCGTTATTCGTTCCTACTTCTTCTGCGGTTAAAACGTCTTCCTGTATTTTTTCTATTGTACTCATGTTGCTGGTTTCGAGTTTAATGTTTCGGGTTCGATTAACTAAACTTTGGTACTTGGAATTAATAGCTGTATTTCAGAGAAACCCAATTGTTTCTTTCGAACTGCTTTACAAAAGTCAGTCCTTTTTCTGTACAACTGGCGTTGATAAACGGAATATCTTCAGTATAAAAACCACTCAATAACAATAGACCGTTTTTGTTCAAACAATCTACGTATTGCTGCATGTCGTTTAATAAGATATTTCGATTGATATTGGCGATGATTAAGTCGTATTTTTTGCCTTTTAACATTTCTGCGTCACCTTCGTAAACGGTTATTTCTTTGCAATCATTGCGTTCGGCATTTTCAATAGAATTTAAATAACACCAATTGTCAATGTCGATAGCGTCAATAGGTTTAGCACCTTTCATTTCGGCTAAGATTGCTAAAATGGCCGTTCCGCAACCCATGTCGAGCGTTTTCATTCCGGTCACATCGGTTTCCAATAAATGTTGGATCATCATGTGTGTGGTTTCGTGATGACCGGTTCCGAAACTCATTTTGGGTTCGATAACAATGTCGAATTCGGCATCAGTTTTAGGATGAAACGGAGCGCGTACATGGCATTTACCATCTACATCGATGGGTTCGAAATTCTTTTCCCATTCTTCGTTCCAATTTACTTGGTCGATTTCTTCTATGGTATAAGAGATTTTAAATTCCGGGGAAGTCAGCAAATAAATATCTTCTAAAATAGCCTCAGACCACAAATCTTTCTGAATATAAGCACTAAAACCATTGTCGGTTTCGATGAAACTTTCAAACGGTTTTTCACCTAATTCGGCGATTAAGATTTCTGAACCTAGTTCTTTGGGTTCAACGGTAAAGTGATACCCTAAATATATATTTGACATGAGTAGAATTTTTGACAAAGGTAATTATCCCGTAGCTTTAAGGAAAGTATTTTGTCAAAAAGAAATTTAGTCCATTTTTACGACACTTTTCAGGTTAGCATCGGGTAATTCATCGGGTGATACTGTAAAGACCATCAATTTCTTGTAGCGCTTGTCATTGCTGTCATACATGTAGGTCATAGTGTTTTCTTTCGGATTGTAAATTAATCGCGCACGCATGAATTTTGATTGTATGGACCAAGCGCCTTCGTTTTCGCTGTCTTTAGTGAAGTTATAAATCGAGCCATGGTGCATGCGAACTTGGCCGTTGTCCACCATACTAATAACGATATAGCCATTGGTTTTGGAGCCAATTTCACGAATATCAATGACGGAATGTTCGTATTCCGTTTCTACCAATTCATATTTTTGAAAATCGGCATTCCAAACATAATATTTGCGGGTATCAGATTGAAATCGTTTCTGTGTATCCAATTGGGCTTGCAATTGGCTAAAGCCAAGCAAGAGAAGTAATAGTAAAAATTTTGATTTCATCGGTATTTGTTTGATTTGTGACGCAGTAAATATAAGTCATTTAATCGTTAAAATGCAAATAAAATCGATAAAAAACACTTTTATTCTTTTTATTATAAAAAAAACCTTTCAAATTAATGAAAGGTTTCAAGTTGTTTATATTTATAACTTTTAGATTCCGTTTACAATAGCGGCAAAGTCACTGGCTTTTAAAGCAGCACCGCCAATTAAACCGCCATCCACATCAGGTTTTGAAAAGATTTCTTTGGCGTTGTCCGGTTTTACACTGCCGCCGTATAAGATTGAAACATCTTCTGCTACGTTGCTGCCGTATCTTTTTCGGATGGTTTCGCGGATAAATTCGTGCATTTCTTGGGCTTGTTCCGGCGAAGCGGTTTCACCTGTTCCGATGGCCCAAACGGGTTCGTAAGCCAAAATAATTTTTTCCCAATCGTTGTTTTCTAAATGGAATAAACCATCACGCAATTGGTTTTCTACTACATTGAAATGTTGGTTGTTTTGGCGGTCTTTCAATTCCTCGCCGAAGCAAAAAATTACCGTCATGTCGTGTTTTAGAGCGGTAGTCACTTTTTGTGCCAAGATAGTATCGGTTTCATGGAAGTAGGCTCTTCTTTCGGAATGGCCTAAAATAACGATGTTTACGCCGATACTTTTGAGCATATCGGCTGAGATTTCGCCGGTGTAGGCACCATTTTCGTTTTGGTGCATGTTTTGTGCGGCCACAGCAATATTGGTAAACTCCAAATGATCTACCGCTGAAGCCAAATTGATAAACGTAGGGGCTACTATAATTTGAGCGTCAACATCTTGAGGAAGTTTATCGATTAAGTCGTTTAACAAATCTTCGGTTTCTTCCGCATTTTTATTCATTTTCCAGTTTCCGGCAACAATTTTTTGTCTCATTATTCTAGGGTTTTTAAAGTAGCATTAATCGTTTCAAAATCGGTTTCGATGGCGCGATAGGTGATTATTTTTCCGTTTTTATCTAATATTATGTATCTCGGAATCCAGTCCAGGTCAATCGATTTTCCAAATTCGCCTTTCATTCCGTCGGTTACCCAATAATGGTCTCCCTTGAGTTCGTGTTTTTCAATACCGGCAAGCCATTTGTCATAGGCTTTATCCATCGAAATAAAAACAAAATCAACAGTCGGATGATTGGCTTGCATTTCTTTTACTTTTGGCATGGCTTTGACACAATCACTGCACCAAGAGGCCCAAATTTCAATAACGGTAACCTTACCTTTGTGTTTTTTTAGAAGGTCTTTAAAAGTGACTTTGTTGTTGTCAGGCAATACCAATTCTTTTTGCATGGTTTCCTTTGAAAACTCTTTGACTTGAGCATTAGAACACGATAAGGTGGTTATGGCAGCCACAAGATATAAAGCTATTTTTTTCATGGTTTTCTTTTACTGAGCTATTTGGTTGAATTCTCTTTTTTTTGATTTTTTAGGAACACAATTTTATGCTTGCGTCTCTTGTGTTCTTTTCTTATTCTTTTTCTTTTTTGATCGTACAAGTATTTTATAATCAGCACTACTCCCAAGCCGCTAACAGCCATTAAAGTGGTGCCAATAAGGATGTGAATGGTATGTCCCATTGGTGGTTCTTCCATGGTGGCTATATAATTCAAAAAATAATAGCCAATTCCAAAGACAATAGCACTCAGGAGAATTCCCCAAAAGGCTTTTTCATTGTCTTTTTTTGACATGATATATTTGATCATAAGGTGATATTTAGTGTCAAAAACTAATTGGTTCTCAAAATATTAATCCATCTTAAACACAAAACGGCATTAACCGGTATGAGTAATAGGCCTAAAATGGTTCTCAGTGGAAACTTATAAAGCGTAGTGTTATTTTTACTGAAGAACAACAAATAAAACCCTAAGCATAAAAACATCCATGATATAAAAATATTAAAATAAATTTTAGTTTTCGACATTATAAAAGATATTAAGCCTTCTCGTTTATTTTATTTTTTTAAATCACTGTAAGGCTTGTTGATAAGTTTCTCAAAATCAATTACATCGAATTTGTTGTCGGTAATTCCCCAATAGTATTTATATTCGTTTCCGTTCCATAAATATTTGACACCCGGCGTATCTTTACCGGAACCTAAGACTTTCCAAAACGGAATGACTTCAATAATTTTATACGGATATTCTGCTCCGGCGTATTTGAAGAAATTCGGAATCAAATCGGCTTCTTCATTCATAAAAATGATGGAGATTTCCGGAAAGTCCTTGGTCTTTTTACGCAATTCGGTTAATTCTTTAGCGGCATCTCTACAATGGTCGCATCCCGGTACGAAGAAACAAAGTGTTTTTCTTCCTTTGTCGATGTGTGAGAAATATTGAGCGTAACCCGATTTGTGTTTGGCAGGTTCATTTAGTTCAGCTTTGACCTCCGTTTTGACTTCAGTGCTCTTTTTTATTGTATCTTTTACGATAACTTCAGTAGCAACAGTGTCAATTGGTGTTGTGGCAACTGTATCAGTCACGGTTTCTTCCGGTTCCGAAACAGTAAACTGACTTTCCACAGGTTGAATCGGCGCCAGCATGAATAACGCTAAAATGGATGCTAAAGTTACCGTAGTAAGCATCCAAAAGTTATGTCCTTTTTCATTGTTTTTTGGCACAATCATTAACAGCCAAACCAACAATCCCATAGCCGCTACGTTTTTTAAAATAGCTTCGATAGGTGTCATCGGTAACAAACTTCCGAAACAACCACAGTTGCCTGAATTTCCACCGTTTTGAATGGTTTCTATCGTTAAATGAGCCGTAAAAACAAACAATAACAATATAGTAGCCGGAACGATAATGCTTCGCAAAAAGTTTTTCTGCAAAATCAAAAAGCCCAAAGCCAATTCAATACCGATTAGTACTCTGGAAAAGTAAGGCGCAAATCCTTCAGAAAAGCCCATTGGATACAATTGCTTTACCTCAAAAGTAGAAATGGCAAAATAAGGCGACGGATACAGTTTGGCTACCGCCGAAAGTAAAAACAAAAACGAAATTACAATTCGAATGCCCCAAGCGATGTTATTTTTTGATGTATTCATTATACTAAGTTTCAAATATTAAAAAGCAAATTCCAAATAAGTTTCAAAAACCGAAAACCAAAATTCAATAGATTTCTTTCTGTTTATTGCCCAAATTTCATTAGAATCAACGCAAAAACCGAATAATTAATCATGTCTTGATAATTAGCATCAATGCCTTCCGAAACGATGGTTTTACCTTGATTGTCTTCAATTTGTTTCACGCGAAGTAGTTTTTGCAGAATCAAATCGGTTAGCGAACTCACTCGCATTTCACGCCAAGCTTCGCCGTAATCGTGGTTTTTGGCTTCCATCAACGATTTGGTTAAAGCTACTTTCGCATCGAACAATTCGGTGGCTTTCGCTAAATCTAAATCGGGTTGTTCTACTACACCCAAGTCCAACTGAATTAAGGCCATAATAGAATAATTGATAATACCGATGAATTCACCACTTTCGTCTTCGTCAACTTTTCGGATGTCATTTTGTTGCAAACTGCGAATGCGTTGTGCTTTGATGAAAATTTGGTCGGTTAACGACGGCAATCTTAAGATGCGCCAAGCACTACCGTAGTCTTTCATTTTATTGATGTACAGTTGTCGGCAAATTGCGATAACCTTGTCATATTCTTGAGAAGTATTACTCATTTCAGTGTATCTTTGTATCAAATTTTCCCAAAAGTAAAGAATTTTTTTGATTGCCGAGGGATGAATACAGTTTAGTAATTTCAGTTTTAAGCATATTTTAACGGAAGTCAGTCTAACCACCACAAACACCGGAAAATGACGATCAATTGTCGCGGAAACCTAATCGATTTAACGATTCCCAAAGTGATGGGTATCTTAAATGTTACCCCGAATTCTTTTTACGACGGCGGCAAGTATGCCAATGACAAAGCCTTGCTGAACCAAGCAGAAAAAATGCTGGAGGAAGGCGCAACATTTATCGATATTGGCGCGTATTCGAGTAAGCCGAGTGCTGAATTTGTTTCGGAAGCTGAAGAAGCCGAACGATTGGTTCCGGTAGTGCAACTGATACTGCAACATTTTCCTGAAGCCCTGATTTCTGTTGATACTTTTAGAGCCAAGGTAGCCAAAGCAGCCTTAGAGGCCGGTGCTTGTATAGTAAACGATATTGCTGCCGGCGGTTTAGACGAGCAAATGATGCAAACCGTAGCCGATTTTCAGGTGCCATACATCATGATGCACATGAAAGGCAATCCGCAAACCATGCAAAGTTTGGCGCAGTACAACAACATCACTAAAGAAGTCTTGTTTTATTTCTCGGAGAAAATAGCACAAGCCCGAAGTTTTGGCATCAACGATTTGATTGTAGATCCTGGTTTTGGTTTTGCTAAAACAACCGAACAAAACTTTGAACTGTTGGCCAATTTAGAGTTGTTTGACCGTTTGGAGTTGCCAATATTAGTTGGCGTTTCTCGAAAATCAATGATTTACAAAACCTTAGAAACTACAGCAGAGTTTGCGCTTAACGGCACCACGGTACTCAATACAATAGCTTTACAAAAAGGTAGCACTATTTTAAGAGTACATGATGTGAAAGAAGCTGTAGAATGCGTAAAATTGCACCAAAGTTTAATGGCTAAAAAATTAAATCCCCAAAACTAAAATGAAAAAGACAGTCTTACTACTATTTTCAATGTTGTTGATGTCCTGCGGCAAAGACAAAGAAGTGTTGTTGCCGGTTGCCCAAGAAACAATAGTGGCTGAAGTGAAAGATCATTCGCCGATTTATTTCTTTTTTAACGCTAACGAGAAAGATACTTTGGTCGAAGTGAATCGTAATAATTCCATTAGTTCTACCAATTGGTTGTTTAACATTGATAAGCGCTTGCCGTTGCGCAAAGTGATTTTGGAGATTAAAAAACTGCAAAACAAAAAAGACAACAGCGCCCACAAAAACGAAGCTTCGGAGAACTATTTTACTTATACTGATACCGTAAAGAAAAATTTGGCGTTTATACCGTTTACTGAAATTCGTTATAAATTGGAGAAACCCGATTTTAACATTCGTCATTTTTATTTAGACCGAAACGATTTGGTGCATTACGACGAATTGGTTTTTTCTAAAAATCAGTTGGAAGAATTTATCAATAAAATGCCGAATACGCGCCTTTATTTTTCTTATGACAAAGGCATGTCGTTTGGGAAATACATCGAATACAAATTGTTTTTGAAGAAGCTGAACATTACCCAAAAAGGCGTAACCATCAAAACCAAACGTGAGTACATCTACTAAACTCTAACTTCGTACTTTTATTGATGATGATACGGTTCGTTGCGCAATATGGTAAAACCGCGGTACAGTTGTTCTATAAAGAATAACCGAACCATTTGATGGGAGAAAGTCATTTCGGAAAGCGAGACTTTCCCTTGGGCTTTTTTATAAACTTCGGCACTAAAGCCATACGGTCCGCCAATCACAAAGACTAAGGTTTTGGTACCCGAATTCATTTTCTTTTGCAAATAATCTGAAAATCCGACACTCGAAAAAGTAGCACCGTTTTCATCCAGTAAAATCAATTGATCGGTTGGCGTTAATTTGCCTAAAATCAATTCGCCTTCTTTCTCTTTTTGTTGTGCTTCCGAAAGATTCTTAACGTTTTTGATATCGGGTATAATGTCTAAATCAAACTTGATGTAAAAAGACAAGCGTTTGGTATAATCGTCAATTAACGATTGTAAAGCCTTGTTGTCGGTTTTGCCAATGGCGATTAGCTTAATATTCATTATTCTTTATTTGAATCATAAAAGTCATAAGTTCTTTATCTGCCTTACATGGTAAAACTATTTATTCCAAATTTTCCAAGCTTTCTCGGCTTGTAACACTAACATTTCATAACCGTTTTTGGTAATGGCGTCTTGTTGTTTGGCTTTATTCAAAAACGCTGTTTCTTCCGGATTGTAAATCAAATCGAAAGCGATGTGTTTGTGGGTAAAGCATTCGTAAGGAATAGGAGGAAAGGCCTCAATATTCGGACTCGTTCCTAATGGCGTGCAGTTGATGATAACTTGGTAATGGTCAAAAGTAGTCGCGTTGATTTGGTCGTAGTGAATACTGTTGGCTCCTACTTCACGAGAAACAAAAGTATACAACAGACCAAGTTGCTCTAAAGCAAAAGCCACGGCTTTGGCAGCGCCGCCGGTTCCGAGAATAAGTGCTTTTTGATGGTGCGGTTGGAGCAAAGGTTCTAAAGATTTCATAAAACCATAATAATCCGAGTTGTAGCCTTTTAGATTTCCTTTTTTAGTAAACCGAATCACATTGACAGCGCCAATTTTTGCAGCTTTATCAGACAATTGGTCCAAATATGGAATAACGGCTTCTTTGTACGGAATGGTAACGTTTAATCCTTTGAGTTGAGGATTATCAGTAATGAGTTGCGGAAATGCTTCAATAGATTGGATGTCGAAATTGTCATAAACACAATCTAATAGATTACCGGCAGCAAACTTTTTGGTAAAGTACTTTTTGGAAAACGAATAGGCAATGTTTTTTCCAATCAGACCAAATTGTCTTTTCGACATTTATTCCGGTTTTTGATGTTTGGCAATATAGTCTTGTACCGATTTTCGTTCCCAAACTCTCGGGAATAAATCTTCCAAAATAGTTTGGTGTTTCGAGTTCAATCGCAAACCATTGCTCAAGTGGAAATTGCCTTTCTCCTCTTCGTGCAAAGAGAAATGCAATCCGGCCAAGCGGTATTCAATCTCGCACTCTTCGGGAAAGTATTCCGAAGCTTGAATTAACGTCAATACGGCGTTATTCATTTCACCCATGTTTTGCATCATATCCACCCAAAACAACCAAGTGTCTAATTGGTAATCACCAAACTCTACTGCTTTTCGGTAACCGAATTCGGCTTCTTCAAACAAATTCATGGCTTTGTTGATGGTCGCAAAACGCTTCCAATACAAACGATTTTGGTCGTCTATAGCCAAGGCTTTGTTGACATAAAATAGGGCTTTTTGGTAATTTTTTTGGCGTACATAAAAATCGGTAATCGCAATCCAACCTTTGTCTAAAAGCGGATCTTCGTGTACAGTTTTGTTAAAATATTTTAAGGCTTCGACTTTGTTGCCCAGTTTCTCATAACATTTTCCGATGCGCAATAAGGCATAAGAAGTAGGATCGTCTAATTCAATAGTACGTTGATAGCTTTCGATGGCTTCTTCGTGTCGTTTTAAACGCTCTAAGGCTTTGCCTTTTTCCATGAAAGCACCCAAAAATTCGTCATCGATATAGGTCGCAAATTCAAAGGCGCGAACTGCATTTTCGTAATCTTTCACACCATAATACAAACGCCCGGATTGGTGCCAAGCAATTTCGCTGTACGGATTGCGGTCGATATATGTTTTGAGGTATTCGATGGCTTCCAAGTTCTGGTCTAAAAACTCAAAACAGTACACCACATTGTAAAGCGCGGATTGATCTTCAAAATCTTCTTCCAAACATTTAATGAAATTCGCTTTGGCCAATTCCAAGTTGTCCATAAAAAGGTATTCCATTCCGATTAAGTTGTACACATCCGCTAAATCTTCGGTATATTTTAACGCAATTTGTAAAAACTCAACCGCTTTTTCGTGCTTGTCTCTTTTGGAATAAATATTGGCTTTTTGAATAAATATTTCTTCGTTGGTAGGTTCGATGGCGTACAATTCGTTGAGTAATTTTTCCGCCTGATCCAATTTGTCTTCGTATACCAACATTTCTACCTGAACCAGTTTCAGACCTGTCGACTTAGGATGTTGTTCTAAGCCTAACTTAAGTGCTTTTTTAGCCATAGTGGCTTTTCCCATATCGAGATAATGCAGTATGATTTCCTCAAATTCCTCTGAATCAAAAAATAAAACTTTGTTGGTTTTCAACATCGATTCAAATTTCGCTAAGGATAAGTTGTAGTCTTCTTCGTCGTGATCCAGGTGCATACTAGTAGGTGTTAAAATTATCCTTAATAAAATTAGGGAAACGGGGTTCGTATTTTTGTTGGGTTAATTGATTGTTGTAAACAATTTAATTAACAATAATGATTGTCGATTTAAGAGTAACGATTTATGATTTAAGATTTTTAAATCTACAATCTGAAATCGTTAATCATCATTCTTCATTCATCACTTCATTCATCGCTTCAAGGATGATGGCGCAACCTTCTCTGATTTCTGCCTCAGAAATGGTGAGTGGTGGAGTAATTCGGATGGCACAACCTTCAAACAACAACCAAAACAAAATCAATCCTTTGTCTTGGCATTTGAAAATGACTTGGTTGGTAATTTCCGGGTCGCTGGTCATGGCGGCCAACATTAAGCCTCGTCCTCGGATTTCGGTTATCAAAGGATGTACCAAAAGCTCTCGGAATAGCTTTTCTTTGGCTAAAGATTGCTGTGCGTAGTCTTTTTCCAATACTTCTTGCAAAGTAGCTAAGCTGGCTGCCGCAATGACAGGATGTCCGCCAAAGGTGGTAATGTGTCCTAATTTCGGGTCGTGACTCAACAAATCCATATGGGTTGAATTGGCAATAAATCCGCCCACAGGCATACCGCCGGCCATTCCTTTACCAATAATCACTACATCGGGCACTACATTGTAGTTTTCAAATCCGAATAATTTTCCGGTACGACCAAATCCGGGTTGGATTTCATCAATAATCATTAAAGCGCCAACTTCCTCGCAACGTTTTTTAACCTTAGCCAAGAAATCGTTTTGAGGCTCGATAAAACCGGCTCCGCCTTGGATGCTTTCCAAGATAATTCCGGCGGTTTTGGTGGTGATTTTTTCCAAGTCGGCTTCGTTGTTAAACGTAATGAAATCGACATCCGGAATTAAAGGTCGAAATATTTGTTTGCGTTCTTCAAAACCCATCACACTCATCGAACCCATAGTGTTCCCGTGGTAAGCGTTGTGGCAAGAAATCAATTGGCTTCTACCGGTAACACGACGCACCAATTTCAAAGCACCTTCGCAGGCTTCGGTACCTGAGTTGACCAAATAAATTTTGTTCAAACTTGGTGGCAAATGTTCCACCAATAATTTGCAGTAGGCCACAGCCGGATGTTGGGCGTATTCGCCGTAAACCATCACGTGTGAATACTTGTTCAATTGATCAATAATGGCCTGATTTACTCTCGGATGTTGGTGTCCCAACGAACAAGCGGAAACTCCGGCTACAAAATCGAGGTATTTTTTATTATGAGTATCGTAAATATAAGAACCAACAGCATGTGATACTTCCATGCCTAAAGGATAGGGTGAAGTTTGCGCTTGGTATTTTAAAAAATCTTCTTTCATGATAAGTAGGTTGTCAGTTGTCAGTTATCGGTCATGAAATGAGACTGAAAGCTGAGACTATTGTACCTTGGGTTTTGCCCCGTTCTCTTTTTCTTTTTTGGCGGCTTTGGCTTTCGGACTCGGATTGTTTTTGTCGTAATCCAAGGTTTCTTTGGACGGCAAAAGCGGTTTGTTGTCTTGATCCATTTCGGCTTTGCGTTCGGCTTGAATTTTGGCGTCTAATTCGTTTTCTTCCGGAGGGAAAATATCGTCTTTCGACTTGATGCGCTCGTCGCCGCGCCAAATAAATCCGCGTAACTTTCGGGCGTTTTCAGGTAAATCTTTTTCGGGATAGATATCGCCGTCAATTTGGTTGTAATTGGTAATGGTTTCGATAGTATTTTTATCCAAAACCATATTGATTTTACTGCTTACGCTTTTGTTGATGCCAATGAGTTCTTGTTGGTCATTGCGCATGTAATAAATGACTTCAGTGTTTTTGATGATATCGACTTCCCGCAACTTATTGTCTTCAAATTTACCGTATAAATTTTGCCCTTTCACCTGATTGTATCCGGTGCCGAGCGTATCTTTTGAAACGATAAAAGCATTGTTCAATACCTTAAGTGAATCCAGTTTTTCGGTTTTATTATTACCGATAAGATGCATGACATCACCGGTCATCTGGTTTTCATAATTCCACAAAATCGGATTTTTGATCAATTTGGTCAAGCCGGTTTTTTGGTCCGAATGAATCGAATCGCATTTACCGCTCATATCGGTTTTGTAAAAGCGGACGTTGTTAAAGGCTCGTACGATGCGTTCGCCGGGTTTTCCGGTTACTATCATTTTCTTACCGTGCACGTACATCGAATCGTTTTCCACTAAAGTTATGGCCACGGCTCTTTTGGTAATCATCATCGAATCTTTTTGGGTTTTCAGATTGCGATAAATTTCGGCATAATGGCCTTTGATTATCCCTTTGTTGATAGAATCGGTGATTTTGACATTGTTGGTCGCCGATGCATATTCCCGGTTTCTATCGTAGTACAAACTGTCGCCCTCAATGCGGCGGTCTTTGTATTTGATGTAGGATTTTCGTTTGAAATAGGCCAAATTCTTTTTGGTATCGTAAAATCCTTTTTCGGTGTAAATGAAATTTTCTTTACTGGTTATGGTAGAAGGACCAAATAAATAGGAGTGACCCGAATTGGTGTAATAATCCAAGTGATTCGATTTAATCGTGTATTTCGGATTGGTAATGGTTACGGCGGTCAGGAAACGGAACTTTTTCTCGTTGGCATAATAGCGTCCGGATTTACTCTTTAAAGTGTTTTCTCGGTTGGTAATTGTGCCGTAAGTATTGTAAAAAGCTTCTTGGGTATTGCGATCGAAGTTGATGGTATCGGTCACCAATTTTGATTCGGGAGAACGCATGACTACGTTTCCGGTGGCATACGCTTGCTTGATTTCGCCATTGTACTCGGCGTATTTACTGTTTAAAAAAAGCGTGTCGCCTTGTACCATTTGGACATCGCCGAAAGCCTTGATATAGTTTTCTTTTTGAAAGAAATAAGCTTTGTTACAAGTAAAAACTACGCCTTCATGACTCACTCTTACATTGCCTCGCAACAATAATGCGTCCGGAATTTCGGTTTGGTTGATGTCGGCAAAATCGGAATACTCTACGTTAATTTGTGATGATTTTTTTTGGGCAGTCATCCCATTAACAACCAACAAACAACATCCGATGTAAAAAAGTAACTTTTTCAAATGGTTGAATTTTAATTTTTACAGCTCAATCCAAAGGATTCGAGTGGGCAAATTTATGAAAATAGCAGCAATACAAGCCTTTATTAAGAATTATTTATGGTGTTCATATTTCAATCATTTCTTTATATTTGTCACAACGCCGCAACGCTTTAATTGTTGGGCCGAAATACTATGAAAACAAAAATTTTACTGCTGATGGCTGTGGGTTGTACGTTGAATGCAACTGTAGCACAAAACAATAAAAATGCGCCAATGATGAAAAAAGTAGAGGCTGTAGAAAAGCCCCAAAAGTATGTAGTGTACCAAGTTTTTACCCGTTTGTTCGGTAATAAGAAAACCACCAATAAACCTTGGGGCACTATAGAAGAAAACGGCGTTGGGAAATTCAATGATTTTACCGATACCGCTTTGCAAGAAATTAAAAAATTAGGGGTTACTCATATTTGGTATACCGGAGTGCCACACCACGATGTGATTAGAGATTACACCAAATACGGTATTTCTAATGATGATCCCGATGTAGTAAAAGGCCGCGCCGGTTCGCCGTATGCCGTTAAAGATTATTACAACGTAAATCCGGATTTAGCAGTAGACCCGGCCAAACGCTTGGAAGAGTTTGAAGCCTTAATTTCTCGCACGCACAAACAACGATTGAAAGTCATAATCGATATCGTTCCCAACCACATTGCCCGCAATTACAAAGGATTGACCAATCCTAAAGGGGTAAAAGATTTCGGTGCCAACGATGATACTTCGGTAGAATATGCCCGAAACAATAATTTCTATTACATTCCGAATACGCCTTTTGAAGTGCCTACTTCTCCGGATTATAAACCGCTCAACGGTGAACCGAACCCTCTCAGTGACGGTAAGTTTTCAGAGTTTCCCGCAAAATGGACCGGCAACGGATCGCGTATGGCTAAACCGGATATCAACGATTGGTATGAGACAGTAAAAGTCAATTATGGTGTTAGACCTGACGGCACCAAAGACTTCCCGGAATTGCCGGACGGATATGACGAAAAGGATTATGCGGCGCATTTCGCTTTTTGGAAAGACAAAGATGTACCGGATTCTTGGAAAAAATTCCGCGATATTGCCTTGTATTGGATTGAAAAAGGCGTTGACGGTTTCCGTTATGACATGGCCGAAATGGTGCCGTATGAGTTTTGGAGCTATATGAACTCAAGCATCAAAATGAAAAATCCTAAAGCCTTTTTGTTGGCTGAAGTTTACAATCCGAAAGAATACCGCAATTACATCAAGTTAGGTAAAATGGATTATTTATACGATAAGGTAGAAACGTATGACCATTTGAAAGCGGTGATAAAAGGCAATGCCTTACCCGATGCACTTTCGGATATCCAAAATAATATGTCGGATATCGAACATCATATGCTACACTTTTTAGACAATCACGATGAACAGCGTTTGGCCAGTCCGGAATTTGCCGGAACACCTGAAAAAGGAAAACCGCTGATGGTAGTTTCGGCTACGATTAGTTCTTCTCCGACTATGATTTATTTCGGACAAGAAGTAGGCGAGCCCGGCAATGAAGACGCCGGTTTCGGTAAACGTTCCCGAACTTCTATCTTTGATTATATTGGAGTGCCTCACCACCAACGCTGGATGAACGGTGGTAAATTTGATGGAGGTCAACTATCCAACAACGAAAAAGCCTTGCGAGATTTTTACAGTCGTTTGCTCAACTTTACTTTAAACAGTAGCGCCATGTTGGGTAAATTCCAAGAAATTCAATCAGTGAATCGCAAAGAAACCCAAAATTACGATCAGGGATTATATTCTTTCGTACGTTACAGCGAAGATGAAAAGCTGATTGTTATTGCCAATTTTTCATGGGTAACTTCAAGCCGAATTGACTTAATTGTGCCGGAAGATGTAATATTGGCTTGGAAATTAACTGATGGCAGTTACACGGTGAAAGACCAATTGTACGGCAGTAGCACAGTACTCAACGTAGTAAACGGTAAAGGAACCATTCATTTGAATATTAAACCGAGTGAGTCGTTTATCTTTAAATTATAAAAAGAAACCCTTTCAGTCCCGAAGCCTCGGGAGAAAGGGTTTTTTATTTATCGCGTTATCGTTTGTTTTCTATCCGGTCCAACCGAAACTATTTTTATTGGTACTTCGACTTCTCTTTCTATGAATTCGATATACTCTTTTAGTTCTTTCGGTAGCGCATCATAAGTTGTCATACCGGTTAAATCGGCTTGCCAACCTTTGAATTCGGTATAAATCGGCGTTACGTTTTCTTCTTCAATATTGTATGGTAAATGGTGAATCACTTCGCCTTTGTAGTTGTAAGCGGTACAAACTTTGAGCGTGTCAAAGCCTGAAAGTACATCGCCTTTCATCATCATCAATTGGGTTACGCCGTTAATTTGGATAGCGTATTTCAAAGCCACTAAATCCAACCAACCGCAACGTCTTTTTCTGCCGGTTACCGAGCCAAATTCGTTACCCACTTTGGCCATAACATCGCCATCTTCACCAAAATCTTCTGTTGGGAATGGTCCGGAACCTACACGAGTGGTGTACGCTTTGAAAATACCGTATACTTCTTTGATTTTGTTTGGAGCGATACCTAAACCGGTACAAGCGCCGGCTGCTGTGGTGTTCGAAGAAGTGACAAACGGATAAGTTCCGAAGTCAACGTCTAATAACGAACCTTGAGCGCCTTCACAAAGAATGGATTTACCGGCTTTTTGGGCTTGTGCCAAATATTCCTCACTGTCGATGAAAGTGAGTTTCTTCAAATCTTCAACAGCTTCAAAGAATTCTTTCTCTAATTCGGGTAAGTTGTATTGGATATTCACGTCATAAAACGCAATCATCGCCTCGTGTTTGTCGGCTAAAGCACGGTATCTTTCTTTGAAGTCGGCCAATTCGATATCGCCTACGCGAATTCCGTTACGACCGGTTTTGTCCATATACGTTGGTCCGATACCTTTTAAGGTGGAACCGATTTTGGCTTTGCCTTTTGCCGCTTCAGATGCAGCATCTAACAAGCGATGTGTTGGTAAAATCAAATGGGCTTTTCTGGAAATAATCAATTTCGATTTTAAATCGAGGTTGAATTTGGCCAAGCCATCAATTTCGCTTTTAAAAACTACCGGGTCAATCACGACGCCGTTTCCAATGATATTGATGTTATTGCTGTGAAAAATCCCGGATGGAATTGTTCTCAACACGTGTTTGATACCGTCAAATTCCAAGGTATGTCCTGCATTTGGTCCGCCTTGAAAACGCGCAATAATGTCGTATTTTGAAGTTAGTACATCGACAATTTTTCCTTTTCCTTCATCGCCCCATTGTAATCCGAGTAGTAAATCTACAGTCATTGTGTTGTTGTGTTGTGGTTTGTAAGTTGTTTAGTTTTTATTTTTCGGGAGGAAATCCCATTGTAAGAAATGATTCAGTACACCTAGAACCACAGCAGTAGTAAAACTTACTGCTAAGGTTTTCAAAAAGAAAGCCGTTGTAAAATCGCCCAAGAATAGCTGAAAAACCACTTTGTAAACGGTTGAGAATACGAATACAGTTATAAAGGTGATTTTAAAGAAATTTCGTTGCGGCATTATTGGTATTTAGGATTTTTTAGTAGCGTAAAAATACAACGAGTGGTTGTGGATGTCTATCCCGAAAATATCTTCGATAGTTTGCTTGATGGTTTGAATTCTTGGGTCGCAAAACTCAATTACCTCGCCTGTATCGGTCATGATTACGTGGTCGTGTTGTTTGTCGAAATACGATTTCTCGTAATGCGCTTGGTTTTGTCCAAATTGGTGTTTGCGCACCAAACCACAATCCAACAAAAGTTCAATCGTGTTGTATAAGGTTGCCCTTGAAACACGGTAGTTTTTGTTTTTCATTTTGATGTACAAATTTTCGATATCAAAATGTTCTTCGCTATCGTAAATCTCCTGAAGAATCGCATAGCGCTCAGGGGTTTTACGGTGTCCGTTATTTTCCAAGTAGAGCGTAAAAACGTTTTTTACGGTTTCTTGATTTTTTAGATTATCGGATGCAATTTGTGTCATGCCGCAAAGGTAATTTTTTTTGTTTAAGGTTTCAAAGTTTCGAGTTCAAAGTTTCGAGTTCAAAGTTTCAAAACTTCTAACTCAATTCGTATATACCCTGGTTACTTTGTCTACACCATCAATCTTCTTGATATTGTCTATCAGTTTTTTAAGTATGTTGTTGTTTTGAACAATTACTGAAACTTGCCCGTTAAAAATACCGGCTTCACCACTCAACGAGATGCTTTGGATGTTCACGTGCATATTGTTCGAGATTACTTTGGTCAGCTCGTTAGTCAATCCCAAACTGTCCATACCGGTAATTTTGAGTGTGGCTTTAAATTCCTGTTGGGTCGAATCAATCCATTTGGCCGGCATGATGCGATAAGCGTAATTGGATTGCAGTGTAATGGCATTTGGACAATCTTTTTTGTGGACTTTGATGCCTTCGTTGATCGTAATAAAACCGAAAACTTCATCGCCCGGAATAGGATTGCAACAGCTGGCCAATTTATAATCGAGCTTGTCTTGCTCTGTACCAAAAACCAATAAATCATAGTTTTTACTCAACTCTTGTTTATTGATGTCATCCGGATTAGAGCTCGGCGAACGTTTGATTTTACTCTTGAAGAAGTTCATCAAACTGTTGCTCTTTTGTGCAGCGAAATCTTTTAGCTGTTGGTTCTCAATCGATCCGATACCCACGCGGTAAAACAAATCCAAGCTGGTTTTGAGTTTGAAAAAATTAACCAATTCGTTTACCACGTTTTCATTCAAAGTAATCTTCAAATGTTTCAGTTTACGAGTCAGCAATTCTTTTCCGTCTTCGGCAATTTTCTTGGTATTTTCGTTGAGTACGTTTCGTATTTTGTTTTTGGCGCGAGAAGTTGTTACATAATCCAACCAGTTAATCGTTGGCTTTTGATGAACCGAAGTGATTACTTCGATTTGATCACCGCTTTTGAGTTCATGATTCAGCGGAACTAATTTTCCGTTCACACGTGTTCCTCGGGTTTTGATGCCGATTTCCGAGTGGATGCTGAAGGCAAAATCTAAGGAAGTCGCGCCTTTCGGTAACGATTTGATTTCTCCTTTTGGGGTAAAGACGAAGATTTCTTTGGCGTACAAATTCATTTTGAAATCTTCCACAAAATCCACCGCGTTGGTTTCCGAACTTTCCAAAGCTTCTTTGAGCAGGTTTAACCAAACGTCCAAGCCGCTTTCTTCTGTAGCGCCTTGTTTGTATTTGTAGTGCGCTGCATACCCTTTCTCGGCAATTTCGTCCATGCGCTCGCTGCGTACCTGAATTTCCACCCAACGGCCTTTCGGTCCCATAACGGTAATGTGCAAAGCTTCGTAACCGGTGGATTTAGGTTGGGAAATCCAATCGCGCAAACGACTCGGACTTGGACGATAATGATCGGTTACGATGGAATAAATCTTCCAAGCCAAGAACTTCTCGTCGTGTAAATTGGATTTATAAATGATGCGCAACGCAAACTTGTCGTATACTTCATCAAAAGTCACATTTTGAGCCGCCATTTTTCTGCGGATGGAGTAGATGGATTTTGGTCGACCTTTAATTGTGTATTCAATGCCTTCTTCGTTGAGTGATTTTTTCAACACATCCGATATCGTAGCGATGTAAGCGTCTTGTTCTTCTTTAGTTTCTTTGATTTTGCTGACAATATCACGGTAGACTTCCGGTTCGGTGTATTTTAAACCCAAATCTTCCAGTTTGGTTTTGATGTTGTACAATCCCAATCGATGGGCGAGTGGCGCATAAATATAAAGTGTTTCCGAAGCAATTTTGACTTGTTTGTATTCCGGCATGGAATCCATAGTCTGCATATTGTGCAAGCGATCAGCAATCTTGATTAAAATTACCCGAACGTCATCGTTTAAAGTCAACAACATTTTGCGGAAGTTTTCCGCTTGCATCGAAATGTTCATGTCTTTTTTTACCTGCGCTATTTTGGTCAATCCTTCCACCAAGTGTGCAATTTTCGGATTGAACATACGCTCGATGTCTTCGATAGTCACGTCGGTATCTTCTACCACGTCATGCATTAAGGCTGCTGCTATGCTGCTGGCACCCAAACCAATTTCGGAGGCTACAATTTTAGCCACGCCAATCGGATGGAAAATATAGGCTTCACCGGATTTGCGGCGTTGGTCTTTGTGGGCATCTACTGCCACGTCAAAAGCTTTGCGAATCAGCTTTTTATCAGCATCCGTCAGTGTTTGGTAACTGATGCGGAGCAATTCTTTGTATTCACGGGCAATTGCCTTGTTTTCTTCTTCTAAATCAATCTCAATCATAGCCTTGTCTTCAATTCACTAAAATAGGAATAAATGATGAAAATTCCAAGCACTAAAATCTTGAAAATTTAACATCCAATCAGACACTATTTTACCCTGTGAAAATCCAAATCGTGAAAGTCATAACTGAAATCCGTCATAGGCGAAATGGCTTTCATTTTGAAGTGATTGATTGTGCCATCGGCATCCAAATCGAAGAAAATGTGTGCATCGGCATTAAAACTTCTCACGTTCCATTTCACCACAAAACTGCGGTCTTTTTGCCAGAAGATTTCGCCCACCAATCGTTTAGAACGTTTGGAGGCAAAATACCATTTGCCTTTTTGCTCGTAAATCGTCACTTCTCCAAACCAATTGTCTTTGAAAGTTCCGGTGTATTGGCTAAAATCGATTTTGGTTTTTGCTTTCAAATTCTGATTGACTTCGGCCCAAACTTCATCGGTTACTTTATCAGCGTTGTCTTCTTTGGCTCGTCGTTCCTGCCCGAAATACGCCAAATGATCAAACTTCGGCAAGCCCAAATAACTGTCTTTTATGGTATTCGAAATCACAGTAAAGGCCGCACCGTTTTGTTGGTTGGTCAATACGATGATGCCCAATTTTACATCCGGAATCATGATGGTTTGTGTTACAATGCCATCCAAACCGCCGGTGTGCGACACTTGCAAATGGCCGTTGATGTCTTCTAAGCGCCAGCCCAAACCGTAACTGCGAAAATTAGAACTGTACGGATGCGGATTGTTCATGGGTAAGATGGTTTGCGGCGTCCACATTTCTTTCCACTGTTTTTCGGAGAATAGTTGTTGATTTTCGCCATATTTTCCGTGGTTCATTTGTACAATCAACCAATGGCTCAAGTCGTTTACCGAAGCATACAATCCGGCCGCTGCATCAAAAATCGGATTGGTGTAACGCGGTACAATTTCGAGCTTTCCGTTGGTTGGTACATGCGGTACGACTACATTGGTGGTGTCTTTTAGTCTTCTCCATGAAGCAGCACTTTTAGTCATGCCGATAGGTTTCATCAAGCGTTCTTCCACAAAATCACACCAAGATTTTCCGGAGACTTTTTCAATCACTTCACCGGCAATCACGTACAACAAATTGTCGTAATCATATTGGGTTCTAAAACCGGAAACCGGTTTCAAATATTGAATATTTCTCACGATGTCTTTGGGCGTAAAATCATGTCCGTCGGGCCAAATCATCAAATCGCCGGCGCCTAATCCGAGTCCGCTTTTGTGCGTCAGTAAATCGCGGATGGTGAATTCCTCCGTCACATAATCGTTGTACATTTTGAACTCCGGCAAGTATTTTTTGACTTTATCATCCCAATTGATTTTGCCTTCATCAACCAAAATCGCTAAAGCCGAAGCGGTAAAAGCCTTGCTGTTGGAAGCAATTCCAACCAACGTATTGGCGTCCATTTTTTGTTGCGTTTTGATGTTGGCAACACCGTAACCTTTAGCTAAAACCAATTTGCCGTCTTTGACAATGCCAACTGCAATGCCGGGCACGTTAAAGGTTTTTAAGGTGTTTTCAACCAAAACATCTACTTCTTTTTCTGTAATTTGAGCATTTAATGAGAAGCTAGCCAATAGGACTAGCCAAAATAATTTAAAATTCATAATTCATAATTTATAATTACACAAATCCTCTTTGGCGTTTGGCTTCAAAAATCAAAATGGCGGCAGCTACCGAAACATTCATGCTGTCGATGGCGCCTTGCATTGGGATAATGATATTTTGAGTGGCTTGGTCACGCCAAGGTTGTGTCAAACCGGTGGCTTCTGTGCCTACGACCAAAGCGGTAGGAGTAGTGTAGTTTTGGGTATGATATGCCGTCGAATTCTGCAGCGTTGCACTGTAAAAATGGATGTGGTTTTTTTGTAAAAAGGATATCGCTTCTTCAGTACTTGCTGTGGCAATTTGATTAGTAAACAAACAGCCAACGCTGGATCGAACGATATTTGGGTTGTACAAATCGGTTTTGGGGTTGGCAATGATCACGGCGTCGACTTTAGCCGCATCGCAAGTGCGTAACATGGCGCCAATATTTCCGGGTTTTTCTATGGCTTCCATCACTACGATGAGCGGATTTTCGGGTAACTTCAAATCTGCTAAACCCAGCGATTTGGTTTGAGCTACAGCTATGATGCCTTCAGTGGTATCGCGATACGCTAATTTTTGGTAGACTTCTTTCGAAATTTCGATGAGTTCTATCGAATTAGGAATTCGTTTTCTGATTTCGGTTTCGGAAACCAATTCGGGTAAAAAGAGTATGGTTTCGAAAGTGTAATTTCCTTTAATAGCCAGCTCCATTTCGCGCAGTCCTTCAATCAGAAAGGTACCGGATTGCTTTCGGGCTTTGGCTTTTTCCTGCAAAAGCACCAAAGATTTGATAAACGGATTTTGAGCGCTACTGATTTGTTTCATGCCGTAAAAGTACTCACTTTTTATAAAATGCCGCGCGCCTTAATTTCAAGGTATTTGTTGATGGTATCTAACGTAAGATTTTCCGGCTGGGTTAACACCGAGTGGATGCCGTATTTTTTGAGTTCGGTCACGATGAGTTTTTTCTCGAAGATGAATTTTTCGGCGATGACTTTATCGTAAACATCTTGAATGGTATCGGCTTTTTTGTTGGTGATTTGATACAATTCGGTGTTTTGGAAAAAGACGACTACCAACAAATGACTTTTAGCTATTCCTTTTAAATAAGGTAGTTGTCGGTACAAACCATCCATCGTTTCGAAGTTGGTGTACAAGATAATCAAACTACGTTGGTTGATGTTTTTCTTGATGTCGGCATACAAACGCGAGTAATCGCTTTCGAAATAATCGGTTTTAACGTTGTATAAATTCTCCAGAATTTTTTGCATTTGTGACGTACGCTTTTCGGCTACTACGCGGTTTTCGACTTTTTTAGAGAACGAAAACATTCCGGCTTTGTCTTGCTTTTTTAAGATGACATTTGATAAAACCAAAGTCGCGTTAATGGCATAATCCAGCAAACTCATTCCGTTGAAAGGCATTTTCATCACACGACCTTTGTCAATGGCCATGTAAATGTTTTGCGATTTTTCGTCTTGAAATTGGTTCACCATCAAGCTGTTTTTCTTGGCTGTGGCTTTCCAGTTCAAGGTACGAATATCGTCACCTGGAACGTATTCTTTGATTTGCTCAAACTCCATCGTATGTCCAATCCGACGGATTTTTTTAACACCGTATTGGAATAAATTGTTCGAGAAAGCAATCAAATCATATTTGCGCAATTGGATATACGACGGATATGTCGGCACCATTTGGTCTTTGTCGAAACGGTATCGTTTGGAAACCAATTGCAAAGGTGAAGTCACGTAAACGTTCAAGTTGCCAAAGTGGTATTCACCCCGTTCTGTTGGTCGTAAATAGTATTGCACTTCGTCTTGTGCTGCGTTTTTTATCTTTCGCTTGATTTCAAAATTTCTGACTTGAAACTGAAACGGAATCTCGTCGATAATTTTGGTTTGAATGGCAAAAGTGTAGAAGTTTTTAACCGTTACTACAATCGGATTCTCATCGCCGTTGGAGAGTTTCTCAGGTGTGGTTCGATGTGCTTCGATGCCTTTTTTATTGCTGAAAAGAATCAAAATATCGATTACCAAAAAGACCAATAGAATGAAGAGCAAATACCAAGTTGCGTTATACAAAGCCGGAAAAACAAAGGCCATACCAAACAGTGCTACTATGCCGATAAGCAAGTAGAAAAAGAAATTGTTGAGGTATAGCTGTTTGATAAAGTTCATCATAATGTTCCGTTTTGTCGGCAACCGATTTATCTCGGGATTTCGATACTTTCGATAATTTGTTTGATGATTTCTACGCTGGTTAGTCCTTCCATTTCGCGTTCAGGTGTAACAATTACGCGGTGTTGCAATACCGGAATAGCAGCGTCTTTAATATCCTCCGGTGTTACAAAATCTCGGCCACGAATGGCCGCAAATCCTTTGGCAGCATTCAAAATAGCGATGGAAGCACGAGGTGAAGCACCTAAATATAAGAACGCATTTTCTCGGGTATTGACCACCAATTTAGCGATGTATTCCAACAGGTTCGGTTCGACTAAAATTTGTTTTACCAATTGTTGGTAGTTGATGATATCGGAAGCCGTTAATACCGTTTGTATGTCTTCCAGCTTTCCTTTGTTTTGCAACGAATGTTCGCGGTTGATGATGTCGATTTCTTCGTTTAGTTTCGGATAGTCAATGTTGATTTTGAACAGGAAACGGTCGAGTTGCGCTTCCGGCAAACGGTACGTTCCTTCTTGTTCAATTGGGTTTTGTGTAGCCAATACGATAAACGGTTGCTCTAAAGTGTAGCAATGCCCGTCAATAGTAATTTGGCGTTCTTCCATTACTTCAAACAAAGCCGCTTGGGTTTTGGCCGGCGCACGGTTAATCTCATCAATCAATATCAAATTGGAAAATACCGGTCCTTTTTTGAACTCGAATTCTGATTTTTTAAGGTCGAATACCGAAGTTCCCAAGATGTCCGACGGCATTAAATCGGGTGTAAACTGAATACGGCTGAAATCAATCGAAAGGGTTTTGGCGATGATTTTCGCCGTCATGGTTTTGGCGACACCCGGAACACCTTCAATTAATACGTGACCGTTGGCCAAAATGGACACCAACAATTGGTCGATCATTTTGTGTTGGCCTACGATAACCGTTTCCATTTCGGCTTTGATTTTATCAATGCTGGCGCGTAGCGGTTCTAAATTCAATCGGGACTCGAAATTTACATTTTCCTGAGCTTCGAAGTTTTCTGTATTTTCCATTAGCTGATGATTTTTTCTATTGCTTTATTGATTTCTATTAAATCAGTTTCGATACTTTGATGATAGCTTTTCTTTTGATAATTAATCAAATATACTAAGTGTTCAATGTCTTTAATGTCTTTGCCGGTTTTGGCGTGCAGTTTCTTGATGAAGTTTTCGTCTAAAACAGCCGTGTCTATCAGATATTCGTTGCGAACACGTTCTAAAAAATAAATGATTTTTTTATCGATGAGGTTTTGGTGATTGCCTTCCTGATAGTACAAATTTCCTATGGTTTTGGTAAAATCGACCGTAGTATTCGGTAACGGTTTGATAATCGGTATTACGCGTTGACGTCTTTTGGCGTTGAAAATCATGAAGATTACCATGCCAATCAAGAACAAATACCAAGCGGATTTCAGCGCCGGTTGGCTGGTGATGTAACGCAATGTTGAACCCGATTCGACTGCGCCTTCTTGTTGATTAACCAACCAATAAATGTTGCCTTTCGGTAAGTATGACAAGACTTTTTCGGTGTATTGGTAATGGTTGTCTTTTAACAATTGATAATTGGTAAAGGCATTGGGTTGCAAATGAATGTAGAAGTTCCCTTTTTTGTATGGGACTTTGATAAAATTCACGTGTTTGTTGTCTTTGCCCGATTGATAACCTAAAATGGTTGTGGTTAAGGTATCAATACTCGAAAAATAAGCATTATTTCCGCCTTTGGACAAATCGTATTTTTGAGGGCCTAAACTCGGATTGGCCAGCCAACAATCGATTTGTGATTTGAATTCGAAATCGGCGTCAAGTTTGATATTCAGCGAATCGGTGAAAATTTCCGGCAGATTTTGTGTACTGATAAAAGCCGTATTCCCATGACTCACAAAATAGAAGAGTTCTTTGGTGGATTCGTCATCGATGATGTACGTATCGCAAATACTGAGCATCGTTCCTTTCACTTTATAACTGTCGACGTCCTGACTGTAGTCGTAGTTTTCGTCTAAAAACTCGTAGGCAGATTTTCTGACTTTCTCAATGTTACGCTTTGGCAAAATGGTTTTGCTTTCTTGATCGAAAACATGCAATCCGAACGGAATCTTATCTCTCAAAACATAGCTTGGCGACCAATCGACCGGTTTCGGACGAACGGCATCTACATAAATCACGCCCGCAACGAGGATGACCAATAAGAAGATGTATATTTTTAAAGTTCTGTTCATTATCGCAACGATTGTAACGTTTTTTCAAAAGCCTTTTGGGCTTGATTGAAAGTTGTGTCATTCATTTCAAACTCACCGTACCAGATGTAATTGTATAAATATGATAGGTATTGGAAGTTGTCTTTCAGTTCTTTCGATTGAATTTCGTATAAGTAATCCGTATTGGTTTTGTCTACGTGCCACTCAATAATGTTGCGCTCGGATAATTTTTTCAGCGTCCACAAATAATAGTAACGAATGGCCAATCGGTGGTTGTTTTCTTTTAAGGTTTGCTTGAGCAATTTTTCAAAATCAACATGTACCAAATTCTTCTCGATGTCGTCGTCGTGGATGATTTTTTTGGTGGTAGATTTTCCGAAAACCCATTGGCCTTCTTTGTTTAAAATAACTTTTACAATGAGATAAACAACATAAATGACAATAAGTCCGGCAAGCACTTTCAAGGTAATCTCCACATAATTAGAAGATACTTTGGCATCCGAGATCCCGAAAATTTTCTTGAACCAATACGCCAACCATTCTTTGAATCGATCCCACAAACTTTTATCGGAGAGTTTAACCTCGTATTGAAATTCGTTAGCCTTGTATTTCGATTTAAAATCAGGAGCCAAGCCGGCGCTCTTTTCCATAGGCGTTTGGTCCACTTTACACTTTTTTTCGAGTAAAGCCAACGAGTCCTTTTCGGCCACAGTTATAGTTTCTTGTGCCCAATTAGGAATGCTGAAAAGCAACCAAAAAAGAAGAAGGAATTTATTCACTGCCAATTAAATCAATTGAAAAATCTGCACTTTTGTTTTCGTCGAATTCTTGGCGACTGTAATATACCAATCCCTGGTTAACCAGTAATAAATTGTTCAGTATGTAGCTCATCAACAAAGAGAATACCATCACCATCGTCATCATGATGCTAACCGTAGCCGTAGCATCTGTGCCTCTGCTGCCTTCTTCGATACCGGTAAAAACAGAAACCAAACCCAACATATACGGAATCATCGTAAATACCGTCATGGCCACTTGAATGATGATATAGATAATCATAGATGATCCTACAATTGGGAAATATTGCTTGGTTAAGTGTTTGAAACCACTGCCATAACTTTTAAAAACACCTTTGTCGGTGTTAAGGTATTCAAAGAAACTAAGGGTAATCCAACTAAAAGCGGTAGGAATCGCAAAAAGTAAAAGCGGAATTCCGATGAGGATAAAGCAAAGCAGAAAGAGCAATGCAAAAACAACCATCAATACTGGTGTAATCAGGAAAACAGTCACTAAAAAGAACACGGCGATTTGCCCGAATTTAGCCTTGAATCTGCTTAAAATTTCTTTCGTTCCAAAGTCATTTCCGTTTTTTTCTCGGTATAAATCCATATAGATAACCGGCACCGCATAATTCAGCATGCTTAAAAAAATCATGAACAATAAAAGGCCCAAAGCGATTAGAACAACTAAACCAATGTTATTGTTGAGGTAATTTTCAAGGTAATCAAAGTTGTTTCCGCTAGGGTCAATCTTCAGGGAAAAGTCGAAAAAAACCTGAAATAAAAAATAAGAAGCCGCTACTAAAATCAGCAATAAAGCACCGTTGATGGTGAAGTAATTTTTGAGATAATGTTTTCCGCTCACTTTAAAAAAAGCAAAGGTATCGCTAACGTAGTCGCCGAAATTTCTTCTTTTAAACAGTGTAAACATAGTTAGGTTTTTAATTTTTTATGAACAATGAATGGGAAAATTAAAAAGTAAAATGAGATTAAAGATAAAGTTCCCAAGATGATGAAAACATTCAGCCAATTAGGCATTTGTAATGCATATCGGGTAACAAAACCTTCCAGCATTCCGGCCGCTATGGTAAACGGAATCGTGCTTAAGAAGATTTTTAAACTGTCTTTGAAACCAATTTTAAACGAATTCAGTCGGGAAAAAGTTCTCGGGAATAGGATAGAGGCGCCGAGTATGAATCCGCATGCCGATTCAATCACAATGGCAAAAATTTCCATGGAACCATGTATCCAGATGCCTCTGACACTCTCCCAAAAAACACCGTGTTGGTAAAAGAAATACTGAAAAGTGCCTAACATCATGCAATTTTGAAACAAGACTAAAAAGGTTCCTATTCCACCGAAAATACCGTAAATAAAACATTTTACGCCAACAAATAAGTTGTTTAGGGTGATGGCGATAAATCCTCCCCAATTGCTCCCCGATTTGTAAACTGCCACCGGATCACCTTTCTCTATATTTTCTAAGGTCATGTTGACATAACCATCGCCCATAATGAGACGCGCCAAACCATCGTCGTATTTGGCCGAAAGTACGCCCATGCCAACCGTAAGGAAAAACAAGATAAAGGCGTAAAGCAAGTACCTGCGATATTGGTAAACGAGTAACGGCACTTCTACCGAGAAAAAATAAACCAATCTATTTTGCTCTTCGCGCTTGGTTTTATAAATTTTCTGATAAATTTGTGAAGCCAAATAATTCAGATAAACAACAGTTTTGCTCTTGGGATAATAGGTTTGCGCATACGACAAATCATTGACCAAATGGATGTATAAACTAGCCATTTCATCAGGATTTTTTTTAGTTTTACCAAAAATCGCTTGCTCAAAGTCGAGCCACTTTTGTTTGTTTTGTTTTATGAATGCAACTTCCCTCATGGAAGGCTAAAATAAGAATTATGTCACAACTATCTATAAATACTACTCAAAATGTTGTTATAAATTTTACAGCGGCTTCTGTAGGTGAACGAATTGGCGCGTATATGCTTGATTTACTGGTGAAAGCGGCTTATTTTATCATCGTTTATTATGTCTTTTTTAGTTTTTTTGAAATTGACAGATGGCTAAATCAATTGGATAATTGGTCGCAAGCTGCGGTCTATATGCTGTTTTTCTTACCCATTGCTTTTTATTCTTTAGTACAAGAAGCGTTGTTGGAAGGTCAAACCTTAGGCAAAAAATTAGTAAAGATTAAAGTGGTTAAAATTGATGGTTACCAAGCCGGTTTCGGAGATTATTTGATTCGTTGGTTATTTCGCGTGATTGATATTTCCATAGGAAGCGGTATCATCGGTTTGATAACGATGGTAGTGAATAGCAAAACTCAGAGATTAGGCGATATTTCTGCCGGAACTGCGGTTATTACACTCAAAAACAAGGTAACAATTAATAGCACTATTTTGGAAGAAATCGGACAGGAATACCAACCTCGTTATCCGTTAGTGATTAAGTTGTCCGATAACGACGCTCGCATCATCAAAGAAACTTTTCAAAACGCCATGAAGACAGCCGATTTTGTGGTGTTGAACAAACTCACCGCCAAAATTGAACAAGTAACCGGTATAAAAAATGATTTAGGAAGTACGCAAGAGTTTATTCGAACTGTTTTAAAAGACTACAATTACTACACCCAAAACATGTAGTTAACGCACCAAAAAAACATAGCCGCTGAGCGGTTTCGGGTAGTCGGGATCGTTTAAAAACAAGAGGTAAAAGTAAGTCCCGTCCGGAACTTGATCAGATGAAATGCCGTTTTGGGCTGTTCCGTTCCATTTTTCGGTATTGGGATTGCCGGTCCAAATCAATTTTCCCCAACGATTGTAAATTTCAATGCGATAATTTAAGAAAATATTGTCTAAGCCGTCAATAGTAAAAACGTCGTTGTAGCCGTCAACATTGGCCGAAATGTAATTGTAAACGGTTGGCGGACAGTTGCGGGTTGTCAGTAAAAATGAGGTAATGCTGTAGCAATTTTCATTGTTAATCCGAACAAAAATTTCTTTCGGAGTTACATTAGCCAAATAATTCGTAGTGTTGAGTATTGGATTGACAGCATTGTTGGCATTATCCAAACTTTCATAAAAAGCTACTGTGTGATTAGGGTCAACTTTAACCAAGTCCGGATAGTTTGAAAAGTTGAAAGTTCCTTGGGTAAATCCTTCATTACAAGCTATTAGTGTGGGCAAAAGATTGAACGGTGGCGAGCTTATCAATGTTACTGTTATATTAAAGACGTTGTTATTTTCCTCTAACTCAACCACAGTTCCGGTACCGTCGCCTTTATCATCTACTACAATGGTTAGGTTGAAATCATTGGGAATAGTATCGGGAATGGTAACCGTAATTTGTCCGTTCAAAGAACCGTTTATCGGAATAGAAACAGCTGTTTCAAAAGTGATAATCACTTCGTTATTCGCATATACTGTTACCGGTGTATCCATAGGCAAAGGTCCGGTACAATCTAAATTCGAAATGGTATAATCGATGGTAATGGTTCTTGAATTACACTGTTTTTGCACTTCATTGATGACGATAGTGCCGTCCGGAACCTGACTGTTAAATTTGGTCACAACGGTGTTGATCATTACAAAATCCTGAGAAGAGGAAAGTGTGATTTCGGCTTTGTTATCGCCAATTTGTATGTTGTTTTGAATGTTGTAGATATCCAAATCCATGTTGTACAAGGTGGTACTTCCGGTAATCGAGTTGGTGCTGTTAAAGACATTGTTGGACGGATTTTGCGCATTGAACAGCAAATCCCCATTGATTCGGAATTCTTCTGTGGCCAAAATCGAATCGCCTTCCCAAGCCAAAAAACCGACTTTAGAATTCTGATTGTCAATCACATTGAGGTCGTTTAGTGTGATGGTCAAATCATCCGGTACGCCTTCCAATCCGTCATAGATGTTGATTTGGTTCAGTGGCAAATCGGGGCGACTATACACCAGCAATATCGCCCATCCGGCAAAGTTAGTTCGGCGTTGCAAATGCAGTGGGACATAGGGCGTAACATCTAATTCTGATAAAGTATAACTTCCGTTTCCGTTGGTTTGTATAAAAATGGTGATGTCTTTAAAAGCACTGAAATAGGTATACACTACACCGTCAAAATCTCGAACATAGCTAAAGGTCCTATCCGGCGTCATGGTGGTGGTATTGAGCTTGACCGAAAAGTCGCCATCGCCGCAACCTGCCCAATACAAATAGGCTTTCAAAACAGTAGCATCAGCATTTAAATTTAAATCGGCAGCTGAAGAAGTGATGGTTACCGGTTGGTTTATGGAATTGTTTTCGGCGGTATTCATCGTGTTGCCGATAAAGGTAAAATCATAATGGCCGTTGAACTGTTGGTATAAGGAAATGTCTTGTCCTTTCACCTCGAAGAAGTGAAAAAAAAGCACCATAAAAAAACCAAATTTATGTTTCCAATTCAAGGTAAAACGCTATTTATCAGCTAAAAATAAGTAATTATTTTGGAAAACGTATTTTTTAGTGTGAATGCCATTCAAAAATAAATGTTTAATTTTCCGAAGTTTTAAAGAAAACCGTGAAAAGATATACTGTTAAACGCTACTGCTCGGACGATTTTGCGCTTTGGAATGATTTTATCAGCCAAGCGACTAATGCCACTTTTTTGTTTGACAGGAATTTTATGGAATACCACGCAGACCGATTTCAGGATTTTTCATTGCTGGTTTTTGAAGAAGACATTTTGCAAGCGGTTGTTCCGGCAAATTGCAAAGACAATCAAATTTTTTCCCATCAAGGTTTAACGTATGGAGGCTTTGTGTTTCGGAATGAATTTCCGATTGGTCAAATCGAAAAGGTATTGTCGGAAACGTTTAGTTTTCTTCAATCTCAAGGTTTTGTACAGTTTGTCATCAAGGCCATGCTTCCGTTTTATGCCTCTGATTTTTTGAGCGAAATGCAGCTGGTTTTAAGTAATAAACAAGCTGAAATTATCGAAAAAAAAATGAATTTGGCTATTGATTTCCGAACCGAATATAGCATTTCGAAAAGCAAATTAAAACACTATCGCCGATTGCAATCGGAAGGTTTGGTGGTGAAAAAAGAGGCCGATTGCACTATTTTTTGGCAAGAAGTATTGGAACCTTTATTGTTGGAGAAATACCAAACGAAACCTTTACATTCGTTAGCTGAAATTAATTCGTTACAATCGAAATTTCCCAACCATATTGAACAATACAATTTGTATCGTGACGGCGAAATTTTGGCGGGAATTACGCTTTTCAAAACTGCTACTGTGATTAAATCGCAATACGGCGCTACGACCGAAAACGGAAAAAAATTCCGAGCTTTGGATTATCTTTTCTTGTATTTGATTGATTCTTTCAAAGCCGATTATGATTATTTCGATATGGGAACGGTGGATGACAACAGCGAACTAGGCTACAACGAAGGTCTGTTAAATCAAAAAAAAGAGTTGGGTTGTAGTGTCTATTCCCAAAATATATTCCAAATTGCACTATGATTAAATTCCTTGACCTACATAAAGTAAATCTTCCTTACCAAGCGGCTTTTCAAGAGAAAATGCAACAGCTATTGGATAAAGGTTGGTTTGTTTTAGGCGATGAAGTTCAGGCGTTTGAACAACAATTTGCCAGGTATACCCAATCGAAATATTGCATAGGTGTAGGCAACGGATTAGACGCGATGGTATTGATTTTTAAAGCCTACATCGAATTGGGTTTATTACAAAAAGGCGATGAAATAATAGTGCCTGCCAATACCTATATAGCCAGTATACTTGCTGTTTTACAAGCCGACTTAACCCCGGTTTTAGTGGAACCCGATGTGGAAACCTTCAACCTCAATCCCAACGAAATTGAAGCTAAAATCACCGCCAAAACGAAAGGCATTTTAGTAGTGCATTTGTACGGTCAATTGGCCGATATGGAAGCGATTGCAACGATTGGTTCGAAACACAATTTGCTGATTATTGAAGATGCAGCGCAAGCGCATGGTTTGCCTTTTTTAGGAAGTCATGCCAGAGCTTTTAGTTTTTATCCCGGGAAAAACTTGGGTGCTTTAGGCGACGCGGGCTGCATAACTACTGACGATTCGGACTTGGCTAAGGTGTTGTTCGCCCTGCGCAATTACGGTTCGGAACAGAAATATTACAACGAGTATTTGGGTGTGAATTCGCGTCTCGACGAAATCCAGGCGGCTTTTTTAAATGTGAAATTACCTCATTTAGATAAAGAAAATGCCGTTCGTAGGTCGATTGCCCAAAGGTATTTAGCGGAAATCCGAAATCCTAAAATTCGTTTGCCAAAGTGTGATGATTTTCAAAAGCACGTTTTTCATTTGTTTGTGATTCGCACGGCTAATCGTGCCGAATTACAGGAATATTTGAAACAAAACGGAGTCGAAACCTTAATCCATTATCCGGTGCCGGCGCACCAACAAAATGCCTTGTCAGCTTGGCAATCGTTTTTGTTTCCCATCACCGAAGCCATTCATCGCGAAGTATTGAGTTTGCCTATGAGTCCGGTTTTGACAGCTGCCGAAGTTGATCATATCATCCAAACTTTAAATTGCTATTAATTGAATTTTTTCAAGCAAATATGGCAAAAAGAATTGTTCAAGGTTACATCTTTGAATGGACTAAGTGTATTGATCAAAATCATGGTTGGCTTTGTAACTTCGAAGGTTATTGCCGTTTTTATCGGTCCGGCCGGAATGGCATTGGTGGGTAATTTTCGGAATTTTATCACCGCCATTGAAAATTTAGGGATTTTGGGTTTTCAAAACGGAATCATCAAGTATGTAGCAGATTACCACAACCAAGAAGAAAAACAACGCTCATTTTTAGCTACGGTTACGCTGACTATTTTACTCGTGGCCTCAGCACTTTCCATATTGCTTTTTTGTACAGCAACCTATTGGAATAACAATTTGTTTGGAACTGCTTTTCAGTATACTACCATTTTTAAAGCCTTGGCACTTTGCTTGCCTTGGTACATCGGTTCTGTTTTTCTGACCGCTGTTTTGAACGGTTTTGAAGCCTATGGAAAAGTCATTAAAGTCAACATTATCGGGAACTTAATAGGCTTGTTTTTGTCGGGAGCCTTGGTGTATTATTACAAGGAATTCGGCGCACTTTTGGCGATAGTGTTAGCACCTGTATTCGTGTTTTTTATCACTTTGTACTATTTGTATCACCAACTTGACTATTTCCGTATTTCTTTCAGAAACTATAATGTTGATTTCCTTCGTCATCTTGCAGAATACTCGCTGATGGCTTTAGTCTCGGCAGTGGTTGGACCGATAGTGTTTTTGTCGCTGCGTAATACCATCATCCATACGCTGAGTTATGAAGCCGCCGGTTATTGGGAAGCGCTAACCCGAATCTCGTCCTATTACTTTTTGTTTTTGTCCACTATTTTAACGGTATATTATCTTCCTAAACTCTCCAAATCAGAAAGTGTCGCAGAAACCAAGTCGTTGTTTTGGAGTTACTTCAAAGGTATAGTGCCTTTCTTTTTAATCGGGTTGCTAGTGCTTTATGTTTTACGCGGGTATTTTATTCCGGTATTATTTACCGATGCTTTTCTTCCGGTCTCCGAATTGTTTTTCTGGCAATTCATAGGTGATGCTTTTAAAGCGATGGCACTCATTTTGGGCTATCAGTTTTTTGCTAAAAAATTAACCAAAGCTTTTGTTGTTACCGAAATATTTTCATTTGCGGTGTTGTGGTTGTCGGGCCAATATCTTGTGAGTGTGTTTGGTATTGAAGGTATAGCGATGGCCAATGCCGTAACCTACGGATTGTATTTGATTACTTTATCGGTGTATTTTAGAAAGCAGTTGTTCTAATTGCTTTTGGTCCACACCGAAATGTATTTTTCAGCTATTTTTTTGTAGTGATGTTCTCGTTCAATAAAAGCTCGAGCATTTTTTCCGATAGCCATTATCATTTCCGGGTTTTCAATCAAAGCCGAAAGTTCCGCCACCAAATAATCTACATCGGATAAGGCATTAACAGCCACTCTTTCCTTTAAATCATAGTGTTTTTCAAATAGGGCAGAAGCATTGGTAAAAACCACTTTGCCTTTCGCCATCGCTTCTAACGCATTGTACCCTTGGTCATGACCATAGAGTTGATCTAATATGATGTGTGATCGGTTGTAACGGTTAATGTATTCCGCATAGGGCACATTTTCGGTAACTGTGATAGTCACTTTTTCCGGATATTTTTCTTGGATAATAGTCAAGGCTTTTTCAAAAAAATCATTGCCTTTTTTAAAGTAACTTTCTCGGTTGATGCCATGGAAAATTTCAATGGTATCGTCAATTTCCATCGGGATGTAGTCGAGTTTATCCAAGTTAATCGGATTCGGAATCAGGCCCAAATACTTTGGTTGGTTTTGCCATGGCAGATGATAATCTAAATCAGAAGCCATTACGCCACTACATTTTTCTTGGATAAAATGGTGGAGTTTTTTGAACGATGGTGTTCGGAACTTCAACACATTCGAAAAGGCTTTGTCGGCAATTTTACCCGCTAAATACGGCTGAACTATCGAAGGATTGTCCGGATGGTTGAAATTGTAATTCACATGCACATAATCGTCGCCGCAACTCAGCAAAAACACTTTTGTATTGTGGCGAAATAAATAGTTCAGGATTTTAGTTTCATACCGATAATCGCAATAAAAACTATTTTCATTAATCAGCTGCACTACATCAAAACCTTGAAAATAAGCTTGGTTTTTGCAAAATTGCCGATAAGTGAAATAAGAAGTTAAATCAAAACCGGTCAGTTGTAAAACGGCCAATTTTACTTTTTTCAGCAATCCGCTATCCCATTTCTTTACCAACGGAAAATCGACCGGATACGCCTTAAAACCATCATTGAAACCCAAAATAGTTACGTCGTGTCCCAAAGAAAGCAAACCTTCTTTTAAAGAATTGTGTAGCCGACTGTATTCTCCGATGAGTAAAATCTTCATTATCTTCCTATATTTACACAGCCAAAATAACCGCTGCGTTTTAAATACGTTGCAATATAAGTAAGAAATGAACAACAATCGCAAAATCGCTATAGTTTCCGCTTCACTGGGTGTTGGCGGTGCCGAGCGTTTTGCAGCTATGTTAGGCACTATGTTGCACGGTTTGGGATACGAAATTCACCACCTTATTATTCTCGATTTTGTGACTTATGAGTATGAAGGGAAATTGGTCAATTTGGGAAAAATGTTTGCCCAAGAACAAGGTGTTTTCCGCGCGGTTAAAAAGGGAAAATACATCGCGCGCTATTTGCACGACAACCAAATTGATACGATTATCGATCTTCGTTCCCGACCGATGTTAGTCCGCGAAATTTTTACTAAATGGATTTACGGACAACGAAAAGCGTACTTTATGGTGCACAGTTCTAATTTGGACATGTACTTTCCTAAGTCGCGATTTTGGACAAAATACCTTTACTCGAAAGCCACTAAAATCGTAACAGTTTCCAAAGCGGTAGAGCAGAAAATCAAGCAACAATATGGTTTGACCAATACAAAAACGATTTATAATCCGGTGATTTTTCCGGATGCGGTAAACGATAAACCAAGTGGTTTGCCCGAAACCTATTTTTTGTTTTTTGGCCGATTGGAAAATGCTATCAAGAACTTATCGCTCTTACTTGAGGCTTATGAATTGTCGGAGGCGAAGCAAAAAGGCGTATCCATGATTTTACTGGGCGATGGCTCAGATAAAGATACAATAGCGGGAAAAATTCAGCAAAAACAACTCAGTTCGTTTGTTAAAATTATTCCTTTTCAAAAAGAAGTTTTGCCTTTCATCCAACACGCTAAAGCTACCGTTTTAACCAGTCGATACGAAGGCTTTCCAATGTCGTTAATAGAATCTTTAGCCGCCGGAACTCCGGTGATTTCAGTAGATTGTGAGAGCGGTCCGAATGAAATTGTGCGGAATGAAGTTAACGGTTTGTTAGTCGAAAACCACAAGCCGCAAGCCTTAGCCAACGCGATGAATTTGTTCATAGCCGACGAAAATTTATACCGAAACTGTAAAAATAACGCCAAGCAAAGCGTAGAACATTTATCTTTGAATGCCATTACACAAGCTTGGCAACAATTATTAAACGAATAAATGACCATTGTAGCCGATATCAAAATACTGCCTATTCCCAAAATTCAGGACGTTCGTGGCAATCTTTCTGTCATCGAAGGCGATGTGATTCCGTTTGCCATGAAACGCGTTTATTATTTGTATGATGTGCCGAGTGGTGCTGAACGCGGCGGTCATTCACACAAAGTACAACAGGAATTTTTAGTGGCTTTGAGCGGCAGTTTTACGGTAGTGTTAACCGATGGCAAAGACAAAATCTCGGTTACGCTCAATAAACCCAACGAAGGATTATGGATTCCGAATGGCATTTGGCGTGAATTGGAAAATTTTTCTTCCGGTTCGGTTTGTTTGGTGATTGCTTCTGATATCTTTGAAGAGGCAGATTACATCAGAGATTATAACGAATTCCTACTATCTAAAAACTGAATTTCCTAAACCGTAGCCGGCAGCGGTATTTTTTATCCAAACCAAAAGACGCAAAATCGGATTCGGCATTTCCATTAAAATAGTTTTTTTCAAGCCCAATTCGTCTAAATCGATTTGGTTGTACAATTGTTTGGCTGTTTCGGTATCGCCGTTCAACTTGCATTTGATGACCGCAGAAAATCGGTTTTGATCAAGGAAATGTTTCAACTTGCTGTTCTCTTTTTCCAAAACAGCATATTTTTCAAAAGTATAAGGTTCAAAATAGTAGTGCCAATTTCTGGAAATACTGTTCGCATCGTAACGGTATTGGGCTAATACAGTGCCGATAAAGCCAATAGTGTAGTGCAAACCGATGCGCATCCACAACTCGGTATCTTCGCCTTTTTTGATTTGTGTATCGAAAGTGCCGATTTTCTCAAAAACGCTTTTATGAATGACCGTAGCGGAAGTCCATAAGATGCATTCTTTACGACTCGCTTCAAAAAAATCCACGATTTGAAAATCGGTTATCTTGTCCAAGGCATATTGCGCCGGGATAATCTTTTTGGTGGTTTCAATCGCAACTGCACAGGAAAAAACTTTGTGATTGGGCAAAGCATCAATCTGTTTTTTGAAAGTAGTCAAAAAGTTCGGGAGCCAATAATCATCTGCATCTAAAAAGCAAATAAAATCGCCTTGAGCCTTTGCAATACCTTCATTTCTAGCCACCGCAACGCCTTCATTTTCTTTTCGGAAATAGCGAATTCGACTGTCGTTAAAACCTTGGATTACAGTTTCGCTTTCATCGGTTGAACCGTCATTAATCAGGATGATTTCAAAATCGGTGTACGTTTGTGCCAATACACTTTTAAGTGTTTCGCCAACAAAAGAAGCCTTGTTGTAAACCGGAATGATGACAGAGAAAAACGGCATTAGCGGAGATTTAGTTTACAAAAATAACCTAAACGATACAAATCGAATACGAATAACAAAGGCTTAGCCGATAACAATTGTTTGGTCATCAACGATTGGCTGATTCGGAAACAAAAAGCGGCCAGTCTCGTCAAACCGAATTTACTGATTTTCGCGTATGTTCGAGTCAAAGCCGTGTCTTCAGCTTGTAAAATTTGATGGTCCAAAATCCATTGTAGGTTTTGTAACGAGCTGTGGAATTTCTCCAAAAAAATAGCAGAACTTTCTAAATTCAAGTGAAAAGCTTCATTTTCTAAATGGATAATCGGAATGCGATGCTTTTTCAATTCCAAAATAAAAACCAAGTCTTCGTAGCCGTATTGGTAAATGGCAGTGTTGAACGGATGTTCTAATAAGACCGTTTTGCGAATCAATATGTTCGAAATCAAACAATAATCATACGGATGAGATTGTCGTTTGGACAGCGGAATTTCTTCCCGACTTTTCCCGAAAACCCAACGCAACAGTTGTGATTTTTCAGGTTTTTCAGCTCGGTATTGCAAGCCGCCAAAGTAAACGGAATGATTGCTGTTTTGAATTTGATGGATATAGTTTTGAATGAATCCTTTCGATTTAGGAAACATATCGCAATCCATCAACAATACCCAATCGAATTGGGCTTTTTGAATTAATGCATTCCGATTTTGTCCGCGTCCTAAATTAGTATCGTTTCTCTCAAAGCGACAGTTGGATAAGAGGTTGGTTTTTTGATTGTTGTCGGTGTTCGAATTCAGCGGCGAAGCATCATCCTGAACAATAATTTCAAAGGCGATATCGGCTACCGACAATTGTTGGTGCAATTCCGTTACCAACGGTAAAGTGTTGTAATCGTATGTCGGAATTAGCACTGAAATCATTTAGAAAACGGAATTAAATAATACCTTTACAAAGAAAATATATTTTTTGGCAACTATTACAAGATGAACCGAATTGATTTAGCGAATTCCATTTTTGAAAAATTGCAAGCGCAAAAATCGCAGTTGCTAGCCAACTTTAATACAGAAAACACGCCTATTCGTTATGGTTTTGTAGATGACTTGCTGCCTGAAGCTGTGGCGCAGGAAATTGCTGCCGTATTCCCCAAACCGGAAGCAATGGTACTCAAAAAAAGCTTGCGCGAAGACAAGTATATCGCGGCACAAATGAATTTATACCATCCGTTGCTGGAAGATATTATATATGCTTTTCAAGATCCGCGAATCGTAGCGTTAATCGGTGAAGTTTGTGGTATAGAGAAACCCATTCCCGACGAAAATTTATACGCCGGCGGAATTTCCTTAATGGGACAAAATCAGTTTTTGAATCCGCATTTAGACAATTCACACGACAAAGACCGCAACTTGTGGCGTGTGCTGAATTTGTTGTATTACGTCACACCGGATTGGCAGGAAGCTTATGGCGGCAATTTAGAACTTTGGCCCAACGGTTTGTCGCAATCGCCCATTACCATTCACAGTAAATTTAATCGTTTGGCCATTATGGAAACCCACAGTCATTCGCTGCATTCCGTTTCTCCTGTGGTTTTTGACGGCTATCGTCGTTGTGTGTCGAATTATTATTTTTCCGAGAAACCATTGTTGGCAGAGGATACTTTTCACGTGACTTCTTTCCGCGGTCGTCCTGAAAACAAACTGGCCGATTTGATTTTACAAGCCGACACTTTCTTGAGAATGGGCATTCGAAAAGTCTTTAAAAAAGGCCTCAAAGAAAATCCACACGTTTATAAAAAAGACCAATAGTGCTAACCTTTATTCAAAAATACCGCTACTCGCTACTGTTAGTGCTCATCGGATTGCTTTGGTTGGAAGTGCTGAATGTGTTGTTGCAACTCGACCGACAGACTTTGTTGTATCCCGATGCTTCTAATTATTTGGAATCGGCTCAAAAGATGTATTTAAAATTTACCGGACACTATTACCGTCCGATGGTGATGGCTTTTATTACCGGTTTACCGTATTTGTTTGGGAGTTCTGATGCCGGTATTTTGCAATGGAGTTTAATAGTAAACGTCATGTGTTGGTTAGGTACTTCGTTATTGCTGTTTCAAATTGCCAAAGATTTTTTGAAAACGAAAGTAGCTTTTGTTGTGGCCATACTGCCGTTTTTTATTATCGGCAATGCGGTGCTCAATTACCATTTGCTTACGGAAAACATTTACACGTTTTGTATTGTTTTGGCCTTTTACAGTTTGTTTCGCTATTTCAAAACCAACAACTTTTGGTTTTTGTCCTTCAGCTTGTCTTTGTTGCTGTCTAGCATGCTAATCAAACCCGGTGCGAAGTTTTTGGCGATATTAATTCTATTGTTTTTTATCAAAACCGTTTTAAAAAATTACAAAGCCAAAGCGATGATTTTACTTTACGGCAGTGTGTTGATGATTTTGATTCAACTGGTCGGAATGAAAGTCCAATACGGCGATTTTACCATCAGTTACATTGACGGCGTTACCTATCACAATTACTTGTTCAGCAAAGCGGAATGTTTTAAAAACGGCAAGGAATACCATCAAATCAACAATCCCAGAGCGGAGTATTTGTTCAGTTTGCTTTTTACGGACCAAAAACGAGTGGCTAAAGAAGATGCGATTCACCAAATCAAAACTAACTTTCCCAATGTGGTTAAAGCGTATTTTGACAACCTTTTGGAAAATACCAAATCGGGTAATGCCTGTGTTTTCGATTTAGAAAATAAAAAAAGAAGTAGCGATTTTACTTTTTGGAAAACTGTCGCTTTTAACTTGTCCAAATGGCAAAACCGATTGTTTACCGTGTTAGGCGTTTTGGTTTCTCTTTATTTTGTGCGAAAGATTTTTGCAACAAAATCGCTTTACGCTTTGATGGCGCTGTTTGTATTGTATACGATAATTTTATCGGGAATATCCTGCGGTCAAGGCGATCGCTTTCATGTGATAACTTTCCCGATTGTCTTCTTGCTTTTGGCTAAAGCATTAATCGAAACCGACCGATTTAAACGGTTTTCTGCACTACTTCAAAAATAGTGTTGTCCTCGCATTTCAAGGTTTTTGATGGGAATTTCATCAACAATGCATAATCGTGCGTAGCCATGATTACGGTTTTGCCGTTCTCGTTGATTTTTCGCAATACGCCCAAAACTTCAGCGCTCGTTTGCGGATCTAAGTTTCCGGTAGGTTCATCGGCCAAAATCAATTCGGGATCGTTCAGCAAAGCTCGGGCAATGGCCACTCTTTGTTGTTCTCCACCCGAAAGTTGGTGTGGCATTTTGTTGGCAATGCCTTTTAAACCTACGCGGTCTAAAACGTCATCAATTTTATCTTGCATTTCTTGTTTGTCTGTCCAGCCGGTTGCTTTCAACACAAACAACATATTTTCGTTAACGCTTCGGTCTAACAACAATTGGAAATCTTGAAATACTATTCCGATTTTACGTCTCAAAAACGGAATGTCTTTCTCTTTTAAATTTACCAAATCATAGCCTACAATAGTACCGCTGCCTTCTGTTAAAGGCAAATCGCCGTAAAGCGTTTTCATAAAACTACTTTTGCCGGTCCCGGTTTTACCAATGATATAAAGGAATTCACCTTCTTTTACTTCCAAGTTGACTTGTGATAAAATCACACGATTTTCTTGATAAATGGTAACGTTTTTCAATGACAAAACTGTTGCTGACATGGCTAATTGGGTTTATTGGGTAAAAGTAATAAAGATAAGGCTTGATTTCAAAATATATTTTTAAAATTGGTTTGGAGAGAAATAATAATGGAGGGATAAACGATTAGATGAGAGATAATAGACGGATTGATAAAAGAAAGAGTCGTTTTGGTGTCTCACATCTCTTAGTCTCTCGTCTCTTCGTCTAAAAAAATTGTTTACAACAATGTTTATAATAAATAACAGGCTTTTTGCGTTATAGGTTTTAGAGTAATATTTTTGAATAAATAAAAAAATTCACCATGCGTAACGTTTTAATGTTATCATTTTTGTTGGGATTGTCAGCAGTTCCAACGATTTCCGCCCAACAATCTGCTATTTACACTCACGAGTTATCCGAGTTTGACAAAGCTGTATTGTTGTACAAAGACAAGCAATACCAATCCGCCCAAATTTTATTTGAGCGCGTGAAGCAAAACAATAAAGAACAAGAAGTAGCGGCTGATTGCGCCTACTATATCGCCAATTGTGCCATTCATTTGAACCAATCGAATGCCGATGAATTGATGGAAAAATTTGTCAAAGATTATCCCACCAGTTCCAAGCAAAATCAAGCTTATATTGAAGTGGCGCAGTATTATTTCGAACAAGGGAAGTTTCCTCAAGCGTTACAGTACTTTGATAAAGTAGACGAAAGTGCGCTGACTTACGAGCAATCCGAGAAATTCACCTTCCAAAAAGGCTATGCTTATTTTACTGCCGGTAATAAAAAAGAAGCCGATGAGTACTTTAAAAAAGTTGTAAACTCTAAAGAATACGGCACGCAGGCCAATTACTATTTGGGCTTCATGAAGTATGAAGACAACAATTATCAAGATGCCAATAAGTATTTTCAAAAAGTAGAAAACGAAGAAAAGTACAAAGAGAAATTGTCCTATTTCAAAGCCGATATGCATTTCAAAGCCGGAGAGTTTGAAAAAGCCATTGAGGCCGGATTGACCGCTATGCCGAACTCCAATGCTGTCGAAAAATCGGAATTGAATAAAATTATAGGCGAGAGTTATTTCAACTTTAAACAATACGATAAAGCGCTGCCGTATCTAAAAGAATACAAAGGCAAAAAAGGCAAATGGAGTAATACCGATTTTTACCAATTGGGTTATGCTTATTACATGCAAAAAGACTATGAAAATGCCATTTTGCAATTCAATAAAATCATAGACGGAAAAGATTTTGTGGCCCAAAACGGCTATTACCATTTGGGAGAATGTTACTTCAAAACCGATAAAAAGCAACAGGCTTTGAACGCTTTCAAAAGTGCTTCAGAAATGGATTTCGACAAAGCCATTCAGGAAGATGCGAACTTAAATTACGCCAAATTGAGTTACGAAATCGGAAACTCTTACCAATCGATTCCCGATGTATTGGCTGCGTTTTTAGCCAAGTATCCTAATTCGCCAAGTAAGATAGAAATTGAGACGCTGTTGATTAACTCGTACATCACCTCGAAAAACTATAAAGACGCCTTGGTTTTATTAGAGAAAAACAATACCGAAACCAACAAACCGGCCTATCAAAAAGTAACATTCTACCGCGGTATCGAATTGTACACCGACGGGAATTACCAAGAAGCTTTGGCCATGTTTAAAAAATCGGCAACCACAGCCAGAACCGAAAAATTCACCGCCAGAGCTACGTTTTGGAAAGGCGAAACAGAGTATGTTTTGGATAATTTCAGCGAAGCGTTGTTGAGTTTCAAACAATTTTTGGGCTACGCTGCCGCCAAAGAAACACCGGAATATAAAAACATTAACTACAATATTGCTTACGCTTATTTCAAACAAAAAGAATACGAGCAAGCCGGAAATTATTTCCAAAGTTATATCGATACTAACAAAGACGACAAAGTGCGTTTGAACGATGCGTATTTGCGTTTGGGAGATTCGCGATTTGTGACTTCCAAATACTGGCCGGCTATGGATGCTTACAACAAAGCAATCGAAATGAAAGGCATTGACGCGGATTACGCCGCTTTCCAAAAAGCGTTGAGTTACGGATTTGTATCGCGCAACGACAGAAAGATTGAAGACTTCAATAAGTTTTTACAAAATTTCAAAACGTCGAAATACCGCGATGATGCGCTGTTCGAGTTAGGCAATACGTATGTGGCCGAGAACAAAACGGATTTAGCCGTGAAAACGTATGACCAATTGTTGGCCGAATTCAAAAACGGTTCTTTTGCTTCCAAAGCGGTTTTGCGTCAAGGTTTGGTGTATTACAACGGTCAGAAAGACGAATTGGCTTTGGCCAAATTCAAAAAAGTAGCCGCCGATTATCCGAGAACTCCCGAAGCCTTAGAAGCGGTTTCAACGGCGCGTTTGATTTACATGGACAGCGGTAAAGTAGATGAGTACGCCTCGTGGGTAAGAACACTCGATTTTGTGGAAGTGTCCGATGCCGAATTAGACAACGATACTTACGAAGCGGCCGAAAAACAGTACTTGCAAAACAATACCAAACAAGCCATTTCAGGTTTGAGCAGTTATGTGTCTAAATTCCCGAACGGGATTCACGCGCTGAAAGCCAATTTCTACTTAGCGCAATCGTATTATGCCGACGGTTTGGAAGCCAATGCCGTTTCGGGTTACGAGTTTGTCATCAGTAAAAGCCGCAGCGAATTTACCGAGCAATCCCTAGCGCGTTTGTGTGAAATTCACCTAAAGAAAAACGATTACACCAAAGCTGTTCCGGTGTTGAAACGTTTGGAAACGGAAGCCGATTTTCCTCAGAATGTGACTTTCGCCCAGGCCAATTTAATGCGAGCCTATTACGAGCAAAAGGATTACGTCAATGCCGTGGTTTATGCCGATAAAGTTTTAGCGAATCCTAAAACCGATAATAAAGTCAAAAGTGATGCGCAAATCATAGTAGCCAGAGCGGCGATTCAGGTGAACGACGAAGCCAAAGCCCGAACCGCTTATGCCAAATTGCTAACCATTGCTAAAGGCGAATTAGCGGCTGAAGCATTGTATTACGAAGCCTATTTCAAACACAAAGACGGCAAGTTTGAAGACTCGAACAAAACCGTTCAAAAATTAGCCAAAGAGTATTCAGGCTACAAGTATTTCGGGGCTAAAGGGTTGGTAATTATGGCTAAAAACTATTACCAGTTGAAAGACAATTTCAGTGCGACATCCATTTTGGACAGTGTGATTAAAAATTTTACCGCTTATCCTGATGTTGTAGCCGAAGCACAAACCGAATTGGATAGCATCAAAGGCGAAGCCGCTAAAACGAATTCTTCTGTAACCGAATAAATTTCTCTGTGAATCTCCGAGTTTCTCTGTGAACCTCTGTGTAATTTTAATTAGATATGAAACAAGTAAAATATATAGCAGCCATCCTTTTTGTAACCCAAATCGTTTTCGCCCAAAAGAAAGACGAAAACATCGGAACCGAAGTAGTGAACGTGGTTAAACCTTATACACCAACCATTTCCGATGCTTTTAAAGTGAAAGAAATACCAAGTTTGGACGACGAAGAAACGCAGAAAAAGGAAAACATCAAATACACTATTTTTTCGTTTCCGGTAGCGTCGACTTTTGCACCTGCTAAAGGAAAAGCCGCCGGTGTTGACAAATCGCCTCAAGAAAAAATCTTCAGTAACTATCTGACCTTAGCGGCCGGAAATTTCGGTACGGTGAACGCGGAATTGTTTGTAACGGAAAACATAAGCAACACGGATTACTTTGGTGGCTCGTTACGCCACAGTTCGTCGCAAGGTGGCATTGACGGCGTGTTTTTAGATGATAAATTCATGAATAGTACTTTGGATTTAACTTATGGAAGTCGCACCAATACGATGAACTGGAACGCTGATTTGGGTTACCAACACCAAATTTACAATTGGTACGGTTTTTATCCCGGAACCATTACACCGGAGACTTTGGCTACCATAGATGAGCAGCAAACGTACCATACTTTGTATGTTGGCGGCAGATTAGGATTGAACAATATCTTGAAAGAAAGTTCGGTTAAGTTTACCCGTTTTTGGGATGCTTTTGGTTCGGCTGAGAATCGTTTTGTGGCCAAGCCATCCTTAGAGTTTGATATTGTTGAGCAAAAAATTAAAGCCGATTTTGTATTGGATTACATCAGCGGTTCATTTGATAAAAACATGGTAGGGAATGCCGCTATTAAATACGGTTTTACCAATGTAGGTTTTCAACCGAGTATCAAAATCCAAAAAGATGATTTAACGGTGAATGCCGGAGTAGGTTTTTTTTACAGCGCTGCTCAGGAACAAGGCGAAAGCAAGTTTTTCATCTATCCGCAAGTGACCGGTTCCTATAGAGTGGTAGGCGATTTGATGATTTTTTATGCCGGATTGGAAGGCGGACTGAAGCAAAATTCTTATCGCGATTTTGTACAAGAGAATTTCTTTGTTTCTCCAACCTTGATGGTGGCGCCAACCGATCAGAAATATGATATTTATGTTGGTTTAAAAGGAAAGTTGGCCAACAGTGTGAGTTATAATATCCGTGGTTCTTATCTAAACGAAGACAATCGCGCCTTATTCAAAAGCAACGGCTACGAAGAATTAGTTGGTTTTGAAGGTTATCAATACGGCAATTCCTTTAATGTGGTGTATGACAAGCTTAAAACCGTAAGTTTCTTTGGCGAATTGAAAGCCGATTTTTCTAAAAATGTGGCTTTTGGCATCAACGGTACTTTCAGTAGCTATTCGACCGATGTTGAAAGCGAAGCTTGGAATTTACCGGCTTTAAAATTAGGCGCCAGTTTAGACGTGAACATTACTCAAAAATGGTACGCCGGTACTAATGTGTTCTTTGTAGGTGAAAGAAAAGATTTTGCCCATTTTGCTTCTTTAACACAACCAACTTTTGACACCGAAGTTACCTTAGACAGTTTCTTCGACTTGAATGCACACATCGGTTACAAACACAGCGAGCGTTTGACCTTTTTCTTAAAAGGCAACAATTTAGCCAACCAAGATTACCAACGTTGGTTGAATTATCCTGTGCAAGGATTACAAGTGTTAGGTGGCGCGAATTATAAGTTTGATTTTTAAATCCGACTTCTTAGATTTTTTGACTTCTTAGAAAGTAAGAATTATAGATCTAAGAAGTCTAAGTTAGTCTAAAGATCCAATTATCTATAGTGAAACAACAAATCCTCCAATCCTACAAGCAATTAGTTCAAGACCGTATTGATGTTTTCCAAGACATGATTTCCGGTTTGACTGATGACGCACAAAACGATGCCAAAGGTTCCGCAGGCGACAAACACGAAACGGCTTTGTCGATGATGCATTTGGAACAAGAAAAACTCAACCATAAGTTGCAGGAAGTTCTAGCCCAAAAAGCCGTATTGGATAAAATTGATGCCTCAGTTGTGCATCAAAAAGTGGCTTTAGGCAGTTTGGTACAAACCAATGGCCTGTGGTTGTTTGTTAGTACCGCTTTGCCTAAAATAACGCTAAACGATAAAACTGTTTTTGCGATTTCTCCTCAGTCGCCTTTAGGTACAGTTTTGATGGGGAATGGTATTGGCTATACTGCGGAAATTAATGGGAAAGAATATGTTGTTGAAGCTTTAGTTTGATTTTTCCATAAGTACTATAAAAACACCTGCTTTTTTAAATTCTTGAATAGTTCTGTAGTTCTTCATCATTTCATCATAAACGGTATCATCTATATTAAATATGTTCGAATAAAGGATATACCTGCTATTGTTGCCCGGTGTGTAATTGTCAAAAAATCTCTTATCGTTATTTAAGTCAATATCATCCAGAGCGTAATAATTTGGGAAAAAAGTATCTACATCTTTGAAGTTTATTTTTTGTGAATCCAAATAATTCAATGCTTTTGTTCTGAGTTGGTAATATGGCAAATGCGCTAAAGTTGAATCCCATCCTTTAGATATTTTCGGTGGATAAATCCATAAATTACCACTTAAACTAATTAACAACCAAATGGCAGCCAAACTATTTTTTATTTTGTTAGGAACATAACTTGAGAAAGTGAGCGTAGCTGTTAAAAGTGAAAAAGTGATGTAAATGGGTAATAGATAACGGTGTCCCATTAAATTTTTTGCCCAGAGCATGTTAAGTGGTAGTAATATTAAAATGATGATAAAGCTTAAAAGAAGCACTTGCCGTTGCTTATCGTTTAGAATATTTTTTTTGAATTTTAAAAAGATAATAAAGCATACAATCCAAACTCCAATTCTGCCAAAATCAATTAAACGCCAGCCCAACAGTCCGATATTGAAAAGGAATCCATTTATATCGGTTCTCTCAAAGCAATCAGCCCAAGGTGAATCTTTGTGATAGCCAATCCATCCTTTTTCGTGAAAATGATAAATGCTGAAACAGATAAAGAGTGTTAATGCAGGAAGGTAAAGTAACGAACGTTTCAATAGTTTTTTAATATTATCAAATGACATTAAATTTTTAAAGCTGTAATTGACGTAAATATCGATTATCATCAGACAAAGTGATAACATCATTCCTCTCATGCTTGTCAAAAACAAACCTAGAACACCAATAACTATTAATTCCTTTTTATTTCTGAATACAGCGTTTAAAGTCAGTAAAAAGAAAAACATCAACGGAACGTCAGGTGAAACTAATGTGATTTGACTCATTAAACTGGCATCAACAAAAATTAAAAGTAAAGCAATACCGCTATATTTTTCGACGATGAATTGTTTACACAAATTATTCAACTGCCAAACAATCCCAATAGCAAATGGCAACATAGCCAAGTGACTTGCTTCAACTGTTCTTCCGAATGCCTTCCAAATCAGAGCAATATACATTCCGAAAGTCGGAATATGACCGCTATCCAATTCAATTGGTAAAAGTAAATTGGAAAAGTTATTACTGTAATAGTAATTTCCATGTTGAGATGCCAATTGAATGGTGTCCCAAAAAAAGCCATTGTTCCTGTTTGTGACAACCAATAGAAAAGCTATCAGTAGTGTCAGATAAAAGAATAGTTGGTTTTTAAGTTTATAATTCATCTATCTGAATAATCTTGATTGGTAGATTTTGGTTTTGCTTAAAAAATAAGTTACCGCTACGGTCATAACCCCTAATCCGTATTTTAAACTTCTCGAAAAATTAATCGATGAAGCATCTTCAAAATATTTAGTAGGGCAAGTGATTTCCGCAATTTCAAATCCTTTGTGAAATATTTGGGCGATGAATTGATTGTCGAAAATAAAATCATTCGAGTTTTTGTTGAAATCAATTTGTTCCAATACTGCTCGGGAATAAGCACGATAACCCGTGTGGTATTCCGATAATTTTTGATTCATCAAGATGTTTTGAAATAAAGTCAGAAATCGATTGGCTACGTATTTATACAAAGGCATTCCGCCTTTCAAAGCGCCTTTGCCTAAAATTCTGGAACCAATTACCACCGGATAAACCTCGTTGGCTATCAAATAACTCATAGAGTGAATTAGCTTGGGTGTATATTGATAATCCGGATGGAGCATGATGATTATATCGCCGCCAATTTCCAATGCCTTGTTGTAACAACTTTTTTGATTGCCACCATAACCTAAGTTTTTTTCGTGCAAAATGATATGGTTGATTCCTAATTCTTTGGCGATATCTTGAGTATTGTCACTACTGTTGTCATCCACCAATATCACATCATCCACAATATCAAAAGGAATTTCGAGGTAAGTATCGGATAATGTTTTACCGGCATTGTATGCGGGAAGTACTACAATGATTTTTTTCTGGTTAATCATCTTCAGAATTATAAGTGATTATTCTTTTGTAAACTTAAGCTATAAATTGATATTTTTTACCAATCCCTTTGTTTTTGGTTTTAATAAGTTTATAAATAAAACATATTTTCATATTATAGTTTAAAATGTTAATTAAAAATAATATTATGTTTTTGTTTTATAACTAAAAAGGCATCTTTGCCCTATCGAAATAAATAATTAAGTTATGTGTGGAATTGTATGCGCCTTTGAATTAAAGCAAAAATCAGAAACCTTAAGACCACAAGTGTTGGAAATGTCGAAAATCATCCGCCATCGCGGTCCGGATTGGAGCGGTATTTTCAGTAATGATAAAGCCATTTTGGCCCACGAAAGATTAGCCATTGTAGATCCGGCTTCGGGTAAACAACCTTTGTTCAGTAAAGACGGAAGGTTGGTTTTGGCGGCCAATGGAGAAATATACAACCACCAATTGTTGCGTCAACAATTTGAAGGAAAATACGAATTCCAAACCCAAAGTGATTGCGAAGTTATTTTGGCGCTCTACCAAGAAAAAGGACCGCATTTTATAGACGAAATGAACGGTATCTTCGGATTTGCTTTGTACGATGTAGAAAAAGACGAATACTTCATTGCTCGTGATCACATGGGAATCATTCCTTTGTATATGGGTTGGGATCAGTTCGGAACGTTTTATGTGGCTTCCGAATTGAAAGCTTTAGAAGGTTATTGTACCAAAATCGAGTTGTTTCCGCCCGGCCATTATTTGTCGAGTAAAGACGGCGAATTAGTGCAATGGTACCAAAGAGAATGGACCGAGTTCGAAGCGGTTAAAGCAAACGAAACCAGCATTCAAGAAATCAGAAAAGCGTTGGAAGCAGCCGTTCACCGTCAGTTGATGAGCGATGTGCCTTACGGCGTATTGTTGTCCGGCGGATTAGATTCTTCCATCACTTCGGCCATCGCCAAAAAGTTTGCCCAAAAGCGAATCGAATCCGGCGATACGGTTGATGCTTGGTATCCGCAATTGCACTCCTTTGCCGTTGGCTTAGAAGGTTCGCCCGATTTGGCAGCAGCCCGAAAAGTCGCCGATCATTTGGGAACGATTCACCACGAAATCAAATTCACCATACAAGAAGGCTTAGATGCTGTTCGCGATGTGATCTACAATATAGAAACTTACGATGTTACTACCATTCGTGCTTCTACGCCTATGTATTTAATGGCCAGAGTCATCAAATCGATGGGCATCAAAATGGTGCTTTCCGGCGAAGGCTCGGACGAATTGTTTGGCGGTTATTTGTATTTCCACAAAGCGCCGAATGCTAAAGAGTTTCACGAAGAAACCGTTCGAAAATTGAGTAAACTCCACATGTACGATTGTTTGCGCGCCAACAAAAGTTTGGCTGCCTGGGGCATCGAAGGTCGAGTGCCGTTTTTAGACAAAGAGTTTATGGATGTGGCGATGCGAATCAACCCACAAGATAAAATGATCAATGGCGAGCGTATGGAAAAATGGGTGTTGCGCAAAGCTTTTGAAGATATGTTACCCGAAAGTGTGGCTTGGCGCCAAAAAGAGCAATTCAGTGACGGCGTAGGCTACAGTTGGATTGATACTTTGAAAGCTATGGTGGCTCAGGAAATCACCGATGAGCAATTGGCCAACGCCAAATACAAGTTTCCGATACAAACCCCAACGTCGAAAGAAGAGTATTATTACCGTTCCATTTTTAACGAACATTTTCCAAGCGATACAGCGGCTTTAAGCGTACCACAAGAAGCCAGTGTGGCTTGTAGTACCAAAGTTGCTTTAGAGTGGGATGAAGCCTTTAAAAACCTAAATGATCCATCGGGCAGAGCTGTGGCTAATGTTCACGAAGAAGCCTACGTAAAAGCATAAAATGCCCTTTCGCTTAGTGCCGAAAAGCATTATTACAGTAAAGTCGAGTTCTCAAACTTGATTGAATTGAAGTTTAGTTTGTTTGTTGAAAAACGTCTGTCATTTTTGGCAGGCGTTTTTTGTTGAAATCCGGCCAAAAATGTTAATAACTTAAAGCTTTTACCCCCTTTTTTCAATAGGAAATCCTATGCGTTTTTATATATTTGCGTGTTAGACAAAAAATACATTTTTTACGATAAAATTATATGAGCGACGAGATTAAAAAGAACAATTATTCAGCCGATAGTATTCAGGCGTTAGAAGGAATGGAGCACGTAAGAATGCGTCCTTCCATGTACATTGGAGATACCGGAGTTAGAGGTTTGCACCACTTGGTTTATGAGGTGGTTGACAACTCTATCGATGAGGCTTTGGCTGGACATTGTGATACCATCAGTGTAATAATCAATGAAGACAATTCTATTACCGTTGAAGATAATGGACGTGGAATTCCGGTAGACCTGCATAAAAAAGAAGGCGTTTCGGCTTTGGAAGTAGTAATGACCAAAATCGGAGCAGGAGGTAAGTTTGACAAAGATTCTTATAAAGTTTCCGGAGGTTTGCACGGGGTTGGTGTATCGTGTGTGAATGCGCTATCCGATCATTTACGCGCTACCGTTTTTCGTGATGGTAAAGTATACGAGCAAGAATACGAAAGAGGAAAATCATTATATCCTGTAAAGCAAATAGGCGAAACTGATAAAAGAGGAACTACGGTTACGTTTAAGCCGGATGCGACTATTTTCACCCAAACCTTAGAATATTCTTATGATACTTTAGCGGCGCGTATGCGTGAGTTGTCTTTTTTGAACAAAGGCATCACCATTACGTTAACCGATAAACGATTTACCAAAGAAAACGGGGGGTATGAAGGAGAAGTTTTTCACTCTAAAGAAGGATTGAAAGAGTTTGTCAAGTTCTTAGACGGCAATCGTATTCCGATCATCGGTCACGTGATTTCGATGGAAAATGACAAAGGTGAAATTCCGGTAGAAGTGGCGTTGATTTACAACGAAAGTTACTCGGAAAACATTTTCTCTTATGTAAACAACATCAACACACACGAAGGAGGAACGCATTTACAAGGTTTCCGTATGGGGTTAACCCGTACGTTGAAAAAATATGCTGACGCTTCGGGATTATTAGAAAAATTAAAGTTTGAAATTTCCGGCGATGACTTCCGTGAAGGGTTAACAGCGATTATTTCGGTAAAAGTGGCAGAGCCTCAGTTTGAAGGACAAACCAAAACCAAATTAGGGAACAGAGAAGTAGTGTCTCCGGTTTCTCAAGCGGTGGCGGAAATGTTGGAAAATTATTTGGAAGAAAACCCGAATGACGCCAAAATCATTGTACAAAAAGTAATCTTAGCGGCTCAGGCACGTCATGCAGCCAAAAAAGCGCGTGAAATGGTACAACGCAAAACCGTTTTGGGCGGTGGTGGTTTACCGGGTAAATTATCGGATTGTTCTGAGCAAGATCCGGCCAGATGTGAGATTTTCTTCGTCGAGGGAGATTCCGCGGGAGGAACGGCAAAACAAGGACGCGACCGTAATTTCCAAGCCATCATGCCATTGCGTGGTAAGATTTTGAACGTGGAAAAAGCGATGCACCACAAAGTGTTTGAAAACGAAGAGATTCGCAATATTTTCACCGCTTTAGGGGTAACCATCGGAACCGAAGAAGACAGCAAGGCGTTGAACATAGAAAAATTAAGATACCATAAAGTAGTCATCATGTGTGATGCCGACGTTGACGGTAGTCACATCGCTACGCTAATCTTAACCTTCTTCTTCCGTTTTATGCGCGAGTTGATTGAAAACGGTCACGTTTACATTGCCACACCGCCGTTGTATTTGGTGAAAAAAGGAAACAAAAAAGAATACGCTTGGAACGATGACCAACGTGACATAGCCAACGAAAAAATGGGCGGAAGTGCTACCATCCAACGTTATAAAGGTTTGGGAGAGATGAACGCAGAACAGTTGTGGGAAACTACCATGAATCCTGAGTTCAGAACCTTGCGTCAGGTTACCATTGACAGTTTGACGGAGGCCGACAGAATCTTCTCGATGTTGATGGGTGATGAGGTGCCACCACGTAGAGAGTTCATTGAGAAAAATGCAGTGTACGCTAAAATTGATGCGTAATTAGCCCCGATTGAAGCGAAAATCCTTTTTGTTTTGTCACCCTGAGCGCAGTCGAAGGGCTTTTTACAAAACAAAAAGATTGTAACGTAAAGCGGGATTAGCTTCAAAAAAAAAGAAACAACAAAATATTATACAAAAATGAAAGTTACTATTGTAGGAGCAGGAAACGTAGGGGCTACTTGTGCCGATGCGATTGCTTACAGAAGAATTGCCAGCGAAATTGTGTTGGTGGATATCAGAGAAGGTTTTGCTGAAGGGAAAGCGTTAGACATTACGCAAACCCAAACCACTTTAGGGTTCAATACCAAAGTAGTAGGAAGTACTAATGATTATGCTAAAACTGCCGGCAGTGATGTGGTGGTAATTACTTCAGGAGTGCCGAGAAAACCGGGTATGACTCGTGAAGAATTAATCGGAATCAATGCCGGAATTGTTAAAGGTGTGGCTGAGAGTTTATTACAACATTCGCCAAATGCTATTTTTGTGATTGTGTCTAATCCAATGGATACAATGACGTATTTGGCTTATAAATCGTTAGGCTTACCAAAAAACAGAATTATCGGAATGGGCGGAACGTTAGACAGTTCTCGTTTCAAAACCTATTTGTCTTTGGCTTTAGACAAGCCGGCTAACGATATTCAAGGAATGGTTATTGGTGGTCACGGTGATACTACTATGATTCCGTTAACCCGTTTGGCGTCGTACAACGGTGTGCCGGTTTCTCAGTTTTTATCGGAAGAAGCTTTGGCTAAAGTGGCCGCTGATACTATGGTAGGTGGTGCTACTTTAACAGGTTTGTTAGGTACTTCTGCTTGGTATGCGCCGGGCGCTTCTGTAGCGTATTTGGTAGATGCTATTTTGAACGACCAAAAGAAAATGATTCCGTGTTCAGTGTTTTTAGAAGGCGAGTACGGTCAGAGTGATATTTGCATCGGAGTGCCTTGTATTATTGGTAAAAACGGGGTGGAACAAATTGTAGACATTCAATTAAATGAGGCCGAAAAAGCCTTGTTTGCGAAGAGTGCCGATGCGGTTCGCAACATGAACAACGATTTAAAATCGCATTTAGCATAATATATTAAGGTAAGATAAAAAAAGACTGCAAAGATTGCAGTCTTTTTTTTGATATTAATCGAGAAAATATTGGTTAATCTTATCTATAATTATATATTTGCACGTTTCATAAAAAACGGGATGATTGTAAATACAAGGCTTTCTTTGGTAAAGTTTTGAATTTCAGCTGTTTTAATTTTTGTGAGGGCAAGAGAAAACAAAGAATTAATTAATTTTTAGTAATAATGCAGAATAAAGGACTAGTTAAGTTTTTCGCAATTTTATTTGCATTGGTAAGTATTTACCAATTATCGTTCACTTTTGTGGCCAATAAAGTAAAAAGTGACGCCAAAACATTTGCGGGAGGAAATCCTGAGAAAGAAATCAAATACCTTGACTCGATAGGCAAGGAAAAAGTGTTTATGGATTTCTTTACTTACAATGATGTAAAAGACAAACAAATTAATAAAGGTTTGGACCTTGAAGGTGGAATTAACGTAATTCTTCAAATCTCTGTAAAAGATGTTTTGAAACAATTATCTAACAATTCTAAGAATCCGGTTTTCAACAAAGCTTTGGAAGATGCTACGGCAAACCAAAAAGGAAATCAGTCTTATTTGGATGCTTTCTTCGAAGCTTTCGATGCGAACAAAGGAACAACCAAATTGGCTTCGCCTGATATTTTTGCCAACAGAAATTTTGACGATCAAGAGTTGAACTTCAATTCAACTGACGATCAAGTTAAAAAAGTTTTGCGTAGAAAAGTTGACGAGTCAGTAGAATCGGCTTTCGGTGTATTGAGAAGTCGTATCGATAAATTCGGGGTAACCCAACCCAACATTGCTAAATTAGGTCAAACCGGAAGAATCTTAATCGAGTTACCGGGTGCTAAAGATGTTGACCGTATCAAAAAATTAGTTTCCAGTAAAGCGGAATTAGAGTTTTGGGAAACTTTCAAAGCGGAAGAATTAGGCGGGTTTTTACAACAAGCCAACGAAACTTTAAAAGCGACTGTTAAAACTACTGAAAAAACCGAAGCTGTTAAAGCTGAGGATTCATTGACAAAATTATTGACTGACAAAAGCAGTGATTCTGCGGCTGCTAAAAAAGGAAATAATCCGTTATTTGATAAATTCGTATCTATCGGTGGTGGTCCTATCTTAGCAATTGTTAATACTAAAGATACAGCTGCTGTAAGCGGTTATTTAAAAAGACCGGAAATTCGTTCTATGTTACCTGGTGACAAACGTTTTGCTAAATTCGTTTGGGGTAAACCAACCTCAGTAACTGACGAAAAAACTAAAAAAGAAACCGAAACGGTTGAATTGTATGCTTTGAAAGGCAACAAAGATGATGCGGCTCCATTAAGCGGTGGTGTTATTGTTGACGCCAGAGATACTTTTGACCAAATGGGTAAACCGGCTGTTTCTATGCAAATGAATGGTGCAGGATCTAAAGAATGGGAAAAACTAACCGGTAACGCTTACACCCAAAAAAGCTTTATCGCTATCGCTTTAGATAATGTAGTTTACTCTGCACCGGGTGTTACTTCCGGACCAATTGCCGGTGGTAGATCTGAAATCACAGGTAGTTTTAACGTAGCGGAGACCAAAGACTTAGCAAACGTATTAAGAGCAGGTAAATTGCCAGCTACTGCTGAAATCATTCAATCAGAAATCGTAGGACCATCTTTAGGACAAAAAGCTATTGATGCGGGTATGACTTCATCAATTGTTGGTTTCTTGTTAGTATGTTTATGGATGGTATTCTACTATGGAAGAGCAGGTTGGTATGCTAACGTTGCTTTGTTAGTCAACTTATTGTTCTTGTTTGGTATCTTAGCCAGTTTAGGTGCAGTATTGACTTTACCGGGTATTGCGGGTATCGTATTAACTTTAGGTACAGCCGTGGATGCGAATATCATTATCTATGAAAGAGCTAAAGAAGAATTACGCGACGGAAAATCATTGGCCGATGCCGTAAAAACTTCTTACGGTTGGAAAGGGGCTATGCGTTCTATTATTGATGCTAACGTTACTCACGTGTTAACAGGTGCTATCTTATTCATTTTCGGAACAGGACCAATCCAAGGTTTTGCTACTACTTTGTTAATCGGTATTTTCACTTCATTGTTCACTTCTATCTTTATCGCCAGAATGTTTATTGATAAAGACATTGCTAACAATAGAAGTTTGATGTTCTCTACCAACTTAACTAAAAATTGGTTTACCGGTTTCCACTTCGACTTTATCGGAATCAAGAAAATCTCTTACGTTTTCTCTACTTTAGTGGTAATTGTAAGTTGTGTTTCGTTCTATTTCAACGGATTGGATGAAGGTGTAGATTTCGTTGGAGGAAGAACTTTCCAAGTGAAATTTGAAAAACCGGTTGAAGCTACTCAAGTGTCTGAGGAATTAACAGCAGCATTCGGAGTAACCGTAGAAGCTAAAGTTTTTGGAGATGACGATCAGTTGAAAGTGACTACCAAATACAAAATTAAAGAAGATGGTGTTGAAGTTGATAAAGAAGTAAACGAATTGTTATTCAATGCTTTGAAAAAATACTACAATAATATTACTTATGATAATTTCATCAATACTTACGACGGTAAACAAGTTGGAGTATTGCAAGCTTCTAAAGTAGGTGCTGCTATTTCTGCCGACATCAAAACCAACTCCTTCTGGGCAGTAATCGGAGCGATGTTAGTAGTTGGATTATATTTGGTGATTTCATTCCGCAAGTGGCAATATTCTTTAGGTGCAATCGCTGCAGTATTACATGATGTTATCTTCGTATTAGGATTATATTCTTTACTATACAAATACATGCCTTTCCACATGGAAATGGACCAACACTTTATCGCTGCTATCTTAACGGTAATCGGTTACTCTATGAACGACACCGTAATTGTATTCGATAGGGTTCGTGAGTTCTTGGCCGGTAATATTAAAGGCTCGTTCAAAGATGTAGTAAATGCGTCTATTAATACTACGCTTTCCAGAACTATCAATACTTCATTGACGATGATTTTGGTATTGTTAATCATGTTCATCTTTGGTGGTGAATCCATTCGTGGATTTATCTTCGCGATGTTGGTTGGTATCGTAGTAGGAACGTACTCTTCCTTGTTTATTGCAACGCCAATCTTGGTAGATAGTGTAAGCAAAAAAGACATCGAAGAAATCGAAAGTCGTCACAAAGGAGAACAAGCTTAGTCTTTTCTCACTACATAAAAAAAAGGGTTGTCATTGCTACAACCCTTTTTTTATTATGCTATTTATTTTTTTGTAATGTCTTTTAAAACGGCTTTGTTGGAGTAGTTGATGACTTTTAAAACGATGGGTAAGTTTTGTTTTGTCTTTCCTTCTATGATATATACTTTTCCGCCTTCTAAGGGTTTGTTACTCATATCAAAATCTACATCGCCGTGAGTTAGTGTGGCTTTAATGTCGGCGGTATCAACCCATTTTTCATTTAGTTTTTTGGTAGCCAAACTGTCGTAATGAAAAGGTTTGTTCCTCAGATCGTTCAGCACCCTGGCGTTGGGGAAATAGTTGCATCGGGTATCTTTGCCGCTCCAAATTAAGACCACAAAAAACATCCCGATACTAAAGCCTACCAAATAGTAAGCAAATCGTTGATAAAACTTCATAATTGATTCTTTTCAGCAAAAGTAATCAATGTTAGAGTTACAGTAAATAGTGTAGCGGATTATTTTAAAAGACAATCAAATTAATGTCGTTGTCTGGCAAGTTAAACCAATCGCCTATGGCTTTGTTGGTCAAAATGCCGTGGTAGAGGTAAACACCGTTTTTCAAACCTTTATTGCATCTGATAGCGCTTTCTAATCCGCCGTCTTCTGCAATTTGTAACAAATAAGGTGTAATAATATTACTGATGGATAACGATGCTGTTTTAGAATAACGAGACGGAATATTCGGAACGCAATAATGAATCACGTTGTTTTTAATAAAGGTAGGCGATTCATGTGTAGTTACTTCCGAAGTTTCAAAGCAACCACCGGTATCAATGCTCACATCCACGATAACTGCTCCTTTTTTCATGTGTTCTACCATAGTTTCGGTTACTACTACCGGACATCGATCTTTACCACGCATCGCACCTACTGCTACATCACATCTTCTTAATGCTTTGAGCAACGATTTGGGTTGTATAGTTGACGTAAAAATTCTTTGGTTTAAATTGTTTTGTAAACGACGCAATTTGGTAATAGAGTTGTCAAATACTTTGACACTGGCTCCTAATCCTAAGGCTGTTTTAGCCGCAAATTCACCTACCGTTCCGGCACCTAAAATAACTACATCGGTTGGCGGTACTCCGGTAATGTTCCCTAAAAGTAAGCCTTTGCCGAATTCGTTGTTAATCATCAGCTCGGCAGCAATCAAGACAGAAGCAGTACCGGCAATTTCACTCAACGATTTTACAGCAGGATAGGAACCATCTTCGTCTTTGATGTATTCAAAGGCCAAGGCGGTTACTTTTTTTTTGGATAAAGCTTCGAAATATTCTTTTTTGCGGGTTTTTAATTGGATGGCCGAAATGACAATGGCATTCTGGTTCACCATACCGATTTCTTCTATCGTTAAAGGTTCTACCTTCAGAATCATTGGGCAACTGAACACTTTTTTGGTATCGTTGGTAATGATGGCTCCGGCATCGCTGAACTCTTTATCGGTGTAACTCGAACTCAATCCGGCTCCAGCTTCAATCATCACTTGGTGTCCGTGTGAGGTTAGTGAATTCACCGCATCCGGCGTTAAGCAAATACGTCTTTCTTGGTAAGAAGTCTCTTTGGGAATTCCTATGAAAAGGTCGCTTTTGTGACGAAAGATTTCTAACTTTTCCTCTTGCGGCAGCAATTGTTGCTTGGTGAATGGGGTTAACGACATAACGGAACAATGAATTTAGCTCGAAAGTACAAAAAAAATAGCAATGTTAATATCAAAAATTATCATAAGTCTAATTGAATATTGCCATTGTCATTGTTTCGCATTGTCAACTCAATCTCAAAATTCTTTTGCCGTCAGGTGCTGTAGTAAGGTCAATAGTCGAGTAGTTATCCGGAAGTAAATTCGGAATCTTTTCAGCCCATTCAATAAAGCACCAATGTCCGGAGTACAAATACTCGTCGATGCCCATATCTAAGGCTTCGGCTTCCGATTTCAATCGGTACACATCGAAGTGATAAACGTATTGGTTACCATCGGCTTGGTATTCATTTACCAATGAAAAAGTCGGACTGCTTGTAGTGTCTTTTACGCCTAAAGTTTTCGCCAAAGCTTTGATCAAAGTGGTTTTGCCCATGCCCATTTGACCATTAAAAATAATCACTTTGTGTGGGTTTTCGGCTATGATTTTTTGAGCGACTTCTTGTATTTCGTTAATTGAAAAGATGATTTCCATTACTATGCTTTTTGGTACTAGATAAATGGCCAATGCGCCTGCCGGCTTTTTCGCAAACCCGAGGCCCGCTTAGCGGGACGAATTGAACGAAGTTAAACAGTCCTAGACTTTTTTTAACGCTCGGCCCTATTTCGGATTAAACACTAAAAACGGTACAATCATTTCTTCTAGCGAAATACCTCCATGTTGGTAGGTATTGCGGTAGTAACTTACATAATGATTGTAGTTGTTTACATAGGCCAAAAATAAATCATTCTTTGCAAAAATGTAAGAACTGCTCATATTAATCGTAGGCAAACCTATTTTTTTAGGATCTTTTACGGCATACACATCTTTGTCTTCATAAGTCAAACTGCGACCTGTTTTGTAGCGTAAGTTCAAACTGGTGTTTTTATCGCCAATTACTTTCGAAGGATTCTTAACGTTTATGGTACCGTGATCGGTAGTGATGATTAGCTTAAAACCTAACTTTTGGGCTTGCTGGATGATTTCCAGCAAAGGCGAATTTTTGAACCAACTCAACGTAAGTGAACGATACGCTTTGTCATCGGATGCCAATTCTTTTACCACATCCATTTCGGTTTTGGCGTGCGACAGCATATCAACAAAGTTGTAAACCACCGTTACCAGTTGGTTGTCTTTAAGTGCTTTAAAGTTGTCTGCCAGTTTTTTTCCGCCGGTCAAATTGGTAATCTTGAAGTAATCTTGTTTGATGTTGAGGCCTAAACGTTTCAAATGAGCCGTTAGGAAGTCAGCTTCATGCATATTTTTGCCACCTTCGTCGATATCATTTTTCCAATATTGCGGAAATTGTTTTTCCATTTCCAGCGGTGTCAATCCGGAGAAAATTGAATTTCTGGCATATTGCGTCGCTGTTGGTAAACTGGCGTAATACGGGATTTCTTTTTCCAATTTGTAATGATTGGCCACCACACTTTCCATGGCTTTCCATTGGTCGTAGCGCAAATTATCAATCACCACAAACAAAACGGGCTTGTCTTTTTTGACCAACTCCGGGACTACCAATTCTCGGAATAGGGTATGAGATTGTATGGGTTTATCAGCCTTGGGATCGAACCAATTTTCGTAATTGCGCTCAATGAATTTTCCGAATTGTACGTTGGCTTCTACTTTTTGGCTTTCCAAAATTTCAAACATACTTTGGTCGTTGATGTTTTCCAATTCCAATTCCCAAAACAATAGTTTTTTATATAATTCTACCCAGTCTTCGTAGTTGTTTACCATAGCCAATTCCATAGCGATTTTGCGGAATTCCTTCTGGTAATCCAAAGTGGTTTTCTCCGAAATCAATCGCGAATGGTCGAGGTTTTTTTTCAAGCTCAACAAAATCTGATTCGGATTTACCGGCTTAATCAAATAGTCAGCAATCTTAGAACCAATCGCTTCTTCCATGATATATTCTTCTTCACTCTTGGTAATCATAATCACCGGTGTGGAAGATTTTTTCTCTTTCATCTCCGATAAGGTTTCGAGTCCGCTCATACCGGGCATGTTTTCATCCAGGAAAACGATGTCAAAATTACCGTCTTCATAGGCGTCAATGGCATCTCGACCATTGTTATAAGTGGTAACTTGGTAGTTTTTACTTTCTAAAAATAAGATGTGCGGTTTGAGTAAATCAATCTCGTCATCCACCCAAAGTATTTTGATTTTGTCCATGTATCGTAGTTATTTTGGTGCAAATTACTATTTATAAAACGCAGTAGTATTAAAATTATTATAAAATCTTAAAATCTTTTTCCAAGTATTTCCTAATAAAAAATGCTGCCTAAGGCAGCACTTTCTAATGTAACCCAATACATTAAATTACTCACTTGGTTTTACAGGTGTTGATGCCTAAGAGCGGATATAGCGGACAAAAGCTCACCAAACTGGTTAGTAAAAATACCGTACCAAAAGCCAGCAGGACATAGCCCAAAGTGCCGCTTACCGTGCCCGAAAAATACAGATAGGCGAATACAGCAGCCAAAATGACCCTAATGCCGCAATCTAAAGTTCCCATATTTTTTTTCATAGTTGTAAGTATAAGTCGTTGATTAATAATGTGTAAATGAATGGTAAATGTAAAAAAGATAAATTTCACTATACATGATTTTTATCATATCCTTTTTTAGTCGAAATTTACCAAACTAAAAGTACCTTACTCATGATTGACCTCCTCAAAGAAAACTACGGATTTATTTTTGAAGAAAAATTACTTGAAGAAATTGCTCAAGTTTCTACTTTGAGAACCTTTGAAGAAGGAGATATATTAATCGATTTTGGCGATTACATCAAGTTTATGCCTTTGTTGCTTTCGGGTGCTATTAAAATTCTTCGTGAGGATTTCGATGAAGGAGAATTGTTGCTTTACTTTTTAGAAAAAGGTGATACTTGTGCCATGACGATGGCTTGTTGTTTGGGAGAAACCAAAAGCGAAATCCGAGCCGTTGCCGAAACCAAAGGTGAAGTTGTGATGATACCCGTAGCCAAAATGGAAGAATGGTTAGGCAAATACAAAAGTTGGCGCAACTATGTTTTCAACAGCTACAACAATCGCTTGAAAGAAATGTTGATGGCCATCGATAATTTGGCTTTTATGAATATGGATGAAAGGCTTTATAATTATCTTTTAGACAAAGCCCAAATCAATAAATCCGATTTTATTCAAAATACCCATCAGGAAATTGCGTACGACTTACACACTTCGCGAGTGGTGATTTCCCGATTGCTGAAAGCCTTGGAGAATGAAGGAAAAATCAAGCTTCATCGCGCTTCTATAGAACTGGTTCGCAGCTAGTTTTTACTGTGTAACTTTTGATACCGACTAAAGCTTTTTTAGGTTCTAATTTTGTAATCGATTAACTGATAATTATCATTTCCATTCTTAGTTTGGAAAGATACTTTTGAGGTAAATCTGAAAAACATGAAACTAGAACAAATTTATACCGGATGTTTGGCCCATGCCGCTTACTATTTAGAGTGTAATGGCGAAGTTGCCATTTTTGATCCTTTGCGCGAGGTACAACCTTATATTGATCGCGCCCAAAAAGACAACGCTAAAATCAAATACGTTTTTGAAACGCATTTCCACGCCGATTTTGTGTCGGGACACTTGGATTTAGCAAAAAAGGAAAAGGCTGTAATTGTTTACGGACCAACCGCTAAACCGGGTTTTGATGCTTTGGTAGCCGATGACAATCAAGTTTTTGAAGTCGGACAATGTAAAGTGAAAGCCATTCACACGCCCGGCCATACCATGGAAAGCACGACCTATTTGATTATCGATGAAAACGGAAAAGAACACGGAATCATCACCGGAGATACTTTATTTATAGGCGATGTTGGTCGACCTGATTTAGCGCAACATGTGGTGGCCGATTTGACACAAGACAAGTTAGCGCGATTGTTATACCATTCATTGCGAGAAAAAATTATGCCGTTGTCGGATGATTTAATTGTGTATCCGAATCACGGTGCCGGTAGTGCTTGTGGAAAAATGATGAGCAAAGAAACGACCGATACTTTAGGCAATCAAAAAAAGACCAATTATGCTTTGAATCCGAATTTAACGGAAGACGAATTTGTATTAGCGCTGTTGACCGGCTTAACCACGCCACCGGCTTATTTTCCTAAAAATGTATTAATGAACATTCAAGGCTATGAAAGTTTGGAAACGGTGATGCATCGCGGACAAAAACCATACGATGCTAAGTCGTTCGAAATAGTAGTCAACGAAACAAAAGCACTGATTTTAGATACCCGAAAAGCAGCTGATTTTGCAGATGGATTCATTCCTAACAGTATCAACATTGGTTTGGAAAGTAATTTTGCCATGTGGGTAGGCGAATTGATTCCCGATTTACAACAAGAAATTCTCCTTGTGGCCGAAAACCATGAGAAAGTAGAAGAAGCCATCATCCGATTGTCTCGTGTGGGTTACGATCACGCTATTGGTTATTTGGAAGGTGGATTTCAAGCCTGGGTGAACGCCGGAAAAGAAGTAGATACAGTCAACAGAATTACAGCTGATGATTTGGCTATATTAGAAGAAATTCACCTGACTCCGGTTTTTGATGTAAGAAAGAAAAGCGAATTTGCTTCAGAACATTTGGTGCAGGCAGTCAATATTCCTTTAAATGAAATAAGCCAACGACTATCAGAGTTCCCGAAAGATAAACATTTTGTACTGCATTGCGCCGGCGGTTATCGAAGTATGATTGCCGCTTCCATACTAAAACAAAGAGGATATGATAACTTTGTAGATGTGATTGGCGGGTTTAATGAAATCAAGTTGACCAACTTACCAATCACGGATTACGTTTGTCCAACCACTTTATTGTAAAATAATATGAAGAGAATCTTGCTTACCAATTGGCATTTAATGCGCTATTTCAGACTGGCGTTTGCTTTGTTCTTGTTTTTTCAAGCGTACGAAACCCAACAATGGTTTTTTATTGCCTTTGGTTGCTTCTTCTTATTTCAAGCTATTTTCAATTTGGGTTGCGGCCCTAGCGGATGTAATGTAACTTATAAAAATCAAAAAGATGAATAGCAGTTTCGACCAATTAATCCATTCGGATAAACCGGTGTTGATTGATTTTTTTGCCACTTGGTGCGGACCGTGTCAAATGCTTGGACCCGTATTGAAAGAAGTAAAAGACCAATTAGGCGACAGGGTTTCTATTATCAAAATAGATGTGGATAAGAATCAGGAATTAGCGGCGATGCAACAAGTGAGAGGCGTGCCGACCATGATGTTATTTCAAAACGGCAAACAGCTATGGCGGCAATCCGGACTGTTATCGAAAGAAGAAATTATCAAAAACATACTCGAGAAATCTAATAATTAAAGGGTTATGGAACAACAATTTGAAGTAGAAAACATCAAGTGCGGCGGCTGTATGAACAGTATTAAAACGGCCTTACTTAAATTGGATGGCGTTACCGATGTAAGCATCGATAAGGAAATCGATACCGTTACGGTTACCGGAACAATGATTCGCGAGGATGTGATAAACAAACTCAACGATTTGGGATATCCCGAAAAAGGCAACAATACGTTAATTCGCAAAGCCAAATCGTATGTGAATTGTGCAATTGGCCGAATGTCGGAAACTGAATCATGAGTAAAAAAGCATTAATCATTACCGGTGTTGGCGTTATCATTGGTGCAATGGGCGGTTATGCTTATTATCATTTTATTGGTTGTGCCTCTGGAACTTGTGCTATTACTTCCAAACCATTGAATGCCACTTTATACGGTAGTTTGATGGGTGGCTTGTTGTTCAATATTTTTGTCCCTAATCCAAAAAAATAACCATTATGATTGATTTTTGGAACGAACGTTACGCAGAAGAAGAATATGCTTATGGTTGGCAACCCAATGCATTTTTTAAAGACTCCATTGCTGAAATTCCTAAGGGGAAAATACTTTTTCCTGCCGAAGGCGAAGGTAGAAATGCCGTTTTTGCAGCCCAACTAGGATATGAAGTGTATGCTTTTGATATCAGTAAAGAAGGTAAAATCAAAGCCGACAAATTAGCTCAAAAGTATGATGTTACCTTAGATTATAGAGTCGGTAATCTTGAAGCACTCAACTATCCCGAAAATTATTTCGATGCTGTAATCTTAATTTATGCGCATGTTCCTGCAGAAGTCAGAACCGCATTTTGTCAACATTTACTTCGTTTACTCAAACCCAACGGCCAAATCATATTTGAAGGCTTCAGTCAAGAACAGCTTAATTATACTTCAGGCGGCCCAAAAAACTGCGAGATGCTTTTTTCCGAATCGCAAGTCAAACATGATTTTCCTAATGTTGCCTTTGATTCCCTATCCACAGAAGTTATAAGTCTTGACGAAGGTAAATACCACCATGGATTAGGATCTGTTGTACGTTTCAGGGCTAGAAAGTTAAGTTAGTTTTAAGTTAATTTTTTAGTTCTCAATAAATTTAAACAGTATATTTGAGTATTGTAAAAAAAGTTAAACCCTTAAAATATTTATAAAAATGAAAAAATTAGTTTATGCCTTTGCCGCCGTTGCGCTTATGTTTTCAATGACTGTTAACGCTAATAACGGCGAACCAAAGCAAAAAAAGAAAAAAGCTAAAACGGAAAAATCTTGCTCTACTGAAGAGAAAAAAGAATGCAGTACCGAGAAAAAAGCCGGCTGTTGCGCTGCTAAAAAAGCAGATGAGAAAAAATCATAATGTAAGTTCTTGTAACTTGTCAAACGCTTCCCAAAAGGAGGCGTTTTTTTTAGCCTTACCCTCTGTAACAATTGTGACTGTACACGCTTTTTCGGCGTTTTATTTTTGCTTCATAATTCAGATAAACTATGATGAATATGAGCAAACTATTTGTAACACTGGGATTTGTATTCCTTTCCGCTTTCGGATTCAGTCAGGATACGTTGACGATTTCCAAAAGCGATTTGAAACAAAAACTCGCTGACAAAAATCTGCAACTCCAAATCGCCCGAAAAAATTACCAATCGGCTAAAGCAGATTACCAACAATCCAATGCACTCTTTTTGCCCAACATTACTGCATCTTACACCGGAATGGCTACTACCAATCCGCTGATGGCTTTTGGTTCCAAATTAAATCAGGAAATCTTAACCCAATCCGATTTCAATCCGGCCTTGCTAAACGATCCGAATACCACTCAAAATTTCGCGACTAAAATCGAAATCCAACAACCGTTAATCAATATGGATGGAATTTTCGGAAGACAAGCCGCCAAAGCCAAAATGGAAGCTTTTCAATTGCAAACACAGCGCACGGAGGAATATTTAACCCTAGAGGTTTCCAAAGCGTATATGCAACTGCAATTGGCCTACAAAGCGGTTAACGTTTTGGAAAAAGCAGAATCCACCGCCAAAGCCAATTTAAAACTGGTAGACAACTATTTTAAACAAGGCTTGTTACAAAAAACCGATGTTTTAAATGTACAAGTTCGTGTAAATGACATTACAAATCAACTGCAATACGCTAAGAGTAATGTCCAAAATGCTTCAGATTATTTAGCGTTTTTAATCAATGAAGATACCCAAGGCAAAACCTTCAAGCCTGCAGAAGCTTTAGACAATACAATTAAAGTTGAAGTTGCTGATTGGCAATGGTCAGACAATAGAAAAGATATTCAAGCGATGCAAAAATCTTCAGAAGCTTACCAAAAAATGCTAACGATGAGCAAAATGAGTTTCTTACCAAGATTGAATGCTTTCGGAAGTTACGAGTTGTACGACCGTCAGTTTTTAGGAACTGCAGCCAAAGGTTATTTGGTTGGAGCGCAATTGTCGTGGACTGTTTTCGACGGCTACAAATCCATTGGTAAACTTGACAAAGCCAAAGCCGATTACCAAAAAGCAAGCCTCGAAACGGAGCAATACAAAAAACAAAGCCAACTTGAATTCAACAAAACCAATCGACAACTAAAAGATGCCGAAAACAAAGTTGGTTTGTCACAATTGGCCTTCGAACAAGCGCAAGAAGCGTATCGCATTCGCCAAAACCGATTTGCCCAAGGCTTAGAAAAAACTACTGATTTATTGGTTTCCGAAACCCAAATGATTCAGAAAGAATTAGAGCATTTGCAAGCGGTTTTTGAATACCAATTTACACAGGCGTATTTGACTTTTTTAACTAAGTAGTATTAAGATTTAAGACAATCATAAAATAGAACAATATGAATAATAAAATAATAACAACACTATTGTTGTCGGCTTTCCTATTCCTTTCTTGCGGAAAAGACCGAAAAGAAATTACTGAAAACACACCGGCTATTCCGGTAAAAGTGAGCGGAAATACTATTTCAACTAACCCTTCTTTTGTAACGGCCAGTGGTAAAATCGAAGCCGAAAACAGCGCCAATGTCAGTACCCGAATGATGGGTTATGTGACCAAAGTGCACGTTAAAGTCGGACAAAAAGTCAAAGCCGGTCAACTTTTGGTCAGCATCAACAACACCGATTTACAAGCGAAAAAAGCCCAAGTTGACGCTTCTATCTTGCAAGCGACTGCGGCTTTTAACAACGCTAAAAAAGATTTTGAAAGATTTACCGTTTTGTTCAACCAACAAAGTGCTTCTCAAAAAGAGTTAGACGATATGACGTCGCGCTACGAAATGGCTAAAGCCGGATTGGAAGCCGCCAAGCAAATGCGAAACGAAGTCGTGGCGCAATTTGGTTACAGCAATATCACCGCACCGTTTTCGGGAGAAGTGACCAACACCTTTGTCAAAGAAGGCGATATGGCTAATCCGGGAATGCCGCTGGTAAGTATCGAAGGCGCTTCACACTTACAAGTAACTGCGATGGTTTCGGAAAGCGATATTGCGAACATTCAAAACGGAATGACGGTGAAAATTTTAGTAAAATCCATCAATAAAACTGTCACCGGAAAAGTGACAGAATTAAGTAGTTCCGCTAAAAACACCGGCGGCCAATATTTGGTAAAAATCAACTTAACCCAAACCGACAAAGCCATTTTATCCGGCATGTTTGTGAATGTCCAATTTCCGTTAGCTAACAAAACACTAACTACTATTACAACTGATAAAGTTTTAGTACCTGAAAGCGCCTTGGTCAAACAAGGCCAGCTCACCGGAATTTACACAGTCGGAAACGGGAATACAGTCATTTTAAGATGGTTGCGCATTGGCAAAACCTTTGACAATCAAGTAGAAGTCTTGTCGGGATTATCGGCTGAGGAACCATACATTGTCTCTGCCGAAGGGAAGTTATTTAACGGCGCTAAAGTTTCTATCCAATAGATTCTGAAAATCTAACAATCTAAAAATCTAAAAATGCAAGAAGGTATATCAGGTAAAATAGCCCATTTTTTCATCAATTCGAAGTTAACGATACTGTTAATGGTTGGATTAATGATTATTGGTGTATACAGTTCGTTTCTCATTCCGAGAGAAGAAGAACCGCAAATTAATGTTCCGATGGCCGACGTAATGGTGGGTTATCCGGGAGCGAGTCCGAGTGAAGTGGAAAGTCGGGTTGTAAAACCATTAGAAAAAATTCTTTCCAACATCAAAGGCGTAGAACACGTGCATAGTATGGCTATGAACGGTCAAGCAATGTTGATTGTCCAATTTTATGTAGGTCAAGATGTGGAACGCTCGTATGTGAAATTATACGACGAGTTGGCCAAACACGAAAATATATTCCCGCAAGGCGTGTACAAACCGATGGTGAAAACGCGTTCTATCGACGATGTTCCGATGTTAGGATTAACGTTATGGAGCGAAAAATTAAACGATTTTGAAATCCGTCAAGTGGCGGAAGAAGTCACTTCGGAAATTGAAAAAGTCAAAGATGTAGCCATCACCAAAGAAATCGGCGGCAGAAAGCGCGAAGTGAAAGTGGTGTTAGACAAAGATAAAATGGCCGAAAACGGTGTGGATGCGTTAAGTATTATGCAAATGATTCAAGCCAATAACGGCAGCTCGCAATCGGGTAGTTTTGTTTCAGCCGATAAAGAATATTTGGTAACCACGGGTGAGTTTTTACAAACCGCCGAAGATGTCGAAAACTTGGTAGTGGGCGTCAATGCTAATCTACCGGTTTATTTAAAACAAGTGGCTTCGGTTCAGGACGGACCTTCAACACCAAGAAGTTATGTGTCTTTCGGATACGGAAAAGCCAATGAAAAATTCGCTAAAAACAATTCGGAATATCCTGCCGTAACCATTTCCATCGGAAAAGTAAAAGGTGCCGATGCGATGAAAATTTCTGAGAAGATTTTGGAGAAAGTCGACCATTTAAAACAAACCTTAATCACCGATGATGTTCATGTAAAAGTTACCCGTAACTACGGCGAAACCGCTTCGGATAAAGTAGGTGAGTTGTTGTTACACTTAGGCATTGCGATTATCGCCGTAACCATTTTGGTAATGTTAGCCATGGGCTGGCGAGGTGGTTTGGTGGTGTTTTTCTCAGTGCCACTGACCTTTGCTTTAACGTTGTTCGCTTATTATATGTTAGGCTATACGTTGAACAGAATCACCTTATTCGCCTTAGTTTTCGTGGTTGGAATTGTGGTAGACGACAGTATCATCATCGCCGAAAACATGCACCGACATTTCAAAATGAAGCGACTGCCGTTCAAACAAGCCGCCATTTATGCGATTAACGAAGTCGGGAATCCAACCATTTTAGCCACGTTTACGGTTATTGCGGCCATTTTACCGATGGCGTTTGTATCCGGAATGATGGGACCATACATGAGTCCGATGCCGATTGGTGCATCGATTGCCATGTTATTGTCGTTGTTCGTGGCGTTGACTGTTACGCCGTATCTAGGTTACCATTTATTACACGAAAAAGAAGCACAAGAACACAAAGCCGAACAAGGACTTGAAACGTCATGGATTTACAAAATCTACAGCAAAATGGAACGTCCGTTTTTGGAAAGTTCTAAAAAACGCCGTTTGATGTTAGGGATAACCGTATTGTTACTTTTGGGTTCGGTCTTGATGTTCTTTACCAAATCGGTAGCGGTGAAAATGTTACCATTTGACAATAAAAATGAATTTCAAGTCGTAATCGACATGCCAGAAGGTACTACTTTAGAAAGAACTGCGGCGGTAACTCAGGAAATCGCTCAATACCTTTCTACGGTTCCCGAAGTGGTGAATTACCAAAACTACATTGGTACTTCGGCTCCAATAACTTTTAACGGTTTAGTCCGTCATTACGATATGCGTGGCGGGAGCAATATGGCGGATATTCAGGTGAATTTATTGCACAAGGAAGACCGCGATTTGCAAAGTCACGATATTGCTAAAATCGTTCGTCCGGAAGTGCAGAAAATTGCTAAAAAATACGGCGCTAACGTAAAAATTATCGAAGTGCCGCCCGGACCGCCGGTGTTATCGACTTTAGTAGCCGAAATTTACGGACCTGATTACAAGGAGCAAATTAAAGTAGCCAACCAAGTCAAAAATATCTTAGAAAACACCACCGATATCGTGGATGTCGATTGGATGACCGAAGACAATCAAACCGAATACCGCTTGGAAGTCGATAAAGAAAAAGCGATGTTAAACGGAATCGCGCCACAGCAAGTAGTAGGCAATTTGACCTATTTATTGAAAGAATATCCGGTGTCTAATTTGTACGATGAACATTCGAATGATAATGTAGGCATCGTATTGGCTTTGGATGATAAAGATAAAACGAGTTTACAAGACATTCAAAGCTTAAAAATCAAGGGCAGTCGCGGCAATGTCGTTCCGGTAAGTGATTTGGTAAAAGTGGTACAAGATACGCTGCAAAAAACCATTTACCGCAAAGACCAAAAAAGAGTCGTGTATGTAACAGCTGATATGGCCGGCGCTTTGGAAAGTCCGGTGTACGCTATCTTAGGGATGAACGAAAAGCTGCAAAAAATGCAATTGCCGAAAGGGTATAAGGTTAACGAATTGTATATGGAACAGCCTTCGGATGAAAGTGATTTTACCGTAAAATGGGATGGTGAGTGGCAGATTACTTTGGAAGTATTCCGCGATTTAGGAGCGGCTTTCTTAATCGTAATTGTCATCATTTACATGTTGATTGTAGGTTGGTTCCAAAACTTCAAAACACCTATGGTAATGATGATGGCGATACCACTTTCTTTGGTCGGAATTGTGTTAGGACACTGGTTATTGGGAGCTTTCTTTACCGCTACTTCTTTTATCGGAATGATTGCTTTAGCTGGTGTTATGGTACGAAATTCAGTGTTGCTTATCGACTTTATCGAGATTCGTTTGAATGATGGTATTCCTTTAAAACAAGCCATTATTGAAGCCGGAGCAGTGCGTACTACTCCAATTTTACTAACCACAGGAGCGGTTGTAATAGGAGCTTCTATTATTTTATTTGATCCGATATTCCAAGGTTTGGCGATTTCGTTAGTATTTGGAGCTATAGTTTCCACTCTGCTAACCTTGATTGTAGTGCCATTGATTTACTATATCACCGAGAGAAAAAAATGGGAATCAAATTCCGTTGAAAAACAATAACTTAAAGATTATACAGATGAAACTTTTAATCATTACTGCCATAGCTGAATTTGAAAACGAAGTGAAGCAAATTTTAAAAAAGGGAGCCGTAAAAAAATACTCTTATAATCCTGTAACAGGTTTTAGAGATGCTACTGAGGAAGATGTCGAATCAAATTGGTTCGGGACAGCAATGACCCAAAACGAGTCTTTGATGTTTTATGCTTTTACAGAAAATGAGAATGTTGCTATCGTTTGTGATGCGGTCAAGGCATTCAATGATTCTCAAGAAACAATGTCGAACATTCATGTAGCTATACTCGATATAGAAAAAACTAACTAAAAAAGGATACCATGAAAAACAGAATTATCAGAGCTGTCGCAGGAACTTTTATCTTAATCAGTTTATTATTGGCGATTTATGTCAATCAAAATTGGTTGTGGTTCACCGCTTTTGTCGGTGCTAATTTACTGCAATCTTCCATTACCAAATGGTGTTTGATGGAAGATATATTAACCAAATTAGGAGTTAAAGACTAACAGTTAAGCCACCTTCGGGTGGTTTTTTTATGTTTCATTTTAACAAATGCATTACATTTGGTAACATTTTATTTAAAATGAAGTCCAATAGCCATTTAAAAACAATACTATGAAATTACTAACCAAACTAACCATAGGTTTATTTTCAGCTGCTTTATTGGTGAGTTGTAACCAAAAGGAAGCCGATTTTATTGATCCTTTGGTCACTAACCGAGATACGACTGTCAATCCGGGTGATGACTTTTTTATGTACGCCAACGGCGGCTGGTTCAAACGAAATCCGATTCCGAACAGCGAAAGAAGTAACGGAATTTTCAGAACGATAGGAGATACCATCAATTCGCAAATCAAACAAATTTGTGAAAAATCGGCTAAGATGACCGATGCGCCTAAAGGTAGTAACGAACAAAAAATTGGCGATTTCTATGCTTCCGGTATGGACACGCTACAAATTGAAAAAGTAGGCTTATCTCCTTTAAAAGCCGATTTAGACAGAATTAAAGCCGTTAAAGATGTCCCTTCTTTATTAAATACTATTGCGTACTTACATACTATAGGAGCCAATCCGGCTTTTTCTTTGTATGTGGGTCAAGACGATAAAAACAGTGCCAAATACGCCATCTTTTTAGGACAAGGCGGATTAGGATTGGGCAACCGCGATTACTATTTCAATACTGATAAAGAAACAGTAAACATTCGTGCCGAATACGTGAAGCATTTGGAAAAAATGGGACTTTTGATGGGTAAATCGTCAGAGACAGCCAAAGCCAATGCCTTAGTGATTATGAAATTGGAAACAGAATTGGCGCAAAACTCTCGTAAGTTAGAAGCGCTTCGTGATCCGATTAAAAATTATAACAAAATGGGGTTAGCCCAAATCAATGCATCTACTCCGAATATCGATTGGAAATCCATGACGGCTAGCATTGGTATTAAAAATGCTGATACCGTTATTGTAGGTCAACCTGAATTTTACAAAGCCTTAAACCAAATGGTCAAAAGCTATTCTATTGAGGATTGGAAAACGTATTTAGAATGGGATTTGGTGAATTCGTATGCTTCGTATTTGCACAATGCTATTGTGAAGCAAAATTTCTATTTCTATTCAACCGTAATGAGTGGCGTAAAAGAACAAAAGCCACGTTGGAAGCGTATAGTGGAGCAAACTGATGGCGCTTTGGGTGAACTCATAGGACAAGTATATGTAAAAGACTATTTACCTGAAGGTTCCAAAGAAAAACTACTCGAAATCGGAAACAACATCAGAACGGTTTATGCAGAGCGTATCAAAAAGCTGGATTGGATGAGTGAGGAAACCAAGAAAAAAGCGCTTTACAAGTTGAGTAAAATTGTCATGAAAGTGGGTTATCCCGATAAGTGGAAAGACATGAGTAGCGTAAACATCAATAGAGGAACGTATTTGGCGAATGTAATGGCTACGAATAAATGGGCGATTAAAGAAATGGTGTCTAAATTCGGCAAACCGGTTGATCGCACCGAATGGGGTATGTATCCACAAACTTACAATGCTTACTACAATCCGAGTAACAATGAAATTTGTGTACCGGCTTGTAATATTTTAGTGCCTGGTTTTGAAGGCAGAATGCCGGATGATGCTGTGTTGTACGGTATTATCGGCGGTTCTACTTTTGGTCACGAAATCACCCACGGATTTGACGACCAAGGCAGTCAATACGATGAAAAAGGCAACTTAAACAATTGGTGGACAGCACAAGATTTGAAAAAATTCAAAGCCAAAACCAAATTAATTGTGGAGCAGTTCAGTCAGTTTGAAGCTTTGCCGGGTAAGTTTGTTAACGGCGATGCTACGCAAGGGGAAAACATAGCCGATTTGGGTGGTGTGGTAATGGGATTTGAAGCCTTTAAGAAAACACCTCAGTATCAAAATAAGCAAAAAATCAGCGGTTTAACTCCTGAGCAACGTTTCTTCTTGGCTTACGGTTATGCTTGGATGGTCAACATTAAACCGGAAGCTTTGGCCAATCAGTTGTTAACCGATGTGCATTCGCCGGCTAAGTTCAGAATCAATGGACCGTTGCAAAACAATCCGGATTTTCATAAAGCCTTCAACATTAAACCGGGCAGTAAAATGCGCAGACCGGACAATTTGAAAGTTGAAATTTGGTAATCAAAAAAATCCCTAATCAAACGATTAGGGATTTTTTTATTTAACTGTATTGGCTTCGAGATACCGGTCGGTGACTTTCTTCCAATTAATGACTTTAAAAAATGCTTCGATGTATTTTTTGCGTTTGTATTGGTAATCCAAATAATAAGCATGTTCCCAAACATCCAAACACAAAATAGGTGTGCCTTTAACAGGTTGGTTGGGCATTAAAGGATTGTCTTGATTAGCAGTTGCGGTAACCGATAATTTACCGGCTTTGTCTACAACCAACCAAGCCCAACCTGAGCCAAATTGTTTCTCAGCAGCATCGGCAAACTGGTTTTTAAACACTTCAAAAGAGCCAAAATCACGCGTGATAACAGTGGCTAAGGTGTCTTTAGGCTCGCCGCCACTTTTGGGCGCCATACCTTCAAAAAATAGTGTGTGGTTGTAATAGCCACCAGCATTGTTGCGCAAATCGGCATTGCTCATGTCTAATTTTTTCAAAATATCTTCAATGGCTAAGTCAACCATATTCGGATCGGCAGCGACCAATTTGTTTAAATTGTTGGTGTATGTCAAGTAATGTTTCGAATAATGTACTTCCATGGTCAAAATGTCGATACTCGGCATTAAGGCATTGTATTCATACGGTAATTTGGCTAAGGCAAACTGACCGCTTTCGGCACTAACATCATCGGGATGACCTATGGTTACTTTTTCTTCTGCGGAAGGCAACGGCACTTCAACTACTTCGGTGAGTTTTTTTCTTTGACAAGAAGGCAATAAGAAAGCGAATGAAATACCTAAAACAACAACAAATATCTTTTTCATATTTTACTTATTTTCATTTACAATGGCATGTATGGCTTTGATGTATGCTTCTTTGGCTTCTTCTACAGTTAAATGACTGATTTGCATCCATGCATTGGTTTTAAAAGCATTACGCAAATCAAAAGCCGGAGAATTATTGTATTCGATGGTTCCGAAAGTGGCTTGTTTGTAAAAAGCATACAAACGCAATTGCACATCTTGCGGGAGTGAAGATTGTGTCATTTGAGAAGCTATGGCAACAGCCTCTTGAAATCGAGCTTCTAAGTCTTTTTCCGACATGGTGCTTCTTATTTAGAAACAATTACAGTTTGATTTCCTACCGCTTTTTGTTGTAATTTTACGTCTACCTTAGTTCCCAATGGCAAATAAATATCGACGCGAGAACCGAATTTGATGAATCCGGCATCGTCACCTTGGGTAACTTCCTGACCTTCTTCGGCATAATTAACAATTCGACGCGCTAAAGCACCGGCAATTTGACGGTACAAGATTTCGCCGAAAGCTTCGGTTTCAATAACTACAGTAGTTCTTTCGTTTTCGGTACTGGCTTTTGGATGCCAAGCTACTAAATATTTTCCGGGATGGTATTTGCTGAATTTGATTTTACCTGAAGCGGCATATCGAGTGACGTGTACATTGATAGGCGACATGAAAATCGAAACTTGCAAACGTTTGTCTTTAAAGTATTCTTCTTCAAATACTTCTTCAATCACCACTACTTTTCCGTCAACTGGCGCTAAAATGGTGTTTTTATTTGGGTTGATTTTTCGATTCGGATTTCTGAAGAACTGTAGTATCATCACAAAGAAGAACAAGACCAATAATTGAACTGTCATTTTCAGCCAAGCTAAATGAATGAATTTATCGGCTAGCAGCAAGGCCGCAATAAAACTGACCAATGCGATGAAAATGATTTTATAACCTTCTTTATGAAACATAATAGATAATTTGGTAAAACAAATAAACAAATGGTGCCACAAATATAATACTATCCAAGCGATCTAGAAAACCTCCGTGTCCGGGCATGATATTGCCACTGTCTTTTACACCGGCAAGTCTTTTGAATTTGGATTCAATTAAATCGCCTAAAGTACCGAAAGTAGTGACCAACAAGGCAATGATGATCCAGCGAATGATAGATTCTTGTAGATAAAATTGGGCTAACAATACTCCGGCTATCATGGCGAAAACCAATCCGCCGCTAAAGCCTTCTATAGTTTTTTTGGGAGAAATTCTTTCGAATAATTTTGTTTTTCCCATAGTGATACCAACCAAGTAAGCAAAAGTATCATTGGTCCAAATGAGGATCAAAATGGCAATGATAATCTCCGGATGGTAACTATTGGAAATGAAAGGAATTTTGGTAAAAATGATAATCGGAATAATCAAATATCCAATCAAGAATACATATTTGGACTGCTTGTCTAAAAAACGGTTTTTCTTTTCAAATAAGAAAACTAACGAACGAATCGAAACCAATAAAGCGGCTATCAAAAGCAAAATTTCATTGGTTTTTACGGTATTGTCTAAATTAAAAAGGATGTAACCCAATGTCGCCAAAAGCAAAGGGAAAACCGGTTTTAAACCTACTAGTTTACAAAATTCTCCCACTGAAAACAATAACAAAACACCAAAGAGTAACAAAAAACTGTAAGGCGAATAAAGTGTAGCACCAACCAGCAACAGCACATAAACTGCTCCGGATAAAGCTCTTGTTACGGTAGTTGTCATTTTATAAATCTTCTAAAAGCAAGAGGTATAAATTCTTGGCTGTGCTTCCGTATTGTAGGAAGTCTTCGTCCTTAGCTTTTTCGAAATATTTGATGGTAGTGATATTGGTTGGATAATCTTTATCGTATTTCTTTTTAATCACACGCAAACCGTCGCTTTTGGATTCTAAAATCTGGCTGGTAGTGGCTAAAATGATGATGTTGATTGGTAAGTCGTTTGGCTTATTTTGTTTGATTTGGTTGGAAGAAAATAATACAGAACCTTCATCGGCTATAAGGTTTTCACAACTGGCAAATAAAAATTTCGGATTCGTTGGTTTATCATAGATCAGTTTGTTTTCGTCTAACATACTGAACAATTTAGGCTCATAACAAAGGGCTTCGCATTCAAACCAATCGTTTTCTTCTAAGATATTTAAGAATTGGTCTTTGACTTCATTGAGGTTTTCACAATACAAAAACTTCCCGCCATTTTTCTTAAAGTTATAAGTAAACTTCTCGTCTACAGGTAGTAGTGAAAAGCTGGAAGGAGCATTGTTGAATTCGCTTTGACTTTCTTCGTCAGAGGCATCGTTTCCTGTGCCAAAAATTTTTCTGAAAAGACTCATGCTGATTGTTTATAATCGGGTTTGGTTTTTGAAATCCTTCAAAGATAAAAAAATCTTAATTCAAAAGTATGTTTTGAATTAAGATTTTAAAAAAATGTTAAAAAAGAATCGGACTTATTCGCTTACAGTTTCAGCTACAGTTTCTTCGGTTGAGTCACCGAAAGGTCGTTTGCCGAAAATGGCTTCTAAATCGTCTTTAAAGATGACTTCTTTCTCGATTAATATATTGGCCAATTGCTCTAATTTTTCCTTGTTATCTTGAAGGATTTTGATAGCTCTTTGGTATTCGTTTTCAATCAAAGCTGAAATTTCCTGATCGATAACCAAGGCCGTTTCTTCAGAGTATGGTTTAGAGAAATTGTATTCGCTTTGACCGGTAGAATCGTAATAAGTAATGTTGCCTAATTTATCGTTCAATCCGTAAATGGTAACCATAGCACGAGCTTGTTTGGTCACTTTTTCCAAATCGCTCAAAGCACCGGTTGAAATTTTGTTAAACATTACTTTTTCTGCCGCACGCCCGCCCATGGTTGCACACATTTCGTCTAACATCTGTTCGGGACGAACAATCAAACGCTCTTCGGGTAAATACCAAGCGGCTCCTAAACTTTGTCCGCGAGGAACAATAGTTACTTTAACTAATGGCGCTGCGTGTTCCAGCATCCAGCTTACAGTGGCATGCCCGGCTTCGTGTACGGCAATAGCGCGTTTTTCTTCCGGAGTTACGATTTTATTTTTCTTTTCTAAACCACCAACAATTCGGTCAACAGCATCCAAGAAATCTTGTTTGTCAACCGCTGTTTTGTTGTTTCTGGCCGCAATTAAAGCCGCTTCATTACAAACATTGGCAATATCAGCACCAGAGAATCCAGGGGTTTGTTTGGCTAAGAAATCGATGTCTAAACCATCAACTTTTTTCAATGGTTTTAAATGCACTTCGAAAATTTCTTTACGCTCTCTAACATCCGGTAAGTCAACATAAATTTGACGATCGAAACGTCCGGCACGCATCAAAGCTTTGTCCAAAACATCAGCTCTGTTGGTGGCTGCCAACACGATAACATGTGTATTGGTGCCGAAACCGTCCATTTCGGTAAGGAGTTGATTTAAGGTGTTTTCTCTTTCGTCGTTAGAGCCTGAGAAGTTGTTTTTGCCACGTGCTCTACCTACGGCATCAATTTCATCGATAAAGATGATAGCCGGAGATTTGTCTTTGGCTTGTTTGAATAAATCTCTAACACGTGAAGCACCAACACCTACAAACATTTCCACGAAATCAGAACCTGACAACGAGAAGAAAGGTACTTTGGCTTCACCAGCTACAGCTTTAGCTAGTAATGTTTTTCCGGTTCCCGGAGGTCCGACTAACAAAGCTCCTTTTGGAATTTTACCTCCTAATGTGGTATATTTTTCTGGGTTTCTTAGGAATTCAACAATTTCTTGTATTTCCTCTTTGGCGCCTTCTAATCCGGCAACGTCTTTGAAAGTAGTTTTTAAATCTGTTTTTTCATCAAATAATTTGGCTTTCGATTTGCCAATGTTGAATATTTGACCGCCGCCACCTCCGGCTCCGCCACCCGACATTCTTCGCATGATTAACACCCAAAGTCCGATGATGATAATGATAGGCAATAAACCAATGAAGATTTCCGACCAATTGCTTTTCGGCTTGAAATCGAAGTCTTTTAGTTTGCCTTCTTGTTTGGCTTTCTCAATTTTGTTTTGAAAAACCTCGTCGTTTCCGATATCGAATGAGTAGTGTGGCCCTTTGTTAGGATTGCCCAACATGTCTTTGGCCAACTTGCTGTGCGTTTTATCTTTAAGGGCTGCTGCTGTTAAATAAGCTTCTCCTTCGGTTTTATTGTAAATGACAACTTTTTCAATTTGTCCTTTGTCTAAGTACTCATTGAATTTTGAGGATGAAATTTTAGCCGTTTCCTGAAAACCGGAACCGCCGATGTAATTTAATCCAAAAAATGCAATAATTAATCCGGCGTATATCCACCAAGGACTAAACTTAAAATTATTAGGTTTCTTTTCCGTAGCCATATAGTATTAGCGCAATTTTTTAATAGTTAGTAGGGATCGATGTAATTTGGGCGTCACCCCAAAGTCCTTCAATATTGTAGAACTCTCGAATTTGTTTTTGGAAAACGTGTACGACTATGTTAACATAATCCATTAAAACCCACTCACCATTGTCCGTACCTTCCACGTGCCAAGGTTTGTCTTTTAATTCTTTGGAAACTAATTTTTGGATGGAGTTAACGATGGCGTTAACTTGGGTATTTGAATTACCGTTGCAAATTACAAAATAATCGCATACAGCGGTATCGATAGCTCTTAAATCGAGTATGTCTATGTCATTTCCTTTTACTTCTTCAATGCCTTTGATGATACTGGCTAATAGTACATCAGTGTTTACTGCTTTTTTAGTCATCTAGTATTTATGTGTATTTGGCAAAGGTATTACTTTTTGTCCTTATTTTTGCTTAACAAAACTTTAAAAAAATTCACTTTACTTTATTTGTACTATGCCTCTAATCAAACTCGATGCCATAGATTCTACCAACGATTTTTTAAAGCAGTTGGCCAAAGAAAAGTGGTTGGAAAACTATACGGCTGTCATGGCTTTTGAGCAAACTAAAGGCCGCGGACAAATGGGTTCGGAATGGGTTAGCGAGCCTGGTAAAAACCTTACTGTCAGCGTGTTAGTAAAAGATGTGCCTGTGGAAATGGTTTCTATTTACGATTTTAATGTGGCTGTTGCTTTGGCAGGTGTTGCTTTGTTACAATGGAATGGAATTGAAAAAGTGAATGTCAAATGGCCTAACGACATAATGGCAGAGCAAAAAAAAGTCGGTGGCATATTGATTGAAAACTCCCTAAAATCTGATGGTACTTTTACGGCGGTTGTTGGTTTCGGGTTGAATCTGAATCAAACCGATTTTGAATTGTTGCCGCAAGCCAATTCGCTAACCAATATTACCCACAAAGTTTACGATGTTGAAGCCATGGCTAAAGATTTCATTAAATCATTGAAGTTACATTTGATTCTTTTTCCGGAGCGGGCAGAAGAGGCATGGACGCGTTATGACGAGCTTTTGTTTAAAAGAGGTAAACCGGCAGCTTTTGAGTCGGCTGACGGCACTCGTTTTATGGGTATGATACAAACGGTTACGCGTGACGGAAAGCTGGCTGTTTTGTTAAACGATGACAGCGTGGTTTATTATGATTTGAAAGAGGTTAAACTGTTGTACTAGTCGGGCTATTTTCGGAATGCTCCAAAATGCCATAAGATGCCTGATGGATCATGTACATAGCATTCTTTTCCCCAATCAAATTCTCTTACCCCAACAATTTTAACTGATTTGTATTTTTCGGTTAGCTTTAACTCCGTTATGCGATTATAAAATTCGATTGCATCAGCCACTTCTACAAAAACCATAGAATTGTTGACCCAATCTTCCACATAAGCTTTTTGCAGATAAAACCCCAAGTTACCCATTTTGAAAAGGCATAAGTGCTCCGAAAGTTCTATTTTTTCAAAACCTAAATCACAATAAAAATTCATTGAAATTGTATAGTCTTTGGCGCCGATGAAAGGTCTGATGGAAAGCATGCTGTTTATCATATTCATTTTTATTGGATTGGGCTAAAATACAAAAATCGTATTTCAAAACCTCTTAGGGAAGGTCACATGAAATACGATCGGTGTACTTTACACTCTGAAACCACTGCTTAAAGTCTCAAAATAAACAACAGTCGGAGTGATAGGTTAGATTTCAGGGAGCATTAACGCATGCTGCTTTGTACAAATTGCAACAGCGTTTTGCGTTCTACCGGCGCGGGAAATATTTTAAAACAACGATCTACCGCAGCGGCTATTCTTACTCGTGGAAAATCGGGAAATTCTTCGGCAATAATTTGGATGATAAACCTTCTTTCGTGGGGCTTTTCAGCATTGATGAATGGTTTTTCATAAATTATTTTGCACTGATTTTCAATATTAGTCCAACACATGATTTTGTTATTTTAGATTTTGTTTATGCTTGTTATTCTTTATTTCATCTCTATGGCCCAACTGTAAACTATGGTACAAAAGCCACCGGTTTTTTTTCGGTCAATTTCTCCATCTGCCAAAAATTCATCTCCGAATCTTTCAAACATCGAGATGAAACCCATATCTCTGTCGGGGATTCTTGCTAACGCTTTTCCAATGTGCGGCAACGCTTTTTTGGTAATTTCCAACCAAGTTATATTGGTGCCTAAAATATTTTCGGTTGGGCCTAAAGCATCAATTCCAAGTTCTTTAGCAATGTCTTGTAAAGCGTTGGCTGCATTTCTGACATCCGATCTGGAATGACGCACATAAAAGTGTACGTTGAGTTCTTTCCCAGGAGGCATACTTCTTTGCAACAGTAACAAGCCTTCGCTTCCAGGAGTATCATCGTCAAAGTGAATATTGTTTTCTTGATTAGGAGTAACTTTAATCGGATCAGTCGGAATGGTGGTCACTACCATTTTATCGGGATCAGAAGGATGTTCTGCCACAACAACAAAATAAAGTTGCCATCTTTTTTTCGGACGGTCAATGGTAAGCTGATTAATTTCCAGTCTAATTTTCATCTAGCGGTGTCTTTTAGAATAGTATCACAACAGATTTTAATTATTGTCCTTCAAACTTTAAAGTAATAACTAAAAAAAATGAGGACTAGAGTTAATTGTAGTCTTTGTTATGATGAAATAAACCTGCCCTTGTTCGAAAGATCAAATACCACTAAAAATTTTTCAAAAAAAGAGGGCAGGTTTTTTATTTTATTAACTAACCAAAACTTAATTAAATTAGGTTTTTGATTTTATAAAATTCGGAAAAGTAAAGCACAAAAAAAATCCCCATCAATGGGGATTTTTATACCTGATTTAAATGTAATAATCTTACAAATAGTCATATTTGCGTTCTAAAGCGAATTTTGTTAAGTCGTTTTTGCCGATGGTTTTGATTTTTTTTGACATATTTTTTCGGTGAGAATCGACGGTTGATTTTTCAATAAAAAGTATTTCGGCAATTTCTTGAGACGATTTTCCTTCGGCTATGAGTTGTAGAATTTCTTTCTCGCGTGAACTGAAAAACAATTCATTTTTGGAAACTTCGTATTCGTTTTCGGCTTCATTAACAAAATAGGAGTATCCTTGACTTACTGCTCGAATAGCATCAAGAACAGTTTGTAGAGACGAGTTTTTCATGATATAGCCTGACGCACCAGCTTCTTTCATTTGAGAAATGGCATCATCGTGGTCAAACATGCTGAAGGCAATGATTTTAGTATCGGGCAATTCTGCTTTTATGGTTTTGGTAGCCAATATACCGTCGCACTTGGGCATACGGATATCAGTGATAATAACCTTAGGTTTGAGTTTTCGCGCATTTTCAATTAATGAAAAACCATCATTGGCGTGACCGATGATTTGAATGTCTCTTTCATTTTTGAGAAATGATTTCATTCCGTCGATCAGTGCTTGGTGATCTTCTGCTATGATTACAGTTATCATAATGGGATGTCTATTAGTATGGTTGTGCCTTTACCTTCAAAACTATCTATATTGAAAGTACCGTTAAGTTGTTCTACTTTTTTGGTGATATTGTTTAAGCCCATGCCTTCTTTTTTGGCTATGTTTTTTGCATTAAAACCTTTGCCGTTGTCTTCAATAATGATGTTGATGCTATCTTCATCTTGAGTTAAACTAACTGTAATTTCGCTCGCTTCAGCATGTTTGATAGCGTTGGTTAGTATTTCTTGAATCATTCTGAACAAGTTAACTTCCATAGCATTTTCAAACCTTTTGGTCATCCCGAATGGTACTACTTGGACTTTAAGTTTACCCGGAATGGCCATTTTCTTCGCAATGTTTTGAACGGCAGGAACCAATCCTTCACTACCAATAACACCGGCATTTTTGGCATGTGCTATCCCGCGTACTTTTTGGTAGGCTTCTTCTATTAACTCGTTGGTTTTGTCAAAGAGTTCTTGTCCGTTTTCATTATTGTCTTTTTGCGAATAAAGATTTTGAAAATTGAGTTTCAGTGTTGCCAAAATACTACCCAAATTATCGTGTAAATCGTTGGCAATTTTTAGCCGCTCTTTTTCTTGACCTTCCAAAATTTTGTCAATTTCTTTTAACTCTTGGTCTTTTAATACATTTTCCAGTTTTTGGCTTTGGATAAGTCGCTCTTGTTCGGCTATTTTCTTTTTTTTGTTGATATGACTGATACGGAAATAGGCACCAGCAGAAAATAATAGAAAAACACCAATAAAACTGTAGATGATCAATTGGTTTTTTTCGTCTTTCAGCTTTAATTCTTGGTTTTCCAATTCTTTTTCTCTGGTTTCATATTTGGTGTTGATGTCACGGATGATTTTGTTTTCTTCTTGGTCACTTATTTCACTTTCGTATTTTTTTTTCTTATCAAGAGATTCCAATGCTTTTTCATAGTTCTTCATTTCTCGGTAAGTTTCAGATAAGAACTGATAGATATTGGCATTAAAAAGAATTCTGTAATTCTCAAATTTTAAAGTAAATGTCTTTTCGTATAAGGGTATGGCTTTTTCGGGTTTTCCTTCCTGTCTGTAAATTCCGGCATAGTTGATATAAACATAAGCAATACCTCCCTCAAAATTGTATTTCTTACATTTCTCTAAAGATAACCCCAGATAATAGCGAGCCATTTTGAAATCCTTCAGATTTACCCGATAAGTAATACCAATTCTTCTATCGTATATTGTTTCATCGATGTAAAATTTATTTTTTTTTGCAATTCTTTTACCAACTTGAAAAACTCGAATTGCTTCAAGAGGTAATGAGTCCATAAGATTACTGCCAACTTCTAAGTAGGCTGAACTCAATAATTTTGGTTTATTGTTTTTTATTGCATAAGCTATTGCTTCGTCAAGAAGCGATTTGTAATCTTTGTATTTATAATCACTAAATCTTTTTTGTTCTGCAATAGTTATGGACAATTCCATAGCCTTGTCTAAATCATTAGACTGAAGATATAGTGCTCTGGCCTTTACAAAATGTTCTACGGCTCCAACGCCGGAGTTACGAAGATATTGTGTTTTTCCCGAGAGGTGTTCATAAAGAGCTTGGTCTTTTATAGAAAATTCTTTGGTGTAGAGCTTTCTCAATTCGGCCAAACGTGTAGTATATTCTAGTTTGTCAAATTTAGACTCAAACTCTTTTAACGCTCTACTTTGAGCGTATGATACCACTGCATTAAAAATAACTACTGCAACAGTTAAATATATCTTATTGTATGTTTTTTTTTTTTCAAACATTTATCTATCCAATATATCCATTACCGCTAGATCCCGGAGGTGAACCAGCTTCTAAATACACATAAACTCCTTTTTTGTAGTTCTCAATATATTCGTTATCGGCACTGTTCTTTTCCGGATTAAAGCCAATGCCATCATGGATGTAAACGGTAACAGTATCACCTTCTTTTATGGAAGTAATATCTTTGTCTCCTTTTTTTAAGTAACTGTCGTTTAAATCTGAAAAACGAAAATTTTCAATATTCAAAGTAGAATCCGGTGGATATTTACTAAAATCTTTCGTGTTACCGTCTTTGGTTTGTAAAATTCCGACTATGGCAAATCGCTCTTTATTACAGATGTTGTAAAAAGCACTGATGTAAAAAGTATCCGGACTAATGTCAGTTGTTTGAACTTTTAAATTGAATGTTTGGGCTTTACAGTCAAAGGTTCCTTTTGATTCGTAAACTTTCATGATTTTTTGGTTATATTGTTTAGTCCAAAGATGAGAATTTATTTTGTAAAAAAAAATCCCTACTATTAGGGATTTTATCTTATGATTTTTAGGTAAAAATGCTACAAAAATTTAAAAAAGGCCAACAAAGGGTTTAGTATTAATCCCAATGGACTCTGCATCAAATGCTAGTTTATGTTTAAGTAAAGCGGCATATACACTTCTAAAATCGATTTGGTGTTTGAGATCGCCTTCGTCCAAATCGGATAAATTTGGATTGTTACCCAACACTTTTCCTTGATTGCTACCGCCAATTATAAACATCGGTGCTGCCGTTCCGTGATCGGTTCCGTTGCCGTTGTCTTTTACTCTTCTGCCAAATTCCGAAAAAACAACCAAAGTTACATTTTGCAACAAGTTGGCTGTTTTTAAGTCGCTGTAAAAACTATAAACAGCCGCATCTAACTCTTCTAAATTGCTTTGGTGTATAGCTAATTGATTGTCGTGAGTGTCATAACCGTTTTGAGAAGTGTAATACACCTTAGAGTTCAAATTGCCTTTGATAAGTCTAGCTATCCATTCTAAGTTCTTTCCTAAATTGGTTTTAGGATAACTTATTTCTGTAGTCGATTTAGCCAGTGCTTGTTGAATTTCCGCTGAGCCTTCGGTAACGGAATTCGCAATTTTCCGGACAAAATCCAATTGCGGATTGTCGGATAGTTTTATGTTTTCGTCTTTATCATTTCGAATTTTAAAACGATTTGGATCTTTCACTGTGATAAAGTTGGGTTCGTTGCCTTTCAAAGCCAAATTGTCTATGGTATCCAAATTGATTCCCGCAGTTGGTTGGTGTTCTTTGCATTGTAAATCCAAGTAGCGACCTAGCCAACCTTCATTTAAGTAATGGTTTGAATCCGAGGCCGTTTGCCAGATTTCCTGACTCCGAAAATGCGAACGATTGGGATTAGGATAGCCCACATTTTGCAGTATTGTTAAGTCGCCTTTTTCTTGTATCTCGGCAAAATTTTTCAAAGCCGGATGGAAAGCCATACCGTTGTTTTTCGAGATAATATTGTCCTTAGAAAGGGCAATTTTGGTTCTCATTTCGTAATACAACGGGTTGTCGTAAGGAATAAAAGTATTCAGCCCGTCGTTACCGCCATTGAGTTGTATAAATACTAGACATTGTTCGCCTTTTACCAAACCGGGCTGATTCCCAAACGCATGAAGAAAGTTCGGTAACAATAATGTACCGCCTGTAAAAGTACCTGTTAGGGTTAAAAAGTTTCTTCTGTTCATCCTTAAATGATTTGAAATTCGGGTGTTTTGATCATCGCATTGAACAATCTAAGTACAGCGTTATCAGCATTTTCTGCTTTGGGATTGAAGTCATATTTCAAAATATTTTCCCATTCTTGTTGCCAATTTTCATCTTTTTTAAATAGCAATCTGTTGCTCAATTCAGAAATGATAGCTAAGTGATTACCGTTTTTATTGTAGTTTACTTTTACGTTCAATTTAGGCATGCTTTCGGTCATGCTGTCTTCGGTAAACTGTATTCTTCGGTTCCAACTTCGACCGTCGCAAAGCAGATCGGCTACATTATTTCGTTGCAAATAAATCTGCGAAGTCAACCACTCTTTCCCGCCATTCCAACCTTTTACATTGGGCTGGTTGAATAAATCCATGCCTTGTTGTTTCAAGAAGAAAGCTATAAGTTTTGGATTCATATTCGAGGCATTCAATTCGTGCATCAGTTGCAGTATGTATACCAACGGATCTTTGATTTTGTTTCCGGCATTGTCTTTCTGGAATTCTTCAGTAAAGATTTTGGTCAGCAATGGTTTTATTTCAAAATTTACTTTTCTGAAATAATCCCCGTAGTAGTTTACCAATGTTTCGGTCGGCGAATCGTAAACGAACCACTGCAATATTTTTCGAGTGAGTAAATAAGGTACCGCCTTTTGCTCGAAAATAATATCTATCAAGTCATCCGCTTTGAATTTGCCGGTTTTGCCAAAATAGGTGATAGTGTCATTGTTTTCCAGCAATTTTCGATAAACCGCTTTGTCTTCGCCAAGATTTAATCCGGCCAAACCTTTAGCGCCGTTTTTGATGTCTTCTTCTGAATAATTTCCAATACCCAAGGTGAAAAGCTCTAACAATTCACGACTCAAATTTTCATTGATTTTCTCTCGCCGGTTGTCAACATTATCCAAATAGCGAACCATAGCATTGGTTTGTAATACTAGCTTGGTAAGGGTTTTAAAATTCCCGAAAGCCTGTTCTCGTAAGAGTTGGTTGTGTTGGAAAATCCAATGGTTGACTTTTACCTTTTGGTAGGTCGATACAAAATGATTGTGCCAAAAGCAAGTCATTTTTTCCCGCAATGGAAATTCTTCTGAACGCATTTTCTCAATCCACCACGACTTCATTTCAAATGAAACTTGGAGCTCCTTTTTGAGCATTTCTTTAGTTTCTTCGGCGGAACTGTTTTGCAAGGCTTGTCTCTTCGCTCTTAATGCCTGCAGCGTTTTCGGGCTGTCCTTTAAAAAATCCGGGATTTCTTGGCTGAATTTTGACCCATAGGAGGCTTCGAGAAATTGCTCCAATCCCATTGTAGCAATGAGTGGGCTTTGCTTTCCAGAAAAGCCTAAACGAATCGACCAAAGGTTGTGTTTGTCCATTTTATCTTCGGCCTCTAACGGGCGTTCTTCTGGTTTTTACGACTTTTACAGTACCTCTTCTATTTTTATGAACTACAGTTGTGCCTCTTCTATTGTGAACCACAAGGGTAGAAGAATGGCGTCTTGGCGTGTATGCTCTTCTTGCTACTATTACACGTCTGCCAGCCGGCCGATAGTAAACACGATGTGGCGCACAATGAGCATAAAACACAGGATGTGCTATTGGACGCCAAGGTTTCCACCAACGAGGATAATAGCCCCAACGATAAGGGGAAACCCAAACTACATAACGAGGTCCGAATAAAAAGCGCACACTCGGCCAAAACCATACATTAACTGTGACTACTTGAACATCAGTCTCCAAAGCATTTGGTCCGCCTTTAGAAGGCTTCAGACTTTCTTTTTCTTCCGTAGGTTCGATTATGGAATTTTCAGGATATAAATCGGTATCGCCCTCAATTTGAAGTACTGCCTGATCTTCTCCTGTTTTTTCAATTCCGATGGTGGCGATGTCTTGTTTCTCTTTTTCATTGAGGTAAGTGCTTAGTACAATAACGTGTGAATTACCTTCTTTGATGTCTTCTACTACTATGTAATCAATATCGTCATCATTGTTGAGGTCAAGATTGTTTACATTATTATTTTCCTCATTTAGTAGTTTTTCAAATTCTTCTAATGAATTGGCTTTTTTAAACATGGCCAAAGCGCCTTCCAAACTAAAATCGTCACCGGTATTTACCGGACGATTGTCAACCTGACTAAATGCTGTGGCCATTCCCAAGACAACCAACAGCAGTGATAATTGTTTTTTCATATCTAAAGAAGTTTTGAGGTAAGACCCATTTGTAAAGATAAGGTTTAAATACAGATCGATTTTTATCGATTTGTCAACAAATCGTATTTTATTATCCTAAAAATAAAAATAATGTATCTTTGAACACAAATAATTGCATTATGATTACTACCACTACCCAAACGGCATTAGAGCAGTATTTTCAACAGTTTCGTAAAGATATCATTGGTGTCGATCAAGTATTCGAGTCACCTTTCGGGATGAAAAAAATCATTTATACCGATTGGACAGCCAGTGGTAGATTATACCGCCCTATTGAGGAAAAACTGATGCATACGTTTGGTCCTTTTGTGGCTAACACGCATACAGAAACTACTGTTTCGGGAACTGCTATGACTATGGCGTATCATGAAGCACGTCATATCATTAAAAAACATGTCAATGCCAATGAAAATGATGTATTGATTAATGACGGCACGGGAATGACCGGTGTAGTGAACAAGTTCCAAAGAATCCTTGGTTTGAGAATTCCTGAGAATCTGAAAGCGTTTGCTACCATTCCGGATGAAGTAAAACCGATAGTTTTCATTTCCCACATGGAACACCATTCCAACCAAACTTCTTGGCTCGAATCTATAGCTGATGTTGTCGTAATTCCTGCTAATGAAGAAGGCTTATTGTGTATGGAATCGCTTAAGTCTTTGTTGGAAAAATACCAAGACAGAAGTTTTAAAATTGCTTCCATAACGTCGTGTTCCAATGTCACCGGTATTCAAACGCCGTATCATGAAGTCGCCAAATTAATGCACGAAAATAAAGGCGTTTGCTTTGTTGATTTTGCGTGTTCCGGACCTTATGTAGATATTAATATGCATCCTGATGAGGAAAGTTACTTGGATGCTATTTTCTTTTCTCCTCACAAATTTTTGGGTGGGCCAGGCACTTCCGGAGTATTGATTTTTAACAAGAATCTCTATAAGAATAACGTACCCGATTGTCCGGGTGGCGGAACGGTATCATGGACAAATCCTTGGGGAGAACACAAGTATATTGACAACATTGAAGATAGAGAAGATGGCGGAACGCCCGGCTTTTTACAGGTAATAAAGACTGCTTTAGCCATTCAGTTGAAAGAGCAAATGGGTGTAAAAAACATCTTGGAAAGAGAGCATGAATTGGTGGATTATGTTTTTTCGGAGTTGGGTAATATCAGCAATTTACATATACTGGCAGGACAACATCGGGATAGGTTGGGTGTGATTTCGTTTTACATAGATGACTTGCATTACAACTTAGGTGTAAAATTATTGAACGATCGTTTCGGTATTCAAACTCGTGGTGGTTGCAGTTGTGCCGGTACATACGGACACTATTTGTTGCATGTAGATCAGGAAACCTCACACGATCTGGTGTGCCAAATTACTTCAGGCGATTTGATTAAAAAACCGGGATGGATCAGAATGTCGATTCACCCAACCACAACCACTGAGGAAATTCAGTTTGTTTGTGATAGCATTAAAGCCTTAGCTGAAAATCATGCTGATTGGGGCAAAGACTACCAATACAATGCAAAGAGTAATGAGTTTATCCATCAAAATGCCAAACAGGCCGAGAAGCAAATGGTGAAATCTTGGTTTAATCAGGGCTAGTGCAGTAAGTTTTTTGTTATTTTTTCTTGTGTTTCCATCGTTTGTGTGTCCACAAGTAATACTCCGGCGCTTCTAAAATTTGTTTTTCAACCCGACGTAAAAACTCATCTGAAATTTGATAGTTCGGCACTGTTGACGGTTCGTCGAACATGGTTTCGAACGTTGCCTGGTAATAGCCGCGTTTGATCTTTTTTACCTTCAGGAAAATCACGTTCATATCAAATCTTTTGACTAACATTTCCGCTCCGGTATGCACCGGTGTTTCAATACCCATAAAAGTACCCCAATGGTGTGTTTTACTGAGTTGAGGCGATTGGTCGCTGGCAAATCCGTAAAGCCCTAAGTGCTTGTCACGGTAGTTTTTTTCGATGGTCGGAATAGTTTCACTAGTGGTAATTAACACTGCTTTAAACTTTAATCGAATGTCTTTGACCAATTTATCAAAGTGTTTGTTGGCGATTTTTTTATAAATAGCGTAGCTTGTTAATGAGCTGTACTTGTTCAAAGAAATGGCCCATTCATAACTGGCATAATGTGCCATCATTACGGCGATGCTTTTGCCCTCTTTTTCCATATGGGTTAAAGTTTCCAAATTGGTAAAAGTGAATCGCTTGTCCATTTCTTTCTCGGATAGCGACATGGTTTTAATCATTTCCAAAAACATATCACACAAATGATGGTATGATTTTTTTTCGATAACCAATCGCTCTTTTGCATTCAATTGCGGTAATGCAATGGCTAAGTTATGGCGCACTATTTTTTTTCGATAGCCGATAATATGGTAAACCAATATATAAACAATATCAGAAATTAGATAAAGAATGCGAAATGGTAAAATGGAGATGAACCAGATAAAAGGATATAATAGAAAAAAGACTAGTAGTTGCATGCCGCTTATTTTGTGCAAATATAAAGTTTAATGCGATTTTATCCGATGCATATTAGCAAAACCTGAGGAAGTATTGCTAATTTTACGCGACAGACTTTTACGCCAACAATAAAAGAATCTATTTGTTTATGGGAAACCAATTTTTATGGGCTTTGATTATAGCCAATGTACTCATCAGCTTTAAAGGGTTTAACGATACGCTTTTTTATCGAAAATACCTTTTTCATGTCGGTAGCATCAGAGCAGGTGAGCAAATCCGAATGATCAGTTCCGGCTTTTTACATGCCGATGAAATACATTTGGCTTTCAATATGATTACGCTCTATTCTTTTGCGCCTATTGTCATTACTTTTCTGGGCGGCTGGTCTTTTTTGTTGATTTATTTCGGGAGTTTAATTTTCGGGAATTTATTAACCATGGTCATACACGGTAATAATTACAGCTACAGCGCAGTAGGTGCTTCGGGAGCGGTTACCGGTATTATTTATGCAGCCATTTTATTGTTTCCTCAAATGCAGATTTACGGTTTTATTCCGGGTTATGTTTTTGGGGTTTTATATTTGCTGTATTCTATTTACGGGATGCGTGCCAAGAACGATAATATCGGACATACGGCTCATTTTGGCGGTGCTATCGGCGGTTATGTTATTACCCTGCTGAAAGAACCGGTTTTGCTTCAAACCAATACCCAATTGGTAATAGTATTGGCCATTCCTATTGTAATTCTTTTTGTAATGGCCAAACAAGGGAAGCTATAATTGGCATAACTTTTGAAATCGGAAGTTTATAAATTTAAATCAATCATATCATGAAAAAAACAGCAGTAATTTTGGCTTTGTTGGTGATGGGAATCACCCAAGCGCAAGTGCAGGAGCAAAAGGCAGTAGTACCACAAATTTCAGTTACCGGTGAAGGTAAAATCAAAGTGGTTCCAGATCAGGCAGTAGTTACTGTAGGTTTTCAAAACACCGGTAAAGATGCCAAAGAAGTAAAAACACTTAATGATGAGGTAGTGGATAAAGTAATTAAGTTTTTAAAGAAAAGCGGCATCCCTGCAACTGATTACAAAACCAATAATGTTAGTTTGGGTAAGAACTACGATTATGAGAAAAAGAAGTATAATTTCCAAGCGAATCAAACCTTAACAATTGCCTTAAAAGATCTTTCTAAATACGATGAAATCATGATGGGCTTGAATGATGCCGGTATCAATAACATACAAGGAGTTGAGTTCAAATCCTCTAAAATGGAAGAACACGAAAGAGAAGCACGTAAAAAAGCAATGCTGAATGCCAAACAAAAAGCAGCTGATTACGTTAGTGTTTTAGGACAGAAAGTAGGAAAGGCGCTTTTAATTACAGATGCCTCTAACGTGTACTTTCCGCAACCTATGTACAAAGGCAATATGATGGCTATGGCAACCGAAGCGGATGCTGTTAGAGAAACACTAGCCATAGGTGAAATTGAAATCAACACTACTGTAAGCGTTACTTTTGCTTTAGAATAATTCAGAAATTCTGATAAATTAAAATCCCGTTTAGTTGTGCTAAACGGGATTTTTTTATGTTTAAAAAGTGATTATTTTGGTAATGGTGCACCCACGGCAACACTACATACATGTCCGGGTTGTCCGTGAGGTGGATTCATGCCCGGCGCAGTTGTGGTTTGCGCTGCGTTAGGTGTTAAAATAGCAGGAGCTGAATTATTGGGTTGTGCAGTCATATTAGGTGTTACTTGTTGCACAACAGCAGAACCAGCACCACTTGCCGGTTTCGTTTGTTTTGGCGAATTCAACGGAGCGCCAACAGCAATGTCACAACGATGTCCGGGTTGACCATGTGGTGGATTCATTCCCGGTTTAGTAGCCACGGGAGTTTGTGTCATCGTTACGGCTTGATTGCTGGTGGCAACGGGTTGTTGATTTTGTACGGGAGCATTTTGTATTACCGGTTGAGCACTTTGAGTAGGAATAGGTTGTACTCTCGGCATGATTATTTCTTTCGGTTTGGCATCGGTGGTGGTTGTACTTTCTTCTTCCTTTTTACAAGAAACGGCCAATAATGCAAAGCTCATTACTGTCCCTAAAACAATTTTTGATTTCATAACAAGTTCTTTTAGAAAACCAAAGATACTTTTTTTGATGGGATTGGCAAGAAAAATTATAATTTGAGAAATTACCAAAACCGTTAATGTTTAAAAATATTTACTGCTACATTTTGTATCAGTAATTTTTTATAACATGTGGATGTATCAATGGATTATTTAAGTATAAAGTTCCGTTACGAGGTATGTAAAAAATATCCGGATTATGAATCTACTTCCAAAATTTATTTTTTATATGATTTGGCTGATGGATGATTGTTATGTTTAGCATAAAGGCGAGTTTTAATTCGACAGAGTTTAAGTAAAACTCATTATGTTCAACTAAAAGGTAAACAGCATTTACGTTCACCAACTCCTGAATGTTCTTCCTGAGGGCTTCATTTCTGCTTAGCTCAGAATTGGTCATGTTATTAATCGGGTTGATAATTGTGGTGTTATATCCGCTCAGTTGCATCTCTGCTTTCTCGAATTTTTGAATATCATTCTTAGAGATAATTGGGGGGATGCTACCCAGAATGTAAATTTTATAGGATTCACTCATGAAATTTTGGCTTAAGATTGACGGAATAGATTCTTGTACTGGTAAAAACTTTTAATAAAGGCTTCTGCGTCAGCTTTTTTTGTTTTATCAATCTTCATGAAGGAAACTTTAACAGCTTCAAAAGTTAATTGTAGATAATAATCCTGCTGTTTGATTAAAATTGCTACGCAAAGCAACACGAGTCCAATGATTGAAAGTATGCTGGAAAAGTGCAATATAAGTCCATCATATATAATCAGAGATGCAGCCATAAACCCAAAGATTTTATTAAAGAAAAGGTTTCGCTGTATCTTCACTTCAATAAAAACCACCTCGTTTAGCGGTATTTCCTTTTGATCCATTCCATATATTGTGAAATGGCGGTCTTTTATAACTCCGATACTATTACGGAAAAGGTCAAAGTCAGTTGTTTCTTTCTTTACGGTCATTTGATTTTTTTTTTTTAATATTCTGCTGTCTTAATTAGTTTTTTATAAATGGTTTTGTGGTATCAGCACCTTCATAACTAATCATCATAAAATACAAGCCATTAGTAAGCCGGGAAGCCGTTATTTTTTCACCAAATACCGATTCTCCTTCCCGCAATACCCTTCCGCAACTATCTATTAGTCGGTAGCGGAATATTGCGCCCGGTACATTCGGATTGTCAACAAATAAATCCCCCGAGGTTGGATTAGGGTACAATGCAGCTTTCGATAAAACAGTATCCACACCCACGTTTAAAAGCCCTGCACCGGCTGTTATAGGGGTGTTTGGCGTGGTTTCATAAGCATAATCTTTATAGGTAACCAAGTAAGTAGTGCCAAGCGGCCCCGTACCAGCAGCGGTAACATATACTCGAGCCCAGCCATAATAAATGCTCCCGGCTATGTTGATTTTGAAACCAAGGTATTTGTCTGCATTCAGCGGAAAGGTAGTAGGGTGGCTGTTCCCGGTAACGGTGCAGTCGCCAAAGCCAAACCAATTTCCCGTAGCGCCAATAGAGAACCCAAAATCCAGGGCCGCCGCTGCATCCCACTGACCACTCGAAATGCCATACACATTGGAAGGCAGCGAATAGGTAAGGTACGTTCCCTGGCCGGAAAGGAAACTATTTGAAATGCTAATTTCATTGGTGCCGTCTGAGTTAAAATCAAGCCCTGAAGGGATTCCATCGGGAATATCCTTGTAGATTATGGCCGCACGGCTAAAAGAGGTAATCAGTAAAACGGCAACGAGTATTGCCTTGTAAAATCTGTTCATGGCGTATTAGTTTTTTAAGATCCTGCGCGTATGCACTACGCCATTTGTTTCTATTTGTATCAAATAACTCCCGCCAGCGATGTCCCCAACAGAAATCGGGTCGCCATAAGAGGCCGTTCCTTCGGTAACCTTTTTTCCGGTAAGATCCAGTATTTGGTACCGGAAAGGGGTGTTCTGATTGCCGTCAACACTAACAGTGATTTCACTCAATGCCGGGTTGGGAAACAAGATGAGGTTCCCTTTAACGTTTTCAGTCACATTAAGAGCTCCTTGTCCTGCCGTAAGCCCTCCGGCATTGGTGGTGTATGCATATTCTTTAACCTTTAGGGTTTTATTCACAAAGGAAATAAGCACCCATCCGTAATAAGTGGTTCCCGAAATGACCGCCTTGAAAGCCAGGTAGCGGTCGGCAAGTCCCTGAAAGCGGTTTGTATACGAATCGTCGATAGTAGGATCCCAGTTAGAGCTCCAGGTAGCCGATGCATTAATTGGAGTACCATAAACAAGCAGGTTATGGTAATTGCCCGGTACCAGCATGAACTGCCTGTTCGGGTCGGAAACCGGTGTTGAGCAAAAATGGACAAACCAACTTTCATTTCCAAAGACTTCCATATCATCCCAGCGGAAATAAAATTCTCTTGTTCCATCGTTGTTGAGGTCGATAGGCATTAGGTTATCGGCACTTTCGGTTACAGGATCCATAGTAGTGCTAAAATCAGGGTTAATGTCCTGATAGGTGATTTGCGCCTCAGCCAGATAAAAACAAAGGAGCGCAGCAGAAAATAGTAGTTTTTGTTTCATACAGCAAAGGATAAAGGTTAGTTTTATATCATTCCATCAGTTCAACGGTAAGGCTTTCCGCACCTTGCACATAGGTTGTATTGCTGTCGGTTACTGTTGGTCTTATCGAGATTTTTTGATAAGCGTTAAGGGTTACCAAGGTTGTTTTTTCTACCGAAACGATGTTGTTGTTAGCCACACGGATAGCACAATAGCTTCCCGGGATGGCTGTTGCATAATCCTTATAGAGTTGAAAACCGGCATCTACTGATGACCCACCCGATTTTGACAGCGTAACACTATAAGTAACCCGGTAAGTGCCGGCTTTTTGCACAGTAATCCCATCGGCATCATTGGTGGCATTTTTTGCCGTTAAGGCGGTGCCCAGCGCAATGTTGTTGGACTGGTTCATCGTTTGTCCGGTGCCGTTATAATACTGTGCCGCATATGCTTTATTCGAATTTGGATTTTGCCAGGAAGCTTTCCCGTTGGCATCACTTACCAGGATGTAGCCATTGGCCTGCGTGCCGTCGGTCAGTTTGAAATTGCCGTTTACGTGTAGTCGTTCGTCCGGCGTATTGGTACCGATACCCACTTTATTGGAGGCATTAGCGGCGCTTCCCAGTATAATTGAATTGGCCTGTGTGGCGGTTGCCTGAAATCCTATGGCAGTTGCACTTTGACCCGAGGCGGAAGCTTCCGTACCCAAAGCCGTTGCTTGGTAAGCCGATGCACCGGCACCATAACCCACCGCGGTAGCGTTGTTTTGGGAGGCCGATGCGTTCATACCCAAAGCCATAGACTGATACGCTGATGCCGATGCATTATAGCCCGCCGCCAAGGTATTGTTTGCCGAAGCATTCGCACCATATCCCAAAGCCGTGGCACGATAGGCTCCGGCGATGCTCGAAGGCCCTATAGCTACCGCTTCCACATTGGCTGTTGCGGTGGCTCCGGTTCCGATGGCTAAGCTATTCGAATCATGGGCTGCCGCATTCATCCCTAATGTGATGCCGCCGTTGGGATGTATTTTTCCCGCCAGCGTATTGTTGACTTTGATGTTCAGCGGATTGAAATTGGTAGTCCCCAGAAAATTGCCTGATGCCGCAATATTGCCATTCAATGCCCAGGCAGTTCCGCCTGAAGCAGCAGCCAGCAATGGTTTCCAGCTTCCTTCCCAGTAATAAAAACCGGTGAGTACATCGTTGTGTGCTGCCGTATTGTACACGAGCAGTCCGGTAGCCGGAGCGGCTATCGTGGTCACATCGGTGGTTGATTGTAAAGCTACCCTCGGTATCAACAGTCCTTTAGAAGTGCTTTTTACCTCGAGTTGGGCTGAGGCATCGGGGGTAGTGGTGCCTATGCCTACCTGTGCCCTAAGGCTAATGGATAACAAAAGGAACAATACTGTGAGTTTGGTTTTCATGTGCTTGTAGTTTGGTTTAAATTGATATTCTTTTGTGTTTTGGTTGATTATGTTGCTAAAGGCATCCGGAAGCTTTTAGTTACCTTCCCAACTTGAAATATATTTTGTGATCAAGGATGTCGTGTCTTCTTTTGTCAGTTAAACATACCATCAGGGGGAAATTTTAAAGGATGTCTTTTCACCGTTTTATGTAGCGCATTTGCGTTTTTCTCTTTATGGGTATTACTCGTTCTTTTTCACTATTTTGGTTACTAAAGTATTATGGCCGGTATCCACAATTCTTATTACATAAACGCCTTCGGGGTAGTCAGCAAGATCAAGCCGGGGTTCTCCGTTTTCAATTTGTTCCAGCAATTGTCCGTTAAGGGCATAAATTTCTTTTCGGGCTATAGGGTTCGCACCGCTTATGGTAACCCATCCGGCAGTGGGGTTGGGAAACCATTGCACGGTTGTTTTTGAGAGACTGTTTACGGATAAATTGGTTTCCAAAGCGATACTTGAGGTATCTTCTCTGTCACAGTGGTTGGCTGTAAGTGTTACGGTGTAGTTGCCGGGCACCGTATAGGTATGCACCGGATTCGCTTCGGTTGATTGTTGCCCGTCGCCAAAGTCCCAGTGATAAACCTCCGCATTTGCCGAAAGGTTGGTAAACTGGTATTGGCCCATGCCCAAACCGGTGGTTTCAAAATGCGCCACAGGGTCGTACCAACCCACCCTCCAGGTGGTTAGGTTGTTATAAACGATTACCCTTGTTGCTTGCTTGATGAGGTTGGCTTCTGCTTCCGAAAGGCCGGGATTGTAAGTAATGTCCATGGGATCTTTCCTGAAAAGTACCGTGTAGAAACAACAGGCTGCCGCAAAACTCCCTGCCACATTGGGATGGCTGCCATCAGAACTGTACAGGTTTAAGGAAGGATAATTCCCGCGAAGGTACCGCCATACCGGACCTGCCGGTGAGAGGATGGCCTGGTTCTGTTCGGCCATGGTATGGTAACGCTGTGTTACCAAGTCGTCCATACCTTCATAGGTACATATAGGGGGGAAGGCTTCGCAGTTGTAGGGATCCCCGTTTTGCCAAGCCCAGGTAATAAAAAAAGCGGTTTCGGCACAGGGATTTTGGGTTTGTATAATATTGTTGAGCGTGGCGGCATAAGGATACACGTTAGCTTCAACAAAGTCTTCAGGAAAGGCTGGGGTTTGACTGCGTTCTTGCAGGATCACATAGTCCCAGTTGCCTTGGGCTATTTTTGCTAGGGTAGTGGTATTGTCCACATGATTTTCTAACCCCATACCGCCACCGGTACTGGCGTCATACACCAGTTCGTCGCCACAGGAGGAAGCTATGGCCGCCACCATGCCCGGCAGGTTGTTGTAATAGGTAAAGCTGTTGCCTATAAACAGCGCTCTTTTTGACTGGGTTTGGGCCTGGCAGAAGCCGATTATGCAACCCAGAAAAATTAGGAGTGTTGTTTTCATACTTTAGGGTTTGGGACGTAATTATAAATAGCTACCGTATTTTATTAAAGTTACTTCTCTATGCTTTGTCTTGGGCGACCGGTACTACAGTTTAGCTCTCAATAGATGGTTTTTGGGGTGTTATTCCGCTTCCTCATACCAGCTTTGCAGGTGTTGCACCAGCAAACGCAGCATATGGATTAGCTTACCAATCATGGGTTCTTCTCATTCTGTCATTTGTTTAATGACTTTTGCTTTTTGCCGTGTTTCGGCCCGGCCTGCCGTATATTTTTAAAGTTGCTTTTATATGCTTTGCCCCATACCGTCATTGGATTTGGGCCTATTGTCTTTCTACTTTGGGCTTTTTATTCTTTGCCGTAATGCGGCCAGCTGCCGTAATTTTTCAATTGCTTTCCAGAAGCCCCGCCGTAATGGCGGGGCGGGGAAGCGGGTTATTCTAATTCAATTTTTATTGTAAATGAACTGTCAAGACCTGATTTTAGCCTAGGGGAAATTATCTTCTTTCCGCTACCGTTCCGTCTTGTACTTTAGGCATGTTCAAAACCTCTTGCATGGCTTTTACCTGCGCTGCTAGTTCGTTGTAGGCGGTTTCCAGTTTTTTAGTGTCTCCCACTTGGGCGGTTAACACGGCATTTTGTTTTTTCAACGCCTGGATCTCACGGTACAACTCCTGAGTAGCCGAAATATTCAAGGTAGATAAGGCTTCATAATCCACAGCGCGGAAATCCGTTACTTCCTCTCCAAACAAGAACAACTTGTCGCCTTTCATTTCCTCGGCAGTAGTAAACACGATTTCGTTATCTGCTTTAGAAACCACTTTGGCGGTGATTTCTTTTTGCTCATCATACAACTTTAGGTCGCCGGTTACGTTGGTATTGTATTCTACTTTGTTTGTAAAGCTTACCTTGTACGTGTTGTTGCCTAGGCGCACCACTTTATCGGCTGGCTGGTAGATGTTCGGTACAAAACCGGTTTGTTTAGTTACGGCTTCCGGATAGATGGCTTCCACTTCCTGGGCGATTACTTTTTTGTACTGCTTGTTGCCCTGCATTACTACATCTTTCATGCGGTAATCCGTGATGCGGATCTTGTTAAGCAAATCAAGGTCTTTAGTAGCATCGGACTGGCCGATGATGCTTTTGATACGCTTGTCAGAGAAGGTTAGCGATGCTACACCGACAATTGATGCTTTGGACCAGATATTTCCTTCCGCAATGATTGAAGCATCAGTTCTTGGACCAGTTGAAGGGGCAGTAGCGATAGAAGCAATACCGCCGTTAAAGTAGCTTATCCCCCCAGTACTAAACGACGCCGACGTTGTCCCACCGATATGCAGCGGGGCTTTAGGAGACATACCTCCACCAATAGCCACGTAACCGGTAGTACCATCGATATGCAATCTTTCAGCATTAGTATCCTGATCATAAATGGTAAAGTTATTTGAGGTTGTTTGGTTAATCAGTCTCCACCTCTTGACACCATTGTTGATAAAATCAAGGCTTGCCTGGTTATCACCGGTATTGGCGATATTTACGGTTGTTGGTCCTGCAGAGGATACATCCAGCTTGCCTGAAGGTGTATCAGTACCAATACCTACATTGCCTGTACCACCTTGTATCGTCATACGAATCTGACCGTCTGATTCATCGGAAATGGAAAAATCTCCAGCGGTACCCAAGGCACGTGGCCCCATTGCCCAAGTATGCCCGCCGGTTCCGGTATTGGACATAAACATCTGACTTTGGTCCCAATCAGCTATCCCGTCTCCTGCTATGGTAAACTTTGCAACAGGATTGTTAGTGCCGATAGCTACAGCGCCGCCCCACTCTCCTAATACGATCGGCGTTTTTTCGCCATCTCCAGGGACGAACGACTGTAGCCCGATGTACGATTTTGATCCGTTATAGCTATGGTAGAGGGTACCAATAGGGCCATCAGTAGCTGCAAGGGTTACAAATGGGTCATAAGTAGCGGTTGTAGAAGCGATTCTACCACCCATGTTTAACATAGCGCCGTGATCCATTGTGTTGATAGCTACGTTGCCGCCCTGATTAATTCTCATACGCTCTAGTGGAGTAGTTGTTCCATTCGAAGCAGTTTTGAATACTAGTGCCCCACCTGCGTGGGCAGTAGTCTGATCTTCTGTTGCGACACAAACAATAGAAGCATTCGGCTGACCTGTCGGCTCGTATCCTGTTCCATTATACGCATAGAAGTCGACGCTTCCGATAGAAGAATCATTCGTTACCGCCCCGCCATCGTTTTTTTTGTATAAGCTTAACCGTGCCGAAGCTGCGGCAATGCCGTTTCTTTCGATGGCAACACCATTTGCCCCGGTAGTAGATACATGTAATGGTGCAAAAGGAGTGGAGGTGCCAATACCTACATTACCGCTAGAGCCATCAATACGCATTCTTTCAGCCGCGTCATCCTGATCGTAAAAAGAGAGGTGATTGGCGTTCTCTGTATTGATTATTCTCCATCTCTTTACGCCACTGCTTTTAAAGTCGAAACTTGCCTGGTTGCTACCCGTGTTGCTGACACTAACGGTTGCTTCCACAGCGGAAGAAGATACTTCCAGATTGGTTGTAGGATTGTTAGTGCCAATACCGACATTACCATTAAGATATACGTTATCGGTATTGGATGTAGCCCCAGTGGTCGTACCTACTTTATACCACGGCTCACCGGCTGCGGCCGCACCGGCAATAGACAGGCGGCGTACTTCCTTGGTATTGGGCTCAAATACCATAAGGCTGTCGGTTATGGCACCCTGTTGCAGGTTGCCCACCTTCATACCGTTATTGAATACCGCAGTGTCGTTAAACACGGCCTGGTCGTTAAAGGTCGAAACCCCGTTAAAGGTTGAGGTGCTGTTATTGGTTACCGGGTTGTTGTTGGTCACGGTACTGTTGTTGGTGACTGCGCTGTTGTTGGTCACCGGAAAATTGTTCGTGGTATCGCCACCCGAAGAAGCAACGCTTTTCCACTGGGTGCCGTCCCAGTACACCAGGCCGGTAGGTTGTACGGCGCCGGTATTATACATCATCTGACCCAGGGAAGTCCCCGCAGGGCTGGTGGATGAAGTAAGTGTGGTATTGTTGACATCGCCGCTCTTGGCGCTGCTCCATACCGGGCTGGCGGGAGTACCGGTATTGACTTCCAGGCTGTTGGAAGTGGTGTTAAAAATAGCCAATCCCTTGGCCGGGTTGCTAATGGCATCACGTTGTAACGTGGTCATACGCGGTGGTAAAAGCCCTTTGTTGGTACTTTCCATTTCCAGTACGGCACTGGCATTGATGGTGTTGGGGTTGTCCCCAACCTTTACCTGCGCGGTGGCATATAAGCCGGCGAGCAGGAGGAGTGATGTAATACTTTTTTTCATGGTACACTTCTTTAGTTAATTCTAGTGTTTAAGTTTCTTGCCGTGTCGCGGCTCGGCCTGCCATTTTTTTTATTGCTTTCCGAAGCCCCGCAGTTTGGGCGGGGCATTGAAAGCGGTATTATTGGTATTTGAAATCTTTAATTTGCTGTATGGCGTTGAGGTTAATTGGCATTGACACCCAGCTCCTCAATCACTACACGGTCAACATTGCTACCCGATAATGCTACTGCACCAGAAGAGGCAGAATAGGTAACCCGAGGTACTACCGTTTGGGTAACCGTTGGGGTATATATAGCTGTCAACTGATTATTGGATGTTCTAAGTCCTCCGTTAGTAGAAGGTACGAAAAAACTTCCTGCCCCTACTACTGCTGTATTAGTGGATGAATCAACCCAGTAAATCCCTAAAGACCCCCCTGACGGATCCCCAGTGAAGTCAAAAGTTCCCGCGAAGGTCATGCGGTAGGTTTTACCGGCTTCCAGTGTATAGGCACCTGTAGTCGTATTATGGGTAATAGTACCGTTTAGCGTATTGTTCATCGGTAGGTTCACTCCTGCTGCGGGTATACTAATGCTACCTGTTGCATTGGAAGTATTATAAGCTACCGTACTCAGGCTTTTGTTATTCCCTAATTGGTAGATGTGTGCTGTTGCTGATGATAGTATAGCCGTGCCTGAGCCTAATGTGGTTCTTATTTTAATACTCTGGTTGGTCGCTGGCGTATAGATGAATTCGACATTACAAACACTATTAGCACCATTTGTGCTGGTATTGGTTTGAGGACGTGCCCAAACGTTAACAATCTGGATATTAGTAGATGCATCTACCCAGGTAATATCCATGGCATCCGCTGCGCTCCAGCTTGTAAGCCTTCCTTCAAAATAGAGGTGGTAGGTTTTACCTGCTGTAAGTGTATATACGCCGGTTGAGGTATTGTATGGGATGTTTCCTCCTGTGTTCGTATTTAAAATCAAATCGTTCGATCCTGAATTGATCGTTTGATTGGCACTTTGTCGGGTTGCTACATAATCTACTTTAGTGAACGTAGAGCCTGATTTCAACATACCTAATTCTTGCACTGTGGCACTGGATTCCCATTGTCCAACGGCAAATGAAGCACCATCTAAATAGGTTACCCTTAGCTTAACCGTTTGGGTGGAAGCAGGTGTATAAAGGATATCCGAAACGGTTTTAGCGGATTGACCATTGGTAGAGTTTAACGGCTGATAGGCCGAACCAACGTTACCACTTATTGATGCATTGGTAGAGGCATCTACCCAGTCTATGTAAATATCAACTGTATTTGAGCTAATGGTATGCATTCGGAGATTGGATGTAAGGCGATAGGTCTTACCTGCAGTTAAGGTAAATACTCCCGTTGAGGTGTTATAAGGAAGATTTCCTGCTATTTTGTTATCAAATACCACATCCGTGTTGGCAGAAGTTATGGTTTGGACAGAACCCGATCTCATTACAAATGCATAATCCACCGCGGTCAACGTCTTCGTAGTTACATCAAAACTACAGCTTGGTGTGCTGTTGATGGTAAAGCTGTTGGTTCCCGCTGCCGTAGGGGTTCCTGTTGCGGTTAAGGTAATCGCCTGGCTTCCTGTACCTGAAAAAGTACCACTGCCACTAAATGTGATTCCGTTGGCAGTAGCGCTTACGCTGTACGAACCTGCTGTGCTTACTGTAGCGGTAACCACTTTGGTCAATCCGCTTACCGGTACGCCTACAGCGGCTACGCCGGTTAAGGTACCTGTACAATCCCAGCTTGATACCGCTGCTGTTCCACCACTACCGGCATCGATAGTACTGCGTGTAAAGCTACAGCCCGGTGTGGTGCTTAGCGTAAAGCTGTTGCTGCCTGCTGCGGTTGGTGTGCCGCTGGCGGTCAGTACGATAGCCTGTGAGCCGGTTCCGGCAAACGTTCCGGTACCTGTAAAGGTTACGCCGTTGGCCGTTGCCGTAATGCTGTAAGTTCCTGCTGTAGTTACCGTAGCCGTGATAGTCTGCGTTACCCCGCTGGCTGCTGTTCCTTTGGTCAGCGTACCGGCAGAAGCCGTGTTACAAACAAAACCACTTACCGTAGCGGTACCCCCTGAAGTGGCTGCCGAAGTATTTACTGCCGATACGGCTGACTGTACTTCCGACAAGGTCGCGGGAGACGAGAAACTGTTCGGATTGGCATCGATGTACGCCTGGTAGGCCACGATGTTGGCTGGCGTTACGCCTGTAATACCCAATGACTGTAATTGCGCTGCGGTTACTACCGAAGGTACCGTATTAGGGCTGTCGCCTTCGTTACCGATTTGCGTAAGTACGGATGTTACGCCTGAGTTTACTGCCGTTACGGCTGCCTGTACTTCAGAAAGCAGGGCAGGCGAGGAAAAACTGTTCGGGTTGGCATCAATGTAGGCCTGATAAGCGCCAATATTGGCCGCTGTGATTCCCGTAATGCCTAAGGACTGCAATTGGGCTACGGTTACTACCGAAGGTACCGTATTAGGGCTGTCGCCCTCGTTGCCGATTTGCGCCAATACCGAAGTCACGTTGGAGTTTACTGCGGTAACGGCTGACTGCACTTCCGATAAGGTTGCCGGAGACGAGAAGTTGTCCGGGTTGGCATCGATATATGCCTGATAGGCGGCAAGATTGGAAGCATTGATTCCCGTGATGCCGATAGATTGCAACTGGGCTACGGTTACCGATGAAGGTATGGTGTTTGGATTATCACCTTCATTACCAATTTGCGTCAATACGGAGGATACGTTGGTATTTACTGTAGAAACCGCCGATTGGATTTCTGAAAGTGTAGCCGGGTTGCTGAATGCATCCGGATTCGCATCGATATAGGCTTGATAGGCTCCGATATTGGAAGCATTGATTCCGGTAATTCCGATAGACTGCAATTGTGCTACGGTTACTACTGAGGTTATCGAGTTCGGGTTGTCGCCCTCATTACCAATCTGTGCCAGTACCGAAGTCACCGTAGCGTTTACTGCCGTTACGGCTGCCTGGATCTCACTTACCGTTGCCGGAGACGAGAAGCTGTTTGGGTTGGCATCAATATAGGCCTGGTAGGCTCCGATGTTGGAAGCCGTTACCCCTGTAACGCCGATGCTGTTGAGTTGTGCTACGGTCACTACCGATGGGATTAGGTTAGGGCTGTCGCCTTCGTTCCCAATTTGGGTAAGCACCGAGCTCACGGCGGTATTGACATTGGATACGGCGGTTTGTATTTCGCTTACCGTAGCCGGGTTGCTGAACGCATCCGGATTGGCATCGATGTACGCCTGGTAGGCCCCGATGTTATCTTCCGTTACGCCTGTAATTCCTACGCTTTCGAGTTGTTCAACGGTTACTACTGAAGTTACCGAGTTCGGGTTGTCGGCTTCGTTGCCAATCTGTGCCAGTACCGAAGTTACGGTTGCGTTTACTGCGGTAACCGCTGCCTGTATTTCGCTCACGGTTGCCGGGTTGCTAAAGTTGTCCGGGTTAGCATCGATATAAGCCTGATAGGCCCCAATGTTGGCAGGGGTTACGCCCGTAACACCCACCTGCGATAATTGGACGGCGGTTACGGTAGAAGGCAGTACGTTGGGATTGTCGGCCTCCAGACCAATCTGAGCGAGGATGCCCTGTACTACCGATGAAGTACCTGTGCTGATACAGTTAGACCATACTCCGTTTTCATAAAACTTCACGCAGTTGGAAGAGAGGTCATACACCAGCATCCCATTAGTGGGGCTGGTAATGGCGGCCGTATTGGCTACCCTTGGGATCACAAGCCCCTTGTTGGTACTCTCAATTTCGAGTGCCGCACCGGGGCTGATGGTGGTTGGGTTGTCCCCAACCTTTACCTGCGCGGTGGCGCAGAGACCGACGAGCAGGAGTAAGGAGGTAATTGTTTTTTTCATAATTTCAGAGTTTGTTATTTTTTATCAAGGGCTGTCTTTTTTTTCGGGCTACCCTCAACCCGTATCGTAGCAGCTTTTACCTGCGTTGTCTCACCTTTAGGGGTGCGCTGCCGGAGGTTAGAGGTTTGTTAACCCACCTTTAAGCTCCGTTGCCGGAGCTTTGCGCTTTGCTGTTGCACCCTTGGTGCTGCATTGCCGCAGGTTTGGCCTCCGTAATCCGAGTTTTGAGCTTCGCTATCCCGGCCTAAAGCTCCGCCGTCACAGGTTTGGGCTGTGTTGCCGGAGGTTAGAGGTGGATACCCCCACCGCGATAGGCAGTAGGGGGTACCCTAAAGGGTAGGGTTAGGGAGCGGTAGTAGCCCCCGGCGTTCCCGGTGCAATAAACCGTTGCCTTAGTGAATCCACAATAGCGTCAGCTCCCGTTAAACCGGCCTCGGCTGCGGCCCCAAAGAGCTTATAGCTCGACAAGGCTGCCACAAAGGCCTCGCTTCCGGCCAACATTTGGGTATCTTCTGCCTTTTCTACCAACTGGCGCATTAATCCCAGCAATTCGTCGAGTTGGACGAACAACTGGTAATCATTTTGCATAGTGGTAGCGTTGATGTACACAGGCAGTATCCCGGCGTTATTGGCCACCGCATTAATGGCATCTTCGGTAAAAGCCTTGTTGCTTACATTAATCTTGGGGATGGCAATACGCTCCTCAACAGTAAGCCCTATGAGGAAAGGCATGTTGGTGGCTATGGTTTGCAGGGCGGTTTTTACCGCGGTTACCTGCGCGGCTGTCATGGTTACGTTAAGCCTATTGTTGGTAAGGTTTGACATATAGTAATATTATTAGGTTTGCTATTCGAGAGTTATAGATACCCTGCGGGCGAGTTGCAGGCCTGTGCCCGATGCCGGGAAGGAGGCGTCTATGCCATCGCCGGCTATGGTTACCCTGTTGGCATCGATGCCGCTGGCAATGATGAGTTGGCTTAGGTTTACTGCCCTGCGGCGCGACAATTCAAGGTTTGCTTTTTCGCTACCTTTCTTGTCGGCATAGCCTTTAAGGGTTACGCGGGTAGTCGGGAACTTTTTAAGGTAGCGGATGATGTGGTAAATGTTGTTGGCCGAAGCACTGTTAGGTTCGTCCTTATTAACATCATAAAACACATTGAGGTAACCGCCCGCTATCAGTTCGCGCAGAGCATCTGATTGGCTGTTTTCGGCATTGCTGCCATTGCTGCCGTTGGCTGATTTGCCGTCTTGTCCGCTGCGTGGTTCAAGCTCGTCCGGAGTCCCGTTACCGTTATTATCAAGGAAGCGTCCTTTGGAGTCAACCTTTACGCCGTTTGGCGTATTGTTTTGCGCATCGAGGTAATCCGGCACACCGTCGCGGTCTGTATCCTCCATCATCTTCTCGAAATCATCGAGGCGTTTTTTGTTTTCGCGTGTTAGTTCACTTACTTTTTCTATGGTAGTTTTTCCGGCATTGCCAAAATACCAGTCGGCATGACTTTCTTTCCCCCCTAAATAAAAGGTAAGCCCTACAGCGGTGTGAATCATCCCCCCGGTAAGGTTGTTTTCTTTTACCGAGAGCTGCCCGTCCCAGGTATAGTGCTGGCGCACGTTGCCTATATAGGTAAAGTCGCCGGTAAGGGCGCACCAGCGGGTGAGTTTTAGCTGTGGTGTGAGCCCCAGCATTACACCCCCGTTGTCTTCTTGGCGGTTGCCGCTTACCTTAAAGCGGGACACCTGTACGCCACCGTGGGCGAGTAACCCAAAGCGGTGGGTAAAGTTCTCAAAGTTGAGGATGTGCCCCACGTTGATGACCCCCTGAACTCCTAAGCGGTAGGATTTAGTAGAAAACGGCAGCGAGCCACTTCCATCCTGGTTTTCGATAAGGTCGTATCCGCCGTCAAGCTTGAGCCCGAAGCGGTCGGAGAGCATATAGCGCACGCCAACATCGAAATGGTTGACACCCGTAAAGTTGAAATACTTTTCGGGATTGGCGGAATAGTACCCCTCCGTAAACGGTTTGAGCGCCTTATTTTGTCCGGCATTGATTTCAACCGACCAACGGTTGAAAGGTTTGCCCTGCAGGGAATCCTGCTGGGCAAGGAGCGCGTTGGCTACGAATAAAGCGGCGATAGTCGCTGTTATCTTAATCATCTTAGGCATTATTTATTATTGATTACTTTCTGGTTTACTACAGTACCATCTTCAAGCTTTATTTTAGCGATGTACACGCTTTGTGCGTGGATGAACGGTGCGCTAAACAAGTTGTTATTGATATTGCTGAAGGTTTCGATTAGCCTGCCGGTAAGGTCGTAAATGCTGATTTGAGCCATAGTGTTTTTAGACTGTGCACTGAATACCTGATTGTTGATAAAGGCGAGTGCATGTTGAGCCTTAATATCAGGATTGTCAAGAGATGACGCGCGGTACACTATTTCGAAACGATCATTGTCGGGAGTGGTAGATTGCACGAAGGAATAACTACCGGTGGCCAAATCATGAAACAGGCCCAAATGTTTATCGTGAAGATAGATAGTAATGCCACCGGAGTTAAAAATTCCTTGAGTATCAGCCAATGAAATAGTGAAGGTTTCATTCTGACGCTTAATTAGTTGAAGGGGCACCGCATCGGTATCGTCAAATGCCTGTCTGGTTTGAATAGCGTAACCTGTGGTTTGCCCGCTGATGAGAGAGTTGATTTCAGAGGTATTTGCCCCGGACATTCTTGGCGAATCGTATCCGTTGTCATAACCGTTAGTGGTACTGCTGTTGTACGCCACCAAGATTTGGCTGAACGAGCCGGATGACCCTGTAAGGTTTACTTTAAACTTACCTTGTAACTGAGAGGCTTCACGGAAAAATACGTTGTTGCCGTTAAGGTCTCTTAAACAGTTGGTCATGGTAAAGGTGATAGGGCTTGGGTTAAGCTTTCTTACGTATACCGACTGCATGGTGGCAATCATCCCGTTAGGCTCTTGACAGGTAGGGCAAGCAGCCACACCTCCTGTATAGTTGAAAGTGGCATAATCGGCATTGTTGTAGTTGGCCGTATTGCTGCCCCAGTTTTGGCGCGGGGTATTGAAGGTCCAGTAATAAATGGTCTTGCGGATATCGTCGCCCAGTGCGTCCAAGAGTTTGTTAGCATTGATAGGAGATGGGTAGGGGTTACCAATACGAACCCAACCCACGGCGGTAGGCATAGGAACATTGATATCACCGTTATTGGTGGTACCCTCGGCTTTGATGTGTATAGGGTATTTTTCGGTAAACCAAGACCCGGCTACTGAAGAGGTGCTGTAAGGTGCTTGAAGAGGGTTTACGGTGGCTGCGAACCCGCGCCCTACCGCTACGTTGGAAGCGGTAACGGTAACCGAGTTCCCGGCATCGTTATCGGTAAAATAATTGTAAAATGCCGAAGCCGGATAAGTGCTGAAATTGCCGTTCGCCGCAGCGTTTGCCGCGGAGGTAATTTGTCCGAAGAACGTCCCGAAATTGTTAAGCGGCGAGCTAAGGAAGGCATAGTCAAAGCGGCGCATAGGGTTGGTTACCTTAGTCAGCTCAATCTTTGGTGCTGCAGCCGATGCATTGCGCTGCAATACGCTTGCTTCAGACGCCATAATGATTTTTCCGCTGCCCGTAAAGGCATCTACAACATCCAGCGTTTGTCCGTTGGCTAGCGTGATATTGGCGTTGAGTACTACCGAATAACAGCTAAAGCTGCCCGCATTATAATTGCCGTTAATCACTACTGGATCGGAGATGGTGGGTGCGCTGGGTGACCAGCTGCTGCCGTTCCAGGTTTTTGTGGTGCCTGAAGAAGCCACTAAAGGGTAACAGGAAGCAACACCTTTTGCCCCAATAGTAAAGGCCTGGTACGCCGAAAGGTTTACCTCGGCAGTGCTGGTAATGGAACCCGAAGTAGTGTCGGATGTGCCACCAAGGATATTGGTAACATCATAAAAGGAAGGGATTTCGACCCATTTAGCGCCGTCGTACCCCAAGATGGTAACATAAGTAAGAGAAGGGGTTAGCATAAGGCCACTGATGTTGCTGGAAGCTCTCCAAGTGAGGGTTATTTTAGCATTGGTGGCTCCGCTCACTTTCCAGTATTCTACGCCCGAAAGCGCGCTAATGCCGGTATCGAGCGTAGTGCCCAATGCCGACGGGTTGGTTTTGAAGTAGGCCACATCTACCCCGCTGGTGGCGGCCGGATCGATGCCCGCAGGGGCGTAAGTACCGCTGTCGCCTACAGGTGCTAGAAAGAAGCTATTGCCGTAATAACGTGCGTATCCGTTAAGGTAATGGCTGTCGGAAGCGCCGCTCCAAGTGGCATTTTGACCGAAGGCGATTACACCGTAATTGGCACCACTTTTTGAAGTTTGTGTCAGGGCCGGTGAGGCTCCAAAAGCAAAATTACCCTGAGTAAGGCTGAATACGCCATAATCGGCTACATAAATGTTTTGGTTGTTTTGTACCTGTGCGTTTGCATTGAGGCCCAATGCCAATGAGGCTGCTATGCCCCAGAGGGTTTTTCCTGGCTTTAAAAGGTATTTGTTTTTCATGATTTCGAATGTTTTAAAGTGCTTATTCGCTTGTGTTATCTGATTGCTTCCCGCTAAGGGTTTTATACCCGATAAAGGTGAATCCGGCAAGCATTAGTAGCGGTATCCACTGGTTTATAGGTGCGGGAGGAGGAGGGTCTTCAACCGGTGGGCCTTCGTTGTCGTCTACCGGTGGAGCCGTGGGGTCCTCAACAGGCGGCGGGTCGCCATCGTCAAATAAGTCGTCGGCATAAACCGGTAAGGAACAACTCATAATGAGTAAAAAGAGATAAATGTGTTTTTTCATATGGGAATATTTAAGGTTTTGCGGAAAGAAGAAAGCAACGACGGCAAATGCCCCAAATCCTACAATAATTGACAGTAAACGCCCCAGTTTACCTGCCTTGTATAAATGCCGTCGTGCTTGCTTGTTAATAGTTAACTTAACTGCTTCAAAAGTATGCCGGCCATAGTGGTAAGCGGATTGACATGTTATCTTTGGTTAAAGTGATGTTATTTACGGTATGTTTTTTTGTATAAATGGTTATTGCTCCAGTCCGTTTAGGAATCTATTGAGTTCGAAATATTTTCTTCGGGCTACCGGTATCATTTTGCCGTCTTTTATTTCGCAGTACATCCCGTTTTTTTTATTTACCCTCGAGACATATTCAAAGTTCACAATCTGGGAACGGCTTATTTTGAAGAAAGAGGCATGTCTTTCCAGTATTTCCTCATATTCACATAGGTTTTTGGTAGCTATGAGGCTCCTGCCGTCCACGAGGTTGAAAATGGTGTATCTTCCTTCTGAAGAGCAGTACATGATATCTTTGATTTTAACTATTTCGTGGCGCTCTACGGAGGAAATGGTAATAAAATCCCTTTTGTTTCCCGTCCAGTAGGCATGTTCCATTTCGTAAAACTGCCGTTGTTGTTCGAGCCGTTTTACTGCCTTGGATATGGCAGAAACCAATACTTCTTTAGCATAGGGCTTCAGGACAAAATCTGTCGCATCATATCGGAAAGCATCGAGGGCATATTTCTGTTCGGAACTGACAAACACGATTTGAGCGGTGCAGTGCACTTCATTAAAAATTTCAAAGACCTCCCGTTCCCCAAGGTTAACGTCGAGCAGGAGCAGTTCGGGAGAATGAACTGTTATCGCCGCTATAGCGTCACTGATACCTGTTGCCTTGGCCACTATATTAAGCTGTGGAAAATGCTCAGAAATGATTTTCTGTTCCAGCAGGATGTTCAGCGGATCATCGTCTACGATAATGGTCTTATAGCCTTGGACTCTGGTTTGCACAGTTTTTCTTTTTTCTTTCAAAGATATTTTTGCATTGGTGCTGTAACAGCGCTAATGTTATTTACGGTATTAGCGGTGTTATTTACGGTTGTTTATTTGTTACAAACGGTTATGTGCGGTGTTTGCTAATTGTTTTACACTGCAAATCAACGGGTTTGAAAATCCGGAGTACTGTTGAAAAGTTGCCTCTACTGTTTATAAGTTGATTTTTATTTTTCAGATTTATTATATTTGGATAGTATCCCCAATACCATACTCTTTTTCTTCTGATTACGATAATAGCCCCATTGACCATCCGGTGTTTAATTAAATTATATCGTTATGAATTTATTGTTTAAAATCGCTTTACCCTGTTTATTGGGTATTGCAGGGACGGCTGTGGCCCAAAAGCTACAGCCCAAAGAGGAAAGTGAGTTGTTGGAGAAGGTTAATTCTGTGAATGGGAATGACACCATCAGGATTGAAAGCCTCAGCAGGCTTATTGATGCTGAAAAAAGTAAGGATAAGCGGGAACAATATGTGGCCCGTTTTTATGATTTGGTTGGGAATATTAAGGATCCCAAGGGGCTTGGGCATTATTTTTTAAGGAATGCAGAGCACTGTAGCTTAAGTGGAAAATACAATGATGGCGTAAGTAAGGCAAGAACAGGATTGCTTGTGCTTAAGGCTCATGGTTCTACAGAGGAGTATTTTAGAGCCGCCAGCCTGCTTTCGATTTCACTTCATACCGTCAAGAAGATTGATGAAGCTCTGGCATTGTGCAATACCATTTTATTTGAGTACCATAGTTATCCCGAGGGCAAAGCAAAATCGGGTATCCTTTCTAAAAGGGGTATGACTTATTTTGAAAAGAAAGACTATCGGCGGGCGCTGGCCGATTTTAAGGCTGCCTTAAACGGTTACAGGAAGGATGGTGCTAGGAATGGAATGTCTTTTACTTACAATGAGATTTCGAGGTGCTACCAGGAGATGAATCAGTTTCAGGAGGCTGCAGCATATGTATTAAAAACGGTTCGGGATCCTGTATTTAAAGACCAGCCATATGCAAATAAGGCGCTTCTTTATGACAGGTTGGCTTTTATTTACTTCAAGATGCGCCGTTATGGGACGTCGTTGGCTTATTCTGATACTGCAAGAGCAAACTGCCCCAGCGATAATCTGAATCTGATAAAGCAGATTAAGACTAATAAGGCGATGGCATTGTTTTTTTCTGAAGATTCGCATAATGCTTTACAACTGGCTGAAGAGGTGATTGGTGATGGTTTAAAAATGAATACCTACCGTAAGCGTGATGCTTATTATGTTGTAGGATTGTGCCAGTTTAAATCGGCCAATTTTCTGAAAGCCCAAAAAAGCTTTGAGACGGCCATTACAGCAGCACGGATTATTGATAGCATGGGTTATGGTAACGCACATAATTTTGATGTTATTTTTGATTCGAAAAAAAAACTAAGCCTGATAGCGCTTGGCAATAATAATCCTGAGAAATCATATGCATTACTTGAACAGAGTTATCAGGCAGCACATGAACGATTAAAAGCTGTAAAGGATGAACAGTTGCATAAGGAGGTGAACACCTTTGAGTTGGGAGAGAAAAAGAGGGAGGTGAGGCAGCTTACCCGCGAGCAGCTAAGGAACAGGCTCGAGATAAAGGAGCAACAAAATAAGATGCTACTGCTTATAGGCAGCCTTGTTGTAGCACTGCTGGTGGCTGGTTTTACCTACCGGGGCTATTGTATAAAGAAGCGCAATGCCCGAGAGCAGGAGCAGAAACGAAAAACCATCGAGCGGCAAAACGAACGGCTTGAGGCAGCCTTTAAAGAGCGAGGTGTACTGCTTAAAGAAATACACCACAGGGTAAAAAACAATTTCCAGATGGTCATCAGTCTGTTGCAGATACAGGCAGATGAAGGAGAGTATAGTAATGTGGAGGCCTTTATGGAAGAAGCGGTTTCGAGAATCCTTTCGATGTCGCTCATCCATCAAAATCTTTACCAATCTGATAACCTGAGTGAAGTAGATTTTAGCGAGTATATCAGCGAATTGGTCACCTATACCGAGAGTGCGTTTGCCGGAGAGGGCAAAGTGGTCTTTAAAACAGCCATACCTAACGTGATGGTCGACCTGCAACTGGCGGTGCCGCTGGGACTAATTCTAAATGAAATGATCCTGAATTCGCTAAAGCACGTAAAAGGAGTTGGCGGTACCATCAAAATTAGCATTAGCCTTGAGCAGGAGCAAGAAGGAAGCTATCTTCTTTGTTATGACGACAACGGCAAAAAGGAAACGGCCGGGAATGCCAATTCGTTTGGTATTGAACTTATTAAGCTCTTGGTAAGGCAGATAGAAGGGGAACTGTTGCCGGCAGCGGCAAAAAATGTTTCTTATAGGATTCGTTTTAACATTACCTGAATGCTATGATTGATAAAGCCAATACACTGATACTGATTGTGGAAGATGAATTTATCTTGGCTCGGAATATTTCCGGCATACTCAAGGCTGAGGGCTACCAATGCATTGCATATATCCCTACCTATGATGATGCCCTGGCAGCCATAAGCGAACATTCTCCCAACCTTGTACTGATAGACATTATGCTAAGGGGCGTGCCGGATGGTTTGCGACTTGGAAATTATTTGTACAAAAAAGGAGGACTGCCATTTGTATACCTCACATCGCTTTATGACAAGGATACCGTGCTCGAAATTAAGCAGACATTTCCCTATGGATATATAGTAAAACCGTTTAAACCCATTGATGTGATTACTACCGTGGAACTGGTAATGCATAACTTCCGCCATATAAAAACAGATATCCATAGGGTTGGAACTCCCGAGGTTGACGACGATGTGCCCTTTATTATTAAGAAAGTAATTGCACATATCAATGATAATATTACCGAAAAAATCGGGCTTGAGGATTTGATACCACTTACCCGCTGGAAGAAGCATAACTTTATTAAACTGTTCACCCGGTATACCGGCGAAACACCCTACCATTACATTCTGAAATGTAAAATACGCAAATGCATGGTACTACTGGAGACAACAGATATGAGTGCCGCTGCTATTGTTTTTGAGCTGGGTTTTGGCAGTTACAGCAGCTTTAACAAACTGTTTAAAAAGATGACAGGGGTTACTCCGGACGAGTACAGGGCGCAATACCGACTGTGTAAAATAATAGGAAAACAGTGAAAGCGTGGCCAATCCTTTTGTGTTTTATTAATAACCGTTTATAACATTAGTATTGCCGTTTGTAACATTGAGGTAAGGCGTTAGGAGACTTCTCTACACTTTTGCATTAGAACTTAATATTTTTCTTATGGAAGTTAATGCAAACCTAACCAAGGATCATAAAGTTGATATATCTAAAATTCAGTATATCAATTCTATAGGTGCTATAATTGGAGATAATCTGCTACTTTATTCACCGTCTCGCCTGCTATTAGATATTGACTCGATCCGAAAGGCGCAAATCTATAAAAAGCGCAATTTTTTTTATAATGTGTTCTTGTTTGTTTGTTCGACACCATTATTCTACATACTGGCAACCCATCGGGTTACCAGGCTTGAAGCCATCCTGATTTGTGTTTTAGCTGGTGTGTTGCTGGTTCCCGCATTTACAATAAAGAATACAAAGTATAAGATGCTTATTAACAGACAGAACGCGCAGTTTATTGAAATTGATATAGACCGCCAGTCTAAAGAAGATGCAAAAGGGATTGTTCGACTTGTTAATAGAAGAATAAGACAACAAAAAAAGCAATAGTATAAAAAAATCTGCCAAATTTATTTATCATGCCTTCAAAAGTTTACATAATCGGCTCTACTAATGATGCTATGTCGCTTCATACCCAGCAACGGTTTTTGAAAGCGCAAAAGCAACTCGAACTCCTGAACCTCAAAGTTTTTAATCCTTTAAATTCTTTTTTGCTCTATAGGGAATCAAAAGAGAAAGCTGTGAGGTGTAACCTGCATGGTCTGCTGGATTCTAACGCAGTTTACGTACTTAAAGATGCGATGACAAGTGGTATGAAAGACCAAGCGGAATTGATATTGGCCATGAAGATGAATCTGTTAATCATGCATGAATTTTAAAGTTTTGTTAGTTATTTCCATGGACAGCCGAAAGGCTGTCCTTTTTTTTTAAAAATAACACAATGTATTTTACTCAAACAAATTGTGCAGGTGCAGACAAGGTTCAGGAGTGGTCTCGGGAAAGCGTTGCAGCGAGCCTATGGCTTAGCGCTTATCTAGTAACGCTATCCACTTATTATGATATCGGAATACTTTAATAAAGGGTACAAGCATTTTATCTTTGTAAAGTAAAATGGTTGGAAGGGTTTTGATAAACAACGTTTTTTTATCTGATGGTCTTTTTGAGGATACCTTTGGTAACCATTGCGATTTTTATTATTGATTCATTTGTGGGGAGAGCAGGATTGCTTCGCCATCCTACAGCGCTACGCTCTGAAAATGCATAAAACAAAAAAACGCTCAAGTGAACTTGGCGTTTTTTCTTATTTATACATTTATTCGTGGGGAGAGCAGGATTCGAACCTGCGAAGACTTAGTCAGCGGATTTACAGTCCGCCCTCGTTGGCCGCTTGAGTATCTCCCCAACGCTTATCGCGATTGCAAATATAAAAACTGTTTTGGGCTTCACAAACAAAAAAGCAGATATTTCATCACTCTTTTTTTAAGCCGTTGGTAGTAAATGAAATAAAAAATCTCCCGAAGGAGATTTTTTAAGAATATAGGGGATAATCGGTTCTTATTTTTGTAAAAGTTCCTGAATTTTACGTTTCATTTCGCTCTGCGGTAAATCAATTCCAACTACTTTTCCTGTAGCATCCAGTAAAAAGGTGGTTGGGATTAAAGTAACACCGTATCTTTTTACAATCGGATCATCCATTTCTTTTAAGTTGGAAACTTGTGTCCAAGTTAAACCATCTTTGGCAATGGCTTCTTTCCAATCTCCGGCATCACTGTCTAACGAAACACTGATAATGTTAAATCCTTTGCTGTGAAATTCATTATACAATGCGACCACTTTAGGATTTTCTTTGCGACAAGGCATGCACCATGAAGCCCAAAAATCAATCAAGGTAACTTTACCCATACTTTGTTTTAAAGACACCATTTTCCCTTCAGGAGTCGGTGCTTTAAAGTCGGGTGCTATTTGATTTAGTTGGACGGTTGACTGGCTGTCGGCTTTTTTTTTAAAGCATCCAAGTTTTCTTTGATGGCTTTTCCCGGTTTGGTTTTCTTTAAACTTTCATCAAAAGAATTGTAAATGGTTTCGATTTCTTTTGGCGTGAACTTAGGGTTGGTAGCCATCATTTGTAAAATCAATACGCTGATGAATGATTTCGGATGTGTTTTAGGATATCCGAAAGTATAATCGGTAATGTCTTTCTGAATCAAATCGTATTCTGCTCTCAATTTGTTCATCGCCACAGTATCGTTATTTTTTTGAGCATTTTCAATAGCAACTTTATTACGTTGTTGGAATTCAACAATTTTACTTTTAAGTTTTGTTTGAATTTTTTCAGATTCTTCGTTGAATTTATTGAATTCTTCGTTGTTGTACGTTCCTGAAATTTTTGACTTTGCTAAACTGTCTTTGTCAAACGCAATTTCAATTTCTCCGCCTTCTAATACAACAGGTAACTTACCGTTTACTTTATCAACATGAATAAAATGAATTTCAGGCTCTGACGCTTTTCCTTTGATTTCAAACTTTCCGTCTTCAATTTTCACGGTGTCAATGGCCATGAATCCCATCCCCATCGGTCCTTGTTTTTCTAAATAAACTAAACCGGTTTTCATCCCTTTTACATTACCGGTTATGATATATTCCCCTTCGGCTAACTTATTACAAGAAAACAATACAACGGCCGAGGCTACTAGAAGAATTACTTTTTTCATTATTGTTGGTTTAAATTTTAATGACTGCAAATGTATTTAAATTGCAATACTATAGCTTGTTTTTTTTTGATTTTTTACTGATTTATTTTTTGGTGGACGGACATACAAATTGCGTACACGGCACTTGGGTTTGTTTGATACCATTCATTCCTTTTTCGACGTTAATCAGGTTATGGATACCTCTCGACTTTAAAATGGATGCCATAATCACCGAGCGATAACCACCCGCACAGTGCAGGAAGAATTCTTTGTTTCTTGGTACGCTTTGGAAGTTTTCATTGATAGTATCTAAAGGAATATTTACTGCATTTTCCACATGTTCAGCTTCGTATTCACTTGGTTTTCTGGCATCGACAACCAAACTGTCAGGATGCAATCTTTCTGCAAAGTTTTCCGGACTGATAGAAGCTATGCTGTCGGTTTCAAATCCGGCTTGTTCCCATGCTGAGATTCCTCCTTTTAAATAGCCTAAAACATGATCAAAACCAACGCGTGACAAGCGCGTAATGGTTTCTTCTTCTTTGCCTTCAGGGCTAATTAACAATAGTTTTTGATTCACATCTCTCAAAAGCGAACCTACCCAAGGGGCAAAATTTCCTTGGATACCAATGAAAATGGAATTCGGAATGTGCGCTTTTACAAAATCGTTTTCATGACGCACATCTAATACCACCACATCGTCTTGGTTGGCAATGGTTTCGAATTCTTCAGGGGAAAGTGCTACCTTACTTTTTTGCATAACAGTATCAAGACTTTGGTAACCTTTGATATTCAGCATCACATTTTGTGGAAAATAGGCTGGTGGTGCTCCTAATCCATCAAGCAATTCCTTGATGAACTCTTCTTTGGTCATATCCGCTCTTAAAGCGTAATTGGTTCTTTTTTGATTGCCTAAGGTATCCGTTGTTTCCTTGCTCATGTTTTTTCCGCAAGCACTTCCGGCACCATGACTTGGATAAACAATCAATTCGTCGCTTAACGGCATAATCTTGTTGCGTAATGAATGGTATAAATAAGCCGCCAATTTTTCCTGAGTGAGTTCTTCTGTCAGTGCTTGCGCCAAGTCAGGGCGACCTACATCTCCAATGAATAAAGTATCTCCCGTAATTATACCGTGTTGTTTTCCGCTTTCATCAGTTAACAAATAACAAGTACTTTCTAAAGTATGTCCCGGAGTGTGAATAGCGGTTATAGTGTATAGGCCTACTTTGAAAACTTGGTTGTCTTCGGCTATAATGGCTTCAAACGCCGGATTAGCCGTTGGTCCGTAAACAATTTTTCCACCGCTTTTCTGAGCCAAATCCAAATGCCCGGATACAAAATCGGCATGAAAGTGTGTTTCAAAAATGTATTTAATGGTAGCGTTGTCTTTGGCTGCTCTGTCTAAATAAGGTTGCACTTCACGCAGAGGATCGAAAATAGCGGCTTCTCCTTTACTCTCTATGTAGTATGCTGCTTGTGCGATGCATCCGGTGTAAATTTGTTCAATTTTCATAAGACAATAATTTGTTACAAAGGTATAAGGTTAGTGCTCAAAAGCGTTGCTTCTTTAGAATACTTTAGGAAAACAGTTCTTTATAAAGAATGATGAAAGCCATGAGTAAGATAAATAATCCGAATATTTTTTTTAATAATTTTTCATTGATAAACTTCTGAAGATAAAGGCCAATGAATATTCCTAAAATGGAAAAAGCACTAAAGCTTAACAGAAACAACCAATCAATTTCAATGTTCTGTAAATCGCCTGAAAAACCGATTAAGGAATTTATAGTAATCACCAAAAGCGAAGTGGCTATGGCTTTTTTGATGGTCAGTCGGGCTAGTTTAGTTAAGGCAGGTACAATTAAAAACCCACCACCGGCTCCAATTAAACCGATTAAAACACCTACGAAGAAAAGTTGAACTATGGTTCCGTATTTATTCGTGATCTCTGGTACAGGATTGTCTTTTTTGCTTTTCAGCATGGCAATGGCAGCCCAAAACATTACTATGGCAAAAAGGACCATAAGGAAAGTAGCTTTGGTCAATTGTAATGAGGCAAAATAAAATACCGGATCCGGAATTTCAGGAACCAAATACTTTCGTGTTAAGTATACACCCAACACAGAAGGTACCGCAAACCGCAAAGCACTTTTGATGTCAACCAATCCTTTGCGAAAATTTTGAATACTGCCAAATGCCGAAGTAGTCCCTACCACAAAAAGGGAATAAGCTGTGGCAATTATCGGATTCAATTGCAGTACATAAACCAGTACAGGGACAGTCAGTATAGAACCACCGCCACCGGTGATGCCTAGGACTATTCCGATACAAAGAGCGCCGAGGTATCCTAAAAATTCAATCATGTTTGTTTGATAATGACCGAGTAAAAATAGTGTTTTTAATTCAAAAGTGTTGCTGTTTTTTGTGTGGTAAATTTCTGTAACATCTTTTTAAAAAGTAAGATTTTATCTTTGAAAAGATTAACTCAGTCATTAAACTAATCATAAAATGTAGATTTTCACTTTTTTACAGTTTTCATATCGATAAATTTGAGCAAAATTTCAGTTAATGTTCAAAAAAATATTGTGCTATCTATTGGTGCTGTCCACATCAATGATAGAAGCTCAGGTGATTATCAACGAATTCGATTCGGATAATCCCAGTACCGATGATAAGGAATTTATCGAATTAAAATCGGCTACCCCTAACTTTTCACTTGACGGTTATGTATTGGTGTTTTTTAACGGTACCGGTTCGTTAGCCGATAAGAGTTATTATACCATCAGTTTAAACGGTTTGACTACCGATGTGAATGGTTTGGTTCTTATTGGCAACAATTTAGTTTCTCCTGTCCCTGAACGTATTTTTACCAATAGTTCCATTCAAAATGGTCCTGATGGTGTAGGCTTGTATCTGGGTTCTACATCTGATTTTCCGGCCGGTACAACAGCCACCACGGTTAATTTGATAGATGCTTTAGTGCATTCTAATAACAATACACTAGTACCTTCTTTACAAGCTTTGTTAGGGGTTACTACTCAGGTTAATGAAAATGCCAACGGTTCAGGAACAACGCAATCCATCCAACGCAAATCCGATGGTACTTGGGAAGTAAAAGCACCAACACCTGGTGTAAATAATGATGGTAGCGGTTTTATTTATAATGGCATTACGATTACGGTTAATACCAATCACAAAAACGAAGGCGATAGTTTTTCAATTACATTTACTTCCGATAGTGTTGTTTCGTCGGCGTTGAATTTTACTTTTTCATTGAACAACAGTGGTTTTACTACAGCTGATTTTACCGGTAATACTTCAGTTTCCATTCCGGCCGGCTCCAATAGTTTTTCTACTACTATTACCCTTACAGATGATACTTTGGATGAAGGTGATGAAGTGCTGAAAATCAAATTCGGCGCTTTGCCTTCAGGTTTTAATCGCCGCAATGACAATATTGAAATCAGAGTAGTAGACAATGATTTTACGACTTTACCATTCGGCACACCATTGAATCCTACCTATGGCAATGTTAGTAGTACTGCGCCAGCCGGATATTATGATAGTTTAGAAGGACTATCGGGAGCCGCTTTGAAGCAAGCTTTGCAGAATATTATTGCCAATCCCGCTGTAGTCAGAGCGCACAATTATGGTGACGTAACTGATATTTTAAAAGTAGCCGATCAAAATCCGCTCAACAGCAATCAGGTTTGGTTGATGTATGTGGAAACACCGCGTGCTAAATTAGATTTCCAAACCACTTCCAGTAATGTAGGTTCTTGGAACAGAGAGCATATTTATCCTCAATCTCGTGGCGGTTTTGCCAATGCTACCGATGATATTCCTGATGGCATTAATGTATGGTTGCCTACCAATGCTGATGATATTGCCACCGGTCACGGTGATGCCCATCATATTCGTGCCGAAGACGGTCCGGAAAACACCTCCAGAAGCAATCGCGATTACGGTTTAACCGGATATAACGGTCCTGTTGGTAATCAAGGTTCTTGGAAAGGCGATGTGGCGCGCTCTGTTTTTTACATGGCGGTTCGCTACAATGCGCTCAGTGTTGTTAATGGAGATATTCCGGACACTACAGTTGGACAATTAGGTGATTTAGCTTCGTTGTTAACGTGGAATCATACCGATCCGAGCGACGATTTCGAGATGAATCGCAACAACTATATTTATACCTGGCAATACAACCGCAATCCGTTTATTGATTATCCGACTTTAGCAGATTATATTTGGGGAACCAATGCCGGTCAGCCTTGGTATGCTTCTTTGTCAACCAATGAAAATACTACTGTTTCCATTAGTATTTATCCAAACCCAACCTCAGAGCGTTTCACCGTTTACGGCATGGATTCAGAAGCCACTTTGGTCTTATTCAACAGCCTTGGGATGAAGGTTTATGAACAAGAGTTCAGCGGAGAAACAACTTTTGAACCTCAGGTAGCGCCGGGGATTTACTTGATTAATATATCAAAGAATAATCAATCAATTACCAAAAAAATTATTATAAAATAATAAATTTATACCCTACATTTCAAGGCCTGATGTTGATACATCGGGCTTTTTATTTGAAGTAAATGGTAAATGTAGTGCCTTCGTCTATTTCGCTTTTTGTTTCTATTCGGCCACCCATAGCATCGATTTGATTTTTGGAGATGAACAAGCCAATTCCTTTGGCATCCGGATTGTTGTTGAAGGTTTTATACATTCCGAAAAGATTCTCAGCGTTACGCTTTAAATCAATTCCGATACCATTATCAGTAATACTCAAGGCTTTCTTCTCTTCATCAAATTGCAATACAATTAACGGCTTCTTTTTAGGGTTGCTGTAGCGTATTGCATTAGAGATGAAATTGTATAAAATACTTTCTAAATAGGCAGCGTTATAATCAATGTTGATGTGATTAGGAACTAAATTTTGTACATCAGCTTTTTTGTCTCTGATTTGCTTATCTAATACTGCTACACTTTTTTCAATATAGTCGTGCAGATTTAAACGCTCTATGGTAATATTAAGATTAGTTCTAATGTTGACTACTTCGTTAAGATTTCTCATGGTATCATCTAACGATTTTGATACTTTTTGGAGCAAGTGAACCATTTCTGCTTGTTCTTCTTGACTTTTAATGCCTTCCATTAAGCCGGAAATCAACTCGATATTGCTGGTGTGAGAGCGAAGGTTATGAGAAACAATATAGGAAAAATTAAGCAAGCGTTTGTTTTGTTCCGATACCAATTCAAAGGATTGCTTTAGTTCTTCTTCCGCTCTTTTTTTATCAGTGATGTCTTCAACAATGGCAATATGATTGAGGACTTTATTCGCTTCTTTCCATAAACTGGCTACAATTAAATTAATCCAAACAATTTTTCCGGATTTATGGATATACCGCTTTTCCATACTAAAATCATCTATCAGCCCATTGCGCAATTGCTCCATATTATCCAAATCTTCTTGTAAATCCTCCTCGTGGGTTATGGATTGGAAATCGGTTTTTAAAAGTTCTTCCAAAGAGTAACCAACAATTTTGCAATATTCTTTATTAACGGTTATGAACTTCCCGGTAAGCGTATCAAGTTTGGCTATACCAACGGGAGCCTGATCGAATATAGCCCTAAATTCTGCTTCTCTCTTGATTATTTTTTTAGTTTGAACTTCAATTAACTTTTGGAGTTCGGCCGGTTTTTTTATTAAAGTAGTTACCCATAAACCAATAATAATCGACAATAAAAGGCTTAAGGAAACAGAAGTGTACAATTGTTTAATTATAATGTTTTGATTTCTTGAGATGAGGTACAAATTCCATTCTCCATCCGGAATCGTTACTTTGAGCAAAGGTTTGTGTTTGAATTCCTGTTTCTCTGGTAAAAAGAACTCCTCTTTATAACTTACAGGATTGATTTTAGAGAACTGGAAATAGTATTTGGTGTTATCAATGCTATTGATACCCGACTCTTTGATTAAGGTTTCTAAACGGATAACAACAGCGGAGAAACCCCAAAAACGATTATTCTTATACACCGGTAATCTGCCCACTACACCAATTCCACCTTGCTTTAACTTGAGTGGTCCGGCAAAAAACATCAGTTTTGACTTTATGGATTTTCGGGCTTCAAATCGGTTTTGCGGACTACTTAATATATTGTAATTGATTACGGCTTTGTTTTCTTCGTAAGGATAAACATATTTAATAACACCATCAGGCACCAGCTGTACTACATCAATCGAAGGATTGTTGTCTAACAACTGCTTGGCTATTTTGTCAAAATGCTCAGGTTTGCCATCGTCGTTAATAGTCATGGCCATGGTAAGCGCAGAAGTATAGCTGCTTTTTAAGACCTGTTCAAAGTTTTGTCGAACAACACCGAGAACATTATTCATTTCCCGGCGCTCATTCTCTTTTACCATTTCGTATCTCATTTTCACCAAGAAACCCAACAGAAGCAGCATCATTAAAAAGCTAATGAAGCCTGTTGTTTTTGGTCTCGTAAAAACCCAATAAGAAACTCTTTTCAATAGTTTTTTGAAATCCATAAAGAAGGGTTAGGGTTAGAGATAGCTAAATATAGGAAAAAAATAGATGTAAGAAATAATTTCTTTCAATTATTTCCCAATGCAGAAATTAGCGAAAATGTTTCCTAACAACTCATCATTCGTTACTTCACCGGTTATTTCACCAAAATAGTATAACGCTTGTTTGATATCGATGGCCATTAGGTCAGAAGACAGTCCGCTATTCAATCCGAAACTAACCTTTTGAATTTCTTCCAAAGCTTTAATTAACGAATCGTAATGGCGTGAATTAGTAATAATAGTTTCATTGTTGCGTAACGCTCCGGTATTGACAAACGATAAAAGTAAATTTTTAAGTTCGTCAATGCCCTGCTTTTCCTTGGCACTCATTAGAATTGGTTTCAAGTTTAAAGCTTCCAATTTTTGACTCATGCTGGAAACTTCATCTTGAGAAATCAAATCCACTTTATTTATAACAATGACAATAGATTTTAAAGGATATTTGTTCTTTACTTTTTCTATTTCAGCGATGTATTCTGAACCCGAAACTTGAAATTTTAAACTATCAAACAAATAAATCACCACTTGTGCTTGCTCTATTTTCTCAAAGGTTTTTTTGATGCCGATGCTTTCTACCACGTCTTTTGTATCGCGAATCCCCGCGGTATCAATGAATCGGAAACCGATGCCGTTAATGACTAATTCGTCTTCTATGGTGTCGCGAGTCGTTCCGGCTATGTCAGAGACAATAGCGCGTTCTTCGTTTAATAAGGCATTGAGTAAAGTCGATTTCCCTACATTAGGTTCGCCAACAATCGCTACCGGAATACCATTTTTAATCACATTACCCACGGCAAATGAATCGATTAAACGTTTTAGTACAAATTCGATGCGATTGAGTAATTCCTTGAATTGCGTTCTATCGGCAAACTCTACGTCTTCTTCTGCAAAATCCAATTCGAGTTCTATCAATGAGGCAAAATTCAAAAGTTCGGCTCTCAGTTTGGCTATTTCGTTGCTAAATCCACCGCGCATTTGCTGCATGGCAATTTGGTGACTGGCTTCGTTATCAGAAGCAATCAAATCGGCTACCGCTTCCGCTTGCGACAAATCGAGTTTCCCGTTTAAAAAAGCTCTTAAAGTGAATTCACCGGCTTGCGCCATTTTACAACCTTTACGCAACAATAGTTGGATGATTTGTTGTTGAATGAAAGTCGAACCGTGACAGGAAATTTCAATCACATCTTCGCCGGTATACGAATGTGGATTTTTAAAGATAGACAGCAAAACTTGGTCGTACACTTTTCCTTCATCGACGATATGTCCTAAATGAATGGTGTGCGTTTTTTGTTGACTGATACTTTTTCCGGAAACCGATTGGAATACTTGCTCGGCGATGCTGATGGCGTCTTTACCTGATATTCGTATTACAGCAATGGCACCGGCGCCCGATGGAGAAGCTAAAGCCACTATAGTTTCCTGAGAAATCATCTTTGTCTATTTTCGGCAAAGTTAATAAAACTTATCAAGTATATTTTCTTTAGGTTAAATAGATGGCGGACTGATAAATGTCATTTACAAAACCTTTTTTAAATGGTAACTTTGAGTAAATTAAAACTTTAGGTATGAAAAAAATACTTGTTCCCATAGACTTTTCCGAAACTTCGGATAATGCTTTTGTTTATGCTTTGGAAATGGCCAAGCGATTGAAAGCCGAGTTGGTGTTGTTGCATACTTTTGAACTCCCGATTGTCGACAGTCAGGCGATGCCGATTAATTATGCAACCATTTATAATAGTATTGAGCTGGCCAATTTTGAGCATTTCAAGCAGAAAATGCCCAAGTTGCACACCATAGCTGAAGAGCGCAACCTAAATCATATTCCGATGAGTCATATTATGATGGACGGCGATTTGTTGTTGAGTATCAAAAAAGTGATTGCTCAGGAAAATATTGATATGGTGGTTATGGGAACCCATGGTGCCGAAGGTTGGTGGGACAGTGTAATAGGAACCAATACAGGTTCTGTTATTACCGGAGTTTCTGTGCCGGTGTTAAGTGTTCCTGCCGGAGCGCAATTTCAAAAAATTGATACTATTGCATTTACTACACGATTCCGTAAAAAAGACATAGAAGCGTTAATCAAAGTGTTGTTTTTTGCCAAAAGATTCCATGCGAAAGTCAAATGTTTATATGTGAAAACGCCGAATTCCGATGTGACTGATGAGACCATTCGTCGTTGGCAATCCCATTTTGAAGACGAAACTAATTTACAGTTTTTCGTTATTCCGAATGAAGACGTAAAAGAAACCATAGAAGACTTTTTGGTTAGTCAAGAAATCGACATGTTAGCGATGTTAACCTACAAGCGCAATTTCTTTGTAGAGTTGTTCACCACAACCACTACACAACATTTGTCTTATCATTTGAAAACCCCGATTTTGGCTTTCCACGAATAAAAAAAGCGTCTCTTTTTAAGGAGACGCTTTTCGGTATAAAGGTTAGTGTATTTTAGTTGTTCAACATCACCGGCATGACCAACATGGTTACGGTTTCGCCTTCATCTAAACCGTCAATCGGTGTTAAGATACCGGCGCGGTTCGGCATCGACATTTCCAACATAATTTCGTCGGATTGTAAGTTGGTTAACATTTCCGATAAGAAGCGAGAGTTGAATCCAATTTGCATGTCATCACCTTGGTAATCACAAGTCAAACGCTCTTCCGCTTTGTTCGAGTAATCGATATCTTCTGCTGAAATGTTCAATTCGGCACCGGCAATTTTCAAGCGAATTTGGTGTGTAGTTTTATTGGAAAAAATCGCCACACGACGCACAGAGTTCAATAAAAGCACTCGGTTAATCATTAATTTGTTTGGATTTTCTTTTGGAATTACCGCTTCGTAGTTCGGATATTTTCCGTCGATTAAACGACAAGTTAACACATAGCTGTCAAATGAAAACGTAGCGTTTGAATCGTTGTATTCAATAGTCACTTCCGATTCCGAAGCGCCTAAAATGTTTTTCAAGATGTTCAAAGGTTTCTTCGGCATGATAAAATCGGCCACTTGAGACGCTTTTACATCGGTACGCGCATATTTAACCAATTTGTGGGCATCTGTAGCTACGAAAATCAAGCCTTCCGGAGAAAATTGGAAAAACACACCGCTCATTACCGGACGCAAATCATCGTTTCCGGCAGCGAAAATGGTTTTACTGATGGCGGTTGCCAATACATCGGCAGGGACTAAAGTAGAAGACGGATTGTCTAAACTTACAGCTTTAGGAAATTCTTCTCCCGGAGCGTAAGCAATGGCATATTTACCGGAATTAGAACTGATTTCGATAGTGCTGTTTTCTTCTACGGTAAAAGTTAACGGTTGCTCTGGAAAAGTTTTTAGAATATCTAACAACAATTTTGCCGGAACTGCAACGCTGCCTTTGCTGGTTGAATCGATTTCTAAAGTAGCCGACATGGTAGTCTCTAAATCAGAAGCAGAAACAGTTAACGATTTATTATCTAATTCGAATAGGAAATTATCTAAAATAGGCAAGGTGTTGCTACTGTTGATGACACTTCCCAACACTTGCAATTGTTTCAATAAATATGAACTCGATACAATGAATTTCATTTTGTTTTATTTTTTACAAATATATCTTAAACTAACAGATTTCAAAAAGTTTTTTATTAACATTAGCGGCTGTATTTTCGCTTGCGCAAAAGGGTAAAGGCAATGCCGAATAACAATAAGATTACTATTGGCATTGCTACAGTTACGATTTGTGAATTGGTGTAATTGTCGTAGACTTTCTGCTTGTCTAACATCGGTAAATTCACTTCTTTACTTCTAATGTTAATAAGTCCGCTGTCGTCCATCAAATAATTCACGCAGTTCATCATAAACTCTTTGTTGGCGTATAAATTATTCGTCCATTTGTCAAAGCCCAATTCCAATGGAGTTCCGTTTTTGTCAAATTGGTTTTTGATGATATCGCCATCGGAAACGACTATCATTTTATTGGTTTTGCCTGTTTTTTGGAAGTTTGCCTCTTTAAATGGTAAAATGCGGTTTTCGTACATCGAATGAAAATTTCCTTCCAATAAAACCGCTACCGGATAATTGCCTTTGCCGGCAAATTCTTTTTGTTCAGGGCGCAGTGAAACGATGTTTAAATTCACCTCTGTAGGCGTGCCAACCAAACGGGAAACTTGGGAAGATTGTAGTAAAACAGTCTTTTTAATATCGTTACCCAAAAGCTCAATCGGACCGGCAAAATCAAATTTAATGCCGTCCAAGTTAGTAACAATCGGGTTTTTGCTGGTTGGATAAATCAGCGGTGCGTAAAACCAAGGATATTGGGTGTATTGTGTGGCACTTCCTTGCTCGCCGGTGGCCAAAGCTATGGGTGTATTTTGCAAATCGAAAATCAAGTCCGGCTTCATGCGAATCCCGTATTTGAAGAACATGTCGTTCAATCCTAAATCCCTCGGAAAGGCTAGGTTGGCGCCGGTTTCGTTGTATAGACTGTCCATTTCCATGGCCACTTGATCTACTAGCCATAGCGTCTTACCGCCATTCATGATAAATTGATCGAGTACTTGTTTTTCGGCATCACTAAAAGCTTCGGTAGGTTTGGCAATAACAGCCAAATCGTATTTTTTGATATGCTCCAAAGTTCCGGTCGGATTGGTTGGAACAGAATCTAAGGTGAAAGGCGCAATAAAATAATTTTCCCTAACCGATTTGATGAAGTCGGCTATATATCGATCTTCCAGTTCGCCGTTTCCGTTCAGGATAATCACTTTCTTTTGTTTTTCTTTCGCAACCGTATTGATAGCATTGGCAAAAGCGTACTCCAGGTGTTGTACTGAACTCACTACTTTTTCGGCTGTAGAAGCGCCCATCATGTTTTTCAGCAAAGGCACTTTGACCGAGCGATCACCGCAAGTAGCCACAGCCCAAGGGAAAACCACTTCCTGAGTTTGCTGTCCTTTATCGTTTACGGTTACATTAACCGGAGTCAAGCCGCGTTCTAAGAAAGATTGAATGGTATTTTCACGTTGTTCTTCCTCTTCTAAAGGGTTTACAAATTGGAAAATAACATTCGAGTTTTGCGCTTTGAATTCTTCCAATAATTGTTGGGTTTCTGTTTGCAATTTTTTGAATTCGCCCGGAAATTCGCCTTCCAAAAAAACATCAATATACAACGGTTCTTTAACTTCATTTACAATGGTTAAAGACGTTTCGGATAGCGTATATCTTTTATCCGCCGTCAAGTCAAATCGGTGAAACACAAAATGACCGGCAAAGTTGAGCACAATTACAAAAAGTACAGTGAGTGCTATGTTCTTGAAGTTGTTTTTCGGCTTACTCATTACGATTTCAAAGATTTTAATTGGTATACGGTGAACGACAAGAATACGAAAGCAACGCTAACAAAATAGAGAATATCACGAGTGTCTAAAACGCCTCTGGCCATACTTTTAAAGTGGTAATCCATGCCGAATTTGGCCACCAAATCTTCAAAGCCGCTAACGTAATTTGATAGGCCTTCAAAGCCGTAATAGAACAAAAAACACAGCATTACCGCTATCAGAAAAGCCACAATTTGATTTTCCGAAAGGGTAGAAGTGAAGACACCGATGGCGGTATACGAGGCTACTAAAAACAGCAATCCGAAGTACGAACCCATAGTGCTTCCCATGTCGATATTGCCTTCGGGCGACCCTAAGGAAGCAATCACATAAACGTAAACCAAGGTTGGCAGTAAGGCGATTACAATCAATAAAAATGACCCTAAAAACTTGCCGTTTACGATTTGCCAAATCGATAAAGGTTTGGTCAGCAATAACTCGATAGTCCCTTGCTTTTTTTCATCCGAGAAACTGCGCATAGTCACTGCCGGAATGAGGAAGATTAAAATCCATGGCGCTAAAGTGAAAAACGGACTCAAATCGGCAAATCCGCTTTGCAGGATATTGTATTCTCCATCGAAAACCCAAAGGAAAAGTCCGTTGAGCAGCAAAAAGATGGCAATCACCAAATAGCCGATTGGTGAGCCGAAAAAGGATTTTATTTCTCGTAATGCTATTGATTTCATATTCTTTGTTGTGGGTTGTAAGTTGTAGGTTTTATGTTGCGCAAAAGTAATGACTTACAACATAGAACTTACAACCTAAAACTATTTTAAACTTACTATTTTATCTACACTCCACGCTTCGGGTTTGCCGTTGAACAATTGCTTGGTAAAGGTCCAAACTTCATCAAACAAAGCCGATTGACGGTAGTTTTCCAAATCTGCTTCGGTTTCCCAATAACTGTAAGTGAAGAAGATTTCAGGATTATTTTTGTCCTGATACAATTCTAAGAAACGGTTTCCGGGCGCATTTCGTATTTTTTCTTTGATTAAATTGAAATTTTCCAAAAACTTCGGAATATTTTCGGCGTGAAAGCTCATTTTAACTATTCTGACAAACATTTTTCGTTTTAATTTTTAAATTCAATGGTAATCAAATCTCGGTATTGTAATCCTAAAAGCGAACTGGCGGAACCAACAGTGTCCGGATTGCTTCGGAATATGGCGATTTCCAGAAAACCTGCTTCGTTAAAAAGGGCTAGTTTTTCACCTTCATAATCTTTCCAAGTATATTTATCAGACACTACGATGTCGGAATATTTCGGTAATATGGTTTTAATACTTTGTCCTTTAAACTTGATTTCATAAGGTCGGCCTTTACCCATTTCCAAAAATAGTTTTTTGGAAATATTGGTCACGGCATTGCCCAAATGATCAATGTAAATGATATAACCTTTAATCAAATTGTCTTGCGTCACGGCTTGTAATTCGGTGACTTCTTTTATCGTTTTGATTTCTTTCCCGATAACATTCAGCAAACCGCCTTTAGACAAATGGCAAGCTACCTTAACAAATACATCCAAATCGGTGGCTTCAATCGGCAATCGATCGTGGATGTTGATGGTCACTACTTTTTGGGGAACAATCTTCTGAACCAACATGCTCAGGATACCGTTATCAGCACAAATGAAGTAATGGTCATTCCATTGCATGGCGATATGTTTGTTGTTTTCATTTAATTCGATATCAACGCCTATCAGATGCACTGTGCCTTTCGGAAAACTACTGTAAGCAGCGCCAATGATGTACGCGGCTTCGGCTATGTTGAAAGGATCGATGTGATGCGAAATATCAATTACAGTAACCTCGGGATGTTCAGACAATAATTTACCTTTCAAAGCACCGACAAAGTGGTCTTTTAATCCATAATCGGTAGTTAAGGTAATTATTGACATAGATTGTTTATAACTTGATTGAAATTGGGCTCAAAAATAATAAAACCTAACCTTTTAATTGACTAAATTTGGATACAAAGCTAACAATTCTCCAACGATTTTTTTAATTTAAAACTACTGCTTTTGAACGAACGTATCATAGAATTACACGACATAGCTCCAAAAGAATTTTGGGGTGCCCAAGACACTCATCTTGAAACCATAAAAAAATACTATCCGAAGCTCAAAATTGTGGCTCGCGGCACTACGTTGAAAGCGTTTGGAGAAAAAGAAGAATTGGATGAGTTTGAAAACCGTTTTAACCGATTGATGTTGCACTTTACACGTTACAATAATATTGATGCCAATGTTATTGATAGAGTCATTCAAAGCAATTCAAGCGAAGAGCAGCGCATGCCGGATCACGATAAAATTTTGGTTCACGGTTTGGGCGGAAAACTGATCAAGGCCATGACACCCAACCAGCAAAAACTGGTTGAATTTGTCAATAAAAATGATATGGTATTTGCCGTTGGACCTGCGGGAACAGGGAAAACATACACCGGAGTGGCTTTAGCGGTGAAAGCTTTAAAAGAAAAACAAGTAAAGCGAATCATTTTAACACGTCCTGCCGTAGAAGCCGGAGAAAATTTAGGTTTCTTACCCGGAGATATGAAGGAGAAACTTGATCCGTACATGCAACCCTTATATGATGCCTTGCGTGATATGATTCCGCCGCAAACTTTAGAAGATTACATTTTAAAAGGAATCATTCAAATTGCACCATTAGCCTTCATGCGCGGTAGAACTTTGGATAATGCTTTTGTAATATTGGATGAAGCTCAAAACACCACGCATTCCCAAATGAAAATGTTTTTAACACGTATGGGAAAAAATGCCAAATTCATCATCACCGGTGATCCGGGCCAGGTTGATTTACCGCGCCGCACTATTTCCGGATTAAAGGAAGCGCTATTGGTTTTGAAAGATATCGATGGCATCGGAATCATTTATTTAGATGATAAAGATATTGTAAGACACCGATTGGTGAAAAAGGTAATTGATGCTTACAAGAGTATTGAAAATAACGATTATTAGATTCTAACAAAAATTTATAGTAAGCGAACAGTTTGGTTATAGTAAAACTAATACCTATCTGTTCGCTTTTTTAATGTGCATTTTATAGTTACTTGTAATTAAAGTAAAGTTATCCTCGTTTACTGTATTTAGTTATTAAAGAAAGACTGAATTGATTTTCTTTTTTGTCAATCGAACAGAAGGCCTTACTTTTGCACCACAACAATTTATTCTTTGTTTATCAAAGAGAAACAACACAACACGATGAACACAATTACTGCCACGAATTTCCGGTTTCCCGGTCAAAAATCTGTTTATCGCGGGAAAGTCCGCGAAGTCTACAACATCAATGATGAATTATTGGTTATGATAGCTACCGACAGGCTTTCGGCTTTTGATGTAGTCATGCCCAAAGGAATTCCTTATAAAGGCCAGATTTTAAACCAAATTGCCACCAAGTTCATGCAACTCACGGCCGATATCGTTCCAAATTGGTTAATTGCTACACCAGATCCAAACGTAGCGGTAGGTCATTTGTGCGAACCTTTTAAAGTAGAAATGGTCATCAGAGGTTATTTGTCCGGTCATGCGGCGAGAGAATATGCCAGTGGTAAAAGACTACTTTGTGGCGTTACCATGCCGGAAGGGTTGAAGGAAAACGATAAGTTTCCAACTCCAATTATAACACCGACCACCAAAGCAGATAACGGTTCTCACGACGAAGACATCTCAAGAGAAGCCATTTTAGCGAAAGGCATTGTTTCTGAAGAAGATTATAATGTACTAGAGCATTACACTCGAGCTTTGTACCAACGCGGCACTGAAATCGCTGCAGCCAGAGGATTGATTTTAGTAGATACTAAATATGAATTCGGAAAAACCAAAGACGGTAAAATTGTTTTGATTGACGAGATTCACACACCTGATTCTTCTCGTTATTTTTATGCTGAAGGGTATCAAGAGCGACAAAATAATGGGGAAGAACAAAAACAACTTTCCAAAGAGTTCGTTAGAAGATGGTTAATTGAAAATGGATTTCAGGGTAAAGAAGGACAACAAATCCCTGATATGTCTGATAACTATATTGAAACTGTTTCCGAAAGATACATAGAACTCTACGAAAATATCATCGGAGAAACTTTCGTTAAGGCTGATATTTCCGATATTCACCAAAGGATTGAGCAAAATGTTTTGAATTTTTTAAAAAGATAAACAAGTAAAACCTATATAAAGCCGCGTATTACGCGGCTTTTTTTTTTGCTCGATGTTAAACTTTTGTTATAGTCAGTTTCTCATGCAACGAAAGTTTGCTTGTTGTCGTCTTATCAGTCAAACAAACATTTGTTAGCATAATGAATCCAAATTATACTATTAGTAACCCTTTTTATTCTTCTGAAAACCGAAGTGTTATTTCTGAATATTTAATTGATTTGAATTCTTTATGTAGTTTAATTACTGAAAAACAATGGTTTGTAAAATATTAAAAGTTAAAATAATGTTAAATTTAAGTACTATGTAATACAAGATACCTGTTTTTGGATATATATTTGCATAGAATATTAATAACAAAATAAATCATCATCAATAAATCATCAATCATTATGAAATCAACAATTATTTTTTTAGGCCTTGCTTTATTAACGGTTACCAATACTAGAGCAAATCAATTACTTGAACAAGAAGTATTACAACAAGATGCTGTTGCAGTTAATTCAGTAACAAGTCAAAAAGCGGATTTGATTTTTAACAATGTCCAATCTTCAAAAAGTGCAACAATTGATAACACCGGAGACACCGCTGTTTTTAATCCGGAGTCAGTATTGAAAACCACATCGGTTAAAACGGTAGAAGAAACGGTGAAAGAGAATAAACTCATCACCGAAGCCAATGAAGAAGTATACCAACCGTTGTGTTTGGAAATGTCCGTTCAGGATAAGATTCAAGAAGACAATCAAATCATCGAAAGTACAATTTCAGAAGAAGTATTTCCTTTAGATTTTGAGAAAATCAATCGCACAGCAGCCTGCATCAAAGTTAATTTGAACAATACTGCTATACCGGTTGATATTAAATTGTAGTTTTTTTGGGTTAATTAGTCTACAAATGAAAAAGCATCCTGATTAGGATGCTTTTTTTATGTTGGTTTATTTGAAATATGAAAAGGAATCGTTGTTTTCAATTTTCAGTAAACTTTCGTAAATCAGTTTGATTACATTTTCCACATCTTCTCGGTGTACCATTTCAACCGTAGTATGCATATAGCGCAATGGCAATGAAATCAAAGCCGATGGAACGCCGCCATTACTATACGCAAAGGCATCGGTATCTGTTCCGGTTACTCTCGAAGTGGCATGTCTTTGAAACGGAATCTTTTTGTCTTCGGCTGTTTGTACAATCAAATCTCTCAAAGTATTGTGTACCGCAGGCGCATAAGCTATTACCGGACCTTTCCCCATTTCCAAATCGCCTTCAATTTTCTTTTCAATCATTGGAGTAGAAGTGTCGTGGCAAACATCAGTAACAATGGCTACATTGGGTTTGATGGTTTTGGTAATCATTTCGGCACCACGCAAACCTACTTCTTCTTGAACTGAGTTGGTAATGTATAGGCCAAACGGTAGTTTCTTTTTGTTTTCTTTGAGCAATCGAGCTACTTCCGCTATCATAAATCCGCCCATGCGGTTGTCAATGGCACGGCAAACAAATTTGTTGCCGTTCAACACCATAAATTCGTCCGGGTAGGTAATCACACAACCTACATGAACACCTAATGCTTCAACTTCTTTTTTGGTGGCACAACCGCAATCAATAAAAATGTTGTGTAACGTAGCCGATTCTTCCTTGCCTCGATTTCTCGTATGAATCGCCGGCCATCCGAATACGCCTTTAACAATTCCGTTTTTCGTATGGATGTTAACGCGTTTGGAAGGCGCTATTTGATGATCAGAACCACCATTTCGAATAACGTAAATCAAACCGTTGTCAGTAATATAATTCACATACCACGAAATCTCGTCTGAATGTCCTTCAATCACTACTTTATAGGGAGCGTCGGGATTAATAACGCCAACAGCTGTTCCGTAGGTATCCGTTATAAAGGTGTCTACATAAGGTTTTAAGTAATTCATCCAGAGCTTTTGCCCGCTCGATTCATAACCGGTTGGCGATGCGTTATTCAAATAACTTTCTAAAAAGGTCAAGGAAGCCTTGTTCAATATACTTTTTGTTGCCATATCTTTTTTTTGCTAAAATATAAATTTGGCATTACAGTTGTAAAGGATATTCTATATTTTTACCCTAATATTTTTAATCCATGAGAAAGTTATTTTTTTTCACCTTCATTTTACTTTTAACAGTTAAGGTTACTGCTCAAGTTTCAACCGATTCTATTGCTAAGAAAGAATTTTCGGAAGAGGAAAACGACACCGTGGTTAAAGATCCTATATTATTAGAAGAAGTAGTCGTTTACCGAAGCAAACTAAGTCCGGAAGAAAAAAAACAATTCCTCTTACTTCAAAATAGAGTCTATAAAGTGTATCCATATGCCAAAACAGCTGCCGATCGCTTAACAGCACTAAACAAAAACATGGATAAAATGAAAACCAATAAAGAAAAAAAGAAATACTTCAAGTTGGTCGAAAACTATATGGAAGGTGAATTCACCGACCAGCTCAAAAAATTATCCCGCAAACAAGGCCAAATCTTGGTCAAATTAATCCACCGCCAAACCGGGTTTACCACTTTCGAATTAATTAAAGATTATAAGAGTGGTTGGAAAGCCTTCTGGTCCAACAATACAGCCAAACTTTTCGACATAAATCTCAAAGCAAAATACCAGCCTTACGAGGTAAACGAAGATTTCCTTATAGAGTCTATACTCGACCGCGCTTTCATCCGAGGAAGATTAGCCCGCCAAAAACCGGCAACTCCCATAGATATAGACGAACTTACCGAATATTGGGAGCAAAAAGCCCAAAAGAAATAAAAGGGAGCGAAGCGGCAGTGCATGTCTGTAAACCTTGTTCCCGCTTTCCGTTTCAATCTTTTTGGATTCCTCATCTGCTTACGCTGCCGGGGAATCCAAAAAGGATTTCCACTGCAATCGGGGCTAAAATAGAAAAGGTCGTCTCTTTTAGCAACCTTCCCGAAAAAATCTTTCGCCGCAAAAATCATTAAACCAACGACTTGCAAAAAACTTTCAAAAAATGATTTGAAAACATTTGCAAAAGCCGAAAACTGTAGTACTTTTGCACCCGCAATCAAGCCATACAGGCTGTTTACTGAAAAAGTTATTACAACAGTTAAAGTAAATATAAGCATCGTTCTTAAGTTTTTTTGAAAAGGAAGAAACAAGATTTTTTACAAAAAATTTGTGGGAACTAATAAAAGCAATTATCTTAGCTACCCTTATTTTTTGAAAATCAAGTAATAACAAAATAAATTCAAAAATATTTTAAAAATTACTTGTTAGTTTAAAAAAGATGCTTAC
>PGCN01000009.1 GCA_002786385.1 Flavobacterium sp. FEMGT703F
CCGCACAAGCGGTGGAGCATGTGGTTTAATTCGATGATACGCGAGGAACCTTACCAAGGCTTAAATGTAGATTGACAGGTTTGGAAACAGACTTTTCTTCGGACAATTTACAAGGTGCTGCATGGTTGTCGTCAGCTCGTGCCGTGAGGTGTCAGGTTAAGTCCTATAACGAGCGCAACCCCTGTTGTTAGTTGCCAGCGAGTCAAGTCGGGAACTCTAGCAAGACTGCCAGTGTAAACTGTGAGGAAGGTGGGGATGACGTCAAATCATCACGGCCCTTACGCCTTGGGCTACACACGTGCTACAATGGACGGTACAGAGAGCAGCCACTACGTGAGTAGGAGCGAATCTATAAAACCGTTCTCAGTTCGGATCGGAGTCTGCAACTCGACTCCGTGAAGCTGGAATCGCTAGTAATCGGATATCAGCCATGATCCGGTGAATACGTTCCCGGGCCTTGTACACACCGCCCGTCAAGCCATGGAAGCTGGGGGTACCTGAAGTCGGTGACCGTAAGGAGCTGCCTAGGGTAAAACTAGTAACTGGGGCTAAGTCGTAACAAGGTAGCCGTACCGGAAGGTGCGGCTGGAACACCTCCTTTCTAGAGACGAAAAGAAGGACTGGAAATAGAAGAGTCACAAAGCTCATTTACTCTCGCTGTTAATTCAAAATATAAATAAGCAAAATACAGAGTCTCGTAGCTCAGCTGGTTAGAGTACTACACTGATAATGTAGGGGTCGGCAGTTCGAGTCTGCCCGGGACTACTAGTATGCTTATAAGGAAATTCTAGGGGTTGAGAGGTTATGTAACTCATAACTCATAACTAGTAACTCATCACTAAGATTGGGGGATTAGCTCAGCTGGCTAGAGCGCCTGCCTTGCACGCAGGAGGTCATCGGTTCGACTCCGATATTCTCCACTATCCCTTAAAGGGAAACCGTTCATTGACATATTGAGATAAAAAATACATTTAAAAAGTAGAAAGAACACGAATTATCTAAGTGATTAGATAATAAGTAACAAGTACAATAAGCAAAATAAGGGCGTATGGGGGATGCCTAGGCTCTCAGAGGCGAAGAAGGACGTGATAAGCTGCGAAAAGCTGCGGGGATTGGCACATACGAATTGATCCGCAGATATCCGAATGGGGCAACCCGGCATGTTGAAGACATGTCACTCCGATAGGAGAGCAAACCCGCTGAACTGAAACATCTAAGTAGGCGGAGGAGAAGAAAACAAAAGTGATTCCGTAAGTAGTGGCGAGCGAACGCGGATTAGCCCAAACCAAAGTTGTTACGGCAATTTTGGGGTTGTAGGACCACGACATTTCTTGCGGATTGAATTAGAACTACCTGGAAAGGTAGGCCATAGACGGTGATAGCCCGGTATAAGTAAGAGAAGATAAGGATAGTGGTATCCTGAGTAGGGCGGGGCACGTGAAACCCTGTCTGAATTTGGCGGGACCATCCGCTAAGGCTAAATACTCCTGAGAGACCGATAGTGAACCAGTACCGTGAGGGAAAGGTGAAAAGAACCGTGAATAACGGAGTGAAATAGATCCTGAAACCATACGCTTACAAGCGGTCGGAGCCCACAAGTTGGGTGACGGCGTGCCTTTTGCATAATGAGCCTACGAGTTACCGTTGCTGGCAAGGATAAGCACTTATGGTGTGGATCCGTAGCGAAAGCGAGTCTGAATAGGGCGATGCAGTCAGTAGTGGTAGACGCGAAACCGTGTGATCTACCCATGGGCAGGATGAAGCTGTGGTAACACATAGTGGAGGTCCGAACCGGTTGACGTTGAAAAGTCTTCGGATGACCTGTGGGTAGGGGTGAAAGGCCAATCAAACTCGGAAATAGCTCGTACTCCCCGAAATGCATTTAGGTGCAGCGCTGGTTATAAGTTATATAGAGGTAGAGCTACTGATTGGATGCGGGGGCTTCACCGCCTACCAATTCCTGACAAACTCCGAATGCTATATAATGTTTACCAGCAGTGAGGGCATGGGTGCTAAGGTCCATGTCCGAGAGGGAAAGAACCCAGACCATCAGCTAAGGTCCCCAAATGTATGCTAAGTTGAAAAAACGAGGTTTGTCTGCCCAGACAGCTAGGATGTTGGCTTGGAAGCAGCCATTCATTTAAAGAGTGCGTAACAGCTCACTAGTCGAGCGGACGAGCATGGATAATAATCGGGCATAAGCATACTACCGAAGCTATGGATTTGTAGTAATACAAGTGGTAGGGGAGCATTCTAACAGGGTTGAAGGTGTAGCGCGAGCTATGCTGGACTGGTTAGAAAAGAAAATGTAGGCATAAGTAACGATAATGCGGGCGAGAAACCCGCACACCGAAAGACTAAGGTTTCCTCAGCTATGCTAATCAGCTGAGGGTTAGTCGGGTCCTAAGGCGAACCCGAAAGGGACAGTCGATGGCCAACGGGTTAATATTCCCGTACTACTGTTAATTGTGATGGGGTGACGGAGTGATGAAAGTACCGCGAACTGACGGAATAGTTCGTTAAAGCACCTACCTATAAGTTGCGCAGGCAAATCCACGCGACTTGGGGAAATGCGATAGTACTCAGAGGCTTCGGCCAAAGAGATAGTGTACCTAAGGGCTTCCAAGAAAAACCTCTAAACTTAGATTAACAGTACCCGTACCGTAAACCGACACAGGTAGTCGAGGAGAGAATCCTAAGGTGCTCGAGAGATTCATGGCTAAGGAATTAGGCAAAATAGACCTGTAACTTCGGGAGAAAGGTCGCCAGCAGTAATGCTGGCCGCAGTGAAAAGGTCCAGGCGACTGTTTATCAAAAACACAGGGCTCTGCAAAATCGTAAGATGAGGTATAGGGCCTGACACCTGCCCGGTGCTGGAAGGTTAAGAGGAGATGTTATCTTCGGAGAAGCATTGAATTGAAGCCCCAGTAAACGGCGGCCGTAACTATAACGGTCCTAAGGTAGCGAAATTC
>PGCN01000021.1 GCA_002786385.1 Flavobacterium sp. FEMGT703F
AACGGTTCCTACTCCGTTGTCAAAAACGGCCCAGTTTCCCGTTCCTAAAGTCCAGGTCGTAGAAGGAAGTGCAGCCGGACCGGTTGTTGATTCGAATCCTTCCAAAGCCATTTGTGAGTAGCCACAAATTGACATCAATGAGGTCAATACTAAAATTGTAATTTTTTTCATAATGGGTGGTATTTGGTCGAGGGTAATAGCGGGAAAGGGAATCAGACTTTAAAAATGCCTCCTATGGTCACAATTCTCTGTAAAAAGAAGAAATGTTGGGAAGCGCGGTCTGCACTGCTATGCGTGGTTCTGATGTCATTCATGTCAATGTAACCACCTTTAAATTCAGTCTGCAAAAAGAAGTGTTTGAAGAAAGTAAAATTCAATCCTACTTTGGCAGAAACACCATACCCGGCAATGTGAAAATCGTCATGACGTTCTTTTCCCATCAGCATGGCATTTGTTTTCGGGTATAAGATTCCGGCGCCAACACCTTCTGTGACGTTGATTTGAAAGATATCGGTATTGTTTATTTTGAATAATTTAGAAATATCGTCAACACGACTGAATTCGGTATTGATATAATTTAACCCATCGGTGTGTTCGAAAGTCAAGAAATTTTCGGTAAGAACTATTGGGTCATTGTTATAAGTACCGTCAAAAGGGCCTCCCTCATTGATGGTTCCGTTGATGGTAACAGTTTGATTCTGGTTCATCACATATTTCATGTGGTCAACACCGATAGAGATGTTGTAGTGATCGGAAATAAAATAGCCAATTCGTAAATTCGTTTGAGGAATGGTCATTCTTGCCGGATTAAAGTAATCGATGTGCCATCCTTTGGGTTTATCATTGGCGGAAACATCGTTTAGGGTAAAATTGTAATTCTCACCTTTGAAATGAATATCGGATTTTGAGAAGCTTTCACGGTTTCCACCCCAGAAAATGTACATTTTTCCTTTGTTGTGAGCGGTATATTTACTTGGATTTACTTGTTGGTCTTGCGCTGATACTGGTTGCGATAAGGCACAGAATGTCAGTAATGAAATTAAAAATAAATTTTTCAAGGCTTTGGGTAATTAAATTAGAAAGAGTTAATGGTTTTTCGGATAGCCACCAAACGTGTCATTAGGTTTTCAAAATAGTCTAAGTGTAACATGTTAGCGCCATCGCTTTTTGCATTGGCAGGATCAAAATGGGTTTCGATAAAAATCCCGTCAACTCCTACAGCAATTCCGGCTTTAGCGATAGTTTCTATCATGTCCGGTCGTCCTCCGGTTACACCGGCGGTTTGATTGGGTTGTTGAAGGGAATGCGTTACATCTAAAACTGTAGTAGCATATTGTTGCATGGTTGGAATACCTCTGAAATCCACTATCATATCTTGATAGCCAAACATGGTTCCTCTATCGGTTACCATTACGTTTTCGTTGTGACAATCTAAGACTTTTTGTACGGCATGTTTCATGCTTTCCGGACTCATGAATTGTCCTTTTTTCAAGTTAACTGTTTTCCCGGTTTTGGCTGCAGCCACTACCAAATCGGTTTGTCTGACCAAAAAGGCAGGGATTTGCAATACATCTACATATTGAGCAGCTCTGTCGGCATCTTCATTGGTGTGGATGTCGGTTACTGTTGGAATGTGAAATGTTTCGGAAACTTTTCTAAGTATTTTTAAAGCTTTTTCATCTCCTATACCGGAGAAACTGTCAATTCGGGAGCGATTGGCTTTTTTAAACGAGCCTTTAAAAACATAAGGGATGGCTAACTTATCGGTAATTGCAACTAATTTTTCGGCAATTCGCAATGCCATTTCTTCGCCTTCAATGGCACATGGACCGGCTAGCACAAAGAAATTTCCACTATCAGTATTTTTGATTTGTGGAAGGGTATTAATATTCATAAAATAGAGGTTTTAAAAACTGCTAAGTTATGAATAATTTGCTTACTCTGAGCAGATAATTTTCTGACTTATTTTTTGATACTCAGGCCTACAGGAACCAATAAATACCCTCGTTCGTAAATGTTTAAATACAATTTTACGGGACTTGTTTGGCCTTCCCAGTGCAATTCGTAGACGTCTAAAAATCCGGCTCCCATTTCGCTTCTTTTGGAGGGAAACGGACAACAACTTTCAATTTTAGTAAACGTAATTTTTTCACCGTTCGGACCGGCTAAAGCATTTAAGAATCGTTCGGCATTGAGGTTTTCATCTTTGGCATTTTTGAAAAAAACATTGATCGGATAATCAGGGTCGTAACCGTATTTTTTATCTTTACTGTATTCCGTCAGCATAAACGTATTGTTTTTGGTAAGCACAGGAATAGGAGCGTTATCGTCTACATTCTTTAGTGTTGATTTGGTACTGATACAAGAAGCAAACAAAACCACAATGGCTAACAGCGATGAAATTTTATACAATCGTTTCATAATAAAAATGTTTTTAAAACCGTTTGCAAGAACCGTGCAATTATTTTTTGGTTCGCAAAAAGAAAGCGGCAATCGCACCCGAAATAGTGCCCATCGACAAAGCACTGAATACGCTTTGTATCATAAAACTTTTCAAGTTGAAGTAGGCTAGAGCGTCTTCTGCGGTGATATGACGGGTTAGTAACGGACTTTTAGTTTTGTATTCGATTATAGTTTCAAAAAAATGAGGTGTGATACTTTTGTAAATCACCAATTGGGCTATCGGCATTAGTATCGCTATAAAAAAAGATAAAACAACGCCACTTATAAAGCCTTGTGACCAGGTCATTTGATTGTTGAAGAAGTACTTCTTCTTTTCTACCAAAGCCAAGAAGTAAAATAACAAAGCCGGAATCCCGAAGAGATTCGTGTAAACAGCGTATTGATTAATGTGTTGGTCGTGCAGTCCCATAAATTTTTCACCAATAGCCCAAGCCAAAACCAACAATATAAAGCGCAAGGTCCACTTTATTTCAATGCTGAAATTTTTCATATCAAAGTCGAATTTGATTTCAAAAGTACTTCATTTCGATAAAATTTCATCTTTCCGACATTTATATTTCTATTTTTGCGTAAAAATGAGCTAATATGGAATTTATCAGTCAAACTTGGCATTGGGCCATTTCCGGTTTTTTGATTGGAATGGTGATGCTGATACTCAATTATTTTGGTAAAGTTTTCGGAATGTCCTCCAATTTAAGATCGCTTTGTGCCATGACCGGCATAGGTAAAAAAGTACCGTTTTTCGATTGGGATTGGAAGTCACAACGTTGGAATTTAGCTGTAGTAGCCGGCGCCATGATAGGTGGTTTTGTAGCGGTACATTTTATGAGTGATGCTTCGAATGTTACTTTGAATCCGAAAACGGTTGAGCAATTAGCCACTTTAAATATTGAAGCACCAAACGGAAAGTTACTGCCTGAATCTGTTTTTGGTACAGCAGCTTTACAATCGCCTAAAATGATTTTTATCTTACTGCTGGGTGGCGTTCTGATTGGTTTCGGATCTCGCTATGCTGGTGGCTGTACTTCCGGTCATGCCATATCTGGTTTGAGCAATTTGCAGTTACCTTCTCTAAAAGCGGTTATTGGTTTCTTTATCGGTGGATTGTTGATGGCACATTTTATTTTACCCTTAATTTTCTAAGCTATGAATTTATTGAGATATATAATAGTAGGTTTTATTTTCGGAATAGTGTTAACAAAGGCCGAAGCCGTTTCTTGGTATCGAATTTATGAAATGTTCCAATTTCAATCGTTTCACATGTATGGGATAATTACGGTAGCAATCCTCACTGGATTGGTTGGTATACAAATTATCAAACGAAAACAATTGAAAGATATTGACGGTAATCCTATTGTCATCCAAGACAAAGAAAAAGGAAACATGCGTTATTGGATAGGCGGCATCCTTTTCGGATTGGGCTGGGCTATGGTTGGTGCTTGCCCCGGACCTATATTCATACTGTTAGGCGCCGGATTTTGGAGTGTTGGACTTGTCTTGTTCGGAGCAGTTTTCGGTACTTTTTTGTACGGTTTAGTCAAAGACAAATTACCGCACTAATCGGATTCACATCCATAAAGCAAAAGACAAGATTGGGTTTAAACAGATTTTTTGGTCACACATCGACAATTTGACCATTGGCATATAAGTTATTATTACATTTAAAATAACAAACAACTCAAAAAACAATCTTGTTGATACCATAACTAACCCTGTTATCTTATCAACTTTGCCACCTCTTTCTTCGGAATCAGGTGGTTTTTTTAATCGGCCAAGCGGCGTAGTTTGTTTCTGTCTGTTATTTTGATGCGTTTGCCGTCGAGTTCTATCAGTCCGGCTTTGTTGAGTTCAGATAGTAATCTTATACAACTTTCCGTGGCTGTTCCGATCATACCGGCTAATTCTTCACGAGAGAGTTGTAATTTCAAGCAACCATCTTCTGTTTTTCCGAAGTTTTCTTCCAAGTATATTAAGGTTTCCGCTAACCGCTCTTTAACGCTTTTTTGTGCCATAGAAACCATGTGGTCGTCTGCTTCTTTCAAATCTCCACAAATGGTTTTCATTACATTCATGGAGAAGTTATTGTTTTGATTGAAGAACTGCATGATTTCTGTTTTCGGGATAAAGCACACTTCCATATCTTCTAAAGCAACTGCACTTAGGTTGGTCGGTTCTTCGCTAATCATGGAACGCTGTCCTAATAATTCGCCCGGTTTGACCAATTTGACAATTTGGTCTTTACCATTGGCGCTAAGTTTGGTCATTTTGCAAACGCCGTCTTTAACACAATAAATACCGTGAGTTGTTTCGCCTTCTTCAAATATAACTTCTCCCTTTTTAATGGTGTAAGAGGTTTTGCAATCGGCCATTCGCAGCAACTCATCCTTGCTTAGGGCTTTTAGCGAACTGAATTGTCTAACGATACATTGTTCACATTTACTCATGGTATTCTTTATTGGTTACTACAAATATATTTAAAGTATGACAAATATCATATTTTAATTTTCATACTTAAGTGACCTTTGTTACAGGTAAAATGAGCAAATTAAAAAAGTATGAATCCATCACAGTGTTTCCATTGTGGTAATGAGATTGTAAAAAAAGACGAAATCTTATTTGACGACAGACATTTTTGTTGTAACGGTTGTAAAACGGTTTATGAAATATTCAGTCAGAATGATTTGTCTTGTTATTACGATTTTCAGGCAGCGCCGGGCGCTACACCACCAGATATTAAGGGCAAATATGATTTTTTAGCTAATGAAGAAATTGTTACTAAACTCCTCGATTTCCAAGAAAGTACAACAGCCATTGTTTCATTGTACATTCCTCATATACACTGTAGCTCGTGTATTTGGATTTTGGAGAATTTACAAAGGCTTCAGCCGGGAATAATAGCCTCTCAAGTTAATTTCCCCAACAAGAAAGTCCGCATTACCTATCATCCTGAAAAAACCAACCTCAAAGAGATTGTTGGATTGCTTTGTGCTATTGGTTACGAACCTTACATTAGTTTAGATAATTATACCGAAGGCAAAAAGATAGTCGATCGCACCTTAATTTATAAATTAGGAGTAGCGTTTTTCTGTTTCGGCAATATCATGTTGTTGTCGTTTCCGGAGTATTTTGAGGTAGGCGAATTTTGGATAGAGCAGTACAAAGGCTTTTTTCGATGGTTGATTTTTGCTTTGTCTTTACCGGCTTTTGTTTACTCGGCCTCGGGTTATTATGTAGCTGCTTGGAAAAGCATGAAACAAGGATTGCTCAATATTGAGATTCCGATTGCCTTAGGAATTGTAGTGATGTTTATCCGCAGTACAGTTGATATCGCTTTCGATTACGGTCAGGGCTTTTTCGACAGTATGTGTGGCTTGATTTTCTTTATGTTATTAGGGAAATTATTCCAACAAAAAACCTACGATTTCTTATCTTTTGAACGCGATTATAAGTCTTATTTTCCTATTGCTATTACCAAGGTATTGCCCGATGGTAATGAAGAAGCCGTACAGGTTTATGATATTAAAAAAGGAGACCGATTGTTGATTAGAAACCAAGAGCTAATTCCGGTTGACGGGATTTTAATTTCCGAAAAAGCATCTGTAGACTACAGTTTTGTAACCGGTGAAGCGGTACCGATTGAAAAAAAATCGGGGGACAAAATTTTTGCCGGCGGAAAGCAATTGGGGAAAGTCATTGAAATGGAAGTCTTGTTCTCCGTTTCTCAAAGTTATCTGACCCAACTGTGGAGCAACGATGTCTTCCAAAAACGAGTAGCTCAAAAGCACAAATCCATTACCGATAAAATCAGTCATTATTTTACACCGGCTTTATTATTACTGTCTGTTGTATCTTTTGCCTATTGGGTTTTTATTGATGTTTCTACTGCTTTTAATGTATTTACTGCTATCTTAATTGTGGCTTGTCCGTGTGCCTTGGCTTTAACAGCGCCTTTTACTTTAGGCAATGTGTTGCGCATTATGGGAAACCGAAAATTATACCTCAAAAATGCCATCGTTATTGAACAATTGGCCAAAGTGGATACCATCGTTTTTGATAAAACCGGAACGATTACCACCAATAAAAAAACAGCCATCACTTACGAGGGAGAAGCGTTAAATGAATTCGAATTGCGACTCCTGAAAAATGCCCTCAGAGGTTCAAATCACCCGTTGAGTCGTCGATTGTACGATTTTATTCCGTCACAAGAAAAGCTCGAAGTCAAACATTTTGAAGAAGTTATCGGAAAAGGTGTTTTTGCCGAATTGGAGGCCGGAACCGTAAAATTAGGGTCTTCTCAATTCTTGCAACACATGAGCGAGAACACCCATAAAAAAACCAAAGTACACGTTGAAATTAACGGTGTTTACAAAGGCAGTTATGTCTTTAATAACCAATATCGACAAGGTTTGGAGCAATTGTTTGAAGCATTAGCTAAAAAGTACCAGTTGGTAGTATTGTCGGGTGATAACGACGGAGAGCGTCGGATTTTAGAAAAGATGTTGCCGTCAGGTACGCAGTTGGTCTTCAATCAAAAACCGGAACAAAAGTTGGCTTATATCGATGACTTACAACAGCAAGGCAAGAACGTAATGATGATAGGCGATGGGTTAAACGATGCCGGTGCTTTGGCGCAAAGTAATGTCGGGATTTCCATTTCTGAAAATGTCAACGTATTCTCTCCGGCATGCGATGGTATCCTGGACGCGAGTCAGTTTCACAAGATCGCCTTCTTTTTGACGTATGCTAAAAACGCAATGCTGACGATTTATATGAGTTTCGGCTTGTCATTACTATATAATGTAGTCGGTTTGAGTTATGCGGTAACCGGAAATTTATTGCCTATAGTGGCGGCTATCATTATGCCATTGAGCACTATAACTATCGTAAGTTTTGTAACGGTGATGAGTAATCTTTTTGCGGCTAAGAAATAATAACTGAAGTATGACAAATGTCATATTTTAAGCAATAGGGTAAAAGTAACTTTGTCTAACACAAATTAGAGGTATGAGTGTCATTTATATGTTAATCTCGATAAGTATTGTTGTTGCTGTATTCTTTCTCTACGCTTTTATCAAAGCGGTAAGAGGCGGACAATATGACGACGATTATACGCCATCTGTCAGAATGCTTTTTGACGACGAGCTAGTGAAAGAAACTAACAATAATCAAATTAATATAACCGAAGAAAAACAATTATAATTATGGAAATGCAACAATTTCAGTATGACAACAAAATTGTAAGGAACTTCATTTACGCCAGTATCGTTTTTGGTGTAGTAGGTATGTTAGTTGGGTTAATATTAGCATTTATGTTTTTATTTCCCAATGTTACCAGTGGAATTTCCTTCTTAAGTTTTGGACGCCTCAGACCGCTACACACCAATGCGGTAATTTTCGCTTTTGTGGGTAATGCCATGTTTGCCGGAGTGTATTACTCTATGCAACGCTTGCTCAAAGCCAGAATGTTCAGTGATTTTTTAAGTAAACTGCACTTTTGGGGATGGCAATTAATTATTGTAGCCGCTGCAGTAACCCTGCCGTTAGGATACACTACTTCTAAAGAATATGCCGAGTTAGAATGGCCAATTGATATCGCCATCGCCTTAATTTGGGTAGTGTTCGGGATCAACATGATCGGAACCATTATCAAAAGAAGAGAGCGTCATATTTATGTAGCCATTTGGTTCTACATTGCTACTTTCGTTACGGTAGCAGTACTTCATATTTTCAACAGTTTAGAATTACCGGTTTCTTTTTCCGGTATGAAATCATATTCTGTTTACGCCGGTGTACAAGATGCTTTAGTGCAATGGTGGTACGGTCACAATGCGGTGGCATTCTTCTTGACGACTCCGTTCTTAGGAATGATGTACTACTTTGTGCCGAAAGCCGCTAACAGACCGGTTTATTCTTATCGCTTATCTATCATCCACTTTTGGTCATTAATCTTTATCTACATCTGGGCAGGACCACACCACTTGTTGTATTCTGCTTTACCGGATTGGGCTCAAAACTTAGGAGTTGTATTCTCAGTAATGTTGATTGCACCGTCTTGGGGTGGTATGATTAATGGATTGTTAACCTTACGCGGGGTTTGGGATAAAGTACGTACTGATGCTGTATTGAAATTCTACGTAGTAGCGATTACCGGTTATGGTATGGCGACTTTTGAAGGACCAATGTTGTCTTTGAAAAACGTAAATGCTATTGCGCACTTTACCGATTGGATTATTGCTCACGTACACGTTGGAGCTTTGGCTTGGAACGGATTCTTGTCTTTCGGTATGATTTACTGGTTGATCCCAAGAATGACTAAATCTAAACTATATTCTGAAAAATTAGCCAACTTCCACTTCTGGATTGGTACTTTAGGGATTATTTTATATGCTCTTCCAATGTACGTGGCTGGATTTACTCAGGCTTCTATGTGGAAACAATTCAAACCGGATGGTACGTTACAATACGGTAACTTCTTAGAAACGGTAACCCAAATCATCCCAATGTACTGGATGCGTGCTATTGGTGGTACTTTATATTTGGTTGGGGTTTTGGTATTGGTTTACAATATTGTAAGAACCATCAAGCAAGGTGCTGCTATTGAAGACGACGCAGCAGAAGCTCCGGCTTTAGCGGTTATCAGTCCGAATCGTTTGAAAGGTGAAAAATGGCACTCTTGGTTAGAAAGAAAACCGGTGCAGTTCATGTTATACACAACTGTAGCCATTTTAATTGGTGGTGCTGTTCAAATTTTACCAACGATATTGGTGAAATCTAATATTCCTACCATTGCTGCAGTTAAACCTTATACACCATTGGAATTACAAGGTAGAGATTTATACATCCGTGAAGGTTGTGTTAGTTGTCACTCGCAATTGGTAAGACCTTTCCGTTCAGAAGTTGAGCGTTACGGCGAATATTCTAAATCAGGTGAATTTGTTTATGATCACCCATTCCTTTGGGGTTCTAAACGTACCGGTCCGGATTTAGCACGCGAAGGTGTTCCGGGTAGACCGTTCAATGGAGGTAGAGATGACATTTGGCACTTTAACCACATGTACGATCCGCAAAGTATTTCTCCGGGATCTGTAATGCCGAGATACCAATGGTTGATTAAAAACACTATTGATAACTCTACTATCCAAGATAAGATGAGAACCATGGTAACTTTAGGCGTACCATATACCGATCAGGAAATTGCCAACGCTATGCAATCAATTGATGCGCAGTCTTCTAAAATTGAAGCCAAATTGTTAACGAATCCTGATATCAAAAAAGCTTTCGGAAGCGATACAGCTGCTCCGTTAAAAGACAGAGAAATTGTAGCCTTGATTGCTTATTTGCAACGATTAGGAACCGATACCCAAGTTAAATCTAAATAATAACAGTCATGTTAAAGTTTGTCAAACACAATTTGGAAACGATTGCCGGCGTAGAGATCTACCCGATAATCTCACTGACTATTTTCTTTACCGCTTTCGTCTTGTTCACCGTTTGGGCAATGACTTACAGTAAGGAAACCATCAAAAAAGTGAGTGATCTTCCTTTAGAAGACTAAATAATGACCTATAAATAGTAAAAAAATGAAAAAATTATTTCCATCATACGTAAGAGTTCCACTGATTTTTGCCATCGTTATGGCGGCTTTGGAATATTTTATTGACTCAGGTGATCGTCCGGCTTTTGTTAAGCATCCTATGGTTGCCTTGTTCTTAGTGGTTTTCCTCTTTTTGTTGGTAGCCATTGAAGTTGTAATTAGTGCAGTGGACAGAGTAACTTACCACATGCTGACTGATGAGCAAAGAAAGCAATTGGAAGAAGCGCAATCTGTTTCTTTCACCGAAAGCAAATGGATGCAAAACTTGATGAAGTCAATGACACGTTCTAAATCTATCGAGCAAGAAGCCGATGTGATGTTGGAACATGATTACGACGGTATAAAAGAGTTGGACAACGTTTTACCGCCTTGGTGGGTGAATTTGTTCTATGCAACGATTATTTTCGGGGTAATTTATTTGGTACGATTCCACATAGTAGGCGATTACAACCAAGGTCAAGAGTTTGATCAAGAAGTAGCAGCAGCTCAGTTGGAAATTGAAAAAAACAAAGCCAATTCACCTAAAGAAGAAATTACCTTCGATAAAGTAACTTTGTTAACCGATGCTGAAAGTTTAGCCAAAGGGAAAGAAATTTTCACCAACGCTTGTGCTGCTTGTCACAAACCTGATGGTGGTGGTATAGTAGGGCCTAACTTAACCGATGAATATTGGATTAACGGTGGCGGTATCAAAAATGTATTCAAGTTGATAGCCGAAGGAAGTAAAAACAATCCAACCATGGTAGGATGGGCCAAAACATTGGGAACTACAGAAGTGCAAAAAGTAGCCAGTTATGTGTTGAGCTTACAAGGAACCAAACCGGCAGGAGCAAAAGCGCCTGAAGGTGAAAAATGGGTGGAAGAAGCAGCACCGGCTGAAACAGCACCGGCAGCCACTGATACTACCGCTGTAGCGGCAAAATAATAATCAAAAGAAAGGTTTTGGGTGATGACTCAAAACCTTTCTAAATCATACGAATTAGCAATTTAATTCAATTCACAATGGCAACAAATCTTCCTGATGAGAGTTTTAGAGATAGTATTTCCACTATCGATGAAAAGGGGAAAAGAGTGTTCATTCACCCGAAAAAACCTTCGGGACCGTTTTACGATAAGCGAAAAATAGTAAGCTATCTTTTATTGGCTTTCTTATTTGCTGCGCCTTTCGTGAAAATCAACGGCAACCAATTTTTAATGTTTAATGTCTTAGAAAGACGTTTTAATATTTTTAGTTTTCCGTTTTGGCCACAAGACTTCCACTTGTTTGTAATCTCAATGATTATCGGTGTTGTAGGTTTGGCATTGTTTACAGTGGCTTTCGGACGCATATTCTGCGGTTGGTTTTGTCCGCAAACCATCTTTATGGAGATGGTGTTTCGACGAATTGAATTCTGGATTGACGGTGACAGAGCACAACAAATCCGTTTGAGCAATCAGGCTTGGGATGGTGAAAAAATCAGAAAGAGAGTGACCAAATGGATACTATTCTTTATCATCTCTTTCATCATTGCGAATGTCTTTTTGGCTTATTTAATCGGTAGCGACGCGTTAATTCAGTTTATAGAAGAAGGTCCGGCTAAAAATGCCAGTACATTGATTGCTTTGCTCATTTTTACAGGGGTTTTCTACTTCATCTACGCATGGTTTAGAGAGCAAGTTTGTATTATAGCTTGTCCTTACGGCAGAATGCAAGGCGTATTATTGGATAATAAAACCATCAATGTGGCCTATGATCACGTTCGTGGAGAAGGCGAAACCGGTAGAGGTAAATTCAATAAAAACGAAGACCGAAAAGCTTCCGGTAAAGGCGATTGTATCGATTGTAAAGTATGCGTACACGTTTGTCCAACCGGAATTGACATTCGAAACGGAACCCAATTGGAATGCATTAACTGTACAGCTTGTATAGACGAATGCGACTCCATTATGGAGAAAGTTGGTTTACCTAAAGGTTTGATTCGCTATGCCAGTGAAGATGAGATTGTGAAAAAAGAACCTTTCAAATTAACAACCAGAATGAAAGGTTATATAGCGGTTTTATCTATTCTGATTGGCGTGTTTATCGGAATGTTGTTCTTAAGAAATGATGTAGAAGCTACCATTTTGCACATGCCGGGACAATTGTTTCAGCGTGAAGACAATAATGTAATCAGCAACATTTATAATTACGACATCATCAATAAAACGGAGCGTGAATTTGAGCATGTAACGTTCAAGTTAGTAGAACCTAAAGGCGAAATTAAATTGGTCGGTAGCCCATTTGCCAAAGTGCCGAAACAAGGCGCAACCAAAGGAACTTTCTTTGTCAAAATAAAAGAAAGCGATTTGAAAGATGAAAAAGTAGTCTTAAAAATTGAAGTCTATAATAACGGGAAAGTCATTGAAACCGCTACGACCAACTTCTTAGGACCGCGAAATTTTAACTAAAATAAAGTACAATGAAAATCAATTGGGGAAAAGGAATTGTTATAGCTTTTGTGTTGTTCATGAGCTTTATACTGTATTTTGTAATCAAAGTACAATCCGATGACAAATACGACAACGAATTGGTGACTCAAGAATATTATAAAAAAGAGAAACTGGTTCAAGGCAATATTGAGAGTATTCAAAATGCCAATAGCTTAAACGTAAAAGTGGCTATCACTAAAACCGAGGAAGGTTTGTTAGTTAGCTTCCCGGATTCTTTAGACCCAAAACTTATAAAAGGAAAAGTATCCCTATACAGACCGTCCAACCAAAAACTGGATTTTGAGACCCTCATCTCATTGTCCGGTTCCGATTTGCTCATACCTAAAAACAATCTGGTTGGCGGTCTATGGGGTATTACTGTTTCCTGGGAATACGAAGGTAAAACGTATTTGAACAAAGAAGAAATTTATTTCTAATATCAAATATCAAATATCAAATATCTAATATCTAAAATCTAATATCTAAAATCTAATATCTAAAATCTAATATTAAAATGCTTTATACAGCCATCATATTCGGTTTAATCTCCAGTTTGCACTGCATAGGTATGTGCGGACCGATTGCTATGATGTTGCCGGTAGATCATAAAAACCCGTCTAAAAAAGCCCTTCAAGTGCTGATTTATCACTTGGGGAGATTAACTTCTTATGGTATTTTAGGATTGGCTTTCGGCTTGTTGGGTAGAGGATTTTATATGGCCGGTATTCAACAACAATTGTCTATTGCGGTTGGCGTTGGGATGATAGTTCTTGCAGTAGTTCCGGAAAAAATATTGGCTAATTATAACTTTTCTAAACCCGTTTACCGTTTGATTACTCGAATTAAAAGCAGTTTAGGCGCACAGTTCAAACGCAAAACACCGGATGCGTTTTTCACGATTGGTCTTTTTAACGGTTTGCTGCCTTGCGGATTGGTTTACGCGGCCTTATTCGGTGCTATTGCTATGCAAAATGTTACATTGGGCATTGCCTATATGATTTTATACGGATTAGGCACAATTCCGATGATGAGCGCCGTAGTTTACGTGAGTTCATTATTATCTATGCCGTTCAGAAACCAACTACAAAGAGTGGTTCCGATTGTTACCGTTGTGATAGGCGTGTTGTTTGTATTGCGCGGGATGGGATTGGATATTGCTTACATTTCTCCCAGCAATTTGAATCTGTTTGTACAAGCCAACGCTAATTGTCATTAAATTAAATAACCCTTTTCAAACCAATTATAAACTAAACACATGGAAAAACACGATTTATTACACGAGTTTCCTCAATACCAGGAAAAAATACACGAACTGAAAGTGTCAGATGCTCATTTCAGAAAGTTGTTTGATGAGTATCACGAAACTGAGCATCAGATTCACAGAATTAACATGGGTTCTGAAGTAGCCAATGATAATTTTTTACACGAATTGAAAACCAAATTATTGTCCCTTAAAGACGAATTATACGCCCTTTTGAATAAATAGTAATTGAGTTAATTGATTGAAAAACCACGCCGACAAGCGTGGTTTTTTTATAGTATCAGTTAGCCGCCACGATTTCAAAATGATAAGGAAGTAGGACAAAAAAGAAACCGCCCGGTTAAAGGCGGTTTTCTACCAAAAAACATGAACACTATTTTCCATTGCCCAATATTGGAAAATAGTATAAGGTATATATTGTTATGCTACTTCTTGTGTAAGTTTACTATTGATATATGCTATCATTTCTGTTTTGTTTAGTTCAAAGTTTATGTTGTAAATATTTTGCAAATTCATCTCATAAACATTTGCTGCTATTTTGTTTTGTGTTACTCCCAAAAATAATCGTATTCCTTTGTATGACGAGTGTATTTTTGAAAACAACTTTAATTCCTCAATTTCATTAATGATAAATATAATAGTGTCATAATGGTAGATATCTATATTTTTTAAATCAGTAAGATTAAAAGCTGAGTTGACTTCATGTTTTTTCTTATAAATTTTTTCAAAGTATCTCGCATATCCTACAGAGCCGTCATAAACCAAAATTTTTTCCTTCATAGGACTTTATTTATTTAATACTCGTTCGGGATTAACATAATGTTTATAAAAATTATTAGGTTTTCTTGTAATAATTGTATCATCTAATCCTTTATCTTCTCATATTGCTTTCAATATAGTTTTGTTGGGTTTGATATTCCTTTTTATATGACTGATCAGTTCGCGAGCTTCATTTTTGTATTCCGAATCTATATTCGTTTTAATTATATCTTGATTTATAGTGGTTATTATAATTTTATAATTGTAGTATCTAATTAATAAAGCCGATGTAGCCATTACTGAGGCAATAAAATAACCTCCGATTCTATACTCAGAAGAAATTGATTTTTCTAAGATTATCAAAGCGGTAAAAAGTAACAGACTTAAGATTAAAAGCCTTATATTGTTTGATATTACTTTCTCTTTTTTGAAATAAACATTTCTGACTTGTTTGCATTCCAATCGGGTTATTGCATTGTTATTATTGATGTATAAGTACCCGTCTGAAATTAATCCTAACGGGTTATAGTAATTAGTATTCATTGTAATTTAGGGTAGGGTAATTGGGGTGATTGCAGTAAAGGTAGTTATTGTTTGAATTACTGATTTTGTAATTCGTTGAGTTAAAGAAAAAACCCGCTCAACGCATTTAATGTATCGTTGACTGGGTTTATTTACCATTAGGTGGTTTTGAACAATTCGTTTATCGGCTTGCCAAAAACTTTTTCGTTACCGGAATGCCATCTGCAGTAACCGCTTTGATTAGTAAGGCTTGATAGTTGGTATTTAAACCTGAGATATTCAATCTTACATCATTTACGTTGTTGTTTTGGTAAATCATTTGTCCGTTCAAATTGTAAACAGCTACCATTTTCAATGGAGCATAATTAGATTGCACTAACATATCACCTTGTTCTTGATAAACAGAAATATTATTTGAAGTGAATTGGTGGTCTGTATTGCCTAAGCTTGAAGTTTGACTAGGATTGTAGAAAACCAATTTAAAACGATCATTGTATATGCCTGCTTGACAGTTAAAAGTATAATTAGAAGTTTTGATGTTAGTGTATACATTAGTTTCAGTATCTAAAATATAGATAGGTTGATTGCTGTTTAAAAAGAATCCGTCGGCATGATCAAAGGCAAAAGTGAAGCTTCCCTCATAATCACATTTGAAACTTAAAGCAATCACATCATTCGGACTGTAATTTAATCCTCTGAATTGGATGGCATAACGGTCGTTTCCTATTAATGAGGCTAGGGCTACAACACCATCATTGAAATAAGCACCGTCTAATCCTTGATCAAAGCCATCAGTAGCGCCGGTTCTGTAACCAAATAAGGTTTGTGAGAAAGCACCGTTAGCATTGTCGGTAACGTTAATCCAAACGCGGTGTCTTTCTACTACGGTTATTTTCTTTTGAGAGGAAGCTGTAGTATAAGCCTCAGTATCATTAGTAACTGCCAAACAAAATACTACTAATAACAACCATTGTAAGTTGGTTAACTTTTTGTTGATTAGGGTAATAGTTTTCATAATTCAGGGGTTTTGTTTATGATAGATTTGGACATTATTCTGATACAAAGATTGTCAGAATATAAATTGAATTTTTAAAAATTAGATAACATCACTCGGACTTTAGATGAATGGTTTTTTAGCTTAGATGAGCGGTAAAATTATCTTTGTAATGCATAAAAAATCGATAAAATGCATTTTTTTAACAGTTTTAAAGCCGTTTATCTAAAAAAACATTTTTTTTGCAACTGCATATGGTAAAAAACAAAAACCCATCCGGTTAATGTACCGAATGGGTTATTCCTTAAGCTGTTAGAGTTGTGTTACAACAAATGAACGCGTTTCATCAATTCCGATTTGTTTCTGCGGCTTATCGGAATCACATCTTTACCGATTAAAACACTATTGTCTTCAATGTCCACAATTTTTTTAGTATTGATGATATAGGAACGGTGGACTTTAAAAAAGGAGTCTTTAGGAAGTTTATTCTCTATTTTCCTTAATGTATTGTGAATGGTGTAACTGTTGCTTTCGGTTTTAATAAAAACATAATCACCGTTGGCTCTGAAATACAGTATCGTATTGACATCAATTTTAATCAATCGCTTACTGTTGTTGATGTAAAATTCAGAAGCATTGGAGCTTTCAATATCGTCTTCTTTTGTTTGACTGGTTTTCTTTTTCTTTTGATTGCCTTCAAATTCTTTCAAACGCGTCATGGCTTTGTCAAAACGTTCCGGCGTTATAGGCTTCACCAAATAATCCACTATACAATTGTATTCAAAAGCCTCTATAGCGAAATTTTTATCGGAGGTTACCAAAATAACATTAATGGTTTGATTGATGGTGTTGATAAAATCAAACCCATTAAAGTTAGGCAAGTGGATGTCCAGAAATATCAAATCAACCTCATTATGATTTAAGTATTTCAGGGCTTCAATAGCGTCGGGAAAATCGCCTACTAAAAGAAGTTCCGGTTTGGTGCTGATGAGCTCAGTCATTACTGTTCTCGACATTAATTCGTCGTCAATGATTATACACTTTTTCATCTTTATAGTCATAATTGGTCAATAAATACTTTAACGGTTACTAAGACCGATTCAAATTCGGCCTGATTTTCGGTGCCGCCATCTCTCAGGCTGTGTTCAAAGGTTTCCGCCAGTACATAACTGTTGGTCATCCCTAAAACACCGATTTTATGTTTTAACTTATGAACGATTTCCGATGCTTCTTTTAACTTATCGTTTTTGATAAGGCTTTCGTAATCTGAAAGTTCTAACGGAAATTCGTATTTTACAATATCGATTAATTTTTGCTTGAAACTCACATTATTATTCGACAACTTTTCGAAATACTCTATATTAGGTTGTTCCATGTTCTTTAGGCATTTTGATGTAAAACGTGGTGCCAATCTCTTTTTCACTCTCAATCCAAATTTTACCGTTGTACTTTTCTACAATCTTTTTCACAATAGACAATCCGATTCCGGTTGATTTGTTGTCGGACGAATACGATTCGAACAACTGGAAAATCTTATTTCTGAATTTTTTCGGAATCCCCGGACCGTTATCTTGTACCGAAAACGTATAGCAATTCTCGTCTTCTGTAAAGTCAATTACTACTTCTCCTTTTTCTTTGTTGTTGTGGATAATAGCGTTACTGATTAAATTTTGAAACAACTGTTGCATTCGAAAGCGATTGGTGTTTTTTACCGGCAGCTTTTTGGCAATGGTCACTTCAATGTGCGGCGGAATATCAATAATTTTGATGATGTTTTGAATGATTTCATTCAAATCAACCAACTCGTTAGCGTCTTCATAAGAGTCGATTTTAGAGAAGGTGAGAATCCCTTCAATAAGGTAATCCATTTTTTCTACTTTCTCTTCAATCAGACTGATGTACTGTTGTGTTTGTGCGTTCAATACGTTTTCTTTTTCGCCTTTAATCCAAGTTACCAAAGTGTGAATACTTCGCAAAGGCGATTTTAAATCGTGTGATACAATTTGGGCATACTCGTTCAAACTTTCGTTTTGGCGCTCTAAATTTTTGAGTAATTCTTCTTTTTGAATTTCTAGTTTTTTGAGTTCCGTAATGTCGAGATGGATACCGATACTGCCCACCAATTCGCCGTTAAGGTTATAGTTGGGTGCGCCGCTGATGAGCCAATATTTTTCTTCATTGGATTTCATTTTGGCTTTGATTTGATACGAATCGGAGATGCCGTTTTTTCGGACGGCTACTTTGGAATTGAGCACTTCTTTGTTTTCATTATCCAAGAATATTTCGGAGGCTCTTTTGCCAATCAGCTCATCTGGTGTATAACCGCTCAATTCGCAAAAGGATTGGTTGATGAATTGAATGCGATCGTTCAAATCAACTTCCAACAAGCCCATGTTCATGTTGGCAATAATGTTGCTGTATTTTTCGCGTTCGGCTTCTAAGCTTTGTTCGTATTTCTTTTTGATGGTTACATCTTCATAACTCCACAAATGGCCGTCGTATTTATTGCCGTGGTAAATGGGAATAAAACTGCGTTCTACTATTCGGCCATCAGCCATTTCGATAGTTTCTGCAATTACGGTAACTTTTTCCGCTAATATTTCGTCAATTCGGGTTAAAAAGGCGTCGGGATTTTTGAATAAAATTTTGGATTGTTCGGCGGTTTCACCACAATCTAAACCGGTTAACAATTCCGGATCTACCGGTATACCGAATAGTTCGCAAAACTTTTTGTTGACAATTAATATTTTCCGATTAACATCTTCCAATAAAATTCCCGACTGTAGGTTGATAATTAAGGAATACAATCGGTTTTCAGATTCGATAATTTCTTGGTTAAAGGCTTTTTCCTTAGAGACATCTTGCTGTATGGTAAAATACTTCAAGACATTTCCATTCTCATCATTGAGTGATCGTCCTTGTACATTAGACCAGTATTTGGTTTTTGATTTTTTGTAGTTGATGATGTCGCAATTAAACGGAAGTCCTTTTTTCATTTGGTCTGCCAAGAATTGCACCGTTTTTTTATCCGTTTCCGGACCTTCTAAAACGTCTTTAATTTGTTTGCCTATTACTTCTTCTAAAGTGAATTCGGTGATATCGGTAAAGCTTTGGTTAATCCACTCAATTCTACCTTGGTTATCACAAATAATAACAGCCGCGGTGTTTTTCTCAGCTATAGAGGAAAGTAATCTTAATTTCTCTTCTTGTTCCTTTTCTAGGGTAACATCTTCAATAATAGCGAAGTAATAGATGATTTCATTGGCTTCATTGCGCACCGGTTGTTTGGTGGTTTTGTACCAATGGGTTTTATTATTGATGGTTAAATTGGATTTTTCCCCTTCAAATATTTTTCCCTGTTTAAAGCCTTCGAGTACTTCATTGATTTTGGCTTTGTCGGTAATTTTACAAGGCCCGAAATCGAGTACAAATTGGCCAATAATGGCTTCTTTGTCTAAAGAAACAATATCTAAATACGCATTATTACACCATAAAATAGTGCCGTCAGGGGAGAACAAAACCACTCCGTTTTTATTGGCACTGGCTACTAATGATAATTTATTGAGTTCTTCTTTGTCCCGTTTTAGCGCATTTCTTTGTTGGTTAACCGTCTCTAAAAGTTCTTTGAGTTCTTTATAATTGATTTCTTGGTTTTTAGAAATGTGTAAGATGTCTAATAATGGGTCGTGAAAGGCAAAATCATTTAAGGTTAGGTTATTGTCTATCACATCATTGATGGAGACAAACCAAGGCGAACCCAGAAAAATATAGCCGCCTTCCATAGGTTCAAACTGTCCTCTGAGTGTGATATCAGAAGGTTCTTTGACTGAAATAATTACCAATTGCTCAAGACTTTTATCGAAATTTTCTGTACTGATTTCTTCAATGTACGGACGGATAATTTTGAATACATCCGAAAATGCCGGCTTTTGGTGTAACTCGGGTACCAGTTTAGCAATACTTTTCCCAAAGCATTTGATGTGCAGGTTTTCATCCAATAAAATATAGAAAGGGAATATTTTATTAAAGAAAGCTTCGCTAAATGTAAAATCCTTTTGTTGCATATACTAAACTAAATCCATTCAATTTTAAAAACTTCATGACTGCTGCCTTCATTTCTTGAGGCAATCAGTTCAATTTGGGTTTCGGTTTTAAACAATTCGCCTAGGCCCATAATCAAACCTCTGACAAATTCCTGCAAGCCTTCTCTTTTCGAGATATAATGCAAGTGTAGACTGTTTTCTTTTAGCTCGCTGATTTTGAATTCCGGTGGTGTTAGTTTCGGATACATCAAAATTACTCTGTTATGAAAAACAGGCAGATTAATTAAAAACTCTCTCAGGTTATTCCCACCGGCTTCAATTAATCCCGAATATTTGTCTTTGGTGGTTTTCAAAACCCACCATTTTCCAAAAGAGATCAAAACGTCTTCCAAAGGAATGTGCATTTCCTCCGCTATGGTTTTGGCCAAGGTGAAGGTGATGGCATCGTCATAAGATTCATTACTGATAAAGAAACTTTCTTGGAGACCGCTTTTTTTCAATACCAGCTTCCACTGTTCCTCTCCATAAATAGTAGTTACTAAATCTTCAATCGCCTTATTAACAATTCCGTACATGGCTTATGATTTGATGAGTTCGTTTGAGCTCCAATAATCCAGTATTCTCTCTACGCGAACTACATAATCTTCGTACTTTAATGGCTTTATAATATAGCCGGCTATGCCAATTTTATAACATTCTACGATATCTTTCGGATTGTTGGATGTGGTCAAAACAATGGCCGGTATGTGCTTTAAATGCTTGATTTTTTTCAAAGTGTTTAAGAACTCAATTCCATTAATTTTGGGCATATTCAAATCCAATACAATAATGTCGGGCAATTGTTTGGAGTTGTTTAGAAACTTTAGGGCGTCTTCGCCATTTCGGGTTTCTATGATTTGATGTTTTAAACCCGTATTTTCGGTTACCTTCACAAATTTCATTACCTCTATAGTGTCGTCTTCTATCAGTAGTATTTGCAACATTTTTTTATACAAATTTTAGGGTTAAGTAACACTCAAAAATAAATGAATCTGTCAGCAATACTGTTAAAATTAGATGAAAGGATTTTTAAACAAGTTAAAAGGTACAAATAATTATTTAAACGGTTAAATAATTAAGATGAAATGTTTTTTTTAACTCGAAAAAATAAATTTATTCGTACCTAATTTTACGGTTGAATGGCATGAATTAGATAGTCAGCGGAATGGTTTGTTGGGATTGACAGATTGTTTTACGAATCAAACCGTCATGGAGAATAAATGATTTTGAGGTGTTTTGCGTTTAAGTCGCAAGTCGAATGCCATACAAATGTTGCGCACAAACGGTTTTCCTTTTTCCGTTACGGTCAAACTATTTGGTTTGATGACCAAAAGTTCATCATGACTCATTTCCAGTAAGCTGTCGAGTACTTCGTGCAATTCTTTAAAGTTTCCTTCGTTGTAATGCCAAGTGGTTTTGAATTGACACATTAAATTGAGAATGTGTTGGCGAATAATCAAATCTTCCTCTGTTAAGATATGACCTCTGAACACGGGCAATTCATTGTGGTTTATGCTATCGTAGTAAGTTTCTAGTTCTTTCTCGTTTTGCGCAAAACCATACCAACTGTCGCTTATAGAAGAAACGCCCAAGCCAATCATTAAGCGAGTTTTTGAGGCGGTATAGCCCATAAAATTGCGGTGTAATTTTCCTTCTTGAAAAGATTGGTACATACTGTCCTCTTTAAGGGCAAAGTGGTCCATCCCAATTTCGTGATAGCCACGCTCGGCCAACAGTGCTTTACCCACTTCGTAGAGTTTGCGTTTTTCGTCGTCTTTCGGCACGTCTTCATCTTTAAAACCGCGTTGGCCATTGCCTTTTATCCAAGGCACGTGCGCATAACTGTAAAAAGCAATTCTGTCCGGTGCCAACGAATTGGTCTTTTCAATGGTGTCGATTACGTTGTCTAACGTTTGAAACGGCAAGCCGAATACCAAGTCATGAGACACTGATGTATAGCCAATTTCTCTGGCCCAAAAAGTGACTTTGGCCACATTGTGAAAAGGTTGCAGGCGATGAATGGCGGTTTGCACTTTTTCGGAGTAATCCTGAACGCCAAAACTAACCCTGCGGAACCCCAAGTCGTATAATTTTTGCAAATGCGCTTTGGTGGTATTGTTCGGATGACCTTCAAAACTGAACTCGTATTCTTTGGCCTTTTCCGCTTTGGCTAAAATACCGTTGATGAGTTGTTCTAAGTTTTCGGGAGCAAAAAATGTTGGTGTGCCGCCACCCAAATGGATTTCTTTAATGATGGGTTTTTCGGGAAAAGTATCGCAGTACAATTGCCATTCTTTCAATACAGCTTCTATGTACGGATTTTCTACTTCGTGGCGTTTCGTAATGCGCTTGTGGCAACCGCAAAAAGTGCACAAACTCTCGCAAAATGGCAAGTGAATGTATAAACTAATCCCTTCGGAAGCATTGCTTTCGGTAAAACTTTGTAGTAAGGTTTTGCGCCATTTTTCTGAAGAAAAGGAGCTTTCATCCCAATACGGAACTGTCGGATAACTGGTATATCTCGGACCCGGAACGTTATATTTTTGGACTAATGAAACCGTCATAATGCAATTTTTCAAAACCAAAGGTAGTATTAGCGTTTCCTATTAAAAATGACAATTGTCATATCGGCATAAAAAAACCTCTTCGGGTTAAGGAAGAGGTTTGTATTTGGGTTTGAATGGGTTTAACTTTTGGTCAGCATGATGACAATTTTATTGAAATCGGCGGCCGCATTAATCACGTCTTTATACTCGTTGAATTTCTCTAAAGGATAATTCACCACATTGTAAAATTCGGTGTTGGTTACGGTAATTACACCCTCTTTTTCGGTATAACTGCTCACAAATCCGGCTTCGGTTTTATTGTTAAGGTCGGTTTTGAAATTCATATTGAACTTCTCTAAATTTTTAGCCGTTACACCTTTAGGCAAGATGATTTTTAAGGTTCTTTGGTAGGCGTGCGGATGGTCTATTTCTACCGGTAACGTTCTTTTGTTTTCTTGGTACAATTCCATTTGGGAACCTATGAGTTTACCGACAGAAAACAAATAATTCCCTCCGGCATTTTGGAGTAAATCTTTGCCATCAAACGTCAGCTTCATTACAAACGGTTTTTTACCGATGTTTTCTACGCCGTCATTTTCTGTTTTTAGCGAAGTGTATTCCGTGTTTATGGTGTAGTTTTCGGCTATGCTTTTTAAAATGGTTTGGTATTGTTCTGCCGACGTAAAGTCTTTAATTGGCTGAAAACTCATTGCAGTATAACCGCCAAAATCGATGGAAGTTGTGATTTTTGGATTTTCTAAATCTTCCGTGAAATCGGCTGTGATGACCATGTGATCAGTAGTGATTTCCACGCCCGGTAATTCGATAAAATTGATTTCGCTTACGCCCATACTTACTCCACCGAAGATTTTTTCACTGATGAATAAACCGTTATTGTTCCCTAAATTGTCAGGGAACAACGGAATGCGGTATTCGATTTCGCTGGGTGTCAGGTACTTTTTGATGGCCGGGAAGTAAAACAAGGCTTCGTCGAGATTCTCGTAGCTTTCAAAATCTTTTTCAAACGGGATTTCGAATCGGTTAGAGGTGAGCACCAATTTATTTTCAATTTTAAATTCGCGGAACACAGCCGAATACAACTTGAGCAAGTCGATTTTGTTGGCTTGTTTGTTTTTTAAAATCGCGGCGATACTTTCGGCACTTTCGGCGTACAAATTGAAAGAGATGGTTTTTTTGATTTTGTTTTCGATATTCCAAATTTGCGCTTGCAGGTCGTTTGTTTTCTGAATCTGACTGCAAAAATCGGTTATTGTTTTCAAGTCTTTTTTGTCGAGTGTCGGATTGATGCGATCGTAAAAGTTTGAAGTAAATTTGGCGTAACTGTTGATGTTTTTGGCACCGGTGTAAAAGTTTTCATCCAATTTGTAGCGGAACAATTTCAAGTATACATCGCGGTTGGAGTACTTTTCATCGTCTTCCAAAGCGGCAATATTGTTGTCTTTTACAGTTAGTGTTTTTTTCAAAGTATCGGCAGCGGTGGCTTCAACAGCTTCAGGTAAGCCGTTAGACGATTTGGTTTTGAACTTCAAATGGCGCGGATAAATCAATTGAAATTCGTTACTTACAATAGGTACGCTCGATTGCATGCGCATGGTTTTTCCGTCTAATTCCGGGAATTCTTCCAGCATGAATATTTTTTCGATTACACTGCCTTTCTCTAAGCCGGTAATGGCGAAGTAGTTGTATTTGAGTTGTTTTTCTTCATCTACTTCTTCTTTGATGTCTTTTTTGTCAAACAAGGTTACCTTACCGTTTTGTTGGATGACGCGTACTTTGGTTTCGATTACGCTTTCGTTCATTTTAAACGGAATGTACACTTTGTTGTTGCGTTCAACGGCATCATTGGAGTTGATGTAGGTTCTTTCGTGAACCATGTAGTATTGAGCTGCGCCCTTGCCTTTGGTTGCTAATTCGATTTTGACCACGCGCGATAAGACTACTTCTTTTTCGTCTTTATACTGTGCCGGAATATCGATTACGGTGTTTTTATCATCCCAATGGTAGTTTTGGAAGGTGAAATCTTGTGCATTGAGAGACACAGTAAACAATAGGGCTACTATGGCTGTAAGCTTTGAAAGATTGGTATAGTTCATGGTTTGTTTTTTTCGTAGTTTATTTTTCTTGTAAGATGATGGTTTCCCCGTAAGCCGATTTTAATTTTTTAACTGTTTCGTTCCACAGTGCAAAATCTTTTTTCTCCAACATGATTTTTTTGGTTTCCAAAGTGGCTTTCATTTCCACCGTGTTGCCTTGTAGTTGATAGGTTATTTGTCCTTTAATGAGGTCATTGTCTATTTCAAAATTCTTCGGAACGTATTTAACGCTGTAGGCATTGGGAATAAGGCAAGTGACTGAAGACACAAATTGATTGAGGAAATCGAAGTCGAAGTTGGCTTCGCGGTCTTTTTCTAAATTCGATTTTTCGTAGTATTTGTCGAAGGTCAAATTCAGGTATAATTCCTTGTCTACTTTTACGATATAATTTTCGATATTAAAATCGTAACCCACTTCATAGGGTTTGTCGCGGTCTTTCAGGTTGGCCTCACAATAGTCGTTTAAGGTAAACTTGTTATTGCCTTTTAAAACCAAGCTTTTGATCATTTCAAAACGGGTTTTGTTGGCGGCATCGCCCAATTGCCCTAGGGTGTTAGTGCGGTTGTATCCGGAGATTTGCAGCCAACCCGAGCCGGAGATTTTTTCGTTTTGGATGTTGATCACCACTGCATCTCTAATTTGATTTTTGACCGGTGCGGTAATCGGCACTTTTACAATTTGGTATTGGCTGCCGTTGTACAACAGCGCTTCTTTGTCTTGGATAAAGGCCGAAGGCAATCCGTAAGCCGTTTCTTGGTCGGTGGCATCCAGGAAAATATATTCCGAGCCTTTTTTATACACCGCTATCATGTGATCGGTAGTAGAAGGCGTAGCCACTTCGCTGAAGGAATACGGAATGTTGCGCGTGCCAATCCAAGCCAAATATACATTGGTAATGCCTGCGTATTTCGCCATAGCCGAAATGATACTCGCCATGTCTTTGCAATCGCCAAACTTGCGTTCGTTGACCAAGGCCGCTTCACGCGGAATAAATCCTTCGTAACCGTTTTCGAAGGCAATGTATTTGATGTTGTCTTTTACCCAATAGAAAATGGCTTTTACTTTTTCTTCTTCCGAAGTTTTATTTGACGTAATGTTTTGCGAGATTTCCTTTAAGGCAGCGTCTTCCTTAGTGTTGAGGTTTTCTACAAAACTGCTGTAGTAGGTGTACATGCGTTGGATATCGCCTAAAAGTGTCACTTTGTTTTTGTCGGCGGTATAATCTTCTATGTAAAAAATAAGATGCGGCACACTGTACAAGATGCTGGGTGCATTGCCTTCAAACTTGAATGGTTTACCATCGGTTAAAGTCCATTGGTAAATTGTATAGTCTTTCTTTTCGATTTTGTTAAACGCAATCAAATGGTTCGGGTCGTTAAACAATTTAAAGCCGATGTTGACATTTTTATCGACTTTGATTTCCAGTCTCGAATTTTTCACCGGCAGTACTTCGCCGAAGATGAACTTGTGCAGCAAATTCGGATCGGTGAACTCGGTGGAGTATTCGTATACTTTTTTGGCGCCGGCTTCTAAGTTAGGGAACGACAATTGTTTGGTTTTTACATCGTCGTGAAATACCGAGCCGCCTCGGGATTGTTTCTCCAAGGCTTGGGTGACTTTGATTTTCTTTTCTTTGCCGCCGTTAGAAACCACGGTATAGGCATCGTAGGAAAGCAGTTTGACAAAATCGGAATACGAAAAACTCTCTTTGTTATTTTGGATGCCGTTGTCGGAAAGGATCATCGATTCGTATTGGTTGTCTTGAATCACCTTTAGCTTCTTATCTACTATGCTGATGGAGTAGGAAGTGGCATTGTTGACAATCAATTCGTTGTAATCGGGGTATTGTTTTTTGTACGTTTCGAAATTGTTTTGGGCGAATAAGGCCACCGAACTCAGTACGGCAGCCCCGGTTAGTATCGCTTTATTTGATAACGTCCACCAAATAGTCTGAGTCATATTTTTTAGTTAAGGTTAACACACCGTTGGTAAAGATTTGTGTTTTACCGTGTAATTCGTCGTTTTTGTACTCGGCTTTAATCCAAGGTTTTCCGTCTTCTTTAAAGTATTCCTGTACGCCTTCGTAATCATTGCTCACAAAGTGCTCTTTCAAGTAGATGTTGCCATTGGCGTAGTATTCGATACGGTCGTTGTGCACTACATCGTCTTTGTAGAAGGCTTTGTATTCCGGTTTGCCTTGGTCGTTGTTGATGAAAAACGCACCTTCTTTGTTGCCTTTGTTGAAGGTAATTTGCAAGGCTATTTTTCCGTTCGGATAGTTAGAAGTAAGTGTTCCGGTTTCGTTTACTATTATCACTTTCTCGCTCAACTCGCCTGTTTTCGATTTTTTAAGATAGTATTGCGGTGCATCATCCAGGAAGAAGATCGTCATTAATGGTTCTCCTTTTAGATTGTAATAGGTGAAGTCGCCTTCTTTTACATCGTTTTGTTGGTTGTACTCATACATTTTCGATTTGTTGTGATAGTAGCGAATGGTTTTGCCGTTTTCCACCCCAAAGTTGTATTCCGAAGTAATTTTTAAGTGCCCTGTTAAGTCGTAGTTTTTAGACACCCCATTGATTAAGCCGTTGTAGTACGATTGTTCCAATAAAATGGTGTCATTCGGACCGTACTCTTTGTACACGTTGACTGCTGCTCCACATTTGTATTCCCCTTCAACCATAGGCTTGTTGAACTTGTCTTTGCGGTTGTATTTGCCGTCGAGGTAGCCGTTTTTAATTTCGAATACCGAAGTGTAGGCACCGTTGTTCATGCTGTGGTTTACGGTCCCCGATTTGTGGTCGTAGGCTATTGAAGTGGCTATTTCGCCTTTTTCATTATAATAGTCTGTTGATAAAGTGATGTTGCGGTACATGTTGTCTACCATCATCAATTGGCCTGATTGCGAGAAAGTACGGCGTTCGCCTTCCAATTCGTCTTCATCGTAGAAACCGTCGTTTAACACACTGCCATCAGAATAAAACACTTTGTACGGTCCGTTTAGATTGCCGTTGCGGTAGTTGTAAATTCTTCTCAAACCACGGTCGTTGTATACCTCATTGCGCCCTTGTAACGTATCTTTTGCGTAGTAGCTGATGGAATTGAGTAAGCCGTTTTTACTGTAATTTTTAGTGATGCCTTCTCTTTCGCCTTTAATGAAAGCCGTTTCCGTTTCCGGTTTACCTGAAGCCGTTTGGAATTTCCATTGGCCGTTTCTTCTGCCTTTTTCGAAAGCACCGGTAGCGACTACTTTGCCGTCGAGGGTTTTGATTTCGAATGATTTTCGGGCTAAGTTGATTTCGGTAGGTTTACCATTGTCGCGGCTGTATTGGCGGATGAGTTTGATTTCTTTCGAATTGAACACTTCGTCATAATACTTTTCTCCGGAAGGGTTAAAGTAGGTGGTAGCCATTAGCTCGCCTTTCTCGTTATAGGTTGATTCCCCCGATTTTACGCCGGTCGCATAGTATTCCGCTGAAGCACTTACTTTGCCGTTGGTGTATACAAATTCCTCTTCCAGCTTCCCGTTAGTGTGGTATTTTTTGAAAGAACCTACCACTTTTCCGGTTTTGTATTCTGCTTCTTCTTGTATGGCATTTGGTCCGTAAAATTTGGTGTATTTGCCTTCCAGCTCACCGTTTTTATAAGTTTCTGTCGAGGCTAAGTCGCCCGCTTTGTTGTAGCTGTTGTATACGCCTTCCAGTTTTCCGTTAGCGTACGAACTTTCGGTTTTTTTAGTACCTGTTGGATAATAGCAAGTAAGCGTGCCATTGATTTCTCCATTGGTAAACGTTCCGTCGCAGTTGATGCCGCCGGCTATGTGGTAAGACGTTGATTTGCCGTCGAGTACATCGTCTTTGTAGTTTTCTTCTAAACTCAAACTGCCGCTAGGGTAATACACGGTGCGTTTGCCGTTTCGTTTGCCGTTGGCATAGTTTTTCTCTTCGTATATTTTGCCTTCTTCGTTGTAGTATTTTTGCAAGCCGTTCAACTCGTCGTTGGCAAATTGTAGTTCGCCGTCAAGGTTTTCAAATTCGTTTAAGAGTTTGAATTTGCCTTCTTTCTTGCCGTTTACCACACTTCCGATTAGGTTAGGAACGCCATCATTTACATAAATGATCACCTCTTTGTCTTCTCCGAATAAGTTCATTTTTCTGCGGGCAAAAACACTCCAGAAGTCTTTGGCGATGTAATCTTCGCTGAATTGCAATATTTTCTTTTTCTGGGCTAATAAACTTTTACCCAATTCTTCTTCCAAGCCCATTAAGATGTAGTAGCTGAAACCTTCGATTTGTTTGCTGTCGGCCACCGATTTCAACCAAGGCAAGTAAGTGGTTTCAAAAAAACCGTCGCCCATTTTGTGCATTTGGGTGTATTCTAACACGGCTTGTACTTGGCGTGTTACTACATCGTCTATTTTGGCTTGGATTTTATAGGCGCTGCGCAAAGGCAATTGGTTGCGTAGGATGGTTTCCAACTCTTCAAAGTTATCGCCCGATTTGGAAAACACTATTTTGCTTTTCTCCATGTAGTTTTCGCCCATTTTGGCGTTGAGTTTGAACACGGCATTTTTGGCAAACTTTCCGGTAGGCGAAATCATTAGGTAGGAGAGTAGCGCCATGCTGCCTTCGGCAATTTTTCCATTCTCTAAAGCCACGGAACCTAACAAATAATGCGATGAGGCGCTGTTGGGATTATTGGCTATGATGTTTTTTAAAATATCGACACACTCTTGTACTTTTTTGGCGCGGTAATACAAAACGGCCAAGTTGTATTGGTGGTTGGTGTTGTTGGGAATGAATTGCAAGCCTTCTTTGAATATTTTTTCGGCTTCATTATATTTTTCAGCATCGCTTAGATAGCTGCCGTACAAGGTGTAGAGTGTAGGGAGTTTTTTCATCCACTTGGTTTTGTACAGCTTTTCGAAATGTGCTTTTAATTCTGTTTTCTTTTCTTGGGCAGAGAGTGTTAAAGCCATTTCGTATTGCGCGGTACCGTATTCAGGATCTAAGGCATCTACCTTTTGGAATTCGGCCATAGCGGCCTCGTATTTTTCTTCTTCGTATAACTGAATACCTTTTTGTACAAAGGCTTTACCATTATAAACGGCGGCGTAATCGGTTTGGGCACTTAGGGAAGTTGCGGCCGTGAAAGCCAGTGCGATAAAGAGTTTTTTCATATTGTTTTACTAGGTTGGAATGACCAAATATAGTATAAATAGTTGTCAGAAAAAACCAAAAATATTTAAGGGTGTATTTTTATGGAATCCCTACTGCAATTAAGTATTACAGGCTGGTAAGTATGGGAAATGTTGCATATTGCCTTTTTTGTTGTATTTATAGCAATTAATTGGCTTGTTGCGACCATCATTGCTAAACAGGGTATGTTTTGGTAAAGTATTCCTGTGGTAAGGAGGGAGGAATGATGAATTATGAATTGTGAATTAGGATTAAGGATAATGGGGCTTTTTTTAAATACGTCAAGAAGTATTGATAACACAACGGTTCTCGATTAGCTTCGCTCAATTCGGCTTCGCCTCGTGTCATTTTTTTATTCCGTTTCACTCCATAAAAAACCACTCGAACTGACGGAAATAGTACTACTAACAAAACCTATTCAAAAGACAGGTTCTCGATACGTCACTTCGAGTAATTTTAAAAGTTAAAAGCGGCAGCTTTTGAGTTTTAGAATTGTATTGAGAAGCTATATCAACACAACGGTTCTCGATACATTTTTTTATTCCACTGCGTTCCACAAAAAAACACTCGAACTGACGGGAGTAGTAGTCATTTAGAACCCTATTTTAAACATAACGTCCTCGTTACGTCACTTCGAGTGATTTTACAAAGTGAAAACGATAGTTTTTGCTTTGTAAAATTGACCCGAGGCTATAGCCGAATTGAGCGAAGCTAATCGAGAAGTTTTGTCAACACAACAGTTCTAGCTTACGCTCAGTTAGCCTTAAGCCTCTTGATACTTTTCACTTCGTTACACTCCGTAAAATCACTTGAACTAACGGGTATTGTACAAGTTGTTTTCAAACAAAGCTTTCCTCAATCACCTTAATCGCCTCCAAAAAGTCAATGCTTTTTACCTCTTCAAAAAAGTCAATTTCCGTTTCGTGCGGCAGGAAATCTGAGATGATACGCAGGATAAAGTCTTGTGGTTTTTTTAAGTACATGAAGGTATAGTCCTCCATATTGATTACGGTTTGTTCTGCCAAATCGGTAGTTCGGACGAATTTATCGGAGGTTAGTGAGGCAAGTGTGGCCTGTTTGGTTTTAGGTTCGGTGTACAAAGGTTTGCCATTTTCAAATAGGCCTCCTTCGTAGCCGTATAGCGTGGCGTGGGTTATTTCGATGGGCTTCCCGAATTGCAGATGGGCGGGTAAGTTACTTTCTTTGCCTACTATGGCGGCAAATCCGAGTAAAACGCAAACATCATGTTTGGGTAAATGCATCAGGGCTTTAGCAGTACTTTCTCGGCCGATACCGGATACGATTACTTCGTAGTCATTTTGCAAGTTGGGCATTCGAGCCAAAGCATTGAGGGCTTTTTCTTGCTCAATATCCATAGGGGTTAAGAGGATGATTTTCATTTTTTTTTTTGGATTGCCATTTTAAACAATTGAAAGCCTACTATTTAAGCGGTAGGCCTTTGACTCCAGGTTAGTGATGTTAAGCTTTTGCCACCAAGGACTCCGGCACTTCATTCGGCATTTTGGCTATTTCCAGCGCCATGCTGCCTTCTTGGATGTCGTCGAGTAACCATTGCCCTTCGCTGTATTCCAAGAACCATACATAGTCTAATTCGTCATAGCCTTTTTTGCCTTCCACCACTTTTTGGGTCTCGCGGTCGATGAGGTAATCTTCGGCTACTACGGTTATTGCTATGGCGATGCGCGAGTTTTCAAAGTTGGGCTCTTCGCTGATTTCCAAATACAACGGTCTCACTTTGGTAATGTCTTTGAGACGGGAAATATTTTGTAGGTTTTCTTTTTTCCATCGGTCTAAATACACTTCCTGTTGGTTTTGCCAGTACCAATGGTTAACGTATTGTTTTACCTGACTCAAGTCTTCTTCTTGCCAAGCCTGATATACCCTTCTGATGATGTTGTGAAACTCTTTTTGCAATTGCAACCAATGAAAGGCTTTGTGTTCTTTGCTGAGTTGTGCCAGTATTTTTTTAATCTCACGCGCTTTGCGGTATGCTATCAAGCGCATGTAGATAATGAGCGGTAGGAAGATCACCGTTAGCAGTATCAAAATTAATTTGCCCCACCAAGTTCTGAAAAAGGCTTTGGCTACCGTGCCGCCGGGTCCTGCATATACGGGGTCTATGGTGAAACAGATGATGATTAGGGTTAGTACCACTAACCATTCTTTTTTGCTTAGGTTCATGACTTAGGTATTTAAGTTGATTATTCGGATTAGGCTAAAAAGTCCCATCAAACAAAGGATGGCAATGTAGCGGTATTGTTTTACCGTATAGTATTTTTTACGCCAAAAATAGATACTAAACCCCAAAAAGGCGAGGGTAAAACCGATTAAGAAATAAATTTCAGCCGTATCGTTTTTCAGCACTTGTCCGCTAGGCAATTGGATGGTTTGGACTTCTTTGGTAAAATAGAGCACCTGTAAAGTAACCTCGTCACCTTCGTTTACTTGGTTGTAAATGGCTTCGGTGAATTGGTCGTTGTTGTTCACAAAATCGATGGAGTAGGTGGTGTTGCCCAGTTTGGCACTGCGGCTGGTGTGTTTGTACTCGACCACTGTTTCCATTTTTTGGAGCGGTAAAAATTGTTCGGCTAAAGTAAGTAACCCGGCTATAAAGGGGATTATCAAGGCCGTTTTGGCGAGGGTGTAATATTTTTCGGTGTCCATGTTTTTTTTAGGTGGTAGCGGTGTTATTTTTTAATAAACTTGGCGGTCATTTTTTCATTTTCCGTATAGGCTTCCAAGATGTACATTCCATTGGCCAGCATGGCAATGTTCAGCGTGTTGGTATTATTGTATTGTTCCAACACGGTTTTGCCATTGGAGTCGGTTATTTTGATTTTAATAATCGGATTGCCTCCCGAGGTTTGCCATTGCAGCAGCTCGTTTACCGGATTTTGACTGAGGGTAATCGCCTGATTTTTAAAGGAAGCGTTGCTTAAAGCGTCACGGGATAATTTTACAACCCAACAATCGGCGCCTCCTTGGTTGGCGGTAACATCACCATTGGCGGCACTGTTGTAACCCACTACAATATAGCCGTTATCGTTGGCATTGAGTAGGGCAGCCATACCGTCGGCAGCGGTGCTTCCTATTGATTTTTGCCATTGTAAAATACCGTTGGCATTGATTTTTGCCACCCAGCCATCATAACCACCATGATTTCCAGTAACATTGCCATTGGTAGAGCCACTGTTTCCTGCTATTATATAGCCACCGTCCGGAGTGGGTTGTATGCCGTAAGCAATTTCTAAACTCGACCCTCCCAGTGCGGTTTGCCACTGTAAGTTACCACTGCTGTTTAACTTTACGACCCAATAATCATAGAGTCCGTTATTGCCGGTCACGTTGCCATTAGTAGAAGCAGTGGTTCCGCCCACTATATAGCCACCATCGGCGGTAGTTTGGATGCAGGTTGGTTCGTCACCACCGGATCCTCCGTAGGATTGTTGCCATTGGATATTGCCCGTTGCATCGAGTTTTACTATCCAATAATCAAAGCTCCCTTGGTTACCTATTACGTCGCCATTAGTAGAACTACTGAGGGCTGCCATGATAAAGCCACCATCGGCAGTAGTCATAAAGGCTTCAGCCTCGTCGGTACCGGTACCGCCTAATGATTTTTGCCATAGCAGGTTACCTGTTGCGTCTGTTTTTACTATCCAAGCGTCGTAGTTACCGTGGTTACCGGATACGTTACCATTGTTAGAATTGCTGGCGCCGGCTATGATGTAACCACCGTCTGCAGTAGCTTGAATGACTTCGGCTTCTTCATTGCTTGAACCACCGAATGTTTTTTGCCATAGTATGTTGCCCTCGGCATTTAGTTTTACCACCCAATAGTCGTTGAGTCCGCCGTGATTTCCGGTTGCGTCGCCGTCGTTTGAGCCAGTGCTTCCCGCTATTATGTAACCGCCATCTGCGGTGTTGGCTACGCTGCGCGCTACTTCGTTAGCACTGCCGCCCAGAGATTTTTGCCACTGTAAGGTTCCGGTTGCATTGAGTTTTACTACCCAGCAATCGGCATTGCCTTGATTGGCAGTAAGGTTGCCGTTGTTGGAAGTACTGCTGCCCACCATAATGTAGCCGCCGTCCGGAGTGGGTTGGATGTCGTAGGCGTAGTCATTACCGCTACCTCCATAGGATTGTTGCCATTGGATTACAGGGGCTTGCGCCATGCTACTGTGGGTTAATAGCCAGGTTATTAAAAGTATAAGCAGGGATTGTCTTTTTATCACAGTTGTTTTTTGTTACCGTATTGAGTGAAGGGGTGTAATTAATTCATAAAGCGTTGCTTACAAAAATAGCAAAATAAATAAGTTACTATGGGGTAATAGTGTCAGCATTCGCCCCCACAAGCCACAGCGGTTTTTAATACATTGGGTTCATTCTCTTCATTAGTTTGCGAGGTACAGTTGTTATTCTAACACTATTTTTTTTAGCGCAGTTCCTTCAGGAGTAGTAATTTTTACCAAATAAATTCCTTTCGCATAATGGCTTAAATTGATTTGGTGTTGCGTGGTCGTTTCCATCAAACTTCCGCTGATATTGTAAACTTCCACCTTTGTTAAAGTATCCGATTCAATTACCAATAGCCCTGAGGTTGGGTTAGGGTACACTTTAAGGTGTTGTATGTTAAAGGCCTCTTGGCTTAGTGGAAATACAAAATCGGATATCGTAATTTGTACGGTATTGGTGGTAATGGGCAGGTTATAATCGAAGTAGATGTTGGCATCATTGTTCACCACTATACCATTGGCCAGTGCATTGTACGTTGCCGCTTTGAACTTTACGAAACCATGAGACCCTGGCTCGTTTACGCTGCTGTGGGGGAGGTTGATGTTGTTGAACGTAAATTCTAAAACCGGTGTCTCTGTACCGGTAATGTTGATGGTGTAAGGATGTGAACTTACGCCCCATTGGATGGTAGCCGGATCGAGATAAGGCGATAGGGTGTCTTTGATGACCACTTTATAGGCTGTATCTGTGCCTGTATTTTGGAACCGTATCATGTAGTCTAATTCGGTACCGGCTCTCACGTAATGATTTTCGGTGATGCCTGTTGGGCTGACCAATTTATCATTGGGATCGTAGCTGTCGATGATTTTCAAGCAGTCTGTTTCTATGCTAATCTCTTCATCATCCATTGGCATTGCATTTACAAATCCGGTGCTGAATATTCCATTGGTACTGCCGCAGCCTTCGATTGTTTCTTGGGCAAAACTGCTACCGGAGTATAAAGGATGTTGGTCTACTTCGAGTCGGATGGTTTGACCGTTAGCCGGATAATTTACTATGGTGCTTTCTCCTCCGTTGAGTTGGAATGTTTCGGTAATGGCCAAACCGTTATCTGCATAAATTCGATAATTTCTTGGGGTTCCCATGTTGCCTAAACCGGGTAGCGCGGCATTTGTAATGGTGAATTGGACTTCTGCATTATTGTTACAAGTTCCTGATACTCTGATTAACGATTTGTCCCAATTGGCATAATTCGGGTCGAGGGTAGCAGCACAATCATTAGCCGGGGTAATCCAAGCTTTGGTACACTGAGACCGTCCGGTTATGCCTTCAATACATTCGGTATGGTCTACTATATGGATGACACCCGATTGGTTGGGTGCCAATGTGCCTACGTTAAAAACATAGTGCCCTTGAGGGTTTACGGTGTGCGGATGGTTGGCCGAGATGAAAGTTACAAATTCCGGAAGGTCGACCGTGATGGCAACATTTTGCGCAACGGCTAAGCCCGAATTGCGGTAGCTGACATAAGTATTACTGTCAAAACACCTTCTGCGTCTATCGCTGGCTATGTCAACACTCAGCAGCGGACAATAATCCAGTTCTACCGGAAAATTAACGTTATCCGCATCTTGCCCCATGGTGGTTAGGGTTACATTTTGTTGGGTATAACAGTTTTGGTGGATTAGAGCATTTTGTACCGGATTGGGTAGTATGCTCACGGTGTAGGTGCCTATCTCGACCGGAATATCGTAGTGTCCGTTGGTATCGCTTATTGAAAAGCGATTGACCCCATTAGCGTCTGTTGCCTTAACGATTACAGCATTTTGAACGATGTCATTGGTGTTTTGAATACAATTGGTATCCAGGTCTTCAAACACGGTACCGGTAATATTGCAGCGGTTGACCGAGAGGTTGAAATCTGTCAGCTCCCCAAATAAAGCATCTCCGGAGTTGTTGGTAATACTATTAGCCCCTGAGTTATACGTAAAAGTACCATCGATTCGGGTGGCATAGGTTAGTTTGCCATTATGGTACTCTACGTTACTAACATGCGTATTGGCTCCTCCAACTTCGGTTATCCATTTGACTTGTTGTAATATATCCATCTTGGCCACAAAACCTTTGTAGCCCGATAAGGTTGCTGTACCGGGACTGATACCCACGGTAATTTGTCCGTTAAATTGTCCGGTTACGTATGCCTCATTAAACTCATTAAAAGTAATGGATGCCATTCGCAAACTGTAGGAAGAAGGGTAAATATGTTCGGTAATAATGTTTCCGTTACTGGTGTAAAAACCAACCAGTCCATACGGTTCACTACCGGGCGTATAACCGGTGACCCCAATGATCCCTGATGGGCTGATGTCTAAAGCGGTAGCCGAATGATATCCGTAGTTGTCTTCATCCAAAATGCGTCGTATCCAGTTTAGGTTACCGTTTAAGTTATAGGATACCAGTAAAATTCCTTTGTCTACAGAACCATTGAAAGGCATGGGCACGTTATCAAAATACACTTGTCCTTCCCCTTTGGCCAGGACAATGAGTTCGTTGGTTTGCGGATTCACTTTCAAATCAACGCCGTAGGCAAAGGTATTATGAGGCATCCCACCTGCTTTTTTGGCCCAAAGTATAGTACCATTAGGTTGGTATTTGGCTACCAGCAAATCTTGCGTAGTAAAGGTAGACGGATTGGTTAGGGTAATTGTTCCACCCAATGTAATAGATGAGTCATACGATCCGGTTAGGTAGACGTTTCCTGTGGCATCGGTGGTTATTTCTTCAAAGGTGCTGGCTACAGTGCCTGAATCGTGCCACAAATAATCGCCGTTGGTATTCACTTTGAGCAATACACCTTCGCCACCATATTGGCCAATGGAGCCAACACCGCTTAAGATTTGACTGTTGTAGCTAATGTTGAATCCTTTGGCAGTGAATGTAATATAAATATCGCCAAAGGGGTCTATGTGGATGTCAGTTGCTTCATCAAAATAAGAGGTATCATTGCCACCGATTGTTTTCATCCAGACCAATTGTTTGTTGGAGTCGAGTTTGGCAAAAAAAGCATCGCCGCGTCCGTTGGCAGGATAAGATACACCATTGAACTCGAAGGTATTCCCGCCAGAAGAGCTTGAAGAATCACCGATAAAATAGCCTAAGATATAAGTGTTTCCGGCGGCATCTTTTGTTGCTTTTGTGCCATATTCATAACCGATTCCAGTAGCAGCAGTAGCCCAATGAAACGGTTGGGATTGCACACTAACAACTTGTAATAATAACCAAAGGCTTAGGAGTAATTTTATTCGCATGGATCCGGTTTAAAGGGTTAAAGGTATTCATTTATCGTTTATTCTTACGCCTTGCCCTACATTTTTTTGTTTTGCCTTGCCAAGCTTTTACTTCGTTGCGTTAAAACCAGTTAACTGAGTGGAGTAGTGCATTAGAATGCTATTTAAGATAAACATCCTTATTACGTCACTTCGAGTGATTTATAAGTATAAAAACGTTAGTTTTTGTAGTTATAAATTGTATCGACTCGAGCGCAGCGAACGGAGTGTAAGCTAAAAGCTAAGCCAAATAACAACGCCAACCCACTATTTAACGGCACAGTTTGTGTTGTATGGGTGAAAATTATTTTATAATGGCTCGAAGAAAACTGTTGCTGCTCGCTTTACTTGTATTGGCTTTTGCTGCTACCATAACGGTTTATAATGCAACCAAACCCAAACCCCAATCGGTTATATATATCCAGCCTTTAGGTGAAGTATCGCCGGAGTATTTGACTTTTCTCCAACAATCGGTTCATCGTTTTTATGGATATCAATGTGTGGTCAAACCTGCCGTTCCGTTGACACCCCATTTATTAGCCGCCAGCCAAACCCGTTATGAGGCTAGTAAAATACTCCAACAATTTAATAGTCCGCAAAATCTATTGCTGGTTACCACCCAAGACATCGCGCACCGCAAAAGCGCCGCCCAACCCGAATATGGTATTTTTGGTTTGGGTTATCGACCGGGTACAACTTGTGTGGTGTCCACCTTTCGTTTGCATCGCAAGGTTAGTCGGGCTAAATGTTTGGAACGGTTAGAGAAAGTAGCCCTGCACGAAATAGGACATAATTTAGGCTTACCGCATTGTACCCATGATAAACACTGTATGATGCAAGCCGCCCAAGGTACCATCAAACAGGTAGATTTGGAAAAAGTTTGGTTTTGTGAGGTGTGTAGGGGGAAGTTCAACTAAAACAGTTCGCTCTCGCTCACGTCACTTCGAGTGATTTTGCGAACTGAAAACGGTAGTTTTTAGTTGGTAAAATTAACCCGAGGCTATAGCCGAATTGAGCGAAGCTAATCGAGAAGCCCTATCAATACAATGGTTCTCGATACGCTCTGCGAGCTACTCGAACTGACGGAAAAAGTAGTACTAGCA
>PGCN01000003.1 GCA_002786385.1 Flavobacterium sp. FEMGT703F
ATTACGAATTAGGAATTACGAGTTCGTATAGTTTAGATAATAATCCCTGTCTCTGCAAAGAGGCGGGGATTTTTTTGTTTGGTGGTGGTTTGATAGTGTAGGGAAGGAGACAGTGTTTTAAGTTGGGTTGTTGTTGGGTGTTTTTTTACAAGCTTCTTTTGATTTTTTGGTAAGTAAGATTTTTCTAAAGCTTTTAAAGTGTTTTATTAAATTATTAATTTAAGTTTAACTTTATTATTAAAAAAAGTGTATTTTTATTGCCCAAATTGCGTTCATTTAGGCGATTAGAAAAACTGTTTTACTGCTCTATCACTGCTGTTAGTGAGTGTGGTGTTACAGTCTTCTTTTTTTAGCCTTAACGTTTTGTCGAATTAAAAGATTTTGTGGCTGGCCTAGCGTAATGTTTTGACAGTCTCTTTTTATATCTATTTATTATTAGTTATACTATTATGAAGAAAAAACTACAAATTTTTGCCCTGAATTTGTTTTTCTGTTCACCAACCCCATTGTTTCGTTGGGTATTTGCTTTAGTAGCGCTGTTAGGTTTGAGTGGGATAAATCCTGCCCAAGCCCAGTGTATAGGTCCTTACCAAGAGTATCAGAGTTTTCAGATTGCTAAACTAACTTTGCAGACTGCCGGTTGGGTTTTTAGTACGCCTGTTTCTCCTGCAGGCTCAAATCCTAGGTCGGGAAATAATGCCTTAACCATGGGTAATGCTATTGGAAATGCGGTTACTTTACCTGCTATTGCCAATCCTGCTATTTTTCAGTTTTATTGTAAAAGTAGTTTGACTACTCGAGATGTTTTGTTTACCGTAGAATGGTCTACTGATAATTTTGCCACCATAGCCGGTACTTTTAACGGACAAACACCAACAGGGTCTAATGCTTATAAAGGTTTTTCTTTTAATTTTACTGGGCTTACTAATGTAAAGGTGAGGATCACTTTTTCCGGATTAGGGCCCGGTACAACAGCTCCTGTATTTTGGATAGATGATATGGCTTGGACTTCCACAAATCCTGCCGAAAACAGGGTAGTGGTTCCTGCGTTAGTTGGAGATGGGGCTACGCCTACGGTTTGTAGCGGTGGTACCATTACTATGGCTACGGGAGATGTTTACAGTTTGTTTGATAATGGAGGAGAGTTCGATCGTTATAACAATTCGCAAAGCCATACTATTACTTTTAAGCCGGATGCAGCTGCTTTGGCGGCGGGTGACCGTGTGCGTTTTAGGATAGATAGTTATGCCATGAGTACTACACCTCCCGTGGGAGAGGTTTTGGATATTTTTGATAGCAGTACCACTTTTGATGCGACCACTAATATACTTAACCATACACTAACAGGTCTTCCTACTAACGTAACGTATATTTCTACCAGGTCAGCCGATGGTTCTTTAACCTTTAAGTTTGTTTCCGATGGAGCCAATAATAATACAACAGGTTTAAAGATAACGGTAGACATGGTGCGTTGTCCGGTGCCTACCGGGGTGACGGCTGCTCCCACAAGCGGTACTACTGCCAATGTGAGCTGGACGGCTACCAGTGCAGCTAATTATGATGTATATTACAATACTACCGGGGTGTTGCCTAATGGGTTTATCACACCCATCCACAGTAATGTTTCGGGAACAACACAAGCGCTTAGTGGTTTGTCAGTGGGTGCTACCTATTATGTATGGGTGCGTTCGCGTTGTGCCAGTAGTCCGGATAGTTATAGTCCGTGGTCATCGGTGGCCAGTTTTGCTACGGTAGATTGTACGGGTTTTACCGTTACCACTCAGCCTTCTACTGCCGCACAAAACCTTTGTTTGAATGCTGCGGCAACTGCCTTAACGGTAGCGGTCAGTGGCGGTTCGGGTTATACTTACCAATGGTATAGTAACACTACGGCTACTGCTTCGGGAGGTACTTTATTAACCGGTGCTAATGCTGCTAGTTATTCGCCTGTCACTACGGCTGCGGGTACCTTATATTATTATTGTGTGATTAGCAGTGCTGTTCCGGCTTGTACTGTTACCAGTGCGGTTTCGGGAGCAGTGGTTGTGAGTTCAGGCCCTAGTGCTGTGCCAACAGCCAATGCGGCTACAGGTGTTGCTTCTAACGCCTTTACGGCTAACTGGACTGCAGTAGCCGGTGCTACGAGTTATGCTTTAGACGTTTCTACCGTGAATACTTTTGCCAGTTTTGTTAATACTTATAACAATTTAAACGTAGGTAATGTGACTACTTTCGTGGTAAACGGTTTGACTCCGGGTACTACTTATTATTACAGGGTAAGAGCAGTGAATACTTGTGGGGCTACTGTTAGCTCGGGTACTATTACCGCAACCACTACAGCGGTTACTTATTGTACGCCAAGCGGAGCTGGTTTTACACAAGATCCTCAAGGAATTACCAACGTAACCATGGGTACGATTAATAATACAACCGCCATAGAAACCAACAATTATGGTAACTATACTGCCCAAAGCACCAATGTTTTTGTTGGGGCTACTTTGCCTTTTAGCGTAACCTTGAGAACTGGTTTTGGCTACAGTGTGAATGTTTGGGTAGATTGGAACAACGATGGCGATTTTATCGATGCCGGCGAATTGGTGTACCAAGGAGAGTCGGGTAATGCTATCCCTACTACTTTGTCGGGTAGTTTTCCGGTGCCGTTGTTAAACTCCGATGGGATTAGCACAGTGGGCACTCATAGGGTGCGTGTAGGCGGTATCGATTTTGGTCCGTTTACCGATCCTTGCCGAAACGGGAATTACCAAGCTTTTGAAGATTATACTTTAAATGTACTTACGGTACCGCCTTGTACTATATCTACTCCTTCCGCATTGACAGTAGTGAACGTTGCGGCTACTTCCGCTAGTTTGGTTTGGTCTGATTCGGCCATGACCCCGAACACTGTATATAATTATTGGGTTAGTACAACTAATACACCGCCACCGGCTGATGGCTCTAATCCTGTAGGCATGGGTAGTGTAACCGGTGCTTTGACGGCCACGGTAACCGGCTTAACTTTAGGTCAAACCTATTATTTTTGGGTTCGTGTAAAGTGTGATGCAACTACTTATACTGCTTGGATAGGATCGGGGACCTTTACAACGGCTAATTTAGATGTGGTGAACATGACCAATGGTTCTGTTACTACCTGTAACGCCAAATTTTATGATGCCGGAGGGTTTTCGGCAGCCTATGCCAATGGTGAAGCTTTTACCTATACTTTTACTCCGGCCTCAGGAAGTAATTTAAAGGTGGTTTTTAACAGCTTTTCTACAGAGCCCGGTTTTGACTTTTTATCTATTTATGACGGTCCGACTACGGCTTCTACCCTGATAGGAACCTTTAGTGGTACTCAAATCGCAGCGGGGCAGACTTTTTATTCAACAACAGCCAACGGAGGTAGTTTAACCTTCCGATTTACCTCAGACGGATCCCAAACTTCTACCGGATGGGATGCTAATATTACTTGTGTGAGTGTGCCAACAATTACCCTGCTTACTCCAGCCTTTGCTTGTGCCGGTACTACCCCTACCATTACTATTAGCGGTACTAACTTTACAGGGGTTACTTCAGTAACTTTTAATGGGGTTTCGGCGGCTTACACTCCGGTGAATGCTACTACTATTACGGCTACTTTACCAGCCGGTGCTACTACAGGGGTGGTTAGAGTAACAACTGCTCAAGCTGTTGGCAGCAGTGCTTCGGCATTTACGGTAAGACCAATCCCGGCTACTCCTGTGGCTAGTGCTGATGTGGCTATTTGTAATGGTTCGAGTACTAATTTGAGTGTGACTACAACGCCTTTAAATGGATCGTTGCCTACTACTACTGTGGGTGGTAACAGCTGTACCGGTGGGAATATGTTTAATATAGTTACTGGTGCCGGTCCAGTCACCATTACCAGTTTTGATGTAGTTCCTGAGAGTTCGGGCGTGCAAAGCGTAAATGTGTATTACAGAACCGGGACTTATGTGGGTAACGAGACTAATTCGGGTGCTTGGACATTATTGGGAACTTACAGTATTAACGGAGTTTCGAGAGCAGCCATAAATATGCCTGTAGCCAATTTGAATTTACTGGCTTCAACCACTTATGGAATTTATATCAACTTTAATGCGGCTTATACTAATTTAGCCACTACTTATGCTAATGCAGACTTGTCTATAGTAACCGGAGCCGGTTTGTGTGGACAGTTTAGTGGCTTAGTGAACGGCAGAACTTTTAATGGGGCTGTTTACTATCAGTTGAATGCGCCATTAACCTATACATGGTCGCCTGCTACCGGTTTGAGTAGTACTACTATTGCTAACCCGGTTGCTTCACCTACTACTACACAAACTTATGCGGTAACCACTACTTATAACGGTTGTACATCGGCTAGTGATACAGTGGTAGTGACTGTGAATCCAAAGCCAACGGTTTCTATACCAACGGCAGGAGGGAATGTTTGTGCCAATTCGGTTATTCCGGTTACCTCTTCGGGGTCTGCCAGTACTTTTACTTGGACCTCTAGCGTTGCTAATACCTTATTTACCGATGCTACCGGAACTACCCCTTATGTGGCCGGTACCAATGCCGCCAGTATTTTTGTAAAAACACCAGCTACGGCCACTATAACCCTTACGGGAACTAACTTGCCGGGCGGTTGTACTGAAACAGCAACAGTAACTTTTACTATTTCGACCAAAACTTATAATGTAGGTTTCTGGTCGCCGGGTGGTCCGCCTTTGAATAATGGTACTGAGAACTTGGTGTTTAATTCGGGGACCTTTACCTCTACGGGTAATTTATCGGCTTGTAGTTGTTCGGTTACCGGTGCTACGGTTACTATGGCCAGTGGTCATACGCTTTCATTGGTGAACGGTTTGACTGTTTCTTCCGGGTCAATGACTTTTGAAAGTGGTGCCAGTTTGTTGCAAACTAATCCTGTAGCTAATACGGGGAATATTACTTATAAGCGAGATTCCACCCCTTGTTTCCGATATGATTATACTTATTGGTCTAGTCCGGTGGCTTCCCAAACGTTGATTGGTTTGTCGCCTAATACCAGTTCTACCGGATTTTTCCAATACAATCCTGCTACTTCTTCTTGGCAACAATCTAACAACACTTTACCTATGACTTTGGGTAGGGGGTATTTGATTAGAGTTCCGAGTAATTTCCCGGTTTCTCCGGCTTTACCGCAAAATTTCACTGCTCGATTTACAGGTGTTCCTAATAACGGTACTTTGCCATTGACTATTGTACACAATCCGCCTGCAGCTTTGAACTTGATAGGGAATCCTTATCCTAGTGCTATTAATGCGGTGAGTTTGGTAACCGATCCCGGCTTTAATGTGAACGGTAATTTCTTAGGAGGTACTATTTATTTATGGTCACACAACACCAATTTTAACTTGGCTACCAATCAATATGAATATAACGATTATGCTATATGGAATATTTTGGGAGGTGTTAATACCTATTATAATGGTACGCTAGGGGCAGGAAATACCAATGCGCCAAACGGTAATATTGCTGCCGGCCAAGGTTTCTTTATCAAAACGGTGGCTAGTGGTACAGCTTATTTTAGAAACAGTATGCGTACCGGTGGTACTACCAATACCAATAATAATTTTTACCGAAGTGCTTCAACCGCTTCTTCTGTGGATGATGATCCTACGGCGGCTTATGAGAAACACAGAATTTGGTTGGATATCAGTAATAATGGTAATGGTTACAAACAGTTGCTGTTGGGTTATATCCAAGATGGTACTGATGGTTTGGATCGTTTGTTTGATGGTGAAATGGTAGACAATGGTAATGCTGTTGTTCTCTACACTAAAGTTGACGATGTTAAGTTGAGTATACAAGGAAGAGGATTGACTTTTACGCCTAATGATACCTTTGCTTTAGGTTATAAAGCTACCGTTGCCGACACTTATAAAATTAATTTGTCCGATTTTGATGGCTTGTTTTTGAATCAGGACATTTACTTAGAGGACAAATTATTGAATGTAGTACATAATTTGAAAGAAGGGTATTATACTTTCAGCAGTAATGTCGGAACCTTTGAAGACCGTTTTGTGTTGCGTTTCAGTGGTCAGGCTTTAGGTGTTCCTACTTTTAACGAGGAGAGTGTAGTGGTTTATAAAAATGCTCAAGGCTTGCACATAGCCACCGGCTTAACTCCAATGGAAACGGTTACGGTTTATGATGTGGCCGGTAGACTATTGGCTTCAAAAATGTCTATCAATGATGTGACCACCAGTTTTGTTTCTTTACCTGCTACGCAGCAAGTGTTGTTGGTAAAAGTGACTTCAGAGAGTGGTAAAACGGTAACCAAAAAATTGGTTTATTAATGCTTCCTATAAGAATATTTAATTGGTAGTATTAGCCTTTTTAAGGGTTGTTTTCTACTCATCAAAAGAAGCTCTCAATACAATTGAGAGCTTCTTTTTTGTTTCACTTTCCATTTTTTTAGATTTAGGTAGGAGTGTTGGCTTTCCTTTGGTTGGTATTTGCTGTTTTTGGTTGGTATTTTGTTTAATTCCTTAATTTTATAGTTGTTGTAATTTTGTGTGGCTTGCGCTGCCTTCATAAGAAAAATAGCCTTATAAGCGTTGGATTACAACCTTGTGCTTTTCGTCGGATTTTGATGTTTTTTATCGATTATGTAATTTTTTTCTAAAATCATAACTGATTATCTTTCTATATTAACAGTCTGTTAACTTTTTGTAAATAACCGAAATGCCACAATTTTACGATTTTTTTACATTAAAGCTGTTTTCAATTTATTGCCCAATTTTCCCCGATAATAACACTTTTATTAGTGGGAATAACAACCGAAAAGCATCCGTAAACGTTGCTTTTTTTCTTGTCTTAATGGGTTTTTTGAGTCATACTGCTTTGGCTATATGGAACAGTTTTTCCACTTTCTTTTTCAAGGGACAAAGTCACTTCATCAGTCGTTATCTGAGGCGTTTGCTATTGCGCGCTATTGGTAGCGGCGGTGGCGGTCATGGCAATCTTCTCTGTAATTATATGATACAAAATCAAACTAAAAATATATGATAATGCAAATGCTTATCAATAAAGAGAATTATTTCTAACCCAATTTTTTAATAATGAACAACAATTACGATTCGTGGTACAGTAGCTCAGGAGCTACGTGTATTAAAGCATGGCGAAAGAGAGTGGCATTGCTGCTGTTTTTTGTTATGTTTGGTGTTTTTGGTGTGAATGCTCAGGTTACCACTAACGGAGGGTCAGGCTTAGCGGCCACCTATCCGAGTTTGTCTGCTGCAGTCACGGCCTTAAATGCTGCCACCATTTCCTCGCCAGTGGTGATTACCCTGAGCGGAAATGAGACGGCGCCAGTCGGTGGTTATAATATCACCGCAACAGGTACGTCTACTAATACCATTACTATTCAGGGTAGTTCGAGCACGATTACGGCTCCAACACCTCAGACAGCCGGTATTTTAGTGGATGCTATCTTTAAAATCACCGGAGGTGATTGGATAACCATTCAAAACTTCACGATGTTGGAGAATGCGAGTAACACTGTTACTACTGCTGCATCTAACACGATGACGGAGTTTGGGGTTGCTTTGTTTTATGCTACCGCAACCAACGGTGCGCAAAATTGTACTATTCAGAACAATACCATAACGCTGAATAGAACTTACCAAAATACTTTTGGTATTTACAGTAATTCAACGCATACAGCTATCAACATTACCACGTCTGCTACTGCTACTTCTACTGCAGGAAATAATAGTGGGTTAAAAGTTTATGGTAATGCCATTAGCAATGTTAACCACGGTATTGTTATAATTGGTCCGACTGGGGCAGCTAACTTCAACACAGGAATTGATATTGGGGGAGTTGCATCAGGTACAGGTAATACCATTACTAATTTTGGTACCACGGTAACAGGTCAGTCAGGTTACTTAAATGTTTCTACTACTTTAAATGGTGTTGTAGTTCGTAACTCGACCGGCTTCAATGTTTCTTACAATACTATTACCAGTTCAAACGGAGGGATTGGAGCAGCAACAACTTTAAGAGGAATTTTTATTCCTTCTGCTTCGGCTACTCCTACGGGAACTTTTACCAATACGATTAATAACAATACTATTGCCTTAACGCATGGTTTTTCGTCGGGTACAATTCAGGGGATTACAGTAGAGACTACAACAGGAACTGCTACGTCAACTCAGAATATTAACAACAATAACTTTACGGCTTTAGGAAGTACTGTTACTACATCCGGAACCATTACTGCTATTTCTAACGTAATGCCGAATTTAGTAAATAACTTTAATGGTAATACCTTTACCAATATTATTTCAAATACTACAGGGTCGTTTACGTTCTTTGGTCACAGTTATACTATGCCAGCAGGTGGTTCTCAAACTTTTAACGGGAACTCTATAGTAACGGCTTTTAGTAAAACCGGAGCAGGTGGTACAGTGACAATAACTACCACGAATGGTACAAGTCCAAGTGGGACAACTGCAACTTATACTAATAATAATTTTTCGAATATTACAGTTACAGGTGCTACAGGTATTACCGGATTTAATAATACAGATGGTGGAACTGCTTCTGCAAAAACAATTACGGGTAATACATTCAATAATTGGACAGGAGGGACAAGTTCGATAACTGCGATGAACTTCACTTATTTTAGTGGTACATCTACATTATCCTCTAATACTGTAACTAATATTACAGGGCAGTCATCTATAACAGCTATTACTATTGGATCGGCCGCAAATGGAACTTTACTAACTGTAGCTTCAAATACAATTAGTAATTTAAGTTCTACAGGAACGGGTGGTGCTGTAATAGGTCTTTCTTGTTCAAATGCTTCCACTACTGTCAATGTTAATGGAAACGCAATCAATACTTTGTCGTCAACAGCCGGTTCTGCGGTTACAGCACTTAGTATTGGTGGTGGTGCTACCACAAATGTATATTTGAACAAAATTTACAACTTGGTTGGTACTAATGCTTCCTCTACTGTGAATGGAATTTTAATTTCCGCAGGAACAAATATTAATACCTACAATAATATAATTGGTGATTTGAGAGCTACAATAGCTTCGGGAACTGATGTTATCAGAGGTATCAATATTACTTCTACTACGGCTACTTCCAATCAAAGAGTATATTATAATACCATTTATTTGAATGCAACATCCACCGGAACCAATTTTGGTTCTACGGGGATTTTCCATACATATAGTTCCACAGCTACTACTGCTGCTTTGGATTTAAGAAATAATATTATTGTTAACGCGTCGGGTGCCAATGGTACCGGATTGGCTGTGGCTTTCAGAAGAAGTTCTGCTACTGATTTGAACAATTATGCCAGCACCTCTAACAATAACTTATTATTTGGTACTAGTGGTGTATATAATAATATTACAACAACTTATGCTTTTGGTCCATTCCAAACTTTGGTTGGAACTAGGGAAACCGCTTCCAAATCACAAAATCCAACGTTTGCCAGCACTATCGGTGCTGATGCCAATTATTTGAACTTTGCCAACGGTGCCATTAACTTGGCCGGAGGTAATGCTCAGGTAATTGCCGGCTATACTACAGATTACAGTGGTGCTACCAGAGATGCTAGTGCGCCGGATATGGGAGCTTATGAGTTTGCTCAAGGGACCATTTCGGCTCCTACCATTACCGGGTTTACTACGGCTTTCAGTCCTTCAGCTCCGATTTACTTGTGTGCTGCAGGAGGTTCTGTAGTAACCATTACAGGTACCGGTTTGGACACTGTTAGTTCGGTATTGTTTAATGGTCCTTCAGGGGTAACTTTGGTTGGGACTATTACGGGTCAAACGGCTACCAGTTTAACAGTTACTTCGCCTGCGGGTGTGGTTGATGGTATTATACGAGTGACTAATCCGGCAGGTTCTGCGGATTCAAGTTCTTCGTTTACCACCGCTGATGCACCAACGGTTGGGGTTAGTTCTGCCGTAACGATATGTTCAGGCAGCAGTACTACGTTAACTGCTACGGGCGCTAACACTTATGCTTGGTCACCAAGTACCGGTTTGTCAGCTAGTACCGGGGCCAGTGTTACTGCTAACCCAACGGCAAATACTACTTATACCGTAACCGGTACTAGTACTGCCGGGTGTACGGCTACCAACACGGTTGCTGTTACGGTTAGCCCGGTTGCCAGTGATATTACCATCACTAAAAATCCAGCTATCGCTTGTTTGGGTGGTACTACTACCTTGACTGCCACCGGGGGAACTGTTCCAGTTAATATTCCAAGTTATGCATTTAGTGCATCAGCCGGAACCTACGCTTCAATAACAGGGACAAGTGTTACAGGTATTGTTGGTGATGATATTAGAGTTGGAAATTTACCTATTGGATTTACTTTCCCATACAGAGGCCAAACCCACACTGTGTTTTCTGTTTCTTCTAACGGATTTATTATTGTTGGAGACACTACTTCGGCTACATCAGGACAAGCATCAAATGCTTTGTCAAGTACAGCTAATGTAATTGCGCCTTTATGGGATGATAATAATACTACCGGAGGAACTGTGGTTTATACTACTTCAGGTACAACCCCAAACAGAATATTAACGGTACAATGGACCGGTATGCACGTTGCCGGTGCAGGAAGTTCTACCAATCCTACTATAGATATGCAAGTATTGTTGTATGAAAACGGTAATATTCGATTTGTTTATGGTTCGCAAAGCGCCGCTTTGTCATCGCCAACTTGTTCTATTGGTATTTCTGGTACCGCCAGTACCAATTTTATCAGTGTTACCCCATTGTCACCTATTACAACATCAACTGTATCTACAAGTACGGAGAATACAAGTGTTAACACTAATAACTTACTATCTGGTACAACATTCACTTTCACCAGACCTGAACAGCCACCGTTTTCATGGTCGCCTTCAACAGATTTGTTTACCGATGCGGCTGCTACTGTACCTTATGCGGGTGAAAATGTTACTGTGGTTTATTCTAAATCGACTGTTGAGCGTACTTATACTGCGACTTCTACTTTAGGTAGCTGTCCTATAAGTTCAACCGTTACTGTTACTCCAAATGCATTACCAACTATCGCTACCAGTGGAGATGTTTCTATTTGTAACGGTGGGGCAGGAGCCACACTAACGGCTACAGGAGGCGTTTCTTATGCTTGGTCGCCGGCTACAGGCTTGTCTGCTGCCAATGTGGCTAATCCTACAGCTACTCCTAGTGCTACTACTACTTATACCGTAACCGGAACAGATGCTAACGGATGTCAAAATACGGCTACCGCTGTTGTAACTGTGAATGCACCGGTTGCTATCACTGTTCAACCGGCCAATCAAACGGCTTTAGAGGACGGTAATGCTTCCTTTAGTGTTACAGCTACCGGTACCGGTTTGACTTATCAGTGGCAATCTTTTGATGGTACTAATTGGAATGATATATCAGGTGAAACTGCTGCTACTTATGCTATTGCTACTGCACCGTCTACCTTAAATGGTACACAATATAGAGTAATAGTATCAGGAACCGCACCTTGTGCTCCTGTTACTTCTAGTGCTGCTACTTTAACTGTGAGTACAGTTTCTTTCACGCAGCAACCTGCTAACCAAACTATTTGTAGTGATGCTACAGCCACTTTTGCGGTTACCGCAACAGGAGCTGTGACTTCTTATTTATGGGAGTACTCTACTAACGGTACGGATTGGTTTACTGCGCCCGGTGATGCTACAGGTAGTAGCTTGGTATTGTCGGGGATTAATTCTTCGTTATCAGGATACTTGTTCCGTTGTAGTTTGAATGGCGGAGCTCTTATTTCAAATACTGCTACATTAACGGTTTATGATTCTATCGTTATAGGTACTCAACCTTCAAGTCAAGTAGTTTGTTCTAATGCTGCTTCGGTAGTATTTACCAGTGCCGCTACGGGATCGGGTGTTGCTTATCAATGGCAAGTAAGTACTAATTCAGGGGCTTCATGGAATAATATTTCAGGGGCGACACTAGCTACTTACACTATCAATACTCCGGGTGTTGCTTTAAACGGCAACCAATACCGCGTGGTTGTGAGTGGTACTGCTCCTTGTAGTCCGGTTACTTCCAGCGCAGCTGCTTTAACTGTTACTGATGTGGCTGTTGCCGCCAGTTCCACTTCGGTTTGTATTGGTCAATCAGTTACTTTATCTGCTACTTATACAGGTGTTCCAAACACCACTAGTTCTTCTTGGGTGAGTGCTACTACAGGTAGTGGTGCTACTGCCGCTATTTCAGGAGACTCTGCTGTAGTAACGCCTACGGCTGCGGGAACTTATGTTTATACATTCACTACTAACGGGGATTGTTCTTTCACCAGAACAGTTACAGTTACTGTAAATCCGCTACCTATAATTTCTGCCGTTACGGCTACACCAGCTGTAGTTTGTAGTGATGCAACCATAAGTTTGAGCGCTGAAAGTCAATCTTTTGCAAGCGGTACAAGAAAGATAGGTTCCGGAACTACTTCTGAGTTTAGTTATAGTATTTTCAGACATGGTGCCGGTAATGGTAATTTCAGACACCAGTTGTTGTATACAGCAGCTGAGCTTTCGGCTGCCGGATTAGCTGCCGGTCCGATGACTTCGATTGCATTCAATGTAACAAGTTTAGGGTCGACGGCATATACTAATTATACTATAAGTTTGGCTAGTTTGAGTGCTAGTTCTTTAACTACTACTTTTAATACTACATCGACCACTCAAGTTTACACTGCTAGTTCATTTACACTTACCAGTGGACTTAATACCTTTGCTTTTGGTACAGGTTCAGGTTCATCAGGATTTGTTTGGGATGGTGTTTCTGATATTTTAGTTAACATTTGTTACACTGTTTCAGGATCGAGTTCAACTTCTAATGTTGAGTCAAGTACTACAACTGTTGCCAGAAATAATCAGTTGTTAGCTTCTACAGGAGCCGCTTGTACTGCTGTAACAGCTACAAGTACTTCTACTGTCAGACCAAACGCAACTTTTGCGGGTCAAGTGTCAACAAATTTAGCTTCTACTTACACTTGGTCATGGAATACTACTCCAGCCGTTACTACTGCTACGGGGACCACCTCGGTGACCAATACCAGTGGCACTGCTACTTCAAGAACGTTTACCGCTACTGCTACTTCTGCAGCGGGCTGTGTGAACAGTTTGACAACAAGTGCTGTTAGTATTAATACCACTATACCGGCTCCAACCGGTACAGACAGTACTCAATGTGGTACGGGTACGCCAACTTGTTCTGTTGTAGGAACCGGTACGCCTGGTAATACTTTCCGTTGGTATACAGTTGCCACCGGTGGTACAGCTATATCCGGACAAACCGGTAATACTTTAGTGTCGCCTTATACGGTAGCCGCTACGACTACTTTGTATGTGTCTGAGGTTAGTGCAGATGGTTTGTGTGAAAGTCCAAGAACTGCTGTTATTGTAACAGTAACATCGCCTTTTGCTTTTGCTCTTTCTGCCTCTACAGCAACTAATTGTAGTGGTTCTGCGAGTTTGACTCCGGTAACCATTGCTACTAATGGTGGTTATGATACTTATTCTTGGTCTAATTCTGCCACCGTTTCAGGCAATGAAACTACCGGATGGACTTTTAGCCCAACGACTACTACCACTTATACATTGACTGCTACCGGAGGTGGTTGTTCTACTACCGCTACTGTAGTTGTAACGCCAACTTCCTTACCGGTAGTTAATGCTACTGTTGCTCCTTCTTCAATTTGTGTTGGTGCTTCATCTACTTTAACTGCTACAACTAATGTTATTGGAGCCGGAAATGTAGCTTTAGGAGCCGGTGCTAGTACTAGTGCTACTGCCGGAGGTTCTATGTTCCCTGGTACTTATGGTGGTGCTAAAACGCAATACATAATAAGAGCTTCAGAATTAACCGCTGCCGGTTTACTTGCAGGAAATATCACATCTCTTGCGTTTGAAGCGACTACAGCATTTAATGGCTATGAAGGGTTTGCTCTAAACATTGGACATACTACTGCAACAGCAGCTGCCATGCCAATGATAACGACTGGATTAACACAAGTGTTTTCAGGTTCCGGTACTAACGGAGCTTATGCTACAACAATCGGTGTTAATACATTGACTTTTTCTACTCCTTTTAACTGGGACGGAACTTCTAATATCGTTTTATCTTTCTGTTGGGCTAAAAACCCTACAGCTACATCAACAACTTCAACTACTGTTAGAACAGATAATCCAGGGTTTACATGTACTGTTTATGGACTTAAAGATAGTACTATAGCTTCTACAATGTGTCCATTTTCAGCAGCAGTTGATTTTGGCACCTCCGGTACAGGAACCAGTCGTCCAAAATTTACCTTTGCAGGACAGACCACTGTTCAAGGAGCAGGTACTTTGGCCTATACTTGGAATGATCCATCCAATACTACTGGAAATGTTTTAACCGTTTCTCCAAGTACTACTACTGATTATACCGTTTCAGCTTATGACAGTGTTACCGGTTGTACCGGTACAGCTACCCGTACGGTAACTGTTTTCGCTCCGCCTACAGCGCCTTCAGTAACTAATGCTACCCAGTGTGGTGCCAGAGTTCCTTTAGTATCTGTTGCGGATACTAATGGTTATACTACACCAACCTTTAAGTGGTACGCTGATGAAACGACTACTACGGCTTTACAAAACAGTACATCTACAACTTACACTACGAGCGTAAGTGCTACGACTACTTTTTATGTATCTGTAGTTAGTCCGGGAGGTTGTGAGAGTCCGAGAGCTGCCGTAACGACTACCGTTTTAACTCCAGCTACTTTGAGTGTTTCTCCTGCAGTGACCGTTTGTACCGGTGGCAGTGCGACTTTAACTGCATCAGGTGCCGTTTCATACACATGGACCCCGGGTGCTACTCTAGATAATACAAGTGGTGCTAGTGTTGTTGCTACCCCAACAGCTACAACAACTTACTCAGTTACAGGTGTTGATGCCAATGGTTGTACAACTGCTGCTGCTACTGTTGTAGTGACCGTAGCACCTTATCCTACCGCTGTTACTATTACCCAAGGTGCTGCTTCAGTATGTACCAACGGTGTTATGTCATTAACAGCCACAGGTGGTACAATAGGTGGCTCAGGAGCGGCTACTATTGGAACAGACAATGCCGCAACTAAAATTAATACTACAGCTGTTCCTTACAGAACGGGTGCCGGTGTCAATGGTCAACCTAAAAATCAATATTTAATTTTAGCCAGTGAGTTGACTAGTGCAGGAATAACTGCAGGAAATATTACTTCCTTAACATTTGTAACAACAGCTGCATCAGGAGTAATGTCTAACATGTCATTCAGAATGGCTAATACCAGTACTTCTGTACTGACATCGACGCTACTTACACCAACGTTTACGAGTGTACTAACCTTAGCCTCGTATACCCCGGTTGTAGGAGACAATACCCATACGTTTACAACTCCATTTGCTTGGGATGGTACTTCTAACATATTAGTGGAGACTTGTGGAACAGTATCAAGTGGTTCCGGTTGTACAATGGCAACTACCACAACAGCTGCTGTAACAACAGTTGGAGGAGGAGCTTCGTCTACCGGTTGTAATGATACTACCGGTACTACTATTACTAATGCCAGACCAGTAATTAAATTGAGCTACACAACTTTAGTGTCTACACCAGTTACTTGGTCTCCATCAACAGATTTATACACTACTGCAGCTGCTACAACAGCTTACACCGGTGGTGCTAGTTCTGTTGTTTACACTAAACCAAGTGATGCTATTACTTACACTGCTACTGCATCCAATGGCGCTTGTACCACTAGTGCAACAACAACAGTTACACCATTACCGCTTCCGGTATTTACGTTAACTGATGATGTTACTATTTGTAAAGGTCAGTCGGTTACATTAGAAGCTACGGGTTCAGGTCAAACTTATGTTTGGTCGACTACTGCTACTACTGCTTCGATTTCTGTAAGTCCATTAGCTACTACCACTTATACAGTTACTGCTACGGATACTACCACGGGATGTCAATCGACACAAGAAGTTGTAGTTACGGTAACTGATCCGGGTGCTATTAACCCAATTGGAACGACTGTTTCTCATATTGCTATCCCAGGAAGTAGTAAAGTTTTCACGGTGGCTACACAAGCCGGACCGATATATACTTACCAATGGCAGTTGAATGATGGTTCAGGATGGGTTGATTTGTCTGAAGATGCTACTTATTCTAATGTTACTACTGCTAACTTGACTGTATCTAACATTGATGAAACCATGACCGGTTATCAATACCAATGTATCGTTACAGGTGATGCGCCTTGTGCTCCGTTAACGCCAATAGTTGCTACCTTAACGGTTGATAATACCGGTATTGGGCAACAACCTCAGAGTGTAACGGTTTGTGCTCCTAACAGTACTTCATTTAGTATTGCTACTACAGGAGACGAGCCTTATGGAATAGAGTGGCAAGTGAGTTCAGACAATGGTGTGAACTATGAAAGTTTAGTTGATGGCTTTGATGCTGTTACCGGTTTAACATTTACCGGTGTTGATCAATTAACATTAGAAGTTTCCGGAATAGCTGTAGCTAATAATGGTTTGAAATTCAGATGTTTGATTAACTTCTATTTGCCTAGTGATGGTGCCACACTTACTGTGAAAGCTCCGGTAGTTGCTTCAAATCCGGCCAACCAAACCGTTTGTGCAACAGGAGGTACAGCTACCTTCTCGACTACAGCTACCGGTTCAGATTTGACCTATGCTTGGGAAGTGAGTACTAATAATGGTGCTTCATGGAGTGCTTACACAGGAACAGGAGCAACAACGGCTTCGATTTCTATAGTGAATCCAGCTTTAAGTGCTGATGGTACTCAATATAGAGTAGTGGTTTCAGGTAATGCTGTTTGTACATCGGTAACAACTGATGCAGCTACATTATTTATTAATAACCCTACTATTACCGGTCAGCCTGCAAACGCCTCCGTATTGAGAGGTAATGCAGCTACTTTTACAGTAGTGCCAAGTGCAGCTACGTCTTATCAATGGCAACGTTCAACTACCTTGAACGGTACTTATACCAATGTGACTGATGCTACACCAGCAGGTATTACTTATACCGGTGCTGATAGTGCTACTTTGACTGTTACCACTTCAGCTGCTACTGCTTTGGGAAGTGCTAACTTTTACCGTTGTGTGGTAACTAATAATGGCTGTTCGGTGACTTCAACCGGAGGTCAATTAACTGTAATTTTCTATTGTACTCCAGCACCATCTTCTGTTGACGGAACCGGTATTACCAATGTTACTATGGGTGATATCAACAATACTACCGGTGCTGAGGTTGGAAATTACGGTGATTTCACTGCTCAAAGTACTAGTGCAGAAAGATTGTCTACTGTAAATTTTGCTATTACTTATGCAACCGGATTTACTTATGGTACTAAAATTTGGATCGACTTTAATGATGATGCTGATTTTAATGATGCCGGTGAGCAAGTTTATTTTGGATTATCGACTAATGTTAACCCTACCACTCTAACAGGTAGTTTCTCTATTCCATTAAGTGCTCCACTAGGGGCTCACAGAATGAGAATAGGTGGTTCTGATACTGATGCAGGTGTTGACCCTTGTTACACTTCAACTTATGCAACATTTGAGGATTATACTATCAATATTAATCCAGCACCATCTTGTTCCGGAACACCTGTAGCCGGTACTGCTTCGGCCCCTACTTCTTCTCTATGTTTAGGAGGTGTTGGAACTACTATAACTTTAAGTGGTTATACAAGTGGTGTTGTTGGTATTACATTCCAATGGTATTCTTCTACTAATGGTGTTGATTTTGCCCCAATATCAGGACAAACATCAGACACTTTATCGATAGCCAGTTTGACTGCTGACACTCAGTATTATTGTGCTGTGACTTGTACCGATAGCGGATTGACCGCTAACTCTAATACAGTTAGTTTAACCGTTTCCAATCCACTTGTGACCGGCACAACTCCGGCAGGAAGATGTGGAACCGGTACTGTAACTTTAGGAGCTACCGCCAATGAAGGTTCAACTATCAACTGGTATGCTGCTGCAACCGGAGGTGCTGTTTTAGGAACAGGAACTAGTTTTACTACACCAAGTATTTCTGCTACGACTACTTACTATGCTGAAGCTAGTACTGCTTCAGGTTTGAGAAATCAAACCGGATTGGGTAATACCTCTGTGCCAACTTCAACCGGTGCTTCTTCAGAGAGAGGAATTGTATTTACAGCGACAAACAATGGAACCATTGTATCAGCTCAATACTATTCGCCTACTTTGAATGTTACCAACAATGTTGTAGTTAGATTGGTAGATAATACTACAGGAACACAAGTTGGTTCTTCTGTAAACTTATCTATACCACAAGGCGGAACAGCCGGGTTCTATACTATGAACCTTAACTTACCGGTTACTGCGGGTACGACTTATCGTTTGTTAGCTTCTTTCTCGCAAAGTGTTAACAGAATTAGTACCGGAGCAAATTATGCTACTGCTGCCTTTAACAATTTGGGCACTTTAGGTACTATAACCAGTGGTTATGATTCCGCTATTTCAACAAGTTCTTATAATTATTTCCACAATATAGCTGCTCTTTCAGCCGGTTGTACTTCCTCAAGAACTGCTGTAGTTGCTACTGTAGATGCTTTACCGGCAGCTACAATTTCTTATGCAGGTTCTCCTTACTGTAGTACAGCTACAACTGCTACGGTAACCTTTACCGGTACTACCGGAGGAACTTATTCTTCTACAGCCGGTTTGTCAATTGACCCTTCAACAGGAGCTATTGATGTAGCGGCCAGTACACCAGGTACTTATACTGTGACTTACACTATGTTGCCAACTACTTATTGTACGGCCCAAACGGCTACTACAACTGTAGTTATTAATCAAGCACTTACTTCAACATTTGCTTATGATTTTGCTACATATTGTACTAATCAAAGTACTGCAACTCCTACTATAACAGGATCAGCAGGTACCTTCACAGCCAGTCCGGCAGGATTAAGTATCAACGCTACTACCGGAGCTATTACTTTAGCTTCTTCTGCTGCGGGTACTTATACGGTTACAAATACTGTGACTGTTGCCGGGTGTCCTAATAGTGTTTCTACTTTTGAAGTTACTATTAACAATGCTGTAGCAATTACTTCTCAACCAGCTAGTGTTTCTCAGTTACCTGGTAATAATACTTCATTTACAGTTGCTGCTACCGGTACCGGTTTAACTTACCAATGGGAAGTTAACACTGGTTCAGGTTGGTCTGCACTATCAGGAGAAACTGCAGCTACTTTGAGTTTGACTGCGGTAACTGCTGAGATGAACGGTTACCAATACCGAGTTGTTGTTTCAGGTGCTGCTGCTTGTACCTCTGTTACAAGTTCAGCTGCTACTTTAACCGTTAGTACTGCTGCTATTGCTACTAATCCGGTAAACTTTACCGCTTGTAGTGCCGGTGCTAATACCGCTACTTTTGCTGTAACTACAACAGGAACAGTGGATACCTATCAGTGGCAAGTGAGCACCAACAATGGTGTTGACTGGACCAATATTACCAATGGTGGTATTTATGCTGATGCTGATACCGCTACGTTGTCTTTATCAGGATTAAATTTATCGGATAACAGCAAACAATTCCGTTGTGTACTTAATGGTGTAGTGAATTCAAATGCAGCTACTTTATTTGTTAAAGAAGCTGTTGCCATCGCTACACAGCCATCAAGCGCTGCAGGATGTTCAGCTGGGTTAGCAACATTCACAGTGGCTGCTACCGGTGACGGTTTGGCTTACCAATGGCAAGTGAGCACTAATAGTGGTGCTTCATGGAGTAATGTTGCTTCAGCTACTTCGGCTACTTTGACTTTAAACAGTTTGACTGCCGATATGAACGGTAATCAATACCAAGTGATAGTTTCTGGTGCTGCTCCTTGTAGTGCTGTAACTTCTACTGCGGTTACCTTAACTGTAAATACTGCTGTTGCAATTGGTGCTCAACCGGCTAATACAACAGTATGTAATGCGGCTAATGCTACCTTTACTGTAACTGCTACCGGAACTTCTTTGGGTTACCAATGGGAAGTAAACACTGGTTCAGGTTGGAGTGCTTTAACTGGTGAAACCAATGCATCGTTAACTGTTGCTGCTGTTACTACAGCCATGAGCGATTACCAATATCGCGTTGTGGTTTCGGGTGCTGCACCTTGTGGATCAGTTACTTCTAATGCTGCTACCTTAACAGTTAGCCAGCCAGTTGCTCCAATTGTTTCCTCATCTAATTTAGATGTATGTGCAGGTGTTCCTCAGTTATTGACAGTAACTAATACTAGTTCAACTATCATAACTTCAGGTACAGGTACTTTATCAACTACAGGAAGCTCCACAGGGGCGGCTCTTAGTCCAAATCCAATGCAATCATATTATGGCGGTACAAGACAACAAACGTTGTATACTGCCGCGGAGTTGACTGCTTTAGGTATTACGAATGGTTCAGTACTTAGCTCAGTAGCGATTAACTTAAGTGCTGTAGAAACGAGAGCTCTTCAAAACTTTACAGTTAAAATGAAGAATACTACGACCACTAATTTTGCTACTTCTACATTCGAAACCGGAACAACTACTGTAAGAAATGCAGCTAGTTATCAACCAGTGGTAGGATGGAATACTCTGGCTTTTGATAGTAACTTTACTTACACCGGAGGAAGTTTGATAGTAGAATTTACATTCTCTAATAATGACGGTGGTGGTTCAGGTACTAATGTGGCGACTTATAACACTACTACTAATACGGCAACATTATACTATAGAGCGGATTCTCAATCTGCTGCTACAGTTGCTGCTGCTACAACAGCTACTTATGCGCAAACTCGAAGAAACAATATGCAATTTGGTGTGTTGAATAATTTAACAACTTGGTCACCAACTACAGGATTGTTTACTGATGCTGCGGGTACAGTTGCGTATACCGGAGGAGTAGCTACATCTGTTTATGTTAAAACAAACACTTCAGCTTCTTACACAGTTACGAATACTAACAGTTTAGGATGTACAAATTCTTCTGTTGTTGCCGTGAATGTTTTAACACCGTCTACCTTGAGTTCTATCACCCAGCCAAGTGTTACTTGTTCAGGTTCACAAACCACGTTTGCTTTAACCGGTTTGTTGCCTAACAGTACTTCTACTATTGGTTACACTATTAACGGTACTGCTCAAACAGCTATCACCGGAGTAGTGGCAGACGCTTCAGGTAATGCTACCTTTACAGTGGCTTTACCGGCGGTTAACAATGGTAGAACATTAGCGATCACTTCGTTAACCAGAACCGATTTGACGCCAAATTGTACTACAGCTATTACAGCTAACAATACGGTAGTTATTTCTGTTCAGCCTTTGGTAACTTACTATGCTGATGCTGACGGTGATGGATTTGGTAACAATGCTGTTACTCAAATTACTTGTACCGGAGCTCCTGTGGGTTATGTTACTAACAATACCGATTGTGATGATACCGATAACACTAAGAACGCTACTTATCCGTTCTATGTTGACGCTGATGGTGATGGATTTGGTACCGGAACAGCCGTTCAATTGTGTGCTGTAAATGCTACTACGCCTCCTGCAGGTTATTCGGTTAACAACACGGATTGTGATGATGCCGATAACACTAAGAACGCCACTTATCCGTTCTATGCGGATACAGACGGTGATGGATTTGGAGCAGGAACTGCCGTTCAATTGTGTGCTGTAAATGCTACTACACCACCGGTAGGATATTCAGTCAATGATACTGACTGTGCGCCAAATGACGGAACACGTTCTCAGTCTTACAGTTTCTATGTGGATGCTGATGGTGATGGTTACGGAGCCGGAAGTTTGGTTAGTGTTTGTGCAGTTAATGCAACTACACCACCTTCAGGTTATTCTTTGAATAATACAGATTGTAATGATGCTAATGTAGCATTGTTTACTACTTATTCATTCTATGCTGATACTGACGGTGATGGTTACGGAGCCGGAAGTTTGGTTAGTGTGTGTGCTGTAGATGCTACTACACCGCCTGCAGGTTACTCTTTAGATAATAAAGATTGTGCACCAACAGATGCGACTAAGTGGAGAAGTACTTTATTGTACATTGACAACGACGGAGACGGTTATGACAACGGAAACGAGAATGTATGTTGGGGCGCAACTGTTCCTACAGGTTATTCAGCCACTACATTAGGTAATGATTGTGATGATACTAATCCATTACGCAATCTTACTAATCCATGTGAAACCGTTGTAACTGTTAAGATGATTATTGAAGGTTACTATGATGCGGATGCTCAAGCCATGAGACCGGTAATGATGAACCAAGGTGTTGGCAGCAGTGCTACTGATGTAGATACAGTAACTATTGAGTTGCGAAATGCTACCACTTACGATTTGGTTACTTCAACTACTGCTATGCTTCAAACAAATGGCAATGCTGTAGCTACGTTTACTACTGCTCCTAGTGGTTCGTTCTATATCGTTGTTAAGCATAGAAATGCGCTTGAGACTTGGAGTGCAAATGCTATAGCTGTTGGAGCTTCTCCTTCAACTTATGATTTCACTACTGCTGCTTCTCAAGCTTATGGTGATAACATGAAAATGTTAGCAGAAGGCGTTTATGGTTTCTATACGGGAGATATTAATCAAGATGGATTTATAGAAGGTTCAGATTTCCCATTCTTATTTAATGATATTGACAACTTCTTAGAAGGATATCATGCGACAGATTTGAATGGTGATGGATTTGTTGAAGGTTCTGATTATCCTTTCTTGTTTAACAATATCGATTCCTTCATAGAGTTATTAAGACCATATTAAAAATTAATTAAATATAATAAAATGAAAAAATTAATAAAAAGTTCAATATTGAAGTTTGGATTGGTTCTTTTCCTGATGATGCTTAGCATCTCAGGAAGAGCACAATCTTACACTATGAGTATGACGGCTACTGCTCCTACTGATAGAACAATTGAGGTAACTTTAAGGGTTACAGCAAATACTAATCAACGATTTGGGGGTTATTCGGCAGGGATTAATTTCAGCACTTCTATTATTAATGGAGGTACTATTTCTGCAGCATATGTTGCAAATTCTAAGAGTCCTGAGTTAGTCAATATGGTAACTCCAACACCAGGGGTGGCTACTGCCGGACACGTTCGTCTTTCTTTACAAGCTTTATCGGGAGCTAATGGCGTTGATATGGCTCAAGGAACTACTTTAATAGTTGGTACGTATAGAATTACTAACACAGTTGCTTGGACAGCCAGCAGTAATGCCTCTTTATGGTTGCAAAATGTTTTAGCAACGGGAAAAACAAATTCTCTTGTTAATGGTTACCCTTTTGGTGCTGCTTCACCCGCTGCTAGTTATACAACTACAGCGCCAACTGCAGGAGCTTTAGCTTTGGGTTATACTTCAGCGAGTCCGTTGTCTTTGGTGTTAAACGCACCTTCATGTCCTACGGCTGTTGCTGCCAGTAGCTTAGTAGCTGAGTCGCCATGTGCCGGTGCTGCTAACGGAAGTGCTTTGATTACCTTAACCGGAGCGCCTAACAATAGTGCTGCCATTACTTACAAAGTTGATGGGGGAGCGGATCAAAATGCTACTTTGTCCGGAGGAGCCTTCACGGTTAACGGTTTAACTGCCGGAAGTCATACGGTAACAGTTACTTATCCGACTTGTGGTGCTTTAACCACTTCTTCGTTTACTATCGGAGCCGGTACTGCTTTAGTTACGCCATCGGTATCTTTAAGCAGCAGCGATGCTGATAACACTTTTGCTTATGGTACAGGTGTAACCTTTACTGCTTCGGCCTCAAATTTAAGCGGTGGTACTGCTACTTATACTTTTACCGTTAACGGTCAAACAGTACAGAGTGGTTCATCGAATACTTATACCAGCAGTACATTGGCTAACGGTAATCAAGTAAGAGCCAGCATCAGTATCTCAGGTGGTAGCTGTTTGACAGCGACTACTGCTAACAGTACAGTAATTACTAATACTGTAACGGGAGCTTATTTGACGTCTATTACTAATTTCTGCGGTACTACATTACCTGCGGTAAACTCATTAATCAGATGTGCTGTTCCAAGTGGTGTTGTTGGTACATTAGGATACCGATTTAAAGTTAAAAATAACGTAACGGGTGTTACAGTTACTCTTGATCGCAGTGTTCCTAATTTTGATTTGACAATGACTAGTGTTTATACTTATAATACTAGTTTTGATGTACAAGTAGCAGCGATAGTAAACGGTGTATTACAACCATACAGTGCTGTTTGTGTTATTACTACACCGAGTGTTCCTCTTAATCAAGTTGGAAGCGTACAATGTGGAGGTACTTTAGAGTCGTTGAATACGAGAATTAATGCTACTACAGTATTTGGATCACAATTATACCGATTCAGAGTTGCTTTGGCCAGCGCGCCGGATACCTACTATTATTTTGAATCAGTATTTCCAAGTTTCCGTTTGACCAATGTTCAAGGCTTGCCTTTGACTTATGGTACTGCTTACTTGATTTCTGTTCAGTCTGATGTTGTGATTAACGGAGTTGCTTATACTTCACCTTACAGTGCCTCTTGTTCAGTTAGTACACCTGCTGTTACGGCTATCACCCCTGCCTCAGTAGGTCAGTGTAACCAAACTTTGAGTGTTATCAGTGACAGAATCTTTATTAACTCTGTTCCTAATGCGAATCAGTATACTTACCGTGTAGCTTTAGCTTCCGCGCCTACTGTTTACTATAGTTTAACGACTTCGTTTACAAACTTCCGTTTGACAAGTGTTCCAAACTTGCCATTGACTTTTGCAACGGATTATTTGGTTTCTGTACAGGCTAGAGTTACTATACAGGGTCAGGATTATTTCTCCAACTTCAGTTCACCATGTTTGGTTAGCACCCCTGCTTTCCCTACAGTTGGCTTACAAGCTTCACAATGTAGTGATGGCAATGAGGAGAATCCGGGTGCTTACCAAGTTAGTTCACCAACAGAGATGATTTACTCTGAATTTGTATCAGGCGCCAGCTATCAGTTTATCTTGCAGAAGTTTGTTAACAATGTTGCAGAAGGTGCTGTGTTAACTTTGAATCGTCCTGTTAATTCGTTTAACTTGAACATGATTCATGGATTAGAGCCGGGTACTGAGTACTTGGTGTCTGTTAAATTGTTCTACTATGGCGAAGGGCCACAAGGTAAAGACTGTGTGATTAAAACGCCAAATGCTACAGCTCCTGCTCGAGTAGCGGCTAAAGAATTTGCAGCGACAGCTTATCCTAACCCGTTTGAGAACAACTTCTTGATCAATTTGACCACTTCGAGCCAAGCGCCTGTAAGCTTAAAAGTTTACGATATGTTGGGCAGATTGATGACTACTTACGAAAGTAAAGCCAATGACTTGAGTACGTTAGCAATCGGGGATCAATACCCAAGCGGTGTTTACAACGTAGTGCTTACTCAAGGCGACGAAGTGAGAACTTTGAGAGTAGTGAAACGATAGGTTTTTAATTACGAATTACGAATTAGGAATTACGAGTTCGTATAGTTTAGATAATAATCCCTGTCTCTGTAAAGAGGCAGGGATTTTTCTTGGTATAACTATTCGTTATTTGGTTGCTTTGTTTCGGTGAAGTGAATTTTTATTGTGATAGGCTGTTTTTTATTGTCGATAATAGGTTTTTGTTTAGTGTTTTATTGTGCAAATTCTGCCGGGTTTGTTATTATTTATTTTTTTTGGCCCATCTGATTGAAACACGGGAGTTAACGTTATATTTTCATTATTAATGGTTACTTATTTGGGGTATTTAGTAGGCTGCCATTCATTTTTTTTTATCTTTGTAAATGTTAATATTTTTAACACTTTATTATTGAGAAGCAATTAATTCAACATAAAATGATTTTGGCTTTGTATACAGTTTTACTTTGTTCTCCAAACACTACAACTATTTATAATCTATATTAACCTTACATTACCAATGTTTTTAAAAGATAAAACTTTATTGATTACCGGAGGAACCGGATCGCTTGGAAAAGCACTTACGGCACACATACTCAACACTCATCCTGAGGTCAAAAAATTAATTATTTACTCTAGGGATGAGCAAAAGCAATTTGAGATGGCTCAAGATTATCCTACGAGCCGTTACCCACAAATTCGATTTTTTATTGGAGATGTGAGAGATCGTGAGAGGTTACTTCGTGCTTTTAAGGAAGTAGATTATGTAATTCATGCTGCGGCGATGAAGCACGTCCCTATTGCGGAATATAATCCGGATGAATGTGTAAAAACCAATATAGGTGGCGCAGAAAATGTAATTCATGCCTCATTAGAAACTAAGGTAGAGCGAGTTGTGGCTTTGTCAACAGATAAGGCTTGTGCTCCAATTAATTTATATGGTGCGACCAAACTTACATCAGATAAATTATTTGTAGCGGCTAACAATATAAAAGGACATAATCCCATCCGTTTTTCTGTAGTTCGTTATGGCAATGTGATGGGGTCTAACGGTTCTGTAATTCCCTTTTTTATCAAGAAACGAAAAGAAGGTGTTTTGCCTATTACCGATCCTGAAATGACCCGTTTTAACATATCGTTGCAAGGAGGGGTTGATATGGTTATGCATGCTTTGGAGCATGCTTGGGGCGGTGAGCTTTTTGTGCCTAAAATTCCATCATACAGGATTTTAGATGTAGCAGAAGCTATTGGGCCTGAATGTAAAAAAGAGATTATCGGCATCAGACCCGGTGAAAAAGTACATGAAGAGATGATTACCGCTTCCGACTCTTTTTATACCTATGATTTAGGGAAATATTATGCTATTTTACCTTCAAGGCCTAATTGGTCATTGGATAATTTCACTACTACGTTCAAGGCTGTAAAAGTACCGGTTGGCTTTACCTATAATTCGGGAGAAAACACGGAATGGGAAACCATTGAAACCATGAGACAGCTCATTAAAGAACACGTTGATGAGAGTTTTACACTATGAGAAAAGCTATACCTTACGGAAGACAAAACATTACTGCCGAAGATTTAGCTGCGGTAGTTGCCACTTTACAGTCAGATTATTTAACCCAAGGACCGAAGATTGCCGAGTTTGAAAATGCTTTTGCCCAATATATAGGCAGTAAGTATGCGGTGGCCGTAGCTAATGGTACTGCAGCTTTGCATTTGTGTACTTTGGCTCTAGAGGTTAAACCCGGGCAAAAAGTTATTACAACGCCCATTACCTTTGCTGCTTCAGCCAATTGTGTTCGCTATTGTGGTGGAGAAGTTGTTTTTGCTGATATTGATCCGGAGACCTATCTTTTAGATTACAATGCTGTGGCGGCCTTACTTGAGGCTGCTCCTATGGGTACTTATCAAGGTATTATACCGGTAGATTTTGCAGGAAGAGCAGTTGATCTTGAAAAATTTAAGGCTTTGGCCCAACAGTATAACCTTTGGATTATTGAAGACTCATGTCATTCACCCGGAGGCTATTTTACGGATTCAACCGGAACGGTACAAAATTGCGGTAACGGAAATTTTGCGGATTTAGCCATTTTTTCTTTTCATCCTGTTAAGCACATAGCTTCGGGTGAGGGAGGGATGGTTACTACCAACGATGAAAAGTTGTACCAAAAACTGTTACAATTAAGAACTCACGGTATCGTTAAATCGGAAGATTTATATACCAATACTATTGCATTTGCCGGAGGCGAAAACAATTATCCTGCGTGGTATATGGAAATGCAGGATTTAGGCTTTAACTACAGATTAACCGATTTTCAAGCTGCACTTGGTTTAAGCCAGTTGAAAAGAGCGGATGAGGGTATAGTCAGACGTCGGGCAATAGCCCAGCGATATGCTGATGCTTTTAAGGGGAAATCTTTCTTGAAAGGACAGTCGGGTGTAGTTGAAGGCCATGCTTATCATTTGTATGTATTGGAAACAGACGATCGATTGGGCTTGTATAATTACTTGAGAACACAAAATATTTTTGCTCAAATTCACTATATTCCTTGTCATTTAATGCCTTATTACAGGCAATTTGGTTGGAAAGAAGGCGATATGCCTAATGCGGAACGCTATTATAAGCATTGTATCAGTTTGCCTATGTATCCAACACTGACTGATGAAGAACAGCAGTTTGTGATAGATTTAATATTTTCTTTCTATGACACCAAGCAGTAAAATAGGCATTGGTTCTGTGCAGTTTGGATTGCCATATGGGATTTCCAATTCTAACGGACAAACAACTCTGGAAGAGGTTTCCGGTATTCTCGATTGTGCTTATAACCAGGGCGTCATGATTATTGATACTGCCTCAGCATATGGTACTTCGGAGTATGTGATTGGGGGATTACATAGAAATCGTTTTCAATTAGTTTCTAAATTTATGCCTCCGACTCCTGATGAAAGTATCGCAGATTTGTTGCATAAAAGTCTCGAAAATCTTCAGACGGATTCTTTATATGGTTTTTTGGCTCACCGTCCTTTGGAATTATTACATCATCATAAGTATTGGTTTGATTTACAGGCGCTTAAAGCTGAGAATAAGATTGTAAAAATCGGTTTTTCCTTAAATAGTCCAGAGGAGTTTTATTTGCTTAAAGCTGCGGGTTTTATGCCTGATTTGGTTCAGATTCCTTACAACTATTTTGATGAACGATTTAAGGAAATAGCCCTACAGTTGAAAGCCGAGGGATGTGAGATTCACACCCGCTCTGTTTTTTTACAAGGCTTGTTTTTTCTAACGGCGGAACAGTTGTCTCCTTTTTTTGAGGAATGTAAGCCACAATTAGAGTATCTGCACCAATGCTATGGGGAGCAACTTTACGGCGCATTGTTGCAGTATGTTTTACAGCAAGATTTTGTTGATGTAGTGATTATGGGTGTTGAAAATGAGGAGCAGTTGAAAATGAATCTCAGTGCTGTTATGAACTCACCGCAATTACCGCCATTAGGGGTTTCTTTTTCTGAAAAAATAGTAATGCCAATGTATTGGCCCAAAAGTTAAAATATGGTCTATACCTTCAATTTAAAAAATAAAGTGATATTACTCACGGGTGGTTATGGGTATTTAGGCAAAGGCATAGTAGAGAGCTTGGTTTTTCACGAAGCCACTGTTTATATTTTGGGAAGGAGTGAATCAAAGTTCAAAGCAGCTTTTGAGGGTATTCTTTCTGAATCATCTGAATTGCATTTTGTTGCCTGTGACATTATTTCATCGGAGAGTATAGCCGAGGCATTTAGATATGTTTATGGTCAAGAAGGTAGAATAGATGTTTTGATTAACAATGCTTTTTACAGTAGAGGACAATCTCCCGAGACCATGAAAGATGAGGATTGGGATTTTGGAATTGATGGTGCTTTAAGCAGTGTATTCAGAAGTATAAAAGCAATCATTCCTTTTTTCAAAGAAAAGGGGAGCGGAAAAATAATCAATGTTTCCTCAATGTATGGTATTGTAGCACCCCAGTTTGAGATTTATGATGAGTTTCCGCAGTATTTGAATCCACCGCATTATGGGGCGGCCAAGGCAGGAGTTATCCAACTCACAAAGTATTACGCGTCTTATTTAGGACAATACAATATACAGGTCAATGCCGTTACGCCCGGACCGTTTCCTTCGGAGAGTGTGCAACAATCGGGAGGTTTTGTACAGGCCTTAGCGCACAAAACAAGTTTAAACCGAATTGGAAAACCGGAAGATTTGGCCGGTGCTTTTGTCTTTTTGGCTGCCGATACTTCTAATTTTATAACCGGACAAAATATAGTAGTTGATGGTGGATGGACTTCTAAATAAAAAGATTGCCTTTATCATTCAGGCACGCATGCAATCTACCCGATTGCCAGGGAAAATTATGATGCCTTTACCGTTTGGCGGTTCTGAGCCGTTGATAGGTTGTATCGTGAAATCGTTGCAAAAATCGGCTTTCCGTCACGTCATTACCATAGCGACTTCCAACCAGCCTGAAAATGAGGTGTTGGTTTCTTTTTGTAAATATTACAAGGTAGCTTTTTTCAGAGGTTCAGAGGATGATGTGCTCAGCCGATTTAGTACCATAGTGTCAAATTCAGATTGTGAGGTTGTGGTTCGGCTAACGGCCGACAATCCTTTTGTTGATATTCAACTGTTGGATACCGCAATTGAAAATCATATTCTCTCGGGTGCCGATTATTCGACCACTCAAGGTCTCCCTTTGGGCATGAATTTTGAAATTGTTTCGGCACCATCTTTACTGTCATTGTCTTCAAAAAATTTGACTCCGGATGACAAAGAGCATGTGACTTTGTTTTTGAAGCGTTCGGGCTTGTACCAACTTAATGTGGTAAGACTCTTTGAAGAAAAAAAATACGACTCGTTAAGATTAACAGTGGATTATCCATCAGATTATTTAGTGGCATCCGCTTTGTACACCATTTCATTAGCTGCCGGAATTCCTCCGGGCATCGGCTTAATAGATTATTGCCTCCAACACTATCCTTGGGTTTTAAACTCGAATGCGCATCATTTTCAAAAAGGAAATTACACTGATTTGGCAGATGAATTGAAGCATGTAAGGTCTATTTTAGAAGCATTAGAGTGTAAAAAAACATTATCTTTGTTAGATTCTCAAATGCCACAAAAGTAACTATGAAAGCATATAGGGTTTTGCAAAACCAAGTTTATGATAGCGGTCCTTTTTCAATCGTACCGATTCGATTTGAAGACCGCATGAATATTATGCAATGGCGAAACGAACAATTGTATCATTTGCGCCAGCAAAAACCGTTGACCGATGCAGACCAAAACCAATATTTCACGACGGTTGTTGCCCATCTTTTTGAGCAGGAAAAACCTAATCAAATTTTGTTTTCTTTTTTAGAAAACGGTTCATGCATCGGTTATGGTGGTTTGGTACATATCAATTGGATTGATCAACATGCCGAAATTTCTTTTATCATGAATACCAAACTCGAAGCCGAACGCTTTCAAGAAATTTGGACGGCTTATTTGGGTTTGATTGAACAAGTGGCTTTTGAAGATTTAAAGCTGCATAAAATTTTTACGTATGCCTTTGATTTGAGGTCTCATTTGTACGAAGTTTTGCAGGCTTGTAACTTTACATTAGATGCTCGATTAAAGGAGCACTGTTTTTTTGACGGAAAGTTTATTGATGTTTTGATACATTCAAAAATAAAGATTAATGCTTCGCTACGAAAAGCAGACGAAAGAGATTTGAATGTTACTTTTCAATGGGTTAATAATCCGCTAGTGAGACGCTATTCTGTTCAAAAATCACCGATTTTATTTGAAGATCATAAATTATGGTTTTTAAATAAGATTAGTTCTGATTGTTGTTGTTATCTTATTTTAACAGTTGATAATGAAACTGCCGGTTCCATTAGGTTTGATATTGATGAAAATACAACCGCAACAGTGAGTTATTTGATTGATCCTAAATTTCATGGAAAAGGATTAGGAAGATTTTTACTTTTTGAGGGAACTAAACTTCTTTTGAGAGAAAAATCAGTTTCAAAAGTTTTGGGATTAGTGTTTAACGAAAACATTCCTTCATTAAAAGCATTCGCTCATTTAGGTTACACTAAGATAGACAATAGTGATGGAACTGTATATTTTGAAAAATATTTAAAGTAGCTTCATGAAAATTAAAAATTATTTGATAGGTTCAAATTCCTCTGTTTTTATTATAGCCGAGCTTTCGGCTAATCATAACGGCAGTATCGAAGTCGCTTTAGAGACGATTAAAGCTGCTAAACGAGCCGGTGCCGATTGTATTAAACTGCAAACCTATCGCGCCGATACCATTACCATTAATTCCAAGAAAGCTGATTTTTTGATTAATGGAACCATTTGGGATGGTAAAAATTTATACGAATTATATGAAGAAGCCTTCACTCCTTGGGAGTGGCATGAAACTTTGTTTAAGGCTGCTGAGGCTGAAGGGTTAGTATGTTTTTCTTCTCCTTTTGATTCCTCTTCTGTTGATTTCTTGGAGAAGCTCAATACACCAGCCTATAAAATAGCTTCTTTTGAAATAACCGATATTCCTTTGATAGAATTGGTGGCTTCTAAAGGGAAACCGGTCATTATTTCCACCGGCATCGCCGAAGAAGTCGATATTGAATTGGCTTTAGACGCCTGCCGCCGTATGGGCAATAACGACATTGCGTTACTCAAATGTACGTCGAGTTATCCGGCGCCGATTGATGAAGCCAACATGGTAATGGTGAAAGATTTAGCTGAACGATATGGTGTTATCAGTGGTCTTTCTGACCATACCATTGGTAGTACAGTACCTGTAGTAGCTACTTGTTTTGGTGCCAAAATTATTGAGAAGCATTTTATACTTGATCGTTCCATTGGCGGTCCGGATGCTTCCTTTTCGATGAACGAAGCCGAGTTTACCGCTATGGTGAAAGCCGTTCGGGAAGCCGAGGCCGCTATTGGAGTTGTAGATTATCGCCTTACCGATAAGCAACGCAAAGGCAAAGATTTTTCGCGCTCTTTGTATGTTACCCATGACATGAAAACAGGAGAGGTAATTACTGCACAAAATGTACGTTCTGTTCGTCCGGGTTATGGGTTGCATCCCAAATATTACAACGAAATTTTAGGTAAAAAGGTGAATCGGGATTTGGAGAAAGGCGACCGCTTTAGTTTGGATTTCATTTCTTAGATAATGATTTTATAGATGATTCAAAAAATACTAAAGACGTATCACACTAATGCAGCCAACAGAGCAGCGCTCAATACCATTGTTATTTACGGACAACGTTTTTTTGCAGCCGCTTTGTCGCTCATTACCACGCCTCTCATTCTTAAGGCTTTGGGTGTTGAAGATTACGGGCTTTACACTTTGACCTTGGGTTTTGTGGGAATGTTAGCTGTTTTAAATTGGTCACTCTCTAATGCCACACAGCGTTATACGGCTTTTGCTATAGGCGAAAAGAATTTTGAAAAACTCAAAAAAGTATATTCCACCGCTTTGGTGATTCATTTTTTCTACGGGTTATTGCTGTTTTCCGTCATAGCCTGTATTGGGTATTTTTTTGTTGAACAATGGCTTAACATTCCGCCACACAAAATTGAGGAAGCCAAAATAGTCTTGTACATTGTTGGTTTTGTTTCCTTTTTAACTATAATGTCTATTCCTTTTTTGGGCATGTTGCGGTCTCAGGAAAATTTTATAGCTATTGCTTTGGTTGGTATTACTGAGTCGGTTTTAAAGCTTTGTATTGCTGTTTTTTTGTTGTATGTTACCCATGATAAATTGATTGTATATGCGTTGTTACTGATGGTAATTTCGTTGATTTCTTTTGGGATATATTTCAGTATTATCAAAACAAAATACAAGATTGTGTCGGTTACTTTTAAATATTATGACAAGGGCTATTCCAAAGAGATGACATCTTTTTTGAGTTGGAGTTTGCTGGGGTCTTTGGCTTTAACCAGTCGAAATGAAGGTGTTCAAGTGTTAATGAATTTGTTTTTTGGATTGGCCAGAAATGCTGCATACGGTATAGCAATGCAGGTAAATGCTGCGATAGCTATTTTGTCGCAAGGTATTTTAGGTTCCCTGAGTCCACAAATTGTTAAAAGTGCCGGTAGTGGTGATTACCAAAAAATGATTTTTTTGATGCGTACCATGTCGAAGTTCGCTACTTTTTCGGTTTCTGTTATTGCCATTCCCATCTTTTTTCAGATTCCTTTGATATTAAAGCTATGGCTAGGAAACTATCCGGAAGATACCATTATATTTATTCGTATGATTATTATTTTCGGACAGATAATGTTGCTTTCTGCCGGTATACAAACGGTATTTGATTCAATAGGAAAAGTGAAGTTGTATAATATTTGGGTTAGTTTTATTTTACTACTTAATCTACCTATAGGCTATTTGTTTTTTTCGATGGGATTTCCCAGTTACAGTATTATAGTAGTGGGTATGATCCTTGAGTTGATTTCGCTTAACGTGCGATTGATGTTGTTGAAAAAGTATGTAGATTTTTCTATTAAAGAATTTTATTTTGATACAATTTTCAGAGTTTTTCTTCCCTCTTTGGTTGTAGCTGCAGTGATTTATGCTTTTACGTTGTTAGTTTTTGGTGATTTTATAGTGTTATTTGGATCAGGATTGATTACGCTTCTATTGTATCCCATACTCATTTATAATTTCTCTTTAGAGCCCAAGCAAAGAGAGATTCTGTCGGGAATGCTCCCTAAATTATTTAAAAAATAAACTTAGGAATGAAAGAAAAAATATGTTTTTTTGTTCATACTGAATACCATTTGCTATTGTCTTTACATACTTTGTTGACAATGTATTCCGATACTAATCGATATGAGGTTGAATTTATTTTGAAACGCACCTCTAAGAGTCCTCGTTTGAAGTTAGATTTAGATTTTGCCCATTTGCCTTGTAAATATAGGTTTTTGGATTTTGATTTGAATTTGAATACTTTACTTGCAAGCAAAGAAAAAGAAAGACTCCAGGAGGTTTTAGAATTAAAGTTTTCAGAGTTTAATTTTTTTCAGGAGCAAGATCCGGTAACCCTTATCATCATAAATCATTACAAGAAAAGGGGTACTAGGATTAATTTATTCCAAGACGGCTTAAAGCCATATATAGCGCATTCGATGTCGTTTTCACCATCTTTATGGATTAATAATATCAAACAAAATCTATGGATTAGAAAAAATGGTTATCCTGTTAGTAATTGGTTTTCGTTTATTAACTCCAAAATGTATGGTTTTTTAAAAGAGATTGATCAGCTTTATTTGACTTTTCCAGCGACCTACATTAATTGGAAAAAACTGCCAATTCTTCCTTTGACGCTGCATTACACACCAGACTTTGTGGAGGTTTTAAAGAAAGTATTTAAATGGGAAGACTCCATTTTAAAAGAACGAAGCAGGGTTATTTTTTTTATGAATCAGCCCATGCATGATGACGGTAGCTTTGAAGTGAATGTTTTGGAACAATTACAGCTAAGCTATCCCGATTCAAAGATATATATTAAGAATCATCCGATTACTAGTCAAACGAAGCTTAATACGTACAAGAAACTCAGAAATGTAGAGATTATTAATTCAAAAATTCCGGCTGAATTATTTATAAGTCAACTTGAAGATTCAATAGTGCTTTCAGTTTGTTCTACCTCAATGTTTATTGATAACAGCAGTTGTAAATTTTACTATATATTTGCTGTTAAGGAGCAAAATAACATTAAAAGATTAGAGAAATACTCAGTTATAAATCCGTCTGAACATGTCATAACCGCTAAAAGTGTAGAGGAGATAAAGTTTTAATTATGCAAAGCGCTACTCAAAAAAACAATAAATTTTGGCTCTGGATTATTTTTTTAGTGTATCCTTTGGGCGCTTTTATTTATGCTGTAAAAAATTACGCCAATAAACAGTTTAGAATATTTATTCTCTTGTTTTTTGTTTTTTATGGTTATACTTTTTTACCCATACCAAATTCGGATGGATCCAGGTATAAAGAAGATTTTGAAAAAACTATCAGTTATAATTTTTCGCAATACTTTAGTGATATAAAAAATATTTATAAAGGAGAATCGATTAATACAGATTATTACGCGCTTACGCTGAAGTTTGTGGTTCACTCATTTACCAACAACCCTAAGATCTTCTTCATGATGGCTGCGTTGGTTTATTTTTTGGTTTATTTAAAATTAATTGAGACCATTTGGAACTTGATAGCTGAAAAGAACAGTCGCTATTTTGTAAGTTTTTTTATTGGATGTTGTGTAATATATAATATTTCAGCCGGCGTTAATGCTATTCGTTTTCCTCTTGCCTTCATGGTTTTTGCTTACGGTGCTTTAAAGTTGGTACTTACCGAAAAGAGGAAATACTTATTAGTTGCCATTTTGTCTGGATTAATCCACTTTGCTTTATTTTTCTCGGTTGCTTTTTTGTTAATAATTTACTTGTTCAAATTTAAGCTTAATCGTTGGTTATTGTATTCCATGTTGCTTTTAGCGGTTGTCTTAGGGTCCCTTTTCCCAACATTTATACAACAAAATCTAGATTTTTTTGGAAAAGCTTCAGAATCAAAGTTTATTGATTATACACAAGAGGGTTTTGTGGAATCAAGAAAAGATCACCTACAAGTATGGAATTGGTATGTTTATTTTAACTTTTATTCTACTTATATTTTTACATTACTATCTTTCTTTCTAACTCGTGTGAAATCTTTTAAAATTAGTTTTGACTCTAATTCAGAAAAGTTATTTGTTTTCACTGCTGCAATGTTATTTCAATCCCAATTGTCAGCTAGTGTAGTTGATGATATTAGTAACAGATATAACTTATTATTTGTTTTTTTTGCATTGGTTTATTTATTGTATTTATCTGTAAATAACTATAACAATAAATTTCTACGTTTTCTTAACTATATATATATCCCAATTATTTTATTAAATGTTTTGATAAGGCTGCGAGGTGATTTATATACAGTTAATGCAGTAGTAGTTTTTGGTAATTTTATAGTTGCATTATTTACAGATATAAATATTTCTATACAAGATTTTTTATTAAAATAACATGCTAATATGAATTTAAAGACTTTCTTAGCAAAAAATTATGTGAACTTCAGGGGTTGGAGTACCAATAGGAAGATTGTTGTAATCGAATCCGATGATTGGGGTTCAATTCGTATGCCCTCTAAAAATGTTTATAACGATTTACTAGCTCAAGGTATACCAGTTGACAAAAGTTACTTTACCAAATATGATAGTTTAGAAAGTCAGGAAGATTTGGAGCAATTGTTCACCGTGCTGCAATCTTTTAAAGATAGAAATGGTAGAAATCCCTCTGTTACTGCAAATGCCCTAGTAGCTAACCCTGATTTTGAAGCCATTAAAGCCAATAATTTTTCGAGTTATTGTTTTGAAAAAATAGAACAGACTTATTTGCGGTATTACGGTAACACCAAAGTTTTTGACACTTGGAAAGTGGGCATAAAAAACAGATTGCTTTATCCGCAATTTCACGGAAGAGAGCATATCGGAGTTTGGGAGTGGATGAATGCTATCCGATCAGGTGAGATTCAAGAACAATTAGGTTTTGAATACCAAGCTATTTTGGGATTAGGTAACAGAAAATCAGCCACCAGACAAAAAGATTATACTGCAGCTTTCGACTATGTAACAGATGAAGAAAAGTATAGTTTATTACCAATAATTGAAGAAGGTTTGCAGTTGTTTGAAAAAACTTTTGGTTTTCCCTCTAAATCATTCATTGCACCCAGTGCAATAAGAGGGGATTATTTAGACGAACATTTATTTAAAAACGGAGTCATGTACCATCAATTAGGTGGTCAATGGGTTCCAAATGGTAAAGGCGGAATCGTATATAAAGACCGGTTTTGGGGAGATAGAAATCAATATGGTCAAATCTATTGGAGAAGAAACGTGATGTTTGAACCGAGTCGAGACCATCATTTTGATTGGGTTAAAAGTGCTATGAATGAAATGGAAATAGCTTTTCGATGGGGCAAACCGGCTGTGATTAACTCTCATCGTGTTAATTTTATTGGTACCTTGTCTGAAGAGAATAGGGCTAATAGTCTAAGATTGTTATCGGAACTTTTAACGGCCATGTTAAAAAAATGGCCAGATATAGAGTTTATATGTAGTGATGAATTGGGTGATTATATGCTTTCAACACTTAAATCAAAATAAGCAATGCTCGAACGGATCAAAAAAAATATCATTAATATTCCCGGTAAGCGGTTTGATCGTAAGCTTTTGGTTTTGGAGTCGGATGATTGGGGAAGTATCCGCATTCCAGATGCTGAAAGTGCACGAAAAATGATTAATTTAGGTTTATTATCTAATAACGATCCTTTTTCCAAGTTTGATACTTTGGAAACGGCGGCCGATTTAGAAGCATTATTTTCAGTCTTAAGTCAATTCAAAGATACTCATGGAAATTCTCCAATTATAACTGGAAATATGGTTGTAGGGAACCCAGATTTTATTAAAATAAAAGCAAATAGTTATTCTGAGTATCATTTTGAGGAGTTTAGTCAAACCTATAAAAAACAAGAAAGAGGTGCTGATACTTTTTCTGTATTACAAAAAGGTATTGAAGCCAGATTTTTTTTTCCACAGTACCATGCCCGCGAGCACTTGAATGTCAACACTTGGATGCATTTATTACAAAGTGGAGAACAAGATTTTCATAAAGCTTTTGATTTAGAATGTTTTGCCATTGATTATAAGTCAAATAGCAATAGGAGAAATAACTTGATGGCCACTTATGATTATAATTCTGCTGACGATTTGGTTTTTATCAGACAAAGTATTAATGAAGGACTTGCAGTTTTTGAGAAGCATTTTCAATTCAAATCCGTGACGACCATTGCTCCTTGTTATGTTTGGGATTCAGCTGTAGAAGATACTTTTTTGGAAAATGGGCTTAATGTTTTTCAAGGCTCAAGGTTCCAAAATGTTCCCAATTCTAATTCCTCTGATTTTATAAAAATATTTCATTATAACGGAGAAAAAGTTAATGACAAAATATATTTGTCTCGTAACGGCTTGTTTGAACCTTCCCTAAATCAAAATATCGATTGGGTAGATAAGGCGATGGAAAGTATTGCCACAGCATTTGCTTGGAAAAAACCGGCTGTAATCGGAACGCATAGACTAAATTATGTAAGTTCATTAGTTCCTGATAACCGTGATCGAAATCTGATGTCTTTAAAACAATTGTTAACTAAAGTCCTTCAAAAATGGCCTGATATTGAGTTTGCTCACTCGGCTGATTTGGCTAATTTGTACAAATAAATTTATTAATATGATACGTAAGTTATCCTTGATTATTTATTATCTTATTTTAAAAAGATTACCTAATTCTACTTTTCCTTTGTTTGGTCCAATGTCCGAAAAATTAAGATATAGCTGTTGTAAATATATATTTAAACAATGTGGAAAAAATGTAAATATAGGTCAAAACGCTAGATTTGGGACTGGTAAAAACATTATAATCGGCTATAATTCAGGGATTGGTATTAATGCTAAAGTCCCTGATAATATTATTATAGGTGAACATGTAATGATGGGTGAGAATGTAACAGTCTTTGGTTCCAATCATGCTTTTGATAGGATTGATATTCCTATGACTAAACAAGGTTTTAAGACATACCCTCCAGTGGTCATTGAGGATGATGTATGGATAGGAAATAATACAATAATTTTGCCCGGACGAACTTTGAAAAAAGGAAGTATAGTTGCCGCTGGAACTGTTTTAACAAAAGATTTTCCAGAGTATAGCATTATAGGTGGTAATCCATCCAGATTACTAAAATCAAGACTTGATTTCACTTTACAAAAAGATGAATAAAAAAATCTGCATCATTTCTCCTTCTCTTAAAATGGGAGGTATTGAAAGGGCTTTAACAGTCTTGGCTAATTATTTTGCCCAAGAAGGACACGAGGTTAGCTTTATTTCTGCTCAAGGTGGTGAACAATTTTATCATTTAGATCCAGCCATTTGTTTTTTTGAACCCACTTTCAAAAGAAGTGCAGGTCTTGTCGGTAAAATCAGGTTTTATTTTTCCATGGTTCTTTTTATACGAAAGACTGTTAAGCAACAAAATCCCGATGCGGTGTTGTCTTTTGGTGATGCTTTTAATCCGTTGGTTTTATTGGCTTTGTTGTGTGCTAAATTCCCGGTTTATATTTCGGATCGCACCAGTCCTGATTTTCCTTTTAATCCTATAATTAGGTTAGGTAAAAAATGGTTGTACCCTAAATCTGCCGGATTTATTGCCCAAACCCAAAGAGCGGCAACCTACAAGCATAATCAGTTTGGTCATCACCTTCGTATTAAAATTATTCCCAATGCCATTAAAGAAACCATAAATTATGATTTGCCTAAAGCAGCACAAATTTTATGTGTTGGCAGGCTGTCTGTTGAAAAAGGCCAAGACCGATTGGTTAAAGCCTTTTCCAAAATAGCTGCGGAAACTCATTGGAAACTGGTATTAGCAGGTGACGGACCGATGCGCCAATCACTTGAGACCTTGGCGGAAGCATTGAAAGTCAAAGATCGTATAGTTTTTTTAGGAAAAGTGGAAAACGTAGACCAATTAATGAATGAATCCGCTATTTTTGTCTTGCCATCGCGTTTGGAAGGTTTTCCCAATGCTTTGTGTGAAGCCATGTCATTAGGTTTGCCATGCATTTGTTTTGATTGTATTCCGGTTGAGGCATTGTTGACCTCGGGTAAAGACGGATTAGTAGTTCCTGAAAATGATATCGATGCTTTGGCAGTAGCCATGAAAGAACTAATCAATAACCCCTCATTGCGCAACGAATTAGGTAATAATGCCCAAAAGATAAAAGATAAATTAGCTGTTGCTACTATAGGAGAGCAAGTCTTTGATTTTATGTTTGAGTCTAAAAAATAACCTATGAAGTTCCTGTACCAATTGTATTTTGCTCTGCCACAATTCAAAAGCCTTAGTTTTTTAGGTAAAGTATTTACTAAAATTAATGCGATGCTTTTGAAGCGAATACTTGACCATTATATGCCAGCCTATTATTTGAGAACAGCCTCGGCTGCAGGCCTCGGAATTACGACAGAGAAAAGAGTTGTTCCTCTAATTGTATCAGTAACTTCTTTTCCGGCTAGAATAGAGGACGTGTGGATTAGCTTAGAAAGTTTGTTACGCCAAACCGTTGAACCGGATGCTATTATTTTGTGGTTAGCCAAAGAGCAATTTCCTGATGGGAATTTACCCATAAAGCTATTGAATCTTCAGGAAAGAGGTTTAACGATTCGATATTGTGACGACTTGCGTTCGCATAAAAAATACTTTTATGCTATGCAGGAATTTCCGGAAGCGTGCATCATTACTTTTGACGATGATTTGTATTATGATGAGAATGTTATTGAACGTTTATTGACACTTTACGAACAATATCCGGATTGTATTTGCACTAATAGGGCTCATCAAATTAAAATAGAAAACGGAAAAGTCCTCCCATATCGTCAATGGTATCACAACGCTAAAAATATATTGACACCAACAAAATCTTTATTGCCTACTGGTGGTGCCGGTACTTTGTATCCGCCAAATTCTCTCCCTGCAACTGCTTTTGACGCTGAATTAATACGTTCGTTATGTTTTCATGCAGATGATGTTTGGTTAAAATTAATGGCTACTCTCAATGACAAAAAAACGGTTACTCATACTTATTATAATAAGGATTTTTTGACTGTAAGTCGAACTCAAAATGAGAAATTAGTTTCTCAAAATGTCTTTGACGGCGGTAATGATACTCAGTTCCAGAATGTCTGTAATCACTTTTCTATTACATCATCTCATTTTATAGACTAATGAAAAAACTAATAGTTGGCATAACAGCACCGGGGAGCGTGATTCTAATTGCAGGACAATTGCGTTACTTTAAAGATTTGGGCTACCAAACCTATTTGATGGCACCCAATCATGAACGCGTAATTGAATATTGTCGGAACGAAGGTTGTATTCATTTGCCGGTAGATTTAGAACGTGAAATTTCACTGCTAAAAGACCTAAAGGCATTGTATCAGGTGATCAGACACTTGCGAAAAGTGAAACCCGATGTGGTGAATTTCGGCACGCCCAAAGTGAGTCTTTTGGGAATGATAGCGGCTAAGTTGCTTGGCGTAAAAAACAGGATTTACACCTGTAGGGGTTTCCGATTTGAACACGAAACCGGGATGAAGAAAACCATTTTAGTGGGTATGGAAAAAATCACTGCCCGTTTTGCCCACAAAATCATTTGTATCAGTAATTCGGTCAGGGATTTGGGACTGGACAACGGTATTTTTTCGGCGTCACAATCTTTGGTGATTCACAAAGGCAGCAGTAACGGAATAGATCTTAAGCGATTTAATCCCAATCAAATAAATGCGGCCGATAGTGCCGATTTGAAAAAGCAACTCGGCTATAATGAGACCCATTTTGTTTTTGGTTTTGTTGGGAGGTTAATCGATCGCAAAGGCATTAAGGAACTTTATGAGGCCTTTGCCAATTTGTATCGGGAGAATGACAAGCTCAAATTATTGATTGTTGGCCCTGTAGAGGAAAGTCAGATCAGCGATTTAAGCTTGATTAACAACATGCAACAGCATCCCGGAATTTTGTTGGTTGGGTCTCAAAGCAATGTGCCATTGTACCTTTCGGTTATGGATGTGTTTTGTTTACCCGCTTGGTGGGAAGGATTCGGTAATGTTTCTGTTCAAGCTGCGGCCATGGGGTTACCGGTGATTGCAACCGATGTTACCGGTAGTAAAGATGCTGTTTCAAAAGACTTTAATGGTTTGTTGATTTCCCCTAAATCGGTTTCAGCACTTCAACACGCTATGCAATTACTCTATGAGAATGAACAAAAGCGACAGGAGTTAGGGCGCAATGGCGTTATATGGGCTACAAATTTTGACAGTAAAATGATATGGGAATCTATGCATCAATTGTATCAAAAACAATAAATTAATTCTGTTTGGTTATTTGGTAGGTTGAATAGATAGCCTATCTTTGGTCTGGAACATGATATTTATTAAATTTTAAGTGAAAACATATATGGAAAAAGAACTTTTTGAACAACTTGAAGATATTTTAGAATTGGCCCCGGGAACGGTGACGCTTACAGCTGCGTTCCGAGATTATGAAAACTGGGATTCGATGGCGAACCTCTCGGTAATAGCCATGTTAGATGATTCTTTTGGGGTTCACATAGCCTCTCAAGATTTTAAAAACCTAATAACAGTGGGTGATTTGGTGGCAGAGATTGCTAAAAGAACTGCCTAGACACTCTCGTAATTTAACCAACCTACTACCATGGATCCGCTATTTGGACTGGAACACAAAAATATATTAGTTACCGGTGCCTCCTCCGGTATTGGTCGTGCTGTAGCGGAAATGCTTGCCAATCAGGGCGCCACTGTAATGATTACCGCCAGAAATGAAGAACGATTGGAAGCGGTTTTGCAGTCATTGCCAAACGATGGGCACCATTTTTTTTGCGCCGATTTAACAATGGATGAGGAAGTTAAGAAATTGGCTGCCGAAATGCCGCTTCTTGATGGTATTGTTCTCAATGCCGGTATGGTTAAAACGGTTCCGGTTCAGTTTGTTAAAAGGGAGGATTTAGATTACATGTTCAATTTGATGTTGCACAGTTCTATCTTATTGGTCCAACAACTGTTGAAAAATAAAAAACTAAAACCCGGTGCTTCTGTTTGTTTTATTTCCTCAGTAGCTTCTCAAAAAATTACCATAGGAAATGCCATTTACAGTGCCGCCAAAGGCGCATTGAATTCTTTTACCAAGTCTTTGGCGTTAGAATTGGCCCCGAAACAAATCAGGGTCAATGCCATTTTACCCGGGATGGTGCAAACTGCAATTTTGGATTCCGGCGCAGTGTCGGATGAGCAATTGCAAATTCATTTAAAAAATTATCCTTTAGGCCGATTTGGTCAACCGCAAGATATAGCCGGTTTAACTGTTTATTTGATGGCCGATGTTTCACAATGGATGACCGGAAGTCTGATTGTTTTGGACGGCGGCTATACACTAAAATAATTTATGAAAAACTTAGTAATTATCGGAGCAAGTGGTTTTGCCAGAGAAATGTATGATTTGGCCATGACTTGTTATGGTTCGGAACCTGATTTCAGGATCAAAGGTTTTTTGAGCGATAATCCTTCAACGATTGAATCCATGGGATATCCGCCGGTATTGAATACTGTAACCGACTATGTGCCTGAAGATAATGATGTTTTCTTTTGTGCTATAGGTAATTTGTACCATCGCAGAAAAACTGTGGAGCTTATTTTGTCTAAAGGGGGGCAGTTTATAAATCTAATTCATCCAACCGCCATTATTTCACCTAGTGTGAAATTAGGAATTGGTGTAGGGATAAAAGCTTACTGTGTACTAGCCAGTGATGTAACCGTAGAAGATTTTACTTTTTTACAAAGTTCCGTTATTATGGGGCATGATGTACATGTTGGGCGGTTTTGTCAAGTAAATTCTTTTGCTTTTTTTGCGGGTTATGTTCGTGTCCACGACATGGTATCGGTTAATGCCGGTGTCCGAATCATACAAAATGTAGTGGTGGAAGAAGAGTCTGTAGTGGGCATTGGCAGCGTTGTTTTGAATCGCGTTAAAAAAAATACCACAGTCTTTGGAAATCCAGCTAAACGAATAATATTATAACGATGTCATTTGCTTCTTTTCACAATATCAGTATTTCAGGAATAGCTACCGCAGTTCCTACCCAAAAGCACGCAGTTGAGGGGCAAACAGCCTCCGATTTGGGTTTTGCTGCTGCCGAAAAACTTCTGGAAGAAAAAATAACCAACAGAAGTGAGTTGGGTTTTATAGTGTTTTTAACCAAAACTCCTGACTATCGCAGCCCGGCATCAGCTATTGTCTTGCAACATCGTTTGCAATTGCCAATTGATTGCTTGGCCTATGACGTGAATTTGGGTGCTTTGGGCTTTGTTGCCGGAATACAATTGGGCTGTTCTTTGATTAACGGTTTGAATACCCGCAAAGGATTAATAGTGATAGGGGATACCAATAGTAAGCAACTGGAAGACCAACATCCTTTATTGGCCCATTTTGGAGATGGTGCTACCGCTATACTTTTAGAGCAAGCAGCTTCATCAACCATTAATTTGGCAACGTTTTCACAAGGTGAAGGTTATCAGTCCTATTTGTTGCCCGGAGGAGGATTCAGGACTAATGAAAGGCGCAAAGCTTATAATTTATCCGGATTGCCAACCGCAAGTGAAGACCATCGTTTGCGTTATGATCAGGAACAGTTGTTTCGTTTTTTTTCAGCTAAAATACCAACCGACTTGAAAGAGTTTCTAGCTAAGATATCATGTACTACCACCTCTTTTGATAAAGTAGCTTTTCACTATGCTGCGCCGCATTTTATTTCCGCCATTGTTAGTGAAGCCGGTTTTGATGAGGAAGATATTTGTGTAGGTTCCGATGTCCATACTGATGTTTCAGGAGCTACTATACCATTACTTTTAAACTCTGCTGATGAAGGGAAAAGGGTTTTGGGAATTGCCTACGGAGAAGGTTTCTCATGGGGATTCATTGATTTTTATTTAAACGAAAATACTGTTTTGCCTTTAATTAAAACCGATGTGTATTACACGGAAGGTTTTGTAACTCACGAAATTTAGCATGCTAATTGGATCATTTCAACATATTAAAGTAGCCGGATTGTCGGTAGCTGTACCCACAGAAAAAGTGGCAGTTGATACTTTTTCCGATATATTCGGTACAGAGAACATTGAAAAGTTCAAAGAGATGACAGGAGTGCAATCGGTGTCCAGGGCTAAGCCCAATCAAACGGCCTCCGATTTAGGTTATGAAGCCGCTGTTGATGTTTTTGAAAAATCCAAGGTATCCAAAAGCGATATCGGTTTTTTAATTTTTGTTACTCAAAAACCCGATTACAGAGTGCCTTCAACGGCATTTGTACTGCACAAACGCCTTCAATTGCCCGAACATTGTTTGTGTTTTGATTTGAATTTAGCATGTTCGGGATTTATTTTCGGTTTGCAAACTATTTTGTCTTTATTGGACAATTCCGAGTCTAAGGCGGCGTTGCTCATCACCGGAGACACTTCTGTTAAAACTTTATCACCACACGACAGAACGATGGTGATGCTTTTTGGCGATAGCGGCTCGGCTACTTTATTAGAAAAGACTAAAGATGTGGCTCCTGTTCATTTGGGTTTTAGAACCGATGGGCATCGTTTTAAAAGTATCATTACACCGGCCGGAGCTTACCGCAATCGCAATTTGCCTCATGACAGAGTAGCTTGGAGCGATGGTATTTTGCGTTCCGATTATGATACCCATATGAAAGGCATGGATGTTTTTGGTTTTTCTATCACTGATGTGCCGCAATTGATGAAAGATTTTATGGCCTCTAGGGAGACTACAACAGAAGACTATGATTTCTTTGTATTGCATCAGGCCAATAATTATATTTTAAAACAGCTTTCCAGAAAGTTGAAAATACCCGTTGAGAAGATACCGGTTTCTTTAGACCGATTTGGAAACAACAGTAGCAATTCTATTCCATTGGTTTTGGCGGATCATTTTGGTGGAAAACATCTCGGTAATCTCCACATTTTTATATGTGGTTTCGGAGCAGGTTTGTCGTTGGCTTGTGGTGATTTGGTTATTGATACTGCTGTGGTTAATCCACTGCTGGAAACCGATTTCTGTTATTTGGATTCTTATTGAATTTTGAATAAAAGAGGTTTGTTTTATAGGCCAAAACGGCTTACTTTTACACCATAAAAAAAAATATTATTTAGCATAATACCATAGAAAAAAAATGAGTGTTTCAGAAAAATACAATTCCGTTTTTATATCCGTTTTTAATGTTGAAGCGTCCGTTTTGGGACATGATTTTACTTCTGATACTGTAGATAATTGGGATTCTATTACCCAATTGAGTTTGGTTACTGCGATGGAAGATACCTTTGATATTATGCTGGATCCGGAAGATATCTTGAATTTTAAATCCTATTTAGCGGGTAAAGATATAGTAGCCAAGTATGGCGTAACCTTTTAATGATTAATTCATGAGTACCCGATTGCTTGAAGGAAAGATTTGTTTAGTTACCGGTGCCAACAGAGGTATAGGTAATGCAATAGCGGAAAGATATGCCGAGGAAGGTGCTGTCGTTTTTGCCAATGCCAGAAATGAAGGCTCCTTGGATGTTTGGGCCAAGCAATGTTCAGAAAAATACCATACCTCGGTTATTCCGCTTTATTTTGATATTACTGATGCTGCGGCGTCTAAAGCGGCACTTCTTAAAATAAAATCTGATTTCGGCAGAATTGACGTATTGGTAAACAATGCCGGCATGGTGACCTATGAGTTGTTGCCTATGATTGATTTTGAAAAACTCAGAGCCATGTTTGAGGTTAACGTAATTGCGATGATTCAATTGGTACAATTGGCTTCCAGAATTATGACACGTCAAAAAAGCGGTTCCATTATAAATATGTCAAGTGTGGTAGGTGTACAGGGTGTAAAAGGACAATTAGGCTATTCCGCTACAAAAGGAGCAGTAATTTCAATTACAAAATCGGCCGCCAAAGAATTGATTGAACACAACATTCGTGTTAATGCCATCGCCCCAGGGATGGTTGGTACGGAGCGCTTTACCGCAGTATTTGAAGAAAAATTCAAAGATAAAATCGCCAATATCGGAATAGGAAGATTAGCCGAACCCAATGAGATTGCCAATGTATGTGTTTTTTTAGCTTCCGATTTATCGACCTATGTAACCGGTCAGGTTATTGGCGTTGATGGCTCTGCTTCATTTTAATACCTATCACTATGCTTCTTCAAGCAGCATTTATCAAAGACAATAGCACTGCATTAATTGATGTTGAAGGCAATACCTTGTCTTACAAAGATTTATTTGATTTTTCGAAACTGTTCTACAGTCAGATCAACAAACGTACATTGATTTTTATTTTCTCCGAGAATACTCTGGGTTCTGTTGCCGGTTATGTAGCGGCTTTGGAAACCAAGATAGTTCCACTGTTGCTAAATACTGGTACCGAAGAAACACTGAGAGAAGCACTCATTTTAAAGTACCAACCCGAGTATTTTTGGCTGCCTGAAAGCATGACCTCTGAATTTGATGGCGAAGTAATTTTCAAAGCCTATGGTTATGTTTTGTTAAAAACAGGATTGAATGCGCCTTTACTTTATGAGGATTTGTCCCTTTTGTTGCCTACTTCAGGCTCTACCGGTAGCCCAAAATTGGTTAGACACAGTTATAACAACATACTTGCCAATGCACGAAATGTGGGTAAAGTGTTCGAAATTACTTCGAGCGACAGAGCCTTGGCCATGTTGCCGATGTACTACACCATGGGATTGTCTGTAATTACAAGCTATTTGTATGGAGGTGCTACCGTATTGTTATTTAACGGTAGCTTGACTGATGCTGTTTTTTGGAAGTTCCTTAAAACACAACAAGCCACTATTTTAACTGGCGTTCCGTATAGTTTTGAAATATTGTCTAAGCTGCGGTTTACCCGGATGGATTTGCCCGATTTGAAAATAATTACACAAGGAGGTGGTAAGTTGAATCCAACTTTATTTAACGAGTTTGCTGATTATGCAACACGCACTGGCAAAAAGTTTATAGCTACTTACGGGCAGACCGAAGGAACCGCAAGGATGGCTTATTTGCCTGCGGAGTTTGCCCAATCTAAAGTTGGAAGTATTGGCAAAGCCATACCTGAGGGAAGACTTTATTTAGTAGATGAAAATGGTGAAGAAATTACCCAAGCTGATACCCCGGCGGAAATGGTTTACAGCGGTCCCAATGTGACTTTAGGTTATGCCTATTCCGGAGATGATTTGTGTAAAACGGATGAAAGAGCGGGTGTTTTGCCCACCGGTGACATTGCCATAACAGATGCAGACGGTTTTTTTTATATAGTAGGCAGAATTAGCAGGTTTCTAAAGTTGTATGGACTAAGAATTGGTTTGGATGATATAGAGCAATTGATTCTTCAGACTTTTGGTGTTGAAACGGTTTGTACCGGCACCGATGAAAAAATGAAGATTTATATAACGAATCAAGAGATGATTGCGGTTATTACTGATTTTGTAATTCAGAAAACAGGGTTGTATCATCAGGCTTTTGAAGTGCTTTTCATTCCGCAAATTCCCAGAAATGAGGTTGGCAAAGTAATTTATAATTTTGAATAGTTAATCGTCAGAATGTAAATTAATTTATTATGAAAGTACATCACTATGTAAACCCACACCGGCACTCTAATTCGTATGTTTTGGAATTAGCAGAGGGTATAGTGGTTTTAGTTGATCTTGGTGATTTTAATACAAAGCCTTTTTTGGATTGGATGCAAAAGAATGGCAAACGGTTAACCCATGTTATTTTGACCCACGAGCATGCGGATCATTGTTGCGGTGTTGATGCTTTAGGGGCTCAAGTTCCGTTTCAATTGATTTGTTCTGCCCGATGTGAAGCCAATATGCGGAATAGTCGTCAGAACTTTTCCTTTTATTTGGAAGAAATTCCCACTTTTGAAATAGACTATAAGAATGTACTAATTGTACAGCACCAAGAAGTCTTGACTATTGGGGGTTATGAATTTTACTTTACTGAGACACCGGGTCACAGTCCGGGAAGTATGTGTGTAAGGGTTGGAGACTATTTATTCACCGGTGATACTATTTTGAATGGCGTAAAATCACCTTTGAGCTTTCCCCATAGTAATCGCGAGGCATATCAGCTTTCTGTCCAAAACATAAAAGAGATTTTGACTATTGGTATGACTATATGTCCGGGACATGACAGTTCGTTTGAGTTTGAAGGTTTTGAAGAGCTCGCGGTTTAATTTTTTTAAATAATAATAATAATAATAATAAACTTTCAGCAAAATATGTATAGGAATCTAATAAAGCCTTTTTTTGATTTTGTATGCTCATTAATTGCATTGGTTTTGCTTTGTCCTATTCTTATTTTTTTTACGATATTGCTCTTTTGGGCTAATGGAGGGAAACCCTTTTTCTTTCAATCTCGTCCCGGTAAAAATGGTAAAATATTTAATATTGTAAAGTTCAAAACCATGAGCGATAAGAAGGATAATGATGGTAAATTACTACCGGATGCACAAAGATTAACAGCTATTGGAAGTTTTGTTAGAAAGACCTCAATAGATGAATTACCGCAATTGGTTAATGTTTTGAAAGGAGATATGAGTTTGGTAGGACCCAGACCCTTGCTTTCCAGTTATCTACACTTGTATGACGATTTTCAAAACCGCAGGCATGAAATTAAGCCCGGCATTACGGGTTGGGCACAAGTTAACGGCAGAAATGCCATTTCTTGGGATAAAAAATTTGAATATGATGTTTGGTACGTCGATCATATGTCGTTTCTTTTGGATTGTAAGATTTTAATAAAAACTGTCTTGAAAGTTTTTAAACGAGACGGAATCAATGCCGCAAATGCCGCAACAACTGAACCTTTTAACGGACACAGCAATAAATAATTTTAAAATTATGACACCAACTAAAATTTGGCTTTCTTCTCCACATATGGGCGGAAATGAACAGCAGTATGTAAAAGAAGCTTTTGAAACAAATTGGGTAGCCCCTTTAGGACCCAATGTGAATGGTTTCGAAAAAGATTTAGAACTTTTTTTGGATGATAATGTTCAAGTCGCTGCTTTGAGCTCCGGAACGGCTGCCATACATTTGGGGTTAATTTTGCTAGGTGTTGGGCAAGGTGATGAGGTTATTTGTCAGAGCTTTACTTTTTCTGCATCCGCCAATCCTATCTGCTACTTGGGTGCTACTCCTGTTTTTGTTGATAGCGAGCCTGATACGTGGAATATTTGTCCGATTGCTTTGGAGGAAGCTATACAGGACCGAATGGCAAAAGGTAAAAAACCTAAAGCTATCATTGGTGTACATCTTTACGGAATGCCATTTAAAGTTGATGAAATTAAAGCTGTTGCAGACCGTTACCAAATTCCTTTGCTCGAAGATAGTGCGGAAGCCCTAGGAAGCCATTACAAAGGTAAAAAGTGTGGTACTTTCGGTGTACTTTCAGTATTGTCTTTCAACGGAAACAAAATTATCACAACTTCCGGTGGCGGCGCTTTGGTAAGCCATTCCTCGGCTATGAAAGATAAGGCTGTTTTTCTCTCAACACAAGCTCGAGACAATGCTCCTCATTACCAGCATAGCGAGATTGGTTATAATTACCGGATGAGTAATATTTGTGCAGGAATAGGGCGAGGACAGATGGAAGTTTTAGAAGCACATGTCAATTTAAGAAGAGCCATGCATGATTTTTACACCCGATATTTTGCAGATAAAAAAGGGGTGACCCTTTTTAAAGAACCTAATGCTGATTTCTTTTCGAATCATTGGCTAACCAGCATTATTATTGATCCGACAATTGTAGGGAAAACCAGAGAAGAACTGAGATTGTTTTTAGAGCAGCACAACATAGAAACCAGGCCGCTTTGGAAGCCAATGCATTTACAACCTATTTTTGCCAAATTCCCGTATTACGGTGGTAATGTTGCTGAAAGTTTGTTTGAAAAAGGACTTTGTTTGCCTTCCGGTTCTAATTTAACAGCAATTGAAAGAGAAAGATTAGCGATTGCTATGGATGAATTTTTTTTGTAAATCTCTAATAAAATGTTAAAATTAGTTTAAATTTGAACCAATGAGCCTAAGACATATGAACAAAAACATTTTTAAAGAGTTAGAAATGAGCATATTTAACAAGAAGTTTCAAAACATAGGCTATTTGCCTCGTTGGATCATTTTTGCTATAGACGTTTTTATTGTTACTGTTGCGTGTGTTATCACAACCTACATTATTCATAGCCTTTCCGTAAAATTTCCTGCTTCATTGGATATGATTTCTTTCAATCTTATCATTGTATTGGTGAATGCGGTTTTTTTCATGATTTATAGAACTTACTCAGGTATCATAAGGCATTCTACATTTATTGATGGTATTAAGCTTTTAATCTCTGCAGCTTCTTCTTATTTTGTTTTGCTTTTTATAAACATAGGCTATTATGTGTTGACTAATAAAAAGCTCTTTTTGTCAACAGGTTTGTTTATCACCTTTGTAATTTCTTTTTTGCTTTTGTTTTTGTTTAGGATATTGGTGAAAAATATTTTTGAAAAATACTTGTCGAGCGATAACAATAAAAAATTGGTGAAAGCGGTAATATATGGTGCTGATGCTAATGCTATTTCTGTGGCCAACGCTTTAAGAACTGAAAAGCCTTCTCGTTTTAATTTGGTTGCGTTTATAGACAAGTACAAGCATACCAAAACGTCCAAGAGTATACTTGATTTACCTATTGTTAATCAATCAAAGAACATACATGTTATTTTGAGAAGTTTGGGAGCTGAGGCCTTGATTATTGCAGAAAAGAGTCTTACTAAGCAGGAAACAGTGGTCATAGTAGAGGAATGTTTAGAATACAATTTTAAGGTGTTCACGGTTCCTTTGATTACTGATTGGGAAGATCAAAAACAAATATCCAATCAACTCAAGAACTTCGATATTGAAGACTTGTTGCATCGGAAACCTATAGTTTTAGACAATCAATCAATTTCTGCTCAAATTGACGGTAAAACAGTATTGATTACCGGCGGCGCTGGCTCTATAGGCAGTGAAATTGTTCGACAAGTGATACACTTTTCACCCTTCAAGATTATTATTCTTGATCAGGCAGAGTCACCTTTACATAATTTAAGATTGGAAATAAATGAAATTGCGGGTAAAGTCAAAATCAGAACTGTGTTAGCCGATGTGAAAGATTTTGAAGCCATGGAATACGTTTTTCAAACCTATAAGCCAGACTATGTTTATCATGCTGCAGCATACAAACATGTGCCTTTAATGGAAGAAAATCCGGCACAAGCCATTTTAACTAATGTAGTTGGAACAAAAAACTTAGCAGATCTTTCTTGTCGTTACCAAGTAGAAAAGTTTGTCTTGATTTCTACGGATAAAGCTGTAAATCCGAGTAGTGTTATGGGAGCCAGTAAAAGGATAGCTGAAAAATATGTTCAGTCTCTTAATTTTTATGCCAAGAACAGCAACCCAAACAGCACTGCAAAATTTATTACTACAAGGTTTGGAAATGTTTTGGGTTCCAATGGTTCTATAGTGCCGTTGTTTACCAAGCAAATTCAGGAAGGTGGTCCTTTAACGATAACACATCCCGAGATTATTCGTTATTTTATGACCATACCGGAAGCCTGTCAACTTGTTTTGGAGGCTGGTGCCATGGGAAAAGGCGGTGAGATTTATATTTTTGATATGGGTGAGCCTGTTAAAATAATAGATTTGGCAAAAAAAATGATTCGTTTGGCCGGATTTGTGCCTGATAAAGAGATTAAGATTAAGATTATAGGGTTAAGGCCCGGAGAAAAGTTATACGAAGAATTGTTAAATGATACATCCAAGACTTTGCCTACACATAATGAAAAAATTATGATTGGTCAAGATAAATGTGATGATTTTGAGATGATTAATGTACTTGTTTCTGATTTAATTAAAATAGCTATGAAGTCGAGTAATGATGAAATTGTCGGGATGATGAAAAAGATCGTGCCTGAATTTAAAAGTATGAATTCGGTGTTTGAAACACTTGACCACTAGTTTTACCAGTTATCAATAACAAATATGTTATATTTACAACCAAATATTATACTATGAGTTTTAAGTTTTGCATCAAGTTTTTTTTAGTAATGGTCTTATTGACTATGGTTTCTTGTGCTTCAAGGAAAGATATCGTTTATCTTCAAAATGTTGAAACTGTAAGAAATCAAAGTGACGCGCTGAACTACGAACCCAAATTGCAGAATGACGATTTGTTGAGTATTATTGTGTCCGCTGATCAACCGGAACTTACGATACCTTTTAATATGCCTCAAATTCAAGGAAATTATCAAATTAATGAAAATCAAGACGGCATAAAAACGTATCTAATTGATGCTTATGGCTTTATAGAGTTTCCTGTTGTGGGCAAGATTAAACTAGCCGGTTTGAGTCGTTCTGAGGCTGTAACAAAGCTACAAACTGCTGTCAAAGAATACATTACAAATCCAACCATTAATCTCAGAATTTTGAATTATAAAGTTTCGGTTTTGGGAGAGGTGCTAAAGCCAGGTACCATTAAGATTAACAGTGAGCGAATTACACTTTTAGAAGCCATTAGTCAAGCCGGGGATTTAACCATTTACGGCAAAAGAGACAATATATTAGTGGTGCGAGAATCAAATGGTAAAATGACCTACAACAGGGTTGATATAACCAAAGCAGATTTTATTAATTCGCCGTTTTATTACCTTTCCCAAAACGATGTGGTAATGGTTGAGCCTAACAAAACAAGGGTAAATTCTTCGGCTGTCGGGCCTAATGTAACCACTGTAATTTCTGCCTTGTCATTATTAGGAACCATTTTAATTATTCTTACCCGATAAACTCTATGCAAGAACAATCTCCTTTACAGCATAATCACAACGACGAAAGTCTGGACATAAGAGAACAATTTGATAAGTATTTCAAATATTGGCCTTGGTTCATAGTTTCCATTATATTTTGTACGGTATTTAGTTTGTTGTATTTACGCTATACTGTTCCTCAGTATCAAGCCAGTGCTACTATTTTGGTTAAAGATGAAAAAAAGGGAGGTTTAGAATCGGAACTGTCTGCCTTTGCTGATTTAGGAATGATGAAGGGAATGAAAAGTAATGTTGATAATGAAATTGAAATCATCAAGTCGCGATCAATAATAAAATCAGCAGTAAAGAAGCTTAATTACAATGTAACCTACCATGCTGAAGGGACTGTAAAGCGAATTGAACTTTATGGCGATCGATTACCGATAGATGTTTCTTTTTTTGAATCGAATGATACTTTTTTTACAAAACCTCAGTCCTATAAGGTGAATTCTAAAACCGAGAACACCTTCGAATTAACCACTTCAGATGGTAAGCTGATTAATACTTTTCGATACGGTTCCACCATCAGATTAAAAAATTGTAAGATGGTTGTGCTTAAACGCATGTTGGACAATAATAAGGATCAGGAAGATTTTTCTATCACTGTTACTGTAAACAATCTGGACAATGTGGTTCAGAGTTATAAAAGTCGCCTTACCATTGCTCCATTGAATGAAAAATCAAGTGTGGTTGAGCTAACTTTAAATGACCCGGTTGCCAAGAAAGCTGAAGATTTGTTGAATACTATTATTGCTATTTACAACCAAGACGCTATTGATGATAAAAATTTCGTTTCTAAAAGCACCCAAAAATTTATTGATGATCGATTGGTATATATAACTAATGAGTTGGGCGATGTTGAAAAAGAGGGTGAGCGTTATATGACCTCAAACCGATTGACCAATATTGCTTCTGATGCGGATTTGTTTATCCAAAATTCCGTAGAGTTTGAAAGGGCATTAATTGAGACGGAGACCCAAATCAAAGTAGTTAATTCCATGTTGGATTATCTCAATAATTCCTCCAAAGAAGATATAATTCCCAGCAATTTAATTCCTTCGCCCAACAGCAATGTTACCAATAATAATGCTGCCGATTTGATCAATCAATACAATGGTTACATTATTGAACGCAACAGAATTGTCAACGGCGGCGGTACAGCTAAAAACAGTGTAGTTATCAATTTGAACAATAGAATTGATGACATGCGTAAAAGTGTTAAAGAAAGTCTGAATCGTTTAATAGCTTCTTTAAAGATTAAGCGTTCCGATTTACAAGCTCAAGACAATTTGATTAACGGTAAGATATCTGAAATACCAAAACAAACCCGAGAGCTCAACGTAATTGGAAGACAACAAAAAATAAAAGAGTCTTTGTATTTATACTTGCTCCAGAAAAGGGAAGAAGTTGGGATTTCATTGGCGGTAACTGCTCCTAAAGCCAAAATGATAGATGAAGCCAAGTCGAAAAATTCTCCAATTTTTCCCAATTCCAGTTTGGTGTTGTTGATTGGTTTAATGTCGGGTTTGTTGATTCCTTTTCTCATCATCTATCTTGTAGACTTATTAGATACCAAAATTAAAACCAGACAAGACATTGAAAACTACACTAGTATACCGTTTTTAGGTGATATTCCAAAATCGGATAGTGAGGGAGAAATTATCAATGCCAGCAGTCGTTCCAGTTCAGCCGAAGCAATCAGAATAGTAAGGACTAATTTAGAGTTTATGCTCAACTCGGTCCCGGAGGATAAAGCAAAAACCATTTTTGTTACTTCAACCATGCCAAAAGAGGGGAAGACCTTTGTGGCTATTAACTTGGCGAGTACAATCGCTCTAACCGGCAGAAAGGTGTTGTTGATTGGTTTGGATATCAGAAATCCTAAAATTGATAAATATCTAGACATTCCGGCGATGGGATTAACCAACTATATTGTTAAATCAGGTCAAAAAATAGAAGATTTCATAGTGAAATTAGAAGGTTTTGAGAGTTTGTATGTCTTGCCATCAGGAGTTATACCTCCAAATCCGGCCGATTTATTATTGAGTCCGAAAGTTGATGAGATGTTCGCCACTTTGAAGCAACAATTCGATTACATAGTGGTGGATACTGCTCCTATTAGTTTGGTTACCGATACTTTGTTGGTGGCCAAACATGCCGATGCTTTTGTATACATTGTAAGAGCCAATTATTTAGACAAGCGATTGTTAAAAATAGCCGATAGTTTTTACCAAGAGAAAAAGTTACCTAACATGTCTATTCTTCTCAACGATACGGTTTGGAGAAAAACTTATGGTTACGGCTATGGCTATGGCTACGGCTATGGCTACGGTTATGGTGCTGACCTTGAGAAAAAATCCTGGAAAGACAGATTTTTAAAGAAAAAATAAATTGTTGTTAAAAGCCTTCTCTAACCGGGGAAGGCTTTTTATTTTAACCTTGGTGTGCAATGCATCGAGGTGTTTTTGGTGATGAATATCGCTGCCTACAAAATCGTATAAATCATCTTGTAATAATTTTTCTGCCACCATTTCAATATTTTTTCCGTAGTAACCCACAGTTGCGAGAAGGTTTAGTTGGAACAAGCAACCCGAGTTTTTAAGTTTGTGAAATTCCTTGTAGTTGTTGTGGTAAAACACATAACGCTCCGGATGGGCTAAGATAGGTTTGTAACCCGCCAATTGAATTTCAAATAAAATTTCATACAGTTGGATTGGTGGGTTTAGATAAGATATTTCAACCAAAAGATAGTTGTTTTTTAAAGTCAGTAACTTTTCAGTTTCCAATCGTTTCAGAAAAAAAGAGTCTAACATGTACTCCGCACCTGCCTCAAAAGTATCGTAACAGTTTTTATGTTTTAACTCAAGTTTAGTGTCGCCTAATTTTTTAGTGATAACGGCTTCAGTATTGTCCCAAACATTGGTAAAAATATGAGGCGTGGTGATAAAATGATTTATCCCTAAACCATTCATTTGCGTCATTAAGCTTGCCGTTTCCTCCACTGATTTAGAACCGTCATCAATCCCCGGTAATAAATGGGAATGAATATCCACAAAATTCTTTGGAATTAAGTCTTTTAGTAATGGTTTTGTTTTGAAAATGGACAGCAAAGTGTGTTATTTAATTTTACAAATTTAGTCATTATTTCATTTTTTTTAGTGATTAAGGCAGAATAATCAAATTAATCATTTCATTGCTTTAAAAGGACTTTAGTAATTTATATATTTGCAACTTGCAGAATTTAAAACCACTTTAAACCGTATTCATGGAAAACGATGATCAGTCTCATGATTGGGATTTAATAATCAAAGGGCATACATCGCTTTTTGATGTTAAATTCAAGGATTTATGGCACTACAGAGACTTGCTGGTTTTGTTTGTTAAAAGAGACTTTGTAAGCTTCTATAAGCAAACCGTTTTAGGGCCATTATGGTTTTTCATACAGCCAATTTTCACTACTTTGGTGTTTTCTCTAGTTTTCGGTAAATTGGCAGGTATTAGTACTGATGGTTTGCCAAAGTTTTTGTTTTATCTTTCGGGTATTACCGCTTGGAATTACTTTGCCGATTGCCTAACCAAAACCAGTACAGTTTTTAGAGATAATACTAATATTTTCGGAAAAGTATATTTCCCCCGTTTGATAATGCCATTAAGTATAGTGGTCAGTAATTTGGTTCGATTTAGTGTGCAAATGTTGTTGTTTATTGCAGTAATGATCTATTTTGCCATTAACGGAGCTCAATTTCAGCCGACTTATGCGCTTGTTTTCTTTCCCTTTTTGATTGTGTTAATGGCTTTTTTGGGATTAGGAATAGGGTTGATTATTACTGCCATTACAACCAAGTATAAAGATTTATCCTTTTTGGTTACTTTTGGAGTGCAGTTGTTAATGTATGCTACCACAGTTATTTATCCCTTAAGTGCGGCTCCCGAAGCTTATAAAAAATACATTCAACTCAATCCAATGACCGGTATCATTGAAGCTTTTCGTTTTGCTTTTTTAGGCAAAGGCGAATTCACTGTATGGAGCATAGGGTATTCAGTTGTTTTTACTTTAATCATGCTGTTTTTAGGAATTATTATTTTTAATAAAACAGAAAAAAACTTTGTCGATACTGTCTAATGAGCAGCCCTGTAATTAAAGTCGAAAATCTATCTAAGGCCTACCAGTTAGGTAAAATAGGAACCGGAACCATTTCTCGCGATATTGAGCGTTTTTGGATTACCAAAGTTATGGGGAAAGAAGATCCTTTTCTCAAAATTGGGGAAACCAATGATCGAAGTGTAAAAGGTCAAAGCGATATTGTTTGGTCGTTAAAGGATATTAATTTTGAAATCAATCAAGGTGAGGCGGTTGGTATAATCGGTAAAAACGGAGCCGGCAAAAGTACACTACTCAAACTGTTGTCCAGAGTTACCGGACCGACCACCGGAGAAATCAAAGTTAAAGGGCGTATTGCCAGTTTGCTGGAAGTAGGTACCGGTTTTCATCCGGAATTAACCGGAAAGGAAAATATCTATCTCAACGGCGCTATATTAGGGATGCGCAAAAAAGAAATCACCAGAAAGTTGGATGAGATTATTGATTTTTCCGGTGTAGAACGATATATAGATACTCCGGTAAAGCGATATTCATCCGGGATGTATGTTCGACTGGCTTTTGCTGTCGCCGCACATTTAGAAAGCGAAATCCTCATCGTAGACGAAGTATTGGCAGTTGGTGACGCCGAATTCCAAAAAAAATGCTTGGGCAAGATGGGAGATATCAGCAAAGGACAAGGCAGAACGGTACTATTTGTTAGTCATAATATGGCTTCGGTAAAAAATATTTGCTCTAAAGGGATAGTACTTGAAAACGGACAATTTGCTTTTTCAGGTCATTCAGATGCTGCTGTTGATTTTTACACTTCAAATAAAGAGATTAACAGTTTCTTTAAGCCGCTCCATCAAAAAACATCTCCCAAAAATATTAAAATCTCCGACATTACCATTTTGAACAGAGATTTTAAAAAAGTTGAAAGAATTCTTTCCGGAGAAACCATTAACATAAAAATTAAAATTGAGTCATCCGGATTAAAAAAACCTATTCATTTCGGTATAGGAATTTACAATCAAGATGATGTGCCTCAATTTCATTGCTCTACAGAAAGTTTGTTGACGCCACTTTTAACAGACGAGGCAATTTTAACAATACCTAAGTGGCCTTTAATTGAAGGGAATTACTACATAAATGCCTATCTTAGAGAAGGAAAGGAAACGTTAGATTATGCACAAGAAGCTATTTGGCTAACTTGTGAAAAGGGTGATTTTTATAATACCGGAGTTTTACCGTCATGGAATAAAGGCTTTTATTGTGATTATGAGTGGAGATAAAAAAATAATTCATTTTTTAAGTGCATCAGACCGAATAAATTACGGAGATTTGTTATTCCCAATACTATTTAAAAGTGTATTGGAACGCCATTATCCACAAACTGTATTTTTGAACTATGCAGTCGTAAAATCTGATTTTTCGGGTTTTGGCGCATTGCCTACAGCTTCTTATTTGTCATTTCAAAAAAAGGTTAAATTGTTAGGGGGCAACGTTGTTATTGGCGGGGGTGAAGTTTTTTTTACGGAGTGGCGTACTTTATACTCCTTTATTAGTCCAACCTACTCTAAACTACTAAAAAATAGCTATTTCAAAAGGTTGAATGCTAAAATAGACTTTGCAAAAATTGTTTTATCTCATAACAAGGTGGCCATTCCGTTTTGTCCTTCAAAGGAAGAATTAGAAAACAATCAACTGAATTTGTTTTTTAGTTCTGTAGGAGGCGTTTTTTTCGGGACTAAAGAAAAACCCAAAAACAGCAAGTTAATCAATACGCTACAAAAATCATCCTTGCTTTCCGTTAGAGACCAAAGAAGTTATGATTCTATGAAACTTTTCGGGTTGAGCCCAAAATTAGTACCCGATTCCGCAATAATAATGTCGGATATTTTCGCCCAAGATTTTTTGTATTCCGGTACTAATTTGAAAACTTTGAAAGATAAGAAATATATGTTTCTTCAATTGGGGAGATATAAATCACCAAATGATTTGAAAACGTTCGTCAAGCAATTAAAAAGTGTCGGAGCGCAATTGGAATTAGAAATTGTCCTTTGTCCTATAGGTTTAGCACCGGGCCATGAGGATGATGTTATTTTGAATAAAATTCACAAATTAGAGGCTTCGTTTACTTTAATCAAGCCCCAAAGTATCTATGATATTATGTTTGCCATTAGCAATGCCTCTTTGTATGTTGGAACTAGTCTTCATGGATTAATTACAGCTCAAAGTTTTGGCAGGCCTTATGTTGGTTTGAATAAAAATTTGCCGAAACTTGATTCATACATAAAGACTTGGACCGATAAAGAAATGGGATGTATCGATTTTGAGTCGATTGACGCTATAATTCCCATCTATAAGAAATGGGATTTTGAGGTGATTGGTCGGCAATTAGTCCGTCAAAAACAGATGGTATATGATAACTTGGATTTAATGATGTGTAATGACTGATGACAAAATCCATATTGTAATAGTTACCTATAATGCAATGCCATGGATACAAAAATGCTTGGAAAGCACTTTGCCATATCCTGTTATTGTGGTAGATAATTCCTCAGTAGATGATACTGTAGACTTTATTAGGAATCATTTTCCTTCAGTTACTCTATTGCCTCAAAAAACTAATTTGGGCTTTGGAAAGGCCAATAATCTCGGAATTAAAAAAGCATTGGAGTTGAATGCAAAATCTGTTTTTTTACTCAATCAAGATGCATATCTCATCGACAATTGTTTGGACAGGTTATTGCAAATTCAGCGGTCTGAACCCAATTACGGTATATTAAGTCCAATCCATATCAACGGAAAACAAACCAAATTAGACTCTGCTTTCTCTAAGTATGTGAAAGATACTCAAAACAGCGATTTTTTTTCAGATTTTGTTCTCCGGAATGCCATACAAACGGCATATGATGTTCCATTTGTAAATGCAGCCGGTTGGCTTTTATCAGAAAAATGTATTAATACAGTTGGCGGATTTGATCCTTTATTTTTTCATTATGCTGAAGATGATAACTATTGCCACAGGGTATTGTATCATGGTTTAAAAATCGGCGTTGTTCCTCATGCTTTTTTAATTCACGATCGTGAGGATAGAAAATCCCCAAAGATAGCTCCGTTTTCCCAACAATATTTTGATTTGGCCGAGCGAAAGTACAAACTCAGACTTTCCAACATTAATAAATCTTTTGAAGAGGAATATTCGAGAATAGGCAAAGAGCTTAAGAAAGTGAGGTTCAAAAAGATTTTGAAGTTTCAATGGCAAAAAGCATTGCTCGTGCAAAAGCAACTGGGGCGTTTGTTGCAATTTAAAAAGCAAATCATTAGTCATCGTGCTAAAAGTGCTTCAGCGGGGAGAACTTATTTAGACCTTTAAAGCCTCATAAAATGTTGCAACCTTTAGTGTCCATAATCATTCCAACTTACAACCGAGCCAATTTAATTCTGGAAACGCTCAACAGTGTGAAGTTGCAATCCTACCAAAATTGGGAATGTATTATCGTTGATGATGGTTCAACCGATACTTCAGAAGAAGTTATTACTGCATTTTGCCGGATGGATGAGCGTTTTAAGTATTATAAAAGACCCGAGAATAAGCCAAAAGGAGCTAACTCATGCAGAAACTTGGGGTTTGAATACAGTAAGGGTGATTTGATCAATTGGTTTGACAGCGATGATATAATGTTTGAGGAATTTCTGGAGAAAAAGGTGAGTATGTTACAGCATTATCCTGAAACGTCGGTTGTTTCCTCGGGTTTTGTGAAATATAATCCGGCAACCCATGTTACCTCAAAACAGTATAATACCAATCTCAACAGTGAACCGCTAACGGCCTACGCAAACAATGAATTGTCGCTAAACACGCCTACTTTTTTATATAAAAGAGCTGTTCTGAACGGTATTTCTTTCGACGAAAACTTGTCAAGAGCCCAAGATTTGGATTTTACCTTTCGTGTCATTTCCAAACCCAATGTCGAGATGTCTCATGCCAATGAAGTTTTATTCAAGGTTTTAATTCATAACGACTCTATCACAGGTAAGTTCTCACACAAGATCTCACTTGATCATTTGAAGTCAGAACTGCAAGTGAGAAAATATATTGCTTTTTTTTATTTGAATAACAAACACAAGCTAACAAAGTATATTTTTGACAATTATTTGAAAGCCCTCAAAAAGGTTCTGGAAAACCGTCAGTTTTTGTTTTATTGTAAAGAACTGTGCCAGATACCTACAATAGGCTTAATAACAAAAATGAAGTTATTTTTTATAGGGGTATTATATGCCACAACCGGAAAGGGATTAACCTCATTTGGCCAACAAATTAAGAAGATTAAAGTTTAAAAATGAACCAAGTGAACGTACAGGTTTCTATTATCATGGCCACTTACAATAGAGCGCACTTTATAGTGGAAACTTTGCAATCTATACAAAATCAAACGTTTAGTGATTTTGAATGTTTGATTATTGATGATGGTGGTACCGATAATACTCAGGAAGTGATAGCGCCAATTTTGGCTCAGGACCATCGTTTTTCATATCGTAAAAGAACGGAGCAATACCACAAGGGTTTGCCGGGTTGTCGTAACTTCGGGATTGATTTGGCAAAAGGGCAGTACCTCATTTTTTTTGACGACGATGATATAGTACATCCGCAAAACTTAGAATGTTGTGTGGCAGAACTTAACCAGCCCGAGGTAGCTTTTTGTAGGTACCAACGCGCTGCTTTTGAGGGAGATTTTGATTATCAATTTGACTATTCTAAAACGTATACCAAATTCGCTGTTTACAGTAAGGATGTGGAAAAAATGCTGACTTATAAGCTTCCTTTCAATTCTTGCGCGGTCATGTGGCGCAAAAGTTGTTTTGAACAAAATCGCTTTGTTGAAACGCTCATGTTTGCCGAAGAATGGGAATTGTATTCCCGCATTTTAGCAAGCGGAGCGCAAGGCGTTTCCATCAATAAGACTTTATTTTTCGGGAGAAAGCACTATAATTCCAATACGGGCGAGTTTTCTCGTCGCAATGAAATGAGGATAGTTTCTAAAAAAGATGCTGTATTGTTGATAGTGGAGAATCTCAATAAGAAAAATATGTTAACGCCTACGCTCATGCGATTCTTTGTGCAAATGGCGTTGGGCTACAAAAAATATAACTTATTTTCCGAAATACTGTCTAAATTAGATTTATCGCTCGGGCAACAAATGTATTGGAGAATTTTATATACCTTTTTACCCTTTAGATTGTCACTAATTCGATTAAGAAAGAAACTTACCAGCTAATGCGAATTCTCATCATATCTGAATCAATTAATGTTGAAGACAGCAGTGCTTCTAAAGGAAGAGTGGCTTTAATAACCAATCTTCACAAGGCGGGATATGTCTTAAAAGTGCTTCATTATTCGCACAAAGACATCCAGCTTCCCGGCATTGATTGTACCTTAATCAAAGAGCATAAATGGACTTTTTTTTACTTTTTGTCTCGCCTTATTCGAGTTTTTCAGCGTTATACCAAGCAATACATCAATCATCGGCTTGAAAGCTGGTTCGGATTTTCGTTTACGCATACCAACGACACAAAATCTATTGCTAAAGCCATCCGCAACACTCAAGATTTTGCGCCTGATTTAATCCTGACGCTAAGCAAAGGCGGTAGTTTCAGGCCGCATCGTGCCATGTTGCAATTGCCGCAGTTACAATCGAAATGGATGGCTTACATTCACGATCCGTATCCTTTTCACTTTTATCCCAGACCATTCAATTATGTGGAGCAAAGTTACCAACACAAGGAAGCCTTTATGCGACAAATTACAGAGAAAGCCCAATTTTTGTCTTTTCCGAGTTTGTTGCTGCAAGAATGGATGCAAAGTTACTTCCCGGCTGTTAAGGGTAAGAGTTGTGTGATTCCGCATCAAATTAAAACCGACACTGAACCACAGCCTACACCTTCTTTTTTTACAGAGAATCAGTTTTCATTATTGCATGCCGGTAACTTACTTCAGCAACGAAATCCGGATTTTTTAATTCAAGGGTTCTTGCAATTTTTGGCTAATAACCCACAGGCAAAAGGCGAAGCCAAGTTGTATTTTGTGGGTAATTACAAAAAGCAAGAGTCTATTTTAAAACAATACCAAGATAATCCTGCCTTAGTGGTTAGCGATTATATTCCGTATAAAATAGTGCAGTCGCTGGAAAAGAAAGCAGCCGTCAACATCATATTGGAAGCCATATCCGAAATAAGTCCGTTTTTGCCCGGTAAGTTTCCCAATTGTGTGGTTTCTAATAAACCCATTTTAGTTCTTGGGCCATACTATAGTGAAGTGCGAAGATTATTGGGGAAAGATTATCCCTATTGGTCAGAGGTTAATGATGTAGCTGCTATCGAGGCTAACATTACCAAGCTTTATAGCCTTTGGAAAGAAAATCCGCAACAACTGCCACTCAATCGCCCCGATTTGACCCATTATTGCGATGAAAAATCTTTAAAGAAAGTCTTAGATGGCTTGTCTATTGCTTGATGAAATTTGCCATTCACATTTCCACCAAAAACAGAAAAGATGATTTGCTTTTAACCTTAGCAACGGTTTATCCGTTATTGGAAAATCCTGCTGTAGCGTGTGTCGTTTTTGATGACGGTTCGGAGGACGGGACTGCCGAAGCGGTGAAAGCACAGTTTCCCAAAATACATCTCCTGCAGAATAAAATTTCGAGAGGTTATATTTATTGCCGCAATGTAATGCTAAACGAAACCCAAGCAGATGTTGCTGTTTCTTTAGATGATGATGCTCATTTTCTCTCTGATAACCCGCTGGAAATCATAGGCGAATATTTTAAAGAGAATCCAAAATGTGGTTTAATAGCCTTTCGAATTTATTGGAGTAAAACCGCGCCGGAAAGCACCAAGTCGAGCCAAGTACCTGAAGTGGTAAAAAGTTTTGTAGGTTGTGGGCATGCTTGGCGTATGGATGCTTGGCGAGCCATCCCGTCGTATCCTGAATGGTTTGAATTTTACGGAGAGGAAAATTTTGCCTCATTACAATTGTTTAAAAACAGTTGGGAAATACAGTATGTGCCTCAGGTTTTGGTGTGGCATCGCGTTGATTTAAAACAGCGAAAAAATGTGACTAAAGATTTTGCGCTTCGTTACCGCAGAGGATTGCGGGCCGGTTGGTTCAATATTTTTCTTTTTTATCCGCCGGGAAAAGCGTTGCGCTTCTTCTTGTATTCGGTTTGGAGGCAAATGAAGACCAAGATTTTAAGCGGTCAGTTACAAGTTGTCTTTCCTGTTCTGGGAGCACTATGGGATTTGTTACGCTTAAGTCCGAATATCCTAAAAAACCGAACTGCTTTTACCCCCAAAGAGTTTGCTAATTATACCAAATTAAAAGAACCTAAAATTTATTGGAAACCGGAAAATTAGTTACTTTTACTTCCGTTTCAATTGTCTTTTGATGAAAAATAAACCCTATTTAATTGCCGAGATAGCCCAAGCCCATGATGGAAGTTTGGGGATTTTGTATTCCTACATTGATGCTGTGGCCCAAACCGGAGTACAAGCTATTAAATTTCAGCTGCACATAGCTGAGGCCGAGAGTAGTCCGTATGAACCTTTTAGGGTACATTTTTCCAAGGAAGATGCCACGCGTTTTGATTATTGGAAACGTATGGAATTTACTTTGGAGCAATGGAAAGGTATCAAAGCCCATTGTGATGCTGTTGGCTTAGATTTTATATGTTCTCCTTTTAGTAATATGGCTGTAGATTGGCTCGAAGAAATTGGGGTAAAAATATACAAAGTCGGTTCCGGTGAAGTCAATAATTTTTTACTGCTTGAAAAAATTGCCCAGACCGGTAAACCTGTCATCATCTCTTCAGGGATGAGTAATTTTGAAGAACTTGATCAAACTGTAGCCTTTTTAAAAAATAAAAACGTAGCGTTTTCCATTTTACAATGTACCACCGCTTATCCGACAAAACCGGAACAGTACGGTTTTGGTGTGATGCAAGAATTACGAGACCGTTATCAAGTGCCGGTCGGTTTTTCTGATCATTCTGCCAAAGTGAGTACCGGTATCGCTGCAGTGGCCCTAGGAGCATCGATATTGGAATTTCACGTGGTTTTTCATCGTGCTATGTTTGGCCCCGACGCCATCGCTTCATTAACCATAGAAGAGACCAAACAATTAGCAGAAGCTGTACATGAGATTCATTTGGCCCAAAACAGCGTTGTTGATAAACATAACAATGAAGATTTCAGTGCCGTAAAGGCTATTTTTGAAAAATCATTGGCTGTTAATAAGCAACTGCCGGCAGGGCATGTATTGACCTTTGGTGATTTAGAGAGTAAAAAACCAAAGGGATACGGTATTGCTGCCTCCGACTTTCAAAAGGTGGTTGGCAGAACACTCAAAGTTGATTTGTTACAATGGGATTTTTTGAAGGAAGAAGATTTAGCATGAATAATAAAAGAAAAATAGCTGTAGTAGTAACAGCACGTCCATCTTATAGCCGTGTCAAAACAGTTCTGTCGGCTTTAAAAAAACATCCCGAATTAGAACTACAGCTAATTGTAGCCGCCTCTGCCTTGCTCGATCGTTACGGTAGTGCCGTAAACTATATAGAAAAAGACGGTTTTGAAATAGCGGCCAAAGTTTTTAATGTGTTGGAAGGCGAAAACTTAACCGCGGCTGCTAAAACTACCGGTATCGGAATATTAGAGTTGTCTACCGTTTTTGACAATCTTCGTCCGGATATAGTAGTTACTGTGGCCGACCGTTTTGAAACGATGGCAACAGCTATTTCAGCTTCTTACATGAACATTCCTTTGGCGCATATTCAAGGTGGGGAAGTAACCGGAAACATAGACGAAAAAGTGCGACATGCCATTACCAAATTAGCGGATTATCATTTTGTAGCCTCCGAAAATGCCAAGCAACGGGTAATTCAGTTAGGAGAAAATCCTGAAATGATCTTCAATACCGGCTGTCCGTCGATAGATATTGCCCAAGTTGTTGCGCAAAAAACAGCACTCGATTTCAATCCGTACCAAAAATACGGTGGTGTTGGTTCAAAACCGGATTTATCTCAAGGCTATTTGGTGGTGATGCAACATCCTGTAACCAATGAATATCAGGATTCCCGCAACCATATTGAAGCAACGTTACGCGCCATTATGAAGATTAACCTGCCAACACTTTGGTTTTGGCCCAATGTTGATGCCGGAGCTGATGGTACGTCTACCGGAATTCGATCGTTTAGGGAAAAGTACAAAATGGAAAACGTACACTTTTTCAAAAATATGGAGGGTGACGATTTTTTAAATTTATTACACCACTCTAAAGGATTGATTGGAAACTCTAGTGTTGGAATCAGAGAATGTGCTTATTTAGGCGTTCCGGTAGTGAATATCGGTTCTCGCCAAAATCGCCGTGACCGAGGGAATAATGTGATTGACGTTTCCTATGACGAACAAGAAATTATTGAAGCGATTACTACTGTTTTAAAGGAACAAAAGCCTGATAGTTCACCAGTTTACGGTGGCGGAAATGCCGGAGAAAAAATAGCCGATTTATTAAAAGAATTGCCATTGCAATTTCATAAAACTATAACCTATTAGCAACATGACTGCAAATCAATTTGCCGAAAAGACCTATTTGAAGTTTTCAAAGATAGAAGGCAACCAACATATTGCCACGGAGTATGCCTTAAAATGTGCCTTAAGGCTAATCTGTGATTTTCGATTGAACAATGTGTTAGAAGTAGGTATTGGAATAGGTTGCATAGCCGATGCGGTACTTACTTATTCACCCCAAATTCATTACACGGCAACTGAAGCTAATGACTATTGTTTGAATGCAGTCAAAAAGAATGTGACGCAAATTGAAAGCGTAAAGTTGTTTAGCGATTTGAATCAAATCCCTGAAAATACTTTTTTTGATTTTATCATTATTGATGGTTCAGATGATGCTTTAGCCCAAGTAAAGCGTATGTGTGGCCCTAAAACAATAGTTTTTATCGAAGGAGGTAGGGCTTTACAAGTGGCTTTTCTGAAGGAATTATTTCCGAAAGCTTTGCATGCTGAAATGGTATGCGACTATAAAAATCCGGATTGCGGTCCGTTTTCACCTCAAGTCTGGTGTGGAGGAGGTCAGTTGATTTTTCCTTATCCCGATTTTAAAATGAAGTGTTATTTTTTTAAAGAAAAATTAGCGACTTATCTCAAAAGAAAGAAAAGAAAATGGTATTCTTAATATGAAAATTTTAGCCATTATTCCGGCAAGAGGCGGTTCAAAAGGTGTGCCCAGAAAGAATATTAAACTGTTGGGCAATATTCCTTTGTTAGAATATACGATTAATGCAGCTAAGGCTTCGGTCGGACTTTCAGAAATTGTTGTCTCTACAGAAGATACAGAAATAGCCATAGCCGCTGAAGTTTGTGGTTATAAACCACCATTTATGCGTCCGGCTGAATTGTCTCAAGATGATACAGCTTCCATCGCGGTAGTGCAGCACGCTATCGATTTTTATGAGCGACAAGCGGTTTTTTTTGATGCGGTTTGTTTGCTGCAACCTACAACACCTTTCAGAGCTAAGGGTTTTATAGATCAAGCCATTCTTAAGTTCACAGCTTCTGGAGCAGACAGTTTGGTTAGTGTGTTGCCCATTCCCCACGAATATAACCCTCACTGGGCTTTTGAAGAAGACCAAAACGGGTTGCTGAAAGTGGCTACAGGAGAGCAAAATATTATACCAAGGCGACAAGAATTACCCAAAGCATTTCATCGTGATGGGTCGATTTATCTTGCCAAAACTTCGGTAGCTAAAGCAGGAAGTTTTTTTGGAAATTCTATTGCTTATATCGAAAGTGATCCTCTTTTGTATGTTAATATTGATACTATGCAGGATTGGGAAAAAGCGGAGCGTATGGTACATAAATTTAATGGATAACCTCATGCAGAAAATTTTGAATTTACATCGTTTGGATGCCGGTAGTAGAAAAAAAGTATTGCAATACTTTTTCAAAAGAGTTATTCGTTCAAAAACTACGGCTTCCGAAAGACTTATCAATGATTATTATGCTCACTTGATTCGTTATGGCGGTATACTGCAATCTGAAAGTGACCATTCTTTTGTGTCTCATTATCCAAAACTGGGCGTTACTTTAAAAACCAGAAAAAGGCCTTCCAGTGATTTAGAGGTTTTTAGCCAGATTTACAAGTATTTAGAATACGAACCTTTGGTGAAAATTTTTAAAGATAATTTTCCTGAAAGTCATTCTTTAAAAATTATTGATGCCGGGAGTAATATAGGATTGACTACTGTTTTTTTGTCAAAGTTTTTTCCGGATTCTGAATTTATAGCAGTAGAGCCGGATCCCGACAATTTTAATGTAATGTCAACCAATTTCGATTTGAACAAAATCAATACAGTGCAAAAAATCAAGGGAGGAGTTTGGAGTCGCAATTCATTTTTAAAAATTATCAAAGATTTTCGCGACAAAAAGCACTGGTCAATCAGGGTTGATGAGACTCAAGAGCCAACAGATTTGGAGGCTTTTGCTATAAACAGCCTTATTGAAAAGTATGGTTGGGATCAAATTGATATTCTTAAAATTGATATTGAAGGATCAGAAAAAGAGTTGTTTACTGGGGAAAATAGCGATCTGAGTTTTTTAAAAATCACGAAATGTCTCGCCATAGAGATTCATGATGAGTTTGATTGCAGAGATGAAATTTACACCATACTGCATGAAAATGGCTTTAAGTTTATTAATTCCGGTGAACTGACAATAGCTGTAAATCAAACGCTGCTTTAGAAGCAACTTAATATTTCAAGCGCATTAAGTTTTACTCGCAGGAAAAACCAAAATACACCAAGAAATTATTCAATTGAAATTTTAATATGCTTACAGTTTGCAATTTTCATTATATCAGACGCGATTTTAATAAACCCTATCCCAGCATTTTTGGTGTAACTCCGGACGAGTTTAACTATCAAATTAAAGAGTTGAAAAAAATGGGTCGTTTTATTACTATTGATGAACTGACCACTGATATTGATACTGTTTTAGCAGACAAACGTCATCATTTGCTGGTAACATTTGATGATGGTTTAAAAGAGCAATTCGAGTTGGCTTTACCTATACTTGAACAACATCGTACGGAAGCTTTATTCTTTATCAATTCCATGAATTTTATAGACAATAAAGTTTCAATGGTACATAAAATTCATATGGTTCGTTCAGAGGTTAGTCCCAATGAAATTTTAAAAGAAATCAATAAAATTCCCAATTCTCAGCAAAACGAGTTAACCCCGGCCGAGTTTTCAAAAGCCGTAGCGCATTATCGTTATGATGACCAATCGACTGCCTGCCTGAAATATCTGTTAAATTTTAAATTGCCAAAAAGTTCCTTGGACATAGTAATCAATGCCTTATTTCAACGTAATTTTGAGGAGGAGTCGGTAGCCGATACTCTTTACATGAGTAACGATCAGTTGCGTTATTTGGCAGAAAGGAATATGTTGGGTAACCATACGCATAGTCACCTTGCTTTAGGGCTTTTGCCTAAGCCTGAAATCGAAGAAGAAATTCTAAAAACAAAATCCTTTATCCAAAGTTTTAAAAAAAATGATAATTTAGCCATTAGTTACCCTTATGGAAGTGCGGAAGCCTGTGGATGGCCGGTTCCTGAAATGGCTAAACAAACGGGGCACAAAATAGGCTTTAGTATGGAAAGGGGTAGCAATGATATAACCGCTGATAAATTACTCCTAAAGCGATATAGTTCGAATGATTTGCCCGGCGGTAAAAACTATTCAAGTTAATGATAACAAGAGAAGCAACAATAGAGGATTGGGATGCACTTTTATACTTTTTTAAAAAAGTGTACAGGGCAAATCATCCTTTACACAATAAAGCGTTTTGGATTTGGCAATATGGTGACAAGGAATTTGGTCGTTCTTTTATTTGCGTTAATGAGAAAGGGAACATTGTAGGGCATGTTGGTGCTAATTTTGGCGGCAATGTTGCTTGGATTATTAATGTTTACCTCGATGAAGAATGTAGGGGGAAAGGCATATTAGGTAAGCTATATGCTTTAGCCAGACAGTATTATCCATTGGCAGCAACAGCCGCCAACAAAGCAGGCTTAGGATTATATCAGAATATGCGTTGGATAAGGTATTATGATTTAGTTAGGTTTGTAAAAATCAATCCGAAGTTAAGCAATCCAACCCTAGCTGAGGTTTGTGTCTCTACTACTATCGATACATCTCATTTATCGTACAATAAGACACATTATTTTCAGCAACCTGGATTAAAAGGGATTCAATTGCAAGAAGGTTCAACAGCTGTTAGTCAGCCTGAAGTATCCGGTTTGCGTATGGTTGATATCAACAACATACAAGAGGCTGCCCAAGAAGCTTGGGATTTGGGATTTAATTGGATAGATTATATCACTTCGTGGAACGATTTAAAAACAAGACAGCTCGAAAATTTAGGATGGCAAATTGATAGCCAAACAGTAGTGCCATGGCGTTTAAACCCTGTAGTAAAGGATTATTTTTGTAACATCTCCTTTCTTTCGGAAAATCCGTTAGATAATAATTTTATTGTTCACCGATCCTATTCAGATCACGGAAGAATAGGAAGTTTACCTATCGAATAATGGCAAAAAACAAAGTATTTTTATTATTGTTAGATGGGGTTGGATTGAGAAATTTTGCCTACTCTAATTTTATTGCAGAAGGAGAGAAAAAAAATAATGATGTTGTTTTTTGGAACAAGACACACTTTCCGGTTGAGAGTTTGGGTTTTAAAGAATTGAAAATTGAAAATCAAAAAATACATCCTGTAACCGATACCTTGAAAAAGGCCAAAAAAGATGTCAATCTCAATGTGTTTATCCAAAGAACCGGGGATAAAGTATATAATTCATACAAATTCAAGTTTTCTTACAAAACCTTAAATGCCGCAGTTAAAAGTATGCTGGCGAGATTGTTGATTTTTACTTTGTCCAGCGAGAGAGGATTGCAATTATTAGACAAGTACATCAATTATTTCGAAAGAAAAACAAAGTACTATACACATTGTCAAGCTGTTCTACAATCCGAAAAGCCAAGTGTAGTATTTTGCACTTCACAAAGACACGTTCAATCAATAGCACCATTGCTGGCGGCAAAAGATTTGGGAATACCTACGGTATCATTTATTTTTTCGTGGGATAATTTGCCTAAAGCAACTATGGTGGTTGAGACAGATTATTATTTGGTTTGGAGCGAACATATGAAAGCAGAGTTGTTGTATTATCATCCAAATATCAAAGAAAATCAGATACTGGTTACCGGTACACCTCAGTTTGAAATTCATTTTGAAAAGGAAAGTTTACTCTCAAGAGAAGCTTTTTTTGAAGCGCATGCTTTAGATAAAAATAAAAAATACATTTGTTTTTCCGGAGACGATGTCACAACTAGTCCCGATGATCCCAAATATCTTGAAGATTTAGCATTGGCGATTACAAGATTGAATAAAAAGAATCATAATTTGGGTATTGTCTTTAGGAGATGCCCGGTTGATTTTTCTTCTCGATATGATGCAGTATTGGCACGATACAAAGACATCATAGTCGCTATTGATCCTATTTGGAAGCCGTTTTCATCTCATTGGAATACAATTCTACCCACAAAAGAAGATGGCGTACTTTTCAGTAATATCGCAGAGCATTGTGAAATGGTTGTGAATTTAGGTTCTACAACACTTTTTGATTTTGTATCTCACAATAAACCATGCGGCTATTTCAGATACAATCAATTCGAGCAAAATAATCCCAAATGGGATATCTTCAGATGTTATAAATTTGTTCATTTTCGTTCAATGCATTCTGCTGAATCTGTAATTTGGTTAGACGGTCCGGCAGACATCGACAGTAAAATTGAAAACGTCATCAACAATCAGCACAACATCAATAACGACAGTGCGAAAAAGTGGTTTGAAAAGATTAACCAACATCCGGTTGATAAAGCTTCGGAACGCATCTGGGAAAGTATCGAAAAGATAACAAATGGAAGTTTATGTTAAAGAGTATTCTTTTAGCCGATTTTAAGCGGTATAACCGCCACAGTTTGTCTATCAGAACGTTATGTAATGTTTTTGTTGTACAGCCTATTCCGGGTTTGAAGTACATGACGATTTTCAGATTGGTACAACATTACAGAACTCGAAACAGATTTTTATTTTATTTCTTTTTTTTGTGGCTAAGAAGACTCAAAGTCAAGTATGGCTTTGATATATCATACAGAACACAAATCGGAAAAGGGTTTTACATTGGTCATTTCGGGAATGTTGTAATTCACGGCGATAGTATAATAGGTGAGAATTGTAATATCTCTCAAGGAATTACAATCGGAGTTAGTAATTACGGAAAAAAGAAAGGAGTACCAACAATTGGTAATCGTGTTTTTTTGGGACCTAACGCTTGTGTTTTTGGTAATATTACTATAGGTGATAATGTAGTAATTGGGGCTAACTCGGTGGTGACAGACACTGTTCCTGCCGGGAAAACAGTACTGCCTTCCGGTGTTTCAATCATCGATAAGGATTTGTCGGAATATTATATTCAATAATGATTGATTTTTAATGAAGATAGCTTTTCTGACACCCGAATTTCCGCACCCTAAAATGGGAGCTTCCGGAGGAATTGGAACCAGTATTTTCAATTTGTCCAAAGGCTTAATGTCAATAGGGCATGAGGTTGTTTTGCTGGTTTATGGTCAGAAAGAAGACGAATATTTTACCGAGGAAGGTATTCATTACTATCGCATTAAGAATGTAAAGTTAAAAGGGTTTTCAAGGGTGCTGACCCAAAAAAAAATACAAAGAAAAATCAATTATTTGGTCAAAACCATAGGAATCGATGTAGTAGAAGCTCCAGATTGGACCGGAATAACAGCAGGCATAAGACCTGATTGCCCGGTGGTGGTACGATTGCATGGTTCGGACACTTATTTTTGTAATTTAGACAATAGACCCGTCAAGATGATTACTAAAACGAGAGAACGTTTGGCTTTAAAAAATGCCGATGGTTTGCTGTCAGTAAGCCAATATACAGCCAATGTAACCAAGGAACTGTTTTCCTTAAACAAGGATTTCACAATTATTCCGAATGGGATAGATTTGGATCATTTTAACGCTGATCTCTCCGGTACTACAGACCAAAATACAATTTTATACTTTGGGACTTTAATCAGAAAAAAAGGCTTGCTCGAATTGCCTTTAATTTTTAACCAAGTTTACAAAGAAAACCAGCAAGCAAAGTTAATTCTCATTGGGCGAGATGCCTCTGATATACTTACCGGAAATCCATCGGTATGGTCTATGATGCAGCCTTTATTTAATCAAAAGGCTTTTCAAAACGTATCCTATTTGGGAAGTGTGTCATACGAAGATATGAAGGAGCACATTAGCCGGGCTTCTGTCTGTGTTTTTCCGACTTTCGCTGAAGCTTTGCCGGTTTCATGGATAGAATCAATGGCCGTTCAAAAGGCAGTTGTGGCTTCAAATATAGGTTGGGCTTCAGAAATTATCACGGATGGTCAAGATGGTTTTTTAGTTCATCCCCATGATCATCAAGTTTTCGCTCAAAAAATAGTCACACTCCTGAGTAATGAAAAGCTCAGAAATCAGTTTGGTGAGGCCGCCCGAAAGAAAGTTGAGCAAAAGTTTAGTCTTCAAGTTGTAGCAGCCCAGAGTGTAGATTATTACAAGCAATTACTTCCCAGAAAAGCGTAAAGCTACCGCTTAATATTCTACCTGAGCTATTTCAATGAAATGATAGCTTCTGTTATCATTGAACCGGTTTTTAAGTTGGATAAGAGCGGAAAACAACAAAATGTATTTCGAATTATTTTATCGGGACTTGTATAATTCACTGCTTTATTATAAAAGTGTGAACAAGAATAGCTAAAGGGTAAATAGTAAGATACAAAATCGTTATTTTTGCTTTCCAAATAAAAAAACTAATGGGAGTTCAATTGAAGGAATACATTTCAAAATCGGGAGAAACAATTCTCTATATCGGCCATCCTAATCTGAGTTATTTAGATGAATTGGCTGATGGATTTGGTGATGTTTGGCACAGCTCTTTAGACCAAGGATTTAAAAATATCTTTCCGGAAATAGTGTACCAAACAACAACTTTGTTCTGGTATGTGAGAGATTTAGAGCATCTTGACTTATGTGTCAATTGGCGAATCAATCCTCATCAGTTTGCTGTTAGAAAATCAGTTTGGGACACGCTGCAAGGTTTTGATGAAGATTTTCAAAATCCAATCATGCAAGCCTTAGATTTTGGCTATAATGTTTTAAGGAATAATGGCGGTGTTGTATTGTATGCAAAAGGGCTTTTTGACGCAGTTCAAGAGCAAAATCTTTCCATAACAACAAAAGATCGTTATGCCTTTTTTATTAAAAATTTTAAGATTGATCACTCCTTTTTTATGGTTTACCGAAAAGGATTATGGAATCTTAAAGAGTGGAATGCCTTGTTTTTTGCAAAGCGAAAGTACAAACAAAAAAAATCGGATACATTAGTCACTGCCAGGCCTCTAAAAGAATTAGCAGGTTCTCCGACAGTAAGTTATATCATTCCAACTATGATGCGTCAGGACTATACTTTACAATTGCTGGCCGACTTACAAAATCAAACTTACCAACCTACTGAAGTGGTAGTGGTTGATGCTACACCCGAAGGACAAAGAGACGAAAGTTTATACAATCCCGCTAATTACAATTTTGAGTTGATTGTGCAATGGCAAACAACGAAAGGGAGTTGTAGGGCCCGAAACGAAGCTATTGACCTTTGTACCGGTGAGTTTATCGTTTTTGGAGATGATGACATCAGAATCCCAACAAATTTTATCGAAAATCATTTGAGATATTTGCAAACTTATAAAGCCGATGCTTGTAATGGTTTGGATATTAGGGCGGATCATCAGCAACAAACATTAGATGATTTGTATAAAAAATTAGACAGCTACGGCAAATTCAGATACAAGTGCGGAGCTGCTCCTCATTTAAATAATGCCAATAATTGTGTAAAAAGAGAGTTTGTTAACGCCATTGTGGGGAATGATATCAATTTTGACGGTGGTTATGGAGAAGATAACGATTTTGGTTTTTCATTAACCAAGATAGGAGTTGTGGTGCTCCAAAACCCTTTCTCTACCAATTTGCATTTAAAACCACCACAAGGAGGCTATCGCTTTTGGGGTAATCAGGCAAAGATTACCGGTAAAAAAAGAAAAAACCAACCTTGGGAATTAGATACTCCTGTGAAGCGAATTCGCCCGGTTCCGAGTCCTACTGTCATGTATCTTTTTCACAAACATTACGGCGAGAGCTTAGTGAATGAATACCGTCATAAGTATTTTTTCTTGTATTTATTTAAGGGACCTAAGTGGCGAATTCCCTTTAAAATTTTCAATTTACCTTACCGTTATTTACAGTTTAATAAATCGGTTTTTTATGCCAAGAAATTAATGGCTTTGGGAAAAAGAACAAAATAGTATGAAGTTCACTCTAATCATATGTACCTATATGCGCCCGAAACCATTGCTTCAATTGTTGCAATCGGTAGAAAAGCAAACTCTGTATCCCGATTGTATATTAATTGTTGATGGCTCAAGAGATGAACAGACCAAAGCCTTATTCGATCAATATTCTTTTCGAAATCTTCAATATTTCTTAGTTTCCGAAAATGACAGGGGATTGACCAAACAGCGCAATTATGGTGTTAAAAGAGTTGATGAGTCTACAGAGATTGTTTGTTTTTTAGATGACGACACTGTGTTAGAAGTAACTTATTTTGAAGAGCTCATCAGTACGTATCACAAATATCCTGAGGCTTTAGGAGTGGGAGGTTACATTAACAATGAAGTAAACTGGACAAAAGTAGAAGACCATGATAAACCAACTATAAAGGAGTTCTTTTTTGATGGTTGGAAGCGGAAAGACGGAACCAGATTTGTGTTGCGAAAGCGATTAGGATTGGATTCAGATCAGTCTCCCGGGTTTTTGCCCGAGTTTTCAAACGGACGTAGTATTGGGTTTTTACCTCCTTCAGGTAAGATTTATGAGGTAGAACAATTGATGGGTGGTGTTTCATCATTTAAGAAGACGGTTTTCAACGAGTTTAATTTTTCAACTTTTTTTGAAGGTTATGGTTTATACGAAGATGCTGATTTCACCTTGAGAGTATCAAAAGTTGGAAAACTTTATATCAATACAAAAGCACAACTCGGACATTACCACAATCATTCCGGAAGACCAAATCAGTACCAGTATGGTAAAATGGTAGTGAGAAACGGATGGTATGTTTGGCGGGTAAAATTTCCAAAACCTTCCATCAAAGCCCGTTTGAAATGGAATGCGATAGTGTTATTGTTAACAGTTGTCAGATTCAGCAATATCTTTACTACTTCTAAGCGAAACGAAGCTGCTACTGAGTTTTTAGGGCGTATGGTGGGTTGGTTTGGGCTGCTGATCAGAAAACCCAAAATTCAAATTTAATTCAGATGACTTTTTGCATCATAACACACGTCATTCATGGCCGTGATAACGAACAATTTTTTGCCTATTCACCTTATGTGAAAGAAATGAATGTGTGGATTAAACATGTTGATAAAGTAATTATTGTTGCGCCACTCAAACATTTAGAAAAGAATAAAATTCACTTAGCTTATCGGCATCCCAACATAGAGTTTAGAGCAGTACCTGATTTTAATTTAAACGGCTTGAAAGCTACCCTAAGAAGTTTGTTTTTACTGCCTAAGTTGCTATGGATGATATATAGGGCAATGTCGGTTTCACAACACATTCATCTTCGTTGTCCCGGAAACATGGGGTTGCTGGGCTGTATTGTTCAACTTTTTTTTCCAAGTACAATCAAGACCGCCAAGTATGCAGGCAATTGGGATCCTCAATCGAAGCAACCCTTTTCTTATCGACTTCAAAAAAGAATTTTAAGTTACCCTTTTTGGACCCGAAGAATGCAGGTGTTAGTCTATGGAGACTGGCCTAATAGCACCAAAAATATCAAGCCTTTCTTTACCGCCAGCTATTTTGAAAGTGATAAATCAGCAGTAACGCCGCGGAATCTTGAAAGTGCTGTAGATTTCCTTTTTGTAGGTACTTTGGCTCCCGGAAAACAACCAATTTATGCACTACAACTTATAGAAAAGTTGAAAGCTAAGGGAGTTGATGTCAGACTTACTTTGTACGGAGAAGGGGTAGAGCGATCGAACTTGGAGAAGTATATTGAGCAGAATCAATTGGATAGTTTTGTATTCTTAAAAGGAAATCAAGAGCAAAGTACCATTAAAGAGGCTTATCGGAATAGTCATTTTGTGATACTTCCATCTAAGAGCGAAGGTTGGCCCAAAGTTATTGCAGAAGGTATGTTTTGGGGTTGTTTACCGGTTTCAACCGCTGTTTCATGTGTGCCTTCGATGCTGAATTTTGGAGAAAGAGGGGTTTTATTAACCGGTGTAATTGAAGATGATATTAAAATGCTAATGACTGTTTTAAATGATGATGAAGAATACAGTAATAAAGTTTCAAAAGCTGTAAATTGGTCCCGTATATATACCTTAGATTTATTTGAGGCTGAAATTCAAAAGTTACTTGTTCCATGAGAATACTCCAAATAATTGATTCCCTCGATGTTGGTGGTGCCGAAAAAATGGCCGTTAATTATGCTAATTCTTTGGCTGAAAAGGTTGAATTTTCCGGTTTGATTACCACTCGCAAAGAAGGTTATTTAAAAGTGCAATTGCAACCTAATGTAGGCTATTTGTTTTTAAATAGAAAAAGAATGGTTGATGTATCAGCCATTTTAAAACTGAGACGTTATTGTAAAAGTAACAAGATAGCGTATTTACAGCCTCATGGTTTTTCTTACTTTACAGCATTGCTGTTAAAGTTGGTTTACCCCAAAGTAAAAATTGTTTGGCACGATCACTATGGCTTAAGCGAATTTTTAAGTAAGCGTAAGTTGTTGTTTTTGAAGTTGGCTTCATTTTTTTTTCATGGTATAATTGCCGTGAACTTTAACTTAAAAAAATGGGCCGTTAAACGATTGCATTGCCAAAACGTCATCTATTTGCCCAACTACACTACTATTGACAACAGTGTAAAAAAGGAAACAATCTTAAAAGGACATGAAGGTAAAAGGGTGCTTTGTTTGGCTAATTTGAGACATCAAAAGAATCACTTTATGTTGTTGGAGGTGGCCGAAAAAATGAAAAATATACACCCAGATTGGACATTCCATCTCGTAGGTAATGATTTGAATGATGAGTATTCAAGAAAAATTAAGCAAATAATTGAGGAAAAACATTTAACACAGAATGTGTTTATTTACGGAACCAAGAACGATACCTTACATATTATAGAGCAATCAGATATAACTGTTTTAACCTCTAATTCCGAGGGATTACCGGTAGCTCTAATTGAATACGGATTGTTAAGTAAGCCAACAATAACAACAAATGTTGGAGAAATACCATTGATAATAACCAATTCGGTAAACGGTTACGTGGTTCCCATTAAGGATTCCGAAGCTTTTTTTCAAAAGCTTTTAACCTTAGTTAATGATGAAGCGTTACGAATGAAAATGGGACAAAATTTAAATGCCACCATCAAAGAACAAAATTCTGAAGAGGCGGTTTTACAACAGTACATGAATTGGATAGTAAACTTGTAAGATGAATAGCGAAGAAAAAAAATACGCTTCTTTAATTCTGTTGCACATAGTGATAGGGATGGTTATTTTTTACATTCCCGCTTTGTCTAAATCTTTTGCTGCTTTAGTCTTTATTATAGGTCTTTTTTTAGTGGTTAAAAACCAAAATAAAAACCAAGAAGTTTTGCTGGTCTCCGGTTATATAGTGGGAAGTGAAATTCTATTCAGAATGTCCGGTGGGATTATTATCTATGAGTATGCTAAATACTGTATTACTTTTTTTATGATCTTAGGGATGTATTATAACGGCTTTTCCAAAAATGCTGTGCCCTATTGGGTGTTTTTGATTTTGTTAATACCCGGACTTTTAGTGGCAACCGAGACCTTAAATTTAACAACCGATTTGAGGAAAACCATTTCTTTTAATATTTCGGGGCCAATTTGTTTAGGTATTTGCTCCATCTATGCTTACAATAAACCATTGTCTATAAATAAACTAAATCAAATACTGTTGTTTACAAGCTTGCCTATAGTATCAATTACTGTTTATTTAATTTTATACACCCCTGATTTAAAAGAAGCATTAGTCCTTGGAACGGGTTCCAACTATTTTACTTCGGGTGGATTTGGGCCGAATCAGGTGGCTACTATTATGGGATTGGGAATGTTTATTTTCTTTTCCAGATTAATGTTGGAATCCAAAACTAAAGTACTGTTCATTATAAACATTCTTGTGACTTTTTTTGTCGTTTATCGGGGCTTGTTGACTTTTTCTCGTGGCGGAATGGTAACCGGGTTTATCATGATTGTTATCCTTTTGTATTACCTGTACAGGTCAACACAGCACCGAGGAAAAGCAAAATTAAACTACATTTTTGGTGTCATGGTATTGTTGTTTTTTGCGATTTGGAGTTATACCTCTACACAAACCGACGGATTAATTGAAAAGCGATACGCTAACCAAGATGCCAGTGGTAGAGTTAAGGAAAGTCAGTTAACCGGTAGGGAAGAAATTTTTACCAACGAAATAAATTCGTTTATTAATAATCCTATTTTTGGGATTGGTGTGGCCAAAGGAGTTGAAGATAGGTTAAATTTAACGCAAGAGGTTGCCTTGTCTCACAGTGAAATATCCAGAATGATGGCAGAACACGGCATGTTTGGGATAGTAGCTTTGTTGGTTTTATTGTTTACTCCGATAGTTTTGTTTTTAGATAACCGCCAACATATTTTTTTATGGTGCTTTATAGTGTTTTGGCTTCTAACAATCAATCATGCTGCTATGCGAATTTCGGCGGCAGCTTTTATATACTCTCTGTCTTTATTTAAAGTATACATCAATGAAAAGAATCCTTTGCATAGGTAATAATTTAGTCAAGCATGGCAATACAGCCACTTCTATAGTGGTTATGGGTGAAATGTTTGAGCGTGAAGGATATGTGGTTTATTATGCCTCCTCAAAGCAGCATAAACTGCTCAGGATGATGGATATGATTTTAAAAACAATTCGCTATGGTAGCAAAGTAGACTATGTTTTAATTGATACTTACAGCACGGTGAATTTTTGGTATGCCTTAATCATATCCCAACTTTGTCGATTGATGAAGGTAAAATATATTCCGAAATTGCTTGGAGGGGATTTGCCTAATCGATTAAACAAAAGTCGGTTTTGGTGTGATCTGATTTTTAAAAACGCTTATCAAAATGTAGCGCCTTCGCCTTATTTGTTTACTGCTTTCAGTAAATTGGGCTACAAAAATTTGGTACTTATTCCGAATTCAATAGATTTAGGTAATTATTCCTTTCATAAAAAAAAGTTTGATGTGCCCAAGATACTATGGGTGCGTTCCTTTGCGCAATTGTATAATCCGGTTTTGGCTGTCAAGGTGCTTTTAGCCATTAAAAACAAATATCCAATGGCTCAACTTTGTATGGTTGGTCCTAAAAAGGATGAGAGTTACGAGTCAACAGTTGATTTTGCTACTCAAAATAATGTTGAGGTTACATTTACCGGTAAGCTTTCCAAAAAGGAATGGGCTGATTTGTCTCAGCGTTACAACTTATTCCTCAATACAACTCATTTTGATAACACTCCGGTGAGTGTCATTGAAGCCATGGCATTGGGCTTGCCAATAATTTCTACCAATGTGGGAGGTATTCCTTATCTCTTACAACATGAAAAGAACGCTCTTTTGGTTAATGACAATGATTTGGATGGTATGGTTGCACAAATTGAAAGATTGTTTTCGGAACCTCATTTGGCTAACAACATGGTGTCTAACGCACGAGATTTGGTTCAAGGTTTCGACTGGAATATCATTAGAAAACAGTGGTTTGATTTACTCCGATAGTTCGTTAATATTTATTAACTTGCACCGCTGAATCGGAAAATTTAAAAATGAAAAAACGAAAGGACATACACTTTGAGGTGTCTGAAAGAAAGGTCTTGTTGAGAATCTTCGACTTACTTTCTGTGCTTTGTTCTTTGTATTTTGTAGGAATTATTTTTCAGTTTGATTACTTTAATATCTCAGCCTCTAATTTTTATTGGACTATCGTATTAGGTCTTTATTTGCTTTTCTTCGGCTCTGTATTTGAGATGTACAATTTGCAGGTTGCCAGCAATCAGTTCCAGGTAATCAAAAGCATTATTATCAGTTCGTCAACCACCGTTTTGGCCTATCTGCTAACACCGCTTTATACCCCGGTTTTACCTTCAAATCGTTTGCAAATTTTAATCTTCTTCTTCGCCATTTTCGGAGCATTGTTTGTTTGGCGAATGGTTTACGTGCGCTTCTTTGCTTCGAACCGATTTGTAAAAAAGGTCATTTTAGTTTGTGATAAAGAGCAAGTCAAAGAATTGGTAGATGGTTTGGAAAATGCCGATCCGCATTACCGTGTTTTAGGCTTTGTCAATTCGGATAGTACCAATTTGACCGATATCAATTTGCATAACCTCAAAAATATTGATATTAACGAGTTGGAAGTTTTTGTCAAACAAAATTCCGTTTCAGAGGTAGTTATCGCGTCTCAAAAAACTGACGGAATTACAGTGAATCTCTACAATCAGTTGATTCATTTGTTAGAGAACGGCTATATAATTCGAGAGTATACACAGGTGTATGAAACCATCACCCAACGTATTCCTGTGCAGTATGTTTCCCGAGATTTTTATCGGTATTTCCCATTTAGTCGCAGTAATCAAAACCATTTGTACCTTACGGTGGTTCGTTTCTTGGAAATTGTGATTGCTTTAATCGGATTAGGAGTAGGCCTGATTATCGTGCCTTTGGTGCTGATAGGGAATCTTTTCGGGAACAAAGGTAATTTGTTTTATACCCAAGAAAGAGTAGGGCAAAACGGGAAAGTTTTCCGAATCCTAAAATTTAGGACGATGATTAAAAACGCTGAAAAAGCGGGTGCCGTATTTGCAACATCCAATGATTCACGTGTGACGCCATTCGGTAAAATCATGAGAAAATCAAGAATAGACGAATTTCCTCAGTTTTACAATATTTTGAAAGGTGAAATGGCGGTAATCGGTCCAAGACCGGAACGTCCTATATTTGTTAATGAAATCGCCGAAGTGATGCCCTTTTACGAAACTCGGCACGTAATTAAACCCGGATTAACGGGTTGGGCTCAAGTCAATTATTCTTATGGCGAAACCATCGACGATAGCTTGATAAAACTGCAATACGACTTGTATTATATTAAACACCGAAGTTTGTTCCTCGACTTCAATATCTTGTTTAAAACCTTTAGTACGGTTTTATTTTACAGGGGACAATAATCTCAGAGGATTCACACCGATTATTTTTAGTAGCATATAAAGTGTTGACACGATAAACGGCAACATGATCGGTAAGTGCGGTTTATTAATCATGACAACCGTGTAAACCAGCAACAAAGCGATACTCACTAAACTTACTTTTTGCAAGCGGTTATTTTTTAGGAAAGGCAACAGTATAAACAAAGGCGAAAACAATAAAGCGTTGTAATTCCACAATACTTCCTGATGTTCAGAGTACAAGCCAACCAAACAAAGAAATAAGCCTAACAAACCGCAAATGAATAAATAGGTGAGGAATAACCAACGTTTGTTAAGCAATAACAATAGTGCCAAAAATGCGATAATGCAGTAAATGCTGTTGAAGAAAGAAAATTCTGCCTCCGCTTTCGGTGTTCCTGCTACCAAAGTGTTTTTGCGAATTACCAACGAATTACCGCTGATTTTTGCTTGGTCTAAGCTGTGCAATAATTCTGTAGGCAAAAACAACTGCTCGGCTTTGGCATCAGTTTTAGCACCAAAGATGATGTTGATGCCGAGTTTGTACCAAAAGTAATCTTCAAAATACGGATAGAGCAATTCGCGGTAAGTGATGGTTTTGTCATCTACTTTATCCATTTTTTTGCCATCCAATACACCGCCTATTTTTTCGTTAACCATAGTGGTACAATTGCGGTCGATGAATTTATAAGTGTAATAGCGTTCCGAGCTGTAAAGAGCAGCACTTAATTCGTCTAGTAATTTTTGTTTGCTGGCAAGTGGTATATCGAGTGTTTGCTCTATTACTTCTCTGCCATCGGTTTGGTATTCGTAGATGAATTCTTCCACCGAAGTCACACTCATAAAATACTGCAAATCGCCTTTCACAAACTTTAAGTAAAAGTTTTCAGTTCTGAAATCGAAAGTACCGTAGTTGAAAACCACATCGAGTTGGTTGGTTTCGTCCTTGATGCGAAGTGCTGTGTGCCCGAAAGTAGAGTACAATTGTTCTCCGCGACCACAAGTAAAAACACTGACTTCCGCTTTATCGGATAGTTTCGGACTTTGAGAAAAGGCAGTAACACTGAAGGCGAGTAGGAGTAAGAGCCCTATTTTTTGCAACATAAAATTTTATCTAAAAATACTCAAATCAACTTTAACCGAGAAAATATTGGAGTACAAAGCGGCACTTTGGTCGCCCAAATCGGTTAAGGCGTAATCTATTTGGATGCCTTTGTATTTGAAGCCTAAACCAATATTAGGTTGAAAATTCACCTTAGTAGAACCGTCCAATTGTTGTACGTTTTGAAAATTTCCCACGCCGGCACGCAGAAAAACCAAATCGGTATAGCCAAATTCAAAACCAACGGCGGGGTCAATACTCACAGCATCTGAAGCAATTACATCGTTGGTTCGGGCAAATTGCATATTTAAGTTTACTGCTGCCAATAGTGTATAATCGTAATGAAATTCGAATTTTTTGGCGATACCCAATTGCGCTTTAGGCAATGTGATTTCGGTACTTTCCGGTAATTCCTGATTTTGTCCGGCTACGGCATCTTGAATGTCTTGGTATTTGTCTTCGTCGATGGCCCAAACGTTGTAAGTAGTGGTGATGTCGCGTAACATCAATCCGAAATGCCAATCGTTTCTGTCGAATTGCAATCCAACATCAAAACCAAAGCCCCAAGAATTGGCAAAGTCGCCAATTACTCGTCGAATCACTTTCGCATTCACACCATATTGAAAACCCTCGAGTTTCATTTGTCGGGCATAGGAAAAAGTCAAACCGTAATCGGCGGTAGAGAAAAGGCTGATACGGTTGTAATCGATATTGCCTTCGCTGTCGATTAATTGCGTGGTATTCAGAATATCGTCGACTCCGAAACGAATCAAAGAAACACCCCAAGCACTTCGGTCGTCTATTTTTTTGGCGTAAGCGGCATAATCGTACTGGGCAATGTTGGCAAAGTAACTGGCGTGCATTAAAGCGGCTTCGCTGTCTTCAATTTTTAACAAACCGGCCGGATTCCAATAGCCTGAATTCACATCGCCCGTATAACCCGTTACGGCATTCGACATCCCCAAAGCTGCTGCATCTACACCGATATTCATGAACTCGTTGGAATATTTTCTAACGGCTTGACCATGAGACGTCAGGCTGATGAATAACAACAGTATAGCAATTGTTTTTTTCAAGGCAATTTTTCTTTTTACAAATATCACATAAAAATCTTGAATATAAAACGCATAAGTCTGCAACTTATTGTATTAAATTTGCAATTCTAAAAATTAACAAACGCAGTACATGAACCTTAAAGCTCAGATTCCCAACTTCTTTACGATGCTGAATTTATTTTGTGGTTGCGTGGCTTTGGTGTTTGTTGCCGATTTTGGATTTTATTGGGCTTTCGGTTTTGTTTGTTTGGGGATTTTCTTCGATTTTTTCGATGGTTTTTTTGCTCGAAAATTCAATGTAGCAGGACCTTTAGGAGTACAGTTGGATTCTTTAGCCGATATGGTGACTAGTGGCGTAGTTCCGGGTTATGTGATGTATAAGATGTTGGCAGAAGCCGAAGTCAATTCAAGATTCAATGCCAAATTGAATACTATAGAGACTTTACAGAATGAGCTTTATGTGATGCCTTTCTTAGGATTCCTCATTACTGTTGGTGCTTGTTACCGTTTGGCTAAATTTAATATTGATACGCGTCAATCAGATTCTTTCATAGGTTTGCCTACTCCGGCCAATGCGCTTTTTGTAGTAAGTTTGCCCTTGTTGTGGAACCCGGATGTTTGTCCGTATCAAGTTATAGATATATTAACCAATACTTGGTTTTTATTGTCGGTTACAGCAATTAGCGCTTTTGTAATGAATGCCGAGATTCCGTTATTCTCTTTGAAGATTAAAAACTTTAGCGTGGCCAAATATAAATTGCAGCTTTTCTTCGTGTTACTCTCGGTTTTGATGCTGGTATTCTTAAAGATATTGGCTGTGCCGTTGATTATACTGGTATATGTTTTACTTTCGATTTTCAATAATATAGTCAATAAAAAAGCTTCCAATTAGGAAGCTTTTTTATTGACTAAGCAAAATCGATAAAATTACTAATCCGAAAAACAGTAACATCCCAACAAAAAAAAGATATGACTTTTTGTGCGCAAAGTTTATGGTAGCGCCATAGTTAGGGTTAGGTTTATCTACCAGTAAGCGGTCATCTTCTTTGTTATAGTAAAATAGGCCCCATTTCCAATACTTTTTATTGGTACGCCATTCTTTCTGTGTTTCCTGACTTGGGTTTTTCACGATAATAAATTTTGAGATTAGAAGTGTAATTTCTTTTTGCGCAACTCGAAGTTTTGCCCGAGATATACTTTTCTTACCATTTCGTCCTCGGCCAATTCTTCCGGAATTCCGGCTTTTAAGATGCCGCCTTCAAACATCAAATAAGTTTTGTCGGTAATGGCTAAGGTTTCTTGTACGTTGTGGTCGGTAATTAAAATGCCGATATTTTTATTTTTCAGTTGGGCTACAATTCTTTGAATGTCTTCTACCGCTACCGGGTCAACTCCTGCAAAAGGCTCATCAAGTAAGATAAACTTCGGGTCGGTAGCTAAAGCACGGGCAATTTCAGTACGTCTTCTTTCTCCTCCGGACAACAAGTCGCCGCGATTGGTTCGGATGTGCTCCAAACTGAACTCGGCAATCAGGCTTTCCATTTTGGCAATTTGTTCTTCTTTTGAGAGTTTGGTCAATTGCAAAACACTGAGGATATTGTCTTCAATACTCAATTTTCTGAATACAGAAGCTTCTTGTGCCAAATAGCCAATGCCGTGTTGGGCGCGTTTGTACATCGGGAAATCAGTGATGTTCATGTCGTCCAAATAAATATTCCCCGAATTGGGTTTTACCAAACCAACAATCATATAAAAAGAAGTTGTTTTTCCAGCTCCGTTCGGACCCAAAAGCCCAACAATTTCTCCCTGATTTACTTCTACGGAGACGCCTTTTACCACGCTTCTGCCTTTGTAGGTTTTGACTAAATTTTCGGCTCTTAATTTCATTTTTTTGAGTGCCTAAGCGGCTAAGTTACTGAGTGACTAAGTTTTTATAATTGCAAATAAACAAAATCCATTTGCTTGATTAATAGTTTTAACTTCAATTTAAATACCGAAGATTCACTACTCTTTATTGACCACTTTCTTCTAAAGCTTCCCAAAACTCGTAAGCTCTTCTCAAATGCGGGATTACGATAGTACCGCCTACTAGAGTGGCAATACCCATGGCTTCCATCATTTCTTCTTTGGAAACACCTTCTTTGTAACTGGTTTCCAAATGGTATTTGATGCAATCGTCACAACGCAATACGGCTGAAGCGACTAAACCTAATAGTTCTTTGGTTTTTACATCTAAAGCACCTTCGGCATAAGCATTGGTGTCTAAATTAAAAATACGTTTTACAATTTTGTTGTTATCTGCCAATAACTTTTCGTTCATTTTAGAACGATAATCATTGAATTCTTTTACTAAATCACTCATTTTCTTTCTCTTTTTGTTTTTTCGTGACAAATGCGGATATCAATATACTGGCTTCGTATAAGGCTAATATCGGAATGGAAACAATAACCTGACTCGGAATATCCGGTGGTGTAACTATGGCGGCCACAATTAAAATAATAACAATGGCTGCTCTACGATATTTTCTAAGGAAGGCCGGAGTAACTAATCCTAATTTGGTCAAGAAATACACAAAAATCGGTAATTCAAATACCAAACCGCTTACAATCAACGAGGTTTTGATCATGCTGATGTAGGAGTCAACCGTAAACTGATTGACAACAGTCGGGCTCACATTAAAAGTGGCAAAGAAATTGATGGTTAACGGTACTATAATGAAATAGCCGAAGAGTACTCCGATAAAAAACAAAAGCGATGAAATCACAATAAACAAACCGGCTTTTTTACGTTCGTTTTCGTACAAGGCCGGGCGAATGAATTTCCAAATTTCCCATAAAACATAAGGGAATCCTAAGATAAATCCGGTCGTAATAAGAATCCAAAGATAGATAGAAAACTGTCCGCCTACTTCGGTGTTTTGGATGATAAAGGAGAATTCGGTGGCACAAGCATACTTATCATCTACACCAAAAAACCGGGTGACTTTACAGAAAAACTCATAAGTCACAAAATTAGGATCTTTCGGTCCGAAAATAATCTCATTAAAGATGAAATCATCAATAAAATAAGAAGCACAAGCAATGGTAATAATTACAATGGTGCTTCTAACCAACATCCATCGGAATTCCTCTAAATGGTCGAGGAACGACATTTCTTTAAGCTCTTTATTCGCCATTATACGATGCCTTCTTTTAAAATATCGTGTAAATGAATCACACCTTTGTATTCGTCTTGGTCAATAACCACCAGTTGCGTAATGGAAAAATCCTCTAAAATATTCAAAGCATCGCTTACCAAATCGGTCGATTTGATTCTTTTCGGGTTTACCGTCATGATGTCTTTGGCAGTTAAGCCTGTAATGGTTTCGGTTTTATTGAGCATTCTTCGGATGTCACCATCAGTAATGATTCCGATTACTTTGTCATTTTCCACCACAGCCGTTACACCCAAACGCTTTTCGGAAATTTCCATAATCACCGTTTTGATGTTGGCCTCAGGTGTTACAAGCGGTTTGTGTGTTGTGTCTAACATATCGCCAACTCTAAGCAACAATTTCTTGCCTAAAGCACCACCGGGATGGTATTTGGCAAAATCTTCTGCGGTAAATTGACGCATTTCCATCAAGCAAACGGCCAAGGCATCGCCCATCACCAATTGTGCTGTTGTGCTGTTGGTAGGTGCTAAATTGTTCGGGCAAGCCTCGCTCTCCACATAAGTATTTAATACAAAATCGGCTTCTTTACCTAAAAATGAAGTTGTATTTCCGGTGATGGCGATGAGTTTGTTGCCAAATCTTTTCAACAATGGCACCAATACTTTGATCTCCGGACTGTTGCCGCTTTTGGAGATGCAAATCACTACATCGCCCGGTTGTACCATGCCCAAATCACCATGAATGGCTTCAGAAGCATGAAGAAACAAAGAAGGGGTTCCGGTAGAATTTAAAGTGGCTACTATTTTTTGTGCAATGATGGCACTTTTTCCGATTCCGGTGACTACTAATCGTCCCGAAGATTGGTAAATAATTTCTACAGCTTTAACAAAATCCTCTGTCAAAAAATCAACCAATCGTGAAATCGCTTCACTTTCAGCTAAAATGGTCTGTTGCGCAGAGGCTAAAATGGTTTCTTTTGAGATCAAAATTGTACGAATATAAAATTTGTGTGTGTAAAAGAAAGTCGTATCTTTATGTTTGCAAATTTATGTAAAAATACCATTAAAGCAGAATGAATTTAGACGAAATTGACATCCACGCAGCATTAAAAAAATATTTTGGTTTCAGCCAATTTAAAGGATTACAGGAAGAAGTCATAAAAAGTATTATTGCTAAGCAAAATACATTCGTTATCATGCCAACGGGCGGCGGGAAATCATTATGTTACCAACTGCCCGCTCTCATACAAGAAGGAACTGCCATCGTAGTTTCACCTTTAATTGCTTTGATGAAAAATCAGGTAGATGCCATTCGAAGTTTGTCTTCTGAAAACGGCATCGCCCATGTGTTGAATTCCTCTCTTACCAAAACCGAAATCAATCAGGTTAAAAAAGATATTACTTCCGGTATAACCAAATTGTTGTATGTCGCTCCCGAATCGTTGACCAAAGAGGAATACGTAGAGTTTTTACAAAGCGTTACTATCTCTTTCGTAGCCATCGATGAAGCGCATTGTATATCCGAATGGGGACATGATTTCCGACCGGAATACCGCAACTTGAGACAAATCATCAAGCAATTGGGCGATGTGCCGGTTATTGGTTTAACGGCAACGGCAACGCCAAAAGTGCAGGAAGACATTCTTAAAAATTTGGACATGACAGACGCCAAAACTTTCAAAGCGTCGTTCAACCGTCCGAATTTGTTTTATGAAGTACGCACCAAAACCAAAAATATTGAAGCGGATATCATCCGCTTTATCAAACAAAACAAAGGCAAGTCGGGAATTATTTACTGTTTGAGCCGCAAGAAGGTTGAAGAAATTGCCGAAGTGCTCCAAGTAAACGGTATTAGTGCCGTTCCGTATCACGCCGGATTAGACGCTAAAACCCGCGCCAAACACCAAGACATGTTCCTGATGGAAGATGTAGAAGTGGTGGTGGCGACTATTGCCTTCGGAATGGGAATCGACAAACCGGACGTTCGTTTTGTAATTCACCACGATATTCCGAAATCTCTTGAAAGTTACTACCAGGAAACCGGTCGTGCCGGACGTGATGGCGGCGAAGGTCATTGTTTGGCTTATTATTCCTATAAAGATGTAGAAAAACTCGAAAAGTTCATGTCGGGTAAGCCGGTGGCCGAACAGGAAATTGGTTTTGCCTTGTTGCAAGAAGTGGTGGCCTATGCCGAAACTTCGATTTCCAGACGTAAATTTTTATTGCACTATTTCGGAGAAGAATTTGATAGTGAAACCGGTGAAGGCGCCGACATGGATGACAATGTCAGAAATCCGAAAACCAAAGTCGAAGCCAAAGATCAAGTCAAAATGTTGTTGGAAGTGGTTCGCGATACCAAACATTTGTATAAATCCAAAGAAGTGGTATTTACTTTAATTGGTCGCGTAAATGCCACCATCAAAGCACACCGAACCGATACGCAGAAATTCTTCGGTTGCGGTGCTAACTACGATGAGCGTTATTGGATGGCCTTAATCCGACAAGTTTTGGTAGACGGATTGCTAACCAAAGACATCGAAACCTACGGTATTTTGAAAGTTTCTGAACGAGGTCAAGCATTCATTCAAAATCCAACTTCTTTCTTAATGTCGGAAGACCACGAATACAGTGAAAATGAAGACGAGGCCATAGTAACAGCCTCTAAATCGAGTGGCACAGCCGATGAAGCTTTAATGGCGATGCTCCGCGAATTGCGAAAAAAAGTGGCCAAAAAATTAGGTGTTCCTCCGTTTGTAGTTTTTCAAGATCCGTCTTTGGAAGACATGGCGCTGAAATACCCGATTAATGTTGACGAATTGAGCAATGTGCACGGCGTAGGCGAAGGCAAAGCCAAAAAATATGGTAAAGATTTCGTAGAATTGATTGCCCGCTATGTAGAAGACAACGACATCATTCGCCCGGATGATTTGGTGGTAAAATCTACCGGAGCCAACTCGTCTAACAAATTATACATCATTCAAAACATTGACCGAAAACTGTCCTTGGAAGATATTGCCAAAGCCAAAGGCATGAATATGGATACCTTGCTCAAAGAGATGGAGCAAATTGTCTATTCCGGAACTAAACTCAATATCGACTATTGGATCAATGAGATTTTAGACGAAGAGCAACAAGAAGAAATTCACGATTATTTTATGGATTCCGAATCCGATAAAATTGAAGAAGCCCTCAAAGAATTCGATGGCGATTACGATATAGAAGAACTCCGATTGATGCGGATTAAATTCATCAGCGAAGTAGCGAATTAGAATAGAGAAGCCAAGGCTTCTCTTTTTTTATGGAATGTACAATTCGCCTCGGTGTGGTTTTAAAGCATCTCGCATCGGTATCATTTGCTCGTCATTCACTACAATAAAAGCAATAGCGTGCATTTCGTTTTTACTTTCAAACCCTGTAATGGTTATTGGTAATTTTTCCATAGCAATGAATTCTTTCAAATGAATTTCATGATGTTCCGCCGTTTTAGCCGAAGCCGGTCCGCGAAAATCCCAAATGAGTTTGATTAGTCTAGACATAAAAACGAAATTGTTCGGCAAAGTTAACTTTTTGCTACATTTGAAAAAAAGCAAATCCATGAAATATCTCCTTTATATATTACTTTGGGTCAGTGGTACAGTTGGAGCACAAGAATTAACACTCGAACAAGCCAATCATTTAGCATCTTTACCCTTAAAATGCCTGCAACAGGAATATCCCAACAAACTGGGACAAATGTTGTTGGACAGTACCGAAATACAATCGCCCAAGCAATTGCATCCTGCTTTTTATGGTTGTTTCGATTGGCATTCATCGGTTCACGGTCATTGGAGTTTGGTGTTTTTGCTGAAGCGATTTCCAAATCTGGCGAATCGACAGACAATTATTCAAAAGCTTAAAACCAATTTGTCTAAAGCCAATATTCAGGTGGAAATAGATTATTTGAACAAAAAACACGAAAAATCGTTTGAGCGAATGTACGGTTGGACTTGGTTGCTCAAACTCCAATTGGAACTGGAAACTTCAGCCGAACCGTTTGCGCAGGAGTTGGCCCAAAATTTAAAACCCTTATCTGAAATTATAGTCGATAGATACATCGAGTTTTTACCTAAACTACTGTATCCTGTTAGGGTAGGTACACACACTAATACCGCCTTCGGATTGACCTTTGCTTGGGATTATGCAGTGCATTCTAAAAACCAACTATTCCAACAAGCCATCCGTGACAATGCAGTTCGAATGTTCGCTAAAGATGAAAATTGTCCTTTTACTTGGGAACCGAGCGGGACAGATTTCCTGTCGCCCTGTTTGGAAGAAATGGCTTTGATGCAAAGGGTTTTACCGGAAGGCGACTTCCTGATTTGGCTTAAAAAGTTCGCTCCGCAACTCTTTTCCAAGAAGTTTTCTTGGGAAGTGGCTCGTGTTTCCGATCGAACCGATGGTCATTTGGTGCATCTTGACGGACTCAATTTTAGCCGTGCGTGGAATTTATACGGATTACTTCATCGCTATCCAAAGCAGTTTTCGCATTTGAAAGCATTGGCCGATTTTCACTTCAACTTTTCATTGCCTTCGGTAGTCGACGGCAATTATGAAGGTGAGCATTGGTTGGCTTCGTTTGCCTTGCGCGCTTTTGAAGAAAAAAAGTAATTCGATTTGTTTACTTTTGCTGAAAATTAAATCATGCCACGCGAATTACTTTTTCAAGTCTCTCCCGAAACCGCCCACAATGAAGTTCTGCTGAACGAACAAGTAGCCAAGTTGTTTCAAGTTGCCGTGAGCGACATTCAAAAAGTAGTGGTTGTAAAGCGTTCTATTGACGCCCGTCAAAAAGCCATTAAGTTCAATATCAAGGCGAATGTTTTTCTGAAAGGCGATACCTATTCGGAATCTGCCATCGAACTGCCGGAGTATCCTAACGTCAGCAATGCTCAAGAAGTAATTGTAGTAGGCGCTGGACCGGCCGGATTATTTGCTGCCTTGCAATTGATAGAATCTGGTCTAAAACCAATAGTTATTGAACGAGGGAAAGATGTGCGTGGTCGCCGCCGTGATTTAAAAGCCATCAACCGCGACCATATTGTTAACGAAGATTCCAATTATTGTTTCGGAGAAGGTGGCGCCGGAACGTATTCCGATGGTAAATTGTACACGCGTTCTAAAAAGCGAGGCGATGTCGACCGAATTTTAAGGCTGTTAGTGGCTTTTGGAGCTACTCCTGATATTTTAGTCGAAGCGCATCCGCATATTGGTACCAACAAATTGCCACAGATTATTCAGGATATTCGAGAAAAAATCATCGAGTGCGGCGGACAAGTATTGTTTGAAACAAGGGTGACCGACTTTATTGTTAAAAGCAATGAAATACAAGGAATAATTACCCAAAACGGCGATACTATTTCGGCCAATAAAGTCATTTTAGCTACCGGACATTCCGCTCGTGATATTTTTGAATTGTTAGACCGAAAGAAAATCCTAATCGAAGCCAAACCTTTTGCCTTGGGCGTTCGCGCTGAACATCCGCAGGAGCTAATCGATAAAATCCAATACAGTTGTGATTTCAGAGGTGAGTATTTGCCTCCGGCGCCGTATTCGATAGTGAAGCAAGTCAACGGCCGCGGCATGTATTCGTTTTGTATGTGTCCGGGTGGTGTGATTGCGCCTTGTGCTACCAGTCCGGGTGAAGTGGTAACCAACGGTTGGTCGCCTTCCAAACGCGATCAAGCTACTGCTAATTCCGGCATAGTAGTCGAATTAAAATTAGAAGATTTTAAGCCTTTTGCCAAGTTCGGAGCGCTGGCCGGCATGGAATTCCAAAAAGCCATCGAGCAAAAAGCGTGGCATTTGGCAGGTCAAACCCAAAAAGTACCGGCGCAACGCATGGTTGATTTTACCCAAAATAAATTGTCTTCCTCTATTCCTAAAACGTCTTATGTTCCGGGAACGACTTCGGTAGAACTTGGACAGGTATTTCCCGGTTTTTTAACCCAAATCATGCGTGAAGGTTTTGTACAGTTCGGCAAATCTATGCGCGGGTACATGACAAACGAGGCAATCCTGCACGCGCCCGAAAGTCGTACCTCTTCTCCGGTCAGAATTCCACGCGACCACGAAACCTTAGAGCATCTGCAAATCAAAGGCTTGTATCCTTGTGGTGAAGGTGCCGGTTTTGCAGGTGGTATCATTTCCGCAGCTATCGATGGCGAAAAATGTGCGCTTAAAATTGCCGAAAGTCTCCTAAAATAAATTAATTTTCATTTTTGTTTTAAAAAAGTAGGGTGGTGGCCTTTTGCGTTGTCTAACCTTAAAACACTAAATCATAAATCAAAATGAAAAAGCTAAAAATTTTACTCTTATTATTGACCGTTTCGGTAGCCGGTTTTTATTCTTGTTCCGATAACGATCCGGTAGAAAACGAGATTGTGACTTCCAAAAGTGTCGCTTTGCGTACTACTTTAAACGAAATTAAAAAAGCCAACAACATCAGTGGCAGAAATGCCAATACGCCGCAAGACCAGTTGTTCTGCTTTCAATTTGTTTATCCTTTGACTTTGTCTTATAACGATGGCACTGTGATTACAGTGGCTACCGAAGCAGGCTTGTTGGATATTTTAAGCGCAGAAACTGAGACTTTATTCATTACCGGTATCGCCTTTCCTTTTCAAGTGCAACAAGAAGGCGCGATTACTACCTTTGACGACGAAGCTGAATTTTTCGCTTTGGTTGAGGGTTGCGGATTTAACACGATTAACGATGATGTATTGCAATTTGGTTGTTTCCAAATGATTTTTCCAATTTCTGTAATTAACAGTAACGGAGCCACTATAGTTGTAAATACTCAAGGAGAATTGGAATCGATGTTGATAGTTGGTGATGTAGTAGATTTGGTTTTTCCTTTTAATGTCACTCAAAATAATGAAGTTATTGAAGTCAACAGTTTGAATGAATTGTTTGATTTGTATGATGATTGCGATGGCAATTCAGGATCTTGTATTTGTACTGCCGATTACAATCCGGTTTGTGTGCAAACTGCAAATGGTATCGTAGAATATTCCAATATTTGTTTGGCAGAGTGTGATGGTTATACCCAAAATGATTTGGTTCCTTGTGCACCAACTTGCAATATCACCAATGTAACCGCTACGCCGGGAACTTGTAATACAGACGGTACTTATCCTTTGACCGTTGATTTTGATTATGCCAATACAGATTCTGCCTATTTTTCAGTGTACAACTCTTTAGGAGCTTGGGTTGGAACCTATCTTTTATCCGATTTACCGGTAACCATCCCGAGTTATCCGAGTCTAGGTTCAGCTTCAGATTATTTTGTAATCAGAATAGGAAATAATTTCGATTGTAATGCTTCACAACAATGGGCAGCACCGGTTTGTCAAACTTCGTCTGGCAACTTTGGGGATCAATTAGGGACTTGCTTTAATATTGCTTTCCCGGTACAAATTCAGTCGCAAGGTGCTTTGGTAACTGCCAATGACAACGGCACTGTTTTACAATACTATTTCCCGGCTCAATCTAATATTCCGGCTTTTGTATATCCGTTAACGCTCATATTTAATACACCAACCGGTCAGGTTTCTGTTACTGTGGCCAATCAAGCCGGCTTAGAAGCAGCTATAGCGGCTAATTGTAATTAATTGTATCTGTAAATTGGGAAGAATATCAATTACGGCACAACCTTATTCCTAAGGTTGTGTCTGTATTGTAAGCTATGAAAAACGAAAATCAAAAAGCTACACTCTGTTCCGAGTCGGTATTCCGTTCGGTTTTTGACACTAATTTTAAAGTGTTGCGGAACTTTTTGGTTTATAAATTCAGAGGCGATATTGAAAGTGCTGAAGATATTGCCCAAAATGCCTTTGTTAAACTTTGGGAAAATTGCGGGATATTGCAACCCGAGCAAGCCAAAAGCTTTTTGTACACTACAGCCATTCGATTGTCATTGAATACCATAAAACACAACCAAGTGGTTACTAATTTTGAGTTGCAATTCCAAGCCAAATCAGCACACAAAGAGTCGCCTGAATTTTTGATGGAAGCCTCCGAATTGAAAGACCAATTGGAAAAAGCCATCAATGAGTTACCCGAAAAACAAAGAACAGTATTCTTGATGAATCGCTTCGATAACCAATCGTATACCGAAATTGCGGCTGCTTTGGATTTATCGGTAAAAGCAGTGGAAAAACGAATGCATCTGGCCTTGTTGTCATTGAGAAAAGTAGTCAAAAACGTTTGAAATTTAGTATGATGGAAGCGCAAAACGAAACGTATTTATCCGATTGGTTGGCCAATAAAATTACCGATGAACAATTAAAACAATTGGTTTTGGCGGAGGATTTTGAGGCTTATCAAAAGATAAAAATCGCCCTTGACGGATTGGAAATTAAGCCGCCCGACACGGAGCAAAATTTCGAAGCCATTCGACAAAAGTTAGTCGGTAAAACCCATACAAAACCCAAAGTTGTCTCGCTTTGGCGTTATGCTTCGATTGCGGCTTGTTTACTGGTTTTTATGGGAATCTATCATTTTTTTATCGCGCAAAATGACGTTATAACCGATTTTGGAAAATCCCGAGTGATTACTTTGGCGGATAATTCTAAAGTATCGTTAAATGCCAAATCGACTTTGTCTTACGGTAATTTATTTGCTTATCAAAGAACCTTGCAACTTCAAGGTGAAGCTTTTTTTGAAGTCGAAAAAGGCAGTCCGTTTACCGTTCAAACACCATTAGGAGAAGTATTGGTGTTAGGAACCAAATTTAATGTCGTGGCCATAGGCGATTTGTTTGAAGTCAAGTGTTACGAAGGTAAAGTGAAAGTGTCACACCTAAACCAATCGACCATTGTCACACCGGGCGAAAGTGTTCGTTTTTACAACGGAACTTCGGAAAATTGGGCGGAAACCACAACGGCTAAACCGACTTGGATTTCCGGAGAATCGTCTTTTAAAAAGGTACCGATGCGTTATGTGATTACCCAATTTCAAAACCAATACAACGTGTCGGTCAAATATCCGAAACACATCGAGAATATCAAATTTACCGGCACTTTTACCCATAAAGATGCCAATGTGGCTTTGCAAAGTATATGTTTGCCATTACAATTAAAATGGAGTAAAAACAGCGGAACCATTATCCTTTCGGAATGAAGAAACTAATGTTGATGGGCTTCTTATGGGGCTGGACATTGTGTTCTTGGTCACAGCAAAAGGAGTCGTTTTATTATACCAATACCCAACTTGCCCAAGTGCTTTCCGATCTCGAGAAAGCATTTGCGGTTAAATATTCTTATGTGGATTCGTTGGTCACTGCTCAAAAGATTTCGGTGCCTGAAAGCTTGTATTCTTTAAGCGAAATGAACACCCAAATTGAACAACAAACGAACTTAAAAATCATCCGAATCAACGAACGGTTTTATTCGATTAGTCCGGCAGAAACAGTTGAGATGATTCCGTTAAAAGAAGTATTAGTGGAAGAGTTTTTAGCAAAAGGCATTAAGAAAACCAACCGGCATTATATTATTTCTCCACAAAAAGTGCAAACACTCCCCGGGATTACCGATGCGGATGTTTTGCAATCGCTCCAACAATTACCGGGCGTTAAGAGTCCGAATGAAACTGCCACAGGTTTGTACATTCGAGGCGGAACAGCCGATCAAAATTTGATTTTGGTAGATGGTATTCGGTTGTACCATCCCGGACATTTGTTTGGCATGATTTCGAGCATCAATCCCAATGTGGAGCAAACCGTCAACTATTATAACAAAGCCGTTAGCCCGAAGTTTGGCGAACGCGTTTCGGGCATCATCGATATTCAATCGACCGATGCCATTTCGAAAAAAGTAAAAGCCAACGCGGGCATTAATGCGCTTAATGTTGATGCTTATCTGCAAATACCTTTGGTGAAAGACAAGTTAGGATTACAACTTTCCGGTCGAAAATCGATAACCGAATGGTGGCAATCGCCTACGTTTGCACAGTTGGAGAACAAGGTTTTTCAAAATACTAATTTTCGGGAATTTGACAATCAAAACCAATTCAAGTTCCATGATTATTCGGCTAAACTCAACTTCAAGCCTACCGATAAAACAGCCATTTCCTTAACGACTTTGGTCATCAAAAACGATTTGGATTATCAAAATACCATTGAAATCGATAGCCTTAACAACCAACAAATGACGATCGAGAATTACGGCTTCAGCTTGAATTGGATTCAAAAGTACAGTCCGAAATTCACTCAAAAAACAACATTTTTCTATTCGTTATACAGCTTTGATTACCTCAGAAAGTTGGACTATTCAGTCGATAAATTTGAAGCTTTTAAGAAATTGAATCGGGTAGTGGATTCGGGTGCCGAAATCAATTTTGAATACCAATCAGACAGCAAGGCCAAAATCGAGTTCGGGTATCAAAGTTTTGGGAATGATATTTCGCATTTGTTTAACAGCTATAACCAAGACTTGGGCATCGTTCTAGGATTGAAACATTTGTACAATGTAACCCACGCAGGATTTGTACAGTTTCAGCAAAGTATCGGCAGTTGGCATTGGCAACCCGGTCTACGATACAATTATTACAGTCAGCTGAAAACGTCGAGTTTCGAACCCCGAATTTTAGTGCAAAAAAACCTCTCGGATGCTTTAATCTGGCAGGCGTCATATGAAAGTCGCAGTCAGATTTTGAGTCAGGTTCGCGAAGAAGCAGCCGGCGATTTGAGTTTGGAAAACTACGTTTGGGTGTTGTCTGATGATTCGGAGTATCCTTTGCAGCGAGCCAAACAGTATACCAGCGGAATTATTTTTAAGGAGAACAATTGGTTGTTAGATGTTGAAGCCTATTATAAGAATATAACCGGCATCACGTCCTTTACTTTGGGTTTTTTGGGACAAAACGACAATAACATCCAACAAGGGAAAGGGTTTACCAAAGGTGTTGATGTATTGTTGCAGAAGAGTTCGGCGACTTGGCGTGCTTGGTTGACCTATACGTATCAAGACTCGCAAAATCGTTTTGGTTTGCTCAATAACAGTAGTTATTTTCCTTCTGGAGCAGATATTAGACATCATTTTACGATGGCTTTCAATAAAAAATGGAAGTGTTTTTTAGTTACGGCCGGTTGGTTTTGGCATAGCGGGAAGCCTTACAGTACTATCAATGAGGCTGGTGATGTCATTTCATATAATGCTAAACGTTTGCCCGATTACCATCGATTGGATGTTTCGGCAGTTTATCAGTTTCAAACAGCTAAGGGCAATCATTTTAAAATTGGAGTGTCAGTATACAATCTTTACAACCGACATTCGTTACTCAGCAAAGAGTTAGAGCGTCAGTACGCTAATCTTTCCGATTTTTCCAATCCGCGTTATGAAGGGCGCGAGTTTTATACTTTGGGTATCATGCCGAATGTGTTTTTCCGACTTTCCTTTTAAAAAGTTTTCAGTTACAACGTTTTAGTTAATTTCTTTGCTTCTTTCATTGTCGGGGGTTATCGTCAAAAGCGTAATTTTATAAAAAATCATTTTTATGAATGCGATACCCAACGAATTTCAAATCGATAATTTATTACACCAAGATACTTATTTAGTTAACGGCGAACTTAAAAATTGGACCGGAAAAACCACCCCTGTGTATTCCACCATTTCTTCCACCGAAAACTATGCACCAACGCTTTTAGGGACAATTCCTGCTATGGGAGAACCTGAAGCAAGTGAAGTGGTGACTTCGGCCGTTTCGGCATACAACAACGGACAGGGTTTGTGGCCCACCATGAAAGTCAGTGACCGTATCAAATGCATGGAAAACTTTGTGGCGCAAATGAAAGCGACACGCAGTGAAGTAGTGAAATACCTTATGTGGGAAATCGGGAAATCACTAACAGATTCCGAAAAAGAATTTGACAGAACGGTAGAGTACATTTATGACACCATTGAAGATTACAAGCAATTAGACCGAGATAGTGCTCGTTTTACCAAAAGTCAGGGGGTGAATGCTATGGTGCGCCGTGGTCCGCTGGGTGTAGTACTTTGTTTAGGACCGTATAATTATCCTTTGAATGAAACCTTTTCGTTACTAATTCCTGCCATTATTATGGGGAATACCGTAATTTTTAAACCTGCTAAGCATGGCGTGTTATTAATTTCCCCTTTGTTGGCGGCTTTTCAGGCTAGTTTTCCCAAAGGTGTTATTAATATCGTTTACGGTCGTGGTCGTGAGGTAGCCGCTCCGATAATGCAATCGGGCAAAATTGATATTTTGGCCCTGATAGGCAACAGTAAATCAGCCATAGCGCTACAAGATTTGCATCCCAATAAAAACCGATTGCGATTGGTGTTAGGGTTGGAAGCCAAAAATCCTGCTATTATTCTTCCCGATGCCGATTTGGATTTGGCCATTCAAGAATGTCTGACCGGTACATTATCTTTTAACGGCCAACGATGTACCGCATTAAAAGTTTTGTACGTACACGAAACGATAGCTGCCGAATTTAACCGCAGATTTGCTGATAAAGTGGATGCCTTGTTGTTTGGAAATCCATGGGACAAAGGCGTTGCATTGACACCACTGCCCGAAAGAGAAAAGCCCGATTATATTCAGGAATTGATAGATGATGCCACGAGTAAAGGTGCGGAAATCATCAATCGTAAAGGTGGTGAAAGAACCGAAAATTATATTTTTCCGGCGGTTTTATTTCCGGTTAGTAAAACAATGAGAGTGTATCATGAAGAACAGTTTGGACCGGTAATTCCGATTTTAACTTTTAAAGACATTCAAGAACCATTGAATGATATGGCCGAATCGAATTATGGGCAACAAGTGAGTTTGTTTGGACAAGACATAAAAACCATAGCGCCACTGATTGATACTTTGGTCAATTTGGTTTGTAGGGTGAACCTAAACAGTTCATGCCAACGTGGTCCGGATGTTTATCCATTTACCGGCAGAAAAGATTCGGCAGTAGCCACCTTGAGCATACATGATGCTTTGCGTTCCTTTTCCATCCGAACTTTTGTGGCTTCCAAAGATAATGCCTATAATAACGCTATTTTACAGGAATTGCTCAATAGTAAAGCTTCAAATTTTATCAATACGGATTACATTTTATAACAAAAAACCTCTCTTTATTTGGAGAGGTTTTTTTATTACTGATTTTTCTTTAATCTGTTTTTGAAGACTTTTTCAAACTTCTCCAACTTCGGTTGAATAACCATTTGGCAATAAGGTTGCTCTTGGTTGTTTTGGTAATAATTTTGATGATAGTCTTTGGCTTTGTAAAACGCTTTGAAAGGCTCCAAAGTAGTCACAATTTTATGGTTATAAACCTCTTTGTTTAACTCAGCTATGATACTTTGGGCCGCTTTCTTTTGCTCTTCGTTTTTGTAGAAAATTACAGAGCGGTATTGCGTGCCAACGTCAGCACCTTGGCGATTTAAAGTAGTTGGGTCGTGGACGGTAAAAAACACTTTGAAAATTTCGTCTAAATTGGTTTTCGATTTGTCGTAAGTGATTTCAACTACTTCTGCAGCGCCGGTAGTTCCGGTACAAACTTCTTCATAACTCGGATTTTCTACTTTACCGCCTGAGAAACCGGATACTACTTTTTCTACGCCGTCGAGTTGTTCGTACACGGCTTCCACACACCAATAACAGCCACCCCCCAAAACAATGGTGTCAGTGTTGCCTTTATCGGCAATGGCATCGGGAACAAAATCTAACGAAACAGCATTCATACAATATCTTTTGCCTGTTGGCGCCGGGCCGTCATCAAACAAATGGCCTAAGTGACTGTCACATCGTCCGCAAAGCGCTTCAACACGTTGCATACCGTAGGAGTTGTCGTCTTTGAACCAAATACTTTTTTTGTTGTCTTGTTCAAAAAAACTTGGCCAACCACAACTGCTAACGAATTTTTGGTCGGATTTGAAAAGTTTCAAACCACAAGCTGCGCAGTAGTAAGTGCCTTTGGTTTCGCTTTTCCACATCGTACCGGTGAACGCTCTTTCGGTATCCGCTTGACGAGCTACCGCATACAGATCGGGTGGCAATACTTTGCGCCATTCTTCATCGGATAAAACCAATTTTGAAGTATCAGTATTCGAATAATAAGGGTTTTCAGGTTTTGAAATTACATTTTCCATAGTAGTATTTTTGGTTTTTGTAGCATTGTTTTGCGCGCAAGCATAAAAAGTAAACAGCGGCAATAAAATCAGGAAATTGACAATGGATTTTGACATAGCAATTGTTTTAAATCGAATACAAATTTACAGCTAAATACGAGTTGAAATGTCTGATAGATTACAAATTACATGGATTTAAGGAAAGTTTAACGGTTGTTCCAGCAGCAGAATTAGGGGCGCTGATTTTTTTTCGTACTTTTGAACGTTTAATAAAAACTATGACAGAAGAGAAAGTAATCTTGGTGAACGAACAAGATGAGCCGATAGGATTAATGAACAAATTAGAAGCGCACGAAAAAGCGGTATTGCATCGTGCCTTTTCCGTTTTTGTATTGAACAGCAAAAACGAAATCATGCTCCAACAGCGCGCACATCATAAATACCATTCACCTTTGTTGTGGACCAATACTTGTTGTAGTCATCAACGTGATGGGGAAACCAATATTCAGGCCGGAACCCGTCGATTATATGAAGAAATGGGTTTTAAAACCGAGTTGAAAGAATTATTCCATTTTATCTACAAAGCACCTTTTGACAACGGTTTGACCGAGCATGAGCTTGATCATGTGATGATTGGGTATTACAATGAGGAACCGCAAATTAATCCCGAAGAAGTGGAAAGTTGGAAATGGATGTGTATAGAAGCAGTACGACAAGACATGATTCAAAATCCTGATATATACACCGTTTGGTTTAAAATTATCTTTGATGAGTTTTATCATTACCTCGAAGATCACAAGATTTAAGAATGAATAATCTTGAAGGCAGATATCAGAATCAATCAAAAATCAAAAATCGTTAATCAACAATCACAAATCTTATGAAAGTCACCGTTTCCCGCAAAGCTCATTTTAACGCTGCCCACCGATTGTATCGCAAAGATTGGTCGATGGAACAAAACGATGCTGTATTCGGAAAGTGCAATAATCCCAATTTTCACGGACACAATTACGAATTAATAGTTTCGGTTACGGGCGAGATTGATCCGGAAACCGGTTATGTGATTGATGTGAAGATTTTATCAGATTTGATTAAGGAACATATTGAAAATGCCTTTGACCATAAGAATTTGAACCTAGACGTTCCTGAGTTCGCAGAATTAAATCCAACCGCCGAAAACATAGTAGTGGTGATTTGGAACAAACTACGAAAGCATATCGATGCTGACAAAGACTTAGAAGTGGTTTTATACGAAACCCCAAGAAATTTTGTGGCTTATAAAGGATAAACATGGCAATTAAAGTCGGCGATAAACTTCCTCATTTTAAGGCTCTAGACAGCGATGGAAATGCTTTTGATAGTAAGATGTATGACGGAAAATCATTAGTTATTTATTTTTATCCCAAAGACGATACGCGAGTTTGTACTGAACAAGCTTGTTCTTTCCGAGATCAATACGAAGACTTTAAGGCTTTAGGAGCCGAAGTTATAGGTGTTAGTAGTGATTCTGTGAAGTCACATCAAAAGTTTGCTTCCCGTTATCGTTTGCCTTTTATCTTATTGTCTGACGGCAATAAAAAACTCCGAAAACTATTTGGTGTCTCTAATGATTTATTAGGATTGCTACCCGGCAGAGTGACGTATGTGATCGATAAAAACGGTATTGTTCAGCTGGTGTTCAATAGTATGTCGGGTAAAATTCACATTCAAAAAGCCTTACAAATCCTCAAAACAATGTAAGTTTGTCAAAAATACCAAGCATGCTGTTTTATCCATTGCAATTTGAACCCATTCTGAAAGAGAGAATTTGGGGCGGAACCAAATTAAAAACGTTACTAAACAAACCCATAACCTCTGAAATTACCGGCGAAAGTTGGGAGATTTCTACTGTTGAAAACGATGTTAGTGTTGTAGCTAATGGTGCTTTTGCCGGCAAAACGCTCAATGAGTTAATTGATTTGTATCCTGCAGAAATTCTGGGGAATATAGTCTACGCCCGGTTTGGTAAGCAATTTCCGTTGTTGTTTAAATATTTAGACGCTCGCGAAGACTTATCTATTCAATTGCATCCGAATGATGAATTGGCCAAAAAACGTCACAATTCGTTCGGGAAAACAGAAATGTGGTATGTGATGCAAGCCGATGAGAATGCCCGATTGATAGTAGGGTTCAAAGAAAAATCTTCTCCGGTAGAGTATCTTTCACATCTGAACGATAAAACCTTACTCGATATTTTAGATACCAAAAAAGTGCAATCAGGCGATGTTTTTATGTTAGAAACCGGAACCATTCATGCCATCGGAGCCGGAATTGTCATAGCCGAAATTCAGCAAACCTCTGATATTACGTACCGCGTATACGATTTCGATCGCAAAGATGCCAACGGAAATACTCGTGAATTACACGTAGACTTGGCTTTAGAAGCTTTGAATTATGACAAAATCGAAGCCCAGCGCTTTTATGATAAAAACGAAAATACATTCAATACAGTAGTAGATTGCCCGTATTTTACCACTGGCTTTATTCCTTTAAACGGATCAGCCGTTTTCTCTAAAACAAATGACTCTTTTAAGGTGTTGATGGCAGTGGAAGGCGATTTTAGTTTGTTGGTTAATGGTGAATCCTATCATTACAAAAAAGGAAGTACATTATTGCTTCCGGCGGTTATCACTGATTACCAGTTGGACGGACTAGCTTCTGTTTTGGAAATTTCCATTTCTTAGTTGCTGTTCTAAAGATTTGACGTATTTTTGTCGAAATTTTAAAATTACAAGAAAATGGCAAGTGTTAAGAATTTAAAGAAAGACATCAACTTTGTTTTAGGAGATATTATCGAAGCGGTATACATTTATGAAATGACAACCACCGGAAAACCTTCTGAACATACCAATGCTATCATAGACGAAGCCATCGCTTCTTTCGACGCTTTGATTACTAAAGTGAACGCTAAAAACGTGGAGAACAAAAAAGCACATTTTAAACAAATCAATGTCGATTTAGAACAAACTGCTAATCAATTGGTTGAAAAAATCAACGCTTTATAGCTATAAAAAAGTGCCAAAATATTTTGGAAATTAAAATTCAAAAAATATATTTGCACTCACATTGAGACGCCGGTGTAGCTCAGCTGGCTAGAGCAGCTGATTTGTAATCAGCAGGTCGTGGGTTCGAGTCCCTCTATCGGCTCAATAAGAAAACCATCACTAATTAGTGGTGGTTTTTTGTTTTTATAATATCTCCTTTGAAAACCATTCCTATTTTCTATCTTTGTCGGCTTTTTAAAAAATAGATTATGTTTGGAAACAAAGTATTGAAAGGAGTTTTCTTAGTAGGTCTTGGGGCTACAAGTTATGGTATGTTGGCTACTTTTGTCAAATTGGCCTATGCTGATGTAAGTTCACAAGGATTACACTACACGCCTGCAGAAGTGATAACCGCCCAGTTTGTTATTGGAATACTCGTGATTTTAGGGATTACCCTGTTTCAGAAGAATAGAAAAGGCAATACTGCCGTAAAACCTTCAGTGGTTGATATCAAAAAGTTGTTGATTTTAGGGACATCAACCGGATTAACCAGTATTTTTTATTATTTGGCTGTTAAGTATATTCCGGTTTCAATAGGTATCGTTTTGTTAATGCAAACCGTTTGGATGGGTGTGGTTTTAGAAATGGTATTAGATAAAAAAAGACCTTCCAATATTAAAATTGTTTCCGTATTTGTGGTATTGTTCGGTACGGCCTTGGCCACTAAATTATTTTCGGGAAACTTTGAACTCGATTGGCGCGGTATTGCATTGGGGCTTTTAGCAGCAGCTTCGTTTACCACTACCATGTATGCAGCCAATAAAGTAGCAACATCAGTGTCCTCGGCAGAGCGTAGTTTGTATATGTTGTTGGGTGGAGCAGTAGTCGTTTTATTTTTCGCTTTATTCACACAACAAACACCTTTCAACTTTGACATTTTTTACAAATGGGGTATCGTAATAGCACTATTTGGAACGATTATTCCGCCGATGTTATTGAATGCCGGATTTCCTCTAACCGGAATTGGTTTGGGTAGTATTGTATCCGCTTTAGAATTGCCGGTGTCGGTGATGATGGCGTTTGTATTGTTGCATGAAACAGTGTTTTTTTCTCAATGGATAGGCATCGTTTTAATTATTTTAGCGATAGTATTGATGAATGTCAATTGGCGGAAAAAGCAAAGAAGTTAACGTTTTTATATTCCACAAAATAGTAATCAGTTAGGGAATTATTGACTGTATTTAACAAAGAGAAAGGTGTTTTTTTAAACTACTTTTCTCTTTATTTTTGTGAGATGAAATCACTTTTTCCAACTGAAAAAATCAGTTTCGAATTGCCCGATGCGGAAATCGAGTATTTTCCCGGTTTCTTTGATGCCGATAAAGCTGCGACACTTTTCAAGCAACTGCAAAGCGATATTCCTTGGCAGCAGGACGCCATCACGGTTTTTGGTAAAACCCATCCGCAACCCCGATTAACGGCACTTTTCGGAAATGAAGGCAAACCTTATTCTTATTCCAATATCGTGATGCAACCGCATGCGTGGAACCCGCTTTTAGTGTATATTAAAGAGGAAGTTGAGGCAGCCTGCGGTGAACAGTTTACTACTGTTTTGCTCAATTATTACCGAGATGGCAAAGACAGTAACGGTTGGCATGCCGACAACGAAAAGGAATTGGGGCGCAATCCGGTAATTGCCTCAGTGAGTTTAGGGGCAGAGCGTACTTTTCATTTACAACACAATACTATCAAAGAACAAAAACTTAAAATTACCTTAGAACACGGCAGTTTGTTGTTGATGAAAGGAACAACGCAACATTTCTGGAAACATCAAATTCCGAAAACTACCAAGGCTATTGGTCCGAGAATCAATCTCACTTTCCGGGTAATCAAATAATTCGGGATTTTGTTATATTTGATAAAAAAAATGCCGTTATGAACGAAATAATCGATTATTTTTCCACTATTCCTTCTGCGCACAGGGCTATGATTTTGGCCGGAGGAATTGCCTTATTTTGGTTGATTGAAAGTGCAGTACCTTTTGTAAAATTCAGTTATAACAAATGGCAACACGCCGGGATTAATATCTTTTTTACACTAACCACGATTGTAGTCAATTTTTGTTTGGCTTTTATTTTAATTCGTACTGCGCAATGGACCGTTGATCACCATTTTGGGTTACTCAATTGGTTGCCTCAAATGAATCCTTGGCTATTCGCGATAAGTGGTTTGTTGCTGTTGGATTTTATTGGTGCCTATTTGGCACATTTGGTGGAACATAAAGTCAGCTTCTTGTGGCGTTTCCACCTCATTCACCACACCGATACTTGGATTGATACAACTACCGGTAACCGTCACCATCCCGGAGAAAGCGTCATTCGATTTGTATTTACGACCTTAGGTGTGTTGTTGGTTGGCAGTCCGATGTGGATGGTGTTCTTGTACCAAACTTTATCGGTAGTAGCGACGCAATTCACTCATGCCAATATTGCCTTGCCGAAGCGAATCGATAAAATAATGAGTTTCGTTTTGGTTTCTCCCGATATGCATAAAGTACACCATCATTACAAATTACCATATACAGACAGTAATTACGGCAATATTTTTTCGGTTTGGGACAGACTATTCGGCACTTTCAGTTATTTAGAGCGCGAGCAACTGGTCTATGGAGTCGACACTCATATGCAACTGAAAGAACACAACGATTTGAAAAATTTATTGGCTATTCCTTTTCAAAAATACCGTTCTCCTGAAGATAATGCTTAAAAAATAAGAGAGCAGAAAGCAACTAATTAATTTTTTTAGTAATATTGAAATACAATTAGTCAGTTGAAATCTATATCTATTAATGCTTTTACAGTAATGAAAAAAAGTAAGCTTGCAGAATTTGACAGCGAAATGATTGAAAGAGTTGTCAGTATGGCTCAAGAGGAACGCAAACCTTTTGAAGTGATTAAAGAGGAATTCGGATTAACCGAAAATGAGGTGACCGAATTGATGCGGAAACGTTTGTCAAAAGACAATTTCGAACTTTGGAAGAAGAAAGCGGTTGGCAGCAAACCCAAACCTAAGCCAATTATTGATGATTTTGACGACGATTTAGACAGTAAATATTACATCAAAAATAAATTTGATTAAACTTTAACTCTTGTTCAACAAGAGTTTTTTTATTTAATGGCGATTTTTGTTACTATGAAATCCGCTACTTTCACGACAGAGCAAATAGACAGAATTATCGAAATGGCTTGGGAAGACAGAACGCCCTTTGAAGCCATCAAGTTTCAGTTTGGAATATCCGAACAAGAAACCATCGAAATCATGCGTCGTGAAATGAAACCTTCCAGTTTTAAATTGTGGCGTCAACGCGTGCAGGGCAGAAGTACCAAACATGCCAAATTGCGCGTTTCCGGAGTTGACCGATTCAAATGCACCCTTCAAAGGCAAATTACACACAATAAAATTTCCAAGCGTTAAACGGATTTTTAGTTAATCAAACCTAAAATGTTAAAATCAAGTGTAACTATTGTTTACATTTGGTGACTTATTCCTAAAAATAAATTTTCCCATCATGAAGAAATTAGTGTTGACGGCTGTTTTAGCCTTTTCCCTTTTCAGTTTTACGGTAGTTGCTCAAAAAAAGGCAGCGGCTTCTACTTTGCCTGTTAAAGTCGCCATCGATTTAAATCAAGTGAAAGACGACAAAGTAATGGTTACTATTACGCCGCCAACGATTACAACTCCCGAGGTGATTTTTCACATTCCTAAAACGGTTCCCGGAACTTATTCGGCAGACAATTACGGGAAGTTGATAGTCGATTTTAAAGCATTAGACAAAAGCGGCAAAGAACTTACGGTTACTAAAACTGACGATAATTCATGGCAAATTGCTAATGCCAAAACCTTGTCTAAAATTACGTATTGGGTAAATGATACTTATGATACAGAAACGGGAAGAGGTTTCGGTAAAGATGAAATTTTCTCTCCGGCCGGTACTAACATCGACGAAGGCAAAAACTTTATGTTGAACAACCACGGATTTGTGGGCTATTTTCAAGGAAAATTAGATGTGCCTTACAGCATGACGATCACGCATCCGGCTACACTTTTCGGCGCTACTTCTTTGGTGGATTCCAACAAAAGTGATACGGTTGATACTTTCAATGTAAGCCGATATTTCGATTTGACCGACAATCCGATCATGTATGCCAAACCTGATAACGTTACTATTACTGTTGACGGGATGGAGATTTTATTCAGCGTATACTCGCCCAATGGTGTGCATACGGCCAAATCACTTTTACCGGATTTAGAGAAAACTATGCGTGCTCAAAAAGCCTTTATGGGTGCCATCAACGACAATAAAAAGTACACCGTATTGTTGTATTTGTCTGATATGCAAAAAGCCGATGCCAAAGGTTTCGGAGCTTTAGAACACCATACTTCTACCACTGTGGTTTTCCCTGAAATGATGCCGGCCGCTGCTTTAGGTGAACAAATTAAAGATGTAGTGTCACACGAGTTTTTCCACATCGTAACACCACTTTGTATTCACTCTAAAGAGATTCACTATTTCGATTATAACGATCCTAAAATGTCGAAACATTTATGGATGTATGAAGGCGTTACTGAGTATTTTGCCAACTTATTCCAAGTCAATCAAGGTTTGATTGAGGCTGATGAATTTTACCAAAGAATGGTCGGCAAAATCAACAATGCTTCAACCTTAAACGACACCATGCCTTTCACTGAAATGAGTGCCAATGTGTTGGTTGCGCCTTACAAAGACCAATACTTGAACGTTTACGAAAAAGGAGCTTTGATTGGAATGTGTATCGACATCATTATCAGAGAAAAAAGCAACGGAACTCGAGGTATATTAGATTTGATGCAAAAATTATCTAAAGAATACGGTGCCCAAAAACCATTTGACGACGAAGAATTGTTTGCTAAAATCACACAGTTTACTTACCCGGAAGTTGGCCAATTTTTAGCCACTTATGTAGCCGGGCCAACGCCTATTCCTTATGACGAGTATTTTGCTAAAGTAGGCGTGGCTAAAACTAAAGTAGCTGTGCCGATGGATCCTTTCTTGAAAGATCAATCTACGCCATACATTACAGTAGATGGAAAAACCAAAGAAATTATGGTGATTTCAAGTCCGGTTTTAAACGATTTTATGACGAACTTAGGTCTGAAAGGCGGAGATGTTATTTTGACCATCAATAATAAAAATTACAACTTAGACAATATCTACGATCTAATCATGGAGAGTCAAAACTGGAAAGCAGACGATGCCATTTCGGTAAAAATCAGAAGAGACGGGAAGGAGCAAACTATCAACGGAAAAGTGAAATTGTCTATGGAAGAAACGGAAGGCTATGGTTTTTCTGATGCTTCCAAAACAGCTTTGAATAAAGCTTGGCTGAAAGGATAAGGACATAATATTTTAAAATTCAAATCCTCAATTTGTACATCAGATTGAGGATTTTTTTTAGTATTATTGCCAAAAAAATAGACAATTGCCAAGTAGTGATTGTTAGTCAATAAACCGAATGTTATAAAGCATTCCACATTTAATATCAAACATGCAAAAAATACTTTTAACCTTATTCGCCTTAATTGTTTTGGTTTCTTGTGCTGAGAAAAGATCAGATAAGAACTTTGTGTTGAACGGACATATTAAAGGCTTAAAAAGCGGTACTATTTATATTCAAAGAATCAAAGACACGGTTTTGGTTCCGATTGATACCATTAAGATTGACGGCGATGCTCATTTTGTGAGCGAATTTAATTTGGATTCTCCTGAAATGTTGTATTTGTTTTTAGATCGCGGTGTGACCAATTCCTTAGATAATAATATTCCTTTTTTTGCTGAAAAAGGGGTTATGAACCTGGAAACGACTTTGGATTTTTTTACTGCGGACGCTAAAATTACAGGTTCTAAAAACCAAGCGTTGTATGATGAGTATCGTAAAGTAATGTCGAGATACGTTGATCAAGATTTGAGTTTGATTGAGAAAAAGTTCAAGGCTTACAAAGCTTCCCAGTTAGACGAAGTGGCTAAAATAGAAGAGGAGCAAAATGGTATCATCAAGCGAAAATACTTGTATACTACTAATTTTGCCGTGAACAATGGAGATTACGAAGTAGCGCCTTACGTAGCTTTAGCCGAAATTTACGATATCAATTTGAAGTTTTTAGATACCATTCAAAAATCTATGTCGCCTAAAGTAGCGAAATCGCTTTACGGTAAAAAATTAAACGAATACATCGCTGAACGCAAAAAGATAGGGAAATAATCTTATCGAATCATGGCAAAATGACCTTTGTGAATTCTGCCGTCATTTCGGATAACATAAAACCAATAATCATCGGAAGGCATTTGTCTTCCGTTGTTTTTTCCATCCCAAGCTTCATTGTTGTTCATTATTTTCAATAATTTACCGTATCGGTCGAAGATGCGTACTTCAAAATTAGGTTCATATTGAGAAAACTTAATGCGCCAGTCATCATTTTTTCCGTCTCCGTTAGGCGTGAAAAATTTCGGATAGTTGAGTAAAACTACTTGTTCGGTATCTTCACCACAATTGTTTTTATCTCTAACCGTTACCAGGTAATTACCGTTAGGCAAACCACTAAAGGTATTGCTTGTTTGGAAGTTAATGCCATCTATAGCATATTCATAATCGCCCAATCCTGATACATTTACAGTTATACTGTTTTCAACATCTGTCCAATCTATAGTATCAATTGAAGTGATTGTTGGGGCATTGGATAAGGTTACAGTAAAACTTTTTGTAGATGAGCATATTACTGATCCGTAATTTTTGGTAACCGTTACCGAATAATTTCCTGCTTGATTAATAGAAATAGAAGATGAGGTGGCGCCGGTAGACCAAGAGTAGCTGTTAAATCCTGTACCGGCATTGACCGTAATGTTGCTTCCTTCACAAAGGAAAACTTCATCGGTTATAGCAATAACAGGAACCGGTACTAGGTTTAATTGCAACGTAACAATTTGATGACAGCCGTTACTAGAATCAATGCGAACAAAGATTGTATTTAAACCCAAATTAATAGTATGATTTACATTGAATTGTTCTCCTGCGATTTGATTTTCAGCTCCGTTGAATGATTTGTAGTAGGTAAATGTATTTCCTGAACTATTAAGTAAATTGGAATCAAATTGAGATAAATCTACTAATTCAGTTCCGTCATTTCCTTCATCACAAATGGATGTGCTATAATTGTTAGCATTTAATGAAAAGATCAAATTAACGGTAATAGGAAGTCTGTTTACACTTTCACAACCATTATTGGTTTGGGTAGCATAATAAGTGTCACCGTCAACCAGCAATGTATTGGTAGCTAAGATTGATGTACTTGTGCTACTACTGTAAAAGTTAATGTTTGTTCCGTTTATTGTGAGATCATTCAGGGTTGGATTTTGTAGCGCACAAAATGATTGAGGGTTATTTCCGGTTAGGGCAACAGTGTTTTGTAAGTTGATTGTAACCGGAACTCTGGAACTTTCGCAACTGTTGGAAGTTTGTGAAGCGTAATAGGTAACACCGTCTTGTAGCAATGAGGTTGGGCTTAACAAATTCCCACCGTTTTGCGCATCATACCATTGAATGTTTTGTCCGGTAATTGTAATGTCGTTTAAAGTTGCATTTTGTTGGATACAGAAGGTTTGGGGGGAAATTAATGTTGGATAAGGAGATTTTGGCAGTGTATTAAAGTGTATATTAGTTTCAACATAACAATGAGGGTTATTACTAAAGAAAACTTTAGCCGTGACAATATCGCCCCCAATATTTGTATTAGTGTATGGATTAGGTAAAGGACTTGTCAGCATTACACCATTTGAATTCCTAAATTGAATTGTAACATTTTGTTGGTTACCAATTAACATTGAATTAATATTTGAAGTGTCAAATTCAGAGGAAATACCTGAACTATAGTTGGTTTCACATTGAATTATGGGATTGATTTGATTAATTGTTGGCATATTAGTTATAACAATATCTTTTTCAATCGTTTGTGTGTTTGTCCCACAGGTAACTGTTAATGTTACATGATAGGTACCCGGCCCTGAAAACTGATGTTGAGGATTGTTAACTGTTGCAGTATTATTTGCAGAAGATACATCTCCGAAATTCCAAAATACACTATCAAATGAGCCTGTTAAATAGAAAGAGGTTATTTCGTTAAGGCAAGTGTTTGATAATGAAAAATCTCCAGTAGAACTTAATGCATTTGAATTGAATTTATAAAACATTATATCAGCGTTACTGTTTCCGCTATTATTATTAATTGTTGTCCCGTTAAAAAGCATTGGCTTACTCTCAAATGCAGAAGTAATATAGAGAATGTCATTATCAAATAATATCGGGCCAGCCTTATCAGTAACCTCATAACTTAAATTTGGGACACCGTATGATTTTAAAATAAATTCTTTAGAAAAATCTGATAAATTTACTTTGAATAATACCATATCTTCGGAACTATACATCCCTGAGTCATAGGTGTTACTGGTAATTGTTGCATTAGGAAAATTTACTGTACCTCTAAAACTTGTAAAAATGTAAAGCTCATTATTTTTATTTTCAAAAAATGTGTCGTTTGAATAAGGTACAGGTAAATTGTTGTCAAACCTAGAAATTCTTTCAATGTCCCCATTTACTGTATTAAATTCACCCAAAAGACTTTGGGCAATCACACTAGATGTATTCGAGACAAATTGATTACCCAATACATTAACGGTACCATTATAAACCCCCCAAGTATAAAGTTTTCCATTTCCAGAATTATAATGTAAGTTTGTGATTCTGTAAACTGAGCCGTTGGATATTTGTTTTATCCATTCAGTCTGAAGCCCTGAATTAATTTTTATTATATCTGAACTTAATATGGGGGAATAAGTATAACTTGATAAATAAATGTTTCCATTAGAATCCATTTCCGAGCTTGTGAAAACATCATTTGGAGTGCCAAATGTTTGAACGTCGATTAGATTGCTCTGAAGGTCTACCTTACAGATATATGGTAGTGTGTTATTAGTATATGGGAAATTAAAAAAATACTGGTTATCTACATTTAGTGTTCCATAATGACTAGAAACAATGTATAGAAGATTATTGTAATTATATATTTTATTTAGATTATTATAGAGGTTGCCATAGCCTAAAAACCGGTGCCATACAAAGTTACCATTAGGCGTGAATTTATATAAATTTAGTCCAGGATTCATTGGTAAACCCTCATGTAAGAAAGGGCCATATCCGGCATTTGATGATATTCTCCAAGAATATAGTACATAAATATTACCATCTGTATCGGTTGTTAAATCAGATATATGCATGTTGAAATCATCAAATTTTTTACTCCAAATTAAGTTGCAATTGAAGTCGTACTTGTCTAAACCAGCAAACATATTTAAGTTTGCTGAATTTTTTAATAAATATATACCATCATTCGATTTTACTATTCCCGCAGGTACATCTCCATTGTGACCACCTAAATTCTTTGCACAATCAAAGCATTGAGCATTGGAAAAAAATGTTATGAAAAATAAAATATATTTAAGTAACTTCTTCAATATGATTGGCTTTTATTCTGACAAAAGTAAAAAAAAAGATAAAAAATTGAGAATTATTTTACTTTTTATAAAGGCTAGATTACAAGTATAATCCTTGTCAAAACAATCAAAATATAAACTAATTTTACGCCGCTATATCAATTCATGAAAGACCTCTTACTCATAACGCCACCGTTTACCCAACTCAATACGCCATATCCGGCAACGGCGTATTTGAAAGGTTTTTTGAACACCAAAGGCATTGCATCCTTCCAGTCTGATTTAGGGATTGAGGTTATTTTAGCAATTTTTTCGAAAAACGGATTGACGCAGTTGTTTCAAGTTTGTGACCAACCGCAGACCTTCAATTCCGAAAGAATCTTCGCTTTACAAGACGATTATATCCGAACCATAGAAGTGGTAATGGCTTTTCTGCAAGGCAAAAACCAAACGCTAGCCCGTCAAATTTGCAGTGGTAACTTTCTTCCGCAAGCTTCTCGATTCGAGCAGTTGGACGATATGGAATGGGCTTTCGGTTCGATGGGCATGCAAGACAGAGCCAAACATTTGGCCACTTTATACCTCGAAGATTTATCCGATTTTATCGTGGAATGTGTCGATGAAAATTTTGGATTCAGTCGCTACGCCGAACGTTTGGGCAGAAGCGCCAATTCTTTTGATGAGTTGTACGATTATCTTCAAAGTGAGCCGACTTACATCGACCAAATCACCATTCAAATTTTAGCCGAAAAACTCCACACGGTACAACCGAAATTGGTTTGTTTTTCTGTCCCGTTTCCGGGGAATTTGTACAGTGCTTTTCGATGTGCCCAATACATAAAACAGCACCATCCTCAAGTTAAAGTGGCCATGGGCGGCGGTTTCCCCAATACCGAATTGCGAGAGTTAAAAGATAATCGTGTTTTTGAATTCTTCGATTTTATCACTTTAGACGATGGCGAATTGCCTGTAGAACTGTTGCATTCCAATATTGCCAATCCAAATTCCAACGAGTTTAAAAGAACTTTTCTTCTCGAGAATAATTCGGTCGTTTACCGTAACAATTCCTCAAAACCCGATTATAAACAAAGTCAAGTCGGTACCCCGGATTATTCCGATTTGTTGTTAGACCAATACATTTCGGTCATAGAAATTGCCAATCCGATGCACAGTTTATGGAGCGATGGTCGATGGAATAAGCTCACCATGGCACATGGTTGTTATTGGGGAAAATGTACTTTTTGTGATATTTCTTTGGATTATATTAAGGTTTACGAACCTATTGCGGCCAAACTTTTAGTTGACCGTATGGAAGAACTTGTAGCCCAAACCTCAGAAACGGGCTTTCATTTTGTAGACGAAGCGGCACCGCCGGCATTGATGCGGGAGTTGGCTTTGGAAATTCTTCGCCGAAAACTATCGGTGACTTGGTGGACCAATATTCGTTTTGAGAAAAGCTTTACACGAGATTTGTGTGAGTTGCTCAAGGCTTCCGGCTGTATAGCAGTTTCCGGGGGATTAGAAGTGGCTTCCGACAGGCTATTGGAGTTAATCAAAAAAGGAGTTACCGTGGCACAAGTAGCCCAAGTTACCCGCAACTTTACGGAGAGTGGCATTATGGTCCATGCTTATTTGATGTATGGTTATCCAACCCAAACTGTTCAAGAAACGATTGATAGTTTGGAAATGGTTCGCCAGTTATTTGAAGCCGGGGTTTTACAATCCGGGTTTTGGCATCAGTTTGCCATGACAGCTCATAGTCCGGTTGGGATGGATCCTGATGCTTTTGGTGTAATTCCGCAAGTCAACGACATTACTTTTGCCCACAACGATATTCAGTTTAAAGATACAACCGGAATCAACCACGACAAATTTAGCTTCGGACTCAAAAAATCTTTATTCAATTACATGCACGGCATTGGTTTGGATTATGATTTGCAAGAGTGGTTCGATTTTAAAATTCCAAGGACCAAAGTAGCCCCCAATTTTATTGAGGATTGTTTGAACAATGATGCCGAATTCAAAATCAAACCTTCTTCCAGAATTATATGGTTGGGCAACAATCCTGTGGTATCAACCACTACTAAATCTAAAAAAGGAGTTACATGGGAGTTAATGCAATTGGTATTTCACGATAAAAATGATCAGTGCGAAATAGTCTTAGACCTGCAAAAAGGGGAATGGCTATTGGCACAATTTTGTTTATGGTCGGTTCACAGTGCTGCAAATACAACAATCGCTCAAGTGAAAGCCGACTTCGAAACTCAATTCGAAGATTTTGAACTTTTTTGGTTTTCTAAGTCTATGCTTAAATTGAAAGATTTTGGCTTAATAATGCTTTAAAATTATCCTTTTATCGTATTTTTTTACCTTTCTTTTCTTAATTCTGCTTTTTAAGGGTAGGGTTGAAACTGAATACTCTGTTTAGCTATCAAATGCAGTCTGCAATTGTTAGCAAGAGTAAATCTTCTTCTTTGTCAGATTAAAAAGTTCAACAACTCTTAAATTAATTCTGATGAAAAGAAAGACGATGATTTTTTTGTTTTCCGTAGCCGTGTTACTGATAGCTTTTTTTGCGGTGCGGTATTATATTTTCTATGGCGGTAAAAGAGATATCCAGTCGGAAACTGCCGCTTTCACTGTAACTGCCAAAGACATCGCTACTGAATTTGCAGCCGATGTAAACAATTCCAATAAAAAATATTTAGAAAAACCGGTGGTTATCACTGGTAGAATTACTGCCGTAGAAGGCACTTCTGTTATTCTGGATCAATTAGTGAACTGCAATTTTTCTGATGTCAAACCATCATTTAAGGTTGGAGAAAGAGCAACTGTAAAAGGTCGCGTCGTGGGTTTTGATGATCTTTTGGGAGAAGTAAAAATGGATCAATGTAATCTAATAACCAATTAAATAAGAATGAAAGTGTTTAAAATTGTCCGCCTATTCTTGTTGCTTTTTGCCATTCATTCGGCGAATGCTCAAGATGATTTGATGAAGGAACTCGATTCGGTTCCTACGGAAAAAGTTCCCGCCTCTGCTGCTTTTAAAGGATTACAGATTTGCAACATGCAGTCGACTAAAATGACCGCCAAAAACGAATGGTATTTTTTGGTTTCGCACCGTTTCGGAGATTTGAAAGAAGGCATTAATAATTTCTTCGGTTTGGACAATGCCTTAACTCGAATTGGTGGTATTTACGGTGTGACCAATTGGATGTCATTGGGCGTGTCCAGACATACTTACAATAAGACTTTCGAACTTTCCGGTAAGTTAAGATTGGCCAACCAAATGGAAGGCGGTTTTCCTTTTACCATTGTTGGTTACACTACTATGGATATCAATTCTTCTAAGTTTGATGAAAACCTTTATCCTGATTTTAAAACGACTAACCGATTTGCTTACACTGCGCAATTGTTGATTTCCTCAAAATTTTCAGAAGCATTTTCAATGCAAATCACACCGGTATTTGTGCACAAAAATTTATACGACATTCAGCCGGGTACCGAAGCCAAAGATCAGTTTTTAGTAGCGCTTGGCGGCCGATGTAAATTGTCTAAACGAATCAGTTTAAATCTGGAATATGCGGCCAGAACAAATCCTGTAGAGCAGGAGTATTATCACAATCCGCTCACTTTAGGATTTGATATTGAAACAGGAGGTCACGTCTTTCAGTTGGTTTTCTCGAATTCACAACCTATGAATGATGTGGCTTATTTTACCAACACCACCGGAAAATGGGACGGCGGCAGTGTTTATTTTGGATTTAACATGTATAGAGTATTTTAGGTATGAAAACGATAAGAGTATTTTTTTTGACAGCTGTAGTTGTAGTGTTAGGAGCTTGTGAATCCAACACCTACGAAGAAGTTTCAGGGTACACTGATACGCCCACTTATGAAGCGAATATTAAACGCATAATGACCGCGCACTGTACGTCTTGTCACAGTGTAAACGGTACCGAATCGGGTTCTCCTTTGGAAACCTATGATGATGTAGTAGCTTATGCCGAGTCAATTGCTTGTAAAATGGACGGACAAGAATGTGGTATCATGCCGCCTAGTGGCCGAATCCCGCAAGGACAAATAGATATGTTTAACCTTTGGATCGCCCAAGGGTATGTTCAACAATAATAGAATAGAAAATGAAAAGAGTTATTTTAATGTTATTGCTGTTGCTGACTTGTGCTGTTTTTTCTCAAAAAATGGTCACTCGTTCTGGCGAAATTAAGTTTGATGCTACTGTACCAGGAGCCTTGGAGGAAGTAATCGGAACCAATAAAACAGTTTCCGGAGTGTTTGATAAGGCTACAGGAGATATAGTGGTTCAAGCCATGGTTAAATCGTTTAAGTTTAAAGCGCCTTTGATGGAGGAACATTTTAACGAAAACTATATGGAGAGTGACAAACTCCCAAAATCTACCTTCAAAGGTAAGATTGTAGGGTACAATGGTAAGCCCGGAACCTATGATGTGGAAGGCGATTTAACCATACACGGTGTATCTAATCCGATAAAAACCAAGATAACTTTAATAGGAGAGGGAGATAAGCTTGTTTTATCGGGAACTTTTGTGGTAAAGTTGGCCGATTATAAAATTGATGTGCCAGCGTTAGCCAAGAAGACTTTGGCCACAACAGCTAAGATTGTGATGAAATTACCTTTTGAAACTAAATCGTAAAAAAAATAAAAATGAAAACAACACTCCGACACTTATTAATGGTAGCTGTATTATGTTGTTTGGCGGAAATTGCTATTGCACAAACAGCCGGAACATTAACTTTTACCTACACCCAAAATACGCCAACCAGTCCTTCAGTAACCGGTGGCGGTAATGTATATGCAGTTTGGATTGAAACCGCTGCCGGCGCTTTTGTAAAAACCAAATGCCGTTATGTCTCTACTTCAACCGATGACCATTTGCCTTCATGGGCTGCTAAGTGTGGTTGTAGTAGTGTAACTGCTGTGGCAGCCCCTTCAACCACGGGATGTAACACCACTGATGCTTTAACGGGTACTACCAGAAAGGCCAATACAGTTCCTACGGCCTTTGGGGCAAAAACCGTAACTTGGGATGGCAAAAATGTGGTGGGTACAACCAACGGAACCACCGTTGCAGATGGCGTTTATAAAATTTGGGTGGAAAGCTCTTGGAACGACGGACCGAATAATATTCACAATGAATTGATAGGTTTTACCTTCACCAAAGGTCCTACAGAACAAACGCTAACACCAACAGGCGATGCCAATATTACCGGAGTTACCTTGCATTGGTTACCTTCAGCATTGTCGGTAGAAGATACTGCTGTTAGTCCGGTAGTAACCATTTATCCGGTTCCTTCTTCGGGTATTTTTAATATCGATTTGAAAAACCAAGTAGATACTATCCGAGTATTTGATTTGCTGGGAAAAACCCTGTATGAGCAACAGTTAAATCCGAATGATTTTAACGAATCTGTACAATTGGATTTGTCTCACCTTGCTGAGGGAAATTATGTAATCAGCCTTCAGAATGCTTATGGTGTTTCCAATTATGAAGTAATTCTCAATAGGTAAAACAATCTTGTAACGAATATGAAGAAGCGCCTTTCGAGGTGCTTTTTTTATGGATTTACTTCTTCCAGTATTGCCGTTATTTTATCGGTTTTATACACTTGAAGTTGCCCTTTTGCATCAGAATAAACCAGATAAGCTTGCAGTTCCGGATGATTTTTTAAAAACACTTTGGCTTTTTCCAATCCCATCACCAAAACACCAGTAGCATAAGCATCAGACGAAATGCAATTGGACGCTATAATTGAAGCGCACAACAAATTGTTTTTGGTAGGATAACCCGTTTTAGGGTCTAAATGATGGGCATATTTCACTCCGTTTTCAATAAAGTATTGTCGGTTGTTCCCTGAAGTTGCAATAGCTGAATTGTAAAGCTTTATTATGGCTCTATTCGGGTTAGCATCTTCTTTATTGTCATAAGGTTCTTCGATACCGGCCTTCCAGTAATCTCCGTTGGGTTTTTTACCATTGGCAAATATTTCACCGCCAATTTCAACGATAAATGATAATATGCCTTTAGATTTTAAAAAATCGGAAATCACATCAACAGAATAACCCTGTGCAAAAGCATTAAAATCCAAGGCCATACGAGGATCTTTTTTTACAACGCGGTTCCCTTTTAATTCAATCAAGTTAAAACCTGTAAAGCGAAGAATACTGTCGATTTTTTCCGGCGCTATTTTTTGTTTTTTTCCGGGTCCAAAACCCCAAGCATTTACCAAAGGCAATACCGTAGGATCGAAAGCACCATTGGTGTTTTTCCAGACTTCCTTTGCCTTTTTAAAACAAGTTGTAAAGTATTGGTCTACTACAACGTTAGGTTGGATGGTGTTGATTTTTGTGATGATGGAATTCGGGTTGTAAGTAGAAACAGAGAGATCAAAGTCTTTTAGAATGGTTTCTATTTCAGGTTGAAAATTGCGTTGTTCAGTATCAAAATAGCTAATGTGGTAAGTGGTGCCTTGGGTATAACCTTCTATTTTGATGAGATCAGATTGCGAAAAGCAAACGGTGTGCAGTAAAATCAATATCCCTGATAATTGGTTTTTTATTTTGTAAAGCTTTTTGTAAGGTTGCATTGTTCTTTTTACGTTAGGCATGATATTTTGGCTTTAGTTTTCAAGAGTTTAACAAGTTCAAGCCTTACTTCCCTAAAAAAACTTTAATATTCTTTTAAGACAGCGAAGCTTTTTTGCAAAATTTTCAATACTTTTAAATCGTAATAATAAATCGGGAGCAATATAAAATGACAATAAAAAAGAATTTTCCCAAAATACTTTGGCTGATATTCTCCTCGAGCATCTTCTTCATTATTTTATACTTAGCATTATTCTATTACACCAAAAAGGCAGAGCAGCTTGTATACAAGGATTCTGTTGAGCATTTTGATAATGAAATTCACAAGTTACTCGATTTAGAGTCAAAGCCTATTTTGGTAGCCATAAATAATGATACCAATTGGGATGAGTTTGTCAATTTTATAAAAACCAAAGACCAAGTTTGGTTCAATCAAACGATAGGCAACGAATTGGAGATTTACGATGCCGAATATTTAGGCGCTTATGGTGCCGATAAAAATTTCATCATCAGAACACCAACACCCGCTATTAAAAGCCTTGACTTTATTCCCAAAACAGCTATGGATGCCGTGGATGATGAGGGAATAAAGAAATTCTATCTCAAGATTCCAGAGGGAATAGTAGAAGTAACCGGAGCCGCCATTCACCCTTCCGACGATCCGCTGAAAACCAAAACACCAACATCGGGTTACTTTTTTGTGGTTCGATTGATAGATAATCAGTTTGTAGAAAGCCTGCAGCACATTACCAATTCAAAGATACAATTAGCGGCTACGGATTATATTTTAAAACCGGAAAAAAGCACCATACATTCCGTTTTTGATTTGAAGGATTCAGCAGGGAAAGTGATAGGCAAATTGGTTTTTCAAAGGGATTTTGAAGTGTATTTTGATTATACTACTCGTTTGTTGTATGTTATCATAATAGCCTTTTTTATAATATTACTGCTCAATCTGTATTATACCCGTAAGTTTGTTTATTATCCACTGTATTTAGTGCGCAGAGTCTTAGAAACCGGAAATAAAAAGGCCATTAGATTATTGAAAAGAACAAATGGTGAATTTAGTTACATCGGGAACTTATTCGAAGAGAATAATAATCAGAAAATGGAACTGATTACGGCCAAAATCCGTGCAGAAGAAAGTGATCGATTGAAATCAGCTTTCTTGGCTAATTTGTCTCATGAGATTCGAACGCCTATGAATGCCATCAATGGTTTTACCGATCTGATCCTAAATACCGATATCACTGAAACAGAAAAACTGGAATACTTAACCGTAATTGAAAAAAGCGGGAAAAATTTGGTTTCCATCATCGACGATTTGATTGAAATGTCTAAAATCGATTCGAATCAAATCATCCCTAACTATACTCAGGTGAACCTCGAATCTTGTATGAATGAATTGTACGAGACTGTAAAAGTGACGATACAAAATAAAGACATAGAATTTATTTTAATTAATAGTTCGTTACCGGCTGCTTTCAATATTGTTACCGACGACATCAAGCTTAAGCAGGTGATTATCAATCTTTTGACCAATGCTATTAAGTTTACCGATAAAGGAATGGTGACTTTTGGTTATGAAATTGATGAACAAAATCAACTAATTCATTTTACTGTAAGAGATACCGGTTTGGGTATTGATGAGGTAGAACACAAAAACATTTTCGATCGTTTCAAAAGGGTAGACAGTGATGTTTCTATAAAAGTTGGTGGTTTAGGCTTGGGATTGGCCATATCAAAAGCTTACATAGAATTGCTTGGCGGAAGTATTACCTTAACTTCTAAAGTTGGGGAAGGTTCTACTTTTTATTTTTCCATACCATTGCAATATGCTAAAGTGGAGCAAATAACGGTTCGTCCGGTTAATGAGAGCGAAACCACTAAATCTGAACGCAAAGTTATTTTGATTGCCGAAGACGACAACATCAACTATCTGTTGTTTCAAAAAATGATGCAACATAAAAACTACGAAATTATAAGAGCCATTAACGGACAAGTTGCAGTGGAGTTGTGTTTGGGTAATCCCAATATTGATTTGGTATTGATGGATATAAAAATGCCTATTTTAGATGGTTTTCAGGCCATTGAACAAATACAACCCATACGTCCCAATCTCCCGATTATTGCCCAAACAGCTTATTCATCTTCTGAAGATAAAGCTAAAATTGAAAAAGCCGGTTTTGCCGATTACATTACCAAACCACTCAGCAGAGAGCGCTTGTTCGAATTGTTAGACTACTATTTAGATCCATCGAAAAAAACGCAATGAATTTCAAAGCCAAAGTACTGTTAACGGTTGCATGCTTGTTCTTAGTTCCAACTTTTTCCCAACAAAAAGAAACGGACAGCAGTACTGTGAAACAAGACAAAAGGTTTTACTTAAATCTGGATATTGCCAGTAGGTATTTATGGCGTGGACAATGTTGGGGTGGCGATTATATAGCGGTGCAGCCTACAGTTGAGTTTTCAATTGCACCCAAGTTGACGCTCGGATTTTGGGCGACTACCAATTTTAAACGGGATTACTTTTATCCGGATGGTGTTTCGGCCTATAAAGGCTATCAAGAAATTGACTTTTACCTCTATTATCAGTTGACCGATTTTTTACAATTCCAGTTGTGGGATTATTATTGGCCGTCTGTAAGTAAAGTAGAAGGAGTGAATAACAACTACTTTAATTACGGACCGGATGGTTCGAAAACAGTAGATGCGATGGTGTACTTTGATTTTTCCGATGGCTATCGGTATCCGTTTAATGCAACGATAAGTACTTTAATTGCTGGGAATGACTTTCGGTATGACACCAACGGAGAAAATCCGAAGCGAAATTTCACTACCTACTTAGAGCTTGGGTATACTTTTTCTTTTTTTAAAAATTCATCGCAGAAATCCCTTCAAGATATAGAAGTGTCACCGGTAGTTGGTGCTGTACTGAACAATGAAGCAGCCTATTATACTTATGCTGACTACGATAAGGTTTCGTGGGTGAATTTAGGCGTGAGTACAACTAAAACCTTGTCTTTAGGTGGTGATATAAGTATGCCGATAACCTTGTCTTACACACACAACGGCGCTGTTAAAAACACCGAAATTTTTGGTAAAAACTTTGTGGTAGCTACGCTGAGTTTAAGTTATTAAGCCGGTTCGCCGTATAAGTCGAATTCTGTAGCGTCAATAATTTTGATTTGGGCAAATTCTCCTGTTTTTAAGTAGTATTTTGAGGCGTCAATCAACACTTCGTTATCCACATCAGGGCTGTCAAATTCGGTTCGTCCCACAAAATATTGCCCTTCTTTTCTATCAATTATACATTTGAAAGTCTGTCCGATTTTCTCCTGATTCAAATCCCAAGAGATCTGCGATTGTAAGTCCATGATTTCTGCAGCTCTGGCTTGTTTCACCTCTTCGGGTACGTTGTCTTCCAACAAATAAGCATGCGTGTTCTCTTCGTGGGAATAGGTAAAACAACCCAATCTTTCAAATTTCATTTCCTGAACCCAGTCACGCAACGTTTCAAAATCTTCTTGCGTTTCACCCGGATAACCCACAATTAGAGTAGTACGAATAGCCATACCGGGAACAGCTGCGCGAAAATCTTGCAGCAATTGAGTGGTTTTGGCTTTAGTAGTACCGCGACGCATCGATTTCAAAATAGGATCGGCAATATGTTGCAGTGGAATATCTATATAATTGCAAATTTTAGGCTCTTTTTTCATCAGTTCCAATACATCCATCGGAAATCCTGTAGGGAAAGCGTAGTGCAAACGAATCCATTCAATGCCGTCAACTTTTACTAAGTTTTCCAACAACTCGGCTAAGTTTCTTTTTTTGTATAAATCCAAACCGTAATAAGTTAGGTCTTGGGCAATAAGGATTAATTCTTTTACGCCGTTCTTAGCCAAACCTTGCGCTTCTTTTACCAATTTTTCAATCGGTTGTGAAACGTGTTTACCACGCATAATTGGAATGGCACAAAAACTACAAGGTCGGTCGCAACCTTCTGCAATTTTTAAATACGCATAATTTTTGGGTGTCGTGGTCAAACGCTCGCCTAAAAGTTCGTGTTTGTAATCTGCGCCCAAAGCTTTAAGCAGTAAAGGCAATTCGGTTGTGCCAAAGTATTGGTCCACGTTGGGAATTTCTTTCTCTAAATCCGGACGGTATCTTTCTGAAAGACATCCGGTTACAAAAACTTTATCAACTAAGCCTTTTTCTTTTTTATCGGCATATTCCAAAATCGTGTTTACCGATTCTGCTTTAGCATTGTCAATAAACCCGCAAGTGTTAATTACTACGATGTTGCCTTCTTGCTCATGAACCACTTCTTTGCCGTTAGCTTTGAGTTGGCCCATTAATACTTCGCTGTCGTAAGTATTTTTAGAACATCCAAGTGTAATTACATTGATTTTGTTTTTCTTTAATGACTTAGTTCTCATAGATTGAATTCCGATTATTGGGAGAGCGTGCAAAATTAAGCTTTTATTTCTAATTTGTTGGCGGAGTATCAATAAAAAAGCCACCCTGTTAGGATGGCTTAAGCTGTATTTGGTTATTCTTAGAAGTTCACAGAATAACTGAAAGTGATATTGTTGTTGTATCGACTTACTCTGGCCGGATCGGTCATGCCGGACGAAATTAACGCTTGGTTTCTGTTGCGATGGTCATAGGAATAGGCCAAATCAATTCGGCTTTCGCCAAAGTTATAACCAATTCCGCCGCTATATCCTGTTAAGTCGCCAAAGGCTTGATCCACTTTATACGGACTTTCTTCAAAGCGATATCCGGCTCTAAGACTGACTTGTTTAATGCGGTATTCGCCACCAATTCTAACTTCAATGGCATTGTCTAAGGAATTACTCATGAAATTATTCAGGTCAGCAAATCCCGGATCGTTTTTCGGTTTGAATCGCAATGCACTGTAGTTTTTGGTGGAAACATCGGCACTGAGTAATCCTTTCTTGCCAAATATGTAGGACAAACTTCCGGTCCATTTACCGGGTGTTTGAACGGTGTAAGGCAAATAAACTACAGAGTTTTGATAAGAGAAAGGAAATTCTATCCCGTCTTGATTGTTTAAGCTTCGGGTACTAACTCCTTGTTGCAATTCGTCGGTTAAACGAAACCATGTTGGCGACTCGTAGGCTAATCCAACTCTGATACTTTCGATAGGTTTTACAATCGCTCCTAAATTGAAAGAGAAGCCATAACCGGTCGTCCAAAGTCTGTTTTCAAATAGGATTTCAGAAATGGTAGAACCTGTATCATAAAGCGGATTGTTGTTTCTTTCGTAAATAGAGAAGGTTTTGTCAATGTTTACAAAGTGGTAATTTAAGTTTCCGCCAAGGAAAATTTTGTCTTTGTAAGCGGCTGAAAAGTTACCGGTCAATTTCCCGTTGTATCCTGTTGTTAAGACTTGATTTTCTTGATAATAATTGCCTCCTGTAGGTATATTAGTGTAATAAGAAGTGTTGTTTGGTGTGTTGTTAGTGGCTTCAAAAATGTAAGTGTCATAACCTAAGAAAGCCTGTTGTTCGTAGAAATTCAATTGGTTGAAATTGAAATCGGTCAACACATTGGTCGGAATACCTTGAGCGATGTTTACAAAGTAGTTTCCGATGGAGTTGTTTGGATTAGTTCCTGCTGAAAAAACACTGTTATTCAAATTGTTAGCGTTTTCATAATTGATTCCTATCGCAATTTTATTCCAACCCGTTTTGCCACTTCCACTTTCTTTAAAGATGAAAACTGCTCCCAATTGATTGATGTCTAAAGTGTTGTCATTGTCATTGGTTGAGGTGCCGAAATAACGCGATTTGTTCTTGGCGTTATAAACAGATCCGGTTATGGTGGCGTAGTTGTTATTGAAAAAGATAGATCCCGCCGGATTTACATTGATTGCGGATAAATCTCCGCCTAAAGATCCGAAAGCGCCGCTCATGGCTCTGAATCGAGCGGTTCCGGTTAAGTTGTCAACAGCCAAGCGGATGGCGTCATCCGGAGTGGTTTCTTGTGCTTGTATAGAGGGAACAGCTATTCCCGCTAGTAATAGTAAAAAATACTTTTTCATAGTGCTTTGATTATAATCATAAAAAAGCCTATGCAATGTTAATTAAAAGCATAGGCGTTATTGTTGTTATCGTCTGCCGCCTCCCGAGGATCTGCCGCCTCCGTAGCTGCCTCCGCCTCCTGAAGATCTTCCACCGCCATAATTTGAACTTGGTGTGTAAGAACGTGATGGCGTAGATTGTGTTTGTGTTCTAACGCTGTTGCGAGGTTGTGAACTGGAATTATTAATGTTAGTTCGGGTAGGAGCAGTGTTGGAATTTGTGCGAACCGGTGTTGTATTCGGTCTGGTATTAAAGTTACTGCTTCTAGGAGCATTAAAACTTCGGTTACTTCTAACGCCGTTAGATTGGTATCTGTTGTTGTATGAACTGTTTAAACGGTTGCCGTATGAGTAAGCAGTACCTCTTCTTCCGCCATTGTAATAGCTTCCCCAATGATTGTGTCCATAATAGCCACCCCAACCCGGGCCGTACCAATTGTTCCAAGAATTCCATCCCCAGCCAACATTCCAGCTCGGACCATACCAAGAATTCCAACCCCAACCCCATCCGGGACCATACCAGTTATTCCAACCCCATCCCCAATAACTTCCGTACCAGTAATTGTTCCAATAACCCCAACCCCAGTTGTTGTCATAAACATTTACAGTAACAGATTGTGCATTCTCTCCCCAGCCGCCATTGTTTCTGTCATAAGCTTGTCCATTGCTAACAGAATCGGTGCTAACATTGCTATAGTTGTCCACATCAGTAAATATCTCAGTATTGCTGAAGTATTCCTTGTATTTATTGCTTTCAGAATTGGTTGTGTTTTGGGTTTGCTTGTTTTCGGAACTACCGTAAATACCGTCATCGTAATAGGAAGTGTTTTGGTAAGAACCACAAGAAGTAGCGGTAATTGTCAGTATTCCCAAAACAGAGAACAGCGACAATCTTTGGCTGAATAAATAATAAGTTTTCATATCTATAGCATTTTTATTGTTGGACTATACAAAAATAGTTAGTTTTGCCGAACTATTTAGTTAAAAAAAGTTAAACAATTTTTATGCCAAACTATTCATTATGAGTAAGAACTTAACAAAGAGAGCGGAGGACTATTCCAAATGGTATAACGAGCTGGTAGTTAAGGCTGATTTAGCCGAAAACTCAGGTGTCAGAGGCTGTATGGTGATTAAACCGTATGGTTATGCGATTTGGGAGAAGATGCAAGCAGAGTTGGATCGTATGTTCAAAGAAACGGGACACAGTAACGCTTATTTTCCTCTTTTTGTTCCCAAGAGTATGTTTGAGGCAGAAGAGAAAAATGCAGAAGGTTTTGCCAAAGAATGTGCTATTGTTACTCATTATCGCTTGAAAAATGACGAAACCCGTCCCGGAAAACTAATGGTTGATCCGAATGCTAAATTGGAAGAGGAATTGATAGTTCGGCCTACCAGTGAAGCTATTATTTGGTCGACTTATAAAAATTGGGTACAGTCTTACAGAGATTTACCATTGTTAATTAACCAATGGGCGAATGTCGTTCGTTGGGAGATGCGTACACGTTTGTTTCTGAGAACTGCGGAATTCTTATGGCAAGAAGGGCATACGGCACATGCTACTAAGGCTGAAGCTATAGAAGAGTCTGAAAAAATGATGCAAGTTTATGCAGATTTTGTAGAAAACTTTATGGCTATCCCGGTTATCAAAGGATTAAAAACCGAATCGGAACGTTTTGCCGGAGCAGAGGAGACGTATTGCATAGAAGCTTTAATGCAGGACGGGAAAGCATTGCAGGCCGGAACCTCTCACTTTTTAGGGCAAAATTTTGCGAAAGCTTTTGATGTTAAGTTTGCCAGCAAAGAAGGAAAGTTAGAGCATGTTTGGGGTACTTCTTGGGGTGTTTCTACACGATTAATGGGTGCTTTGGTGATGACGCATTCTGATGATAACGGATTGGTTTTGCCGCCGAACCTCGCGCCAATTCAAGTGGTTATTGTGCCAATTTTTAAAACAGAAGAGCAATTTGAGGCAATCAAAGCCTTAGTGGATAGTTTGACGACATCACTCAAGCAATTGAGCGTTACTGTTAAGTTTGATACCCGAGACACCTTGTCTCCGGGCTTTAAGTTTAATGAGTGGGAATTGAAGGGCGTACCGGTGCGAATTGCCATAGGTCCGAAAGATTTGGAAAACGGTACTTTTGAAGTGGCCAGACGCGACAACTTGACCAAAGAAGTGATTCCAAGTGAAGGCGCTGCAGCCTATATCTCTGAATTGCTTGCGAAAATCCAAAATGATTTATTCGGAAAAGCATTGTCTTTCAGAAACGAGCATATCACAGAGGTGAATTCTTTTGAAGAATTTAAAGAAGTATTAGAAAATAAAACCGGTTTCATTTCAGCACATTGGGATGGAACGCCGGAAACAGAAGAAAAAATCAAAGATTTGACCAAAGCTACCATACGTTGTATTCCTTTAGATAGAAAATTGGAAGAAGGGACTTGTATTTTTTCAGGTGGTAAATCTGTTGGTAGAGTGTTATTTGCGAAAGCGTACTAATAAAAATCAGAAAAAATATTGTCGCACCCTTGCGGGATTAAAAAATAGTTGTATTTTTGCCACCGCAATTTTAAGCAAAGATGGCCCGTTCGTCTATCGGTTAGGACGCCAGGTTTTCATCCTGGTAAGAGGGGTTCGATTCCCCTACGGGCTACAATTTTTATCTTAGGCTTAATGGCCCGTTCGTCTATCGGTTAGGACGCCAGGTTTTCATCCTGGTAAGAGGGGTTCGATTCCCCTACGGGCTACAATTTTTATCTTAGGCTTAATGGCCCGTTCGTCTATCGGTTAGGACGCCAGGTTTTCATCCTGGTAAGAGGGGTTCGATTCCCCTACGGGCTACAAAATTAGTTGTAAATTAGTTTTATAAAACAATTGTTTAGTGTCTCAAACGAATGTTTTATTAGTTAAAACCAAAGTGATTATTTATTAATTGTGGGAGGTTTTTCTTTTTTAACTAATAGTTTATAAATTATTACAATTAAATTAAAAAGAAATGGCAAATCATAAGTCCGCTTTAAAAAGAATCAGAAGCAACGAAAAGAAAAGAGTGTTGAACAGATACCAACACAAAACCACTCGTAATGCTATCAAAGCATTAAGATTGGCGACTGATAAGTCTGAAGCTTCTGCAAAATTGTCTGTTGTGATTTCAATGATCGACAAGTTAGCTAAAAAGAATATCATTCATGATAACAAAGCTTCTAATCTTAAATCTAAATTAACTAAGCATGTTGCTAAGATGTAATTAGATTTACAATATTATAAAAAAAAGCACCCAATCGGGTGCTTTTTTTATTCCTTGTTATGTGCTTTTTCTTTGAGTTCTTCAATCATTTCTTTGGTAATCGGTTTGGATAAAAAATCGACTACCATAGGATAGTTTTTCGTTTTCTCTACATCTTGCGGATCTATGGTTGAAGATAAAACGATAAACTTGGCTCCCGGGAAGGTTTCGTTATAACCGCTTTTTAAATACTGGTCCAAAAATTCCCAGCCATTCATAATAGGCATGTTCAAGTCTAAAAAAGTCAAACTAGGATAAGATGGAGCAGGTTGTTTTGCTAATTCTTTAAAGAATAAGATAGCTTCCTCTCCGTTAGTGGCGGTTAATATTTCCTTGGCAAAATCAGCCCGTTGAATCACTTTTTTGCAAAGCATTAAAGTGATAACGTCATCATCTACGCAATAAATCTGTTCCAACATAATCAATCATTAATTGTTTTTAAATACAATGGTGAAAGTGGTTCCTTTTCCAACCGTACTTTCCACATTGATAGTGCCGCCCATAGCTTCGACTTGAGATTTTACCAAATACAAGCCTAAACCTTTACTGTCCGGGTGGTTGTGGAATCTTTGGTACAAACCAAAAATTTTATCTCGGTTTCTCACCAAATCAATACCCACACCATTGTCTTTGAAGGTTAAAACCAAATTATCACCTTCTACTTTAGAGGAGATGTTTACTTTTAACTGTCGGTTCTCCGAACGGTATTTAATTGCGTTAGTCAATAAATTTAAAAAAATACTTTCTAAATAGGACTTGTTGATGTTTAAAATCGAAACCTCTTCCAAATCTATTTTAAGTATGGGTTTGTGTAATCCTATCAAGAAACTCAGCTGATTGAAGACATTTTCGAAAATCTCTTTAATCAGTACTTTTTCTTTATGAATGGACGGATTATCTTTAATGATAACCACCTTAACCAAGTCGTTGATGGTTTCGTTTAAAAGGTGGGTCGATTTTGTGAATCCGGAAATAATCTCTTTCAATTCCGGATCTTCTATGTCCATATCTTCTACCAAGTTCAACAAACCGGTCAAATTTGATAATGGCGCTCGAAGGTTGTGCGAAGTAATGTAAGAGAACTGTTTTAAGTCCTTGTTATTTTGTGTCAACTCCCGAATCAGTTGTTCTCGCTCTTTTTCTTTGTTCTTTTCTTCGGTCACATCTCTCTGAATCGAAATCCAGTGGGAATGTTCTCCGTCTTTATCTGTTACCGGAATCATGGAAAAGTTATTCCAGAATTCCTCGCCATTTTTCTTGTAATTAACGGTCTCTACAAAGCATTCTCTGTATTCTTGAATCGCTGTTTTTAACTTGTCAAATTCCAACATGTCCGATTTGGCTCCAATGAACATGATAGGCGACTTCCCAATGACTTCTTCTGCCGTATATCCGGTCATGTCAGTAAAAGCCGAGTTGACGAAGATGATATTCGGAATTACATTTTGAGAAGTGTCGATATCCGTAATCATGACGGCATCTTTGGTTTGAGTAATCACGGTTTCCAATAATCTCAAACGTTGCTCTTCTTCTTTTTGTTTGGTAACGTCCTGAATGGCTCCAATCATTCGGATGGGTTTGCCGTCTTTGTCTTTTACTAAAAATCCCCTATCGAAAACATATTTGTAACTCCCGTCAGCACATTGAAAACGGTATTCGTCTTGCCATTTTTCGGTTTTTTGCTCCAAAAAGGAATACAATTTAACCGACATCTTTAAGCTGTCTTCAGGGTGAATGCGTTCAAACCACCATTTCGATGTTTTGCCGACTTCTTCTTTCTTGTATCCGAAAACACCTTGAATTCCTTTATTCCACAAAAAACTGTCGTCCTCAATTTTCCAATCCCAAATCGTATCGCTGGTCGCTTTCGCTACTATATCGTATCGCTCATTGGATTCTAAAATTTCATTGTTGGTAATTTGAAGCTTTTCAAAAACAGATTTGTTATTTTTTTCGTTGTGCAATAAGATGAATTTCAGAATGATGCCCGAAATTAAGATGAAAATAAAGTCTTTGATGTATAGATATAAGGAAGTACTCTCAGTGTTTTTGGTATAATCTAAAAAAAATTGGTGGCCAACGAAAGCCACAAACATTAATATAAGGACGTAGATTAATGTAATTTTATTCGAATTATTTTTCATTACACCAAATATAAAGATTTTAGACCAAGTTTGAAAATTTGAGAGAAAACTTATCAAGGTTTTTATGAACTTTTGCTCTAATTTTAAGAAACAGTAAACTAATGCACTAATGGTTTTTTATCTGAAAATAAAGTGTACCTTTGCACCCACAAAAAAGCACACATGGAATCTATCAGAAACATTGCAATTATTGCGCACGTTGACCACGGTAAGACTACTTTGGTTGATAAAATTATGTACCACTGTCAACTCTTTCGCGAAAACGAAAACACGGGCGACTTAATCCTCGACAACAACGACTTAGAGCGTGAAAGAGGTATTACCATTACGTCTAAGAATGTTTCTGTAATGTACAAAGGCACTAAAATTAACATTATTGATACTCCGGGCCACGCCGATTTTGGTGGTGAAGTAGAGCGCGTATTGAACATGGCCGATGGTGTTTGTTTGTTAGTAGATGCCTTCGAAGGACCAATGCCGCAAACCCGTTTTGTATTGCAAAAAGCCATCGACTTAGGATTGAAACCTTGTGTGGTTATCAATAAAGTAGATAAAGAAAACTGTACACCGGAAGAAGTACACGAAAAAGTATTTGACCTAATGTTCGAATTAGGTGCCGAAGAATGGCAGTTGGATTTCCCAACTGTGTACGGTTCCGCCAAAAATAACTGGATGTCGGATCACTGGGAAAATGTTACTACTAACATCGAACCGCTTTTGGATATGGTGGTTGAACACGTACCGGCTCCTAAAGTGGCTGAAGGAACACCACAAATGCTTATTACTTCTTTAGACTTCTCTTCGTTCACCGGTCGTATCGCGATTGGTCGTTTGGAAAGAGGTGTTTTGAAAGAAGGAATGCCAATTTCTTTGGTAAAAAGAGATGGCAAAGTAATCAAATCAAGAATTAAAGAACTACACACTTTTGAAGGTTTGGGCCGTAAAAAAGTAGAAAGTGTAGTAGCCGGAGATATTTGTGCTATTGTTGGAATCGAAGGTTTTGAAATTGGTGATACTGTTGCCGATTTCGAAAATCCGGAAGCTTTACAAACTATCGCTATCGACGAGCCAACGATGAGCATGTTATTCACCATCAACGATTCACCTTTCTTTGGGAAAGAAGGCAAGTTTGTAACCTCTCGTCACATCAAAGATCGTTTGGCGAAAGAATTAGAGAAAAACTTAGCCCTTCGTGTAGCCGATACCGATTCTGCGGATAAATTCATGGTATTCGGTCGTGGTGTATTGCACTTGTCAGTATTAATCGAAACCATGCGTCGTGAAGGTTACGAGTTACAAATCGGGCAACCGCAAGTAATCATCAAAGAAATTGACGGCGTAAAATGTGAACCTATCGAAGAATTAACTATCGACTTACCGGAGCACGTTTCAGGAAGAGCCGTTGAGTTTGTATCAGTACGTAAAGGCGAAATGCTTTCTATGGAAGGAAAAGGCGAGCGCATGATTATCAAATTCAATATTCCGTCACGAGGTATCATCGGTTTGAGAAATCAATTGTTGACTGCTACTGCCGGAGAAGCCATCATGGCACACCGTTTCATTGGTTACGAACCATTCAAAGGAGAAATCGCAGGTCGTATCAACGGTTCGTTAATCTCTATGGAAAACGGAAAAGCGATTCCATATTCTATCAATAAATTACAAGATCGCGGTAAATTCTTTGTTGATCCGAATGAAGATATCTACGAAGGACAAGTGGTTGGAGAAAACTCACGTGGCGATGATATGACCATCAATATCACCAAAACCAAACAGTTAACCAACTTCCGTTCTGCCGGTGCCGACGATAAAAACAAAATCGTTCCGGCCATCAAGTTCTCTTTAGAAGAAGCTTTGGAATACATTCAAAAAGATGAATATGTTGAGGTAACACCTAAATCGTTGCGTTTGCGTAAAATCTATTTGAACGAAAATGACAGAAAACGTTTCAAAATGTAATTTTTGAAATCATTATAAAAGAGAAACCCATTCGTAACTGAATGGGTTTTTTATTTACTGCGTCAAATCACTTCGCTCGTGTGGAGCTATTTCCGGCTATCCGTTCCAATCTTTTTTGTGTCACCCTGAGCGCAGTCGAAGGGCTTTTATGCTAACAAAAAAGGATTTCCACTTCTATCCGGGCTAGGACAAAGCAGTTTTCAGAATACCGACGCCAATCTGTCAAATCGAGATTATTCGTTTGCCATCTTTCAGAAACTTCTATCGCTGCAACAAAAAGGCAAAAGGAATGTGAAGTCTTTCCGACCAAGCTTCCTCAGAATGGTTTTTTCCGGGGAAGAATTGTGTAGTCCAATGGGCAGCCGTAAATCCTTTTTCTGTCATCACAGCATCAGCTCTTTTTTGCAATGGCGGATACAAGGCATCTAAGGTTTGGTCTCCGTAATCAAAGTATATTCGGTGCGTTTTAGGATCAGGCAACTGCTTTCTCATGTACGCATAAAAAGCGTCCGGAATCGGATTATTTTCTACCGCAAAAATACCCGGCCAATGCGTCGAAATACAAGCCGCTGCTCCAAAAACTTGCGGATATTCACAAATCGCATACAAGGAAATCAAACCGCCCATACTGGAGCCGGCTATAAAGGTATTGTCTTTGTCCGGAGCAGTAGCAAATCTTTTGTCGATAAAGGGTTTTAATTCGGTTACCAAAAACTTTAAATACAAGTCGGAGTAAGGTTTGAAAACTTCTTTGGTTCGACCGGCTTTTTGCAATTGCGCTGTAACAGTATCTTTTTGAACAGCCGTCAAGCTTTCATATGGCTTTTGCGGAAAATATTCAGGATGTCTTTTAGCAGCTATATTCCAAATGCCTACTACTATGAATTTTTTTACTTTACCTTCCGCATTCAATTTACCGGCGACTTCGTCTACTTCCCAAGCTTGTTTGTTCCAAGTGGTATTGGCGTCAAATAGCATCTGACCATCGTGCATGTAAATTACCGCGTATTTTTCGGTAGTGTTGTAGCCTTTTGGTAGCCAAACATCGATGTTTCGTGCGTCTACAAAAGCCGACTTAAAGTTTTCAAAACGCTGTACAAAACCACTGGAGACTTTCAGTTCTTGCGCTTGAATCCAACTGTGGACAACTAATAACAAAAGACTAAAAGTGGTTTTCATGTTTTATCGTTTTAAAGTAAAATGGCCTTTGGCGCTGCGTCCGTCTTCAAACTGAATGGAATACCAATAATCGTCGGCAGGCATCTGGTGTCCGTTATAGGTGCCGTCCCAACCGATTTCAGTAGTGCTGAGTTGTTTTAGCAATTTACCATAGCGGTCAAAAATATAAATAGTAGAACGGTAGTTGTACAAAGCACTTACGCCTTTCACATTCCAATAATCGTGGAATCCGTCGCCGTTTGGTGTGAAGTATTTCGGAATTCCTAATACAGGTACTACAATCGGACCTACTACACCACAACCATTTTTGTCACGGACATAAAGTGTATGGAAACCAATTTGTACATTGGTAAAGAAACCGGTATCGCGATACGGACCGCTTTCGTCATCCAAAGCATATTCGTAATCTCCGGAACCGTTCACGGTTACGGCAATTGAATTAATGTCTTGTAAGTCTTCTATAGCAATATTCTGAATCGAAGCAATTTCCGAACCGATTACAGTAATCACTCTCGTTTTGGTACAACCAAAACTGTTGCGAACTACCACGCTGTAAACGCCCGGTGTATTCACGGTAAGTGTATAGTTAATTCGCCCCGGCATGATGGTATTGTTTTCATACCATTGGTAAGTATAAGCAGAAGAAGGCGTATTGTCTATAATTCCCGCATCCAACAAGGCTTCGGTTGCCGGTAAACAAATAATAACTGTTTCTTCTTGGTCAATTTTTGGTGTCGGATTGACTACAAAAGGGATTACAGTTTGAGCTGTACAGCTTGTATTGGTAGGATTTTCCACTACCACAGTTACATTTTGCGTACCCGTTCTAAACGGATTCGGAAGTTGGTTGGGAACAGTGCTCGGAATCAATGCATTGTTTTCGTCATAGAAATACACATTCATGCCGGTTTGTGTGCCTAAAATTTGAGCCGTAATTCCCGAAGTGTCAAAATCATACAAACCATCTTGATTTAATGATTCAACTTCATCATCACAAACAGTCACCAAAGCAGGATTTACAGAAAAGGCTTGTGGTAAATCATCTACGATAAACTGTAATTGTACTTCGTCATAACAAGGTTGACCACCGGTTTGTGTAGTATTGTTACTTACTCGGATAGTAATGGTCTCCGAACCGTTTACAAAATACGGATTGGTAAAGGGTACAATCTGAGTGCCATCGGCTCGGTAGTATTTCACATTGACGCCGGTTTGTCCGTTCAAAACAGTGGCGGCTAAGTTGGAAGTATCAAACCCGAAAATGCCGTCTTGGTCATCGTCACAAGCTCTAATGAGGTTTGCAGCATTAACCGGATTGGCTACCGGTGTTGGTTCAACCACCACATCGAAAGTTTTAAAACCAAAACAAGAATTGTCTAAAGTACTGTCTACACGAACCCAAATAGTTTGCGTATTCGGGAAACCGATATTTCTGTAGTTGGTAATGTCTGTTATGGCTAACGAGTTTCCTGCGGCATCCGTTTCAGCTAAGAAATCGGCCTCCGTTTTATAAAACTTGATGCTGACATTGGCAGGTAAAATCGCCGCTAAACTGTTTTGAATCGCTGTAAAGTTGAATGGTCCCGAGATACCGTCGTAGTCGTTATTTATCGCATCCAAATAGTCGTCACACAAATATTGGTTTGGAATAACAAAGCTGGGCGGAATTTGTGTTACTGAAACTACTATGTCAATTCGTGCTACTCGGTAACAGCCATTGTTGTTTTCTACCCTAACATAAACACTAGCGTTACCGGAAGTGTAAGCGATAGGATTGGTGATTTGTGCTGCAGTGATTTCGTTTTCAGCCGCATTAAGAGAAGTGAAATAGGTAAAGGTTTCATTTTGATAATTCGCCGAAATCACATCGTTTTTTTGCGTTAAGTTGAAGATGGAAATACCATCGGTATCATCATCACATTGTTTGAGGGAAATAGGAGTAGTAATTACAGGTAAAGCATAAGTTGTTAGTATGGCCGCATCAGAATACAATCCGCAACTGTTACCGTTTTTATTCAGAAAAACACGGTATTGGTAGCCCACCATAGCCGGTGAAACATTCGAAACCGTTAGTGTTGCAGTAGTAGTGCCACTGTAAGTTGAATTATTGGTCAAGTTTGTCCAAGTCAAGCCATTATCGGTAGACAGTTGCCATAAATAGCTATCTACTGCTACAGACGTTAGTGTAAATACAGCCGATTGTAATTCACAGGTAGTTACATCTTGCGGTTGTACCGAGATGGAAATAGGTGCTGAAATAGTGTAATTTCCATTGGGAACACCGTAGCCGCTTGCGCTTAATACTAAACCTTCTCCGGCCATGGTTACCGGTGTGTCACCAAGAATACCATCGCCGTTTTCGTCTGTAAATCCGGCTTCCGTAACATCAAAGCAACCGTCATCATCACTGTCTAATTCTATATAGTTGAAAATACCATCGCCATCTGTATCTGCTATAGTGTAATTGATTGTGCCACTATCCGGATTAGTTTCTAACGAATTGGCAATACCATTACTTCCAACCGGACTTGTGGTTATTCCATTGGTATTGTTGCTGTTACTCGGGCTTCCCGATTCGATGATGTCGAAAATCCCATCGTTATCGCTGTCCATATCCAAATAGTTAGGTACGCCGTCATTGTCTTTATCATCGGGTGTGATTCCTGTTCCAAAAATATCATCTATCCCGTCGCGATTTGCATCTACTCCGGATAATGCGGTGAAGTTAACACCTTGCGATTCTACATAATCAGGAATCGTATCATTATCACTGTCAAAATCGTTTTGGTCCGGTACGCCATCATTGTCAGTATCTTTAGGGACACAAGTTGCAATCAAACGCAAGGCAGCTCTACTGCTGTTGGAATCCACTAAATTAATGTTGGTAATTGTAATCGAATTGATTAAGTTTGCTTTGATGGAAAATGTGCCAGTACCAGGAGGTAAAGCAATGTTGTCATTCAAGCGGAATCGAATTTCAAAAGAAGAATATTGGGTAACACCACTTTCAAAAATGCCATCGTAATTGGTGTCAATTAGAATTTGGTCATTAGGATTTAATACGGTAAGTGTTTTGTTAATCGGGCATTTTATTCTGAACTCTGTTGACGCCGTAAAGTAATCACTACTAGCTGCTACTGTAGCATATTCTACAGACAAGCTGATTGGATTGTTAAAAGTTGCAATATAACTTACACTGTTGTTTTTTCCGGTGGCGGCTTCAGTAGCAAAGTTTCCTAAAGCATCACCAGTAATAGGAGTAGCCGACGGTGTTCCGGTACCTGCAAAACTTAAACTTCCAATAAACGGATTAATATAGTCTCCTACAAATACTGAACCCAAGGTAGTATTGGTTAGATTGACTCCCAAATCGCCATAAGATTCAGTACAGTTGGTAATCCCATCGTTATCGTTATCGATATCTACGTTGTTGATGATACCATCATTTTCATCATCAGTCGGACAAGAACTTACCGGGATTTCATTAGAATTGATCGGTAAGGTACAACTTGATATGGTAGCAGAAACATAGTAATAACCCGGGCCCAAAGCCGAAGGTGTATAACTGCTGTTGGTGGCACCGGCTATAGGATTGCCGTTAAAATACCACTGAAACGTGTCAAACGGACTCAATGTATTGACCGAAAGTACCGTATTGGGAATACAGCTTAATTGGTTAGGATCCAATTGCGTGAAAGAAACTTCGGGTTCAAAAGTAAATCCCGAGTAGTAACCCCCAAAAGTAGCAGCACCACTGGAACCGTAAGCAGCCAAATATAACTCTTGGGTTGAGAAAACAGAAACATTTCCACTTAGTCCGGTGATAACATAAGTTTCATAGTCAACATTCCCTTGAACTGCAGTCGGACCGTTTACGTTGGCGATAACGGATAAAGCGGCCAAAGAGTAAGGAGTGCCATCGATAACAAAACTCAAAGTAGCACCAACTTTGGTAACTATAGTTACTCTTCCGGTAAATTGACGAGAACCTACATAATCAATTGCAGGAATATTATCAATGATTCTTGGGGTTTGACAGCTCAGTGGCGGTACAAAGAACAATTCCTGATTGCGCTGGTCGGTAGCACCGTTATCACCTATGCTTTGGTAAGCGAATACCTTTTGACTTGTTTGAACGTACAAATTGCCTGCGGCATCAAAATTAGAACCGTCTAACACCAAATAATCTCCGGCATTGATGGTGAAATTGGGTGTGGTTGCACCGGATAAAAACACTTCGGTATTGTCTGAATCGGCTACTAAGAGTACTGTTTCCACGGCATCTATACCGGTACTTTTTATAAAAATGTATTCTGTATTGCTAATTCTTTCCAGGGGAACTATTTGATCAAAGCCCAAGTCGAGATTTCCTTGTGCATTACTGCCTCCAAAGGAGCCACAATTCAGGGCAATGGGTTTGTCTGAAGTCACAAGCGCACCTATGAGTCCGGCACGATTCGGATCGTGTGGTCCTTGCACTGTCATTACATAACTTTCGCCACTGTTGAGTACAATACTGAAAGGTGCATCCCCGGTACCGCTGTTAACCGGTTGAATGCCTGTTCCAAAATCACTAAAGTTAATAGTGGTATTGTTCTCGGTGGCTAAGACTGAAATGAAGGTGGAATGAATGTCGAAATAGTTGGCGACTTGCAAATTCGTCAAAGCGCCGACTCTGAAATGCGTGCCCAAGGAAGCTTTTCCTTTAGAAACCAATTGCCCGGCTTGATTGCCGCTACCGGCAGTTACCCTGGCCGACACATAAATCAAGTCATCGGCTTCTACGATGTATCCTTTGTTGGAAAAGGCAATGTTGGAAGAACTCGAATCAATATGCAACTGAGTGTCATTTCCGAAACCAACGTAATAGACATAAGGATTACTCCTGGAAACGATTCCGGTAATGGTGTTGCCGCCCAATTCTATAATTCTGAAATTGATAGGATTAACGTTGGGCGTAGAGATATATAAATATTGGTCTTCGGAAATTACAGAACTGGATCCGGATAAAGGTGGAATGTAATGTGTTTTACTAAATTGGGCGTAACAATTTGCCGAAAAAATAGCGATTACTAACCAAAAAAATAACTTCTTTTTCATTCGCTAAAATTAGGAAATAAAAAAGAAAACATAAAAAGAACCGGTCTATTTATGTTTTCTTTAAGAATTGATAATTTCGGCAAGACCAATCGGAGTTGGCCTAATTGTATGGTGATTGATGATTGTCTTATAAATCGCGTTTTTCGATGATTTTGTAAGAAGCATAAATAAAGAGCGTAGCCCAAACCAAAACAATGACTACGGAAGTATAAGGTACGTCATAATTTCTCAGGTCTTCTACTCCAAGTTGGCTTCCTATTGTTCTCACAGCATTTAATTTGGTAAAAGGTTGCGGAACCAAACTCCACATCGACATCAACGGAAAATAATCGTATATTTTATCGATCAATGCCGGGTTTCTAAAGTTATTGTAAGCAATGGCGTAAGATATCATTTCAAACATAAACCACATGAACAAGAAGCCTAAAGCAAAAGCAGACCGTTTGATTAGTACGCCTATGAATAAGCAAAAAGAAAAGAAACCTATCAATTTGATAAAGTAAGCAAACAGATAATCCATTTTAGAGAAAATGATACTCATTTCATCATACGAAGAAAAAACCAGCCCAAGAATTAGCGAAACAATAAAGACAAACAAAGTCGATACTGCCGCAAACGCTATAATGGTGTACACCTTTGAAATGATGAATTCTTTCTTGCTCATTCCATCAATCAAGTTTTGCTTCAAAGTACCATAACTATATTCGTTGGCCATCATCGAAACTATAATGACAGCTAAAAATATTTTCAGAAAGGCAGCAATAAACGTGTTAAAATGCCAAATGAACGGAAAATCGAAAATTCCTTGATCGGCTAATCGAATGTGAATTGGTCCTATGTCAAACTTGATGGAGGCAATAAAGGATAAAAATGTCAATAACAGAAAATAGGTAATCGTTAAGATTCTACTAGCCCTATTTTTCCAGATTTTTTGAAGTTCTATGGATAAAAGTCTTTTCATTACAGTAGTCTTATTGGGTTAGGGCTAAAAATTGCTCTTCTAAACTTAGCTTTTTCAATACCAAATGGTTTAAAATCAAGTTGTTTGCAAAGCAGTATTTGTTTAATGCCGAAGGTTCAACGTTTCTTTTAAAATAGGCGATTATTTTGCCTTCTGCTTCCGAAGCTTTATCAATATCAGGATGTTCGAGTAAGGTTTGTAAAAGTCTTTCCATATCCTCGGCTTGAAGTTCAAAATGACCTTCGTGCGCAATCATATCATCTACGGTTCCGTTATATAAAATTTCTCCGTAGCGCAAAACCAGTACGTGACTACACACTTTTTCCACTTCGTCTAACAAATGGGATGCCAATAAAATGGTTGTGCCTTGCGAGGCGATGAGTTTAATGATGTCTCGAATTTGATGAATGCCCTGCGGATCCAAACCATTGGTAGGTTCGTCTAAGATTAGGATTTCGGGATCATTTAATAGGGCAGAGGCGATGGCTAAGCGCTGTTTCATCCCCAAAGAAAAGGTTTTGAATTTGCTGTTCTTGCGATCGCTGAGACCTACAACCTCCAATTTTTCTTCGATTTTTGAATAATTGATGCCTTTGATTTTACATACTAACTCCAAGTTTTCTTTGGCAGTCATATACGGATAAAAGTTCGGGCGCTCAATAATAGCACCTACTTTTTTCAAGGCTTGGTGGGTTTCCAACGTTCCGTCGAACCAATGGTATTCGCCGGAGGTTTTGTTGACTACATTCAATACTATTCCTAAAGTGGTCGATTTACCACTGCCGTTTGGGCCGAGAATGCCATAAACATTGCCTTTTTGGATGTCGAGAGAAACGTCATTTACGGCATGGATTTTACCGTAACGTTTGTGCAGGTTTTTAATGGATAAGATAGTCGATTTCAATGGTCAGTTTTTTGATTTAAAAGTAGGACGAATGAAATCGGATTTTGTTACCGCTCTTTTTTATGAAAATAAAACCGACTCAGGAATTGTTTCTTCAAATTCAGATAAAAAAGGGTTTCATTAATTTCTTTGAGCTCTGTGGTGAGTACAATTTTATTACCGCGACTGTCATTAGTGGCTTGTGTCTTGCAAATCTTACACTCGTACTCGCTGAAATGAAGGTTAATTTTTTTGGTTTCCACATAGCGATGTCCTAGCAGTGTACAACGGTAGTGCTTTTTCTCCAGTCCGAATGTAGTGTTGTCGGTATTCATGGCATAAGATTTAATGTCTTGCACTTCGCTGAAAAACAGCTTGTTACATTAGGTTAAACTTATGGTTTTACCGTTTAAAAGCAAAAAATAATCGATAAAATGCAGACTTACAGTTGCTTAAACGAGATAAAACTGACAAAAACAGATATTTTTCTTTTATTTGTAAGGCACAATCACCGGTTGCCCAATTTGGAAATCCGGTAAGGCTAAGTCGTTGTTTTTAAATGAATTGGTTCGGTATAAATTCTCGCCTTCAAAAGGAATAGAAGGATAGTAAGAGAAAGATATTTGAAAACTGTTGAACACCAAATAATCATTGTTAATCAATACACCTATGCTGAATTTGGAGTACAATCTGCTATCCAAAAATCGATTATTTTCATTGCCTAAAAAGGCAAATGTCATGTTGTAAAACGGACTGAAGTGAAACCCGTGCCAATTGCCCGGCGCGTAGGTTTGGGTTTGCAATGCCAGTGAAAATTTCCGAGTACCATTGATAAGCGGATTGTTAAAACCCACTATACCATTATCGTCTGAAATGAGCAAACGGTCTTTGATAATAGGTGCTCGATGGTTACCAATTACTAATGTCGGCTTGACAAATTGACGCAGTCGCCAGTCGCCCATGTTCAGCAAATTGGTAAAGTAATTGCCTTCAATCCTGAAGGTTGTTTCTTCGGTACAGCCATTGTTGAAAAAACTGCCCCATTCGATATTGGTACTGAAATACCCAATGGAAAAATAATCGCCGTAAGCAAATCGACCGCCCAAATAGGTCCGTTGGATGTTGTTTTTTTCCTGAAAACCGCCCGTAATGGCATATACTTGTCCGTACGGAATGTCTTCAATAATCCCGAAGTTGAACAAAAACTTATCTTCAGCAAACTTTCGGGTGTTCAAACCTATCGTGGCCAAGTACAGTTTTTCGTTGGCAAAAAATTGCGTCGGATCATAAACCAGCTCAGGAGTTTGAAGGTATTTTACATTTTTAAATCCAATGGTCGTAACCAAATTAGTTGTTCTGAAATCTTCATTTTTACCTTTGAAGATTTTAAACGAATGACCAAGCCAATATTCTTGAGTATCTAATTTGAAATTCTGCTTGTTAAAAATGCCGCTGTTGTCAGGAAGGGAATCGATAAAAAAGCGTTTTTCAAAAAATGCTCCACCGGCCAATCGGGTTAAAGGGGAAAAAAACTGACGTTCAATTCGAGCGTTTTTGGTGGTGTAATTGTTGAGTGAATTCTCATAAGTGAGCGAAGCATTGATAAACGTATTCTTGATGTTGTTGATGGAATACTTCCCTAAATAGGCATCTCTTCCGGTATCGAAACGGCGGGTGTAATCATTTCTGAATTCGTGTCCCAATCCGAGAAAATTGCGTTCAGTGAGTTCAAAATTGCCTTGCGAACTCGACAATGTTCCGTTGGGAATTAAACTCCAAGTATCCAAAACCCGAATCGAAATATCTACTGAATCACGACTGCCGGGAATTTCAACGGGTTTGATAATAACGCTTCGGGTGTAACGTTGTCTTCGAATCAAACGCTCCGATTCTTTGACAATCAAAGAGTCTAATGGCTCATTTTTCTTGAAAAGCAATAAGTTGTGAATGGTCCAGTTCTTCGATTTTATGTGCAAACTGTTTCCGAATTTTTCAAAGCCTTTTTCCGGCTGGTCTTTGTAATTGTCTACACTATAACCAAACGGATCAAGGGTTTCGATGTTGATGTTTCTGATGATTTTACCTTCGTTTCGGTCGAATGATTTTTTGATTAAAAAACGCCTTCTTTTAGCGCCGCTGGTTGATTTTGTTTGGCGGTTTGATTTGAATAAAAGTTTGTAGATAAAGCGGTTAAACTTACTTTTTTGAGATAGATTTTCAATTTTTTTATACACTATAGTCGAATCGTTTCCACTGTGTACGTCTTTTTTCTGAGCTGTAGCAATACAACAGCACAGTAAAAGCAAAAGGAAAAGATAGGGCTTCGAAGTCATAGCTTATAGTAACGAAAGGGAAAGATATAAAATAAAACAGCGTTTAAAAAAAATCCCCAATTGTTTTAACAATTGAGGATGTCGTTTTTTGAGTATTCAAGTTAAGATTTTTGCTCTTTATTGAAATAAACCAAGTAGTAATACATTTGTTTTTCTTCGTCCCAGCCTTTTTCTACAAACTTTTCGGCACTTTCCGGATTGATAAAATCGAGTTTAATTTGAATGTTGGTATCCAAGTTAATCACGTTTTTAATCGATTTTCTAACATCGGTAACCGCGGCATTAGCGATAGGGAAATTGGTGATGTCTTCTATGCTGTATTTTTCACCTTTGTCTACTTTGTAGTTTTTGAACTCCGGAATCAAATCGGGATTGTCCAATACTTCATTCAAGAATTTGCTTTCTTCAAACTCATCGTTCTTGGCAAAGAAATTCACAGAACGGTTCATAAACATGACTTCTTCTTTTTTGTCTTCGGCCGGAAGAACCACATCTTTGGCAAAACCTTGGCAGAATTTCAAATATTTTTTGGTGTAGAAGTTTTCGTCTTGGAAAGCATCTACCGAAAGGAAATGCTCTAACCAATAGCGCGCATCATAACGGTTGCTGTCAACGGTCAGGATTTTATAACCTTCTTCTTTTTTGTGGTTGAAAATTAAACAACCTTTGTCCAATTTATTCAGGTTGATGCCTTGTTGCAAAATCATTTCCAAAGTGCTGCCTTTTTCTTCAAATTGCATGAAATCGGTTTTGATTTCGCTCTTGAAAACGCCAATGGCATCTACCGTATTATTGTCGATAGAAACATTGGTCAAGTACGCCACATATACTTCTCCGTTCTTAATGTGCGGATGATTGGACTGCTCAAAAAGGTGTTTGGTAATTTTTTTAGAAACTTCGTGAGCGTCACTCGGATTCAGGAAAAGCTCCGTAGCCAAGTTAAACATGTCGTTGTATTCCAAATCAACATCATGGGCAAACTGAAAATAGTTTTCTTCCTTTTCGCGGAAAGGTTTAAAGAAATACTCTTTCAAAAGCGGCACGATTTCGTCGTTTAAACCATAAGGTTGTTCCGATAAAAAAATAGCTTCATTGCGGCTTTTGTTTCCAACTCGGTGGATGGATAACGATTCGATGTGGGCGTTGAATAGGTTGATCATTTTGGTTAAGGTTCTAAGGTTCTAAGGTGCTGAGTAGCTGAGTTACTGAGTAGCTGAGATTATTTTAATCTTTTGGAAAAGGAAATAATCATGGCCTCAAGTTCTCTGGTTTCCTCATATAAATTTTTAAATTCGTTTTCGTTTTGGTAATTGATGTTTTTTGCAATCTCAATTTGAGTTTGAAATTCAAATAAAGAACCAATGACAATTTTTATGAATCTTAGGAATTTTTATTGCTATCTCCTCCATAACCTTCAGCAATATTACTAGGTAGTGAGATAGCGCTTCTTCTGATTTGAGATGTTAGACCAAATAATTCTTCTTTTGGGAATTTTTGAGTGATTTGATAGGTATTGGTTACTAAATTCATTGCTTTTTGCCAATTTAATAAGTCTCTGATAGTTTTCATATTTTTAAGTTTTTTATTACATAAAAATAAAAAAAACTCAGCCACTTAGTAACTTAGCTACTCAGTCGCTCTAATTCCAATTCTCCTCAAATCCGTAATCTTCAAAGCTGTCGTCTCCGCCAAACATGTCTAAATCATCATCGTCTAAATCGTCTTCAAATTCGGAGTAGAAATCTTCGTTTTCGGCTTCAAATTCTTTTTCCGGAGCGGTATTGGGTAATTCTCCGTGAGAGAACAACAAAGCCGGATAGGTTTCGCCGCTTTCCGGTTCTTCGATGGCGGCTAATTCGACTAAGAAAGTCCACATGTTGATAAAATCGTACACATAAATAATCTTAGTTTGGTCGGCGCTCAAAAGTTGGTTTAACGGATAATCGCTCATGATTTTCATTTCACCCGGAACATCGCCCGAATCAAACATTGGAATTTCTTCTTCTTGATTCCATTGGTCGTCACAAGTGTAAAAAGACGCTACTTCCATGCCGTCGAAACCAAAGGCATTTACAATGGCGTTGTGCAAATCCTCTAAAGTGTCGTCTTCCTGTATGGCAATGTCTCTGAAAACATCCTCTTCGGCATCGAGTATGGCTCTGAATTTATAAATCATAATCGTAATTTTTATAAGCGCACAAAGGTAAATTTAATTTGCAATATTTGTCTTGGAGAAAGCGAATTGTTGAAAACTATTTGCCCACAAAAAAACCGGTACAATGACCGGTTTTGTGTTTATTTTTTCTCTTCTTTACAGAGACCGACGATTTTGTGGAAAGAATCGTGTAAGGCTGCCAGCGCTTTTTTGATTTCCTCATCGCTGTATTTTCTTTGCACCATATCGTTGACTTTTTTGGTTTCTTTTTTCAGAATCACCAAAGATTCTATCAACTTCGGACTGCGGAATTCTTCCGGCATGTTTTCAACCGAAAGGGCTTCGGCTTTTTCTACTAAGAGTTCCGAATGGGATTTGATTGGATCTAAATTTCCTTCTTCAGAGGCATGAAATGTTTTTGAAATAACTTCGTGATACGCTCTGATTTCAGGCCAACGCTCGGTTACCGTTTGTGCCGAGACTGAATTCAAGGCAAAGAATGCTGCAAAAGCAAACAGGGATTTGATAATTTTCATAGTTTAGTGGTTTTGGTACTGCAATTGTACTGAATTTTCTCGTGATATTTTGTTAAAGCTACTTTTTTTTGAACTTTAACAATTCATCCTTGAAAAATTACAATTCGGTTAATTTAAATTGGGCAGCGTTGGAATTTATTAGAAGTTTGTTGCATCAAAACATGAACAATGAAGACATTTTACACTTTCGTTTTACTGGTAGTAGCTTTTGCTACCCAAGCCCAACAAACTATCTCGGGAACGGTGCTGGATGAAAAGAATAAACCCATCGCCGGTGCGAACATTTTTATTGAAGGTACCTATGATGGTGCTTCATCTGATGACAATGGTCGTTTTACTTTTACTTCAACCGCTACAGGGAATCAGGTATTGGTGATTAGTTTTCTAACCTATGAAACTTTAAAGGTTACCATTGATGTAGCCAATGGTCAAAATAAAACGTTCAAACTCAAAGAAAGTGTCAATTCTTTAGATGCTGTTATCGTTACTGCCGGAACGTTTGATGCCGGTGAAAAAGCCAGAGTTTCGGTGTTGAAACCCTTGGATATAGTGACTACTGCCGGTGCTATGGGCGACATAGTTTCGGCTTTGCAAACTTTACCCGGAACCCAAACCGTAGGTGAAGACGGCAGACTGTTCGTGCGTGGCGGGGAAGCTGATGAAACCCAAACGTTTGTGGACGGCATTCGAGTAGCCCAACCTTATGGCGCGACTACAGCGAATGTGCCGACTCGCGGACGATTTTCTCCTTTTTTATTCAGCGGTATGTCGTTTTCTACCGGAGGTTATTCGGCCGAATACGGCGAAGCTTTGTCGAGTGTGTTATTATTGAATACCCAAGACGAAGCCACAGAGGAGAAAACGGATATCTCATTAATGACCGTTGGTTTAGGTTTGGCCAATACCCAAAAATGGGGTAATAATTCGTTGAGCTTTAATACGGCTTACATCAATTTAGAGCCTTACCAAAAAGTGTTTCCGCAACGTGCCGATTGGAATAAACCATTCCAGTCGCTCTCGGGAGAAGCGGTTTACCGTCATAGTTTTGATTCGGGCATGTTCAAATTGTATGCGGCTTTTGAAGCTTCTCAATTCGATATCAACAGTGAAACTATCAATAGTCCCGATAAAATCAGAGTGGATTTGAACAATAACAATTTTTATCTTAATTCGTCCTACAAAGCCAATTTTGGTTCCCAATGGCAATTGTTCAGCGGATTGAGTTATGGGTATAGCGAAAATAAAATAGGTATCAGTTTGGATGACGTTGCCAACACAGAACACGCTTCACATTTGAAATTAAAATTGAAAAAATCGTTTTCCGATAGGGTAAAATTGTCTTTCGGAAGTGATTATTTCATCACCCGTTTCAATGAAGATTTCAAGGCTAATTCCGGTGGAAACTTCAATAGCGGTTATGATGCTAATATAGCCGCATTCTACGCTGAAACAGATATTTTCTTTTCTAAAAAGTTTGCAGTTAAATTGGGCGCACGTTTGTCTGACAACGATTTGCTGAGAGAAACTGTAATAGCACCGCGCGCTTCATTGGCTTATAAAATATCTCAAAACGGTCAGTTCTCCTTTGCCTACGGTAGTTTTACCCAAGCACCGAGACAAGAATACTTAAAATATGCCGATTATTTGGAAAGCGAAAAAGCCCAGCATTACATTTTGAATTACCAATACAGCAAAGACCGCAGAACGTTTAGAGCGGAAGTATATTTAAAATCATACCAAGATTTGGTGAAGTTTGACACGCCAACAGTTCAGTTTAATTCTGATTTCAGCAATTCCGGTTCCGGCTACGCTCAAGGATTAGATGTGTTTTGGAGAGATAACAAATCGGTTAAAAATCTGGAGTATTGGGTTTCCTATTCCTATATCGATACCCAAAGAAATTACCGCAACTTTACGGCCGAAGTAACGCCGAGTTTTGTGGCCAAGCACAGTTTAAGCGTAGTGTCAAAATGGTGGATTAACAAATTAAAATCGCAATTGAGTGTGACCAATTCTTTCACTACCGGAAGACCATTCAACAATCCGAACGAGTCTCAGTTCATGAACGGCAGCACCAAAGGGTACAATAACTTGAGTTTAGGTTGGGCTTATTTAATGACACAACAAAAGATTTTGTATTTTTCGGTATCGAATGTTTTAGGAACGGCTAATGTTTTTGGTTATGAATACGCCAATACACCCAATACGGATGGTGTTTACAACAGAAGAGCTATTCGCCCAACCGCAGATCAGTTTTTCTTTGTAGGCTTCTTTTGGACCATTAGTGAGAATAAGAAAGACAATCAGTTGAATAATTTATAAAGAGTAACTGAGTTGCTGAGTGACTGATAGCCTGAGCTAAAGCAAAAAACGCTTAGCTACTTAGTTACTCAGAAACTCAGGCTCTCCAAGAAAAACAGTTCATCCCCAAAAATCTACAATTCGGTCATTATAAATTTCACAACCAAATTAACCAAACTACTTTTGGAGTATAAAATAACTAGAGTTTTAATCATCTAAAAAATCAAGAATCATGACAAAAATTATTACCATTATCGCCCTATTAGTAAGCTCCGTTTTATCGGCACAAACACCCTACGAACAAGGAATGACTAAAGCCCTTGGTTTGTGGAGAGAAGGCAAATCTAAAGAAGCTTCCGATGTAATGGAACGCATCGCTTCCGCAGAAAAAAGCAACTGGTTACCCAATTATTATGTAGCCATGATTAACACAACAGAAGCTTTCAATCCGGCTAACAAAAGCAACGCTACTGCTTTACTTGAGAAAGCCCAACAAGCCCAAGATGCAGCTACAGTAATCAGTCCGAATAACGCAGAATTACTGGTGATGCAAGCTATGATTTACACGGCCATGATTGTGCAAGATCCTATGGTCAACGGGATGAAGTATTCGCCTAAAGTGATGGAGTTGTATACTAAAGCCAAAATCATTGCGCCGGAAAATCCCAGAGTAGTTTACTGTAAAGCCGAGTTTGAAATCAGCGGCGCCCAATGGACCGGTGCCGATGTGAAAAAATTATGCTTAGATTTGGAATCCGCCATTCCTTTATTTGAAAAATTCGTACCCGAATCACCTTTTCATCCAAAATGGGGATTAGACAGAGCCCAGCAAGCATTGAAAAATTGTAAATAAAGGTACTAAGGCACTAAGGTTCTAAGAAAATGAACTCAGTGCCTAAGAACCTTAGCACCTCAGAACCTTAGCACCTGAAAAATCAAATGAAACCAATACTCAAAGAAATTCCCAGAGCTATCATCATTTCACTAACCATCTTTTTTGTGTTAGTTTTGATACGATTGATTACCGGAAACAGCATCACCTTCAACTACGCTTTGCTGGTGAACTTTGGCTACACCATGTTGTACGGGATGGCTTTATACTTGTCGAATGCGGTTGTTTTTATGTATTTAGACAAAGTTTTCTCGGCCGAAAGGTTTACACCAAAACGCATCTTGATTGGTTTTATATTATCGTTTTTGGTTTCGATAGTGGTGATTTTTTTACTCCGCATTTTTGAAGATGTATGGGTAGAAGGCATTCCGTTCCGTGTTTTTTTAAGTCAGGAACACATGGCGAATTATTTGGTTGCAATAGTCATTACTTTGATAGTAACTTTAGCTTTCCACGCCTTTTACTTTTACAAAGCTTATGCGGAAAATAAAGTCAAAGAACAAAAAGTTATAGCCGGAACTGCTTCAGCCCAGTTTGAAAGTTTGAAAAACCAAATCGATCCGCATTTTTTGTTCAACAGCTTGAATGTATTGAGTTCGTTAATTGAAGAAAATCCGGATAATGCGCAAAAGTTTACTACTTCTTTGTCTAAAATTTACCGTTATGTGTTGGAACAAAAAGATAAAGAATTGGTGTCGGTGGAAGAAGAATTGTCGTTTGCCAAAACGTATATGAATTTGCTCAAAATGCGTTTTGAAAACAGTATCAGCTATGAATTACCAACCGATTTTGACAATCCGGAAGCCAAAGTAGTACCGTTGTCGCTCCAACTTTTATTGGAAAATACCATCAAGCACAATGTAGTGAGTGAGCAAAAACCGCTACACATCAAGATTTATATTGAGAACAACTATTTAATCGTTGAAAATAATTTACAAAAGAAAGAAGTCTTGCAAGATCGAAAAGGCGTTGGGCTGCAGAACATCGTTAATCGTTACGGCTTGATTTCGGAAAGAAAGGTTTTAGTGGAACAAACCGAAACCGCTTTCAAGGTCAAAATTCCTATTTTAACCAAACAAATTGTCATCATGGAAACACAAAATATCTACAATGAAAATATGGCTTATGTTAGAGCCAAAGAGCGAGTGGAGAAACTCAAAGGATTTTACGGCAACTTAATTTCGTATTGTTTCGTTATCCCGATTTTAATTTTTATCAATCTTAAAACCAGTAATTTTCATTGGTTTTGGTTCCCGATGTTGGGTTGGGGAATGGGTTTAACCTTTCACGCGCTGGAAACGTTTGGTTATGGAAAATCCTGGGAAGAAAAGAAGATTCGTGAAATCTTAAACAAAGAAAACAATTCAAACAACAAATGGAGTTAGTTATGGAACCCTCGAACGAAATTTTGGAACAAATTGTCAAAGAGCGCGTACACAAGCTAAAACAATTTTATACGCACTTGTTTATTTACGTTATTGGTGTTGCGGTGTATGTGGCTAAGACTTATTTTGGCGTACCGCTCAACTTTTGGCCGATTCGTTTTATCAATGAATTTGTGATGGGATTGTGGACCTTCTTCTTGGTGATGCAGGCAATGCAGTTGTTTATAACACAAAAGGTATTGGGTTACCAATGGGAACAAAAACGCATTCAGAAAATCATGGAAAAGGAAAAAACCAAACAACAAAAATGGGAATAATCATGGAAACTACTAACGAATTTGAACGCTACCAAAAAGCAAAAAAACAAGTCGAAGACATCAAAGGTTTTTACGGTCATTTGGCTTCTTATGTTTTGGTAATGGGATTGTTGATTTTTATCAACCTGCGCTATACACCACAATATTTATGGTTTGTTTGGTCGATGTTAGGCTGGGGAATCGGATTGTTTTTTCATGCGATGAAAGTCTTTAATTGGTTCCCGTTTTTCAATAAAGAATGGGAAGAAAAAAAGATCAAGCAGTATATGGAAGAAGAAAAGAAAACCAATAAATTTGAATAATCATGGAACAATACGACGACATAAAATACCAAGAGGCCGCGAAAAGAGTCCAAAAAATAAAAGGATTTTACACGCATGCCGTAGTTTATTTGGTGATCAACACCGCCATCATTATTTCTCAGATTCAATTTAGCAGTAGTGACAATTGGAGTTTGGAACTTCGCCAATTTTCTACTGCCTTTTTCTGGGGTATCGGTTTAGCTGCACACGGACTTTCCGTTTTTATGCCTACCATGATTTTAGGTAAAAACTGGGAAGACAAGAAAATCAAAGAATTAATGGAGAAAGAGAAAAACAATAAATGGGAATAATAAAGTGACTGAGATACTAAGTGCCTAAGCAAATCAGCAAAATGAACTTAGCCACTCAGTCACTCAGTCACTCAGCCACTCAAAACAAACATGAACATCATCATCATTGAAGACGAAAAGCCCGCTGCCCGATTGCTCCAACGCAAAGTGGAAAAACTCGGACTCACAGTTAATACATTGTTACATTCTGTAGAAGAATCGATAAATTGGTTCAACACCAATACGCATCCCGATTTGATATTCCTCGACATCCAACTGTCCGACGGATTGTCGTTTGAAATTTTTGAAAGAATCGACATCAAAAGTGCTGTTATTTTTACCACAGCATATGATGAATATGCCTTGCGCGCCTTCAAACTCAATAGTATCGATTATTTGTTAAAACCTATAGACGAAGACGATTTGGAGACCGCAGTGACCAAATTCAAAAATCAATTTCAAAAAAGTTTGGTCACCGGTTTAGATTTTGAAGCCATCAAAAAGATGTTGGTGAATCCAATCGACCGACAATACAAAAAACGCTTTACCATCAAAATGGGACAACAACTCAAGATGATTGCCATTGACGAAGTCGAATGTTTCTTCAGCGAAAATAAAGGCACGTATTTGCACACTGTAGACAATCGTGATTATTTGTTGGATTCGACTTTGGAACAACTCGAAACCGAACTCGATCCGGATGTATTTTACCGCGTTTCCCGTAAATTCATCATCCCGATGAAAGCCATTAAAGAAATTCAGTTGCACAGTAATTCTCGCCTCAAAGTGATTTTACCGACCTACAAAGACGATGAAGTAATTGTGGCCAGAGAACGCGTGAACGATTTCAAAGAATGGTTGGGATAAGCCTGTTAAAGTTGGTAAAGTTTTGTTAACTCCATTTCAATCTGTTACTTAAGTTAGTAACTTCGTTACCTTTCATTATAAGGTATGAGGTTAATTTTTACATTGTTTTTTGTTTTAACATCGATGGGTTGCTCAAAACTTTCGGCTCAAATAGCAGTTTACGAAAAGTTTGATGCCTTTGAAAAAGCGGTTCTCAAAGAAGATGATAATACTTATGTAGTTAACTTTTGGGCTACTTGGTGTGCGCCTTGTATTAAAGAATTACCCTATTTTGAGCAATTGCATAAAGATAATCCCAAAGTGAAAGTCATTTTAGTCAGTTTGGACAGCCGAAAAGACTTAGAGAAAAAGCTTATTCCATTTGTAGCAAAAAAGCAGTTAACCGCTGAGGTTATTTTGCTGAGTGATAAAGATTACAATGCTTGGTTGAACAAAATTGATGACTCTTGGTCGGGTGCTATTCCGGCCACGCTGATTATTAGTGGAAAAAGAAAGCTGTTTGCCGAGCGCGAATTCGAAAATTTTACTGAACTCAACAACTACGTAAACGCATTTATCAATCATAACTAAATTAGTCACTATGAAATTTTTACCCTTACTTATTTTGTTTTTCAGCTCCTTGTTTTTGGGAGAAACTACAGAGTCGAACGGTTACCAACCGGGCGATAAAGCCACCGATTTCAAATTAAAATCGGTTGACGGCAAAATGTACAGCATGGCCGATTACAAAGATGCCAAAGGATTTATTGTAGTGTTCACCTGCAATACTTGTCCGTTTGCCATCAAGTATGAAGACCGAATCAATGCGATTGCCAAAAAATACAAATCCAAAGGTTATGTCTTGTTGGCGATTAACCCGAATGATCCCGAAGCCCAACCGGCAGATACCTTCGAGTTGATGCAGGAAAAAGCCAAAGAAAAAGGATTTGTTTTCCCTTATTTGGTAGATGAAGGGCAGAAGATTTATCCACAATACGGCGCTACTAAAACGCCACATGTGTTTTTGTTGGACAAAAATTTAATTGTAAAATACATTGGTGCCATTGATGACAATTCTGATGATGCTTCGGCTGTAAAAGAGAAGTATTTGGAGAACGCTATTCGCGCCTTAGACAACGGAACCGAACCAAGTCCGGCCACAACCAAAGCCATAGGTTGTTCTATCAAAACAAAGAAAAAAGCATAAATGAAAAGTCCCGATATTGATTGGGACTTTTTTATTTAATATATCTTTTCCGAATCCAAATCAAGCCTAAGATAAGTGCTGTATAAAAGATAAAGAAAGGAACTATAAACTCAATCCAACCCAAAGGTAACATTACGGCTATAATCAGCAATTGAAATCCAAGACCATAAAGAGAAAGTACAGTCATAAACCAGTTGGGGAAAGTTTTTACTTTGTACGCATCTGCATCAAGTGCATGGATAATTTTGTCAAAAGTCCCGTAGACTATTTGGTAAATGCTAAACAATATATTGACCGACTTTTGGCTTTCACCCGGTAAAGCTCTGGGGGTTTTGTATTCGAATATTTTACTGGTACTATCTCCGCCAACTGATTTGTTTCGTAAAATCACATAATAATAGTTGTATAAAGTACCTTGCAATTGAATACTGATAAAAGCCAAAAGGGTAAACCAAATTGAGGTTGCCGATACATAACAAATGGCCATCAAAAATAGGAAGTTCAATACAATATCAAATACACTATCTAAATATCTTCCCGAATAGGAAGGTGTGTTTTTAAGACGCGCCAATTCACCGTCGGCAGCATCAATGCCCGATTTGAGCAGTATAAAAAATCCGGCCAGTAAGTAGTGATGTTCCAAAATGCAATAGATTGCAATCAATCCGGAAAGGCCAAAAAGTAAGGTAACATGAATAGGTGTGAAGCGAGAATCTTTTAATTGGTGGGCAAAAAATTTCCCAAAAGACCTTCCATAATCGGATAAATCTAAAAATTTATCTTGTGCAGCAAGTTTGGACATTTAAGTTCATAAACAAGGTAACTGTGACAATATAGTCGGATAAGCGTATTATTTTGAAAATCGGTGTAGCGTATAGGTCATCGCCGTTAATAAAAAGAAAGCTACTACCTGATGCGTCAAGCCCAACCAAAGCGGAACCGCATACAACAAGGTCAATACACCTAAAGTAAATTGTACGAAAACGAGGAATACTAAGGCGTTCAGCCCTTTTTGTTGTTGAAGACTAAGCGTGTATTTTTTGCTCTTGAAATACAAAAATAAGATCAAACCTACTACCACGTAAGCCATAGTTCGGTGTACAAACTGCACGCCGCTTTTACCTTCGGTGAAACGCAATAGCCAGCTGTCGTATTCTAATCGGATACTGTCGTGAAAAAACTGTCCGTCACTCATCAATGGCCAATGGTTGTGAATCAATCCGGCGTTTAATCCGGCCACAAAACCACCGTAAATGATTTGTATAATTAGAAAGAACAGCGTAACTCGCGCTAATTTTTTGAGTGGTACAATCACTTCTTTTCGATCGGGATAAATCAAATCCAAAGCTACCCAAAGCGTATACGCAAAGGTGATAAAGGCGAAAGTCAAGTGCAATGCCAATCGAAAATGACTCACATCCGGATTGTCTACCAAACCGCTTTTTACCATAAACCAACCAAAAAAGCCTTGCAAAGCGCCCATTCCCAAAAGAATAAAGCATTTGTTTAAAGTGGCTTTGTCGATGCGTTTTTTGATTAAAAAGTACACAAAAGGAATGATGAAAACCAAACCGATGATTCGGCCGATAAAACGGTGGAACCATTCCCAGAAATAGATGAATTTATAGTCGTCTAACTGAAAATCGTTATGGATATTGATTTTTTGGTATTCCGGGAATTTCTTGTATTCTTCAAAGGCATGTACCCATTTTTCCTCGCTCATCGGCGGAAAAGTATCGGTCACCAAATGCCAATCGGTCATTGATAAACCCGAGTTGGTTAAGCGAGTAATCCCGCCAACTACAACCATAATAAATACCAAAATACATCCTGAAAGTAGCCAGTAAATGACTGATTTATCTTTTTTCATAATTTTGAGTAGCTGAGTTACTAAGTAGCTGAGTAACTGAGTTGCAAATTTAACATGTATTTGTATTCCTTTAACTGAAACAAATGATAATAGTTTATTAATTTTTATTGAAAAAAAGGGCTTTTTAGCTATTCAGTAACTCAGCTACTCAGCCACTCTTTTCAATCCCATTTTCTCCGCTTTGCTCACTACAAAATCATAAGCTGCTTGGTATTCGTTCGGGATTTCTCCCTCCAAAATGGCTTCTTTTACGGCTTCTTTTAAAACACCTATTTCGCGCGAGGGTTGTAAATTGAATAGCGCCATAATTTCTTCTCCCGAAATTGGCGGTTGGAAGTTACGAATGTGATCGCGCTCTTCCACTTCAATAATCTTGCGTCGAACGATGTCGAAATTGTTGTGGTATTTTTTAAACTTGGCCGGATTTTTTGTGGTGATATCGGCTTCGCATAATGTCATTAAGTTGTCTACATCTTCTCCGGCATCAAACACCAGTCGGCGAACTGCAGAATCGGTTACGATGTCTTCCGACAATACAATTGGTCGGGAACTCAGCATCACCATTTTTTGCACAAACTTCATTTTGTGGTTTAACGGCATGTGCAATCGTTCAAAGATTCTTTTGACCATTTTACCACCCAAAAATTCGTGTCCGTGAAACGTCCAGCCTTGTTTTTTATTGAAGCGTTTGGTTGGTGCTTTACCAATGTCGTGCAACAATGCGGCCCAGCGCAACCAAACATCATCGGTATTCGGGCAAATATTATCAACCACTTCTAAGGTGTGGTAAAAGTTGTTTTTATGGGTATGTCCTTCGATTTCTTCTACATTGTTGAGCGCCGTTAGTTCGGGTAAAATAATTTCGAGTAATCCTGTTTTGTATAAATGTAAAAAACCAATCGACGGTTTCGGGGTTTCGAGAATTTTGTTCAATTCGTCTACTATGCGTTCGCCTGAAATGATTTTGATTCGGTCTTTATTATCGGCTATGGCTTGCAACGATTTTTCTTCGATGGTAAAATTCAGTTGTGTAGCAAAACGAATTGCTCTCATCATGCGCAACGGATCATCGGAATAGGTGATATTCGGTTCCAATGGCGTTTTGATGAGTTTGTTTTGTAAATCGGTCAAACCGTTAAAAGGATCAACCAAATCGCCATAACTATTCGAGTTTAAAGAAAAAGCCAAAGCGTTAATGGTAAAGTCACGGCGGTTTTGATCGTCTTCTAAAGTACCGGTTTCTACCAAGGGATTGCGACTGTTTTCAGCATAACTTTCTTTGCGCGCGCCTACAAATTCGATGTCAATTTCCTTGAAGCGCAACATGGCGGTACCGTAGTTTTTAAAGACCTGTACCTTGGGTTTGTTGGGTAACAATTCGGAGACTTTCAACGCTAAATCAATACCCGAACCAACCGCAACGATGTCGATGTCTTTTTTAAAATCGCGTTGCAGTAAAAAATCACGGACAAAGCCGCCAATCACGTAGCTTTCCAAGTTCAGTTCTTGGCTTGCTTGTGCTATGATTTTGAATATTGGATTGTGTAAAGCTTTAGTGTAATTCATTATTTGACTGTTGATTGCTGATTAACGATTGTCGATTTTTGATATAATTGATAATTCTGCAATCTAAATTCGTTAATCTTCATTCTTAAATCACATTCACTTGCGAATAATCTTCACCTGACTGTCACTAGTTAACTTAATAATCGTTGACGGTTTATCGCAGGTTTTTTCGCGGTGCAAATTTACTACATAGTCTACACCGTTTATAATTTCGGGGCTGATTTCTTTAAAAGATTTTGGTGTAGGTTGTCCTGAAATATTGGCAGATGTAGAAACCAACGGTTTTTTCATGCGTTCCATCAACTTAAAGCAGAACGGCTCTTTCACGATTCTGATGCCCAAGGTTTTGTCATCGGCAATAATATTAGCAGCCACATTTCTGGGATTATCTAAGATTAAGGTCGTTGGCTTTTCGGAAAAATCCAGGATTTGCCAAGCCACTTCCGGAATGTCTTTGAAAACGTTGTACATCATCTTTTCGCCATTCATCAACACAATCATACTCTTGGTCTCCTCGCGTTGTTTAAGGGCGTATATTTTTTTGACGGCTTCTGCATTGGTCGCATCACAGCCTATCCCCCAAACGGTATCAGTAGGATAGAGGATGATGCCACCGTTTTGGATGACTTCAAACGCTTTGTGGACTTCTTCGTTGTTGTTCATTAGCGATTTTTTATGTTGAAAATCTTGAGGGATTCTATCATTCGATCAAGTCCCATTTTACGGTATTTGGGCACGCCTTTTTCGACGATCATTTTTTCTACGGCTTCAATCATACGCAATGATGATTTGCCGTCATGATAAGGATGATAAGCCGCAATGACTTTTTCTCTTTGGTCTTTATAGGCGTCAAGAGTCAAATTGGCTTCCACTTTTTCGGTTAGCCCGCTGTATTCTTTAGCATCATCCCACAAAATATTTTCGGCCTTTGATTTGAATGTCAGCACCGGTTTATCTAACAAAATAAATTCGTATACCACCGACGAAGTATCGCTGATGAGCAAATCGCCAATGTAAATGAGTTTGCTGATATTCGGGTCTTTCGACATTACAATGTTGTCGTGTTTGGCTGCCAATTCGTGGTAAGCCGTCATCACTTCGGGCTTGGTTAAATCGTGGAATTTCACCACAATCAGATAATCTTTATTAGAAGCCAATTGTTCAAATTCAGCGACTAAAAACGGCGCGCAATTCATACTCACATTGTGCGTAGGCGCAAAGACCAGTAGTTTTTTGGCCTGGTGTTTTTGGAGTAATTCGGCTTTTTCCGCTAAATAACTTTCCTTGTTTTTTTCGTAAACATCGAGTTTGCACCAGCCGGTTTCTATAACTTCAAAGTTTTGGTGTTTGGCTTTGATTTGGTTGAAACGCTCAGTGAAATACGGGCCTTGTGTTAGGTAAACATCAAAGTAGCCTCTGACTTTAAAATGGGAGGCTTTTTCACCGGCCAAGCCATGAAATACTTGGGCTTTGTAACCTCTGATGTAAAAGGGCGAGTAATTTCCGGGAATGAAAAGACAATCACTTTTAAATTTTCTCAATTCAGCCATGCTGCTGATGTGCGGTTCGTCCTTAAACGGAAATTTGGGCGCTAAAGCTTTGGTGGTAAACCAAACATAGTCGTATTGCTTTGCTTTCAAGACATCGGCAATCGGTTCTAAAATACCGAAAGCATAAGCATGTTCGCAAAAAAGTACGGTTCTCATTATTTTTTCAGTAATTGATTGGCGTTGGCTAAATCTTCTTTGAAATCTACTTCAATGCAATCGTACTTTGAAATATCTATGGGTTTGATTTTTAAATTATCGCGTTGAATGGCCAATTCCAAACCTCTTTCAAAGTAATCGTTGTCGTCTACTTCTTCCAAACGATTGACAAACGATTGCAAATCGCCCGAACTGATAAAATTGATGCCGACTGCTTCGCCCAAACCGTTTTTAACTACTTTGGACAATTCATCAATGTAACCGTCGGTTAAGGTATATTTGACTTCTTCATCTGAAACTCGAGAGGTATTTACCGCTACGAAAGATTTATCTTCTTTGATGGTAGGCATTAGTTCGGACAACAATTTGGCATCAAAAACCACATCTCCGTTGAACCAAAGTACGGGTTCGTTTTTGAATTTTTTCAGGACTTTCAGCAAACTTTTCGAAGTATTGGTACAGTCAAATAACGGATTGTATACGTAAGCCACTTCATCAAAGCGTTCCATAATCAATTCCTTTTTAAAACCAACTACGATGAAAATGTCATTGATATCAAAATATTGAGTGATGTTGTCAATTTGTCTTTCCATAATGCTTTTACCGTCATCTAGTGTCGTAAGCGGTTTTGGAAACGGATTTCCGAGTCGGGAGCCAATGCCGGCCGCGAGAATTACAATTTTCATGTGTTATTTGATTTTATAAAGTCCTAATTTCTTTTTGATGAGTTTTAAATAGAAGCCAAAAGTAACATAAAGTTGGTTCTTACAACTCAACCAACGCCATTTTGATTGCGGAATCACCGCTGCAGCGATTTCGCCATTTTTTTCAGGAGAAAGAATGAAATCCTGACTCACTTTGTCCCAATTGATGTTGCCGTAGCCGTCAAACTCATTTACTTTGTTCTTTTCATGTATGTTGGACATCCATAATCTCGGATGCGATAAGTGAATGATATTTTTTTCTTTTTTCCACATATTGTGGTCGTAAAACCAAACCGTTTTAGCGTTGGCTGTTTTTTCAATCAAACTCATGAACGGATTAAACAAATGCTCTTTTTTGCCTATCATAACCGGAGATAAGTTTAAAGTATAACCGGCCGTTACATCTACTGCTAAATGTTCTTGTTTGTCGAATTTTGATTGTATGGTTTCGATAAAATGCTTGCTGATGCTATCGTCGTTGTCAATGCGAGAAGTAATGAGATACTCCTTTTTAACATGAGTTGCAATGTATTGGCGGATTGATTCAACCAACATCGGCATGCCATCGATGTAATGGGCTTCAATTAAAGGATGTGGTTGGAGTAATTCGGTGATTTGAGCACGGTGCTTTTCGGAAGTATCGGTATCAAAATACAACAGCCATTTGAATTTTTTGTTGGTTTGTGCCACTACCGAAGGCAAACAAAAGTCGGCAAAAAGCGCCATTCTTTCGTCCATCCATTGGTCATTCAGCAGCAATTCATTGTTTTTGGTAAACTTCCACTTGGGATTTTTCAGATTGAATCGGGTGATGAGGTAATGCTCAAAAATCATATTTTTTTTTCAAAAATAATCATTTTGTTTGAGTCTAAAAGCCAATTGGTTACTTTTACCGCTAGGATCATTCAAAAAAATTACCAAGAAAAGCCGAGGTTGTTCCTCGAAAAATCGTATTTTTCCCTTTTAATCGTAGATGAAATTATCAGTAATTATTACCACTTACAATTCGGAAGAATGGCTGCGCAAAGTGCTTTTGGGCTACACCGTGCAAACCGAAACCGATTTTGAAGTGGTCATCGCCGATGATGGTTCTACGGCCAAAACTGCCGAGATTATAGCGCAATTTCAAGGGAAGTTTGCCTATCCGATTGTGCATGTTTGGCACGAAGATAAAGGGTTCCGAAAGTCGAGAATTTTGAACAAAGCTATTTTGCAATCCGGTTCCGATTATTTGCTTTTTACGGATGGAGATTGCGTCCCGCGTAAGGATTTTGTTGCTGTTCATCTCAAGGAAAGAGAAACCGGTTTTTTCCTCTCCGGCGGCTATTTTAAGTTACCTATGGCTATCTCCGAATCGATTACAGACCAAGATATACTGTATCAAAAATGTTTTGAAATAGCTTGGCTTTTGAAAAAAGGCTTGAAAACCAATTTTAAGTTGTCAAAGCTTACCCACAATAAATATTTCGCGGCTTTTATGAATTGGATAACACCAACCAAACGCTCTTGGAACGGTCACAATTCTTCCGGATTCAAAGAAGATATTTTGGCGGTAAATGGTTTTAACGAGGCTATGGATTACGGCGGTATGGACCGCGAATTGGGAGAGCGCATGTTTAACAACGGGATGTTGTCGAAACAAATACGGTACAGTGCCATTTGTTTGCATTTAGACCACGCTCGAGGCTATGCTAATGCCGAAAAAATAAAGCACAATATGGCAATCCGACGCTACAATAAAAAGCATAAAGTAATCCGAATTGAGAATGGGATTGATAAATTGAAAATATAATTACCTTTGCAACATAATTACCCAATATGAAAATATCAGTTATTGTTAGTACTTACAATGCCGAAGAATGGTTAGAGAAAGTATTAATCGGCTACAGTGTTCAAACGTACAAAGACTTTGAATTGATTATTGCCGACGACGGTTCTCGACCTTCAACCAAGGAATTGATTGACAGTTATGCCCAAAATTATCCGGTTCCGGTGCGTCATTTGTGGCACGAAGACCAAGGGTATCGCCGTCAGGAAATTTTAAATGTGGCAATCATGGAAGCAGCTCACGAGTACATTATTATGACTGACGGTGATTGTATTCCGCGAAAAGATTTTGTGGAAATTCACGCTAAATATGCCCAAAAAGGTAGATTTCTCTCCGGAGGCTATTGCAAATTATCGATGAAGTTGAGTAAAGAAATTGCCAAAGATGATATACTTTCCGGTAGATGTTTCGATTTGAAATGGCTGAAAAGCATCGACAAACTCAACCTGTCGAATGCTTTAAAAATAGGTGCGAGTGATTTGTCGGCGAATATATTAGACTTTATTTCCCCTACTAATGCCTCATTCAACAATTGTAATTCTTCGGGTTTTCGCGAAGACATGATTGCCATTAACGGTTATGACGAGCGCATGAAATACGGCGGGCCGGATAGAGAATTCGGAGAACGTTTGGAAAATAACGGCATCAAAGGAAAGCAAATCCGACACAAAGCCATCGTATTGCATTTGGATCATCCGCGTGGCTATAAAACACCGGAATCATTAGCGGCTAATTTGGCCATCCGCAAAGAAGTAAAAGACAAAAAAATAGTTTGGACGCCTTACGGTATAAAAAAAGACAACATTTAGTTCATGAGGATATTAGTCACCGGAGCAGCAGGTTTTATCGCCTCACATCTTTGTGAAAAACTACGCGATTTAGGTCATGAAGTAGTGGGATTGGATAATTTTAACGATTATTACAGTCCGGCTTTAAAACGTTTAAATGCCTCCGATTTGAAAGCCAAAGGCATTGACGTTATTGAAATTGATTTGAATGACAACTTGCAAACGGTTTTCCAAAATCCTTACGATTATATTTATCACTTAGCCGCGCAGCCCGGAATTTCAGCCGAAACGCCACTAAGCGATTATGTAACCAACAATATTTTTGCTACCCAAAACTTACTCGATGCGGTAGCCAAGTACAATCCGAATTTAAAATCTTTTATCAATATAGCGACTTCTTCCGTGTACGGTTTGGTGGCTAATGTGGATGAAAATGTACCGGCGAAACCTATCTCTTTCTACGGCAGTACTAAGTTAGCAGCCGAACAATTGGTCTTAGGACAACAACGTTTGGGTAAGTTAAAGGCTTGTTCTATTCGTTTGTATTCTGTTTACGGACCTAGAGAACGTCCGGAGAAATTGTATACCAAACTCATAGAGAATTTGTATTCCGATAAACCTTTTCCGCTTTTCGAAGGCAGTGTTAAACACGAAAGAAGTTTTACTTATGTAGGTGACATCGTGGATGGCTTAGTGGCTATTATCGGGAAAGAAGAGGAAGTGAACGGTGAAATCATCAATTTGGGTACCGATGAAGTGCACACTACCCAAGAAGGCATCAACTTGGTGGAAGAAATTATGCATAAAAAGTTGATTATCGACCATAAACCGGCGCGTAAAGGTGATCAAGAAAAAACCTCGGCGGTGATTGATAAAGCCAGAAAATTATTGGACTACGAACCGAAAGTAACGTTCAAAAAAGGGTTGGAACAACAAGTGCAATGGTATTTGGACAAGTTTACTTCGTCACTCTAAGCACAAACGCTTTTAATTTTTCGGCAAACAGTTCCGGTTTTAATTTTTCATACCATTCAAAAGCCAACGCTTTGTAGTTTTTGGCGTGCTTTTGATACAATTCAGGGTAGTAATCACTCAAATGTACGATATCGTAAAATCCGGTTTCTTCCTTGATATTCCATGAAGTTCGGTTAATCCAAGGCGCGTAGATGGTAAACGTAGGCACATTTAAAGCCTTGGCCATATTGGTAGCGCCGCCTTCATTGCCTATCAGCGCATCACATTGTGATTGTAGGGCGATAAAATCTCTTAAACCTTTGGCATAAAAATCCAAGTTGATTTTCTGCTGAGTTGATTCGGCACACAAATCATAAATGGCTTTTACCTCTTCCAATTGATTCGGCATATAATTGAAAAGCAATTGAACGTCTTTGGTATTTGTAATCAGGTCTAACGTTTCCGCCATGTATTTCGGTGGTAAACTTTTGTTTTTTCCGCTGCCTAAAATCCCAATCATAAAAATCGGTTTGGAAGTGTCGCAATTTTCTTTGATGGCAGCTTTAGCTTTCTCCTTTTCCTCTTCACGCAAATGAATCTGTGGATAAATCATTTCCACTTCTTTACCCAAAGCCGTTTTAGAAAGCAATAATCGATAGGCATTGGCTGTTGCATTGCAATCGGCATCAGGCACTACGGTTTTGGTATAGAAAAATTGGGTGTACCATTTGTAATGTCCGACGATGGTTTTGGCACCCGAAAAATAAGCCGGTAAAATACTGTCCCATTTGCAATAAGCGTCAATAACGATGTCGTATTGCTCTTTTTTCAGGCTTTTACCAAAGCGATACAAGTTTAGAAATCCTTTGTGTTCTTGTGGTTCGAAGAAAATGACTTTGTCAACAAACGGGTTGTTATCAACCACAGGAAAAGTGTTTTTCTGAATCAGATAATGAACTTCGGCTCCGGGAAGATTTTTTTTAATCGTTTCACAAATGACCGTACTGGCCAACACATCGCCAATCATTTTGATTTGTATTACCAGTACTTTCATAAGGAATATTTGATATTAGATTTCAAATATTAGATTTAGGTTTAAAATCTAATATCTGATATTTAAAATTAAACAGCTACGTCGTATTCTCTTAACGCATTGTTGAGAGAGGTTTTTAAATCGGTGGAAGGTTTACGAGTGCCGATGATTAAGGCACACGGTACTTGGTAATCACCGGCGGCAAATGATTTGGTATAACTACCCGGAATGACTACAGAACGCTCCGGCACATAGCCTTTGTATTCTTTCGGTTCCGAACCGGTCACGTCGATAATTTTAGTCGATGCGGTCAAACATACATTAGCACCCAAAACCGCTTCTTTGCCCACATGAACACCTTCCACTACTATACATCTGGAACCGATAAAAGCGCCATCTTCAATAATTACAGGAGCAGCTTGTAACGGTTCTAAAACACCACCAATCCCAACACCTCCCGAAAGGTGAACATCTTTCCCGATTTGCGCGCAACTACCTACAGTAGCCCAAGTATCCACCATGGTTCCTTCATCTACATAAGCACCGATGTTCACGTAACTCGGCATCAAAATAACACCTTTGGAAATGTAAGCACCGTAACGAGCGGTCGCCGGTGGTACTACGCGAATGCCTTTTTCGGCATAACCGGTTTTCAATAACATTTTGTCGTGGTATTCAAAAATTCCGGCTTCCCAAGTTTCCATTTTTTGGATAGGGAAGTACATTACAACGGCTTTCTTTACCCATTCGTTTACTTGCCATCCGTTAGCTGTCGGTTCGGCAACGCGCAAGGTTCCGGCATCTAACATTGCAATGACTTCGCGTATGGCATTAGTAGTCGTTTCTTCTTGTAACAAAGCACGGTTGTCCCAAGCTTTTTCTATGGTATTTTGTAGTGTAGTCATGTTTTCAAATTTAACTTTTTGATGATGGCCCAAAAGGCATGAGTGGCAAAGATAGTTTCATTTTTAGAAAGTTGCAACGCAATTCTTTAAATCAAAAAAATGTTAAAGTGTACTGTCAACAAATCAGATTAAGTAAGTTTGTTCTAACCTTAAAACCAATAAATATATTGTCCATGAGAAGTAATTCTTTGCTTTTAATTGCTTTATTTTCAATGTTTTTGAGCTGTCAAAAACAAGCAGAAAGTCAGCCTTCCGCCCAAGATTCGATAGCCAAAATGGATTCCCTTGTGAAAGAAGCGGCGCACCATGCCAGAAAATCGTTGGATTACATCGGAACCTATAAAGGTGTTTTGCCTTGTGCCGATTGTGAAGGATTGGAAACGGTACTATGCATCAATGAAAACAATACTTATAAACTACAAACCCGTTATTTGGGAAAAGGCGACAAAGTTTTTGAACAGAAAGGAACCTTTACTTGGGATGCCAATGGTGTTAAAATCATTTTAAACGGAATTGACAATGCTCCGAATCAGTATTTTGTGGGCGAAAATAAAATCACCCAATTAGACTTATCGGGTAAATTAATCACCGGTAAACTCGCTTTACAATACGTTTTGTCCAAACAAAGTAGCGAAGTTCAAACGGATGTAACAGACAATTCTAACGCTACTAAAGTCAATCTCAACAATCGTATGGAAGCCCAAACGATAATCAAAAAGGTAAATCCTGCAGTTGGAAAAGCAACATTGGCTGAAACCAAATGGCGATTGATGACCTTAAACGGTAAGATTGTCAAACAAAACGGAAGTAAAGATTATTTTATCAAGTTGAATTCCAAAGACGGAAGGTTTACGGCTTATGCCGGATGTAACAGCATTGCCGGCAGTTATGTAATGCCGTCTGCTTTTGGTTTGTCGTTTTCCAATGCGATTATGACGCGAATGGCTTGCCCGAATATGGAATTAGAATCACGCTTTGCTAAAATACTGGAGCAAACTGACCGATACAGCTTAAAAGACAATATTCTGAAATTCCAAAAAGGAAAGACAACGGTTTTGGCTACCTTTGAGCCGATAAATTAATTTCGAATGCCCAGAATTATAGCCATAGATTACGGAATTAAAAGAACCGGTATAGCGGTCACCGATGAATTACAAATCATAGCCTCAGGCTTAACTACAATTCCGTCGGACACAGCTATCGCCTTTTTAAAGGACTATTTCACCAAAGAATCGGTAACTAAAGTCTTGATTGGCGAACCCAAACAAATGAACGGTCAACCTTCTGAAAGTGCGCCAATCATTGAAAAGTTTGTAGCCGATTTTACCTTAGCTTTCCCGGGGATAAAAGTGGAAAGGGTAGACGAACGTTTTACCTCGAAAATGGCTTTTCAAACTATGATTGACAGCGGACTGTCAAAAAAACAACGCCAAAACAAAGCATTGGTCGATGAAATTGCGGCTACGATTTTACTCCAAGATTATCTCTCGCGAAAAATGATATAATTTTGTTACTTTTGCTGCTTTAAATCAGAAAGCAGATTGTCATTTTTCATAATCTGAATTCCTTATTTCAAAATCCAAATCAAATGATTATTCCCATTTACGGATACGGTGAACCGGTTTTAAGACAAGTAGGAGCGGAAATTACGCCCGATTATCCCAACTTAAAAGAAATTATCGCTAATATGTATGACACGATGTACAATGCGTACGGTGTTGGATTGGCTGCGCCTCAAGTAGGTTTGGCTATCAGATTGTTCGTGATTGATACGGAGCCTTTCAGTGACAGCGACGATTTGTCGAAAGAAGAACAAGAGCAGTTAAAAACCTTCAAGCGTACTTTTATCAACGCCAAAATGTTGAAAGAAGAAGGTGAAGAATGGGGTTTTAACGAAGGTTGTTTGAGTATACCCGATGTGCGTGAAGATGTTTACCGTAACGAACGCATTACTTTAGAATATTTCGATGAAGATTTCAACAAGAAAACAGAAGTTTTTGACGGTTTAATTGCTCGCGTAATCCAACACGAATACGATCATATTGAAGGTGTTTTGTTTACCGATAAAATTTCGACCTTGAAAAAAACACTGATCAAAAAGAAGTTGCAAAACATCATGGAAGGCAAAGCCCGTCCGGATTACAAGATGAAATTTGCCAATAAAAAAGGAAGATAATTGCTATAGCAATGGCAATGGCAATAGGCAACAATAATTTGAAAAAATTAACAATTGCCATTGAACTTTGCCATTGAACTTTGATATATTTGTGCCCTAAATTAAATTAAGACAATGAACGTAGATAAAATTTTAGCTATTGCCGGTAAGCCGGGTTTATATGAATTGAAATTACAAACCCGTTCCGGATTTTTAGCAGAATCCCTATTAGACGGAAAGAAAATTACGGTTGGAATGCGAAGTAATGTTAGTTTACTTTCTGAGATTTCGATGTACACTTACAGCGAAGAAAAACCGTTAGCTGAAATCATGAGAGCGATTGCTGTGAAGGAAAATGAAGGTCCGGCACTTTCTCACAAAGAAGACAATGCTAAATTAATAGCCTATTTCAAAGAAATTTTACCGGATTACGATGAAGACCGCGTTTATGCATCCGATATCAAGAAAGTATTAAATTGGTATAATATTCTTCAAGCCAAAGGTTTGGTTTCTAAAGAAGAGCCAAAAGTAGCCAACGCAGAAGCCATTAAGGAAGAAGTGGTGAAAGAAGTAAAGGAAGAAGCTAAAGCCAAAAAAGCACCTAAAAAAACCAAAAAGGAAGAATAGTTAATTACTTCTTCATAAATACAAATCCTATTGTTGTGTCCCAATGATAGGATTTTTTATTTTTACTCTACAAAATATTAAATATTAGATATTAAATACTAAATACTAAATATCTAAAATCTAATATCTAAAATCTAATATCCAAATGAACACACGCCAACAACAACTCGATGCTTTCAACCGATTATTAGACATTATGGATGATTTGCGGGAAAAATGTCCGTGGGATAAAAAGCAAACCCTCGAGAGTTTACGACATCTCACTATCGAAGAAACCTACGAATTGGGTGATGCGATTTTGGATAACGATTTGCCGGAAATCAAAAAAGAGTTGGGCGATTTGCTATTGCACATAGTGTTTTACGCCAAAATAGGTAGCGAAACCAACGACTTCGATATAGCCGATGTAGCCAATAGTATTTGTGATAAATTAATCGATCGTCATCCGCATATTTACGGTGATGTCGTAGTGGCTAACGAAGAAGAAGTGAAGCAAAACTGGGAAAAACTCAAACTCAAAGAAGGTAAAAAATCGGTTTTAGAAGGCGTGCCGAAAAGTTTACCGGCTTTGGTCAAAGCCAGTCGCATTCAGGATAAAGTAAAAGGCGTAGGCTTTGATTGGGAAGAACCGCATCAGGTTTGGGACAAAGTGCAGGAAGAGTTAAACGAATTACAAGTTGAGGTGAACAGTGGTAATCAAGACAAAATTGAAAGTGAGTTTGGTGATGTCTTATTTTCTATGATCAATTACGCCCGATTTCTTAAAGTCAACCCCGAAGACGCTTTAGAGCGCACCAATAAAAAATTCATCAAACGATTCATGTACTTGGAAAGCAAAGCTGCTGAGTTAGGTAAACCTTTAGCGGATATGACTTTAGCCGAAATGGACGTTTTTTGGGAAGAAGCAAAAAAGTTGTAGAAATCAGCATTTAGAAGTTAGATTTTTGACTTATACCTTATTCCTTTTCCCTTTCATCTATTTCACTATATTTGAAAAAACTAACCACTAAACCAACCTTATGTCAGAACAAAAAGAATTAAAACGCTCACTCGGCCTAATTGATGCCACCAGTATAGTTGCCGGTTCCATGATAGGATCCGGTATTTTTGTAGTAACTGTTTACATGGCGCGCGATTTAGGTTCCGCTGCCTGGATATTAATCACTTGGCTTATAACCGGTTTGTTGACCATGTCGGCTGCCTTAAGTTATGGAGAATTGGCAGGAATGATGCCAACCGCCGGCGGACAGTTTGTATACATCCAACGCGCTTACGGAAAGTTGGCTTCTTTTCTCTACGGCTGGACCGTTTTTACGGTGATTCAAACCGGAGTAATTGCCGCTGTAGCGGTGACTTTTGCGAATTACACTGCGGTATTTTTTCCGGTATTGCAAAAGGAAATCTTTCGAATAGGCGATGGTTTTGTTTTCAAAAACAGTCAGGTTTTAGCGATGGCAAGCGTGGTGTTGCTCACATACATCAACACCAAAGGCGTTAAAAACGGTAAAGTCATACAGTTGGTTTTTACCTCGGCGAAACTCATCGCGCTATTTGCACTTATTGGTTTCGGATTGTACATTGGTTTCAGCACCGATACGTTTTCGAATAATTTCAACAACACTTGGGAAGCCAGCAAAACGGTTTTGGATGAAACTACCCAAACGGTTACTGTAACCAAACTTACCGGAGTTGCTTTAGTTGGAGCTATTGGTGCGACCATCATTAACTCTTTGTTTTCCAGTGATGCTTGGAACAATGTGACTTTCATCGCCGGAGAAATTAAAGATCCGAAGAAAAATATTCCGAGAAGTTTGTTTTTAGGAACGTTAATCGTAACTGTAATTTATATTTTAGCGAACATCGCTTATTTAGCCTTATTACCTTTAAACGGTGCGCCGGAAGGTTCAGTCGTTGAAAACGGAATTATGTTTGCTGCTCAAGATAGAGTAGGTGCGGCAGCGGCCAATATGATTATGGGCAATATAGGCGTTTTTGTGATGGCAGCTTTGATTATGGTGTCTACTTTTGGCTGTAACAGCGGTTTGGTTTTATCCGGTGGTCGTTTGTTTTATGCGATGGCGAAAGACAATTTGTTTTTCAAAAAAGCAGGCGAATTGAACAAGTTCGACGTACCGGAGAAAGCGCTTTGGTTCCAATGTATTTGGGCTTGTTTGTTATGTGTTTCAGGGAAGTATGGCGATTTGTTAACGTATGCGACTTTTGCCTCTTTATTGTTTTACATACTTACCATTTACGGAATTTTTATCCTTAGAAAGAAAGAACCTAATGCTGAAAGACCATATAAAGCTTTCGGCTATCCGGTTATTCCGGCTTTGTATATATTGTTAACCGCAGCTATTTGCGTATCGTTATTGATTTATGATACGGTCAACACCGGTTTAGGATTGGTGATAGTAGCTTTAGGAATTCCGGTGTATTATTTGTTTATGCATAAAAAGGAATAAAAAAAAGAGTCTCGATTTTGAGACTCTTTTTTTTCTTATTTCGTTGGAATCGATTCAAACAATTCAATTTCAAAAATGATATTGGAGTTTGGCGGAATCACGTTTCCGGCGCCTCTTTCACCGTAGCCCAATTTTGAAGGGATGTAGATTAAATATTTATCTCCGAAATTCATCAAGTTCAATCCTTCTAAGAATCCGGGAATCAAACCGTCTTTTCTGCCGTATTGGAAAGGAAATGGTTGGTAGCCGTTTTGTTTGGCTCTGTTCTCGTCGAATTTACCAAACTCTTTGCTAACGGTTTCATAACTGCTGTCGAACAAACTTCCGTCTTCTAGATAGCCGGCATAGTGGATATAAACCGTTGCGCCTTCAGCCGGTTTTTTACCGTTACCCGTTTGTAAAACTTTGTATTTTAAACCGGTAGCCGTTTCGGTAGCCGATAGTTTAGTTTCAGCTAAAGCAGTGCCTTTGGCTTTCATAACCGGTCCGTAAGTGGCATTGTATTGTTCTTTTTTCTGTTTTTCTAACTCTTCTTGCTTTCTTTTGTTTTCGGCAACAATAGCCGCTTCTTTAGCTTCATCAGCCGCTTTGTTATTCATGTAGTCAGCAAAAACTTTCGCAGCATTGAATTTTTGAGCTTCAGCACCTTTGCGAATGATGCTAACTTTTTTCATTACATCGTTTTGCTTGATTTTATTTACCACATCCATTCCTTTAGTCACATAACCAAAAATAGTGTGCTTTTGATTCAACCAAGAGGTAGGTGCAACGGTGATGAAAAATTGAGAGCCATTGGTTTTCGGCCCTGAATTCGCCATAGCCAAAATTCCGGGTTTATCAAAACCGGCATCGGTAAATTCATCTTTAAATGCATAGCCAGGACCACCGGAACCATTTCCGGCAGGATCGCCTCCTTGAACCATGAAATCTTGTTGGTCACCGTTACCGAGCGTGATGACTCTGTGGAATTTTAATCCGTCATAAAAGGGTTTGCCTTTTAACTTTTCATCCGTAACCGAAGCATTGGTGCCTTCAGCCAGTGAAATGAAATTGGCTACTGTTATTGGCGTTTTTTTGTATTCCAACTGAATGACGATTTTGCCTTTATCTGTGTCGATTTCAGCAAAAATACCTTCGTTGCTGGTATTAGCAGGAGGGGTAGCAACCGTTTTTTTTACGGCTACCGGAGCTTTTCCTTTAGGTGCTGCGGTTTTTTTAACTTGTGCGAAGCCGTTGGTCAATCCGGCGACAAGCAAACACAGCATGGTGATTTTCATTTTCATGGTTAATGTGGTTTATTTATTTAATAGTTCTACTTCAAAAATCAGATTGGCGTTTGGTGGTACGACATCTCCGGCGCCTTGTTCGCCGTAACCCAAATTACTCGGTATAAAAAATACCGCTTTTTCGCCAAATTTTAATTTGTTTACACCTTCTACAAATCCCGGAATGAGTTTGTTAGAACCCATTTGGTAAGGCAAACTCGAATAACCGTTTTGCACAGCTCTTTGTTCATCAAACATCCCAAATTGTTTGGCTATTTCAGGATCGCTGGTGTCAAAAAGTGTACCGTCTTCTAAAAAGCCCGAGTAGTTCATATAAATCATAGCGCCGTCTTTGGGCTTGTTTCCATTGGAGGCTTTTAAGATTTTAAACTTGAATCCACTGTTTGTTTTTGTAGCACTTTCTTTCAATTGGTTGAAATACATTGCCTTTTGCTCTTTTACGGCCTTGTATTTTTGGTCGTAAATGCGTTTGTTTTCGGCATCAATTAAGGCTTGCTTTTTTTGATTTTCAAGTTCTTTTTTGAAGTAATCATTGAACACCTTTACGGCATCAAATTTTTTCACGTCTTCGCCTTTTCGGATGATGGTAACGCTGTTCATCATATCGCCTTGAACAATGGCATTAACTACATCTTGGCCTTCTACAACCTGACCAAAAACGGAATGTTTGCCATCCAACCAAGGGGTTTCCACATGGGTAATGAAAAACTGACTGCTGTTGGTGTTCGGACCCGAATTGGCCATAGACAACACGCCTGGTTTATCGTGTTTTAAATCGGTGAACTCATCTTTGCATTTGTAACCGGCATCTCCCGATCCCGTTCCGATAGGGTCGCCGGTTTGTATCATAAAGTTGGAAATAACACGGTGAAATAACAAGCCGTCAAAAAAGGGTTTGCCTTTTAAATCGGGTGTTACGAAATTGTTTTTGCCTTCGGCCAGTGTCACGAAGTTGGCCACAGTAATCGGCGCTTTTTTATAGTTGAGTTCAACTATTATATTTCCTTTCGAAGTTTCAATTTCGGCGTAAAGTCCGTCTTTTAAGTTTTTGTGCTCGTCTTTACAAGAGATAAAAGCTATGGAAACGAGCGTCAATAATAAAAGTTTCTTGATCATTGTTGCAATTAATTTTCTGTTTTCAATTTGGTTTCAGGCTTAAAATCGTGTAGCGTTACCGTACAAATTAAGGGTTGATTGGAGCCTATGCGTTTGTTGTCACCATGATAGCCAAAGGCCATATGCGATGGGAATAAGAAAGATACTTTTTCGTTTTTACGCATGAGTTTGATGCCGTCACGCAAGCCCATCATGATGTTTTGTTTGTCTACCACATAGGTTTGCGGTCTTAGTTCCACTTCGGAGTAGACTACGTTCCCGTCAAAATCTTTGATTTCATAATCAAAAGAAGCAACATCTCCTTTTTTAGGGCGAAGGGTATCTTTTTCATTGCGGACTTCGTAATGATACCAATAGCCTTTTTTGGAAGCAATGTATTTGATTTGCGGATTGCTTTTGATGATAGAATCGATTTGGGCTTCTTCACCGGCCACGAGTTTTTTGTTGCGTTCTACCGACTCTTTCATAAATGTCCCCGAAGAACGAGAAACCGGCATCCGCGCTTGTTGTTGTTTACAACTGATAAAACTCACCAAAACAAGCAATAAGATAGTTATTTTTGAGGCGTTTTTCATAGCTTAAATGGTTATTTTGGAAATTAATTGTTCAAATTTTTTCACAGTTTCGGCTAAGCTCTCATACGATTTTCCGCCGGCTGCGTTAATGTGTCCGCCACCGTTAAAATGGTCGCGCGCAAATTGATTGACATCAAAATTGCCTTGAGAACGGAAAGAGATTTTGATGATATTTTCATCTCGGTGTTCTATAAAAATGGCTGTAAAATGAATGCCTTTGATGGTTAATCCATAGTTTACAATGCCTTCGGTGTCGCCTTTTTCGTAATGGAATTCATCGAGTTCTTTTTGCGAAAGTGTAATATACGAGGTTTTGTATTCCGGATATATTTTCATGTTTTGCAAAGCGCGGCCCAATAGCTGTAAACGATTATACGAATTGTTATCGAACAACAAATTGTGAATTTCACTGTTGTTGATGCCTAAGTCAATCAGTTCCGCCACTATGCGATGGGTATTGCCCGTGGTAGAAGGAAAGCGAAATGAACCTGAATCGGTGGTGATTCCGGTGTAAATACAGGTCGCAATAGTGGTGTCGATTAATTCTTTTTGACCCAAAAAGCCGATAAAATTATACACCATTTCACAAGTCGAACCAAAAGCGGTATTCGAGTAGGTGTATTTGGCATAAGTGTCCGGCTTTTGGTGGTGGTCTATCATAACCATCGGAACGGTAACTTTATTCAGCACATGTTCCATTTCACCGGTTCGGTGTAATGCATTAAAATCTAAGGTAAAAACCAACTCGGCTTCTTGTATGATTTGTGCACAATGGGCTTTATCGTTTTCATATATTTTCACTGTTTCCGAGCTCGGTAACCAAGCCAAGAAATTCGGAAAGTCATTCGGTGCAATTACCGTAGGTTGGTGGTTGAGCTTCAATAAGAAATGATACAAGGCTAGGGTAGAGCCCATAGCGTCGCCATCCGGACTTCGGTGTGGAATAATAGCAATTTTTTTAGGGGTAGCCAATAATTCTTGAATGGCTGAAATGTCTTCTTTTTTCATAGAGGGCGAAGTTACATTTTTTTCAGGAAACGGCGTTTATTTGGTTACAAAAAGTCCGAGCCAAATGGCAAAAAGTCCGACTAAAATGCTCAAGCCGATATAGCCGAAAGCCAGCAAAGAATTTTGATTTTGAAACAAGTTGTAATTTTCCAATCCAAAGGTAGAAAAAGTTGTGTAACCACCGCAAAATCCGGTAATCAGGAACCATTTTAAATTGCTGTCGGCTAGCTGATTTTTGGCTAAAATTCCCATGAACAAACCAATCAAAAAACAACCGACAACATTGGCTAAGAAAGTCGCTAACGGAAAATGATTGGACCAAAATTTCGACACCAACACGGTAGTTAAAAACCGGAACACACTTCCAATGGCACCACCTAAAGCTATGTATAAAATGGTCTTAAGCATTTAGCGTTTGTTGTTGAAATTGTTATTGCTATTGAAATTGGATTTTGGTTTAGGCAAACTCGCTTCTTCGGTCTTACTCGATGGTGCGATGAGTTGGTTTAATTGTTTGATTTCGGCATCGGATAACTCTCGGTAGCGACCCACATGCACATCAAGTGAAATATTGATGATTCGAATTCTTTTTAAGGCTGTTACTTCATAACCTAAATATTCGCACATACGACGAATTTGACGGTTTAAGCCTTGGGTTAAAATGATTCGAAAAACGTATTTGCTGATTTGTTCTACCTTGCATTTTCGGGTTACAGTGTCTAAAATCGGAACACCGTTGCTCATGCGTTCTATGAAACGGTCGGTTATTGGTCGGTTTACCGTAACAATGTATTCTTTTTCGTGGTTGTTTCTGGCGCGTAGAATTTTGTTTACAATATCGCCGTCATCGGTCATAAAAATCAAACCTTCACTGGCTTTATCTAATCGGCCAATAGGGAAAATACGTTTGGGATAATTGATGTAGTCTACAATGTTGTCGCGGACTTTTCTATTCGTAGTACATTCAATGCCAACAGGTTTGTTGAAAGCCAAGTACACCGGTTTTTCGGTTTTCTCCAGGATGAGTTTTCCGTCTACTCTAATTTCATCCTCAACCGAAACTTTAGTGCCCAATTCAGGAACTTTTCCATTGATGGTAATGCGACCTTGTTCCAATAATTTGTCGGCTTCACGACGGGAACAGTAACCGCTCTCGGAAAGGAATTTATTAATACGGGTTTGATTGGTTTCCATAGCGCAAATATAACACAATTTGCCAATACCGTTTCTTGATAAGTTCGTTGATAAATTGGGTTCAAAAAACGTAAAAAAGGTTGGTAAGTTTTAAGTTTTTTCTAATTTTACCGACATGAATATACAAGGCAAACTTATTATAATTGGCGGTGCGGTTGACAAAGGAAGTTTTACTGAAACCGATTTGGACAAAAGTGCTCCACAGAATTTAAATTTCTTTGAAGAAGGTATTTTAAAACGCATCATCAAAGAATCTAAAAATAAAGAAGCGTCGAGAATTGAAGTGATTACTACGGCTTCAAAAATCCCTCGTGAAATTGGTCCTGAATACGTGAAAGCCTTCAATTATTTAGGTGCACACAATGTTGATGTATTGCACATTGAAAGAAGAGAACAAGCCTCAGAGCCTGAAATTTTAAACCGATTGAAAGCAGCTGATGTGGTCATGTTTACCGGTGGAGATCAGTTGCGATTGACTTCGATTTTAGGTGGAACGCCTTTTGATGATTTGTTAATCAGCAAATACCGAAACGAAGATTTTGTGTACGCCGGAACCTCTGCCGGTGCTGCTGCTGCTTCCAATAATATGATTTACCAAGGCAGCAGTCATGAAGCTTTGCTGAAGGGAGAAGTTAAAATAACGTCCGGTTTGGGTTTGATTGACGATGTGGTGATTGACACCCATTTTGTGCAAAGAGGTCGTATCGGTCGTTTGTTCCAAGCTGTTGTTGGCAATCCGAAAGTACTGGGTATTGGTTTAGGAGAAGACACCGGTTTATTGATAACCAATGGTCGACAAATGGAAGCTTTGGGTTCCGGTTTGGTTATTTTGGTCGATGGTCGCGAGATTAAAGACACCAATTTAACCCAAGTTGAACTCGGTCAACCCATCTCTATCAATCATTTGGTGACTCACGTGATGAGTAAAAACGATACTTTCGATTTGGATACTTTTAAAATGACGATTAAATCTTCACAATACGTTTAAATTTTAAATATCAAATATCAAATTTTAGATATTAAATATGAATTGAAATTCAAGCATATTTGATATTTGAAATCTAATATCTAATATCTCAAAATGAAAATAATCATCCACGGCGGATTTTTCTCTGAATCTTCTACCAATCTCGAAACCAAAATCGCCAAACAACAAGCTTTATTGCGCATTGTTAAAGAGGCCTATGCTTATTTGCAAAACCACTCGGCTTTGGACACGGTAGTATATGCGGTTTCGCAATTGGAAGACGATGCTTTGTTTAATGCCGGTATCGGTTCCCAAATTCAAAGCGATGGTAAAATTCGCATGAGTGCGTCTTTGATGGACGGTTCGACTCAAAAAATGAGTGGCGTGATTAACATAGAAGAGGTTAAAAATCCGGTGCAAGTGGCCCAAGTGTTGTTGGATTATGACGATAAAGTATTGGGCGGAAGCGGTGCAACAAATTTTGCTCGCCAACACGGATTTGAAAAATTTTCTACAGAAATTCCTCAGCGTCGTGCCGAGTATGAAGCCAAATTGGCTTCCAAAGGATTAGGAACGGTAGGTTGTGTTGTTTTAGATGCCAATGGAAAAATTGCCGTAGCTACATCAACCGGAGGGAAAGGATTTGAAATTCCGGGCAGGATTTCAGATTCGGCTACAGTAGCCGGAAATTACGCCAACGCATTTTGCGGGGTTAGTTTAACCGGTGTTGGAGAAGATATTGTAAGCGGAGCAGTTGCGGCTAAAATTGTGACCCGTGTTACGGATGGTTTTACGTTAGCGGAAGCTTTTGAGAAAACGTTCAACGAACTCAAACCTTATGATGGATTTGCCGGTGCGATTGCAATCGACAGTAAAGGGAATATTTTTCATCAGGATTCGCATCCTAGTATGGTGTTTGCCAGTTTTGACGGAGAGAACGAAGAAGTTTTTAATTAACCATATAGTATGAAAAAAATTATCTCATCCATTTTATTACTCGGTACTATTATGACAGGTTGCTCTTCTGACGGAGGCGACAGTACCGCATTTACTTCTTCAATAGATATTGATGGTGAACAGTTCATTCCTTCAGAAATAACGGCTTATCCGGATAATCAGTCGTTCGAAAACGCCACGGTTTTTGTATTGGGAAGTAATAGCAGTTCACCTCAGAATCAACATATCATGGTGGTAAAAGTGATTTATCCTTTGTCACAAGAAGATGCATCAGGAACCTATTTAATTAATGGTATTCAAGGTACAGGGAATTATACCCGATTTACCGATAGTTATTTGCTTTATAATGGAAGTGTGACGGTTGAAGATTTGGGGAACAATATGTATACTTTGACATTCAACAGCGTCAAGGGAAATCAAGGAAATGGTTCTACGGAAGTAATAACCGTGAGTGGAACGATATCAGGTAAGTTTCAGGAAAGTAATTGAAAAATCCCAATCTAATCAGATTGGGATTTTTGTTTTAGGAGCATTTTTTTTATTTGATAGCCAGTGCGTTTTCAATTAAGAAACTAAGGTAGTTTCTGTGCGCTCTAGTGCTTTCATCAGCAGAAGTAGCGGTAGCTAACATCAATTTGATTTTCTTCAAGGTTTGACGGGCAGCAGCTCTTGAAATGTCATCGTGACGGTTTTTAGGATCGTTTACATCGGCAATTTCAATCACTTCTTTTACAAAGTAAGTCTGCAAATATTGACGGTGCATGTTTACTTTACCCACCAAATCCGCTTTGAATACACCGTTGGTTAAATCGGTCATCACTTCGGCTACCGAATAAGTATTGCCATACATACTGGTGTTGGAAATTCTTTGTAAAGTAGTCGGATGTAAAATATGACCTAACGTAGCATCGGTTTGAATAGATTGGTAAATGGCATTCAGTTTAGGATCTTCAGTTCCTGAGAAGAAATTGAATCCACGTCTTTGCATTTGTAAGTAAGGATACAATGAAGCATCTGCATCGAAAGCATTTGGCGCTAAAACATATTTGTTTAAAACTTCAATAGCTCTTTTTTGTTGCACTTTAGAAACCGGAGTGAATGGTTTAACAGTGGAATTTTGTCCCACAAAACTACGGTCGATAAACACACCACCAACATAACGGCTAACCACTGCAGCCATATTTCTTCTTTGTCCGTTAAGCATATTGAAACGACTTCTCAATTCGGCATAGCTTTCACCGTTTTTACTGTATTTGCCTTTTAATTTTGGCATTATGCTGTTCACAATTTTGAAGCGTTCTTCAGCATTTCCTATGGCATCGCTGCTCAAGTCATTCACCATAACTCTTGGGTCGATGGCTTTTCCCGGAGATCTCATGTCATCTGCATCGTTACCAAAGGCTAAGTTAGGATCTGTGCTTCGGCTTAAGATTTTTTGCAATTCGGCTTCTTCAGTTTTTTCGTCAAATTCTTTGTAACCGAATTCGATGGCCCATAAATCGTATGGTCCCGGTTTGGTAGTGTAGAAGTTTCCTTGTTTGGTTTTATCCGTAGCCAAGTTGATGGCAGGATAATCCATTACTGAACCAATCAAACCAATTTTTTCCGTAATAGCGGTGTTGTGTAAGTCGGTCGGACTTAACATCTGGCTCGATTTCATATTGTGATTTAAACCTAAAGTATGCCCCATTTCGTGCAACACTAAATAGTATAAAAATTCTTTGTGTGCTCTGGAAATGGTTTTCGGATCTTCCGAATTCACTTCGGCAAAAGTGGTTCCCATTAAGAACTGGCTTTTCAGCTCGTTGGCTAAAGTACAAGCGGTTCCGTCATTGTGGAAATGAGCATTTATGGCTTCGCTTGCACCTTCATTTTTAAACGAAAATAATTCGTCCATGGTTGGCGTGCTGCTACCTGAATACCATTCGATTGTGATATCGGAACCTAAAATTTGTCCGGTTCTCGGATTGGCAAAACTTGGTCCGATAGCGCCGTAGCTTGGATAAGCAGACGATACCCAACGGATTACATTGTAACGCACATCGCCCGCATCCCAATCGGCATCATCGGGTTGGATTTTCATTACCACGGCATTTTTAAATCCGGCTTTTTCAAAAGCTTCATTCCATTTGTTTCCGGCTTCCATTACGGTTTGGCGGTATTCCACAGGCGTGGTGTTTTCAATCCACCAAACTATAGGTTCAACCGGCTCACTGATGGCTGCATTCGGATCTTTTTTGGTCAAATACCAACGGTTGATGATGTCTTTGTAAGGCGTAGCTTTTACGCTGGTTAAATCGGTTACCGCTTGCCCGAAATACCCAACACGCGGATCGTCTTTTCTTGGTCGGAATTTGTTCTCCGGCATTTCTAAGAAGGTGTGCTGGATGCGAACGCGAACGTAACGTGCATCCGTAATGTCTTCGCCTCCGCCATTAAACGGAGCAGGATTGTCGTAGGCCAAATCTACTGTTACGTCAGTATTATTTGGGTAAGAGCGAATGCTGTGGTATTTTGATTTGGCGGAATTAAAGTTTCCTAAATTGAAAACGGCTCCCGGAGGCATTCCCGGAGGCATGATAGGTTTAACAGGATCTAGTTTTTCACTGATGAATAAACCGTCGGCCGCAATTAAAAATCCTGTGCTGTCTTTGGCTACAACTTTTTCAGCTAGGAAAATGGCTTCGGCTATATCAGTGCCGGCGGTTTTGCTTACTGCGTTGTTTTTGTCGTAGTAAAAATTAGTGTTTACCAAGCCAAATTCGATTTTATCGTTGGCTTTTTTGATGTTGAAGACATTTGTTGCTCTGTGCATACTTTGGTTCAACCCCAAAGTAGTCGGACCATTCATCGAATAACTTTGATAGATGAATTCTTTGTTAAGTTGGTTTTTTTTGATGTAGAGTTGGATACTTCCGGTTACTGTATCTTGGTAAATGGTAAATAATCCTTCGGTTTTTTTGCAGCTTTTTACTTTGTCTGCGATAGAGAGTTTAGGTGCTTTTTTCTCTTTAACCGAGTCTGTTTTGGTCGTAGCCAATTCCTTTTTATTTTTCTTTTTTCGATCCGATTTCTCTTGTGCAACGGATACTCCGGAACACACTAGAAAGGCCATAGAGAAAAACAATGAGAGTCTGATTTTGCTCATAATTTTTTTTGGTAAATGTATTGATGAATAGATAATGATAAAACCCTAGCAAATTACTATTAATTTGCAGATTTATAAGAAAGTTAAGATTTTTTTAACTAGTGAAAGTTAAGTTAGGTTTTGCATGTTAACTCCTAACCGTTTGACATTTTTTTGACAATAGAGATGAATTTTTCTTTGGCTAAGGGTTTTACAATAAAATCGGTGATGTCACTGTATTCTTTTGACTTCTCATGATCGTAAGTTGAAACCGATGAAGTGATGACATACAAGTTGATTTTTTTGCACATTTTTGGTTTTAATCGGATATATTCATCCAGAAATCCCCAGCCGTCCAATAAAGGCATGTTTAAATCTAAGAAGATGACTTTCGGCAACAATGTTTCTTCTTCGGCCACTTCTGTCAGGTAATTTATGGCGTCTCTACCGTTGCTGAAAATGCTAATTTGTTCGGCTATTTCAGATTCTTCTATGATTTTTTTGATGATGTACGTGAAGATTTCATCGTCATCAATAAGCATTATATTACTGGGTGATTTCATATTATTGGTTGATAAGTTCTACATGAAAAGTACTGCCTACATCGGGTTGACTTTCCACCCAAATTTTGCCGCCTAAAGCGGTTACTTGTGATTTTGTTATAAATAGTCCAAATCCTTTAGCGGCGGGATGATTGTGGAAGACTTTTCGGATTTTGAATAAATTTTCACTGTGTTTATTGAGATCTAATCCCAATCCATTGTCAGAAATACTGATGATGACACTATCATTTTTTATCTGTGAATTGATTTTGATGATTGGTCTTCTTTCAGGGGAAGAATATTTAAGTGAATTGCTGATTAAGTTTTGCAAGATACTTCTCATATAGTTTATCGGATAGCATAGTTTTGGAGCTTGACTAAAGTCCATTTTAATGATGGCTTGGGTTTTATTGATTTCTCCTTGTAAACTATCTATAATATTATTAGTAAAGCTTTCGAGTTCAATTTCCTCATAAGGTATTTCAGTGTCTTGAGTAATTTGTATGGATTCCACAAGTTCGTTAAATGTCTCGTTGAGATTTTTAGCCGCTTTGTCTAACTTCTCCAGAAAGATGATGTTTTCTTCATTGGTAGAATTTTCGGCAACCATTTCAACCAACATTGAAATATTGACCAACGGTGCTCTTAAATTGTGAGAGATGATATTGCAAAAATCTTCCAACTGTTTTTTTTGATGGGTCAATGCCACAACATTCTTTCCGATTGTTTTATTGGCTTCTTCTAAATGTTGCGTTCTTAAGCTGACTTTCTCATCAAGTTGGGCATTGAGTTTTTCCAATTCTTTAGTGCGCTTAATGATTTCAATTTTCATGCGCTCTATTTGACTTTCCAGCTTATTGTTTTGTTGTACTGTCTTTTGAGATACTTCAGATAACTGAACAAAATCGGTTACTTCTTCAACGCGGTGAATGATATACAATACTTCGTCATTTTCGTCTAAAACCGGTTTGTTAATTGGGCACCAATACCGTTCTTCAAAAATACCTTCTTGATTTTTTACATCATACCGTTGTACTGCCATGGTATGAGCAGTTTTATTTTTGAGCACATAATTCAAAGAGTATTTTAAATTAGATTGGCCATCAGCTATAACGTCGTCAGGGTTTTCAGGAAAAACCACAAACAAATTTTTTCCTATCATGTCCAAGCGATGTATGCCTGCAGCTTTGGTCAATTTTTCACTGACATCCATAATGGTTAAATCAGTCGAAAGTATAATGTAAAAACCCGGTAATTCAACAAACAACTTCTGATAATCAATAGTGTTTGTTTTAATCATATTTCCACTCATAAACATACCTGTTTAATTGAAAGCATTTAAAATATTGTTACTTATTCAAGGATGGAATTCGGGGATTTTCAAAGTTAAACAAATTGTGATATAATTCTACCTCTTGGAAAAAATAATCAACTCATTTTCAATATTTTTTTGTGGCTATATTTGGGTTTGTCTGCTTGGCTTTATTGGTCCAACTTTTTTTTATCCAAAACATAGCAATAAAAAATCCCGGACTAGCCGGGATTTCTATTATAAGTAAGTTAAATCGTGGTTGTACAAACGTTTTTATTTCACTTTATTCACGATAGCTTTGAAAGCTTCCGGGTGATTCATAGCTAAATCAGCCAATACTTTACGGTTCAATTCGATACCGTTTTTCTTAACTAATCCCATGAATTGTGAGTAACTCATTCCTTCCAAACGAGCTCCGGCGTTGATACGCTGAATCCATAAAGCTCGGAAGTTTCTTTTGTTTTGCTTTCTGTCGCGGTAAGCATAAAGCATAGCTTTTTCTACTGCGTTTTTAGCAACTGTCCAAACGTTTTTACGTCTACCAAAGAAACCTTTGGCTTGCTTCATTATCTTTTTTCTTCTTGCTCTTTTAGCAACTGAATTTACTGATCTTGGCATAATTTTGTGTGTTTTTTGTAGCAGGCGTCCCGAATTGAATCAAGGGAACTTAAGGCCGTACTCCAAGGTTATTAAATGATTTTTTAACCTAAAGAAAGTTAAAGGCTCGCAGCTGTTGGCTGTTAGCGATTAGATAATTCTTAATTGTTCTTTAACGCTTTTCATATCTGATTGGTGAACCAAAGCAGAGTGAGTTAACGCTAGTTTACGCTTTTTAGATTTCTTGGTCAAGATGTGACTTTTGAAAGCGTGTTTTCTTTTGATTTTTCCGGAACCAGTTACTTTGAATCGCTTCTTAGCACTGGATTTTGTTTTCATTTTAGGCATTTTTTCCTAGTTTATTTAATTTAACTTACTTACTTTTTTGAAGTTGCTGAGTTGCTTAGTTTCTGAGTTTTTTTTCAGTTGTTCACTAGCTTAGTCTCTCGGTCACTTATTTACCTTTTTTTTTCGGCGCGATGAACATAATCATACGCTTTCCTTCTAACACGGGCATGGCTTCCACTTTACCGAATTCTTCCAAATCTTGTGCTAAACGCAACAATAAGATTTGACCTTGTTCTTTATAAATAATAGAGCGTCCTTTAAAGAATACAAAAGCTTTTAATTTTGAACCTTCTTTCAAGAATTTTTCAGCATTTTTTCTTTTAAATTCGTAATCATGCTCATCAGTCTGAGGTCCGAAACGAATCTCTTTAACCGTGATTTGCGTTGATTTTGCCTTTAATTCTTTTTCGCGTTTCTTTTGCTGGTAAATGAATTTACCATAATCCATCAGTTTACAAACCGGTGGATCAGCATTTGGAGAAATCTCTACCAAATCTACTTCCAGTTCATTGGCCAATCTCAAAGCCTCAGTAAATTTAAATACCCCGGGCTCAATATTTTCTCCAACTAAACGAACTTCAGAAACACCACGAATTAACTCATTAATTCTGTGGGCTGCTGTTTTTTCCACGCGAGGCTGATATCCTCTGTTATTTCTTATTGCTATGACTCTATAATTTTAGTTAAACTTCAAATGTTTTTAATGTTTTGGCAATTTCTTCGTTTACAATCTTAGCAAATTCTTCAATTGTAACGGTAATATTACCTTTTCCTTCTTGACCATGACGACGAACGGAAACAGTTCCGTTTTTCTCTTCTTCTTCGCCTACAATCAGCATGAACGGCATTTTTTGTACTTCCGCATCTCTGATTTTTTTACCAATCGTCTCGTTGCGGTTGTCAATTAGGGCGCGAATTTCGTGAATTTCCAGCAATTCTAAAACTTTTTTCGCATAATTTTCATATTTCTCGCTCAAAGACAAGATTATAGCTTGTTCTGGCATCAACCATAATGGGAAGTTTCCGGCAGTGTGTTCCAGCAAAATAGCAATAAAACGCTCCATGGATCCAAACGGCGCACGGTGAATCATTACCGGACGGTGTAACTTGTCATCAGCACCTTTATAAGTCAATTCAAATCGCTCAGGTAAGTTGTAATCTACCTGAATAGTTCCTAATTGCCATTGTCTTCCCAAGGCGTCTTTTACCATGAAATCCAATTTCGGACCATAAAAAGCGGCTTCACCACTTTCAATAATGTAGTTCAAACCTTTATCGCGTGCCGCACTGATGATGGCATTTTCTGCTTTTTCCCAGTTTTCAACGCTACCTATATATTTGTCCGGATTGTCTAAATCACGAACCGAAACTTGTGCTGTAAAGTTTTCAAAGCCTAACGAACCGAATACATACAACACCAAGTCGATTACTTTTTTAAACTCGCTGTCTAATTGGTCAGGAGTACAAAAGATGTGCGCATCGTCTTGCGTAAATCCGCGAACACGAGTTAATCCGTGCAACTCACCACTTTGCTCGTAGCGGTAAACGGTTCCGAACTCGGCATAACGTTTAGGTAAATCTTTGTACGACCAAGGTTTGTTGTTGTAAATTTCACAGTGGTGCGGACAGTTCATTGGTTTCAGTAAGAACTCTTCGCCTTCGGCCGGTGTATGGATGGGTTGAAAACTGTCGGCACCATATTTAGCATAGTGACCGGAAGTCACGTATAGTTCTTTCTGGCCGATATGCGGCGTAACTACTTGCTCGTAACCGGCTTTTTTCTGAGCTCTTTTCAAAAACTGCTCTAAGCGATCACGTAAAGCTGCGCCTTTTGGTAACCATAACGGCAAACCTTGTCCAACTTTTTGTGAAAAAGCAAACAATTCCAATTCTTTTCCTAGTTTTCTGTGGTCTCTGCGTTTGGCTTCTTCTAATAATTCTAAGTAGTCTGTCAAGTCTTTTTGTTTCGGGAACGAAATCCCATAAACTCGAGTCAACTGTTTGTTCTTTTCGTCACCACGCCAATAAGCGCCGGCAACACTCATGATTTTCATCGCCTTGATGATTCCGGTATTCGGAATATGGCCACCGCGACACAAATCAAAGAAATTAGAATGGTCACAAAAAGTAATGGTGCCATCCTCTAAATTCGAAATCAACTCAGTTTTATATTCATTGTTTTTGTAAATCTCTAAAGCTTCCGCTTTTGAAACCGGACGCATTTTAAATTCGTGCTTCTCTCTTGAGATTTCCAATACGCGATCTTCAACTTTCTTGAAGTCGGCTTCCACAATCTTTTGCACGCCAAAATCTACATCGTAATAAAAACCGTTTTCAATGGCCGGACCTAAAGTTAATTTAATCCCGGGATACAGTTCTTCTAAAGCTTGTGCCATAACGTGTGAAGTAGAATGCCAAAAAGCTTTTTTACCTGCTGCGTCATTCCACGTATATAATATAAGTGAACCATCGGTCGTCAACGGAGTGGCTGTTTCAATAGTTGTACCGTTAAAAGCAGCCGAAATTACATTTCGCGCTAATCCTTCACTGATGCTTTTGGCAACATCCATTGGAGTCGAACCATTGGCAAACTCCTTAATCGAACCGTCTGGTAGTGTAATCTTTATCATTCCTTAAATTTTATGGACTGCAAATATAGTAGTTTAACAAAATACACACAATATATATATATAGTATAATGATAAAGTATATTCAGTAGCGAAAGTTTCGGGCTTTATTTGCGGTCTGTATTCCCGCTTTTCGCGCTACATGGTAGCTGCTTCA
>PGCN01000022.1 GCA_002786385.1 Flavobacterium sp. FEMGT703F
ACTACGAACGAGTTAGCACATTGCCCTTGAGCGATTGCGTCAACACCTTCTACAGTGATAGCACCGTTACAGTTGTCTTGAGCAGTTAACGATACCATTGCAGGTACGTCACCGGCACAAGCCACAGTTACCGTAGCCGGAGCTTCAGGAGCTACAGGGGCTAAAGTATCTTGAATGCGAATTGTTTGTGTGAACTTGTCAGAAACATTTCCACAAGCATCAGTTACGGTCCAAGTATTTGTATAAGTACCTGAATTAGCACAAGTTGTTGAGGCAACAAATTGTCCTTCAGTTTTAACAATATTGGTAACATCTGTATCACACAAGTCAGAAGCAATAGGGAAAAAAGCTTGAGCAGCTGCTAAACCGTTGATATCTGAACATTCTAAGGTTACATCAAGTGATCCATTTGCAGTTGTCCAAGTAGGAGCACTATTATCTGTAATACTTACAGTTACTGTTGCTGTATCACAGTTGTTAGGATTCAAGATTTCACAAATTTGATAAGTGAAAGTATAATCACCACAAGAACCACTTTGAGAAACAATTACATCTCCATTGTTATTAATGCTAACAAGTGGATTGTTACCTGATAATACGGAAAGTGTTACATTAGAAAGTGTAGCAGGATTTCCATTTAAAGTGTCATTTGTTAAGATGTTTCCAATAGTTCCATTAGCAGAACAAAGGATGTTGTTATAAGTATCATCTACTGCATCGATAGGTGCACCGATAACGTTAACAGTTACCACAGCAGTATCACAGTTAGAAGGATTCAAGATTTCACAAATTTGGTAAGTTACTGTGTAAGAACCGGCAGCAGTACCAGGTGCTACATTTACAGCACCGGTTGCAGGATCTAAAGTAACATTAGGATTTGAAGTTGAAACTTGAGTTAAAATTACATTAGCAAGAGTAGCAGGGTTTCCGTTTAAAGTATCGTTTACTAAAACGTTAGCTACAGTTTGTCCACCGGCAGCACCCACAATAGGCGCACCGTTATCATCTACTGCATCGATAGGCGCACCGGTAACATTTACAGTTACCACAGCAGTATCACAGTTAGAAGGATTCAAGATTTCACAAATTTGGTAAGTTACTGTGTAAGAACCGGCAGCAGTACCAGGTGCTACATTTACAGCACCGGTTGCAGGATCTAAAGTAACATTAGGATTTGAAGTTGAAACTTGAGTTAAAATTACATTAGCAAGAGTAGCAGGGTTTCCGTTTAAAGTATCGTTTACTAAAACGTTAGCTACAGTTTGTCCACCGGCAGCACCCACAATAGGCGCACCGTTATCATCTACTGCATCGATAGGCGCACCGGTAACATTTACAGTTACCACAGCAGTATCACAGTTAGAAGGATTCAAGATTTCACAAATTTGGTAAGTTACTGTGTAAGAACCGGCAGCAGTACCAGGTGCTACATTTACAGCACCGGTTGCAGGATCTAAAGTAACATTAGGATTTGAAGTTGAAACTTGAGTTAAAATTACATTAGCAAGAGTAGCAGGGTTTCCGTTTAAAGTATCGTTTACTAAAACGTTAGCTACAGTTTGTCCACCGGCAGCACCCACAATAGGCGCACCGTTATCATCTACTGCATCGATAGGCGCACCGGTAACATTTACAGTTACCACAGCAGTATCACAGTTAGAAGGATTCAAGATTTCACAAATTTGGTAAGTTACTGTGTAAGAACCGGCAGCAGTACCAGGTGCTACATTTACAGCACCGGTTGCAGGATCTAAAGTAACATTAGGATTTGAAGTTGAAACTTGAGTTAAAATTACATTAGCAAGAGTAGCAGGGTTTCCGTTTAAAGTATCGTTTACTAAAACGTTAGCTACAGTTTGTCCACCGGCAGCACCCACAATAGGCGCACCGTTATCATCTACTGCATCGATAGGCGCACCGGTAACATTTACAGTTACCACAGCAGTATCACAGTTAGAAGGATTCAAGATTTCACAAATTTGGTAAGTTACTGTGTAAGAACCGGCAGCAGTACCAGGTGCTACATTTACAGCACCGGTTGCAGGATCTAAAGTAACATTAGGATTTGAAGTTGAAACTTGAGTTAAAATTACATTAGCAAGAGTAGCAGGGTTTCCGTTTAAAGTATCGTTTACTAAAACGTTAGCCACAGTTTGTCCACCGGCAGCACCCACAATAGGAGCTCCATTGTCATCAACTGCATCGATAATTGGTTTTGTTACAGTAATTGTAACTGTTGCAGAATCACAATTTGAAATATTGTTGCTATCACAAATTTGATAAACAATGGTGTAAGTTCCTGCTGGTGTTCCCGGAGGGACAGAAACCTGACCAGTAGTTGTATTGATTACAGGTACCGGATTTCCACCAATTGGAGTGGCAGGAGTAACAATTGAGATAGTTACTTGACCGGTAGTTGCTGGGTTACCATTTATAGTGTCATTGCCATTACCATTATTAGCTAAAACGTTACCAATATTAGGATTTCCGGTAGTTCCGTTTCCTCCGTTCAAAGTATCATCTTGCGCAATTACAGGAGGACATTTTGAAATAGTGAAAGGGAAGCTACAACCGATACCACCACCTGCAGGCACAGCATAATAAGTAACTGTAGAACCGGCAATTAATGGAATAGGGTTAGCATCTGAATATTGTATCGAATTAATAGTAACCGGATACTCATTATAGAAAAGTGAACCCGGAGGGAAATTTGAGGCAATATCAGAAGTACCTACAGTTGTATTTTCACTACAATAAGTAAAGTTTCTAATGATGTTATTTCCGGAACAATTTTGAGAAACATAGCTAGATCCGTCAATAGTTAAATTAATAGGAGCAGGGATTGGTTCTCCAATACAGCTTCCATTGGTAGTATATCCTTGAATAAAGTTAGCATTGTTCAAAGATACAGAGGTATTACTTCCAATACCTGTTGAATATCCGTTTACAGGAATCAAACCGGCACAACTTGAATTGCTCAAAATAGAGCAGTCAGAAGTTGCCGTTAGTTTGAATGTTAATCGGGCCAAAACAGTACTGGTATTTGGTGGTAAAACCAAAGTTCCGAAATCCCAAACCAATGAACCTGTCGCACCTAAATTTGGATTGAAAGAGATGTTGTTTGGTGTAGGAGTGGTTTGCGGACTGAAAACAGTACCTACAGCACTGCCGGGAACGTAAGTCGCATTGTAAGGCATTGGGACAATTAATTTATAATTGTTAATGGCCTCAGTTCCGATATTTTTGATGTCTACACTAAATCCAGCTTGTTGTCCGGGTTGGATAGTGTAAGGTTGAGTAGCTGGCGATCCATTGATAGTTGTAGCTGTGATTACACCTTCAACTTCAGGAACATAGGCGTCAACCGACATGGCTATGGCAAAAATGGAGTAAGTATCTCCACTGGTTCCATATCTAAAGTTGGTAGAGGTTTGACTATTTCCAATGATTGCATTATTATCATTTGGCACATCAATTAAAGCAATATCAATACCTGTATTATTTGATAAATTCGGATTTCGTGTTCCTCCTGCATTGATTGAGGAGTTGAAGAAGTTTGTAGTTGAATTACCTGTATGAGATAAGTTGGTATAGTTTATAGTATTCAGATTTCTGATTTTGAAGTAATCACCGGTGAAGCTAACGTCTCCCTCACTGGCCATTAAACCAAGTTTCATTCCTACATTACCGGTTTGTACAGTATTGAATCCTGAAACAGGCAAGTCATAACCTGAGGTGTTTGTTGAAACCACATAAGCGTATCCGTCAAAAATGGTGATATCTCTCCATTTCATTTTAGAGTTTTCATAGATAACAATCATTCCCCAACCTCCGGAATATCCTGTTCCACCAACATTGCCTTCTAATAAAGCCATATCAGCAACAGTATATTGTCCGATACCATTGGTTCTAACGTAATCTGTAATTTCAGCATAAGCTGAGTAAATGTCGTCATCAGAACCTGACGGGTAATAAATATCGTTAGCCGCAGCGGTAATTTGAGTGTAACCAGAAGCAGCAGGCCCTTTTAACGAAACGACTCTTTTATTAAAAGTTTTAGTTACACTAGTGTAGGCGATAATCGTTCCTGAAACATTTACTTCAGCGCTTGAAGTATTTTGAGTATCTGTGGTGGATAAACCGGTAGAGGCACTTCTGTTTAACTCTTCTACTTTAATTACAACAGTACCATCGTTAATAGTGTAAGGTGTACTTAAAGTAGCAGTAGTTCCCGAACCATTTACGGTTACCGGTACATTGGTTGCTGTGCCACCATTTACAGATAATGTTACTCTGTTTGGCGCAGAGCTATTATAAAAAGTGAAAGCATAAGTATTTCCGTTTCCTGAGAAAGTGTAAATCGGATATCTGTTTCCGCTTGAACCTCCTCGAGTTATCGACAATGTATAATTGGTGTTTTCAATATTTTCGTTGTGAATAACCTCAAAGTCTTCATTAATCGATTGAGTTCCGTTTGGAACTTGTTTGGTTACATTGAAAGTACTATTGGCTGATGACTTACCTGTCCAATACAAACCGGCATAAACAATGTTAGAACAAGAAGGGATAGCGCCGTTCTCTGAAGACAAAGCTAAAGTTGACGAAGACGAGTTAAACGTATTCGGATCACCGTCAACATCAACATAAGTCATAAATTGACCATTGTTATTAGTATTAGGACTATAGTTTTGAGGGGTCAAACAAGTATTACCCAACATGGTAAAATCACCTTTCACATTGTATATCTTCTTGGTAGGAGTATATTGTGAAGTTCGTTGCGTAAAAGCCTTTTTTACCTGAGCGTTAACTTTGGTGTTCATTCCGAAAAGAATGGCCAAAATCACAATCAAGTAATTAAGCTTCGTGTTGGAGGTGTTTATGTATAAATTCTTCATAATAGTTATTTTTACCAATTTGGGTTAATTGTTATCGCCTTTCTGAACTTTATAAAAAACCATATACTTTTCACTGTCGCCTTGAATTAAGTTTGCAATAGCATTATTGCTTACGTCAAAGGAGGTAATGAAATAAATATATTTTAGATTTTTAAATTCCGAAAGTTGACTAAGATTGATTGGAGTATTCAATTGATTTGGATTATCCAAATTCACTGTTACAATTTCAATGTTGTTTTTTAAAGTAACGGAATTGTTCAAACTGCTAATTGAGTTAGCGTCGGTAAATAGATTACGCGGTTTGTCTCCAAATACTTTTACAACACCTCCAAAAAAGTAGATGGAAGGTTGGGTATTGTAAACCAACTCTTTTACATTCTGCATGTTAAGCAGTGTGACATTTGAAACGCCAGCAGCTCTGGCAGTCTGAGAAGGAGGGCTCAAGAAAGCATCCAATTCTAACACCGGAACCGTCGTTTCATCGATATTGTCGCTCGTGGACAATCTTTGTGCAACAGCATTTAAACAACTGATAAGAAGCACAATAAGCATGATGATTTTTGATTTCATACAATTAATTTTAGTAGAATAAATTTTTGAAAAATTTGCATTTCGGGCATGAAGTAAGTTTGTAGGCATATTGAAGAGTATTGTTTTGGGTTATACTATCAAAGGCTAAATTATGTACTTTGACTCTTACGACTCAATTTTGTCTACAAACAACTAGAAAACTCGATTAAATGACAAGTTGAGTCCGTTTAACGGTGTTTTTGGGCAGTTGAAGCATCTTTTTCAGGTTAAATTTTGACATACAATCTGGGGTTTTTGGGGTTAATTTTTCAGTTTAATCACATTTTAACAGTTCGAAAGTAGTTTCTTTTTTTTATTCCACCAAAAAAAACATCGACAAAATGCATAATAATTCGGATAAAATGCATTTATGATGTTTTTTGGAAAGTTAAATACTACAAAAATATATCAACAACAAATTGTTTATAACTAATCTCTTTATTTAACATTTATTTCTAAAATATCAATTTAATATCTATTTGTTAAATGTCGTCAGAAAGTGTATTGTTTCTTGTGACACTTCTGTAAATTCTCACATTTCTAAAATCATTTCTTCCAATCTTCTTTTTCAAGTTTAAAAGACTTAAATTTACCTTTATTAAATATGGATGTAATCTATGAAGCAATTATACCTAATCAGACATGCAAAGTCCAGTTGGTCATCTCCTTTAAATGATGTTGACAGACCTTTGACCAATAGGGGAATCCAAGATGCCCATTTGGTATCAGGCGTAGTTTTTCATGAGCTGCCTGAAGCTTACCTGTTTTGGAGTAGTATAGCCAAACGAGCAAAAGAAACCGCAGTAATCTTGGCTCAAAATGTATCTTATCCTTTGGAAAGCATACAGTTTAAAGCTGAATTATACACCTTTGATGATAGAAAATTAGAACAAATCATAAAATCGTGTTCTGACAGCTGTGACCATTTAATTGTTTGCGGCCATAATGAGGCTATTACAAATTTTGTCAATAAATTTGGCGATAGGTTTATTGACAATGTGCCAACATCAGGTTTTGTTAAACTTGCTTTTAACGCAAACTGTTGGAAAGACATTGCTGATGGACAAACGCTAAAGACAATCTTTCCCAAAGAATTAAAATAATATGAGTACAGATAATGGTTATCGTTATATAGATCGTGAAAAAAGTTGGTTGGCCTTTAATGCCAGAGTTTTACAAGAAGCAGCAGACGAATCGGTTCCTTTGTTAGAACGTTTGCGATTTATTGGTATTTTTTCCAATAATTTAGATGAATTTTTCCGTGTTCGTTTTGCAGCAGTTCGCCGTTTGAGCTTGTCCGGTGTTTCGGGTGAGAAAATCTTGGGCGGCATCACAGCCCAACAACTGGTTAAAGACATTACCGAAATTGTGATTAAGCAACAAGCGGAAAGTTTGCGCGTATTACGCCTTATCGAAGAAGAATTGGTCAGACAGAATATCATCATTATTGATGAAACCGAAGTAACCGGCGAACACGAAAACTATGTAAAAGATTTTTTTATTCAAAAAGTCAGCCCGGAATTGGTTACTATCATCTTGAATGATTTGGCCGAATTTCCGCTTCTAAAAGATACATCCGGCTATTTGGCGGTGAAATTGGTAATGAAGCCGGAGCAAAAACCATCTATTTTAGGACTGGTGAAACCCAAACCTGAAATCCGATACGCCATCATTGAAATTCCAAAAAATACGAATCGTATTGTGGAGTTGCCTCACAAAGATGGAAAGCAATACTTAATGTTGTTAGACGATGTCATTCGCTACAACCTGAGCAGTATCTTTATTATTTTCGAATACGAAAGTATTTCGGCACACATGATAAAAATCACCAGAGATGCGCAGCTGGATATTGATAGTGACATGAGTAAAAGTATGCTCGAAAAAATCGCTACTTCTGTTAAAGACCGCAGAATTGGTGAGCCGGTTCGTTTTGTATACGACCAATCTATAGGCAAAGATACACTGAAATTCTTCTTGGATAAAATGGGCATTCACGCTACCGATGGTATTATTCCCGGTGGAAGATACCACAACCGTCGGGATTATATGAACTTCCCTAATTTGGGTCGATTCGACTTATTATACCAGCCTAGAACGCCGCTTCCGGTTGAAGGCTTATCGCTGGATGGCAGTATACTGAATCGGATCGCTCAAAAAGATTACTTGATTAATGCGCCTTTTCAGTCGTTTTCTTATTTAATCAAGTTCTTGCGTGAAGCTGCCTTAGATCCTAAAGTAACCGCAATCAAAATTACGTTATACCGTTTGGCTAAGAATTCGCAAATCATCAGTTCACTGATCAATGCGGCCAAAAACGGTAAAAAAGTGACGGTACAAATCGAGTTGCAAGCTCGATTTGACGAGGCAAGTAATATATCGTATGCCGAACAAATGCAACAAGAAGGTATTGAGTTGATTTTTGGGATCAAAGGTCTGAAAGTGCACAGTAAAATATGTGTTATCGACAGAATGGAAGAAGGCAAAATAAAACGCTATGGCTTTATTTCTACCGGAAACTTTAATGAAACGACCGCTAAAATTTACACCGATTTAACACTGTTTACCAGTCACCAACAAATCCTGAAAGACGTGGCTAAAATTTTTGATTTCTTCGATGTTAATTACCGTCTTCACCGATACAAACACTTAATTGTGTCACCACATTATACGCGTTCCAAATTTTACAAACTTATCGATCGTGAAATCAACAACGCTATTGCAGGTCGACCGGCGTATATGAATTTAAAAATGAACAGTCTTTCCGATAACGCCATGATCGACAAACTCTACGAAGCCAGCAATGCCGGAGTCAAGATTAAATTGCAAGTTCGTGGGATTTGTTCACTGATTCCGGGCGTAAAAGGCATGAGCGAAAATATCGAAGCCATCAGTATAGTAGATTATCTGTTGGAACACACGCGTTGTTATATTTTTTGCAATAACGATGATCCTGAAGTGTACATTTCTTCAGCCGATTTTATGACCCGAAATTTAGACGGTCGGGTAGAAGTGACTTGTCCTATTTACGATGCCGATATCAAAAAGCAAATCATAGATACTTTCAACGTTGGTTGGAAAGGAAATGTTAAAGCCCGTTACCACTCGGAAAAATTCGACAATAAATACCGCATTCGAAAAGAAGGTGAACCGGTTTTCCGAGCTCAATTTGAAACTTATAATTATTACAGAAATCGTTTGGATTTTTGTGAATTACCCGCCAAAAACAAAATAATTAGCTAGAAAAAGAATATGATTTCTATTAAAAAATATGCTGCTATCGATATTGGTTCCAACGCTATGCGATTGCTCATTACCAACATAGTGGAACAAAAAGACAAAGAAACGCAATTCAATAAGAGTGCTTTGATTCGGGTTCCGATTCGTTTAGGTCAGGATGCGTTTACTGTAGGCGAAATCTCCGATGAGAACATTGATCGTATGGTGGATGCGATGAAGGCTTTCAAACTCTTGATGAAAGTATATAAAGTCGAAAAGTATAAAGCTTGCGCCACTTCTGCCATGCGCGAGGCTTATAACGGTAAAGAAGTTACGCAAATCATCAAAGACCAATGCGATATTGATATTGATATTATCGACGGTAAAATTGAAGCTACTATTATTGCAAGTTCCGATTTGCATTCTTTCTTAAAAACAGATCAAACTTATTTGTATGTCGATGTTGGGGGCGGAAGTACCGAATTCTCTTTGTTTGCCGATGGTAAAATGGTGACCTCAAAATCGTTTAAAATCGGAACTGTTCGCTTGCTCAATAATATGGTGACCGATATTGTTTGGGAAGAAATTGAAAAGTGGATTAGAACCCAAACCGAACCATACGAAAATGTCATTTTAATAGGCTCCGGCGGTAACATCAATAAGCTCTTTAAATTGTCGGGTAAAATGCAAGACAAACCGTTGTCGTATTTATACTTAAATGCGCAATACCAATATTTGAGTTCATTAACCTATGAACAAAGAATTGCCGAACTGGCTTTGAACACCGATCGTGCCGACGTAATCATACCGGCCACGCGAGTGTATTTGAATGCTATGAAATGGAGTGGCGCACGACAGTTGTACGTGCCGAAGATTGGATTAGCTGATGGTATTGTTAAAGCGATGTACCAAGGAACGCTTTAAACATCCAAGTCGAACATCTTTTTCAATATCTCTAAATTCGGATTGATTTCTACCAAACGATTGTATTTGTCTTGGTTGGTAAAGGCTTTTTTGACCACTAAAGTTTCATTTACTTTTACTATAATTTGAATATCGTGGTTGTGCAATTTGCCACGCAAATAACCTAAAAGTTCCGGTCTTTCTTTCTCAAAGTCGATTTTCGAACTTTCATTCGGCAACTCGTGAATGATAGTAGTACCATCCAAAACCGGATCGTTAATGGTTAATAAAGAAGCGACTATGCGGTAGCCTTTGTCCTCCATGCGTTGTGCATATTTTAGCCATTGCTCCAGCATTTCAGTTTCCGTAAATGGCTCGCTCGGCAACTGTTGCGTGTCTTTAACCACCGATTTTTGGGCTTCCGCCATTTCTTTTTTCGCCCTAATACTGGCTAAGGAAAGTGCAGAGACTTTAACAGCTGCGGGTTCCGAGTTGCGGGTTTCGGGTTTGGGCGCTGTTGTAGGTTGTATGTTGTGTGTTGTAGGTTGTTGGTTGATAGTTGATGATACTTCATCAACTTTGTGTTCTTCACCTCGTACTTCCAACTTCGTACTTTGTACTTCTGTAATGGAATAACTATTGTTGCGGTAATACGAGGGCGGAATTATGAAATCAGCTTTTTTTTTTCTCCATCAAAAGTGATAGAGGCAATTTGCATCAGGGTAAGTTCTACCAACAACCGTTGGTTTTGTGAAGTTTTGTATTTCAAATCACAATCGTTGGTCAAATCAATACCTTTCAGTAAGAACTCTTGATTGGTTTTTTGAGATTGCTGTTGGTATAACGCTTGTGCAGCTTCACCCATTTCCATTAAAGAATGCGTAGCGATATTTTTGGCCACTAACAAATCTCTGAAATGCGAGGCCAGACCGGCTATAAAATGATGACCGTCAAAGCCTTTGGATAAAATCTCGTTGTAGGCCAATAACACTTCCGGGATTTTGTTGTCCAATAACAAATCGGTCATATTGATATACGTCTCGTAATCTAATACATTCAAGTTTTCCGTTACGGCTTGACGCGTTAAGTTGGTACCACAAAACGAAACCACTCTGTCAAAAATCGACAAAGCATCACGCATGGCGCCATCGGCTTTTTGTGCAATAATGTGCAAGGCATCGTCTTCAAATTGTACGCCCTGACTCGCTGCTACTTCTGCCAAATGTTCTTTAGCGTCTTTAACGGTAATGCGTTTGAAATCAAAAATCTGACAACGCGATAAAATGGTCGGAATAATTTTGTGTTTTTCCGTCGTAGCCAAGATGAATATGGCATGTTTCGGCGGTTCTTCCAAAGTTTTCAAAAATGCATTGAAAGCAGCCGACGACAACATATGCACCTCGTCTATAATATAGACTTTATATTGTCCTGTTTGTGGCGGGATTCTAACTTGGTCAATCAAATTCCTGATGTCATCCACCGAGTTATTAGAAGCCGCATCCAATTCAAATACATTGAAAGCAAAATCCTCATTTGGGTCGTCATAACCGGGTTGGTTAATTTTTCGGGCTAAAATACGCGCACAAGTGGTTTTACCCACACCACGCGGACCGGTAAACAACAGGGCAGAAGCCAAGTGGTTGTTCTCTATGGCATTGAGTAACGTATTGGTAATAGCCTGTTGTCCTACAACGTCTTTAAACGTTTGCGGACGGTACTTACGGGCTGATACTACAAATTGTTCCATAGATTTTTATCGGATTACAAATATAGGTTTTGAAATATCAAATATCAAATTTTAAATATTAAATATGTCTAATATCTAAAATTTAATATCTAATATTCTACCTTTGCCCCGCAGACCGCCTTATCGCTCCAAGCAATTGGGGAGGAAAGTCCGGACACCACAGAGTAGCATAGCGGGTAACGCCCGTCCGTTGAAAAACGAGGACAAGTGCAACAGAAAGTATGTACAGGTAAGGCTGTAGTGAAACCAGGTAAACTCTATGCGGTGAAATTCCAAGTATATCGGCTCCCGATGTTTCGGGATAAAAAGGGCTACTCGTCCGTTGTCGAAGGGTAGGAAGCTAGAACGCGTTGGCAACAACGAGTCCAGATAAATGATAAGGGTCCCGATTTATCGGGATACAGAATCCGGCTTACAGGTCTGCTTTTTTTAAGTTGCTAAGTGGCTGAGTTTTTAGGAGCATACCAATAGGTTTTCTTTCACTAGTCGTCCCGCTATACATTGCAATCTTTGCCCTGAAATAAGTTCAGGCCAAAGGATTTCCATTCCTATCGGGGCTAAGGTTCACCGGCTGTAGTACTTTAGATGTCTTCTTCGTCGTCTTCGTCTTCTTCTGTTTCAAATTCAAAGAAGCTAAACACAGAACCGCCATAGTTTTTTTGGAAGGAATAATTCGGCGCGTGCTCTAATTTGGTGTACTTCGAATGTTCAACAACCAACATGCCTTCTTCGTCTAACAATTCGTTTTCAAAAATCAAGTTGATGATTTGTTCAAATTCTTGTTGCGACATACCATAAGGAGGATCGGCAAAAATAAGGTCGTAAGTACCGCGGTGTTTTTCTAAAAACTTGAACACATCACTTTTAATGGCCGTGATGTCGAAGTCGAATTCTTTAGCCGTTTTTTTGATGAAGTTCACACAGCCCATATCGCCGTCTATACACAAAATGGGAGCGCTGCCACGCGAGGCGAATTCGTAACTAATGCTGCCCGTTCCGGCGAACAATTCCAATATGCTCAATTCCGAAAAATTGAAATGGTTGTTCAATACATTAAATAAGGCTTCCTTGCTCATGTCGGTCGTAGGCCGAACGGGTAAGTTTTTCGGAGGCATGATTCTTCTGCCTTTGTATTTGCCCGAGATGATTCTCATGAGTGTAATAAGATAAAGTGTTCTCGGGTTTCAGCTTCGGTAAACGGATTAATGACATGGCTGACATCCAATAAAGAAACGTTGCGAATGTATTGGTAAGCGATGTTGTAAAGCTTATCGCTTTCACTTATTTTACCAAGCAATTCCAACTGAAAATGTTCCGGATTCAACTGCAGTTGTTCGGCAGCAAATAAGATATAATAGATAAAGTCTTCCGGTGTTTTGTAATCGAAAGTATTGAACAATAACAATTGCTGGTTTTGTACTACCACAATTTCAAAATGACTGTCGCTCACGTGTACAAACATTTTTCGGTCGTCATTATTCTTAGATAATTCTAACAGTCGTTGCATCAATATTGTATGCGCGTGTTTGTAATCGAAAGTCCCAAATTGGTCAATAAAGTAGTTGTTCATGTTCACATAGGGAATGTAAACGTTGTTCATTTCGTAAGTAGGCAATTCATCGAAAGCGAAAAAATCGGTTTCAAAAACCTTGGTGTTGAATTGCAAATAACTGCCCAAATATTCTTCGTCAAACAGAGCCGTTGGCACAAAAGTCGATAAGTTGTTGCTGTGAATGATGACGATTTCGTCGTAGCCGGCTTTCAATTCGGCATGATTTTGAAACGCCTCGGCAAACAAATCTTCTATCCTCGACAATACATTAACTTTACCCATGCTAATGGTTTTTAAAGCTAACGGTTTGTTGACTATGGTATCAAAAACGGCAAACGACAAACCGGTCAAAGAAACCTGAATGCTCAGTTTACGGTAAGTTTTGTCGGTTATGCTGGTATTTTGATACATGGTTTTCGATTGAAACGAACTCGGCAAACTTACTAAAATTAAATGATTGATAAATTAAAGTATTCAAACATTGTTATTTTTTAAGTACAAATCGCTGTCCTTTAGAATTCTGCAATCTTCACTCGTTAATCAGCAATCATCAGTTAAAATAAGCTATATTTGGGTTTCCAAATACAATCACAACAATCAATGACTACCGGCCAATTTTACAGTCTTTTACGCCAGCGTTTTCCGTTTCAGCCGACTGTAAAACAGGACATTTTTTTACAGCAAATAGCCGATTTTGTCACCAATAAAAACGAGCAAGAAGTTTTTGTGTTAAAAGGATATGCCGGAACCGGAAAAACCACGGTTATTTCAACCTTAGTCAACAACTTATTGGAGGTCAATAAAAAATACGTCTTGTTGGCGCCAACCGGACGAGCCGCTAAAGTCATTGCCAATTATTCGAACAAGCCGGCTTTTACCATTCACAAGAAGATTTATTTCCCCAAAAAAGTCAAAGGCGGTTTGTCGTTTACCATGCAAACCAACAAGCACACCAACACCATTTTTATAGTTGATGAATCGTCTATGATATCCGATGTGAACACCGAAGCCAAAATGTACGAAAACGGTTCGTTGCTCGACGATTTGATGTCGTATGTGTACAATGGTAAAAATTGTAAAATGATTCTTTTAGGCGATACCGCTCAGCTGCCACCGGTGCAATTGGATGTTAGTCCGGCACTTGACACCGATTTACTCTCTATGCATTACCACAAAGAAGTGTTTTCAATCGAGTTGGACGAAGTGATGCGCCAAGAGGAAAAATCCGGTATCTTATACAACGCCACAGAATTGCGCGAGATTTTGAAAAGCGATTTTTTCGATACGTTTCAGTTTCGGGTCAAAGGGTTTAAAGACATTGTTCGACTCACTGACGGCTACGACATACAAGACGCGATTCATTCGGCCTACAGCAATTACAGCATAGAAGATACTTGTTTTATAGTGCGTTCTAACAAAAGAGCCAACCAATACAATCAGCAAATTCGTTCTCGCATCTTGGATAAGGAAAGCGAATTGTCGGTGGGCGATTATTTGATGGTGGTGAAGAATAATTATTTTTGGCTCAAAGAAACCGATGAAGCCGGATTTATTGCCAATGGCGATATCGTGGAAGTGCTTGAAATTTTTGACTTCAAAGAATTGTATGATTTCAAGTTTGCTAAAGTCAAAGTCCGCATGGTCGATTATCCGAACCAAATTCCGTTTGAAACCATCGTTTTGTTGGATACCATTACCAGCGAATCGCCGTCGCTAACCTACGAAGAAAGCAACAAACTCTACCAAGAAGTGATGAAAGATTACGAAGGCGAACCGCAATACCGGAAGTTTTTGAAAGTTAAGAACAACGAGTATTTCAACGCACTACAAGTCAAGTTTTCCTATGCCATCACTTGCCACAAATCGCAAGGCGGTCAATGGAATACTGTTTTTATAGAACAACCGTATTTGCCCAACGGCATTGATGTAGATTACATTCGATGGCTATACACCGCAGTCACTCGCGCCAAAGATAAATTGTATTTGATTGGTTTTAAAGAGGAAAACTTTGAAGAGTAGTTGCTCTGCTACTCAAAATAAAAAAAACTCAGTACCTTAGCACCTCAGAACCTTAGCGCCTTTCAAAATGAAAACCATCGCCGTTATCCCAGCCCGTTATGCTTCGACCCGTTTTCCTGCCAAATTGATGCAGGATTTAGGTGGTAAAACCGTTATTCTTCGTACGTATGAAGCTGCCGTTAACACCGGTTTGTTTGACGATGTTTTTGTGGTAACCGATTCGATTTTGATTTACGACGAAATCCTCAACCACGGCGGAAAAGCCATTATGAGTGTCAAAGAGCACGAAAGTGGCAGCGACCGTATTGCTGAAGCAGTAGAGAATTTAGAAGTAGACATCGTGGTGAATGTGCAAGGCGATGAACCGTTCATCAACGCTACACCGTTAGCCAAAGTAATTGAAGTGTTCCGAAATGATTTCGATAAGAAAATCGACTTGGCTTCGCTAATGTTTGAAATTACCGATATAGAGGAAATCAACAATCCTAATAATGTAAAAGTGGTTACCGACCAAAATGGTTTTGCCTTGTACTTTTCGCGTTCGGTGATTCCGTATCCTAGAGAAACCAATGTTGGTGTTCGTTATATGAAACACGTTGGGATATATGCTTTCCGCAAAGAAGCTTTGATGGCGTTTTACCATTTGCCGATGCAATCCTTGGAAGCTTCGGAAAAATTGGAGCAATTGCGTTATTTAGAATTTGGCAAACGCATCAAAATGGTCGAAACAACTCATGTAGGCATTGGTATTGATACGCCGGAAGATTTGGAAAAAGCACGTCAAATGCTTTAAAGGTCTTCGTTATCGATGTCAAAATAGCCTTTGGATTTGACTTTGGTTGAAAAGAAATTCAAGAACAAAATCACAAACGACAAAAAGAACATAGCTTGTACCGAAGCCAAGAACTTCCCAAAAGTGGTTATCGGATAATAATCGCCATAGCCAATAGTGTTAGAGGTCATCAAGCTAAAATACAAAGCATCTGACCAATGGGCGAAAGGAATGTTAGTGTTTTGCCCCAAACTATAAAACACACCGAACGCGATAATAACTTCCAAATAATTGAAAAACAACAACAGCATTGAGCGTTTATAAGACCTCGGACGTGCAAATAAATCGGAGGCAAAGATCAGTGTCGGAATGTATAAAATAGTCTCTAAAATGAGGTAAACCAAAATCCAAATCAAAATAGGATAGTTCAGCCAACCATTGATTAGAATGACTAAAGGAAAAGCTACTTTCAGCAAAATGTAAATGTCCATAGCCAAATCTTTGTAGGCATAGCCAATTTTGGCAGCGATGGTTTTAACATAAATTCCCGGAAAAAGTAATTGGGAGATGGAGAGAAACAAACGGAAAATCTTTTCAATGCCGTTATCATCCTGATGGTCATTATTCCAAATGGCTCTGATGTTAAGCATTCTCCGTTGTACCGGATTGTATTTGGGTTTGAAGTTTTCTGAAACTTTCCCGATCAACAGTTTTTTTAGGAAGCTCATCAGTGTAGTTTTTTTATGGTAAACAATTCGTTGTGTGTTTCTACTTTTGGATACATTCGGAGTGAATAATTACCGTTGAATTTATTTTTGTAATTCAAATTCCGTTCACGATTACCATCATTAATCACCATCGTGTTGAACAAAATAAAACCGTCTTTTCGCAACAAAAAGTTCACGCGATTGATAAAAAAGTCTTCAAACAAAAAGTTCGGCATCGTCGTGTCTTGGAAAACATCAATAATAATTAAATCGTAGGTTTCTTTGGTTTTCAGTACAAACTCAAAAGCATCATCGATTACAATATTCAAATTCGGAATTTCATTCAGTTTGAAATAGGTGTTGGCCACTTCAATCATCGCCGGATCAATTTCTACACCGGTGATTTTGCCTTTGAACTTAATCTCTTCCACCAAAGTTTTAATGACACTGCCGCCGGCTACGCCTAGTAATAAAACATTATCGAATTTTTTGATTCTTTCAAAACCAATATATTTCAAGCCTTTACGCAAAATACGTTGCAAACTGCCATAAGAATAATTGGTGTTTTTACTGTCGATGACCAATTCACCATTGTTCCATGTCACTTCAATAGTTTCACTAATTGAGGATTTTTTCTTGTAAATATTGATGGGTATAAAGTAGCTGAATAGTTTGCGTAACATCCAAAAAGATTTTGACCAAAAGTAAGAGATAAATACTAAATTTACGCAAAATATTCCACATGAGAAAAAGGCTTTACGAATTTATTTTTTTCAAAATTATGGGGTGGAAGCTCATCGGTACCATTTCACCCGAAGTTAAAAAATGTGTACTGATGGTGATGCCGCATACGTGCAATTTCGATTTTTTTATCGGTTTGTTTTGTCGTGGCATTATCAATTTAGAAATGAATTTTGTGGGCAAAAAAGAATTATTCACTTTTCCTTTTGGCTATTATTTCAAAAGTATCGGTGGCGCGCCTTTAGACCGCAGCGGTGGTAAAAATAATGTAGATGCTACTGTAGATGTCTTCAACTCCAGGGAAGTGTTTCGCATGGCCATCGCACCCGAAGGCACCCGAAAAAAAGTAACCCAACTCCGAACCGGATTTTATTTCATCGCTCATAAAGCCGGTGTGCCTATTATTCCTGTGGCTTTTGATTATGGGAAGAAAGAGGTAAAAATAGGAGCGCCCTTTAACACAACCGGCAATTATGAGGAAGATATGAAAATTATTTTAGCCCATTTTAAAGGCGTTCAGGGCCGATTTCCGGAAAAACAATACTCGTTTTAAATTATTCAAATAGAATATTTATACTATTAAATAGCATAGGCGGTTTTTTTGTTTTGGTGAGCTAAGCAAATCCTTTTTAGCTAAATTTGTGCTATGGATTATGCAGCATTACATCAAAAATACCAAGAGCGTAGTATTTCAGGAAGATACCTAACGCTAAATCATATCGAGCCGCTTTTAAGTCGTTACCAAACTATAGTAGTAGGGCAGTCTGTGTTAGGCAAACCCATTTACCAACTGCTTTTGGGAAATGGCAAAACGAAAATCTTCATGTGGTCGCAAATGCACGGCAACGAAAGTACTACGACCAAAGCGCTATTCGATTTTGTCAATTTTCTGCACTCAGATACGCCCGAAAGTCAAACTCTATTGAATTCCTTTACTTTTTGCTTGTTGCCAATGGTAAATCCCGATGGCGCAGCAGCTTATACAAGGGAAAATGCAAATGGAGTCGACTTAAATCGGGACGCCCAAAACTTAACCCAACCGGAAAGTGTGGTGTTGCGCCAAGTGTTTGAAAACTTTCAGCCGCATTATGCTTATAATTTACATGATCAGCGAACCATTTTTGGAGCAGGCGAGAGTGGACATCCTGCTACCGTTTCTTTTTTAGCACCGGCTTTTAATGAGAATCGCGATATGAATGAAACGCGAGTTAAAGCCATCGATGTCATTGTGGCTATGAATACTTGTTTGCAAAAAGTAATTCCCAATCAGGTTGGTCGTTTTGATGATGGTTTTAATCTCAATTGTATAGGGGATACTTTTCAGAGTTTGCATGTGCCGACTATTTTGTTCGAAGCCGGTCATTTTCAAAACGATTATGAAAGGGAACAAACCCGAAAGTTTATTTTTATGGCATTATTGTCGGGGATCAACTATTTAAACGAAAACGATGTAGTTAGCAACAAAATCGATGATTATTTAAAAATTCCGCAAAATAAAGTGGTTTTTTATGATTTTGTTTATAAAAATGCCAAGATAAATTATGATGGTAACGAAAAAATTGTCAATTTTGCAGCGCAATACAAAGAAGTACTAAAGGATAATAAAGTCGGATTTGAAGCGCGTATTGCTCAAATTGACCATTTGGAAAATTACTTTGGCCATGTTACTGTTGACGCCCAAGGCGAAGCGTACCAAGACAACGAAAGTGGATTTCCGAATATTGAGCAAAAAGCGAATTTTTCTTTAGGAAAAAATATCAAAATTGTTAATGGTTTGATAAATAATTAGCAATTGACTTTTTTTATTATAAAAAATGTATTTTTTTTGTGGCGTTATTATAATAAACCAATAGATAAGTTTTATGAGTAAGTTTCGTTTAGATGAAGTAGACCACCAAATTTTGGACATGTTGATTGACAACACCAGAATTCCTTTCACCGATATCGCTAAGAAATTATTAATTTCCGCCGGTACTGTTCACGTCAGAGTGAAAAAAATGGAAGATTCCGGTATCATTATGGGTTCGTCATTGTCGTTAGACTATGAAAAATTAGGTTATTCGTTTATCGCTTACGTAGGGGTGTTTTTGAACAATACTTCTCAAACCAAATTCGTTTTGGAAAGAATCAATGAAATTCCATATGTAACCGTAGCACACGTTACTACCGGTAAATTTAACATCTTCTGTAAAATCAGAGCGAAAGATACCAAACATGCTAAAGATGTTATCTTTATGATTGACGACATCGAAGGCGTTTACAGAACTGAAACCATGATTTCGTTAGAGGAAAGTATCAACGATAAAAAGCGTTTGATGCACACTATCTTCCAAGAATTAGACTAGTGTTAACCCGAAAATATATTTAAAACCTCAAGTGAAAGCTTGAGGTTTTTTTATTAATTTAAGCCAAAATTAGCGGCCATGTACACTTTACCGAAAATTGAGCGTTTCAACCAAAATGTATTGTCTAAATACCATATTTACAACAGTGTGTTCATCACTTTGCCATTTGATGCTATCGATAACACCGGTGTTTTGTTGCCTTTGTTCTCCGAAGTTTGCGACAACGGATTCAAGAACCATTGGTCACCCAAACAAATCGTAGATTTCTTTGCCGAAAAGTACTTGGACAATGCTTCCGAATCGGAGAAAATCGATTTGATGTTTCGCTTTATTCAGTACGTAGAACGCCAAGTGGTTTTGTTCGATGCCATAGAAGACGCAGCTTTCCCGATAGTGAATAATATGGAAGGTCGTGGTTCGTTGCGCGACATCAAAGAGAAAACCGAAGCCAAAGACAAACGAAAAGAACTCATCTCGTTTCTGGAAACCTTCAATGTACGAACTGTTTTAACCGCGCATCCAACGCAGTTTTATCCGGGTTCGGTGCTCGGTATCATCACCGATTTGACAGCAGCCATTCGCATAAACGACTTAATAAAAATTAAACAACTACTGGCGCAATTGGGCAAAACGCCTTTTATCAAAAAAGAAAAACCAACACCTTTTGACGAAGCCGTGAGCTTGCTTTGGTACTTGGAAAATGTGTTTTACCAAACCATAGGCGATATGATGCAATACCTTCAGAAAAATATATTCGAAGGGAATTTGATAGAAAATCCGATTGTCAATCTTGGATTTTGGCCGGGTGGCGACCGCGATGGTAATCCGTTTGTAACACCCGAAATTACCGAGAAAGTGGCTAAAAGATTGCGCACATCCATACTCAAATGTTATTATTTCGACATCCGAAACTTAAAGCGCAAACTCACTTTTAACGAAGTCGATACCATTATTGCCAATTTAGAATACAAACTCTACCGGTCGGTGTTCTATTCGCAAGGGGAAATTTTTATCAGTTTGGAGGAATTGATTAACGAACTCACTATAGTAAAGAATATTGTGGTCGAAAAACACCAATCATTGTATTTGGACGACATCAATTTATTGTTACAAAAGATTACCCAATTCGGCTTCCATTTTGCTTCTTTAGACATTCGCCAAAACAGTAAAATCCACACCAAGGTTTTCGACGATATTACCGCTTTTTTGAAAAGAGAGAAAGCGGTTGTTTTCCCGGAAGATTTTGAACAAATGACCGAAGTGGAAAAAATGGCTGTAGTTTCACATTTGAAATTCGACCTGTCTCAGCATTTCTTCGAAAACGAAATGACGCGCACTACTTTAGAAACCATCAAGTTGATGCAGGAAATCCAAACCGAAAATGGTGAGAAAGGCTGTAATCGTTACATCATCAGTAATAACGAAAGTGCGTTAAACGTAATTGAAACTTATGCTATGTTCCGTTTGATGGGTTGGGAAAATCCAACAGTGGATATAGTACCCTTATTTGAATCTGTAGACGATTTACAAAACGCACATACCATAATGGAGCAGTTGTATCAAAATAGCGTTTATCGCCAACATTTGCAGGAACGCAAAGATAAACAAATCGTGATGCTCGGCTTTTCCGACGGCACCAAAGACGGCGGTTATTTAATGGCCAATTGGAGTATTTTTAAAGCCAAAGAAATGATTACCAAAGTGTCACGCGAATACGGTATCAAAGTAATTTTCTTCGACGGACGCGGCGGACCACCGGCTCGTGGTGGCGGCAAAACCCATAAGTTTTATGCGTCATTGGGTTCTACTATAGAAAATCAGGAAATTCAACTCACGGTACAAGGCCAAACCATTAGCTCTAATTTTGGGACATTGGATTCATGTCGCTATAATTTAGAGAACTTATTGAGTGCCGGCGTGGCCAATCAAATTTTTAACGAAAATGAAAATGATTTGTCTGAGACTGAAAAAGCGATTATCGATTCCTTATCACAAATCGCTTATGAGAAGTACGTCGATTTTAAAAACCATCCGAAGTTTATCCCGTATCTCGAACAAATGAGTACGTTGAAATATTACGCGAAAACCAATATCGGTAGCCGACCTTCGAAACGCAATACAGACGATAAATTGGACTTTGCCGATTTACGCGCCATACCGTTTGTGAGTTCCTGGAGTCAGTTAAAGCAAAATGTTCCCGGATTTTTCGGGGTTGGAACGGCACTAAAATATTTTGAAAGCAACAATCGCTGGGAAGAAGTACAACAGTTGTATCACAATTCGCTTTTCTTTAGGACTTTGTTGGAAAACAGTATGATGTCGTTGGCCAAAAGTAATTTTTCGCTTACCGCTTACATGAAAGACGATGCTGAGTTTGGTGGTTTTTGGCAGATTATATACGATGAGTTTCAGGAAACCACACGCTTGTTATTGAAAATTGCCGGTCATACCGAGCTCATGCAAAACTATCCCGATGGCAAAGCATCAATCGTCATAAGAGAGCAAATAGTGTTGCCGTTATTGACCATCCAACAATATGCATCGACACAAATCCAACTCTTAAAAAACCAATCGGATAGTGACGAAACATTAATCCGAGTTTATGAAAAATTAGTAACGCGCTCGTTGTTTGGCAACACCAATGCGAGTCGAAATTCCGCTTAATCACAATGAAAAAATCACAATTAAAGACTGATGAGTATGCCGATTTTTACGCTACTTACATCAACACCGTAACCGAAGAATTTACTTTGACCGAAGAATTGGAAATTTCTGTGCATCGCTTGGTCAAGTTTGTTCGTGAAATCCCTATGGATAAATTTGACTATCGCTATGCAGAAGGGAAATGGACGATTAAAGATATATTGCAACACTTAATTGATGCCGAGCGTATTTTTGCCTATCGCGCTTTGCGTTTTGCCCGAAATGATAAAACCGAATTGCCCGGTTTTGAAGAGAATGATTATGTGGATGAAGCTAGAGCTAACAGTCGTAGTATTCAAGATTTGTTGACGGAATTGTTAGTAGTCCGACAAGCTACATTAACCTTGTTCAAAACATTCAACGAGGAAGAATTGTTGCGCAAAGGAATCGCGTCCAACAAACCTATGTCGGTTCGCGCCTTGGGTTTTACCATTATTGGACATCAAAACCACCATCAACGAGTGTTTGAAGAAAGATACTTATAAGTACGAAGTGCGAAGTTAAAAGTACGAAGTGTATAGGTGTAAAATAAAAACTCCCAATTTCAATTAGAAATTGGGAGTTTTACTTTGTATATCGTACTTCAAACTTTGTACTTATTTTTATTCTTCGTCATCATCTTCTTCAAAGTTGTCTGAATCAGCAAAGTCGTCTTCATCAGCATCGTCATCGTCATCATCGTCAGAACCGCCTTTGTCTTTTAACGGATCAATTTCTACATCGTCATCATCTGAAGGCAAATCGTCGTCATCCAAATCCAAACCTTTGATAGGTTCGATAGGTTCTACTACAGCGTCGATGTCTTCTTCTTCGTCAAATTTTTCCATTCGACTAGCTAATTTGGTACTCACTTTCACTAAGTAAATAGTGTCTTCGGTACGAACTTCAACCGCTTCTACTAATTCGTTTTGGGCATTTCTAAAGCGAATGATATCGGTATCGTCGTAGCCTTCAGGGAATTTTTCCACTAATAGGTTCAGAATGTCTCCGGTGAGTTTAGCATAATCTACAATAATTCTTCTCATAAAAAAATCTTTTATAAATCCAGTAAGTAAGCAAAAATTAATGGTGCCACAATGGTGGCATCCGATTCGATAATAAATTTGGGGGTATGTATGTCAAGTTTTCCCCAAGTGATTTTCTCATTAGGGACAGCTCCTGAATAGGAACCGTAACTTGTAGTAGAATCTGAAATTTGACAGAAGTAGCTCCAAAACGGAACGTCGTGCATTTCCATGTCTTGGTACAACATTGGTACCACACAAATAGGGAAGTCGCCGGCAATACCACCGCCAATTTGGAAGAAGCCAACACCTTTTCCGCGACTGTTGTTAGTATACCAGTCGGCCAACCACATCATGTATTCGATACCACTTTTCATGGTAGTGGGTTTAAAAGTTCCTTTGATGCAGTAAGAAGCAAAGATGTTACCCATGGTACTGTCTTCCCAACCCGGTACTACAATCGGTAAGTTTTTTTCGGCTGCGGCTACCATCCAAGAATCTTTTGGGTCAATTTCGTAGTATTGTTGCAATACACCGGAATTGATCATTTGGTACATGAATTCATGCGGGAAATAGCGCTCTCCCTTAGAATCGGCATTGTGCCAAATATCATATAAGTGCGATTGCAATCTGCGGAAAGCTTCTTCTTCCGGGATACAAGTGTCAGTTACACGGTTATAGTGGTTTTCCAACAAATCCCATTCTTCTTGTGGAGATAAGTCGCGGTAGTTAGGCACTCTTTTATAAGAGTTGTGTGCTACCAAGTTCATGATGTCTTCTTCTAAGTTGGCACCAGTACAAGAAATGATATGTACTTTGTCTTGACGAATCATTTCGGCTAACGATTTTCCTAATTCGGCTGTACTCATAGCACCGGCTAAGGTAATCATCATTTTACCATTGTCAAGTAGGTGTTCTTCATAGCCTTTGGCAGCATCAACTAAAGCTGCAGCATTGAAGTGAAGGTAGTTTTTTTCTATGAACTGACTGATAGGTCCTTTACTCATTGTGATTTGTTGTTTGTAGTTGATGGTTCAAAGAAAAACCTTTTTTTCTAAACCATCAAACTCTTTTTTAAAAAATTATTATAAATAAAAACTGATTTTTTTGGACAGTTTATTGTTCGTAACCCAAGATTCTCAAAACATCTTCGGAACTTTGTTGTTCAGAAAAAACTTCTGTCGCTAAGATGCCGTTTTCGTCTCTGTCTATTAGAATGTGTTTGGGTTGCGGAATCAAACAGTGGTGTAATCCGCCGAATCCTCCGATGGTTTCCTGATACGCTCCGGTGTTGAAAAAACCAATGTATAAAGGTTTTTCCTTGTTGTATTTCGGCAGATAAACGGCGTTCATATGCTGCTCGGAGTTGTAGTAATCATCGCTATCGCAAGTCATTCCGCCTAACAATACCCTTTCATAAGTGTCGTTCCAACGGTTTACAGCCAACATTACAAAGCGCTTGTTGATGGCCCAAGTATCCGGTAATGTGGTGATGAAAGACGAGTCAATCATATTCCAGTTTTCACGATCGTTTTGTTTCTTTTGGTACAAAACTTGGTAAATGGCACCGCCTGATTCACCTACAGTAAACGAACCGAATTCGGTAAAAATATGCGGAACATCTACTTCTGCCTCGTCGCAAGCAATCTTAATTTGATTTAAGATTTCATCAATCATGTATTGGTAGTCGTATTCGAAGGCCAATGAATTTTTGATTGGGAAACCGCCGCCAATATTCAAGCTGTCTAAGGTAGGACATTCTCTTTTTAAGGCGATGTACACTTTCATACATTTCAATAATTCGTTCCAGTAGTAGGCTGTGTCGCGAATACCGGTATTGATAAAGAAGTGCAACATTTTCAGTTCCACTTGTTTGTTTTCTTGAATTTGTTTTCGGTAAAACGGAACGATGTCTTTGTAACCGATACCCAAACGAGAAGTGTAGAATTCAAACTTCGGCTCTTCTTCGGCAGCAATACGAATACCGATTTTGAACTTGCCTTTAATTTGTTCTTGCAGCAAATCCAATTCTTCGTAATTGTCGATTACCGGTATGGTTTTGTTGTGACCGTTGTTCATCAATCGAGCAATATTGGTCACATACTCATCGCGTTTGAAACCGTTACAAACTACGTAGGTGTTTTTATTGATTTTACCTTCTGCCATTAATTTCTCAACAATGTTGATGTCGTAGGCCGAAGAAGTTTCAATGTGTATGTTGTTTTTAAAAGCCTCATTCATGATGAACTTAAAGTGAGAACTTTTGGTGCAATAGCAGTAATAGTATTTGCCTTCGTAACCAATTTTTTCCATCCCTTTTCTAAACCAACCTTTGGCTTTGTTGATGTTGTTGGAAATAGCAGGAAGATAAGTAAACTTCAACGGCGTACCGTATTGTTCTACCAATTTCATCAAATCGATGTTGTGGAACTGAAGTGTGTCTTTGTTTAAAGTAAATTCTTCTTGTGGAAAATAGAAAGTTTGGTTAATTAAGTCGTAATATTTAGTGTTCATTTAGGATACAGAATTTTAGATTAATTTATTTTTCAAAACAAAGTAATCTGTCATTCAAACTCTAATATTAGCGTAAATAATGGGTAGTTTTTCCTGAAATAAGAAGGTTATAGGCGAGAGTAATGTGCTGGGATCGCTTTTTTGTTGTAAAAAAGCGGAAGTATCGGCTAAGAAACAAGCGCTAATTTCTTGGCTGTAAATACTGTAGTTGTTGGTGTTAGCACATTTTTTCATTAGGGCAAATGTAAAAAATAATATTTTCGAAATACAACAATTTTAAGTAAAAAAATATTAGTTTTTATAATCGATGAATGATTTTGTAATTAATTCATTATCAGCTTCTTGGTTGATTTTGATTTTACCAACACCATCAAGCAAAGCAAATTGAATCTTACCATATTCATTTTTTTTGTCGTGAATCAGTAAATCCATGATGGGTTGAAGATCGTTTTCTTCAAAATCAATTATTCCGAAAATACTTTTTAAAGATTGTTTGATTTCGAAATACGCCACTTCTGTTAACAATCCTTTTTGCCATGAAATGTAGCTTTCCATAATCATTCCGGCGGCTATGGCTTCACCGTGAAGCAAATCGGTTTTGGTTTCATTTTCCAGAAAGTAACTTTCGATAGCGTGGCCTAAAGTATGACCAAAATTCAAGGCTTTTCGGATGCCGTTTTCTGTCGGGTCTTGGCTTACTATTTCGTTTTTAATGGCTATAGAGCGATGAATTAAGGTATCGAAGTCGGCAAAATCAACTTGGCTTAAGTCTTTAAATTCTGCCCAATAAGCAGCATCGAAAATTAAGCCGTGTTTGAGCATTTCGGCTAATCCGGAACGCATTTGGTTTTGTGGTAATGTCGATAAGTATTCTGTGTCAATCAACACCATTTTTGGTACATTGATAACGCCGATTTGATTTTTTAAATTGCCTAAATCCACGCCGTTTTTACCACCAATAGAAGCGTCAACCATAGCTAATAATGTGGTTGGTATATTGATAAAATCAATACCTCTTTTAAAGGTTGATGCTACAAAGCCACCAATATCAGTAATAACGCCACCGCCTATATTAATGAGTAGTGTTTTTCGATCGGCACCCAATTCAGTCAAGATGTTCCAAATTTCCACGCAAGTCGAAATGTTCTTTTCCGATTCTCCCGATTCAATCTCTATGATTTCAATGGTTTTATCTGTAGCCAAGAACGATAAAAAGCGCAACAAACACAATTCGTTGGTGTGACTGTCTACCAAGATAAACAAGTTGGAATACTTGTTGTTTTTGATAAAAGTATTGAGGGTTTCGTATTCCTTTTCTCCGAATAAAACCGGATAACCGTTGGCTTGAATGGTTTGCATTTTTTTGTCGAATTGAGCCCCAAAAATAAAGTAAAATTAATATATAATCGTTAGAGACTATTTATATTTGTGCCATCAATTCAATACCATGGAAAAAATTTTCAATAATACAGAGGTGGCTTTTGCCCTCAAAACCGATACTGAACTCGACAGGGCGTATTTTTTATTCAAAATGATTGACAGTGAACCATTGGTTCGCATCGGAACGGCCGTTACCAATTTTGCTTTAAAAGCGCATTTACCGGTGGAAGGTTTGATTAGAGCTACTGTTTTTGATCATTTTTGTGGCGGAACTACCGAAGACGATTGCTTGACTGTAGTGGATAAAATGTACACCAAAGGCGTTTCGTCTGTATTGGATTATTCTGTGGAAGGCAAGGAAGAAGAAGCGCAGTTTGATGCAGCTTTGGAAATGACTCTTAAAACGATTGAATTTGCCAAGGAAAGAGCGGCAATTCCGTTTGCAGTTTTCAAACCAACGGGTTTCGGACGCTTTTATTTGTATGAAAAAATAGGGGAAAAGCAAGCGTTAACTGTTGAAGAACAAAACGAATGGAATAGAGTAGTGGAGCGCTTTGATAAAGTTTGCAAAGCGGCTTATGAAAAAGATGTTGCTTTATTGATTGACGGAGAAGAAAGTTGGATGCAAGATGCAGCCGATGATTTGGTAACCGAAATGATGCGACAATACAATAAAGAGAAGGCAATCGTTTTTAACACTTTGCAATTGTACCGTTGGGACCGATTGGATTATTTGAAAAAGCTACATGAACAAGCCAAAACTGAAGGTTTCTACATCGGAATGAAGTTGGTTCGCGGCGCTTACATGGAAAAAGAAAACAAACGTGCCGAAGAGAAAGGTTATCCGACGCCAATTTGTGAAAGCAAGGAGGCCACTGATATTAACTATGATAAGACTGTAGCCTACATGATGGAACATTTGGATAAAATGGCCATTTTTGCCGGAACGCACAATGAGTTGAGTTCTTACAAATTAATGGAGTTGATGGAAGCCAAAGGCGTATTGAAAAACGACAATCGTATTTGGTTTGGGCAGTTGTATGGTATGAGCGATAACATCAGTTATAATTTAGCAGCTCATGGTTACAATGTGGCCAAATATTTGCCTTTTGGCCCGGTGCGTGATGTCATGCCGTATTTAATCAGAAGAGCGGAAGAAAACACTTCAGTAGCCGGTCAAACGAGCAGGGAATTGAATTTGTTGAAAATCGAAAGAGACCGCAGAAAAATCGAAAAATAAAATTAAGCCTCATTAGTTTGAGGTTTTTTTATAACAATAAATAAAATCAATACTTTTGGCCTTTTTAGGGACAAAACCGGTATTTAAACTTATATAATTAGTTAAAAATGAAGAGGATTACTTTTTCAAAAACAATAGTTTGGGCTGTAACTTTAATGATGAGCTGGAGTGGTTTTTCTCAAAATCTCTTGAACAACGGCGATTTTGAGTTGGGTTTCAACATCGGACATCAAGGTGGGCAAGCGCCCAATTATACAGTTTTAACAACTCCTTACAGCGGTACAACAGCCGCCGGGAATTGGACCATCTTTACCAATCCGCAACCGGTCAATACAACATCATTCATTACCAGTGGTGATCATACTACCGGTAGTGGCCAAATGATGATTATTGACGGTACCAATGTAGGCGGTCAACAACGTTTTTGGAAAGCCGGTAACAGTGGTGGAGGTGTTTGTGGTTTAACTGTGGGTGTTACCTATACTTTCTCCTACTGGATACGTTCCATCTTTACTACAGCGGGCGGGACTTTGGCCAATATAGGTGTTCAATTTAATAATGCCAATAATGTTACTTTAGTTTCGGGTTCAGCTGCGGCTCCAACAGTAGCCAATGGTTGGCGTCAGGTGGTGTATACTTTTACACCGACTAATGCTTGTGTTAATATAGAATTGTACAACAACAATACTGATTTTGCCGGTAATGATTTTGCGGTAGATGACTTTTCTTTAACCGCACCACCGGTGCCTTTATCTATTAGTTACACCGCTACAAATCCAACTTGTCAGGGATTGTCTAATGGTTCGATAGCCGCTTACGCTAATAATGGTGCTACACCTTATGGGAATTATGTTTTGACGGGAGCTGCCAGTCAGACCAATACAACAGGTTTTTTTACAGGTTTGGCTGCCGGAACTTACACCGTTTCAGTAACAGATAGTGCCGGCACTTTTGTCTCGCAAACCAATATCGTATTGACCAATCCTACCGGGTTGACCGTGAGTTCGCCTGTCAGTATTTGCTCAGGAGCTTCTACCACTTTAACCGCAAGTGGCGGTGCCACAGGGTATAGTTGGACTGCCAATCCTAGTGATGCCAGTTTGACCACTCCCAACATTGCTAATCCCGTGGTTAGCCCAACCCAACCTACAACCTATACGGTATCATCCACAGCTACAACGACTGTGAATTTGGTTGCTAACGGTAATTTCTCTAACGGTAATGTCGGATTCGATACAGATTATACTTTTTACACGCCGTCCAATACTACTTTAGCCCAAAGAGCTTACGGTATTGTCATTAATCCTAACTCTTGGGAAACAGGATTCTCTGCTGCTTGTGTAGATCACACCACTGGAGGCGGATTCATGATGGTGGTTGACGGTTCTACTTTTAACAGTGGAAACGATTTAGTTTGGGGACAAACAGTAGCGGTTACTCCTGGACAGAACTATACTTTTTCATATTGGTTACAAACAGTTGCTCCTAATAATCCGGCCGTTATCAGAACAGTAATTAATGGCACTTTGGTAGGCACGGCCAATGCTTCGGCAACGGTGTGTGGTTGGACACAATATACTTATGTTTGGAATTCAGGCGCCAGTACTTCGGCACAAATTCAGCTGTTTAACTCTAATACTAACTCTTCCGGGAATGATTTTGCTTTAGATGATATCGCTTTAACCACTTCAGTCAATTGTAATGTAAGCGCTTCTGTAACGGTTAGTATCAATACTTCTGTAGCGCCAACCATTGTTTGTGGTACAGCTACTCCGACTTCTCAAGTTTTCAACTGGACGGCTTTAGCAGGCGCGACTGGCTATTCTATCTCTTATAGTATTAATGGAGGAACACCTGTGAATGGCGGTACTATTACAGCTACAACATTTACAGTTACTTCTATAACTTCCAGTGATTCGGTTAGTTTAACTGTTACGCCAACGGGTTCAGGTTGTTTTACTTCGGCTACTAAAATTTGTGGTGCGGCTCCATGTCCGCCACCTACGGTTAGTGTAACGCAACAACCTACTTGTGCTGTGCCGACGGGAACTATAGTTTTCACCAATCCTGTTGGTCCATCACCACTTCCAATTCCGACTGATTTATTTATTTCTGAAGTGACAGATGAAAGTAGCGGAGCACTTTCCTATATCGAAATTTTTAACGGTACCGGCACCCCTAAAAACCTAGCCAATTACAAACTGAAAATTTATAATAACGGTAATCCTGGTCCCTCTAATTTTTGCGATTTTGCTTTATCCGGGACACTAAATAATAATGATGTTTATGTAGTAGGAGTAGGTTCTGCTGCTAACCAAGGAGGCGTAGTTCCTGATTTAGTAGTTAGTGCATGTCCTGGATTTAATACTAACGATAATGTTAGATTGGCTACCAGTGCCGATGTAGAATTTGATTTGTGGGGAAGAACCGATGGTGTTGATTTTACTCCGCTAAATCAATCAGGATATACTTATCGTCGATTGGCCACTGCACCGCATCCAAGTATGATTTGGAACCCTGCTGATTGGACTGCCATAGACCCGCAAGATTATACAGAAATTGGCTCTTATACTTATCAAACAGCCACTTACGAATATAGTGTAAACGGTGTTAATTATCAAACGAGTCCAACCTTTACCGGTTTAGCTCCCGGTACTTATAATGTAACCGTTCGAGATTTGGTATCCGGTTGTGTTTCAACGCCAATTGCTTTGGTAGTTAATCCGGTACCAACTGTTCCGGCGCCTTCGGTTGCTCCGGTGGTGTATTGCCAAAATACAGCTGCTACTCCTTTAACTGCTACTCCTTCAACAGGAGGTGTTTTAAATTGGTATGGGACTAATGCTACCGGTGGAACAGCTTCAACTACAGCACCAACTCCGAGTACAGCAACATTGGGAACAACAACTTACTATGTGAGTCAAACTCTTGGTGGTTGTGAAAGCCCAAGAGCAACTATAACAGTAACGGTTAACAATCAAGCGCCAACAGCAACACCAATTTTATTTTGTGATGTAGCCAATTCCACATCAACCTCTGTGGCTTTTGATTTTAATAATGTTGGACAAACCAGTTTTTCATATAGTTATACCATTGATGGCGGCACTCCGGTAACAGGAACTTTTCCCACCGTTAATGGTTCTAATTTTACCGTAACAGGAGTATCTCCCGGGCAAGTAGTGGTATTCACTATTACTTGGAATGGCGTATGTACACCACCTTTGACTTCTTCAACGGTGGTGCCGACTTTTACACAACTTGGTCCTTATTGTGCCGGTCAAACAATACCGGCTTTGCCAACTACTTCTCTAAATAATAAGACAGGAACCTGGTCGCCGGCCACTATTGATAATACCGCTACAACAACTTATACTTTCACACCCAATCCGGCGCAATGTGCTTCAAGAGCATCTATGACCATTGTAATCAATCCGAATGTGGTACCTACATTCAATGCTGTGGCACCAATTTGTAGCGGACAAACATTGGCTGCATTGCCTACTACATCTACAAACGGCATTACCGGAACTTGGTCGCCTGCGCTAAACAATACAGCTACGACTACTTACACTTTTACACCAACGGCCGGACAATGTGCTTCGCCTACAACTTTAACTATCACTGTAAACCCTAATGTATTACCAACGTTCACAGCGGTGGCTCCTATTTGTAGCGGTCAAACATTGGCGGCTTTGCCTACTACATCAAATAATGGTTTTACCGGAACTTGGTCACCGGCTTTGAATAATACAGCTACTACCACTTACACCTTCACTCCATCAGCGGGTCAATGTGCCACTATAGCTTCTTTATCAATAACGGTTAATCCTATTGTTACTCCAACCTTTACCGCGGTACCACCAATTTGTAGCGGACAAACCCTAACAGCTTTGCCCACTACATCTAACAATGGTATTACCGGGTCTTGGTCACCGGCGCTAAACAATACCGCTACGACAACTTACACCTTTACACCAACGGCCGGGCAATGTGCTTCGACCACAACTTTAACCATCACTGTAAATCCAAATGTATTGCCAACTTTTACCGCCGTTGGGCCAATTTGTAGCGGACAAACTTTAACGGCTTTGCCTACTACTTCTAATAATGGTATTAGTGGGACTTGGACACCGGCCTTGAATAATACGGCAACAACTACTTATACTTTCACACCAATAAATAGTCAGTGCGCTACTTCTACCACTTTAACGGTAACTGTCAATGCAAATGTATCGCCAACTTTTACAGCGGTTGCGCCAATTTGTAGCGGGCAAACGCTAACAGCTTTACCTACAACATCTAACAACGGAATTACCGGGACTTGGTCGCCGGCTTTGAACAATACCGCTACAACTACTTATACCTTTACGCCAACTGCAGGTCAATGTGCTTCCACAACTACTTTGGTGATTACGGTTAACCCACGTGTTACGCCAACTTTTACAGCGGTTTCACCGGTTTGTAATGGTGGAGTGATTACTCCATTGCCAACAACTTCCAACAACGGAATTGCCGGAACATGGTCGCCTGCGCTCAACAATACAACCACTACAACCTATACTTTTACACCCAATGCTACTGAGTGCGCTACTAATGCTACTCTGACAATAACCGTTATTCCTTTAACAGACCCTGTGGTGGCTATAGTAGAATCTTGTAATGCCAACTCAGTAACGGTTACCAGTCCTATTGGAAATAATTACGAATATACTATAGACGGCGGCACTTACCAGTCTAGTCCGGTTTTCTTCAATTTAGCAGTAGGGAATCACACCATTGTAGCCCATGAAATTACCGGTAATTGCTTTTCTAATGCAGTTGCTTTCAATATCAATCCTACTACTAATGATGTAATTGTTACAGCGCCGCAACCCTTAAGAGGTTGTGATTTTAGCAACGATGGTTTTATTGCGTTTAACTTAAATCAGGTAATCAATACCGTTACCGGTGGTGCTCCTTACACGGTGTCTTTTCATGAAACGGTAACCGATGCCAATACCGGAGCAACGCCAATTATTGATATTACGGCGTATGAAAATATTAATCCATGGTTGCAAATTATTTATATTAGAGTTCAATCTACTACAACCGGATGTTATGAAGTTTTACCATTACAATTGATAGTTGATCCAACTCCGGAAGCAACCACACCTAACGATTATGTTCTTTGTGACTACGTTGGCGCAGTAGGCTTTGAGACTTTTGATTTAACCACCACTATACCGCAAATTCTAGGCAGTATCGACCCGTCGACTCATACGGTAACCTTCCACACCAGTTTGGGAGATG
>PGCN01000024.1 GCA_002786385.1 Flavobacterium sp. FEMGT703F
CGTTGGAGCCGAATTAATCGTAACCGTTGCCGAACCCGTTTGGGTTTGGGAACAATTTGTACCACTAGCATCTTGAACGCTAACCAAATCATAGGTAAAAGTACCGGTGACTGTTGTAGGAACATTAATAATTAAGGAATTTCCTGAACTTGGAGCCGTAACCGGTAAACCACCATTAAGTGTATAAGTGAATGTGTAAGGCGCTGTTCCGTTAGCCCCTGTCAAAACAACTTGTGGCTCTGCATCATTTAAACATACTGATACGGTTCCGGCAATAGTTGCTGTAGGCAAAGGATTTACCGTAATAGTAGCAGTACCTGTTTGATTTTGTGAACAAGACGGTGTCCCTGAACTTTGAACATTCACCAAAGAATAAACGAAAGAGCCTACTACATTGGTTGGCGCAGCAACAGTAACACTATTTCCGGAAACTGTTGTTACTGCTGGTTGAGCAGTACCATTAATAGTATAATTAAAGGTATAAGGTGCAGTACCATTGGCACCGGTAAATGTTATGGTAGGACTTGTTGCATTTTGACAAACAGCAGTTGTTCCAGAAACTGTAGCAGTAGGTAACTGTCTAACAGTGATAGTAGCCGAACCGGTAACTAATCTTCCGCAAGTTGTGGTAGTATTTACAACACTTACCAAACTATAAGTTGAATTGGTAGTAAGAGCAGGACTTGTCACCGAGTTGGTTCCGGTAGCATCTAAAACTATCGTTTGGTTCGTTCCGCCATCTACAGTGTAAGTTACCGTAGCATCCGGAGTTCCGTTAAACGTAATTACTGCAGTTGAACCGGAACAAATAGTTGTAGAACCGGTAATAGTTGCCGTTGGCAAAGAATTAACTACTAATTGGAAAGTGGTAGTGCCGTAAGTTAAAGGATTCGCATTTTCTTCCAATCTTACATAAATAGTTTGGCCATTCGTTCCAATAACATTATTCGGACCAATAGCTCCTGTATCATTGTCGGCATCATTTTGAGTTAAGTGATAAGTAACCGTATAATCAGCTGCAGAATTCGTACCTAATACAATTGGAGTTTGAGGGGCAAAATTGAAAACCGCAGTACCACTCCCTAAACTACTTTCACATAAAGTTAAAGTGGGTGGTGGATTGGGTGTAGCCGAACATGTTATCAGACTTGTATCAAAAGAAAATACAGATACACAACCACTGGAACCTGGTCCGTTATCAGTTAAGGAGATATAAACTGGACCACCAGTTCCACCCGGAGAATAGTTCGCGGGATTAGGTATTGAGTTGTCTATATTTTGTGCTCCGGTTGGAGTGGTATGGAAAAAAACCTCAAAATCTCCTGGATTTAATGGTGTTCCGTTAAAAATATCTGCTATAGCATCGTTAAGGTTAAAACTTGGCAAATTAGAACATTGCTCTAAATCTACCGGAGGGTTAATCGGTGGTGCTGCATAATAAGAAACCGTTGCACTGTCAGTAGCATTGGCCACACATCCCGGTTTATTAACAACTACCGTATATGTTCCGGGTTGAGAGACAGTTATTGATTGGTTATTTCCAGCTATAGGACCACTTGGACCAGTCCATGCATAAGTAGTTGCACCACTTATGGTTGCAGTCAAAATAGCCTGACCACCAACACAAATCACTTGATCATCCAGGGAAAGAGGACAAACAATATTACAGTCTGTAGCACCGGCACCAGCTTGTCCGGCATTGGTTTGAGTCACTGTAATATTACCAGCTTGCCCACTGTAATTGGTTAATAAAACAACATATATTTGACCTACTTGAGCATTCGTTAAGGTGAAATTTTCTACTGCTGCTGCAGAAAAACTACAACTCACACTTGTAGTTGGATTAAGGTTGGCAGCGCCACACGTAGGTGTTGCAAACGGTCCCCATACAATGTAATCCACGTCAATTGGAGTTCCTCCGTTGGTCGCTTGCGAAATTTGAAAACTGATATTACCTGAAATACCAATTTGCATATAAAACCAGGCAGGATTGGGTTGAGAACCCAAACATTCATAATCGATGCCCGTCTCAGAGGTGGTACCGGTCGAATTCTGAAAGGTTAATGAGGATCCTCCGGCACAAAAAGCTTCAGATCCGGCACAATTCGCACCCTGCGAAAAACCTGCTTGGATTGTAAATAAACTAATTACAAGTAAATAGAAGTAAATTTTTTTCATTACTAGTGACAATTTTTAGGCACGAAATATACGTATTTTTAGCAAATTATTAACGTTAAAATCAAATAATTTCAAATATTAACAGTATTGAGCTGCTTTTAATTTTAATTATTTATCTTTGCTACTCGATTTTTAATCCCAAATTAGTTACGAATTTAATGACAAAAAACGTGGTAAATAATGATGAATTAGGTGAAAACCACATCGCTACAAGTGCTCAAAATCCGGTAAGAAATGATGCCTTCGATTTAACAGACGAACAAAAAATTGAAGCCATCAAAAAAGATGTAGAAAGTATTTTAAATACTTTGGGGATGGATTTGACTGACGACAGTTTAAAAGGCACACCTAACAGAGTAGCCAAAATGTTTGTGAAAGAAATTTTTGGTGGATTGAATCCCAACAAAAAGCCTAGTTCTTCTACTTTTAAAAACAACTACAAATACGGTGAAATGTTAGTTGAAAAAAACATTACGGTTTATTCTACTTGCGAACATCACTTATTGCCCATCGTTGGCAGAGCTCATGTGGCATACATCTCAAACGGAACTGTAGTAGGCTTATCGAAAATGAATCGAATTGTAGATTATTTTGCCAAAAGACCTCAGGTTCAAGAGCGATTAACCATGCAAATCGTTCAGGAATTACAACGCGTTTTGAACACTGAAGATGTGGCTTGCGTGATAGATGCCAAACATTTATGCGTGAATTCCAGAGGTATTCGCGATATTGAGAGCAGTACCATAACCTCGGAGTTTGGTGGAAAATTCAAGAATGACACCACCAAACGTGAATTTTTAGATTACATCAAGTTAGAAACCAGTTTTTAATAGCCCGGATTGCAGTGAAAATCCTTTTTTAAAATACCGTAGTGGCAACGAAGGAATTTAAAAAAGATTGTAACGTAAAGCCGGAAATAGCTCCAGAATAAATGCAACTTTACAAAAATCATACGCTAAAAATTTACAACTCTCTTACAGGAGAAAAAGAACTTTTCAAACCGGTACACGAAGGCAATGTCGGGATGTATGTTTGTGGCCCTACTGTGTACAGTAATGTACACTTGGGTAATGTACGTACTTTCATGTCGTTTGATATGATTTTCCGCTATTTGCTTCATTTGGGCTATAAAGTGCGTTACGTGCGGAACATCACAGACGTAGGTCACATAGTAGATGATGTAGATGACGGCGAAGATAAAATTGCCAAAAAAGCCCGAGTGGAACAGTTAGAGCCAATGGAAATTGTGCAGCGATACACCGTTGATTTTCACGATGTTTTAAACCAATTCAATTTTTTACCGCCAAGCATTGAACCCACGGCAACCGGACACATTATTGAACAGATAGAAATTGTCAAACAAATTATTGACAAAGGTTTTGCTTATGAGTCTAACGGTTCCGTGTATTTTGATGTAGTGAAGTTTAACGAAACCCATCACTACGGAAAATTGAGCGGCAGAAACATCGAAGAAATGCTGGCCAATACCCGTGATACCGACGGACAATCGGACAAGAGAAATCCGCAAGATTTTGCCTTGTGGAAAAGAGCAGAACCGGAACATATTATGCGTTGGCCTTCGCCTTGGGGCATTGGTTTCCCGGGCTGGCATTTGGAATGTACTGCTATGAGCACCAAATATTTAGGCGAAACATTTGATATTCATGGTGGCGGAATGGACTTGAAATTTCCGCACCACGAATGTGAAATTGCCCAAAACGAAGCTTGTACCGGTCACAGTCCCGTAAACTATTGGATGCACGCCAATATGCTGACTTTAAACGGCAAAAAAATGTCGAAGTCAACCGGTAATAATATCTTACCAAGTGAAATTTACAACGGCGGCAGTCCGTTTTTAAGCAAGGCCTTCTCCCCTAATGTGGCGCGTTTCTTTATGATGCAAGCGCACTACCGCAGTATCCTTGACTTTTCTAATGACGGAATCTTAGCTGCCGAAAAAGGCTTTACCCGATTGATGGATGGCTTGGAATTGATTAAAGATTTGAAGCCGAATGCCGTTTCTTCAATTGATATTGCCACTTGGAAGCAAAACTGTTATGAGGCGATGAACGACGACTTCAATACGCCGATTTTAATTGCGAACTTGTTTGAAGGCATTAAGTACGTGAATTTGGTGAACGACGGTAAAGAAACCTTGACCGCTCCTGATATAACTGTTTTAGGCGAAACCCTAAAAAGCTTTACCTTCGATGTGTTAGGCATTAAAGATGAAAAAGCGGTTTCCAATCAAACGGATAAATTAGAAGGCGTAGTTGAATTATTGATTAACATGCGATTGGAAGCACGAGCCAATAAAGACTTTGCGCTTTCAGATCAGATTCGTGACCAATTGTTAGCCTTAGGCATACAGTTGAAAGACGGTAAAGAAGGAACAACTTTCAGCATACAATAACCATGTTGCGAAAGATACTCATAGCGCCATTATTATTACTGATTTGGTTCTATAAGATTGTACTTTCTCCGCTATTACCGGCTACTTGTCGTTTTCAACCCACTTGCTCCACTTATTTCATTGAAGCCCTAAAGATTCACGGATTATTTTACGGAAGCTACTTGGGTTTCAAAAGAATTTTGAGTTGCCATCCTTGGGGAAAAAGTGGTTATGACCCGGTGCCCGAAAAAAAGTGCTCACACTAAAGAAAGGTTAATTTTTTCTCAGTTAGAAACATTTAATTACTTTTACACTAAATCCCCAAAATAATAAATTATGGTTTGGAATCCTTCAGAAGGTATTGATATTGGCTTTTTTATCATTCGCTATTACAGCTTGATGTTTGTTATCGCATTCGGTTTAGGCTGGTATATCATGAAAAAGATTTATGAAAGAGAAAACGAGTCGATTGATAAATTAGACACTTTATTTATTTGGACTGTAATCGCAACGCTTTTGGGTGCGCGTTTGGGTCAAGTTTTTTTCTACGATTGGGAATATTTCCGAAACAATCCTACTGAGATTTTATTGCCGTTTAAATTCCACCCCGAATTTGAATTCACTGGTTTCCGCGGATTAGCCAGTCACGGTGCGGCCATTGCTATCATAATTGCCATGTATTTTTACAGTAAAAAAGTAATCAAAAGACCTATTCTTTGGGTGTTGGACCGAGTGGTAATTCCGGTAGCCAGTGGCGCTATTTTTGTGAGAATTGGAAATTTTTTCAACTCGGAAATCGTTGGAAATGTTACAGATTCGGCTTTCGGAATCAAATTTGTCCGCGATTATTATTCGGCCAAAGATGTGATGAACATCACTAAACTTTCCAATGTAAATGACGCCTATCACGCCATTGCCACTGATCCGCAATATGCCGATTTATTAGCTAAAGTTCCCATGAAACATCCGGCGCAATTGTACGAAGCCTTTTTGTACATATTTGTTTTCTTTACTTTGTACTTCTTGTATTGGAAAACCAAAACAGCGGAAAAACAAGGTTTGTTGTTCGGTTACTTCTTAGTAATGTTATGGTCTGTGCGTTTTGCGGTAGAATATGTTAAAGAAAGCCAAGGCGGTATCGAAGAAAGTTTCGGATTATTAAGCACCGGACAATGGCTCAGTATTCCGTTTATACTAGTCGGCATCTACTACATCTTTATGGCCGAAAAGCCGATTGAAGATGATTTATAAAATAAAAAAGTCCTGATTTAATCAGGACTTTTTTTATGCTTCTTCGTCATTGACTTCCGCATGGGATTTGGAGTAATTGCGCCATTTCTCTATACATTCTTTCATATCCTCAGGCAATTCGGTATCAAATCGCATGTATTCTTTAGTAACCGGATGTTCAAATCCGAGTGTTTTGGCGTGTAATGCTTGTCGCGGCAAGGTTTTGAAACAATTGTCTATAAACTGTTTGTATTTAGTGAATGTAGTACCTTTCAAAATCAAATCGCCACCATAACGCGCATCATTGAACAAAGTGTGACCAATGTATTTCATATGGACGCGAATTTGGTGTGTTCTTCCTGTTTCTAATTTACAAGACACCAAAGTCACATAGCCAAATCGTTCTAAAACTTTATAATGCGTCACAGCGTGTTTTCCCACATCGCCTTCGGGATAAACGGCCATTTGCATGCGGTCTTTCATATGACGCGCAATATTACCTTCAATGGTACCTTCGTCTTCTTTGACATTGCCCCAAACTATAGCGATGTATTCCCTTTCGGTAGTTTTGTCTTCAAACTGTTTGGCCAAATGTGTCATAGCCGCTTCGGTTTTGGCAATGACCAAAAGACCGGAAGTGTTTTTATCGATGCGATGCACCAATCCGGGACGTTCACTCGAATTGAGCGGTAAATTGTCGAAGTGAAAAGCTAGAGCATTGACTAAAGTTCCGGTATAATTACCGTGACCGGGATGCACCACCAATCCCGGCGGTTTATTGATGACCAATAGAGCATCGTCTTCGTATACAATATTCAGCGGAATATCTTCAGGAATAATATGATTCTCAAAAGGCGGATGCTCTAGCATTACCCTAACCACATCAAAAGGTTTTACACGGTAGTTGGATTTTACCGGTACATCGTTCACCCAAATATTGCCTTTTTCGGCAGCTTGTTGGATTTTGTTTCGGGTGGCGTTTTCTATCAATTGCATCAAGAACTTATCGACACGCAACAAACTTTGACCTTTAGGCGATACAAAGCGATGGTGTTCGAATAATTCCTCTTCTAACTCGAAATTATCGTTGGTATTATTCATTTACAGGCATTATATCAGTAGAATCTACCGCAGTAGAATCAATAGTCGTATCATCAAAAACCACTTTTCCGTCGCCCAAAACCAAATCGATTTTAGAAGACTTCAACACTTTGTCGCCCGGTTTTACTTTTTTACCGTTCATACGCATTTCTAACACCATATCTTTTCCTAAATACGGTTTGTAAGTGATGTTTCCTTCTTTTAAACCAACCGCTTCTAATGTCGGAACCGCTTGTCGATACGTTTTCTCAATCAAATCGGGCACGGCAACCATAGTATAGGTTGATGCATTGATTTTTAAATAAATTTTTCTGCCTTCTTTCACTTTAGCGCCGGCTTTCGGCTCTTGTTCTACTATGGTTAACTTTGGAAATTCGGGACGAAAATCAACCGTATCCAAAATGATGTAATCCAAATCTAAAGCATCCAATTTTTCTTCCGCTTGTTCAGCAGACAGTTTACTCAAATCCGGCACCGTAATTTCCTGACCGTGATTGGTTGTGTAAGTTATCCAATGAAAAAATAGAAAAGCTATTACAGCAAAAATGGCCATAGCGGCTAATACTTGGGCAAAAAACACCTTACTGGTTAAATATTGGCGTAAACTCATAAAGAAATATTATTTAAGCAAAGATATAAAAAAGATACGCTTCGCTATTAGAATTTTAGATAGGCCTTTCAGGCTTTTAGATGCGCTTCGCTATTAGATAGTTAGACACGCCTTTCAGGCTTTTAGATACGCTTCGCTTTTAGACAGTTAGACATGCCTTTCAGGCGTATAGATGCGCTTCGCTATTAGATAATTAGAAAGAATAACATCTAAGAAGTCTAAAAATCTATGAATCTAACAATCTAAAATGTCTAACAATCTAAAAATCTAAAGACATAGCCTTATCTAAGAAAAAAAATGATAATTTTGTTACTACTTTAACACCAACCTAACTCCTACTACTAATGAAAAAAGTAGCCATCATTATGGGCGGATATTCCAGCGAATATCAAATTTCTCTCAAAAGCGGCAACGTGGTTTATCAATTTTTAGACCAAAATTTATACAAAGGCTATCGCATTCATATCTTAAAAGACAAATGGGTTTATGTAGATGAGCAAGACAACGAATTTCCGATAGACCGAAACGACTTTTCTACCACTGTCAACGGAGAAAAAATCACTTTTGATGTAGTCTTCAATGCCATCCACGGTACGCCGGGCGAAGACGGTTTGATGCAAGCCTATTTTGAATTGTTAGGTATTCCACAAAGTTCCTGCGATTATTACCAAGCGGCTTTAACTTTCAATAAACGTGATTTATTGTCGGTATTGAAACCTTATGGCATTAAGACAGCGACTTCCTATTATTTAAATCAAGGGGATGAAATCGACGAAGAAGCCATCCTAAAAACAGTTGGTTTGCCTTGCTTTGTGAAACCCAACAAATCGGGTTCGAGTTTCGGCATCTCCAAAGTAAAAACCAAAGATGAATTGGCTTATGCCATTGTCAACGCCTACAAAGAAGACAACGAAATCATCATCGAAAGTTTCTTAGATGGCACAGAAGTTTCGGTTGGCGTGATCAATTACAAAGGTAACATCACCGTATTACCTATTACAGAAATTGTATCCGAAAACGACTTCTTCGACTACGAAGCCAAGTATTTAGGCAAGTCACAAGAAATTACGCCGGCCCGAATTTCTCCGGAAATGACTGCCAAAGTATCGGCTGTAGCCAAAAAAGCCTACGAAGTTTTAAAAATGAGTGGCTTCTCCAGAAGTGAATTCATCATCGTAAATGGTGAACCACATATGTTGGAAATGAACACCATTCCGGGTTTAACCACCGAAAGTTTGATTCCGCAACAAGCCAAAGAAGCCGGAATTTCGTTAACCGACTTGTTCACGAACGCTTTAGAATTGGCCTTAAATAAATAAAAGTTGTGGGTTGTAAGTTATAAGTTGTAGGTCATACAGCTTTTAACTTACAACTCACAACCTATAACATACAACCATATGAAAAGAAAAGCAATATTTCCCGGTTCCTTTGACCCGATTACTTTGGGACATTATGATATTATTAAAAGAGGTGTTTCGCTTTTCGATGAAGTGATTGTGGCTATTGGTATCAATGCCGATAAAAAGTATATGTTTTCTTTAGAAGACCGAAAACAGTTTATCGAGGAAGCTTTTAAAGATGAACCGCGGGTTTCAGTGGTTACCTACGAAGGATTGACGATCGATTTGTGTCGGAAACTGGATGCCGATTTTATCCTGCGCGGCTTGCGCAATCCGGCCGATTTTGAATTTGAAAAAGCCATTGCACACACCAATCGTAGATTATCCCAAATTGAAACTGTGTTTTTACTTACGGCCTCCAAAACTTCCTATATCTCTTCCAGCATTGTTAGAGATGTTATCCGAAACGGCGGCGATTATACCGTTTTGGTTCCGGATAGCGTAGTAGTTAAAAAAGAAAAGTAATGAAAGTCCTTTCGCTTTTATTGCTGTTTGCACTGACTTCCTGGGCGCAAAAAAACGACTCTTATGCCACTTTTTTTGAAAAAGGCAACGGCAACCAATCGGCTGATTATACAGAAGTATTGCGATTTTACCACCAACTCGATGCCGATTTTGAAACCATCAAACTTCAAACATTTGGTTTAACCGATAGCGGTGAACCTTTGCGAGTAGTGATTTTTGATGCCGATAAAAAGTTTGACTACAAAACCAAAACCGAAAAGCTCTTCCTGCTCATCAACAACGGTATTCACGCCGGCGAACCCGATGGCATTGACGCTTCGATGCAATTGTTTCGCGATTTGGCTTTGCGAAGAATAGCCGTACCTAAAAATGTAGTGGTGATTGCCATTCCGGTGTATAATATTGGTGGTTTACTCAACCGAAATACAACTTCCAGAGCCAACCAAAATGGCCCGGAAGAGTACGGCTTCAGAGGTAATGCGCGGAATTTCGATTTGAATCGCGACTTCATCAAAACCGATACTCGGAATACTCAAGCGTTTACCCAAATTTTCCATTACTTTTTACCTGACATTTTTATTGACAATCACGTGAGCAATGGTGCCGATTATCAGTACAAACTCACCTATATCATGACCGAACCCAATCGTTTGGGCAATGCCTTAGGTGAATTTATCAAAACCGAAATGACGCCTGCCATCGTTACAGATTTACAATCGAAAAAAGTCGAAAGCACTCCGTATGTCAACGTTTGGCATGGTACTCCTGCTGATGGTTTTGCCCAATTTAGCGATACGCCTCGGTATGCTACAGGCTATACTTCTTTATTCAATTCGCTCGGCTACGTGGTGGAAACACACATGCTGAAACCGTATGCTGAACGCGTGAAAGTAACCTATGATTTTATGGTGTCTACGCTGCAATATGCTGATAAAAACGTGACACTCATCAAAAACAAAAGAGCGGAAAACGGTAAGCAATATCAAGTGGGCAACTCCTATCCTATCCAATGGACTATCGACAGCAGCAAAGTGGAAAAAATAAAATTCCTTGGCTATGAAGGCGATTATAAGAAAAGTGATGTTACCAACGGAAAACGATTGTACTACGACCGCAATAAACCTTACACCAAAGAGATTCCCTTTTACGGCACTTATAAAGCGTTGAAAAATATCAAAATCCCGAAAGCTTACGTGATTCCCCAAGGACAATGGAAAGTGATTGAATTGCTAACCAACAATCAATTGGCTTACACGCGCCTCGAAAAAGACAGCCTAATGGAAGTGGAAAGTTATCGCATAGTCGATTACAAAACCGCTAAAAATGCTTATGAAGGTCATTATCCACATTCGAACACTCAAGTTGTTGTTAGCAAAACCAAAATAAATTTCAGAAAAGGCGATTATGTTTTTGCAACACAACAAGCCGGTGTGAAATATTTATTGGAAACTTTAGAGCCCGAAGCGGTGGACAGTTTTTTCAATTGGAATTTTTTCGACACCCTACTCCAACAAAAAGAAGGCTATTCCGATTATGTGTTTGAGGATACAGCCGCCGAATACTTAAAACTACATCCTGAAGTTAAAGCCAAATTGGAAGAAAAGCGCAACCAAGACAAAGCCTTTGCCGATAATCCCGAAGCGCAATTAGACTGGATTTACAAAAATTCGCCTTGGTATGAAACGGCGCATTTGCAGTATCCGGTGTATAGGGTTATGGAATAAATTGGAGAGTAGTTAGTGATTGGGCGGAACGGCTGTTGAGTTAATGGCTAATCCGGCAATAGGTTTTCAACTTCACTTTTTAAGATAGGTAGATTGTTGACTACGATTCCCCAAATTACATCGTCTGAAATTTCATCATACCCATGAATTATTTTATTTCGCGCATCCACTATTTTTCTGGAGTTTGAAATTTCTATTTGTGGATTAACTTTCAAAATTCTACTCATGGATTCTCCTATAATTTCAATATTTCTCTCCACTGCACGTTTGGTTTTTAAATCTTCCTGATAATGTTGAAAAACTTTACCTAATGGAAAATAACTTTCAATCTCTTCAATTGAAGTTTTTATATCATAAAGCCATGCGTAAATATAATCATCCATAAATCAATTGCTTATTTTTATCAATGGCTTTTTTGAAATAAGGATTCTTTATCGCTTTTTCTTCTAATAAATCCACGGGTCTTTTTAGTGTGTCTTCAAGAGAAAATTTCAGATCAAAATAATTGTCGGCGTAATCAAGCAATTGAACATCACTAAAATCAACGATTAAATCTATATCACTTTGCTCATTAAATCGATCAGTTAATACAGAACCAAATGCATACAAACGTTTTACTTTGTGCGATTTACAAAGCGCATTTATAAGTTCAATATTTTGATTGATAATATTCATAGGTTCAAATATACAAAATCGTTTTGTTCTTTCAACTTGATTTCAAAGCAACTGACACTATGTTTCGCAGCCATCAGTTTGTAGTGAAACCAATGAATAGCATATTGTATGTTAAGATTGAGTTTTTGTTAAAAAAGAAGTGCAACTTATGAAAATCCGGCTTTAGCGGATAACCAATGTTTTAGGGAGTTTAAATTTCTAGATATAAAGCAATTGGGTCAATTACGTATTCATAATCTAACTTTCCAGTAAAAGTTCTTTCTACATTAGTCAGAGCTACAACTATGCTCATCAATGCTTCTTTCATATTAGGATCATCACCTTTGTCTTTTCTCAATTCTTTAAAAATTATTTCCTTACTTTCAGCCGTTAACTTTTGTGTCAATATTCCAAATAATTTAAACTCTTTTTCAGTTTCTCGAGAATATTTTTTAATTATTGAATATTCATTTTCTTTTAGATTATCTCTATTTAGTTGAGCACTAAATAATCTAAAGCTATCTTCTCGAGTGTTAATAGGTATTTGCACTTCAAATTGTTGATTATATCCATAGTTAATAATATATGCCATATGTTTTAAAAAGTCATCATCCATATTTAACCCATTCTCACGAAGGATTTTTTTGAAGTCAGTTGCTGATTTTACAATTGCATGTGCTTTTGCTTTTTGATTTCTATCCTGAATTGCGTTAACTGTTTTTTTTAATTCAGCTTGTTGCTCATCATATTTGGCCTTGTGTGTAACATAGCCTATTGCTTCTCCAATTTTATTAAAATTTGAAATTGTATCTTCAATTATTTTCAGATCATTAAAAATCGCATTTCCTGAAATTTTCACAAAACTAAAATCTGAAATTTGGGAAAGATTGTCCAAGATATTTACTGCATTTATCTCCAAAACTCGATTTTGCTCAAATAATGAATCTTCAAAAAGGTTGTACGAGAAATCATGAAGAAACTTGGTCTCGGTTTGATTCGTATTAGTTTCTATGATATCTGCCAAAATTTTACCACTAGTAAAAGGACCTTTTTGGCTTTCTTTTTCTTTTTTTACTGTTTCTTCAGATTTAACAATTTGTTCAGTCAAACCTTCAAAAAGCTGTGAAGAAATAGAGTACATTTTATAATTATCTAGATAGAGGAATGATCTAAGTTTTTTCATTTCGTTTACGTTTGATATATTCATTATAGTATTTTTTGCGTGTTTCTAAAATTGTTTTAATTGAAACAATTAATCCAATAACTACTCCAAATAAAGTCAGCACAATGATAATTTCAGTAGTTGTCATCTTATTGAATTTAAGCGGTTGTAGATTGAATAACTAAAGAAAAATGACACAAATGATAACAAAATTGCGCAAATTTTTACTGTCCACTTATTTATATCGGTGTTATGTTTAAAATCTGAATAGGTCACAATAGCTAGAATTGATGAAAATAAAACAATGTATACTACTGACAAGCCAATATTTTTTGTTTTCCAAATTCTATCTTCAAACTCTTTGTCTTCTAATTCATTTATATTCGACAAATTTAGAACAAGACCTAATCCAATAAAATCGGTTTCATTTATCCAATATTCTAAAGTTGCAGTTTTGTCAAATATTGATATGAATGTTCTTATAAAGAAGGGCATTAATCCAATAATAACAGTATATATTAACCATTTTGTTTTTATCATATCTTGATGTTTAAATTGCAATAACTTTCTAATAAGTTTGATAAACCTAAATCTACTTACCATTCCTATATCCCAAACTTAACACTTTTCTCACAATAAAACAATGGGCTTTGTAGGATTTTTAGAATTCTGTTGGTGTCAAAAATTATCCAAAAATAAAAATGACACCAAAAGTGTGGCAAAATTTTTGGTTAGTAAAAATTGACACAAATGAATCGTTATGAAAAAAGAAGTCACAACCTGTGAATTATTAGGCTTAAGTCAATTGGAAATATCTTTATTGCTGAAAATCAACCGCAGCCAATGGTCGATGTACGAATCGGGAAAAAGGAATTTGCCTTTGCAAGCCATGCAGCAATTAAATGCTATGCTACAGTATGTTGTTAACGAAAACAACAAACAATCGAAAAAGCCATTGCTTTCAACCCAACAACAAGATAAAAAGAAAGCCATACTAAAGGCTTTGATTCAGGAAAACGAATACCAACAACAACTTACAGCAAGGAAAATTGAGAAAATTAAAAAAAGTCGAGCCTTTGTGGCTGCCAGATTTCAATTGCTGGATTTTTTAAACAATCAGACCCATTTAAAAGAAGAAAATCCGGACTTACTGAAAAGCATGGAAGCCAAAGCCCGCAATAAAGCCGGGAAATACGACGAATCTCTTTTGATGACTTACGAAATAAAACAAACTTTACTACAAGAGGAAGAAAAACGGCTAAAGTCTTACCTGGATGAACGCTACCTCAATAACTCCTCTTCTTGAAATAACAATTTGATATTCTCGTAAGAGTTTTTTAAGGCTTCTTTTATTTCCTCAGGATTAAGCCAAGCGACTTTTTCTATGCCTTCATTGGCTTGTGGTTTGGGCGTTCCGGTAAAGTCGGTGCGCATTTCGTACCAATGGGTTACTTTGAGTTTGTATTTCCCGCCGCGTTTAAAAACGTGATAGGTTTTTTGGAGTTTGTGGGTAATTTTTAAATTGGTTACGCCGGTTTCTTCTTCAACCTCACGGATGGCAGTGTCTTCTATTTCCTCTCCCTTTTCGATGCCTCCTTTGGGTAAATCCCATTTTCCGTTTCTGAAAATGAACAAAACATCTCCGGCTTTGTTGTAAACCAACCCGCCGCCGGCTTTGCAAACGGGAATTTTTTCTTTGACTTTTTTCAGTATGGCTTTTTCATCCGGATAGTACAAATAGGCTTTTTGGATTTTGTTTTGAAACATTTTGATGATGACTTGCTCAATATCAACACTTTCCAACAAAAACAACTGAAAATCGGTTTCCTTAGCAACCTCGTTGGTCAAAAAAAGTGGTTTATCGTTGACAAAAACTTTATACATTTGTACTATGATTTTTAATAAAGACACAGCCGAAAAAACAGCCGAATTGCTTTTACAAATAAATGCAATTAAATTGAATCCTAAAAATCCTTTTACATGGGCTTCAGGTTGGCACTCTCCTATTTATTGCGATAACCGTTTAATTCTCTCCTTTCCGGCCATTAGAAATTTTGTTCGTGAAGAATTCGCCAAGCATATCGAAAAACAATTCGGAAAACCCGATGTGATTGCAGGGGTAGCTACCGGTGCCATCGGAATTGGGATGTTGGTGGCAGAATACATGGGATTGCCTTTTGTTTATGTTCGTCCTGAACCTAAAAAACACGGACGCCAAAACCAAGTGGAAGGCTTTTTGCAAAAAGGGCAAAATGTAGTGGTGGTGGAAGATTTAATCAGTACGGGCAACAGCAGTTTATTGGCTGTTGAAGCACTTAAAGAAGCCGGCGCACACGTTAAAGGAATGGTGGCTATATTTACTTATGGTTTTGATGTGGCGGTAGACAATTTCAAAAATGCTAATGTGGAATTGAATACTTTAGCCGATTACGAGCATTTATTACAGTTGGCTGTGGCCAAAAATTATATAACCGAAAAAGAATTAGCTACTTTACAGGAATGGCGTAAAAGCCCATCGACGTGGAATGTATAATTGAAAGTTACAAGTTCAACCCGAAACCTTGAACCCGAAACCTTAAAACCCAAAAAATGAACTTAGAAAGTCCAAAAGTTACCGTAGACCAATCAGCTGAATATTTATTCAACGCCTTGTCTGATGTAAAAAACTATGAAAAATTAATGCCGGAAAACATTGCCAAGTTTGAAGTTTTAGGCGATGATATTTTTAATTTCGGGTTGAAAGGCATGCCGGAAATCAAATTGCGTTTGAAAGAAGGCAATCCGCATACTAAAGTCAACTTGGCTGCAGCGAGCGATAAGTTACCGTTTACCCTAACGGCTAATTTGGAATCGGTTTCAGCTACTGCAACGGCGGTACAATTGCATTTTGAAGGCGAATTCAATCCGATGATGGCCATGATGATTAAAGGTCCGATTTCGAAGTTTATTGAGACTTTGGCTCAAAACATGAATAAGTTGTAAAAGATATAACTCATAAAAACAAAAAAGCGACTGCTATCAGTCGCTTTTTTTATTTCACCGTAGTCAATCGCTTATCTACCACTCTTTCCATATAATCCTGAATATTTGATATTAAGAGGAGAATGTCCGGTGGACATTCGGTATTTCTTGTTCGTCTATTTCACCGTAGTCAATCGCTTATCGACTACTCTCTCCATATAATCCTGAATAAACGCTTTGCAACGCAATTCCAACGCATTCATCTCAGCATTGCGGTTTTTGATCAAATTCTTTTCCATTCCTCTATCGTCTTTGTCGTAAAAGCCAACCGCTTTCTGACCGTCGAATGTACAAATGTAATTGCCACTCATAAATTGGTACACCTTAGCACCGTATTTCACAGCAAATGGCGGTACGCGCTTTTCACTGATTAAACTCCTTCCCCAACTTCTGAATGGTTTTTGATACCCAATCATATCCAGTAACGTAGGATAAATATCGATTTGCTGCGCTAAGTCGTTGTTCACACCTACATATTTTTCATTAGGCGAAAAGAATAAAATCGGCACCGTATTTCTGTTGAACTCTTTGCGGTATTCATCGTAAGCAATCGTATTGCCATGATCGGCAACCAATACAAAAATGGTATTGTTGTACCAAGTTTGTTTTTTGGCTTCGGCAAAAAATCGCTTCAAAGCATAATCCGTATAGCCGATGCACTCGTTGATATTGACTTTCCCTTTCGGAAATTTGCCTTCATATTTTTCCGGCACTTTATAAGGTTCGTGTGAAGAAACCGAAAACAAGGTCGCCATAAACGGTTCTTTCTTTTGTGTCAATGTTTTATTGAAATACTGGAAAAACGGTTCGTCCCAAATACCCCAAACACCATCAAAATCGGCGTCGTTGTTGTATTCGTTTTTACCGTAATAATGGTCAAAGCCCAAGATATTCCCAAAACCTAAAAATCCCATAGAACCATTCGGTGCGCCATGAAAAAACGAAGTGTTATAGCCTACACTTTCCAAAGTGGATACTAATGATTCTATTTTTTGCTTTGGATAAGGCGATGACGTAAAAGCATCTTTAAAAGACGGAATTCCGGCCAAAACCGAAGACATGCCGTGTATGGATTTCCAACCGTTAGCGTGCGCATTGGTAAAGATTAAACTATGCTGTGCCAACGAATCTACAAACGGAGTGTAACCTTGATAATCGGGAATTTTAGTACCTTTATTGAAAGCTCCGTTGTATTCTCGGGCAAAACTTTCCAAGATAAAAATAACAATATTCGGTTTGGTAGGCGTATTATTCTTGTATTGCTTAATCGGAATCAGCAAACTATCAACCGTAGCTTTAGGAACCAAATTAACTTTCTTAAACGTATTGGTATTCCATGTTCTGATGATGGCGAAAGGCGTATTCAAAACCACATCTGCTTGTCCGGCATTTTGCACATAACGACTGGCGTCTAACATATTAATCGGACGGGTACTCTTTTTAAAATCGCCTCGAATGCCACCTATGCAAAGTGCAACTATGATTAAAAAACCGGCGATGGAAGTGGCAAAGTACTTTAAAGTTGGCTTCTCACTCACCTGCTTAACCTTGGTCCTTTTGTACAATAAAATCCAAATATAAGCTAAGGCAAAAAACAGTAAAAACACATGCCAATAGTTCAGTAAAAAATTAAAAAACAATTCGCTTTTATTGCTTTCGTTCTCCAAGGTATCTAAAGAAGCTCTGGTACTTCGACTAAAGGTGTATCGGTAATAAATGAAGTCGATGAAATTGGCCGAATACATCAACAAATTGGTTGAAAAGTACAAGTAAAATAATCCTTTCTGATAATTTTTGCGGGTATTTACCAACAACGGAAAAACAGAAAAAAGGATAAATAAACCATTGGTGTACAAAATGGTAGTGGTATCAAAAGCCAGTCCGTGGTAGCATAACTTCAGAAAATCAAAGGCGCTGTCAACACTGATTAAATTCTGATTGTAAACATAAAATAAGACACGGGCAATAAAATAAAAAAGGTAAGCCAACAATAATCTGACAACCAAAATTTTATATTCTGAAAATCGGGGAAATTTTTTCATCTTGAGCTTAAAAACAAACGATGCAAAACTACATATTTCAGCGCTATCTCGGTCATATTTAAAATTAATATTGTGTTTGAAAACAATAATCCTTAATTTGCAACAAATTAACGGACTACAATGACAGAGATCACACGCCTTTTTGATTTTGCCTACTATCAGCTGAAAAAAAATAACCTTCCTAATTGCCTCGTTACCAAATATAACGGTCAATGGGTTGCTACCTCTACACAAGAATATGTAGATAAAGCCAATGCTATTTCCAGAGCATTGCTTCGATTGAATCTTCAAAAAAATGATAAAATAGCCCTCATTTCTTCGAACAACCGAACAGAATGGAACATTATGGATGTTGGTGTTTTGCAAGTTGGCGCACAAACGGTGCCGATTTATCCAACCATTGCAGCTGAAGATTATGCCTACATCTTAAACCACTCGGAATCCAAATACTGTTTTGTTTCCGATGAAGTGGTTTACCAAAAATTGATGGCCGTAAGGTCGGAATTACCGCTTTTAGAAGAAGTGTATTCTTTTGACAAAATTGAAGGCTGTAAAAGTTGGCTCGAACTCCTGGAATTAGGGCAAGACCAAAGCAATCAAGATGTGGTGGAAGACCGAAAAAACAACGTCAAACCGGAAGAATTGGCGACCATCATTTACACTTCGGGAACTACCGGAAAGCCAAAAGGTGTAATGTTGTCACACAACAATATTGTTTCCAATGTTTTGGATAGTTCGCCACGCATTCCTTTTGAAGAAAGTACCAGTGTAGCCTTAAGTTTCCTTCCGATTTGCCACATATTCGAACGCGTTATTTTATACATCTACCAATACTATTCGGTGTCCATTTACTTTGCCGAATCCATTGAAAAGTTGTCCGATAATATTAAAGAAGTTAAACCGACTGTTTTCTCAGTAGTACCAAGACTATTGGAAAAAGTGTATGACAAAATCATCGCCAAAGGAGAAGAATTAACCGGAATTAAAAGGAAGTTATTCTTTTGGGCCATCGACTTAGGTTTGCGTTACGAACCTTACGGTGCTAATGGTTGGTGGTATGAATTCCAATTAAAAATAGCCCGAAAACTGATTTTCAGCAAATGGAAAGAAGGTTTAGGTGGTAACTTAAACGTAATGGTTTCCGGAAGTGCAGCCTTGCAACATCGTTTGATTCGCGTGTTCGCCGCCGCCGGAATGCCGGTTATGGAAGGCTACGGTTTGACCGAAACTTCTCCCGTTATTACGGTTAACGACCAAAGAAATGGTGGTTTTCGCGTAGGTACTGTAGGACGAGTAATTAATAATGTGGAAGTAAAAATTGCCGAAGATGGCGAGATTTTGTGCAAAGGACCGAATGTGATGATGGGCTACTACAAAGACCAACAACTCACCGATGAAGTGATCAAAAACGGCTATTTCCATACCGGTGATATTGGTGAAGTGGATAAAGACGGTTTCTTAAAAATAACCGACCGTAAGAAAGAAATGTTCAAAACTTCGGGCGGAAAATACATTGCGCCTCAGTTGATTGAAAACGCTATGAAACAATCTTTGTTCATTGAACAAATTATGGTAATTGGGGATGGCGAAAAAATGCCGGCGGCTTTCATACAACCTAGTTTTGATTTCATCCAAGAATGGGCCAAACGCAAAAACCTAAACGTTGGTACTACTCCAGCAGAAATAGCTTCCAACTCTGACGTGATTGATCGCATAGCTAAAGAAGTGGAAAAAATCAACGAACGCTTTGGCAACTGGGAAAAAATCAAACGCTTCGAATTAACACCCGATGTTTGGTCTATCGATGGCGGTCACCTTACACCTACGCTCAAGTTAAAGCGTAAAATTGTTATGGAAAAATACAAAGACTTGTACCAAAAAATATACGGTTAATCTAATGCTACGCATCATGAAAATAAAACTATTGCTTTATTCATTACTGACATTTTTTTTATTTTCCGGGTGTAAGGAAAACAAACCTACTGATACCGTAAGAGAAAATTACCTCGACTTCTCGCGAAGAGATGATCAGTTCACCGGAGGCATCAAAATGATTCCTATTAAAACGCCGGTTGGTGAATTTAAAGTTTGGACCAAAAGAGTGGGTAACAATCCCAAAATCAAAGTGCTTTTGCTTCATGGCGGACCGGGCGGAACTCATGAGTTTTTTGAGAGTTTTGACGGTTATTTTCCGCAAGAAAGCATTGAGTACATCTATTATGACCAGCTAGGTTCTTACTACAGCGACCAACCCAACGACAATAGATTGTGGACCATTGACCGATTTGTGGAAGAGGTCGAACAAGTACGCAAGGCCTTGAAATTAGACAACTCCAACTTTTATCTGTTAGGGCAATCTTGGGGCGGCATTTTGGCCATGGAATACGCTTTGAAATACCAAAAAAACCTTAAAGGACTGATTATTTCTAATATGATGGCCAGTGCGCCGGCATACAACAAATACGCTGAAGAAGTTTTAGGTCCGCAACTCGACCCTAAAGTTTTTGACCAAATCAAAACATTCGAAAAAAATAAAGATTACACCAATCCGAAATACATGGAATTGTTGATGAATCATTACTATACGGAACACATCTTACGTTTTCCCGTAGCGGAATGGCCGGAATCCATCAACAGGGCTTTTAAACATTTAAATCCTAATGTTTACGTCTACATGCAAGGACCGAGTGAATTTGGTATCACCGGAGATGCTACTTTAAAAAATTGGGACATCACTTCTCAATTAAAAACATTAACGGTTCCTACCCTATCCATTGGAGCCAAATACGACACCATGGATCCCAAACACATGGAATGGATAGCCAATGAAGTGCAAAACGGACGATTTTTGTTTTGTCCCAACGGCAGCCATTGTTCTCAATACGACGACCAAAAGCATTACTTCCCGGGCGTTATTCAGTTTTTAAAAGACGTGGATAACGGCACTTTCAACACCAAAAAATAAGGTTGTTTTACGAGATAGGTTATTAACAACCTATTGTTGTATTCGGTTGATAATTAAATAGTTGTTGACTTATTATCTTTTCAATTAAATTTTAATTTTAAAGTATTAACCAATAAAACTATTAATTATGAATGTCAAAAACTTTCTGATCGGAGGTATCGTTGGTGGTATAGCCGATTTTCTGATGGGTTGGCTGCTTTACGGTATGCTGTTAAAAGATTTCTTTCCTAAACCGGAAGGTGCAGCCGAAAACCTCACATTTATCTTTTTGGGTTGTATGTGTTTTGGTTTTATGATGTCTTTCATTTTTAACCAAGGTGAAGGCATTAGTAAATGCGTACCCGGTGTTAAATTAGCCATTGGAATCGGACTGTTCATGTCGCTTTCCATGAGTTTCTTTAACGGAATGTACAGTGCCACTCTAAATTGGCAATTGGTTGCTGTAGATGTTTTGGTTTCAGTAGTCATTGCAGCAATCGTTGGTGCAGTCATAGCGGTAACCAATGGAAAACTCAAATAAATTACTTTACATCATAATGCAACGCTCGGGGAAACTCGGGCGTTTTTTGTTTTACAACATTATATTATTGTTAATACATTAAATATTTTTAAAAAATAGTATGCGTGCATAATATATTTTATTATCTTTGGATTCAGAACGAAATCGTTTTAGTGCTATTAATTAGGTATGAAAGATAAAACTATAGATTATATACTTCGTGCAACTTGGCAAGCCGTGGCGCGAATGTACAACGAAGAAGCCTCGAAATTTGATGGTTCCATGGCTATCGGATTTGCACTTTTAAGTATCGATAAAGAAGATGGTACGCCGTCAACTTATATAAGCTCCCGAATGGGAATGGAAGCCACCAGCCTAACTCGAACTTTAAAAACACTGGAAGAAAAAGGATTAATAGTTAGAAGAAAAAATCCGGATGATGGTCGCGGTGTTCTCATATACTTAACCGACTTGGGAAAACAAATGAGAGAGCAATCTAAAATCACCGTATTAAAATTCAACGATGTGGTCAAACAAAACGTACCTGAAGAAAAATTACAACACTTTATGGAAGTCGCCGACATCATCAACGAATTGATTACTGAAAAGAAGGTTTTTTAGAACAAAAGCAAATAATAATACAATTGTCACACTGAGCTTGTCGAAGTGTTCATCCCATAAAAGATTTTCTACAAGCTCAAACAAACATAATTATAAAGAACAAAAAACATATGAAACGAACAATTAAAAAAGTGGCTGTAATCGGTTCGGGAATCATGGGTTCCGGAATTGCTTGCCATTTTGCCAACATTGGTGTCGAAGTATTGCTTTTGGATATTATCCCAAATGCCTTAACCGAAGCCGAAGAAAAGAAAGGATTGACCTTAGAAAGCAAAGCCGTTCGCAACCGTTTGGTTAACGATCACTTGGCTAATGCGCTAAAGTCGAACCCATCGCCCATTTACAGTCAGAAATTCGCCTCCCGAATTACTACCGGAAACACTACCGATGATATGGCCAAAATAGCCCATTATGATTGGATTATCGAAGTGGTTGTGGAAAGACTGGACATCAAAAAATTAGTTTTTGAACAAATTGATAAATACAGAAAACCGGGAACGCTGGTAACCTCTAACACTTCCGGTATTCCGATTCAGTTTATGAGCGAAGGCCGAAGCGATGATTTTCAAGCCCATTTTTGCGGTACACACTTCTTCAATCCGGCGCGTTATTTAAAGTTATTCGAAATCATTCCCGGACCAAAAACCAGTAATGAAGTACTCGACTTCTTATTCGACTACGGTTCTAAATTTTTAGGAAAAACATCGGTTGTTGCCAAAGACACTCCGGCTTTTATCGGAAACCGTATCGGTATTTTCGGAATCCAAAGTTTGTTTCATTTGGTCAAAGAAATGGATTTGACCATTGAAGAAGTAGACAAATTAACCGGTCCGGTGATCGGTCGTCCAAAATCGGCTACTTTCCGAACTGTTGATGTGGTAGGCTTAGACACTTTGGTACACGTGGCCAATGGTTTATACGAAAACTGCCCGAATGACGAAGCCCATGACTTGTTCAAATTACCGGATTTCATCAACAAAATGATGGAAAACAAATGGTTAGGAAGCAAAACCGGTCAAGGATTCTACAAAAAAGAAGGTAAAGAAATCCTATCACTCGATTTAAATACTTTAGAATACAGAGCTGCTAAAAAAGCTTCATTTGCCACTTTAGAATTGACCAAAACCATCGACAAACCGATAGATCGTTTCAAAGTATTGGTTAAAGGCAAAGACAAAGCCGGCGAATTCTACAGAAAGAACTTTGCGGCTATGTTTGCTTATGTATCCAACAGAGTACCTGAAATTACGGATGATTTCTATAAGATAGACGATGCTATGAAAGCCGGATTCGGTTGGGAAAATGGTCCGTTCGAAATTTGGGATGCCATCGGTGTACAAAAAGGAATTGAATTGATGGAAACCGAAGGTTTAAAACCGGCTGCCTGGGTTGGCGAAATGATAGCTTCAGGCAACACCAGTTTCTATACTATTAAAGAAGGTGCGACATACTACTACAACATTCAAAGCAAGTCGCAAACCAAAATTCCCGGACAAGACAGCTTTATCATTCTAAACAATATCCGAGAAAGTAAAAAAGTTTGGAGCAACAGCGGTGCTGTAATTCATGATTTAGGTGATGGCATCTTAAACCTTGAATTCCAGAGCAAAATGAATACTATTGGCGGCGATGTTTTAGTCGGCATCAACAAAGCCATCGACTTAGCCGAAAAACAATACAACGGATTAGTAATCGGTAATCAAGCGGCTAATTTCTCTGTCGGAGCCAATATCGGAATGATCTTCATGATGGCCGTTGAACAAGAATATGACGAATTGAATATGGCCATCAAAATGTTCCAAGATACCATGATGCGTTGCCGCTACTCTTCTATTCCGGTAGTGGTAGCACCACACGGCATGACCTTAGGCGGTGGTTGTGAAATGACCATGCACGCCGACAAAGTAGTAGCTGCGGCTGAAACTTATATTGGTTTGGTGGAATTCGGTGTAGGCGTTATCCCCGGCGGCGGCGGTTCTAAAGAAATGACTTTGAGAGCAGCGGATTTGTATCGCAAAAATGATGTAGAATTAAACACCTTACAAGAATACTTTTTAACGGTAGCTATGGCTAAAGTAGCCACTTCTGCTTATGAAGCTTTTGATATGGGCGTTTTGCAAAAAGGGAAAGACATCGTGGTAGTAAACAAAGACCGACAAATAGCGGAAGCCAAGAAACACGCATTACTAATGGCTGAAGCCGGTTACACTCAGCCTATCCCAAGAAAAGATGTCAAAGTGCTTGGAAAACAAGCCTTGGGAATGTTCTTGGTTGGAACTGACCAAATGGTAGCCGGACAATACATTTCTGAACACGATCAAAAAATCGCCAACAAATTAGCTTATGTCATGGCCGGAGGAGATTTGTCTGAACCAACACTGGTTTCAGAACAGTACTTATTAGATATTGAAAGAGAAGCTTTCTTATCGCTTTGTACCGAAAGAAAAACATTAGAGCGTATCCAATTCATGTTAACCAAAGGAAAACCATTAAGAAATTAATCAGATGAAAACAGCATATATCGTAAAAGCATACAGAACTGCCGTCGGCAAAGCACCCAAAGGTGTATTCCGCTTTAAAAGACCCGATGAGTTGGCCGCAGAAACCATTCAGTTTATGATGAATGAACTGCCTGATTTTGACAAAACCCGTATCGATGACGTCATGGTGGGTAACGCCATGCCGGAAGCCGAACAAGGTCTAAATGTAGCGCGTTTGATTTCACTAATGGGATTAAAAGTGACCGATGTGCCGGGCGTAACCGTAAATCGCTATTGTGCCTCAGGTTTAGAAACCATCGCTATGGCGACCTCAAAAATCCAAAGCGGAATGGCCGATTGCATCATTGCAGGTGGTGCCGAAAGTATGAGTTTTATTCCGATGGGTGGCTACAAGCCAACTCCGGACTACCGTGTAGCCGCAGAAGGTCACGAAGATTATTATTGGGGAATGGGACTAACCGCAGAGGCTGTGGCTAAACAATTCAATGTATCAAGAGAAGACCAAGATGAGTTTGCCTTGAACTCTCATTTAAAAGCTATTAAGGCACAAGCCGAAGGCAAATTCGACAATCAAATTGTGCCGATTACGGTGGAGCAAACTTTTATCAACGAAAACGGTAAAAAGGAAACTAAATCCTATACTGTTACTAAAGATGAAGGTCCGAGAGCCGACACCAATGCCGCTGCTTTAGGAAGATTAAAACCTGTTTTTGCTGCTGATGGAAGTGTAACTGCCGGGAATGCTTCACAAATGAGTGACGGAGCTGCCTTTGTACTTATCATGAGCGAGGAAATGGTTAAAGAATTAAACCTTACTCCTATCGCTCGCATGGTGAGTTATGCTGCTGCCGGAGTAGAACCGAGAATTATGGGAATCGGACCGGTAAAAGCCATTCCGAAAGCCTTAAAACAAGCCGGATTAAACTTGAACGACATCAACTTAATTGAATTAAACGAAGCCTTTGCTTCCCAAGCCTTAGCGGTTACACGTGAATTAGGCATCAATCCTGATATCATTAATGTAAATGGTGGCGCCATTGCTTTAGGACATCCACTAGGTTGCACCGGAGCTAAATTATCAGTACAGTTATTTGACGAAATGAAACGTCGTGGAGACAAATACGGTATCGTTTCTATGTGTGTCGGAACCGGTCAAGGCGCTGCAGGAGTTTACGAATTATTATAAACAACAACTAAAAAAACATATACTATGAGCGATATCACTCGTGGAGGTCAATTCCTCGTAAAAGAAACCAAGTGCGAAGACATCTTCACTCCGGAAGATTTCACCGAAGAGCAAATCATGATGCGCGATTCGGTAAAAGAATTCGTCGACAAAGAAATTTGGCCTAATAAAGATCGATTTGAGCATAAAGACTATGCTTTCACCGAAGAAATGATGCGCAAAGCCGGAGAAATGGGCTTTTTAAGTGTAGCGGTTCCTGAAGCTTACGGCGGTATGGGAATGGGATTTGTGGATACTTGTTTGGTATGCGATTATATCTCAGGAGCTACCGGATCTTTCTCTACAGCTTTCGGAGCGCACACTGGAATTGGTACTATGCCGATTACCTTATACGGAACCGAAGAACAAAAATTAAAGTATGTACCGAAATTAGCTTCAGGCGAATGGTTTGGCGCTTATTGTTTAACCGAACCGGGTGCAGGTTCGGATGCGAATTCGGGTAAAACCAAAGCCGTACTTTCAGAAGATGGTAAGTATTACAGCATCACCGGACAAAAAATGTGGATTTCCAATGCCGGATTTTGTTCGCTATTCATCGTTTTTGCTCGCATTGAAGACGATAAAAACATTACCGGATTTATTGTAGAAAACGATCCGAGTAACGGCATCACTATGAATGAAGAAGAGCATAAATTAGGTATTCGTGCCTCTTCTACCCGACAAGTTTTCTTCAACGAAACCAAAGTTCCGGTAGAAAATATGTTGGCCGGTCGCGGCGAAGGTTTCAAAATTGCTATGAATGCCTTAAATGTTGGGCGTATCAAATTGGCTGCTGCTTGTTTGGATGCACAACGTCGCGTGACATCTAATGCCATTCAATATGCCAATGAAAGAATTCAATTCAACACGCCGATTTCGAGTTTTGGTGCCATTCGTTACAAAATAGCGGAAATGGCCACTTCCGCTTATGCCGGAGAAAGTGCTACCTATCGTGCTGCCAAAGACATTGAAAATCGCATCAAAATTCGCGAAGCCGAAGGTGCCAGCCACCAAGAAGCCGAATTAAAAGGTGTGGAAGAATTTGCTATCGAATGTTCTATCTTAAAAGTTGCCGTTTCTGAAGATGTACAAAACTGTGCCGATGAAGGGATTCAAATTTACGGTGGTATGGGATTCTCAGAAGACACGCCAATGGAAAGCGCTTGGAGAGATGCTCGTATTGCCCGTATCTACGAAGGAACCAACGAAATCAACCGTATGTTGTCTGTGGGTATGCTAATCAAAAAAGCCATGAAAGGACACGTAGACTTATTAGGTCCGGCCATGAAAGTGCAAGAAGAATTGATGGGCATACCGTCTTTTGAAACACCGGATTATTCTGAATTGTTATCGGAAGAAAAAGAAATGATCGCCAAATTGAAAAAAGCGTTCTTGATGGTCGCTGGTGCTGCCGTTCAAAAATATGGTATGGACTTAGATGCACATCAGCAATTGTTAACCGCAGCGGCTGATATGTTAATCGAAATTTATATAGCTGAAAGTACTATCCTTAGAACCGAGAAATTGGCCAAAAAACAAGGTGAAGACAAATCCAAAGAACAAATTGCCATGGCTAAATTGTACTTGTACAAAGCTGTAGACATCGTTACCCAAAAAGGAAAAGAGAGTATCATATCTTTTGCAGAAGGCGATGAACAACGCATGATGCTAATGGGCTTACGTCGCTTTACAAAATATACCAACATGCCGAATATTGTTGGTTTAAGAGAAACTATTACCGCTAAACTAGTGGCGGAAAATAGCTATTGTTTTTAGATTTTTAGTTAAGTTAATTGTGTTGAAAACCACCTATTTAGATAGGTGGTTTTTTTTTATTTTCAATCACATCACCCAAATAATTAAACAAATGTTAAACATTTAACACTTTTAAAAAATATATGTGAAATTATTTACTTAAATTTGATGAAAACCTTTAAATCCAAGTTGAGCAAAATGAGTTAAAATCGAGTAATAATTGTTTAGGTATGAGCAAAAAAAAAGGAGATGAGTTTGAACTTCTTAAAAAGATCAAAGAAATCTCCGATTACAAATATGCACTTGATGAATCGTCCATTGTAGCTATAACAGACCAAAAAGGGATTATAAACCATGTCAATGATAACTTTTGTAAAATATCTAAATATTCTCGGGAAGAACTATTAGGGAAAGACCATCGAATTATTAATTCGGGTTATCACAAAAAAGAGTTTATTAAAAATCTTTGGAGAACGATTGCACAAGGCAAGATTTGGAAAGGAGAACTCAAAAACAGAGCAAAAGACGGCACAATATATTGGGTTGACACTACTATCGTTCCCTTTTTAGATAGTAACGGTAAACCATATCAGTATGTTTCAATCCGTTATGATATCACAGAGAGAAAGATTGCTGAGGAAGAATTATTAAAGAAGATTAAAGAGATTTCAGATTACAAATATGCTCTTGATGAATCTTCAATAGTTGCCATCACTGATCAAAAAGGAATCATTACACACGTCAATGACAATTTCTGTGAAATATCAAAATACAGTAGAGAAGAATTATTAGGACAAGACCACAAGATTATTAATTCTTCTTATCATTCAGCAAGTTTCATTAAGGAACTATGGCAAACCATCGCCAAAGGAAAAGTTTGGAAAGGTGAATTGAAAAACAAAGCCAAAGACGGAACTGCCTATTGGGTTGATACAACCATAGTACCTTTCTTAAACGAGCATGGAAAGCCTTATCAGTATGTAGCTATTCGTTCAGATATTTCAGAGCGAAAAAAAGGAGAAGAAAAAATAGCTAAAATGCTGATTAACACCGAATATCAAAACAAACAATTGGTTGATTTTTGCAACATAGTTTCTCATAATTTGAGAGCTCCATTAGTAAACATTTCCATATTATTAGATTATATGGAATCCTGTGATGATTTAGATGAAAAAAATGAAGTGCTCCATAAAATTCAACCTGTAATCAATCATCTAAGCGGTCTTTTAGACGAATTAGTTGAATCTTTACAAGTAAGGCAAGATACCGATATAGAATCAACATCAATAGACTTGAATGAAACCACAAGAAAAATTTTAAACGGATTTGAAGGTCAAATACAAATGTACAACGCCAAAATAAACTGTGATTTTAATGAAATAAACACCATTTCTTATCCTCAACTTTACATAGATAGTATTCTAACCAACTTAATTAGTAATGCTTTAAAATATAAATCGCCAAACAGAAACATAACAATAGATATTAAAACTCAAGTTGACCCGGATGGAACCATACTCTCCATCTCTGACAACGGACTTGGAATTAATTTGGAAATGCACAAACACAATATGTTTAAAATACGAAAAGTATTCCATAAGCATCCGGATGCAAAAGGATTCGGGTTATTTATGACCAAAACACAAGTTGAAGCTATGGGTGGCAAAATATGGATTGAGAGCATTCCTGATAAAGGCAGTACATTTTATATACTTTTTAAATCCCAAATAACATGAGAAAAATCGAACTACTTGCCCTGGTTGATGATGATGACACTTTTGTGTTCATTACCAAACGAATCATCGAAAAAACAGATTACGTCAAAGAAATTAAGGTGTTTAGTAACGGACTTGAAGCCTTGAACTACTTAAAAGAAAACCTCAATTCCGAGTATAATTTACCCGATGTCATCTTTTTAGACTTGTCTATGCCCATCATGGACGGCTGGCAATTTCTGGATGAATTCTCGCACTTGGAAAGTGAAAGAACACAAAAAATTATCATTTACATTTGTTCATCTTCCATATCACCCCATGATTTGATAAAAGCAAAAAAAATGAGTTCAGTGAGTGATTTTATCATAAAGCCGGTAACTAAAGATAAATTCTCCGAACTGGTAATGTCATTATAACCAAAAAATCATTTCATCAAATTTAAACAATAGCCTAAACACCGCCGTAAGTTCTCAGCGGTGTTTTCTTTTTTAAAAGATATTACTATTTTAGTGGCTCATTAAAACAATAAAACATGAAACTTTTAGGAATTGGCTCAAGAATAAATCATGCAGAATATGGCAAAGGTGTGGTTACTAACGTATCATCCAAAGAATATTGGGTAACTTTTATAGATGGCGGATTAGAAACCATCGCAATTGACAGTGAGTTTGAAGTGATAGAAGCTGCCGAAAACGAGGTAGATACCGTTAGTTTTTACGATGTCGAACAAAGTTTATTATCTATACTAAAAAAATGGAACGGTTTGGGCGAACCGGTAGCTATTGGCGACAAATGGAAAGGCGGTAATATGAGATTAGAACCCGGACAACCCGGATTGGCTGCTAAAGATGTGCCTATTGATACTTTCTTTCACAAAATTGTGATGCTTCGTGATCGTTTGCGTGTAATGGAACAAAAAATCAATGCCAGTAAATTGGAAGAAATAGAAAAGGTCGAGTTACAACAATACATTACCCGCATTTATGGAAGTTTGACGACTTTCAATGTGCTTTTCAAATCTCAAACTGATTATTTTGTCGGAGAAAAATCTAAGTAAATTTTAACCTTTTGTGTAAAGAGTAACTCAACCGATATGGTTACCTTTAAGCATTAAAAAAATTACCTCATGAAAAAAATAGTCTTAGGAATAATTGCTGCCGGATTAGTCATATTTGGTTGCAAAAGCTCGGCAACTCCGGATAAAAGCAAAACGCTGAATCTTAATTTTGAATCGAAAAGTGGTAGCCATGTCACCGGTACTGCTGTATTTACAGAAAAGAATGGTGAAGTGATTTTTACCGCCAAACTATCAGGCTTAAAGCCTGGTGTTCATGCCATACACATCCACGAAAAATCGGATTGTTCTGCCGCAGATGCTACTTCAACAGGAGGTCATTGGAATCCTACCTTTAAAAAACACGGTAAATGGGGAGATGCCGAATACCATAAAGGCGATATCGGAAACTTTACCGCAGATGCAGAAGGTAACGGTACTATCACTATGACAACCAATGAATGGTGCATTGGCTGTGGAGATGAAACCAAAGACATTTTAGGAAAAGGCTTAATTGTACACGACAAACCGGATGATTTTGTAACCCAACCTACCGGTAATGCCGGAGCAAGAGTAGCTTGTACTGCATTAATCAAATAAATCTATTTGGAAGAACAAGAACATCTTTATTTCAGGAATGCCCAAGAATGGCGCCAATGGCTGCACGATAACCATCAATCGGCAACCAAAGTCTATTTGATTTTTTATAAAGTCGGCTGTGGCATCGAAAGCATGCGTTGGGAAGAAGCCGTGCAAGTTGCTATTTGCTATGGTTGGATTGATTCTACGGTTAAAAAGTTAGATGAAAACCGCCGCAAGCAAATGTTTACACCCAGAAAAGATAAAAGTGTTTGGAGTAAACTCAATAAAACCTATATCGAAAAACTCATCGCCGACAATTTAATGCACGAAAGTGGTTTACGGAAAATAGCAATTGCCAAACAAAACGGTTCTTGGGAATCCTTAGATAAAGTCGAAAATCACATAATGCCGGAAGATTTAATCCAGGCTTTCGAACAAAATCCATTGGCTTTAGAAAATTATAACAACTTCAGTCCATCCTATCGAAAAAGCTATTTATATTGGTTAAATCAGGCTAAAAGAGCCGAAACACGGGCCAACAGAATAGCGGAAATCATCTCACTTTGCGAACAAAATATCAAATCCAGAGGTACCTATTAAATTTGGTTACAAAACCATAACCTACAACTCTTAAAAATAAATTAGTTTTGTGCTGAAAATGACAATGAAAGATGATTAACCCTTCAGTACCCGGTTGGATAGACAAGTTTTTTGCAGAGCAAAATCGGTCGTCACATTCGTTTCCGAAAGACGAAGAGGATTTTTACATTCGAACAAGAAATACCGGTTTCATTTTTGGTCATATTGTTAGTTTTGATGCCTCAATACCGATTGAAACAGAAGATCGGCTTCCGCAGGAAATCTCCAAAATCGGCATGCTGAATACCCTTTTTCAAATGTACCGATTGGTCAGACAAAACAACAACAATACTGCTTTTGTTGAAGAAACGGTTGCCTTTTACAACACCATGATTCCAAAAGGATTCAATCCTCTGAAAAAGGTTTTAGAATCGAGTTCATACTCTAGTAAATTGGAAAAAATTGTACACGAAAGAGTGCAAACTAATGAAGATATTTTCAGCAAAAATTTTTCACATGTCATTACCAATGCCTTGTTATTTATTGATGTATTGGCTTTCAAACAATACTTGGAAAAAGGCAATGTACCCGAAAAATACTCTACTATCATTGAAGATATTGTCATCAGCATAGTGTCGCTTTCGCTTAAATCAAAAACCGGTATTTCACCTCACGATGATTTACTGGCCAAGCTGTTTGAATCTTCTGTACGCTATAATAAATACAACAATAACAACATCAATACTATTGAAGATTTAGATTTAAGTTACTTATCCAATAAGCTTGAAAAATACTATGTTATCGATCTAGCAGGAATTAGTTTATGGAGTGATGCCAAGGTGGAAAATGAAGAGCGTTACTTTATGTTCAAATTAGGAGAAATACTCCATACAGACGACAGTAAAGTTCTGGAGAGTATTCATTTCATTAACAACTTTATCATTACTTACAAGGCCGAAATTCCGTATTTCAATTTTTCCAACCCTGTTAAACATTTTTACGATCAAACGACAGAAAGTGTAGCTATTCTAATTAACAGAAACAAATCGAGGTTGCTGAAAGAAATTTCAGAAAGCAAAGAATTGATGCAACTTTTGGCCAAATCTACTCGGAAAGATTTGGACAAAGATGAAAAGAAGAAAGTCAAAAAACAGTTGTTAGATATTTGTAAAACGATACCTTCACTTACTATTTTTTTGTTACCCGGAGGCGGTTTGTTATTACCTATTTTAATCAAGTTTATCCCTACCCTGTTGCCGTCATCTTTCAACGAAAATATAGACGACTAATAGCTGTCAATCCATGAAAACGAGGCCAACTTTATGCTTTCGTTGTTGTCTTTTATATATTGCAAAAAGGCGGCAGCTACCGGACTCATGGCCTTTCCTTTCAACCAAATCAATCTCCAATTGGTTACCAAAGGCAAACCCTCAGCCGGTAAAATCACCACATCTCCTTTTTCTAATTCGTTTTTTAAACCTATCAACGGCATAACCGAATATCCCAAACCGGCAATAACGGCTTGTTTAACGGCTTCGTTTGAAGTCAACTGTATGCGCATTTTCGGACTGATACCATAACGCTTCAGATAACTTTCCATCGAATTTTTAGTTGCCGAACCGTCTTCTCTGAAAATCAAAGGTACTTGGGTTAAAAAAGAAGAACTTACCGCTAAATTCTCAAGATTGGTATTTTTATGCCCAACTAAAAACAGTTTATTCTCCATTAAAACCTCAGATTCGAGCGCAATATCATCGGGTAATATAGAAACTAAAGCAAAGTCAACTTCGTTATTCTTCAAACTCTTAATCACTTTGGTCTTATTGTTTACATCCATTTCCAACTCAATACCGTTATTCATTTTCATAAAATCAGCCAAAAAATAAGGAATCACATACTTCCCTGTTGACACCACAGACAATTTCAACTTGCCTGACAAAATTCCTTTATATGCCATTGTTTTGTAATTAACAGCATTAACTTCATCTATAATTTTTTGAGCCGCTAAAGCTATTTCCTTACCAAAATCGGTTACATACAACTGTCTGCCTATAACTTCTGTTAGTGGAATATCAAACTGATCTTGGAAGTTTTTCAACTGTATGGAAACCGCAGGTTGTGTTAGAAACAATTCCTCAGCTGCTTTGGTTATGCTTTTGGTTTGGGTGATTTTCAAAAAAATTTGAAGTTGGTGCAATGTAAAGTTCATAAAAATAATTTATGTATTTCATTACAAATATAAATAAAAATATATGAAATATAATTTTGAATTTTGCCCTGTCAAACTTTAAAAAACAAAAAACAACATGACAAGAATCACTGTAGCCAAAGGAGACGGAATTGGTCCGGAAATTATGGATGCCACCCTCGAAATCATCAAAGCGGCCGGAGCCCAACTTGAAATTGATGAAATTGAAGTAGGAGAAAAAGTGTATTTGTCCGGAAACACTTCAGGGATTGCTCCTGAATCATGGGACATTATCCGCAAAAACAAAGTGTTTCTAAAAGCGCCCATTACTACACCGCAGGGAGGCGGTTATAAAAGTTTGAATGTTACCACACGTAAATTCTTAGGATTGTATTCAAACGTAAGACCTTGCATGAGTTTGCATCCTTTTGTGGAAACCAAACACCCTAAAATGGATATCGTAATCATACGAGAAAATGAAGAAGATTTGTATGCCGGAATTGAGCACCAACAAACTGATGAAGTGGTACAATGCTTAAAACTTATCAGTCGTCCTGGTTGTGAAAAAATTATCCGCTATGCTTTTGAATACGCCAAAGTTTACGGCAGAAAAAAAGTAACCTGCTTTACCAAAGACAATATCATGAAACAAACCGATGGTTTATTCCACCAAGTGTTTGATGAAATTGCCGCCGAGTATCCTGAAATTGAAAATGAACACTGGATTATTGACATCGGTGCCGCAAAAATGGCCGATACACCGGAAGTTTTTGATGTGATTGTAACCTTAAACTTGTACGGCGATGTATTATCGGATGTGGCAGCTCAAATTGCCGGTTCTGTAGGATTAGCCGGTTCAGCCAATATAGGCGAAGAATGTGCGATGTTTGAAGCCATTCATGGTTCTGCACCAAGAAGAGCAGGCCAAAACGTAGCCAATCCTTCCGGCTTATTAGAAGGCGCAGTAATGATGCTAAACCACATCGGGCAAACCGAAATAGCCGAAAAAGTACAAAACGCTTGGCTTAAAACCATAGAAGACGGAATCCATACTTACGACATTTACAAAGAAGGTGTGAGTAAGCAAAAAGTTGGTACTAAAGAATTTGCTCAAGCGGTAATAGCCAACTTAGGACAGAAACCCAAATTACTCAAACAAGTTTCTTATGCTAAAGACGCCGTTTTGAGTCTCCCAAAATACGAAAAGAAACCCGCGAAAAACAAAGAATTGGTTGGCGTTGACTTGTTTGTGCATTGGAACGGCACTGACCCTAATGAATTGGCAACCAAACTAGAAAGCCTCAATACCGAAAACAAAAATTTAACGATGATTACCAATCGTGGTATTAAAGTTTGGCCTGATGGTTTTAAAGAAACTTACTGCACGGATCACTGGCGTTGTCGTTTTAAACCAACCAATGGCAAATTGTTGCATCAAAATGAAATTATCAATTTATTGGGCCTGGCGTTAGATGCTAAAATCGATGTCATCAAAACAGAGAATTTATATGAATTTGATGGTAAACCGGGCTATTCTTTAGGTCAAGGTCAATAATCTGATACCATGAGAAAGTATTGCACTCCTAAAACTATATTCAAATTTCAATTGGTTTTTTGCTTATTGACGTTATCGGTTGGCCTTTATCTCAGTTTTACCAACAATGCTATTGTGGACAATGCCATTTTAGGGTTGGGTATTTTAGCCACCAATTACAGTATCAACCATCCTTTAAATCAATAAATAATGGATAACCATAACAAAACGTTTACCTTAATTGACGGTACATTTTCTGTAGAAGATGCCGACCAAATTTTAACAGCATTGCTCAATTATAAAATTGATTATCATAATAGAGAAGATTTCAGCAAACATGTCCGATTTAATCGTGATATCGAGCATTCCAAAAAACGTATTCAAGAGCTTACAGCAACAAAAGAAGCAGTCAAGAATTTGATAGCTGAGACAGAATCGAACAAATTTAATTTGGTTATTAATAGTACGATTACCGTAAGACTCGAAGAAGCCTAATGTTTGAAGGAAGAAATCTTCTCATTGCTACCAAGCATCGGAAAGAAACAGTGATTGCTCCATTGTTTAGTGACGCATTCGGAGTGCACTGTTTCATTTCTGATGAAATTGACACCGATAGTTTGGGTACATTTTCGGGAGAAATTGCCAGGAAAAAGAACACTATTGAAACCCTACGCGATAAATGTGACCTCGCTCATAAAACTGTCGGTGCCGACTTGGTTGTAGCAAGTGAAGGAACATTCGGACCACATCCGACACTTTTTTTTGCGCATGCTGATGACGAGTGGATGATGCTGAAAGATTACCGTAACAACCTTGAAATTGTAGTTAGAGAAATCAGTACCGAAACCAATTTCTACGGAGATAACATCAACAATAAAAGAGATTTAGCAACTTTTGCGGAAAAGGTGCAATTTCCTTCTCACGGAATCATACTCAAACCTGCGGAAAAAAACTTTAGTAAAGTTGTAAAAAACATCCAAGATTGGGAAGAACTCCAGCAGCATTTTAATAGTATGATGAACGAATTCGGAACGGCTTATGCCGAAACCGACATGCGTGCGATGTACAATCCCACTCGGATGAAAGTAATTGAAAAAGTTACACACAAACTAATCACTAAAATTAAGACTGCTTGTCCTATCTGTGATTATCCGGGATTTGACGTAAGTGAAATAAAATCGGGCTTACCCTGCAACAATTGCCTACTTCCTACTCGCTCTACCTTAAGTCATATTTACCAATGCAAAAATTGCAATCATATTGAAGAAAAAAAATACCCGAGAAATATCCACTACGAAGACCCAATGTATTGCGACCATTGCAACCCCTAAATCATGAATAATATTTCAACCGACATACACAAAGCTAAAACCATACTTGAACAAGATAATTTGGTAGCCATTCCTACTGAAACGGTTTATGGATTAGCTGGAAACGCCTTCAGCGAAACTGCTATCAAAAAAATATTTGCAACCAAAAACAGACCGTTATTCAATCCTTTGATTGTTCACATACATTCCAAAGAATTACTAGATGACATAGCTGAAAAAGTACCACAAAAAGCCTATCAATTGGCTGAAGCATTTTGGCCGGGTTCGTTGACCTTAGTCGTCAAGAAAAAAAGTGACATTCCTTTCTTGGTTACCGCCGGAAAAAATACTGTAGCCGTTCGTGTGCCTAATCATCCGCTAACCTTGTCACTATTGCAATTACTCGATTTCCCATTGGTGGCGCCAAGTGCGAATCCTTTCGGATCGATTAGCCCAACAGCCGCCGAACACGTTGCCAATTACTTTCCGGAAACTGTACCCTTAATTTTGGATGGAGGCATTTGCGAAAGCGGCATAGAATCGACGATAATTGGGTTTGAAGAAGACGAACCTATAGTGTATCGATTAGGCGCTATTGCCATTGAAGCGATTGAAGCTGTTGTAGGTAAAGTAAAAGTAATGAACACCGAAGAAGCTGCTCCCGAGGCACCGGGCATGTTGCTGAAACATTATGCCCCAAAAACGAAAACAATTATAGTAGACGATATAGAAAACTTTTTAAAAGAAAACTCTCTACCCAAAATAGGAACCATCACTTTTTTCAAAAAAATAGAGCACAACAACCTTGTACACCAAGAAGTTTTATCAGAGCGCAAAGATTTAAAAGAAGCTGCTGCCAACTTATATCAGGCGATGCATCGATTAGACAAAATGAACTTAAACTTAATTATAGCCGAACCTTTTCCCGATGAAAACCTGGGAAAATCCATCAACGACAGATTAAATCGTGCTACGAAATAACGACTTATGAATTTAGATTTACTTTTAGACAATTTAACCAATCCTGCCCTATTATTTTTCATTCTGGGAATTGTAGCTGCTCGTTTGAAAAGCGATTTGGAAATTCCTCAAAACACTTCCAAATTCATTTCGCTTTACTTGCTTTTTTCTATTGGTTTTAAAGGCGGTCAAGAGTTGGCGCATAGTCATTTTGATATGGAAATTATATGGTCGGCCCTGTTTGGTGTTTTTGTAGCCATCCTAATTCCAATTTATTGTTTCTTTATTTTGAAGCAAAAATTCAGCATCGAAAATTCCGGCGCTATCGCGGCAGCTTATGGTTCGGTAAGTGCGGTAACTTTTGTAACGGCTATTTCGTTTTTAGATATTCAAAAATACCATTACAGCGGACACATGGTTGCTATTATGGCTTTAATGGAAGCACCGGCCATTATAGTTGGTGTCATTTTGATGAGAATGTACGATAAAAAATCGGCTGTAAAAGCCAAATTGAGTCCGGTAATACGACACTCGCTCACCAACGGTAGTGTACTTTTAATCTTGGGAAGTTTGGTAATTGGCTATTTAGCCAGTGATCAACAAGCGATGGGAATCAAACCTTTTACCACCGATATCTTCAAAGGATTTTTAGCCATATTTCTGTTAGACATGGGTATCATCAGTGGTAAAAAACTGGATGTATTTTTCAGAAGCGGCTGGTCGCCTGTGGTGTTTGCCTTTGTGATTCCACTTATCAACGGCGTGTTGGCTTCAGTAGCCAGTCAATGGGTAACTGAGGAAGTCGGCAACCGATTCATCTTAGCGATATTGGCGGCAAGCGCCTCTTACATTGCTGTCCCTGCAGCTATGAAAATAGTAGCACCCAAAGCCAATCCGGGCTTATTTCTCCCGATGGCTTTGGCGGTAACTTTTCCGTTCAATATTACTTTCGGAATGCCGATTTATTTGACCGTAATTCTAAATACGTAATGTTTTTAGTTGGAGAATTTCAAGCGATACACTTCGTCTAAATCCCCATTTGAACTCATATTTACATCTAAATCGGTCACGTAACCGGAATTCAATCCGTAAGTCCAACCGTGAAGTGTTAAATCCTGTCCGTTGCGCCAAGCACCTTGGACGATAGAAGTTTTGGCCAAATCAAATACTTGTTCTTGTACATTAACCTCTACAAACTTGTTAAATCGCTCATCTTCATCGGTGAAAGAATTCAGATATTCTTCGTGCAAACGATATACATCTTTGATGTGGCGAATCCAATTGTCAATCAAACCAATGGATTGATTCCCCATGGCAGCTTTCACACCACCACAACCATAGTGTCCGCATACGATAACGTGTTTCACTTTTAAAACATTAACAGCGTAATCTAATACACTTAACATATTCATATCGCTATGAATGACCATATTGGCAATGTTTCTGTGCACAAAAACTTCTCCGGGTTTGGCACCAATGATTTCGTTGGCAGGAACCCGACTGTCCGAGCAACCTATCCAAAGTAAAGGCGGTTGTTGTCCTTTGGCTAAATCTTTAAAATATTCTTTGTCTATGGCTAGTTGAGATTCTACCCAATTTTTGTTATTGTCTAAAATCTTTTTGTAAAAATCACTGCTCATGGTTATTATTGGTTAAGTGTTAAGTCTTATTGTTTTAGTACAGGTTCCATTTTACGTTTCATTACATTGTAACGATGCTCAATAGTAACCGTGTTTTTGTTGCCCTCGGAATTCTCGAGCTTGTATGCTTTTTTAAAGCCAACTAAGGTAATATTTATATTCATTTCTTTGGCTTTAATTTTTTTAAACTCTTTAATTAAATCCAAGACATCATGAGCAATGTAAACTGTATCGGTAGCATTAATAATCACTATTGAGTTTTCAGGTATCTCATTCAGAGTGGATTTGATGGCCGATTTGTTCAAAAAAGAAACCTCCTGCGCCAAATCAATATGAATAACATCGCCTTCTTTGTATTCCTCTTTTCTAAAACGATACGCTCTTTTCGAGTTGCCTATCAATACAAACACTATGTTGACAATCATTCCCAGGGCAACACCTTTGAGTAAATCGGTAAATACCACAGCTATAAAAGTCAGTATAAAAGGAATGAATTGGTAAACTTTATCTTTCTTCCAAAAATGTTTGATCGTTTTGGGATTAGCCAATTTGTAACCTACTAACAACAATACCGCGGCCAAAGTTGCCAAAGGAATTTTATTCAACAATGCAGGAATGGCTAAAACACTTATCAGTAACAGCAACCCGTGTAGTATAGCAGACATTTTTGATTTGGCACCGGCATCACTATTGGCCGAAGTTCTCACTACTACTGAAGTCATGGGTAAACCGCCTAAAAGCGAGCTGACCATGTTCCCGATTCCTTGTGCTTTTAATTCTACATTAGTATCCGTGTATCGCTTTTGAACATCCATTCTATCGGCTGCTTCAATACACAACAATGTTTCTATGGATGCTACTACAGCTATGGTAGCACCTACTATCCAAACTTTAACATTGGTAAAAGCTGAAAAATCTGGTAAGATAAAAATATTTTGAAACTCTTCGAAAGAAGTCGGAACCGGTAACGCAACCAAATGTTCACCACTTATGGCTAAACTACTACCACTTCGAATAAAAAATTCATTGATTAGTATACCTACAACAACGGCGACTAAAGCCGGCGGAACCAACTTGATGCGTTTTAAGAAATCTATTTTATTCCATCCAATTAAAATGAATAGCGAAATTGCCGTAATAATAAATGACCCTAGCTGAATGTGATCGAGTAAAGAAAATAGTTCAGAAAAAGTGTTTTGACCGTCAGATTGCACAAAAGATTCATCGCCTTCAAAATCTTTATCGTATCCGAAGGCGTGCGGAATTTGTTTTAAAAAGATAATTACACCAATACCCGCCAACATGCCTTCAATAACATTATTAGGAAAGAAATTGGATATAGAACCGGCTTTTAAGAATCCCAGTAACAACTGAATTAATCCGGCAATGAAAACAGCAGTCAAAAAAATATTGAAAGCGCCTAAATCGGTTATAGCCGTTAATACGATGGCTGTTAAACCGGCAGCCGGACCGGAAACACTTAAATGTGAGGTGCTCAAATAGCCTACAATAATTCCGCCAATCACTCCCGAAATAATACCTGAAAAAAGCGGCGCACCCGACGCCAAGGCAATTCCCAAACACAAGGGTAAAGCCACTAAAAACACCACTAAACCTGATGCAAAATCAGATTTGAGGTTTGCCAAAAGATTGATTTTTTTTGTCATTCCAATAAATTAATTTAATACACAATATCCTGCCATAGCAAGACTGAAAAACGCAGGTATTAAATTAACTCGGGCGGCGGAGAGAAAATTTCTTCCGCAACATTGTCGTGACGCGATAAATTTTCAGAAATGATTTTAGAATCCGATTGGAGTTCGGTTTCAGTAAACGGATAATCGAAACAAGTTTTTAAAGATTTCACTTCTTTGATATCCTTATGAATTTCTTCTTCGGAAAAACTGTAAAACATAGAAACATCTGTACCTTTCTTAATCAACGTCACTACAGTAGGTGTTGACAAAAAAGAAACAAAGATGACTAGTATGAATCCCGCAAGCAATTTCATGGAGTAAAATTAGTAAAGTAATTGAATTATGAGAGTCACAACAGAAAAAAAAGCAATTAAATTATCATTTCCTATAAGGCATTCCAAAATGTTGGTTCTAATTTATTGCTGTAAGTTGTTGATTTTTGTATATAATAGTCAAAATATAATACGCATTCTTAATAAGGTAAATTGATAGTTTTTATCTTTGTATCAAATTTTACTATAAATGACCATCACACAACTAAAATATGTTTTGGCAGTAGCCGAACACAAAAACTTTACTTTAGCCGCCGAAAAATGTTTTGTAACTCAGCCTACGTTGAGTATGCAAATTCAAAAAATTGAGGAAGAATTGGGTGTTCAAATTTTCGACAGAACCAAAAAACCGATTCAACTTACGGAAATAGGATTGAAAATTGTAAACCAATCCAAGAACATTGTCAACGAAGCTGACCGAATTCAAGATATAGTAGATCAACAAAAAGGATTTATTGGTGGTGAATTTCGATTGGCCATCATTCCAACAGTGATGCCAACTTTACTTCCGATGTTCCTGAATAATTTCATCAAAAGATATCCAAAGGTTAAACTGATCATTGAAGAACTTAACACAGCGGAAATCATCACCAAATTAAAAAATGGTCATTTGGATGCAGCCATCGCTGTAACGCCATTGGAAGATGAAAAAATCAAAGAAGTTGTTTTGTATTACGAACCATTTGTGGCCTATATTCCTGAAAACCATCAATCATTTCACAAAAAAGAAATTGAAGTAAGTGATTTGAATGTGAACGAGATATTGCTGTTACAAGATGGCCATTGCTTTAGAGACGGCATTTTAAACCTGTGCAAAAACTTAAATCCGGAAGACAAAAATACTTTTCAAATACAAAGCGGCAGTTTTGAAACACTGATAAAACTGGCTGATGAAGGATTGGGCACAACCCTATTGCCTTACTTGCATACTTTGGATTTGAATGAGAAAGACCAAGCCAAGTTAAAGCACTTTACAGAACCTAAACCAGCGAGAGAAGTCAGTTTAATTTATCCGAAAAACGAACTGAAAATACACATTATTGACGCTTTACGCGCTACTATTTCGGGTGTGGTGAAAGGTGCTATTACCTTTCAAAACGTTCAAATCATCAGTCCGATACAAAAAAAATAAGGAGCCTTGCACAAAAGCTCCTTATTTCTAAACAAACTCAAAAAACTACTAATTAACAACCTTTAAACATTGTTCTAATTCCGGATGCTCCTGTGTAAAATACTGAAGCCATTTTTTTAGCTGTTCGATTTCATAAGGCAATAAATTTTTAATTGCTTTCTTCAATTCTTTAGCAAAAAGAACGGGATCAAAACTCACTCTTTCGAGTACGGATTTAGTGTAATCATATATCATTCTAGGCATAACGGTTAAGATTTGGGGTTATCTTATTGTAAGAACGTTGAGTAAAAGTAAAATAAAAATTCTATTTACACTACAAAAATTTCAAAAAAACAACGTTTAAATACCATAAACATCGATAAAATGCATATTTTATAATTTTTAAAAGGTTTAATCTTACATTTAAATCAATAAAAATAAAAAAAGGAGCCATTTAAGCTCCTTTAGTTTTATAGGTTATTTAATACGTAATAAGCAGTGTTGCAATTCCGGCTTCTCTTTAGTGAAATTTAAAAGCCAGCGAGTTAACTCTTCCAGTTCATAAGGCAATAGAACTTTGCAAGCTTTTTCGAGTTCTTTGCAAAATAATCCGGTATCAAAACTTACTTTTTTCAACACTGATTTGGTGTGGTCTAACATGCTTTTAGACATAAAAGTAATGTATTTATAAGTTATGTATTGGGTAAGAACGATGATGAACTCAAAAATAAAAAAAGGAAATGGAGTTACTTTAAAATAAAAGTTAAAAATATCCGACTTTAATGTTAAAGTTTGAACGCCCGCAACATTTCTCGCTTTCCGGGAGCACCGGGTAACTTCTCAACTTTAAAACCAACAGCTAACATGGCGTTCTTGATTACAGAACGACAAGCATAGGTAACCAAAACACCGCCGGGTTTCATAGCTTTGTACATAGTGGCAAATACTTCCTCTGTCCACAACTCGGGTTGTACTCTAAAACCGAAAGCATCAAAATACACTAAGTCATATAACCCATCATCTTGAATCTCCTGAAAAAACTGTTTTCTTTTGGTTAAGCTAAAAACTGGTGTTAACTGTGTAGGCTTTTCCCATTCGGCTGAATGTAACTGTTTGAATACCGCCTCGGATTCGGGCGAAATTGATGCCGCATAATTCATTTGGATTGCCTCGTCAAAAGCCACCGGATAAGCTTCTACACCAACATAATTCACAAGCTGTTCACTTTTAACGGCTTCAAAATACGTTATAAAAGCATTCAAACCGGTACCAAAGCCAATCTCTAAAACAGTAATGGGCTTTCCCTGAAAGAGAGAAAACCCATTTTTGATAAATACGTGATAAGCTTCTTGAACGGCGCCGTGCTTGGAATGATAAGATTCCTCCCATTCCGGTAGATAAATGGTGGTGGAACCGTCTTGTGTTTGGATAATTTCGCGCTTCAAAATTACTCCTTGATATACAATTTTTTTATGCGTGGAATCGGTCCGCCACATTTTTGTTGATGGCACTGAATACAAGCGTCAACTCCATTATTGAAATGCGTTTTGGCATTTTTAGGATCTTTGTAAATCAGTTCCTGAGCCTTGATAAACTTAGCGGCTTGTTCTTTGAAAAAAGCATCGTTATCTGTTTCATCAGTCATCACTGCTTTATGAATCTTCATAAAATGTTGCGGAAATTGTCCGATAGTATCTCCTTTAATGATACGCTCTTTCAACCTTTGATTGTCGACATACATTTGCTCCATCAAAGCAGCCATTTCTGACATTTGATACATTTCCAACTTTTTCTCGGTTTTAGGCTCGCACTTTTCCTCGCTGGTTTTTTCTTCTTTCTTCTGACAAGAAAGTACCGACAACGCTAAAAAGAGCAACACTAAAACAACTACTATAATTTTCTTCATAGTAGATTATTTTCTGATGTAAACACCGGTAGCCAAAAACGAATAAGTCACTTCAGGCTTAGTAATTTTGGCTATCTCTGCAGCCGATTTGCCACCGTCTTTAGCATAGTGCTTAAGCTCGTCAACCGAAACCACATCTACAAAAGCTTTACCATAAACAATAGCTTGGCTGTTGTCGGCATTTAAAGGAACGAAAAAGCCGTAATCTTTGAATTTTACAAATGAAGTATCATCACCGGCCAAATCCATTTTCATCCAGCAGCCTTTTTTCTTGCAAACCGATTTGATATTCGATTCAAATTGAACCATGATGGTATCGCCTTTTTTAAGGTTTTTATATTTTTTAAGCATTTGTTCTTTGGTTAACACTTTTGCCACTTTGAATTTTTCACCAAAAGCAGCGTAGTCTTTGGCATTAAAAGCTTTAGCAGCCGATTTGGCTTTGGACTGAGCCATTAGATTGGAGCCTACGAATAACAGGCAGGCTAAAATAATTAGGTTTAATTTTTTCATGTCTTTTGTATATTAATACCACAAAAATAAACAGATTAACAATTGTTCATACAATTCGGCTAAATTATTTGTTGTTTTAATGAAAAATTAAGCTGGAAAAAGGAGTAAAAAGGAGAATTTGCGAAAAAGTATTCAATATCGTTACGGGTTGCAAATCACAAATATTTTTTTATTAGTTTTACAAAAATCTAGCAACACAACTATTATCCTGACTGAAAAACAAACAAGTACTTATTTATCAAACACTTGGGTGTTTTCGACTTAAAACAACTTTATCAATGATATTAAAATCACCTTCCGAAATCGATATAGTAAAAGCTTCGTCTACTAAAATTAATGGTGTCGATTTTGAAAATTTAGCCTTCGGAAATACATTTACAGACCACATGTTGATTTGTGACTTTAAAGAAGGAAAATGGCAAAAACCAATCATCAAACCTTACGAACCTTTCCTAATTGATCCTTCTGCCAAAGTATTTCACTATGGCCAGGCTATCTTTGAAGGAATGAAAGCTTATAAAGACACCAACGATGATGTTTGGCTCTTTCGTCCAGACCAAAATTTTGACCGTTTCAACAAATCGGCTGTCCGTATGGCAATGCCTGAAGTTCCGGAAAACATCTTTTTAGACGGATTAAACACTTTATTGGACATCGAAAGAGAATGGGTTAAAAAAGGACAAGGCAACAGTTTGTACATCCGACCTTTTATGATTGCCATCGGATCGGGCGTTATAGCGCAACCTTCAACACAATACCGCTTTATGATAATTCTATCGCCTGCTCGTTCCTACTACTCCGGTGAAGTAAAAGTAATCATCGCAGAACATTACAGCAGAGCGGCCAATGGTGGCATCGGAGCAGCCAAAGCAGCCGGAAATTATTCGGCTCAGTTCTATCCGCAAAAGTTGGCCCAAGAGCAAGGATTCCAACAAATCATCTGGACCGACGATGCTACGCATACCAAATTGGAAGAAGCCGGCACGATGAATGTTTTTTTCAGAATTAACGATACTTTATACACGGCACCTACCAGTGAAAGAATTTTGGATGGCGTAACCCGTAAAAGTTTAATTGAGCTGGCAAAACGAGAAGGCATTAATGTAGAAGTACGCTCGATATTGGTAGACGAATTAGTAGCCGCAGCCAAAGACGGTAGTTTGAAAGAAATTTTCGGTGCAGGAACTGCAGCTGTGGTCAACCCTATTGTAGGATTTCAATACAAAGAAGATTATTTTGAGCTTCCTAAACTGGAGCACTCATTTGCACTAGACTTAAAAGACAAATTGACCAAAATCCAATACAAAATGGCCGATGATACTTTTGGCTGGACAGTAAAGGTATAAATACACTTTTATACAACGAAAAAACTCTCAAATTATTGGGAGTTTTTTTTATGCAGTTTTTTTGTGTAGGATTATATCCTGTATACATTCCAAGAAACTTAAAATAGTCTAAAAATAGTCTGCAATACCGTTGCATTTGTGATAATTGTTCTAAATTTGGAATTACAAATACCACAAATAATGATTCGTTTATACCCAAATGAAGTCTTTCGAGAAGTCGAAATAGACTATCCTTTGCAGATGCGCTATGCCGTATCAAACAGAGGGAGATTAATCAGTTTTACCAACGAGTTTAGAGACGGCAGGGAGTTAAAAGGCGGCGTGGCTGACGGCTACAGAACTATGCGTTATAAGATGCGTAAGGATGGAAAAGTAACCGATAAAACACTTTACATTTACAAGTTGGTTGCCGAACTTTTTATCCCGAAAACTTCAGAAGATCAAGTGCATGTGATTCATTTAGATCACAGCCGTGATAATGATATTGTCTCTAATTTAAAATGGGTTAACTATGAAGAAAAGTTAGTACATTATCGAAAAAGTCCGGCCGTAATTAAATCTAAACTAAAACTGATTGAACACAACATCAAATCTGACGGACGAAAACTCACGTCAACCGATGTTATTCGTTTAAAGAAAATTTTAAACAAACCCAACCGCAAAACCCGTATTAAAATACTGGCCAAGCAATTCGGCATCAGCGAAATGCAGATCCACCGTATTAAAACCGGGGAAAACTGGGGACATATTAAGGTGTAATTACCTTAATATGTCTTCAAAATTGGGTTTAAAATAGTTCGGGCCTTTCATTACTTTCCCGTCTTCTCGATAGATAGGTTTTCCGTCTTCATCGAGTTTACTCATATTGCTTCTTTGAATCTCATCAAAAACGGCTTCAATTTTGTGTTGCAAACCGTGCTCTAAAATCGTACCGCAGAGAATGTAAAGCATATCACCTAAAGCATCGGCAATTTCAACCAAATCGTTATTTTGAACGGCTTCCCAATACTCTTCATTTTCCTCTTTCATCAAATTAAAACGAAGGGTGTTTTTTTGTTCTCCCAAACAAGCTTTCATTTCCTGGCTAACGCCTAGTCCAAAAGCGGTATGAAATTCTTTAACGGCATTGAGTTGTTTTTGCATATTCTTTAAAATTTATTGACGATGCAAATTACAACAATCGGGAACATTTGAGTAAATTTGTTGAAAATTAGAAAAAAATGTTCACAACAGGTCAATTGATTTTTGCTGCTTTTTTTGTTATTGCTTTTGTAATAGCCATGTATATCGCTTACGGACGCGATAAATCGTTGCATCAAAAAATGTATAGAGGAAGTTATAAAGTGCTGATTGGCTTCTTTTTGTTTATCGCATTATTGTTTGTTATAAAAATATACTTGAAACACTAATTTCGCTCAAGTTAATACGCCTTGAAGAAGGTCATGTTCCTTTATTAATCGACTCATGAGAATACTGAAATACCTATTCCTTTTAATTGTGTTGCTCTTTATCGGAGTAACCGTTTACATTGCTACTTTGAAAGGCGACTTTAAAGTCAAACAATCCGCTGTGATTCACTCTCCGCGAGGCGTCGTATTCGACTATGTAAATGATTATAAGAATTGGGAAACTTTTGGTTCTTGGATGACTAAGGAACAGGGCATTACCTTTACCTATCCGGCAAAAACCATGGGTACGGGCGCTCAATTTTCGTGGGACAATGGTTCAGATAAAGGCTTGATGAAAACCTATTTTGCCAAAGAGAACGACAGCATCCAACAAAAAGGAAATTTTAACGGTACCACCGCCGAGGTGTATTGGAAATTAAAAGATACTGTTGGCGGTACCAAAATTACTGTGGAAGCACGCGGTAAAATGGATTTGTTAACCAAAATCAGTAGTTTCTTTAGCGGCGGGTTCAGCAGTATGGCTAACGATGCTTTGGAAAAGAGTTTCCGAAATTTGGATAAAACATTGGCGTATGAAATGAGAACATACAGCATAAAAGTCAATGGTATCATACAACGAAACTCCGGATTTTGTTTGAAACAAACGGTCACTTGTCGTATCAAAAGTTTGCCGAAAAACATCAAAATCATGATGCCGAAAATGCTTTACTTCTTTAAAAAGAACAACCTAAGCATGTCGGGCAAACCTTTTATACTATACGATCGATACGACAGAGCGAATGATATAGTTACTTTCTCAGTTTGTGCGCCGTCTAGAGAACAAATATTCATTACATCAGGTAGCGAAATCACTTCGGGTGAAATTGTACCGTTCACTTGTCTCAAAACAACTTTAATGGGTGATTATTCGCATTTAAAAGAAGCTTGGACCAAAGCCGAAAATTATATCCGTGACAACGGTTACACTCCGAATTTTGCCGGAAAATATGCAGAAGTATACATCAAAACCATCGATGATGTCAAACAACCGTCAAAATGGATAACTGAAATTCATATTCCGGTTTTCCCGAAAGCAGCGCCAACGCCAACCGCTGTTGCGGTTCCGACTACTACTGCGCCAACTACTCCATCGCCAGCGCCAACTGTTACACCGTAATTTTTTTTGTATTGGAATTAAACCTTTTCACTTAACTTTATTCCAACTACCAAAAATAAAACTTTGCAAGACGAAAAGGATTTTATTGGGGAATTATTGGATCCGAGAACGCAAAATACAGCGTTTCAAAAACTCTTGCGCGAGTACCAAAGACCTTTGTACAATCATATTCGCAACATCGTTTTAAATCACGACGATGCTGATGATGTAGTGCAAAATACCTTTATAAAAGTGTTTCAAAACCTGAAAAATTTTAAAGGTGAAAGCAAACTCTTCTCTTGGATGTATCGCATTGCTACCAACGAAGCCATCACTTTTATCCATCAAAAAGCCAAGAAAAACGGCATCACCAGCGAGGCATTACAAAATAAGATAGTAGATAATCTAAAAGCCGACGTCTATTTTGACGGTAATGAGATCCAGATCAAACTGCAAAAAGCCATTGCTATTTTACCGGAAAAACAACAATTGGTCTTTAAAATGAAATATTTTGAAGAAATTAAATACGAAGATATGTCAGAGATACTCGGTACTTCCGTTGGAGCTTTGAAAGCGTCTTACCACCACGCCGTAAAAAAAATTGAAGATTTTATGAATACCCATTAAACCCTTACCGCTTAAATTTGTCAAAACCATATGAAACCATTTACCCTAAACGATAACGAAGCTAAAATTACTACCGGTTTTAAACCACCGGAAGGCTATTTTGAGGCATTGGAAAGCAAATTATCGGCTCAACTTCCGACTAATGTCCCTAGAGTTATTGCTTTTTACCAACGAAAAACTACTTGGCTATATGCCGCAGCCGCTGTAGTGATTCTGTTCGTATCAATTCCGATCTACCAAAACGTTTATCATTCTTCTACCGAAGTTGATGCTTTAGTTTTAGAAGATTACATTGCCACTCATGCCGATATTTCAGCGGAAGATTTGGCCACTGTTTTAGAGAAAGAAGATTTGGAAAAAATCAAACTCGAACTCAATCTAGGTGAAGAAGCCATAGAAGATGTTTTACTCAACAACAACGATTTAGAACAATACATTTTAGACTAAAATTATGAAAATCAACAACATATTAATAGCATTCGCACTCCTGGTATCCATTAATTCCTTTGGACAAGGCGGCAGATTACTTAGAGAGAAAAAGGAACAAATTAAAGCGATGAAAGTGGCTTACATTACTAGTGAATTGTCACTGACTCCGGAAGAAGCTGCAAAATTTTGGCCTTTGTACAATGCCTTCGAGGACAAACAACACGAAATCAGATCTCAAAAACTCAAAGGCTATTTGGACCGCATAGACGATGATTCGTTTGATAATGTATCTGAAAAAGAAGCTGCCACTTTACTGGCGCAAATGGAAAGCACCGAAGACGAGTTACACCAAGCCAAGAAAAAATTTATAGCCAGCTTGAAAGGAGTTATTTCTCCACTCAAAATTTTAAAATTGAAAAAAGCAGAAGAAGGTTTCAATAGAAAACTTTTACAACAATACCGAAATAAAAGATTAGGTAGATAAAAACAAGAGAGTCTAACGGCTCTCTTATTTTTTGAACTCTATTTTCACAATTTTGTCTTTACCGGACGCCAATGCTGTATCCGAATCTAAAAATCTAATCGTGTACAATGTTGTATCGGTTAAAAACTGTTGCCAACTTTCTCCTCCGTCAGACGAATAAAACAAGCCTTGTGCACCTACAGCCACTAGAGATTTTGCTCCGGAATTCGGCACAAACTGCACACAAGAAGCATATCCGAAACCTTGATTTTCAGCTACTAATTTCCATGTTTTCCCACCATCAGTCGTAATGGCTTTGTTCTGATAGTTTTGCATTGGTTTTTCATAGTTTCCTCCTGCTATAAAACCAATTTTTTCATTGTAAAAATCAGCTGTAAAAATGCCGGTCATGGATTCGCCCTGTACAATCGGTGTTTCAAATACTTCCCAAGATATTCCTTTGTCAGCCGAATGAAAAACGCGAGCTTTTTTACCTCCTGACACTATCCAAGCGTGATTGCCTTTTAAAATAAGGTTGGTATTGCTGGCTGCAAACGCCGCTTCTCCATCAGCCAATTTAGGCAATACCTCACAGGACAATTTTTGCCAGGTTTGTCCACCATCACGGGTAATGATAATCGAAAAACAATCAGCGGTCGGATCACCAATCGCCATGCCTTCCATTTCATTCCAAAATTGCATGCTATCATAAAACACTTTTTCATGATTTTCTTGGTACACTAATGTTCTATGGGCTAAATCTTTCGAAAACTTGTATAATCTAGCCGGATTGCCAATGGATAATGCGAAAAAGTTTTTGCCATTGGTAGCCAAACTTCTGTATTCATAAACCAAAGTATCGCTTACAATTTCGGCATTAATCCTACTATCATCTTTGGGAAACAGTACATAGCCTACCCTACTTTTGTCGCCGGCGAAATAAACTTTACCGTCAGTTACTACAATAGCTCTAACGCTGATTTTATCCATCAAAAGGGTATCAATTGTAACCGATTGAAAGGGTTGCGCATTTACGTTGGCTCCCAAAATCAAAAAAAATACAGCCAAAAGAAAGAATTGATTTTTCATTATAAATACTGGGATTTAAGGCGAATATACAACTTTTAAAACAGTTAAGATTGCGTTAAAAAAGTTCAAAAAAATCCTGTGGCACAGTAATTGGAAAGTTCAAAAAAAACTATTCCACTTTAAAACATAAGATTATGAAAACTAAAATGATACTAGGATCGGTTTTGTCGCTGTTGAGCCTAACTACTATGGTTGCTCAAGACAGAACAACAGTTTCAGCTTATAATGCTGAAATTAGTGATAACTTAGATTTGAGAGCGGTGGCTTCTATTTTTGGCGACTCTAAAGATCTAGCCGATTTTGAAAGAAGATTAAACGATCCGGAAATTCAAATTTCCAATTTGGATTTGAACAATGACAATCAAGTGGATTACTTGCGTGTGATTGAAACCGTGGAAGGCAATGCCCATTTGATTGTGATCCAATCGGTTTTGGGCCGAGATACTTATCAAGACGTTGCTACTGTTGAAGTGGAACGCGACCGAAACAACAGAGTTCAAGTACAAGTTGTTGGTGATGTTTATATGTACGGTCCTAATTATATTTACGAACCTGTTTATGCTTACACACCGGTTATTTACTCCTCTTTTTGGATAGGCAATTATCGTCCGTACTGCTCTTCTTGGTATTGGGGATACTACCCTAGTTACTATTATGCTTGGTCGCCTTGGCCGATTTTCCGTTACAGAAATCACATTGGCATCACCATCAACTTACACCACCATTACAATTATGTAAATTACAGAAGATGTGGCGTAGTATACAACAACTACTACCGTGGCGGAAGAAGAGGCAACGGTTACGAGGTGCGCTATCCGAACCGTTCCTTCCAACATCGCAACAGTGGATATGCAAATCGCTACGAATTGGATCAAAACCGAAACATCAGAACGGTAGGAAACCGAACTGATAACGCGGCTCATCCGAGAGGTAATTATGTTGATGCGAGTCCGAGAGGCAATGGCCCGGCGAGAAATGAATCGCCAAGAACCGTAAGAACCCAAGAAGCATCTCCAAGAGTTGCTGTAAGAACCGATGAAAGTCCGAGAGTGAGAAATACCGCTGAGGCCTCACCAAGAAATACACCTAGAAGCTACGATTCGCCGAGAGTTTATAACGAACCCAAAGCTACACCAAGAGCTACTACGGAAACCTATGAATCGCCACGAAACATGAATACACCACAAGCCTCGCCGAGAAGCACTCCAAGAAGTTACGAAGCACCAGCACGTGAACTGGCCAGTCAATCACCGCGCTCTGTAGCCCCGAGAAGCAATTCGGCACCAAGAGAAATGTCGGCACCCAGAAGTAATTCCGGCGGACAAAGAGACATGTCAGGCCAAAGAAGTGGCTCCTCCAGAAGCAATAACGGCGGCAGAGAAAATCGAAGAGGTTGAGTTTTATAATTATAGTTTAGTTGTTAGCAAAGGCATCGTTTAGGCGATGTCTTTTGTTTTTTAAAAATAATTGACTGTGAAAGAATCAGATATTTCAAAAAGACATAAATTTGCACTCTTTAACATTTTATTATGAGTTCGCATAACCACAGCCTTCACAGCAAACTTTCTATAGGAGGATTACTTGTTACATTAGGAATTATCTACGGAGATATAGGAACCTCTCCACTATATGTAATGAAGGCCATACTTGGCGTTCATGAAATTTCAAGAGACATTGTTTTAGGAGGAATTTCATGCGTCTTCTGGACACTTACGCTACAAACCACCATCAAATACGTTATCATAACACTTAGTGCTGACAACCATGGTGAAGGTGGAATTTTTGCGCTCTTTGCCTTAGTAAAAAGAACTAAAATTAAATGGTTAATCATACCGGCCATCATAGGTGGAAGTGCGCTCTTGGCCGATGGTATCATCACCCCGCCTATTTCGGTTTCCGCAGCGGTAGAAGGGATTAACACCTTCTATGCCATGGAAACCCAAACGATTCAAATAATCGTAATCTGTATCTTGTTTGTACTCTTTACCATTCAGCAATTCGGGTCCAAATTAGTTGGAAAGTTCTTTGCCCCTATGATGTTGATTTGGTTTTCTATGTTAGGAATATTAGGAACACTTCAAGTACTTAATGATTTTTCTGTTTTCAATGCCATAAATCCTTATTATGCCTACGAGTTGTTGTTAATTCATCCGGAAGGTTTCTTTGTATTAGGTGCTGTATTCCTTTGTACTACCGGAGCCGAAGCGCTTTATTCAGACATGGGTCACTGTGGCCGAAAAAACATCCGAATCAGTTGGATATTTGTGAAAGCCATGCTTTTATTGAACTACTTCGGACAAGGTGCTTATCTTATTAGCCACGAAGGCCAAACCTTGGAACAACTGGGCGGTAAAGACGGAAATCCTTTTTATTTGATCATGGCCGATTGGTTCCAACCTATTGGTGTGGTTATAGCCACTTTAGCGGCTGTAATTGCCTCGCAAGCATTAATCAGTGGTTCTTTTACCCTAATCAACGAAGCCATGCGTTTGAACTTTTGGCCTAAAGTAAAAATTAAATATCCAACTGAATTAAAAGGTCAGCTTTACATTCCTTCCATCAACTGGTTGTTATTACTGGGTTGTATCGGTATCGTTTGGTACTTCGAAAAATCAAGTGCTATGGAACATGCTTACGGTTTGGCCATTGTGCTTTGTATGATTATGACTACCATCTTACTCAATTTCTATTTGATCATGAAAAGGGTAAAATGGTATTTTATAGGAGCTCTGATTACTGTTTACCTTGTCATCGAATTTAGTTTCCTTGCGGCAATCTTACCTAAATTCATTCATGGTGGTTTTGTGACATTAATTATTGCCTCTGCACTTGTAGGCGTAATGGGCACATGGTATTTGGCCAAGCAAATCAGTAAAAACTACACTAAAATCGTTAAAATTGACGATTACAAAAAAGTATTGGCAGAACTTAGTGTTGACTTATCCATTCCGAAATATGCTACGCATTTGGTGTACATGACCAACTCCAATCGCAGTGATGAAATCGAGGAAAAAGTAATGTATTCTATCTTGCAAAAACGCCCTAAACGTGCTGATTTATATTGGTTCATACACGTAAACATCCTGAGCGAGCCTTATAAAAAAGAATACCGAGTAACGGAAATTGTGAAAGACGACATTTACCGAATCGACTTCTATCTTGGTTTCCGTGAACCGACCAAAATTAATTTGATGTTCAAGCAAGTCATCAAAGAAATGGTGGATCGCGGTGAAGTAGATATCACCAGCCGATACGAATCGTTGAATAAAAACAATATCATTGGCGACTTCAAGTTTGTCTTGTCTGAAAAATTCTTGTCTAATGACAGCGACTTGACTTTCTTCGAGAAAATTATCATGAACACCTATTTCATAATGAAAAAGCTGAGTTTGTCAGAAGAAAAAGGTTTTGGCTTAGACAGTAGTTCGGTAAAAATAGAACAGTTCCCGTTGGTAATTCATGCGCCTGAGAAGATTGAAATGCGTCGAATTGAACGCGATTGCAATCCGGTCTAATTGTTTACCCAACTACTTTTCCTATAAGATTGACCTCAGAAATTAAGTTTCCTTTTTTAACGTGTTAATTTTAAGATTACATAATAAAAAAGGAATATCTTTGCACGCTTATTTTTTACCCAATGCGATTACACAGAAATTTAGTTTACACCACAATCGATTCCTTAAACGCTATCTTTAACGAAGGCGAATACGCCGACAAAGTGGTAGCACGTGCCTTGAAAAAAGACAAACGTTGGGGCAGTTCCGACCGCAAATTTGTGGCCGAAACCATTTATGAAATTGTACGTTGGAAACGACTTTACATGGAAATCGCCGATGTAAAAGAACCGCTCAATCGCGATGAACTATGGCGTATTTTTGCCGTTTGGGCTGTATTGCGCGGCTATCCTATTCCCGATTGGCGACAATTAGAAGGTACTCCGGAACGAAAAATCAAAGGTCGTTTTGACGAATTGTCTAAAATCAGAAAAATGCGCGAATCCATTCCGGATTGGATGGATGAATTGGGTGTCAAAGAATTAGGCGAAGAAGTATGGACCAAAGAAATCGCGGCACAAAACAAACAAGCACAAGTGATTCTTAGGGTAAACACGCTAAAAACTACCAAAGAAAAACTGCGTGCCATTTTAATGGATTTAAACATCGAAACCGAGTTTTTAAAAGACCAACCCGATGCTTTAGTACTTAAAGAAAGAGCCAACGTATTTTTAACCGATGCTTTCAAAGAAGGATTATTCGAAGTTCAAGACGCTTCTTCTCAGTTAGTAGCCGCTTTCCTCGATGTAAAACCCGGAATGCGCGTAGTGGACACTTGTGCCGGAGCCGGTGGTAAAACCTTACACATGGCGTCTTTAATGGAAAACAAAGGCCAACTGATTGCCATGGATTTGTATGAAAGCAAACTCAAACAACTCAAATTAAGAGCTAAAAGAAACGGCGCTTTCAATATAGAATACCGCATTATCGACTCGACTAAAGTCATCAAAAAACTCCATGAAAAAGCCGACAGAGTGCTAATCGATGCGCCTTGTAGCGGATTGGGCGTGTTAAAAAGAAACCCGGATTCCAAATGGAAATTGCAACCGGAGTTTATAGACAACATCAAAAAAGTACAGGCAGAAGTATTGGAAAACTATTCTAAAATAGTCAAACCCGGCGGCAAATTGGTTTACGCTACTTGTTCAATCTTACCTTCTGAAAATCAGGAACAAGTTAAGCGTTTTTTAAGCACCGAAACGGGAAAATCATTTACCTTTGTGAAAGACGTGAAGATTTTGGCGCAAGACACCGGATTTGACGGTTTCTATATGGCCTTACTCGAACGCAAATAAGAAATTCAATACCTCATGAAAAAAATCTTTACTTTATTTTTTTTAAACCTCGCCTTTTTAGGTTTAGCCCAACAAACATTATCTGTTAATGCTATTCCAGCCGGATATTACAATACGGCAACTGGTACCGGATATACTTTAAAAACGCAACTTTTCAACATCATTAACGATCACACAGATCGTGGATATTCAGGTTTATATACTACTTATTTGACTTCTGACGTTGATAATTATTACGAAAACAACGGTACCATGCTCGATATGTATACCGAAAAACCTACCGGAAGCGAATGTGAATACGTTTATGGCGGTGGTTTGCAAGATGACGGAACTTTAGGAAATGCAGAATGCGATCGATACAATCGCGAACATTTGATTCCGCAATCGGTTTTTGGACAAAACAATTTCCCAATGTATTCTGATGCTCATTTTGTAGTGCCGTCTGATAAATATGTCAATGCACAAAGAGGTGATTTACCATTCAGTAAAGTAAACACACCTAATGCAACCTATTCTAACGGAAGTAAAAGAGGTTCCAATTTAAACTCAGGGTATTCAGCCGGTTATGTAGGTACAGTGTTTGAACCTATAGACGAATTTAAAGGTGATATTGCTCGTATGCTATTGTATTTTGCAACTCGCTACGAAGACCAAGTAGCCAGCTGGAGTTACACTATGTTCAACGGAACAAGCACACAAGTATTCACCAATCAAGCTTTAAACGTATTATTGACTTGGAACGCTCAAGATCCTGTAAGTCAAAGAGAAATCGACAGAAACAACGCTATTTACGCCCGTCAAAACAATAGAAACCCTTACATCGACAACAACAATTATGTAACTCAAGTTTGGGGATTACCGTTGTCAAATCCAACTTTTTCAGATTTAAACAGCGTAGCGGTGTATCCTAATCCAACTACCGATGTCATCAATATTCAATCGGAGGTGACTTTGGAAGAAATTGAAATCATCACCATCAACGGTCAAGTGTTGCAACAAATCAAACAACCGGTTTTAAACGACAACACTTACACCATCAGCAATTTACCAAAAGGATTTTACTTTATCAAATTGGCCAATGCTTCCCAATCAGTGACCAAAAAAGTCTTAGTGAACTAGACTCAAAAAATACTATCATTTCAAAAAAACGCTGTTGTAACCCAACGGCGTTTTTTTATGGTCGCCGTTCGGCTCGTCGGTTAAATCAACAAATAAGGCTCATTTGCTTTGAATTGTAACGCTCGTTTAGTATCTTTCGCCCTATTAATGTGTAACCCTTAAACATTTACAAAAATGTTAGAAGAAAAGAATGATAACCTGCAAGACGCAGATGGAAATGTAGTTAACGACTCATTGGAAACAACCGCTGCTGAAAATCAAGAAATTACTACCGAAACTACTGAAGAAGTTGAAGCGGTAGCAGAAGTAGCTCCCGAGGCTGTAACTGAAGAAACGGTAGCCGTGGAAGAAGCAACAGCAACTGAAGACGTTGTAGCAGAAGTTGAAGCAATAGCCGAAGCTCCTGAATCAACAGTAGAGGAAACTGCTGAAAACGTAGTGGAATTAACCGATGAGCCAATAGCCGATGACAGTCCGGCCTCTGAAAACGATACCGTGATCAGCGCCATTCAAGAAGTCAATGCCGAAGAAAGCGAAGACGAATCCCTGAAAGACCGTCACGATATTCCGATGTTGGATTACGACACTTTATCGATGGAACAACTGGTAGCTGAATTAGGCGACTTGGTTGTGGTAGACAAAGTAATGTCGGTGAAAGACCACGTGGAAGAATTAAAAAAGGCCTTTCTCTCTAAATACTATCATTTTATCGATGAGAAAAGAGACGAATTCCACGCCGAAAATCCGGATACTACAGAAGAATTCCATTATCATTTTCCGTTGAAAGTGAAGTTTGACCAACTTTACTCGCAATACCGAGATAAAAAGAATGCGCATTTTAAAAGCTTACAAAACAGCCTACAAACCAACCTGGAAAACCGTTTGGCTATAGTGGAAGAACTGAAAAATTTGGTACACAGCCAAGACAGCATTCCGATTACCTTAAAAAAATTCAACGACATCCGCGACCGCTGGAAAGCAGCCGGTCCGATACCGAAAGACAAATACAACCACGTTTGGAACAACTACCACTTCCACTTGGAGAATTTCTATGATATTCTGCACTTAGACCGTGAAGCGCGTGACTTAGATTTCAAACACAACTTAGACCAAAAACTAAAAATCATCGCTCGTGTAGAAGAGTTGATTCACTTAGAAGACATCAATAAAGCTTTCCGTGAGTTGCAAGATTTACACCGCATTTGGAAAGAAGAAATCGGTCCCGTTTCCCGCGACAAACGCGAAGAAATTTGGAATCGTTTTAGCGAATTGACCAAACAAATGCACGACAAACGCGAGAGCTTATACGAGCAATTGCGCGCCGTAGAAACCGTTAATTTGGAGAAGAAAAAAGAAATCATCGCCCAAATTGAAGTGCTTGCCCAAGAAAAAGTAAACGCACATTCGGCTTGGTTAGCGCAAATCGAAAAAGTAGAAGCCTTACGCAACCAGTTTTTTGCAGCCGGTAAAGTGCCTGCCGAAGTTAGTGAAGATACTTGGGCTGCTTTCAAAAATGCCGTGAGAAGCTTTAATGTATTGAAAAACAGTTTCTATAAAGAAATCAAGAAAGACCAAAACGATAACTTGTCGAAAAAGCAAGCCTTAGTAGCCAAAGCGCAGGAATTAAAAGAAAGCACTGATTTTGCTGCTACTACGCCATTAATGAAGCAAATTCAGGAAGAATGGAAAACCATCGGTCACGTGCCGAGAAAATTCTCCGATAAATTGTGGGCTGAATTCCGTGCCGCTTGTAACGAGTATTTCGAAAAACTGAAAGAACAAAAATCTGAAGTCAACGTTGAAGAAGTAGAAGCTTTCGAAAAGAAAAAAGCCTACTTGGAAACCGTAAGAGCATTTGAAATGACCGGCGACCACAAAACCGATTTAGACGGTATCAAAGCGCATATTGAAATGTGGAAAAGCTTTGGCAAAGTGCCGTTTGCTCGTCGTCACATCGAAGGGAAATTCAACAAAATTTTGGATGCCTTATTCGAAAAACTAAGCGCCAGCAAAAAAGAAAACGAAATGACGCGTTACGCCAATCGTTTAGACAACTTGGCCAACAAAGATACGCGCAAATTAGACAACGAAAAAGTCTTCTTAATGCGTAAAATTGACGAAGTACAAGGCGAAATCTTCCAGTTGGAAAACAACATCCAATTCTTTGCCAATGCCAAAGCGGATAACCCAATGGTGAAAGAAGTGAAGAAAAATATCGAATTGAAAAAAGAAGAGTTGGCCATGCTGAAAGAAAAGCTAAAACAACTCAGAAACTTAAAAGCTGAATAACAAAAAAGCCTCGAAATATCGAGGCTTTTTTTATGGTTGTAATTTAGAAGCTAAGAGGTAAATCACCGCCATGCGAACGGCCACACCGTTTTCAACTTGGTCGAGAATAACCGATTGTTGCGAATCGGCTACGTCGGAAGTGATTTCTACCCCGCGGTTAATCGGTCCGGGATGCATGATGACGATTTCTTTGTTGAGCGAATCCAACAAGGCTTTGTCTACTCCGTATTGCTGTGCATATTCTCGCGTTGACGGGAAATAATTCACGTCCATTCTTTCGTTTTGCACGCGCAACATATTGGCCACATCACACCATTCTAGAGCCTTGCGCAAATTAGGCTCTACAGTCACGCCTAAGCTTTCAATGTATTTCGGGATTAAGGTTTTCGGGCCGCAGACTTTCACTTCGGCACCTTGCATTTGCAGCGCGTAGATGTTGGATAAAGCCACTCTCGAGTGCAAAATATCGCCTACAATAACTACCTTCTTCCCGCCTACTTCGCCAAGTTTTTCTCTTATAGAATAACTGTCGAGTAAGCCTTGCGTTGGGTGTTCGTGCGCACCATCGCCGGCATTAATGATACTGGCTTTTACGTTTTGAGACAAGAAATACGCCGCACCCGGATGGGAATGACGCATCACCACCATATCTACTTTCATCGACAAGATGTTGTTCACGGTATCGATTAGCGTTTCCCCTTTTTTAACCGAAGATTGCGCCGCCGAAAAACTAATCACATCGGCCGACAAGCGCTTCTGCGCCAACTCGAATGAAAGTTTGGTACGCGTACTGTTTTCGAAAAAGATATTGGCAATGGTAATGTCGCGCAAAGAAGGCACTTTTTTAATCGGGCGGTTAATCACTTCTTTAAAATGATCAGCCGTTTCAAAAATCAAATCGATGTCTTGCTTTTGCAGGTATTTTATGCCTAGTAAATGGTTGACGGTTAGTTCAGACATTTTGGTTGTAAGTTGTGTGTTGTGAGTTGTGTGTTATATGTTCTTGTATTAGACTAAAATTCCTAATTCGTAATTCCTAATTTATTCCGCTACGCTCCATACAGTTCGGCTGCGCCTCGGGTCCTAATTCGTAATTCATAATTCTAAATTAAGTACACCGCATCTTCTCCATCCTTTTCACTCCAGCATACTTTTACTTTTTCATCTTGGATGGCGTCTACTTGGCGACCGCGGTAATCGGGTTGTATGGGCAAATGACGGCTGAATCTACGATCAATGAGTACCAACAATTCTACTTCCGAAGGTCTTCCGAAAGATTGAACCGCAGTCAAAGCCGCATTGATGCTTCGGCCGGTGAACAAAACATCGTCTATAAAAACGACTTTTTTGTCTTCGACTAAAAAATCAATTTGGGTTTTGTTGGCTTCCAAGGTTTTCTCGCCACGGCGAAAATCATCGCGGAAAAAGGTAATATCGAGAAAGCCCAACTGTAAGTTATTGATGTGATAATCGTTTTCTAAAAGGTTTTGGATGCGTTTGGCCAAATAAGCACCGCGGGGCTGAATGCCTATCAAAACGGTATTGGAAAAATCGAGGTGGTTTTCGATTAACTGACAAGCCAAACGATGGAGTATGATATTGACTTCTTTGGAAGTGAGCAATACTTTTTGACTCATGGTAGTGTTGTTTGGAGTGTAAAAGTAGTGTTTTTTTGGTTTAATTTCAAATTAGTTGTGAGTTGTTGGTTGTGGGTTGTAAGTTGTCGGTAGTGGGTTGTGGGTTATCCGGAGAACCTTAGCGTACTTTGCGGTTAAATAGTCTCTTTAAGCATATTTGTCACCCTGAGCGCAGTCGAAGGGCTATGCGGTTGAGAAAGTTACACAGAGCTACACGAAGATAACAGAGATTCACAGAGCAGATTAAAGATGAGAGATGTGAGACGTCCGAACAAAAATTGTAATTTGAAAAAACTGTTCGCAAAAGCCGAACAAAAATTTCAAAATAAAAATCTTGTTCGCAAAACAATATCACACTTCCCTTTTTACTCCGCTGCGCTCCATACAGTTCGCCCTTAAGGCTTGAGTCCCTTATCCCTTATCCCTTATCCCTTATCCCTTATCCCTCTTCCCTTATCCCTCTTCCCTCTTCCCTCTTCCCTCTTCCCTTATCCCTCGCCCATACACCCTAAAAACCCGACCAAAAACCAAAAAAATCGATGAGTAGCTTTTTTATAGATAGATGGATTAGAATTAGTACGAGATTGGCTATATTTGAAAATTAACCGATACAAATGGTATTAAAACTATATAACCGTTACTTTAAAAACGTTTGCCTTAATTTTAAATCCTAAATATAATTATCATGAAAAAAACATTATCTCTATTAGCACTCCTTACATTTTCAAGTTTTGTTAGCGCGCAAGAAGTTAAGCTTAAAAAGAAGAAAGTTCTATTTGATGGAATAGAAGTTTTAAGTTATGAACGCGAAGATGCTGGTGTCTTTCAGATACATTTTTATGACTTAAAGAGTAATGATGAAATTCTCTTTTTAAAAAGAAATAACAATGAAACACCGGCATACTATGAAGATGATTACACCCAGATTAAATTTATTGGATTAAAAAAGGGATTAGAGGTTAAACAACAAAAATCTTGGACTGCATATTTGGAATGGTTAGTAAAAAACAAAGTTCTTAATAGTGATGGAACACTAAATGAGGAGAAAGTGGATGCATTAATCCAAAATTATGATGAAAATATAACGAAGCGAACTATTCGCTAAAACTGTTGAAAACAGTTAAAAACAGCTCATAACAGTTTTTAAATTTATTACTCTCCTCCCTCTACCGCACGAAATAAAATTCGACGAAGTCAATCCCCTCGTGTGGTTTTTGTTGATTAATAGTCCAAATAAAATTTATGAAAAAAAGCATTATAATTTTAGTAAGTTTTTTAATAAACTCCAGTTATATTACTGCACAAACCCCAACACTTCAATGGCAGAAGACATTAGGAGGAACTTTGGAAGATATGGCTTCGACGATTATACAAACATCAGACGGAGGGTATTTAACAGTTGGCTATTCTTATTCATCCGATGGAAACGTAACGTTAAACCATGGTGTTCAGGACTATTGGGTTGTTAAGCTTAATGCCACCGGAACTATCGAATGGCAAAAGTCTTTTGGAGGGTCTGATGAGGACACTCCTACCAGTGTTTTTCAGACAACTGACGGTGGTTACGTTGTTGCCGGTTTTACAGCTTCTACGGATGGCGATGTAACGAGCAATCATGGAGAGTATGATTATTGGGTTGTGAGATTAAATTCGGCCGGTACTATACTTTGGCAAAAAACATATGGAGGAACAAACAATGATATGGCTTATAGCATTGCTCCAACCTCTGACAGTGGATTTATAGTTGCGGGTCTTACTACGTCTTACGATGGTGATATAAATGACAATAATGGTGGAGGCGATGTCTGGATTGTTAAAATTAATTCTTCAGGTGTTTTACAATGGCAAAAAACTCTTGGCGGTACTGCTTCTGACCAAGCAAAAAGTATCAGCCAAACAGCCGATGGAGGTTACGTAATGGCCGGTAAGACGTATTCCAATGATTTGGATGTGTCAGGAAATCACGGTGATTATGATTTTTGGGTGGTAAAACTAGACAGTGCCGGAACCATTCAGTGGCAAAAAGCTTTAGGAGGAACTAATGAAGATGAAGCTATAAGTATAATTAAGACCACCGATGGCGGTTATGCTGTAGCCGGCATTATTTATTCTAATGCAAGTAATGGAAACATTACGGGCCAGCACGGAGAGCATGATTTTTGGGTTGTTAAATTAAATTCGTTGGGCACAATACAATGGCAAAGACCATTAGGCGGTAGTAATTCTGATAGAGGCTATTCTATAGTGCAAACCATTGATGGCGGTTTTGTTGTTGCCGGGAGTTGCCAATCTTATAATGGCGATGTAGTGACGGGCAATAATGATAACGGTGGCGTGTGGCTTGTAAAATTGAATGCAGCAGGAGTTGTTCAATGGCAGAAGCCATTTGGAGGTTCTGATTATGAAGAAGCCTTTTCTTTAATTAAAACAACTGATGGCGGATTTGCAGTGGCTGGCTTTACTTATTCTAATGATGGAGATGTATCAGGAAATCATGGCGACAGCGATTTTTGGATTTTGAAATTGAGTGGAGAGAATTTAGGGACTACTGATTTTCAAAGAAATGCTATCATTGTATATCCAAACCCTGTTACTGATGTATTGCAGATACAAGGAGTGACCGAACCAATAACAGCTATTAAGATCATAGACCTTACAGGAAAGACCATTTTGGAACAAACAACAAGCAATCATTTTTTTGATGTTGAACTACTTCCGCAAGGTATCTATTTGCTTGAAGTTTATACAGAAAAATATAAGCATACTCATAAGTTTACAAAACAGTAGTTATATTCTTTATTCTTCTAATATTTCATGATATCCCACACTCCCTCAGACTGCCAAGCGAAATGAAATTCGACGAAGTCAATCCTTTCGAGTGGTTCTTGTTCCAACCCTTTTTAAGATAGTGGAAAAAGGTTGTCAGATGTTCAGATTTTCGGATGATGGATAACAGACAACTTCACGTTTAGACAAGTTACACAGAGATACACAGAGTTTGTGGAGATTCACAGAGAAAATACAGAGAAAATACAGAGACTATCAAAAACCATTGCGGATCAAAAACCAAAATGGCTTTAAATCCGCAATGCTACCCTACTTTTTACTATTGTTACTGGTTTCCGTAAACTTGTTTTAAGAAATCGGCTATACTTAGGGGTTGTCTTCCCAAGAGTTCTACTAAATCCTGGCTCTCCGTGTCTAACTCGCCTTGGGCTTGGGCTATGGCAAAACTCGAGAAAATCCCGATTACATCTTCCGGTACGCCGTGATGGCTGAGTACGGTTTTATAATCTACTTCGGAAGGTGAAATGTAATTGATTTTTTTACCCGAAACGGCCGCTATGGTTATGGCTATCTCTTCGTAAGACAAGGCTTGGGTATTGGTGAAATCATAGGTTTTGCCTTCGTGGTTCGGCGTAGTCAAAATAGTAGCAGCTGCTTCGGCCATATCCGAACGCAATACCGCGCCTACTTTACCTTGTCCTGCCGGCACATACAAAACGCCGCTTTCCAATACATTCTCCCCTATAAAACCGGGTAAAAAATCCATGTACAAATTGTTTTTCAAAATGGTGTACGCCATACCGCTCTGCTCCAACCAACGCTCGGTTTGGATGTGCGATTGTGCCACTACCCATAAAGGCGAAGTTTCGGTTTCGTTTTTGCGCTGAAAGCTGGTATACACTACGTGCTTAACACCGGCATCTATAGCGGCATTAATAACATTTTCATGCTGTGTAAGCCTTTTCAATATATCGCTGCCCGATATAAAAAGCAGTTTTTCTATACCTGTAAAAGCGCTAACCAACGAGGCATAGTCATCATAATCGGCTATGCCGGTGTTGAGGCCTTGATTACTATATTCGGTGGCGGCGGTTTCGTTTCTGACTAAGGCGGTGAGTTGGTGCGCCGGTATGCCTTTAGCCAATAGCGCTTGGAGGGTTGCTTTCCCGAAATGTCCGGTAGCTCCTGTTACTAAAATCATTTTTTTTTTGTGGTTTTAAAAATTACTATTTACTTTTGTTACACAAAGTAACTAATAATAGTTTTTAAAAGTAACAAGTTACCTTTGGGTAACCTAAGAATAAGTAGTAACGCTATGGTAACTAATACGCCAAAAATCAACGAAAACAACTGTCCGGTAAGCGCCATGTTGGCCTTAATAGGCGGTAAATGGAAACCTGTAATCTTATATTGTCTCCGCAACGACACCAGACGCTTTGGGGAATTGGCCGCCCGAATTCCTACCATCTCCCGAAAGGTATTGACCGAGCAACTCAAAGAACTCGAGCAAGACCAACTCATCATCCGCCAACAATACAACGAAATCCCACCGCGAGTGGAATACTCCTTATCCGACTTGGGCAAAAGCATGGCGCCGGTTTTAAATGCTATGGAACAATGGGGATTGGAAAATATTTTGCTGAAAAAATAAGAAGGATATTTGGATAACTTACAACTTATAACTCACAACCTACAACCCACAACTTCACGTTTAGACAAGTTACACAGAGCTACACAGAGATTGTGGAGATTCACAGAGAATAGAGGTTCTGATTTTCGGATAACGGATAACAGACAACTGACAACTTTCACATTTCCGTAATTCCTAATTCCTAATTCATAATTCCTAATTCATAATTCATAACTCCCTTATCCCTAAAATTAACACGATAGCGCCGAACAGAAATTTTAATTTGAAAAAACTGTTCGCAAAAACCGAACAAAAATTTAAAAATAAAAATCTTGTTCGCAAACCAACAACACTCTTCCCCAATCCAAGTACTCATCAAAACTCATAACCCTTACAATTACCCCTTCCCGGTTAAACTTCTCAGAACTAACAAAATACTTTAAACCAAACTCTTTTTATTACATTTTTTCTTACCTTGCCACGACTAAGCTAAGCCGCAGTAGGTTTGCCGCTTTTAGTAAAAAAGCCATTGGTGGAAATTAATTTTTAACCTTTATGAAATCAACCCTACTTTATATTTTCTTGGTCTTAGCGCCTCTTGGTTACGGCCAAATCATCAATTTTCCCGACGCCAATCTCAAGACAAAACTGTTGAGTGCTTCCACTTCCAACGGTGTAGCCACCGGCCAAGTCTCAACCTACAATATGAATTCAGACAGTTGGACGCCCAATCAAACGCCCTACTATACGGTAATTGATACCAATGGTGATGGTGAAATACAAGTCGCAGAAGCGTTACTCATCAAAGGCTTGGCCTTAAACTCGGCCAACATCACGGATTTAACCGGAATTGAATATTTTAGCAATCTGCAGTATTTAAAGTGTGGGAGTAATCAAATTCAAAGTTTGACTTTTACCGCTCCCAATACGTTACAGTATTTGAATTGTGACTATAATCAAATCACTTCCTTAAACTTATCGGGCCTAACCAATTTACGAACGCTAAAGTGTTCCGGTAATCTATTAACGACTATAAACACGAGCAATTTGCTGAATTTAAACTGGCTACACTGTCTCGGTAACGATATTACCAGTTTGGACCTTAGTTCCAATAGTCAACTCACTTCCATAAACTGTGGCGGGAACGAATTGACGACGCTCGATTTAAGTAATCAACCTTATCTGAGTGCATTGTATTGCAGCAGCAATCATTTGACCGGTTTGGATCTCAGCCACTGTGATATGGAAAACGGATTATTTGCTGATTATAATGCGTTGACTTTTTTAAATTTAAAAACCGGCAATTACAGCTGGGACTATCTTCAATTTAGCAACAACCCCAATCTTCAGTATGTGTGTTGTGATGAAGAAGATTTAGATTTGGTGGCCGCAAAATTATCCACTTACGGCTATACCGGTTGCCATACCAATACCTATTGCAGTTTTACACCCGGAGGAAGTTATAACACTTTAACCGGAACTCTTTCGATTGATTTTAACAACAATGGTTGTGATGCCAACGATATTGTTCAACCTTTTGTCAGGGTTAATATTTCCGATAATTCGTCATCAGGAACAAGTTTTACCAATAGTAATGGCGTTTATCATTTTTACATGCCTTGGGGTAACTATACGATAACCCCTCAAATGGAAAATATCGATTACTTTGTTTTGAGTCCACCAACCGCAATCATCAACGCCAACAGTAGCAATGGGACTTTTACCCAAAATTTTTGTGTTGTTCCCAATGGTGTCCACCCTGACTTAGAAGTGTTTCTCATACCGCTAAGCATTGCAAGGCCGGGTTTTGATGCTCTATACAAGTTGGTTTACAAAAACAAAGGCACCTCCACACAATCGGGTACAGTTCAGTTGTCATTTGATGATGCTGTTTTGGATTTCGTTTCAAGTAACACGGCTTTTAGCAGTCAATCCACAGGAAATATAACTTGGGATTTTACGAATTTACAGCCTTTTGAAAGTCGGGTAATCAATCTTGTTTTCAACTTAAACTCACCCATCGAAACACCTGCTTTAAACAGTGGTGATGTTTTACATTACACCGCTACCGTTTTGGGTCAAACCGATGAAACGCCCAATGACAATACCCTTAATTTCCATCAAACTGTAGTGAACGCTCTTGATCCGAATGATAAAACTTGTTTAGAAGGAACAACGATTGCCCCCGGTATGGTGGGCGACTATGTGCATTATCTAATTCGCTTTGAAAACAATGGTACCGCTAATGCTGAAAACATAGTGGTAAAAGACATGATAGATACGACCAAATTTGACATTACTACTTTACTCCCTTTGACGGCAAGTCATACTTTTGAAACAAGAATTAGCAATACCAACAAAGTAGAATTTATTTTTGAAAATATTGACTTGCCTTTTGATGATGCCAACAACGATGGTTATATAACGTTTAAAATCAAAACCAAACCAAATTTAGTGCTGGGTGATACCTTTAGCAATACAGCCAATATTTATTTCGACTACAATTTCCCTATAGCAACCAACAATTATCTGACAAGCGTTCAAAACCCGTTAAGCGTTACAGAAAATGAAAGCAGTACTACAATGATTGCTTATCCGAATCCTGTGAAAGACGCGTTGCAATTTGAAACCATCAAACCAATTCTAAAAGCCGAAATCTATGACATCAGCGGTAGAATTATAGTTGCCATGGGCGTAACCAACAACACCTTAGACTTAACAGCCTTACAAAGCGGAAACTATGTAGTAAAAGTATTTACGGAAAACGGTGTATCCTATAGTAAAATTATAAAAGACTAATCATCATCAAGTTTATAAACAAAAACGCCCGCCATTGTCGGGCGTTTTATTTTAAGAATACCTTTTCTCATTTGCTGTATTTGCTCATCTTCCAAATACTCGTTTAACGTCATGCCGCGGTGAAGAGCCCTATTGCCTACTTTTTCATTTTGAAAAACAGGCACTGAACTCATAACTTATAACTTCCTTTTTACTCCGCGCCGTACAGTTCGCCTTTCAGGCTCGAGTTCCTTCGTACTTCCCACTTCGTACTTTGTACTTCGCATTTAATAACTCGTTTAAACACCTTAAAAACCCGACCAAAAAACCAAAAAAATCGATAAGCGGATTTTTTTTAGGGAAAATTTAGGAGGTTTTGAGGGATTGGGTATATTTGGGAGGATAGACAAAATCTATTTAAATTTTAAATAATTGAAAAAGAAGGAATCCTAAAAAACATATCTTATGAACAAAAATACATTTGAAACGACCGTTAAGTTAATTCCCGATTTTATAAAAAATGCTGCTGGATATCTGAAGGATAATTTTGATAAAAATGGACAAGATTTAATTGAAAATACTAATGGAACAGCTGCGCTACTAATTAAATTGTTTGCTAAACCATTAATTGACAATTATTTCGAATCAAAAAAAGAAATAAAATTAAAAGATTTTGGATTTCATTGTTATCTTCAAGCAGCAATAGTGCAAGCTAGTAAATCACTCGAACTTATTGAAAACGAAATTGAAAATGTGTATTCCCATAAGCACGTTTTTGAAGTTGTCAAAAAAACAATGGAATATGAATTAGAAAATATTGATTCAAAAGAAGTTATATTAATTTTTCAACCTAAATATCATCCTGCCGTGGTTTATGTTAAAAATCAATATGAACGTATTTTAAATGAATTTAGATTAAGTTATTCTGACACTAATATTTTTTTAAAACATTTTAATGAAAATATTGAGGGTACAATTGCTTCAATATTCGCAGATGATTATGAAGAGCATTTAGCTGAAATTGAATCTATACTCTTTAAAGAATCCGAATCAGCATTACTATTTGATACAATTCAAAATGGAAAAATTGGATTTAAACCAAATGAAGATTTATTATATCAACCCGCATTAGCTCGATGGAATAGTGTCAGTTCTTTTAGAGACCCAGAAGATGAGGATGAAAATGAAGAAGAAATCAATCAAAAAGAGAGTGAATTAAAAAATGTGGAATCTTTAGTTGAAGAATATTTCGCTGGCACACCAGAAAATCATCTCGATAAAATACTTTTTATTGTAGCGGATTTTGGAAAAGGAAAATCCGTATTCATGAGACAATATGCTTCAGATCTTGCCAAAAATTATACAAAATCAGGGGAGGGCTATTTTCCCATCTATTTTAATCTACGAAATTTTTCTAACTATTCAAGTGAAACCACACTAGGAGTTATTAGTGATTTCTTACAGAATGAGTATGGTATTAAAATAGATGACGAATATTTTCGAAACAAAAAGTATGTTTTTCTTGTTGATTCTCTCGATGAAAGCGGTGAACTAAATAGAAAATCAATTGACAAGGTTATCAACTCGATAAAAAAAATTCAAAATATTGATAAAACGAAATACAGAACAAATAGGATTATTGTGACTTCAAGACCATTTGATGAGGGATTTATTAATCATTTATCCGACCATAAACCATATACTATCAAAAATAAAGAGAACCGAGACATTCCACAATATATTAATATTTATGGCTTTACAAAGAACCAATTTAATCAATGGCTAATTGAAACTGTAAAATCTAATTCAGATTTTAAAAGACTAGAAACAACGGGATTTGGAAAAAAAATATTGGAAGCAATAGAGAATCAAGAAGAAATTGATATATATAATACATTATTAAACAACAAAACACTATCTCAATCCGAACTTCGCCGACCAATTTTTGCTTACATGATTTACCAATTGTTAATACATAATATTGATTTTCTTTCAATTGGTAAAATTGGTGTATATCTTTCATTTCTCAATTTGTTGACAAAAGAAGCAAAACATATAAATGATGCTACTTATAAAGTTAATTTACGAGAAGAGTTAGAATTCAGAAATGTATTGCATGCAACAACATCCCTTTGGATGTACGAAAGGCAACGAGGTCGTCAAGGAATGCTTAAAAAAGCAGACATTTGTAGGGTACTTGAAGGTAAAAAAATAAGTGATTTTGACAATGAAGTTATTGAAAAATATAAGGAACGTGGATTTACAGAAATCCAGTTTTTATCTCACTCCTATTTCGGTGAAAATGACAATATTTTGCATTTCCAGCATCAGTCATTTGCTGAAATATTATTAGCGGAATATTACTTAAAAATATTTATAAAGTTTTCCCTTGATGAAGATGCAGATATAGATGAAGCAAGAGTACGTTTATCAATAGGAGAGCCAACAGAACAATCTCTTTCCTTTTTCAAAGAAATTTTAACATTATTACTGGAAACTTCACAAAAAAGTAATAACGAGTCAGTCATTGAAAAGAGAAAACTATTGTTTCCAATGCTAGCCTCTATGTCAATCAGAAAAAATAATCGTCTTTTCTGTAATTTTACACACTTTTCATGGTATTCTAAGTTTGATTTAGAAGAAAATCAAACTGAGTATCCAAAAAGCGCACTAGAAAAGTGGTGTTTCGATGAAAAAGAAATCGAAAAAATAATTTTTTTTTCAAGTAAAATCTTAAACTCAAAAACATGCTTTCAAACGATACAAGGAAATCCTCATAGTGCCTTATATGACTTTGAAGTGTTCGAAATTCACAACTATACCCCATCAAGTACCATAAGCATGGATAAATGGCTTGCGTTAATTGTAGGAAATACTCTCTATAATAATTTCAAGGACCAAAAAAATATAAAACTGTTCAATACAGATTATAAAATTAATTTTAATTTCCTTTTTGATATGCTTAAAAATTGGAATTATGCGTCATCTTATGCTCTACCATTTTGGGCTAGAGAATTATTTAAAGGTTTAGACATGACCGACAATGAAGTAATTTTAGATTTATCGCATGTAAACTTTGATGAAGTAGATTTTTCTTATTCTACATTCAAAAACATTAGATCATGGGGAGCGAACTGGAGTAGGACAAAACTAGAATATTGCTCGTTCGAAAACGTTAATTTTATAACTTCTTTGTTTTTAAACACATCTATTACAAACATTAAATCCTTGGAAAATTTTGAAATGATAAATTGTCCAGTAACTACTAATGGTCTTGTCTTACTCGACGCATTCAAAACAACAAATTTTAAAGAACCAACTTTTCGTACAATACCTCAAGAAGTTGTTGCACGTATTCCACTTTACGAGTCGAAAATTGAAGAATATTGGCCTTCTTTAGAGGGTTTTATTTATTATGGTTTAAAAGAAAAGTTTTTTACAAAAGCGAAACTAAAACTTTTTTTTCGATTTGATTCGCAAGAGAGCAAAAAGATATTTTATAAACGAATTGAAGAAATTAAATTATGAGTTAGTAATATATCTATAAGACTATAATGACCTCCTAATTCTACCCCGCTACCTCACAAATCCCTTCGGGTGTTTCTTGTTCATACACTTGTTATAATGTAAGGAATAAGGTTTTAAGATGTGGTTGATTTTTTAGGTATTTTAACTTCTATTAGTATTAACCGCGCAAAGGGATTAGCGCGGTAGCAGATTTTTTTTCATTTATCCATAAAACTTTTATCGAATTTATGCTTTACAATAAGATAATTCTCGTTATATTTTATTAGTTTTATATCTATCAACTATGTATCTCTCAATGATTTATTAATGTTAGTTTAACTTTTTTTATTAATCAAATTTAAAATACCTATGCCATATAAAAAAATTAAAATTTTAGATTACGAATGCACCATTATAGAAAATTTTAAAGATTTACTCACTCTAATAATTGAGAAAGGAGATTATCAACAAATTATAAATTTAGACCCCAAAAGATTTGAAGATTTACTTTCTTACCTAAAGTTTATTCAAACCCCGTCAAACCCTTTAATTCATCCAAGAAGGCGACGGTCTATAACTGACATTGATTGGACAGTTTCAAGTGTACAATCGACACATATTTATCATCTCGGTTCCATGAAAATGAATACTCGTATTATAGAACCTAATCCTGTTGAAGCACTATATATTGCAATACCTCAAAAAAAATTATCCTTAACAACAATTGAAAAAATCCAAAACGCTTGTGGTGAATTAATGGAGGCAATGGGGTTTGAAATGGAACAAAAAGAAGAACCTGTTATGGGTTCATTTTTTCAGAAAAGTTGGTGGAAAAAAAAATTAGGCCTAGCTGGCAGTGAAATTGATGATGTTTATAATCAGACGAAAAGAGCACTTTTAATTCAACATCAAAATCTACCAAATGCAGAAGCAACTGAAAAACTTGCGACAGCTGCAGCTAATTTTTTAAATTCCATAAAAGAAGTTGAAACTGTAGCTGCAAGATTTGGTTCTTTAATTGTCGTAAAATATAATGTTGATGGAAAATCAGGATTAATTTGTGAAACTTTAAGCCCAGAATTAACAATGTTCTTTGAAAGCCATCCCCAACTTTTATCAAATCCTAACGGAGTTTTTCAACTTTTCGAAAATCTTAAAAACAATCCAAATCATTTTAAAGAAGTAACAGGACCAGCATCTGCTGACAATATTGATTTTTAAAATAGTATAAAAAAACCGCTCCCGCGCGAATCCTTTCGCGTAGTTCTCATTCCTACCCTTAATATGATAAAGAAAAAAGGTTGTAAGAAGTAGTTAATTTTTTAGTTTCTTAAGTTGTATTAGTATTTACCAGTCGAAAGCATTGACTCCGTCGAATTTCATTTCGAGAGGTTGCGGTGGTTTCACTTAAACTTTTGTAGCACTTTTTTTGTAGCATTTTATTTTGCTACACTTTTTTTGCTACAAATTTTTTCACGCAAACTTATCAGTTGTAAATGTCAACTGGGAAATGTTTAAATCTAAATAAAACCAACTTTCTTTTCGGTTAATTTTTTAGTGAAATGAGCAAAAGAACTTTTACATGGGTTTTAACACTGACTACTAATTGTCATAAAACAAAAAAACCGCACAACGGCGGTTTTACTATTTTAAGAGTACATCTTCTTTCTCATTTCCTGTATCTTCTCATCCTCCAAATACTCATCAAACGTCATGTATCTGTCAATAACACCATTTGGTGTAATTTCCAATACACGGTTCGCTACAGTTTGGGCAAACTCGTGATCGTGTGTGGTGAACAATACCGAGCCTTTGAAGTTTTTGAGCGAGTTGTTAAAGGCCGTGATCGATTCCAAATCCAAGTGGTTGGTCGGTTCGTCTAACATCAACACATTGGCACGGATCATCATCATGCGCGATAGCATACAACGTACTTTTTCGCCTCCGGATAATACCGTACATTTTTTCAAGGCTTCTTCGCCCGAGAATATCATTTTCCCTAAAAACCCACGAACGTACACTTCGTCGCGCTCTTCTTCGGTTTTAACAAACTGGCGTAACCAATCTACCAAGTTCAAACTGCCATCGGTAAAGTATTCGCTGTTGTCGTTTGGCAAGTACGATTGCGTGGTGGTAATTCCCCATTCAAACGTACCGCTATCAGGTTGTTGTTTGCCGTTTAAAATTTCGTAGAAGGCTGTGGTAGCGCGGGAATCTTTAGAAAACACGACTACTTTATCGCCTTTGGCCATGTTCAAATCGACGTTTTTAAACAATACTTCGCCATCTATAGACGCGGCTAAGTTTTGCACGTGCAGGATTTGGTCGCCGGCTTCTCTTTCTACATCAAATATAATGGCAGGATATCTTCTGCTGGACGGTTTGATTTCGTCGAGGTTTAATTTTTCAATCATTTTTTTACGTGAAGTCGCTTGTTTCGACTTGGCCACGTTAGCACTAAAACGACGGATGAATTCTTCCAACTCGGCTTTCTTCTCCTCTGCCTTTTTGTTTTGTTGTGCTTTTTGACGCGCCGCTAACTGGCTCGACTCATACCAAAAGGTATAGTTTCCGGAGTAGTGGTTGATTTTCCCAAAGTCGATGTCGGATATATGTGTACACACCGAGTCTAAAAAGTGACGGTCGTGCGATACTACAATGACCGTGTTTTCATAATTAGCCAAGAAATTTTCCAACCACGAAATGGTTTCGAAATCCAAGTCGTTCGTAGGCTCATCCATCACCAACACATCCGGGTTACCAAATAAGGCTTGTGCCAATAACACACGTACTTTCATCTTCCCTTCCATTTCGCTCATGAGCGTGTAATGCATATCGGAACCAATCCCTAAGTTAGACAACATGGCGCCGGCATCGGATTCGGCATTCCAGCCGTTCATTTCTTCAAACTGTACTTGGAGCTCGCCTATGCGGTCGGCATTTTTATCATCGTAATCAGCATACAAGGCGTCCATTTCCGTTTTTACGGCATACAATACTTTGTTACCCATCATTACGGTTTCCAACACGGTATGCTCGTCGAACATGTTGTGATTTTGGTTCAAGACCGACATGCGTTTGCCCGGTTCCAGGAATACTCTTCCTGAGGTTGGGTCGATATCGCCGGCTAAAATTTTAAGGAAGGTAGATTTTCCGGCACCGTTGGCACCAATCACACCGTAGCAGTTGCCTTGGGTGAAGGTAGTATTTACTTCATCGAATAAAATTCGTTTACCAAATTGTACCGATAAGTTAGAAACTGTTAACATGAACTATAGTATTATAAATTTTGGTGCAAAAGTAGTGAAAATAGTGTAGAAATTTAGAATGATTTTACTTTAAAAATGTTGGTTTTTTTAGCAGAATACCACATATTTACACCCTCTATATTTAACTATTGATTAACAGTAAAATCCAAATCATCTAAATATTTTTGTTAGCTAGTTTCTATTCAATGCACACGTACAGAAATTTAAAAGTTATTGTTTTTCTATTCCCATTGCTGACCTTATTGAGCTCGTGTAAAAACGAATTCAAGGGGAATGATTATGTGGCTTACTTTGGGGGAGAAATTGTAAACCCCAACAATCCTTATGTCCTTTTTTGCAAAGACAATGAAGTGATTGATTCTATCCCGTTAGACAAAAACAATCGCTTTTTTGTACAGTTTGATTCCTTAGCGCCGGGCTTATACACCTTTAAACACGAACCGGAATACCAATATGTTTATTTTGATAAAAACGACAGTTTGATGGTTCGAGTGAATACGCGCGACTTTGATAACTCGGTTATTTTTTGCGGCCGTGGCGATCAAAAAAACAACTTTTTGATGGAGCAATACCTCAAAACAGAAAAAGCGAAAGACGCGATTTTTGAAGCCTTTAATGAAGACATTAACCGCTTTACCAAAACCATTGATTCTACGCATCAAGTCGCCACAAAGTTTTACGAGACCAAGAAACAAGAATTAAAGTGGAGCGATGAGTTTGATGTATTCGCGAAAGCGGCAGTGGATTATCCGTTTTATTCGGGTAAAGAATTGTATCCGATGGTGCATAAAATGAGAACAGGTAATGATGTGTATGAAAGCATCCCGGCCAACTATTACAATTTCCGCAAAAACATCGATTGCAACAATGCCGCACTATCCGACTATTCGCCGTTTGTGATGTATTTGTCGCATATGTTGAACAATATGGGTTCCATCAACTACCACAATCATTTTACCGAAGTGGATTTGGCTTTGAAAACCAACATCAACAAAATGAACATCGCCGATACGTTGATTAAAAACGAAAAGGTGAAAAACACCATCCTCAACAACATTGCTTTTACCTATTTGTTGGAAGACCAAAACATGGTAAACAACCAAACCTTTTTGGCTACGTACCACAAAATTTCAACCGATAAGAGTCAGAAAAACGAGATTACCAAAATTGGTGATGCGATTCAATTGTTGACTAAATCAAAAACTTTACCCAATGTTGCTTTAGAAGATATCAATGGCAAACCGGTTAACTCTTCATCGTTTACCAATACAAAAACGGTTATTTTCTTTTGGACATCGAGTTCGATTTCTCACTTTGAAGCCGCCCACAAGAAAATCATCGCCTTTAAAAAGAAACATCCGGAGTACCAATTTGTTGGTATTAACCTGAATGATTCGCAACAAGAATGGAAAGGCATCTTGTCTAAATACAAATTCAGCGGTGTAACCGAATTGCGTTGCGCTGATTTTGAAGATTTAAAATCGAAATGGGTGATTACTAAAATCCACCGTACCATCATTTTAGGCGATAAAGGTTTGATTAAAAATGCGTTTACGAATATTTTTGAATTGAACTTTGAAGAAGGATTGTAGGTTGTTAGATTGTTAGACTTCTTAGACTTCTTAGACTTCTTAGACTAGTTAGACACTTAGATTCTTAGCCACTCCAATAAAAAAAACGTCCCGAATAATCGAGACGTTTTTTTTATGATGATAGTTGCTGACAACTCTCTTTACTGGTTTCCTTTGGCGTAATCGGCTAAGAATTGAGCCAAACCGATATCGGTTAAAGGGTGTTTTAATAAGCCTAAGATAGACGATAATGGTCCGGTCATGACATCGGCACCGATTTTGGCACAGTTTACTACGTGCATGGTGTGACGTACTGAAGCCGCTAAGATTTGTGTTTCAAAACCATAGTTATCATAAATCTCTCTGATTTCTTGAATCAGGTTTAAACCATCTGTTGAAATATCATCCAAACGACCTAAGAACGGCGACACGTAAGTCGCGCCCGCTTTAGCCGCCAATAAAGCTTGACCGGCAGAGAATACCAAAGTCACATTGGTTCTGATGCCTTTGTCGGAGAAATATTTACAAGCTTTGATACCATCTTTGGTCATAGGCAATTTAACCACGATTTGCTCGTGTAATTCGGCCAACTCCTCGCCTTCTTTTACCATACCGTCAAAATCAGTGGCAATGACTTCGGCACTTACATCGCCGTCAACAATAGTACAAATGTCAACGTAATGTTTTAAGATGTTGTTTTTTCCGGTAATGCCTTCTTTGGCCATCAAAGACGGATTGGTAGTAACACCATCCAAAACGCCTAACCCTTGTGCTTCTTTAATCTCGTTCAGGTTGGCTGTGTCAATAAAAAATTTCATAGTGTATTATTTATAAAAGTTGTGTTTTTAAAAGTTGGGCGTTTCCCTTCGGGTCAGGATATCCGCAGTGCATGATTTGATATTAAGAGGAGAATGTCCGGTGGACATTCGGTTTTTATGACTTCCTAAAGTAAATACCTGACTGCCACTGGCAGTCCTACTTTTAATTTCAAATTTAACGCAAAATCAGTGCAAAAGTACAACACCTAATTTGAAAAAGGAAACTTATTTTCTGCTAATAACTTATCCCTTTTCCCTTTTCCCTTATCCCTTTAATTTATAATGCTTCATCAGCATTCGTTCGTAAACCCTATCCGGTAAGAGTCGTTTTAAAACGATGGAGAACTTTTGCATAAATGCGCCTATTTTGTAGTGTAGTTTGGGTTGTTTGGTATTGATGATTTGGTAGATGGCCATGGCCATTTCGTTGGGATTGCTGCCGCTGTCTACGTGTTCATCCATTTGCTTCAGCGTATTGCCGTAAGTCACCTCATAAGCCGAACCCTGAATTACAGGAGCATGATAGCGTCCGGAAGCAATGTTAGTGGCGAAATCTCCCGGTGCTACATTAACCACATGGATGCCGAAAGGTTTGACTTCCATGCTGATGGCTTCGGTTACAATTTCCAAAGCACCTTTGGAAGCCGAGTACACGCCGCGGTACGGCAAACCCATATACCCAGCGATGGAAGTGATATTGATAATTAAGCCCGAATTTTGTTCGCGCATTTGCGGTAAAACGGCTTTGATGACTTCAATCGGACCAAAAAAATTGGTTTCGAAATTGTTTTTGATTTCGGCCGTAGGGATTTCTTCTATCGGACCGGTAATGCCTACGCCGGCATTGTTGATGACTACGTCTATTCTTTTTGAGATTGAAATCACTTTATCCACCGCAAGTTGAATGCTCTCGGTATTTCGAACATCCAGCGCAATTAACGGAAATAACGAATTGGTGATTTTTTCCGGATTTCGGCTGGTCCCGTAAACCGTAAAACCTTTGTGAAAAAGAAACTCGCCTATCGCCTTTCCTATGCCGGAAGAACCACCGGTGATTAAAACTACTTTGCTCATTAAATATTAGATTTCAGATATTAGATATGAAATGTACAGTTGGATGCTATAAAGATAAATGCTTTTAAATTATTTTGATTCCTAAACCGGGATTTTCGGTTAGCTGAATGTTACCATTAACAATATGGCTGCCTTTAGCGATGTCGTTGGCGATTAGATTGGCGCCGTCCAAATCGGCATAATCACACAAAGGCGCTAAAACCGCTCCGGCGGAAATTCCGATAGTCGACTCTGTCATGCAGCCTATCATGATTTTAAATCCCAACTTGCGCGCTTCAGCTATCATTGCCAAAGCCGGTGTTAGGCCGCCGCATTTGACTAATTTGATATTGATGCTTTGGTAGTGCGGCAGTAACTTTTTCAAATCGGCACTGCTTTGACAGTCTTCATCCGCCATCCAATTGGCCAATGTGTCGGAATGTAAATTCGAATATTGCTCCGCTCCTTTTTTCATGGGTTGTTCCAGGTAAGTAAAGTTGGCCACCTCAGGATAATTTTCCAACCAAAGACAATCTTGGGCAGTGAAACTTCCGTTGGAATCTAAAGCGATATTTCGATTCGATTCGATTAACTTACGAATGTCACTCTCACTGAAATGATTGCATTTTACTTTGAAATAACGCCAATCCGATTGGGCTATTTTTTGGAGTTGTTTGTCTATCGAATCGACACTAATGGTGATGGACGATTCCGGCAACTGCTGAAAGTCGATTTGATTCAACGTTAAAAAACCTCGCCGTTCTAACTTCCCAAATAAATCCCAATAAGCACAATCTAAGGCCGAACGCAAAAAACTCGGCAATTCCAGCGTGAGCAGAAAAGTGTAAAATTCGGCCGGATGGACAATGCTTTGCTTTTCAATCACCGATTGCAGGCGATTCAAAATGGCTTGAAAATCGTTTAAGTTGATGCCGTAATAATCTATGGCCGTACATTCGCCATAACCCTTTTCTCCGTGGCTTTGGAGCGATACAATCAAAGCTTCTCGGAAGGTATAATTCCCATACGCAATGGCAAAGGTTTCTTTGAGTTGGAGTTGGACTATTTGCCAGTATAGGATCATGGTGTAAAAATAAAAAATCCCGCTTTGCTGTAACAACCAAACGGGATTCTTTTTTTGAAAAAAATGGCAAGCGACCTACATCGCACCGCTACAACCACATACCTTTGCTATGTTCCCATCCTGGAGGATTTTGTAGGAGCTGGTCGTGTAGGACTTGCCGCTGCAAATATACAATCTTTTTATTTTTTTGCAATAATTTAAGACCATAATAAATATATTTGTGAGAGAAAATTAGATTGAAAAACATGAAATTACATAACCTATTCATAACCACATTTTTAGCCCTTAACCTAGCAAGTTGCGGCGACAGTCAAGCAGAGAAAGAACGCTACTTCAGCTTTGATGAAAGTCAGCTAAAATCGATGTACCAAGCCACAGACAAAGTCGATTTCACCCTATTGAACAACAAAAACAAAACCATTGACAGTGTGGTTTATTTTTCCAATGGCGAACGATTAGCATCGGTAAAAGGGAATGAGAAATTTTCATTGGATTTGAATGGTAAGAAATTGGGGTACCATCAGCTTAAAGCCTTGGTGTATTTTGAAAACGATACTGTTTCTACTAAAACACGTATAGAAGTTGCCTCCGGAGTGGTGCCGAAATTACTGAAATATACCGTAGTGAATAGCTATCCGCACGATGTGAATGCTTTTATTGAGGGCTACGAATTTTACAACGATACGCTAATTGAAAGCACCGGTTCCCCAAGCGGAACACCTTATTTATCTTATGTAGCTAAGTTGGATTACAAAACGGGAAAAGCCATCAAACAAGTGGGCTTAGACAAGAAGTACTTTGGCGAAGGCACTACAGTTATCAATGGTAAAATTTACCAATTGACTTGGCAAAACCAAGAAGGTTTTGTGTACGATGCCAAGACCATGAAAAAGATAAAATCTTTTAAATATGACAAACCGGTTGAAGGTTGGGGAATGACCAACGACGGCAAAGTGATTTACCATTCCGACGGCACCGAAAAGATTTGGACATTGGATCCGGAAACTTTGAAACTGACCAATTTTATTAATGTATACACCAACGACAGTAAAATTAAAAGTGTCAACGAATTGGAATGGATTAACGGAAAAATTTACGGCAATATTTGGCAAAAAGACGCTATTGCAGTCATTAATCCTACCACTGGTGCGGTAGAAGCGGTTTTAGATTTATCGGCTTTGCGAGCACAAGTAACCAATAAAGAAGCTGAAGTACTCAACGGTATTGCTTACAGAAAATCGACCAATACCATTTTTGTAACCGGAAAAAATTGGAATAAAACTTTTGAAATTAAGGTTATACCATAATTTTTTATTCTCATTCCAACCTTTTATGCCATAAGAGCCTCTTTGTATAAAAAGACAATTCTTATGAGTACGAAAATCAACATCTCCATTCCACAACCTTGTCATGAAAATTGGGAAGGAATGACCACAATTGACAAAGGCAAATTTTGCGCCTCTTGTCAAAAAAAGGTATTCGATTTTACGCGAGCCAGTGATCGAGAAATCATAACGGCTTATGAGCAAAATCAAAATCTTTGCGGTCGATTTTTAAATACACAACTCCATCGTGATTTGACAAAACAGAAGGAAAAAAGTTCTGCATGGATTGCTGCTGCAACTGCTTTTATTAGCTTTATCAGTATAGGAAGTCATGACGCTATTGCACAAGAGCAACCGGTAAAAACCGAGCAAACTGATCAAAGAATGTTGGGCAAATTCTTAGTTACAAAGCCTGCTGAAATAGAAGTTTCCGGTACCGTAAGTGACAAAACCGGTCCTTTGCCGGGTGCCAGTATTTATATAAAAGGCACTGAGGTTAATGTCAGCTCTGATTTCGATGGTAATTTTACCATTAAAGCCAAAAAGAATGACATTTTAGTGGTAACCTTTATGGGTTACGACTCCAAAGAAATTGAAATCATTAATGAGCGTAAAATAAATGTCTCGCTTGAAGAAAATGTACTGTTAGGAGAAGTGGTAACCGTTGGAGGTATATATGGTAAAAAGCGTACCTTTTTCGGACGTATCTTTCATGCCATCGGCAATTGGTTCAGGTAAACATTTCAGTTTACTTCTTCACCACATATTCCATTTTTACAGTGTCATAGATCCATTTGATGTCTTGCTTTTTTCCTTTTTGAGTAACAGAACCGTCGGCATTTAAAATGAATTCGAAACCGTCTTTGCGCATTTTTTCTCGGGTTTCACTGGCTGTTTTGTTTTTGTCTAAAAATACTTTCTCCACGATATGAGTGTTGGATTGCGTATTGGAGAAGACTTGCTTTTTAGAAGCTATTTCATAAATAACACTGTAATTAGTAGTAGTGTCTTCCGTTTTTAAATCGGTTTTTTGCTGGGTCACTTCGGTCCAAGACAGCAAGTACAATTTGGTTCCCGAAGCCGTTACAACGGTCAACTTACAATTGGTTGGCTTAAAATTAGCATCCGCCGGTTTGATGATGATGGCATCTTTCTCTTTACCGTTTTCGGTAATGGTGAGTTGGAAGTTACCCTTTTTGACTTCGGCTACCAGGTTATCAACTTTAGCTAATCCGGCAGCAGCGGTTGGTTTAGCGGTTGTTTTAGCGCCGCTCCGTTCGGCTTCACCTCGGGTCTTTTTCTGACTGTAGGTGTTAAGACTCAACAAAGCCATAAAAGTTAAAATCACAATTTTTTTCATGAGTGTTGTTTTGGTTAGGAATTCGGTAACCAATATACAAAATATTCATTTCGAGGCGTGTTAAATAAAAAAGCCGATTTGTTACAGTAACAAACCGGCTTTTCCAATCAAGAAACTAAAACTAATCTTTGGTTGATTTCACTGCCAAGTTATAAATCACCAAACCGAATCCGATTTTGTTGATTGCATCAGCAATGTTATAAGCTACGTCAACATTTCCTTTTCCTAAAAGGCTTGTATACCATCCTTCGGTTCCTAACATGTATCCTAACGGATAAATGGCCCAACCTACTAACACAAACCAACATAAGATTTTGTGCGCGGACAACACTTCACCTCCGGCAGCTTTAGCCAATTTAGAAGCTTCGCCTAACCAAATTTCATAGACAATTGCAAAGTAAGCTACCCCTGAAACTAATCCCCACAACCATGCATTGGTAGGATCAACAGCTTCACCGAAATAACCAGTTACTAACATTACTAAAGAGTAAACAATCATTTTCCATAAAAGAGATTGTTTGGCTCCTGCGATTTTCAGAATTAAATAAAACTCCAAACACATTAAAGGCACTGTTAAAACCCAGTCAACATAACGGAAGAAAGTGGGTGACTCTCCGAAGCTAGCCCAATAATCTCTCATGTAGAAGTAGTGTACTGCGGCAATGAACGTAATTAAACCGGAAACCAATACTGAAACACGCCACTTCTTGTCAAATTGACTCAGTGACAAAAAGAAAAATGCTGATGCAGCCATCATGGCCATACATCCGATAAAAAAAGTAAAACCAACGTAGTCGGTTGGCAACATCTTAGAGATGAGCGCGGTTGAAGATAATAAATTTGTCATAATAAATGAGGTTTTAGAATTTTGTTTAATCAAATTTAAATAAGATTAAACAATAAAAATAATTTTGTTTAACTTTATTTTTATATCTTTAAACAAAATAAACACCTCATAAAATGACAAATTCTAGCAATATTGGGATTGTATTGAGCTTTTTTGCTTTGTGGATTGCCACTTATTTTTCTGTTGAATATCAACAAATTACGGGATTTGTAATTATATTCTTATTCGGAATACTGCATGGCGCTAATGATTTACGTTTGATTTCAAAAATTAAGAACGAAAATTCAATCAGTAATTATAAAAAAATACTCATTTACTATCTCACTTTTGTCACGACCGGAGTACTTTTATTCTATTTATTACCCGAATGGGCATTAGTAATCTTTATATTAGTCAGTGCTTATCATTTTGGAGAACAACATTGGAACCAACTGTCAACGGAAAAAACCCCACCAATCATATCATTGTTTCAATTGGTATATGGATTATTCATTTTTGCATTATTATTTTATTTTCATCAGAAAGAGGTTGCCGTGATTATAGGAGAAATTATCCATAGTCCGATGAACACTTTTAATTTTACTTATATGCTACAGTTTAACGGATTAGTATTAATTGTACTGAGTTTAGTTATGCTGCGAAAAAATACTATTTTCAAAAATCAATTACCGGTTAACCTCGTCTATCTGCTATTATTTGCCATCATCTTCAGAAACTCAAATCTGATTTGGGCTTTTGCAATATACTTTATCATTTGGCATAGTTTACCTTCTATTAAAGATCAAATTTGCTTTTTATACGGACAATATACTTTTCAAAACTTTGTAAAGTATTTTAAAGCGGCATTTGGCTATTGGTTTCTTTCCTTAACTGGCATTGCTCTACTCTACTTTTTATTTAGAAAAGAAGCCGTTTTTACCGCTTTGTTTTTTTCCTTTCTGGCAGCCATTACTTTTCCTCATGTTTTGGTCATTATGAAGATGCAAAACCGAATCAAAGAACATTGATTGCATAAAAAAACCGAGCCATTACTGACTCGGTTACTTCGTACTTATATTTATAAAAGGCCAATGCGCCTCTTGACTACTTCACTTCCTCGAATTCTACATCCTGAGTGTTATCACCTTGGTTTTCGGCTTGTGGTTGCGCTTCTTGGGCTTGACCTTCGCCTTGGGCTTTGTACATTTCTTCGGAAGCATTTTTCCACGCTTCGTTGATTTTGTCTAAAGCCGGTTGAATGGTAGCAATGTCTTTAGTTTCGTATGCTGTTTTCAACTCTTCTAAGGCCGTTTGAATGGCAGTTTTGTTACCTTCGGATAATTTATCTCCGAACTCACCCAACTGTTTCTCGGTTTGGAAAATCATGCTGTCAGCTTCGTTCAACTTATCGGCCTTTTCTTTAGCCAAACGGTCGTTCTCTGCATTCATTTCAGCATCTTTTTTCATTCTTTCGATTTCTTCCGGCGTCAATCCTGAAGAAGCTTCGATACGAATATCGTGTGATTTTCCGGTACCTTTATCTGTAGCTGATACTTTGATAATACCATTGGCATCAATATCGAAAGTTACTTCAATTTGAGGCACACCTCTTGGAGCCGGTGGAATACCGTCTAAGTGGAAACGTCCAATCGTTTTGTTATCAGCGGCCATCGCTCTTTCTCCTTGCAATACGTGAATTTCCACACTTGGTTGGTTGTCCACTGCCGTCGAGAATACTTGTGATTTTTTAGTCGGGATAGTCGTGTTGGACTCGATTAATTTAGTCATCACGTTACCCATCGTTTCAATTCCTAAAGATAAAGGTGTAACGTCTAACAACAATACATCTTTTACATCTCCGGTTAAAACACCACCTTGGATAGCAGCACCAATCGCCACAACTTCATCCGGATTAACTCCTTTAGAAGGTTTTTTACCAAAGAATTTTTCAACTTGTTCTTGGATTACCGGGATTCTGGTAGAACCACCTACTAAGATTACTTCGTCGATATCTGAAGTTGATAAACCGGCATCTTTTAAAGCTTTAGCAACCGGTTCCATAGAACGTTTTACCAAGCTTTCGGCCAATTGCTCGAATTTAGCACGAGTTAATGTTTTTACCAAGTGTTTCGGTCCTGAAGCGGTAGCCGTCACATAAGGCAAGTTGATTTCGGTTTGTGTAGAAGAAGACAACTCGATTTTAGCTTTCTCAGCTGCTTCTTTCAAACGTTGCAATGCCATTGGGTCTTTGCGTAAGTCAACCCCTTCTTCGCTGTTGAATTCGTTAGCCATCCAATCGATGATAACTTGGTCGAAGTCGTCTCCACCCAAGTGCGTGTCACCATTGGTTGACAATACTTCGAATACGCCATCGCCTAACTCTAATACAGAGATATCGAAAGTACCACCACCTAAGTCGTATACCGCAATTTTTTGGTCTTTACCTGCTTTATCCAATCCGTAAGCCAAGGCAGCTGCTGTTGGCTCGTTGATGATACGCATTACTTTTAAACCAGCGATTTCTCCTGCTTCTTTGGTAGCCTGACGTTGGGCATCATTAAAGTAAGCCGGAACCGTAATAACGGCTTCAGTTACTGCTTGACCCAAATAATCTTCGGCTGTTTTTTTCATTTTTTGAAGTGTCATTGCTGACAATTCTTGTGGAGTGTACAAACGACCATCGATGTCTACACGAGGTGTATCGTTGTCGCCTTTTACCACTTTGTAAGCTACTGTTGAAGCTTCTTTAGCGCTTTCAGTATACTTGTTACCCATAAAACGTTTGATAGACGCTATGGTTTTGGTTGGATTAGTCACTGCTTGTCTTTTAGCAGGATCACCCACTTTAATCTCACCGCCTTCAACGAAAGCGATTACAGATGGTGTTGTTCTTTTTCCTTCTGCGTTAGCAATTACTACCGGTTCTCCACCTTCCATAACGGCCACACAAGAGTTGGTTGTACCTAAGTCGATACCAATAATTTTTCCCATTTTATTTTCTCCTTTTTTGTTTATTTTTTGATTATTCCTCTACGAGTGAATAGTACTTTGTGTTGTACGGTTTGCGAAATGACAACTATTATGCCATGGGAGAATTGGGCATAAATTGTCAGTTTTTCAAGAATTTTGCTGACAAGATGACATTTTAAGTACGAAGTTAGAAGTTAGAAGTACGAAGTTATGTCTTGATTTTATTGGGCTTTGAATAATAGAACAGCAACATATTAGTCGCCAAAAAAGCGTAATAACCCCATTTGATTTGGCGGAAGTGTTCGAAAGAACTTTCTAAAAAAATGATGTACAAAAGAGTGAATAAGATTAATATAGTGTTAGCCAGAGCCAAATTATTAAAAAGCCTAATCCTGTCAGCAAAAGTCAAAAGAATCAAACCGAAGGAGATTACAATGATAATATCAAATACAAATGAGATTACTATTCCCAAATCTTTATACCACTCTTCCTTTTTGAATGCATTAGAAACTTCTGCTTTAAATTCTTTGAAGGTTATATCTTGAACACCATAGATGGAAAAACTGGCTATTTGAAATCCATTAAAGGATAATTCATCTACCACAACATTGTAGATGTTTTGAAAAAAAGTTTTCTCTATTAGTTTTCCGTTTGCGTCATATTCATCATAGGATTTTAAAAAACTATTTTTCCTGTTATCACAAGAATCATAAAACGGTGCCATCAATAATAAAAAACCTAATAAGGATAACAATCGGAGTCTTTTGGTAGTTTTCATAGGATACAATTTAAAGGTTCTTAAGACAATCTTAAGACAACTTACCAAAGCGTGTGCCAAAAAAAAATCCCAACTGTTATGTTGGGATTTTCTATTTAATCGTTCATCGAAATCAGGAACTCATCGTTGTTTCGAGTCTTCTTAATCTTATCATTAATGGTATCCATAGCTTCCACCGGATTCATATCGGCCAAGAACTTACGCAATATCCACATGCGTTGCAGTGTTTTTTCGTCTAACAATAAATCGTCTCGACGTGTGCTGGAAGACGTTAAATCGATAGCCGGGAAAATTCGGCGGTTGGCAATTTTTCTATCCAACTGCAACTCCATATTACCGGTACCTTTAAATTCTTCGAAAATTACTTCGTCCATTTTAGAACCGGTTTCGGTTAAGGCGGTGGCTATGATACTCAAGGAACCTCCATTTTCTACGTTACGAGCGGCTCCAAAGAAACGTTTTGGTTTTTGTAAGGCGTTGGCATCTACTCCACCCGACAATACTTTACCGGAAGCCGGTTGTACGGTGTTGTAAGCACGTGCCAAACGCGTAATCGAATCCAATAAAATCACCACATCGTGTCCGCACTCCACCAAACGTTTGGCTTTTTCCAAAACAATATTGGCAATTTTTACGTGTTCTAATGGTTCTCTGTCGAAAGTAGAAGCAATCACTTCACCTCGAACGCTACGCTGCATGTCGGTTACCTCTTCCGGTCTTTCGTCAATGAGTAAAACCAACAAATATACTTCCGGGTGATTGGCCGCAATAGCGTTGGCAATGTCTTTCAACAACATTGTTTTACCGGTTTTAGGCTGCGCGACTATCATACCGCGTTGCCCTTTACCAATTGGGGAAAACAAATCTATTACTCGAGTGGAAACACTGGCTTGTTTATCGGCTATGTTGAATTTTTCTTTCGGGAAGATAGGCGTTAAATGTTCAAACGACACTCGGTCTCGCACCACTTGCGGATCGTGACCGTTAATCTTTAACACTTTAACCAACGGGAAAAACTTCTCGCCTTCTTTAGGCGGACGCACTACACCTTTTACAGTATCTCCGGTTTTCAAACCGAACAATCGAATTTGGGAAGTCGACAAATAAATATCATCCGGCGACGCTAAATAGTTGTAATCGGAGGAACGTAAAAAGCCGTAACCGTCAGGCATCATTTCCAAAACGCCTTCGCTTTCAATAATACCGTCAAATTCGTAATCGGCATCGCGAAAGTTGTTTTGTTTTTTTCCTTTAAAATTGGGGTTGTTAGGATTGCCGTTACCGTTGTTTTGCGGTTTATTCGTAGCATTGTCGGCAATATTGTGAGAAGGATTCTGATTTTTGTGTCGGTGTTGACGGTGTTCGTCGGAAGAAGGTTTGGCTTGATTTTCGGTAGCTTGTTCTTCTGTTGTAGGAGTAGTTGTTTGTTCTGATGGTATTACTTCTGATTCGTCAGAAGCGTTATTGTGTCTAGGATTATTTTTCTTTTCAAATGGCTTTTTGAACTTACTTTTTTTGCCTTCGAAGGCCGGTTTTTCCTCAGCTACTGCAATAGGCGCTGTCTCTTGGGAGAACAAATCGTTTGAAGTGGAATCCGTTTCTTTAGGCGTGGGCGCGATGCGCGTTCGTTTCGACTTGGTCTCTTTGGCTTGTGGCGCCTCGGGTTCCAACTGATTTTTTGAGGAAGCCGTTTTGTTTTGGTGCTCTAAAATTTGCGCAATCAATACGTCTTTTTTTGCACCGGCAACTTTAATGGTTTTAGCCAACTTGGCTATTTCTTGAAGCTCAGTAAGCTTCATTTCTTTTAAGGCGGAAATATCAAACATCGATAGTGTTGTGAATAAAATTAAATTTTCAGGAGAATACTAAAAAAATGTGGGTAGAAAAATGGTATAGAAATATCCGAAGATGAAGTACTTGCGGATTTGCAATGCAATAATACAAATAATATTTTACGATGCAATAGTATTTTTTAAAAAGAAACTTTATTTTTGTGCACCTATTTCAAGATTATGTTTAGAGTACAGACGTATTATTTAATCGCCAGCTTATTAATCACCGGAGTATTGCCGTTTATTTTCCCGCTGTGGACTATAGCGGAAAAACCGTTTTACTTTATGGCGGATATCGTTTACGTGAGTTTGTTTGGCTTAAGCACCACACTCTCGTTACTCAGCATTTTATCTCACACAAAAAGACAACAACAATTTGTCATGGGCAGATTGAATATCATATTGAATTTAATTTTATTAGGATTATTGGTGTATCGAACACTAAACGCATCTGGAGGAACTACTGCTGTTCCTGAGAAAGGTGTTGGGATGTTCTTACCTATTTTTTCTATCGTATTCTTGGTTTTGGCCAACAAAGCCATCAAAAAGGATGAAGATCTTGTAAAATCTGTGGATCGATTGCGATAAACCTATAAACTTAGTTTTTTAGTGCTGCGAAAAACCCGTCTCGTTAAACAGACGGGTTTTTTATTTTTAGCCATGTAGATCAGATTTTAATATGGCACACGGATAAAACTGAATAAACTTATTTAAGCAGATTAAAGAAAAACGATTCATTATACTATTAGTTTTAGCACACGGATGACACGGATTGGACTGATTAAAAAAGATTAAAAGAATCCGTGGAAATCGGTTTAATCCGTTTAATCTGTGGCTAAACTAATATCTGTAGCGGTTGCTGAATACTACTTCTTCCCTAACTCGATAATCTCTAAATTTTGGATTTTATCGCCATCAATTTCAAAGCGCAACATGGTTCTGACTTGGTGAAAGCCATAAATCCCGCAAGCACCGGGATTCATGTGGAGTAAATTCAACTGCTTATCAAACTGGACTTTCAAAATATGTGAATGGCCGCAAATAAAAAGCTTTGGTGGATTGCTCTGTATTTCTGCTCTAATGGCCTGGTTGTACTTCCCAGGATAACCGCCGATGTGGGTAATCCAAACATCAACGCCTTCACACCTAAAGCGGTTGTTCAACGGAAATTCCATTCGGGCTTTGTCATCGTCTATATTCCCATAAACAGCACGCAAAGTTTTGAGGGCTTTAATGGTATCGGTCACTTGCAAATCGCCTATATCGCCGGCATGCCAGACTTCGTCGGCTAAACGAACGTATTTTAGGATGGATTCGTCTACATGACTGTGCGTATCGGAAAGGAGCAGGATTTTTTTCAAATTAAAAAGGTTCTAAGGCACTAAGGTACTGAGATGCTGTGACTGCAAATATAAGTAACGAAATTATGAAAACTTTAAACATCAAATTTAAAATCCTTTGTACCTTTACGCCCCAGACTCGAGCCATGTAATGGCGAACTGATATTTTCATAATTTAGGACAGTCAAACTTGAGATATTTTATTGAATTAGCATACAGAGGAACCAACTACCACGGATGGCAATACCAACCGGACGCTAATTCCGTACAAGAAACCCTCAACAAAGCCTTATCGGTTTTGCTAAAGAAAGACATTGACATTGTTGGTGCCGGGCGAACCGATACCGGTGTGCATGCCAAAAAAATGTACGCACACTTTGACTATGAAACGGCAATCGATGAGCCAAAATTGGTGCACAAACTCAATTCCTATCTTCCGAAAGACATTGTAATTTACAAACTCATCCCGGTTACTGATGACGCTCATGCCCGATTTGACGCGACCAAAAGAACCTATGAATACCATATTCACACGTTCAAAGATGCGTTTGAAACCGACGGCAGTTGGTTACACCAATTACCCCTCGACATTGCTAAAATGAATGAAGCCTGTCAGATTTTGTTTCGACACAAGGATTTCGAATGCTTTTCTAAAACCCATTCCGATGTCAGAACATTTAATTGTGTTATTTTTGAAGCCCATTGGCAACAAATCGGAACTAAACTAGTCTTCACCATATCGGCTGACCGTTTTCTGCGCAATATGGTACGTGCCATAGTCGGCACTATGATTAACATTGGTTTAGGCAAAATAAATCTGGACGATTTTGAAAAAATAATTGAAAGCAAAGACCGCGGAAAGGCAGGATTTTCAGTTCCGGCACACGGCCTTTACTTAACCCAAATTGAATACGACTATATCCCATAAAATGCAAGCAAAAGCTTTCGACACCCATTTATTCAAACGTATTTTAAAGTACACCAAGCCTTATAAAAAAAGGTATTACGGTGTGGTGATGTTTGCCATTTTACTTTCGGTTTTTGCAGCTCTAAGACCTTATTTACTTAAACAAACCGTAGATGATTATATAGCGCCGAAAGACGAACATGGTTTATTACTTTACATCAGTATGATGGGTATAGTGTTGCTTTTGGAAACCTTGTCCCAATTTTACTTTGTGTACTGGGCCAATTGGCTCGGACAAGATATTATTAAAGACATCAGAACCAAATTATTCCAACATATACTGAGTTTCCGAATGAAATATTTCGACCACGCTCCGGTGGGACAATTGGTTACCCGTTCTGTATCTGATATTGAGCAAATAGCCCGTATTTTCAGCCAAGGATTGTTTATGATCATCAGTGATATGCTGAAAATGTTGGTAGTTTTGATTTTCATGTTCTACATGAACTGGCGTCTGACTTGGATTGTAATTTTAGCCATGCCGGTTCTGGTCTATATTACTCGTATTTTCCAACGTAAAATGCAAGTGGCCTTTGAGGAAGTTAGGAATCAGGTGGCCAATATGAATACTTTTGTGCAAGAGCGTGTTACCGGGATGAAGATTGTCCAACTTTTTAACCGTGAAGCCATTGAATACGAAAAGTTCAAAGACATCAATCAGAAGCACAACAAGGCTTGGATTAAAACCATCTTGTACAACTCCATCTTCTTCCCTATTGCGGATATCATTTCCTCTTTAACCTTGGGTGCTGTAATTTTATACGGTGGTTTCCATATTTTAGATGGCGATAAGTTCACCACTTTCGGTGATTTGTTTTCGTATACTATGTTTATCGGCATGTTGTTCAACCCATTGCGTCAAATTGCCGATAAATTCAACGAGATGCAAATGGGTATGATAGCGGCCAATCGTGTCTTCGATATTTTAGATTCTGACAAAGATGTTCAAAAAGATGGTACGGTCATCGCTTCACATTTAAAAGGAAACATTCGTTTTGAGAATGTGGTTTTCAGTTATAACGACAAAGAAAATGTGTTGAAAGGCATCAATTTAAAAGTCAACGAAGGCGAAACCATTGCCATAGTTGGTGCTACCGGAGCCGGAAAATCGACGATTATTAATTTACTGAATCGTTTTTACGAAATCAATTCCGGTGCCATTTATATTGACGAGCAAAACATCAACGAATTTCAAATGGAAAGCCTACGCCAACAAATTGCCATTGTATTGCAAGACGTTTTCTTGTTTGCCGATACCATTCACAATAACATCACACTCAACAATCCAAATATCAGTCGGGAAGCCGTGATTGAAGCCGCCAAGAAAATCGGCGTTCATAAATTCATCAAAACCTTGCCGGGCGGATACGATTACGATGTAAAAGAGCGCGGTGTGATGTTGTCATCAGGACAGCGACAATTGATTGCTTTCCTAAGGGCTTATGTGAACAATCCGAGTATTTTGATTTTGGATGAAGCAACTTCATCTATCGATAGTTACAGCGAGGAATTGATTCAGAAAGCCACCGAAAAAATCACAAAAAACAGAACATCTATTATTATTGCGCATCGTTTGGCCACCATCGTTAATGCCAATAAAATTATTGTAATGGACAAAGGTCAAATTGTAGAAGAAGGTACACACCAAGAACTATTGAAACGTGAGCAAGGCTATTACAAAAATTTATACGATTCACAGTTTGCCTTGGAAAGCTAAGTTTTCAAAATAAATCCTTAAATTCGCAATCTCAAAATAAATCAAAATGTTACTAGCGTAAGCGACGGCATTTAATCAATTTAAAATAATCTTTTTAAAAATGAAATACGATATTATTGTTTTAGGAAGTGGTCCGGGCGGTTATGTTACAGCCATTCGTGCTTCGCAATTGGGTTTTAAAGTAGCCGTAATTGAAAAAGAAAACCTAGGTGGCATTTGTTTGAATTGGGGTTGTATTCCCACCAAAGCATTATTAAAATCGGCTCAGGTTTTTGACTACCTAAAACATGCTTCAGATTACGGTTTGACCGTTAAGGAATTTGACAAAGATTTCAATGCCGTTATTGCCCGTTCGCGCAGCGTCGCTGACGGTATGAGTAAAGGGGTTCAATTCTTAATGAAGAAAAACAAAATCGACGTTATTGACGGTTTCGGAAAAGTAAAACCGGGCAAAAAAGTAGCCGTTACTGCTGCCGATGGTAAAGTGACTGAATACAGTGCCGATCACATTATTATTGCAACAGGAGCTCGTTCCAGGGAGTTGCCAAACTTACCGCAAGATGGTGTAAAAGTAATTGGTTACCGTCAGGCGATGACTTTACCTAGCCAACCGAAAAAGATGATTGTAGTAGGTTCAGGTGCCATTGGTGTAGAATTCGCGCATTTTTACAACTCGATGGGAACTGAAGTTACTATCGTTGAGTTTATGCCGAATGTAGTTCCGGTAGAAGACGAAGACATCTCAAAACAATTTGAGCGTTCGTTGAAAAAATCAGGCATCAATGTGATGACCAACTCTTCTGTGGAAAAAATCGACACCAGCGGAAATGGTGTAAAAGCTTTTGTAAAAACCGCTAAAGGGGAAGAAATTTTGGAAGCTGACATCTTGTTATCAGCCGTTGGTATTAAAACCAACATTGAAAACATCGGATTGGAAGAAACCGGTATCAAAACCGATAAAGATAAAATCTTGGTGAACGAGTTTTACCAAACCAATGTAGCCGGTTACTATGCTATTGGCGATGTAACTCCGGGACAAGCTTTAGCACACGTAGCTTCTGCGGAAGGTATATTGTGTGTGGAAAAAATTGCCGGTTTACATGTAGAGCCGTTAGATTACGGTAACATTCCGGGTTGTACTTATGCTACGCCAGAAATTGCTTCTGTAGGTTTGACAGAAAAAGCGGCTAAAGAAAAAGGATATGAATTAAAAATCGGTAAGTTCCCGTTCACTGCTTCAGGAAAAGCCAAAGCGGCCGGAACTCCGGATGGTTTTGTAAAAGTTATTTTTGATGCCAAATACGGTGAATGGTTAGGTTGTCATATGATTGGCGCCGGTGTAACCGATATGATTGCAGAAGCGGTTGTGGCTCGTAAATTAGAAACTACAGGTCACGAAATTTTGAAAGCAGTTCACCCACATCCAACGATGAGTGAAGCGGTGATGGAAGCAGTAGCCGATGCCTACGGAGAAGTGATTCACTTGTAATTCCGAAACTATAAAGCATAAAAAAACCATCCGATTCGGATGGTTTTTTTATTGGTAAACAATATTATTGTTTTGCTTTTAAAGCTTTGTATTTGTCGGTCATTTCAAGTGCATTGTACACACTCATCAATGTTTTCTTAGCCGCATCATTATCCGGTTGCAACTCGTAAGCTTTTTCTAAATACGGTAAAACCGCTTTGAAATTTTTCTCACGCTCTGCTTTTAATACCTCATAACGTTTGTTGTCTTTTTCAGAAGTTCCCAATTTGTTCATTTCATTGACAAACTTTTCATCTGCTCTTAACAACAATTCCGCTAAGTTTAAATTCGCATTGAAATAATTAGGATTGATTTCTAAGGCTCTTCTATAATACTTCTCAGCATCTGCAACTTTATTAGCATTACCTGAAATCACACCAAGATTGTATACCAAATCAACATTATTAGGATCATTGGCTAAAGCTTGATTGACCAACTTAGTATAAGTGTCAAAATCATTCACTTTTAAATACAAATCAGCTTCCGTTAAAATTAAAGAACTGTCTTCAGGATTCGCATTTCTGGCCTCATTAACAGCGGCTTTGGCTTCCTCAATTTTACCTTTTTCAACCAAAATCAAAGCGATGTTTTTGTAGATTTCACCTCTTTTAGAAGGTGTTTTCTCATCTCTTGGTTTTTCGTGCGTACCCGATTTGATGAAAATTTCTCTTTCACTCTTAGAGTTAAAGGTTTCTTCCTGTTTTGAAGCCTTGTTGTAAGCCCAAAATACCATAGTTTCTCCGGTATAATTAATTTGTTTTAATTCATAATAATATACCAAAGCACTGTCATAATCACGAGCGTTTACTGCAAAACTGGCCGCATAAAACAACTTATCCGGATCGTTTTTATCCATTTGATAGGCGGAATACAATACATTTCCGGCTTCTTTATACTTTTTCTCTTCTCCTAAGCCTACAGCATAGTTAACAATGAATGGCTTGGCTTGCACTACACCATCATCTATAGATTTGGTCAACAAAGCTTTCCCAGATTTCTTTTCAAACTCTTTAACAGCATTTAAGTTTTTAGCCAACAACTCTATTTTCTCAGGAGTAAAATAGTTGTTCGCTAATTTGGCGTTGCCGGCATTTTCCGGTTTGGTGTACGCCACTTTCATCTCCAAAAACGGAGCCACCGCTTTGTAATAATCAAAATACACTTTATCCGATTCGGCTGCAGCGGTTATCAAAGGCTCTGCTTTAACTAATGTAGCTTTGTACTCAACAATATCTTTATCGGTTAAAGCCTGTTTGTCGTAAATCTTTTTCAATCCTTTCATCTCATCCTTTTGAGCGAAAGAGGAAAAAGAAAGTATCATGGCCGAAGCCAATACTAGGTGTTTAATTTTCATGTGGTATTATTTTAAATTATTCTTCAGAAGCAGAAGTATCCGTTGAAGTTTCGCCTTCATTCACCTCATTGATGTCAGCATCAGTATCTTCTTCAGATTCTTCTTCTTTCATTACTTTAGTTACGGCTGCGATCGAGTCATTGCCTTTGATATTGATCAAACGAACACCCTGCGTAGCTCTTCCCATTACTCTCAAATCGGAAACTTCCATACGGATGGTTAAACCAGATTTGTTGATAATCATCAAATCATCAGCATCGGTCACCGCATTGATGGAAATAAGTGCTCCGGTTTTTTCGGTGATGTTCAAGGTTTTTACTCCTTTTCCGCCACGGTTGGTGATTCGGTACACATCTTCCCCATCATCATCCACCAATTTGGTACGTTTACCGTAACCGTTTTCAGTTACTACTAACAATTGGGTTTCGTTGATATCTTCTTTGTTGACAGAAACCATTCCAATCACTTCGTCTTTGTCATCAGCTAAGGTAATACCTCGTACTCCGGAAGCTGTTCTTCCCATCGGACGGGTTTTTTCTTCTTCGAAACGAACCAATTTACCTGATTTTACAGCCACTAAAACCTGACTGTCTCCGTTGGTTAATTTGGCTTCTAACAATTCGTCGTCTTCTCTGATGGTAATGGCGTTGATACCGTTTTGACGCGGACGAGAATATTGCTCCAATGGCGTTTTTTTCACCTGACCTTGTTTGGTCGCCATAATTACGTAATGGCTGTTGATGTATTCTTCGTCTTTTAAATCTTGTGTACAGATGAACGCTTTTACTTTATCGTCTTGTTCGATATTGATCAAGTTTTGAATAGCACGACCTTTACTGGTTTTACTGCCTTCCGGAATTTCGTAAACACGCATCCAGAAACATTTTCCTTTTTGGGTAAAGAACAACAAATATTGGTGGTTGGTTGCTACGAACAAATGTTCTAAGAAATCCTGATCGCGAGTTCCGGCACTTTTTTGTCCGACACCACCGCGGTTTTGGGTTTTGTATTCCGATAAATTAGTACGTTTGATATAACCGGCATGCGAAATGGTAATTACCACATTCTCATCGGCGATCAAATCTTCAATACTTACATCGCCACCGGAATATTCAATTGTTGAACGACGTCCGTCACCGTATTTATCTCTGATTTCGATTAATTCATCTTTAATCAATTGCATTCTTAATTCTTTACTTGCCAATAAATCTTTCAAGTGTTGAATTAATTTCATGATTTCTTCGTACTCCGCTCTTAACTTGTCTTGCTCTAAGCCGGTCAACTGACGCAAACGCATTTCAACAATAGCGCGCGCTTGGATATCGGTTAAGCTGAAACGCTCAATCAATTTGTTTCGGGCTTCGTCTCCGTCTTTAGAAGAACGAATCAAGGCAATTACCTCGTCAATATTGTCTGATGCGATGATCAAACCTTCTAAGATGTGCGCTCTTTCTTCGGCTTTGCGCAATTCAAATTGGGTTCTTCTTACCACTACATCATGACGGTGTTCTACGAAATAATGAATCAAATCTTTCAAATTCAACATTTGTGGTCTTCCTCCCACCAAAGCAATGTTGTTAACACTGAAAGACGACTGTAATTGGGTGTATTTGTAAAGTGTGTTCAACACTACATTCGGCACTGCATCGCGCTTCAATTCGTATACGATACGCATGCCGCTTCTGTCCGATTCGTCACGGATGTTCGAAATACCTTCGATTTTTTTCTCGTTAATCAAATCGGCGGTTTTCTTAATCATTTCCGCTTTGTTCACTTGGTAAGGAATCTCTGTAACGATAATCGCTTCTTTACCGTTCACTTCTTCAAAGTTCACTTTGGCACGGATAACGATTCTTCCTCTACCCGTTTTGAAAGCTTCACGAACACCATCGTATCCGTAAATTACACCACCGGTAGGGAAATCCGGTGCCTTGATGTAGTTGATTAACTCATCAATTTCAATATCATTATTATCGATATAAGCCAAAGTTCCGTCCACTACTTCGGTTAAGTTGTGCGGCGGCATGTTAGTAGCCATACCAACAGCAATACCGGAAGCTCCGTTAATTAGAAGATTCGGCACTCGGGTTGGCATTACTTTCGGCTCGTATAAGGTATCGTCAAAGTTCAATTGGAAATCCACGGTTTCTTTGTCGATATCTGCCATTATGTCTTCTGACATTTTTTTCATTCTGGCCTCAGTGTAACGCATCGCTGCGGGACTGTCACCGTCAACCGAACCGAAGTTACCTTGCCCGTCAATTAACAAATAACGCAAACTCCACTCCTGTGCCATACGAACCATGGCATCATATACTGAAGTATCACCGTGCGGGTGGTATTTACCCAAAACTTCTCCAACAATTCTTGCGGATTTTTTGTGCGCTCTGTTAGAAAAAACGCCTAAATCATACATTCCATATAACACTCTTCGGTGTACGGGTTTTAATCCGTCACGCACGTCAGGTAGCGCTCTTGAGACAATTACAGACATCGAATAATCGATGTATGCTGATTTCATTTCATCTTCGATGTTAATTGGAATTAACTTTTCTCCGTCAGACATATATTATAAATTATTAATAAAAATTAGTTCAAATTCAAAACGTGCTAATATAGGATATTTATACTGTTTGGCGCCAATTTTAGTCCACAAATTTCAAAGATTTATTAACAAAACAGGGGCTTTTTTTGGTTAATAAAATAGTTCTTTAACGGCTTTTATTATTGCCTTTTTTTTTGTCAATTAGCTGACAGTACTTTTAGGCGGAATGATTTTTGTTAGAATGACATCATATCACTAAATTTACAATAGCAACAATACACTATTATGGACGATAATTTTTCACCAAGAGTTAAAGATGTAATTACCTATAGCAAAGAAGAAGCTTTGCGCTTAGGGCATGACTTTATCGGAACGGAACATCTGATGCTTGGTATCTTGAGAGACGGAAACGGTAAGGCGATTGCTATCTTAAATAATTTGTCGGTCGATTTAGATCATTTGCGCAAAAAGGTCGAAATCTTAAGCCCCGCCAATCCAAATACCGACATCAGCAACGAAAAGAAAAACCTCCACTTGACGCGTCAAGCGGAGCGCGCATTAAAAACCACATTCTTAGAAGCCAAAGTATTTCAGAGTTCCTCTATCAGTACTGCCCACTTACTGCTTTGCATTTTAAGAAACGAAAACGATCCCACAACCAAACTACTGCATCGTCTGAAAATAGACTATAATGTAGTCAAAGAACAGTACCTAAACATGACACCAAACGAAGAAGATTTCACAGATAACCTGCCGAGAAACGAATCGTATAACGACGATTCCGGTCAGGATGACAGCCTAAAAGAAGGCAGTTTCAACAATCCGGCCAACAAAACCAACAAAAAATCTAAAACTCCGGTGTTAGACAATTTTGGACGCGACTTAACCGAATTGGCAGAAGAAGGCAAACTCGACCCGGTTGTAGGTCGCGAAAAAGAAATTGAGCGCGTGTCTCAAATTTTAAGCCGCAGAAAGAAAAACAATCCGCTACTTATTGGAGAACCGGGTGTTGGTAAATCAGCCATTGCCGAAGGTTTGGCCTTGCGCATCATTCAGAAGAAAGTATCGCGTATTCTCTTCAACAAAAGAGTGGTGACTTTGGATTTAGCCTCATTAGTAGCCGGAACCAAATACCGCGGTCAGTTTGAAGAAAGAATGAAAGCCGTGATGAATGAATTGGAGAAAAACGATGACATCATTTTGTTCATAGATGAAATCCACACCATAGTGGGCGCCGGTGGCGCTACCGGTTCGCTAGATGCTTCTAATATGTTTAAACCGGCCTTAGCCCGTGGTGAAATCCAATGTATTGGTGCTACGACTTTGGATGAATACCGTCAGTACATCGAAAAAGACGGTGCGCTCGAAAGACGTTTCCAAAAGGTAATTGTAGAACCTACTTCGGTGGAAGAAACGATTACTATCTTGAACAACATCAAAAACAAATACGAAGACCATCACAACGTAATTTATACCCCTGAAGCGATTGAAGCTTGTGTGAAGTTAACCAACCGCTACATGTCGGAGCGTTTCTTGCCGGACAAAGCGATTGATGCTTTAGACGAAGCGGGCTCAAGAGTACACATCACCAATATCGACGTGCCGAAGCAAATTTTGGATTTGGAGCGTCAGTTGGAAGAAGTACGCGAATTGAAAAACTCTGTCGTTAAGAAACAGAAATACGAAGAAGCGGCCAAATTACGCGACGATGAAAAACGCTTGGAAAAAGACTTAGCCATTGCTCAAGAACAATGGGAAGAAGAATCGAAAAGCAACCGAATTCGCGTAACGGAAGACAACGTTGCCGATGTAGTTTCAATGATGACCGGTATACCGGTGAATCGTATTGCCCAAACGGAAAGCAATAAATTGGCACACTTGCCGGAGTTAATCAAAGGCAAAGTAATTGGTCAGGACGAAGCGGTAACCAAAATTGCTCGCTCCATCCAACGCAATCGCGCCGGATTGAAAGATCCGAATCGCCCGATTGGTTCGTTTATTTTCCTGGGATCAACCGGTGTTGGTAAAACACAATTGGCGAAAGTACTAGCTAAAGAATTATTCGATTCAGAAGATGCGTTAATTCGCATTGACATGAGTGAATACATGGAAAAATTTGCCATTTCTCGTTTAATCGGAGCGCCTCCGGGCTATGTAGGTTACGAAGAAGGCGGACAATTGACCGAAAAAGTGCGCAGAAAACCATACTGTGTGGTATTGTTAGACGAAATTGAAAAAGCGCATCCTGACGTTTTCAACATGATGTTACAAGTGTTAGACGATGGTTACTTGACGGATAGTTTGGGTCGTAAAATCGACTTCAAAAACACCATCATCATCATGACCTCTAACGTTGGAGCGCGTCAGTTGAAAGATTTCGGGCAAGGCGTTGGTTTCGGCACTTCTGCTAAAGTAGCACAAGCCGACGAACATTCGAAAAGTGTGATTGAAAACGCTTTAAAGAAAACCTTTGCGCCTGAATTCTTGAACCGAATCGACGACGTAATTGTGTTCAATCCGTTAGAGAAACACGACATCGATTTGATTATCGAAATCGAATTGAAAAAATTATATGCTCGCATCGAAGAGCTAGGCTACAAGTTGAATTTATCTGACAAAGCCAAAGCCTTTATTGCCGAGAAAGGTTTCGACAAACAATTTGGTGCGCGTCCGTTAAAAAGAGCCATACAGAAATACGTAGAAGATGCCTTAGCCGAAGAAATCATCACTTCGAAAATTGCCTCCGGAGACGAAATCTTTATGGATTTAGATGAAATTGCACAAGAGTTAACCGTGACGATTAACAAAGCGGAAAAACCGACTAAATAAGACTGTTTAATCTTTTACAAGCCACAAATCACAAGAATTCCCGCCTTTTATCCGTGTGAATTTCTGTAATTTGTGGCTTAAATTTTTATAAAATGCCACAAAATAAAATCATTTTAGGTTCAGAAGAATGGTGTTCGTTTCCGGAACTTGGTATTCCGGCCATCAAAGCTCGTGTGGATTCGGGTGCCAAAACTTCGGCTTTACACGCCATCAATATCGCGCCTTTTGTAAAAGAAGGCGAAAATTGGGTGAAGTTCGACATCAATCCGATTCAAAACAACCTAAAAACCGTTATCCATTGCGAAGCCAAACTTATTGACAAACGCATCGTAAAAAGTTCGAGCGGTTTTCGCGAACAACGCTATGTGATTCAAACACAGCTTAAAATTGGCGATGATGTTTGGACCATAGAAATGACGTTAACCAACCGAGATTCTATGGGTTTCCGTATGTTATTGGGTCGCGAAGCTATGAGTGGCAGGATTTTAGTCGATCCGGAACAAAAATATTTACTGGGACAAACTACCACCGAAAGTCTGAAAGATTTATACCAAAATGCCATCGCCAACAAATCCGGTTTGCGCATTGGTGTTTTAGCCAGTAATCCGGAATTGTACAGTAACAAACGTATTATGGAAGCAGGTGAAATGCGAGGACACGAAATGCATTTCCTAAACATTAAAGAATGTTATATGAAACTCGATGCCATAAAGCCTGAAATTCATTACCGCGGTGGAAAAATCTTGGATAATTTCGACGCTATTATTCCTAGAATTCGACCAAGTATTACCTTTTACGGTTGCGCCTTGACACGACAGTTTGAAGCGATGAAAGTTTTCTGTTTGAACTCCGCTGCCGCTATTACCCAATCGCGTGACAAATTGTTTTCCTTGCAATTATTATTGCACCACGGCGTGGACATTCCGACTACCGGTTTTGCCAATTCGCCCTTAGACACCGATGATTTGATTAAGATGGTGGGCGGTTCGCCTTTGATTGTAAAGTTGTTAGAAGGAACCCAAGGAAAAGGTGTGGTTTTGGCCGAAACCAAAAAAGCGGCCGAATCGGTAATCAATGCTTTTAAGAGTTTGAATGCTAACATTTTAGTACAGGAATTCATCAAAGAAGCCAATGGGAAAGATTTGCGTTTGTTTGTAGTAGACGGGAAAGTTGTGGCTGCCATACAACGTGAAGCGGCTGCGGGTGAATTCAGAGCCAACATTCACATGGGCGGCACGGCATCTGTAATCAAGCCTACTCCTGAGGAAAAGAAAATCGCCATCAAAGCTGCTAAGGCTATGGATTTAAAAGTGGCCGGTGTAGATATCATTCGTTCTTCGAAAGGGCCATTATTGTTAGAAGTGAATTCTTCTCCCGGATTGGAAGGTATTGAAGGCGCAACCAACAAAGACATCGCCGGAGAAATGATTAAGGCGATTGAGAAGAATTTTAAGCGATAGTTAACAGATACGATGACAGATTTTAAGATGACGGATAACAGACAATTTTATGAATAAAAACCGACTTGAAGCTTTCAGCGATGGTGTATTGGCCATTATCATCACTATCATGGTATTGGAATTTAAAGTGCCGAATGACACTACTTTTGCATCAGTTATTCCGTTGTTTCACAAGTTTCTGAGTTACATCTTGAGTTTCATTTATGTTGGTATTTATTGGAACAACCACCATCATATGATGCATACCGTGAAACGCGTTAACGGTACTATTCTTTGGGCGAATTTACATTTATTGTTTTGGTTATCGTTGATTCCGTTTACCACGGCTTGGATCGGTGAACATCACTTTGCTCCTTTTCCGATGATGTTGTATGGAGTGATTTTATTGATGAATGCTATCGCCTATTCTATTTTACAAAGTGTAATTTTAAAACATCATGGCAAAGATTCGTTACTTTCAAAAGCCCTCGGAAAAGATTACAAAGGAAAAGCTTCGATAGTATTATATATCATAGCCGTATTAGCCTCAAAATATTACACAGAAATCTCCGGAGCGATTTACATTTTAGTAGCGCTGATTTGGCTGGTTCCGGATAAACGCATTGAAAAAATCTTTAGTGAAAACGAATAACAAGATACATGAACACAATCTCTCAACTCATCATCGGATTTATAGCTTTCGTACACCTCTATATCTTATGGTTGGAGATGTTTGCTTGGACAACTCGCGCCAAAAAAGTATTCAAAACCATACCCGAAGACCAGTTTGAAAAGACCAAAGTATTGGCTGCCAATCAGGGTTTGTACAACGGCTTTCTCGCTGCGGGATTGATTTGGTCGTTACTGATTGGTGAGGCAACTTGGAGTAAAAACGTAGCCATCTTCTTCTTAGGCTGTGTACTTGTGGCCGGCATTTACGGCGCGTTAACGGCTTCCAAAAGAATATTTTTTGTACAAGCCGTTCCTGCTATTTTGGGATTGTTGAGTTTACTCTTCTAAATCAATCGCAAAACTCTCCAAAAACGCTACGGAATTTTCAATGTCGTAGTGTAAAATTCGATCTTCCGTTACCAACGGTACTTCTTCTCTATAGGATTTGACAAAGCTTTCTAAAAATTCACTCGACTGCAATGGTCTACGGTATTCCAAGGCCTGAGAAGCATTCATCAATTCGATGGCCAAAATACGCTCCAAGTTTTCCATAATCTTCAAACACTTTGTAGCCGCATTGGCGCCCATACTCACGTGATCTTCTTGTCCGTTAGACGAAACGATACTATCTACACTGGCAGGAGTTGCCAATTGTTTGTTCTGGCTGGCAATGCTGGCCGCAGTGTATTGCGGAATCATAAAACCGGAATTCAAGCCCGGATTATCTACCAAAAACGCCGGTAAACCACGTAAACCTGAAATCAATTGGTAGGTTCTTCTTTCGGAGATACTACCCAATTCAGACAAACCAATACTTAAAAAATCTAATGCCATGGCTAAAGGTTGGCCATGGAAATTCCCGCCTGAAATAATTAAATCTTCGTTTTTAAAGATATTCGGATTATCAGTAACCGAATTAATTTCGGTTTTAAATACTTTTTTCACGTATTCGATAGTATCTTTCGAAGCACCATGTACTTGCGGAATACAACGGAACGAATACGGATCTTGTACGTGTTCTTTGTGGCGTGATATTAACTGACTGCCTTCTAACAATTCGGTCATTCGGTTCGCTGTTACAATTTGCCCTTTGTGCGGGCGAACATAATGAATCAGCTCATTAAACGGTTCTATTCTTCCGTCAAATCCTTCTAAAGAAACGGCAGCAATAACATCGGCTAAATAGGAGTATTTCATTGCTTTAAGCAAAATGAAACAGCCATAAGCACTCATAAACTGGGTTCCGTTTAGCAATGCCAAACCTTCTTTCGATTGCAATACAATCGGTTGCCAACCCATTTTCTCCAACACTTTTTTGGCCGGTTGACGGAATCCGTCGCAATACACTTCGCCTTCGCCTAACAGTGGTAATGACAAATGGGCTAAGGGCGCTAAATCGCCACTTGCTCCCAAAGAACCTTGCGTATAAATTACCGGTAAAATATCATGGTTATAAAAATCCACCAAACGCTCAACGGTTTGCAATTGCACGCCAGAATGACCATAACTCAACGATTGAATCTTGAGCAATAACATCAGTTTGACAATTTCCTGCGGCACTTCTTCACCGGTTCCGCAAGCATGGGATTTTACTAAATTTTCTTGAAGTTGCGACAAATGCTCATTAGAAATCTTCACATTACACAACGAACCAAAACCGGTATTGATACCGTAAATCGGAGTTTCATTTGAAGCCATTTTCCGGTCTAAATAATCACGACATTGTTGGATGTTGATTTTGGCTTCTTCTGAAAGGGCTAAGGTTTTGTGCTCAGAAATGATCTCTTGTAAAGTCTCTAATGTCAACACATCGGTGCTGATGTAATGCGAATGCTCCATTTTGGTTAGGATTTAAGGCTCAAAATTCAGCAAACGAGGCGTAAAAAGCAACTATTTAACCGAGTATTTTTTGCTAAATTATCAAAATCATTGTTAAATAATTTAAAATACAAATATTACACAGGAAAATAGCCTTTATTATTAAAATATTCTCAAAAATTTAAGAAAAGCTTTTTTAAATTATAAAAATTTATACTTTTGACACATGATGTTATCAACCAACACACACTCATTCTCTCCTACAACCACCACTATGGTTGCGGTTTTGGTTACGACTACATCAACTACCACTACCCCGTTTGGGGTATAATTTTCACATATAATCCGAAATTTAAGGACTCTCGATTGAGGGTTAATTTATCATCTACAATTCACATTAAAAATCATGATTGTATTAAAATTTGGCGGTACTTCTGTAGCCAATGCCCAAAACATCAATAAAACCCTAGACATTGTTGCTCAAAAAAGCAAAGAAAACAAACTGGCCGTTGTGGTTTCTGCCTTTAGTGGTGTAACTGATTTGCTGATTTTAGCCGGAAAAACCGCTTCAACCAAAGACAAAGCTTACAAAGACATTGTCAGTCAATTAGAGCAAAAACACAAAGAAGCTATAGACGAACTGGTTCCACTAAGTGAACAAAGCGACATTATCGATGCGATTAACCACCACATTAATCACCTAAAAACCTTGTTGGACGGCTGTTATCTTTTGGGAGAATTATCAAGCAGAACCGCTGATATAGTAGCTGGTTTTGGCGAATTATTATCGTCTCAAATTATTGCTGTCGCGCTAAAGCAAAAGGTCAGCAACTCGACTTTTAAAGACAGTCGGGAATTGATTAAAACTAATGCCAATTTCGGTAAAGCGGCAGTCGATTTTTCTATCACAAATACTTTAATCGCTGATTATTTCAAAAATAACAACGCCCAAGTTACATTGCTTCCGGGTTTTATCGCATCGTCATCTGACGGCAATACCACTACTTTGGGACGCGGAGGTTCCGACTATACTGCGGCTATTATTGCAGCAGCCGTGAAAGCGGAAATTTTGGAGATTTGGACCGATGTTAACGGTATGTTTACGGCCAACCCAAAAAGCGTCAAACAAGCCCAACCTATTGAAACCATCTCCTATCAGGAAGCGATGGAATTGTCGCACTTCGGCGCTAAAGTATTGTATCCGCCAACGATTCAACCGGTTTTAAAAGACAGTATTCCCATTTTTATTAAAAACACTTTTGAACCGGAAGCTTACGGCACCTTAATCTCCAATTCCCCTGAAAGCTCAAGCAATCCTATTAAAGGGATTACCCATATCGACAATATTGCCTTACTAACCTTGGAAGGTTCCGGAATGATTGGCGTAGCCGGGTCCTCTAAGCGTTTGTTTGAGGTGTTATCCAACGAAAACATTAATGTGATTTTCATTACACAAGCGTCTTCTGAACACTCTATTTGTATCGGGATTTTAAGTTCTGATGCGGACAAAGCTAAAATCGCCATCGACCAAGCGTTTGAAATGGAAATCGCTCAAGGTAAAGTTGATCCTTGTATCGTTGAAAAAGGATTGTGTATCGTGGCTTTGGTGGGCGAAAATATGAAAAACCACCAAGGTATCAGCGGTAAAATGTTCAGCACTTTGGGCAAAAACAATGTCAATATCCGAGCCATTGCCCAAGGCGCTTCCGAGCGAAACATCTCAGTAGTCATCAATGAAAAAGATGTCAAGAAAGCACTGAATACCTTACACGAACGATTCTTTGAAGACAATACCAAACAGTTGAATTTATTTGTAATGGGCGTTGGAAACGTAGGTGAAAAATTCATCGATCAAATCAGTCAACAAAAGAAATTCTTGAAAGAAAACCTGAAAATCAATGTGCGTGTTATCGCTTTATCAAACTCCCGCCAAATGGTATTTGATGAAGAAGGATTGAACTTAAAAGAATGGAAAGAGACGTTAAACCAAGGCGAAACGGCGAATCCAAAGGACTTTATTACACGTGTAAAAAAGTTAAATTTACGCAACAGTATCTTTGTTGATATTACAGCCAATCATGAAATAGCGGGTATTTATGACCAGTTCCTGAGTCAGAATATTGCGGTCGTGACATGTAATAAGATTGCCTGTTCTTCAGAATACAATCATTATAAAAACCTCAAAAATCTGTCCCGAAAATACAATGCCCCGTTCTTGTTTGAAACGAATGTAGGAGCCGGATTGCCTATCATCGATACCTTGAAACACTTGATTGCTTCCGGCGATAAAGTCAACCGAATCAACGCTGTATTGTCCGGCAGTTTGAACTTTATTTTTAATAATTTCAGTGATAGTTATAACTTTCACGACGTCGTAAAAGAAGCAGGAGTTCAGGGATTTACGGAACCCGACCCGAAAATTGATTTAAGTGGTGTAGACGTAGCCAGAAAGATATTAATCCTCATTCGCGAAAGTGGTTACCAAATGGAAATGGAGCAAATTGAAAACAACTGCTTCCTACCGGATGAATGTATGCAAACCAACAACAATAAAGATTTCTTCGCCTCACTTATCAAACACGAAAATCATTTCAATCAGTTACTCAAAGAAGCCCAAGCAAAAGATTCTCGTATTAAATTTGTAGCCAGTTTCGACAACGGTAAAGCTGCTGTAGGTTTGCAATTCATCCCGAAAGAAAGTCCGTTCTACAATTTAGAAGGCAAAGACAATATTGTAGAGTTTTATACTGATCGCTATGTAGACCAACCTTTAATCATCAAAGGAGCTGGTGCCGGTGCTGCGGTAACTGCTTCAGGGATTTTTGCGGATGTGGTTAGGATTGGAAATGTTTAACTAAGTTACTGAGTAACTGAGTGCCTGAGCAACTAAGAAAAACTCAGTAACTTAGCTACTCAGACACTCAGCAACTCAAAAAAAATGAACGAAATTAAAATATTCTGCCCGGCCACTATCGCCAACCTCAATTGTGGTTTTGATGTCTTAGGACTTTGCCTTGAAGGTATTGGCGACGAAATGGTGATACGCCAAACAACCGAAAAAGGCATTCGTATTACCAAAATCACCGGAGCCGATTTGCCTTTGGAAACAGCAAAAAACGTAGCCGGTGTTGCTGCTTTAGCTTTAGTAAATACAATTAACCCTGATTGCGGATTCGAAATTGAAATCCACAAAAAAATCAAAGCCGGAAGCGGTATCGGGAGCTCTTCAGCAAGTGCGGCGGGAGCTGTGTTTGGAATAAATGAGCTTTTAGGCCGACCGTTCACCAAACCTCAACTGGTTGATTTTGCCATGAAAGGAGAAGCTTTAGCCAGTGGTTGTGAGCATGCCGACAATGTAGCGCCTTGTGTTTTAGGCGGCTTTACTTTGGTTCGCGGTTACAATCCATTAGATGTGATTAAAATACAAAGCCCGAGTGAATTGTTCGCTGTGGTATTGCATCCGCAAATTGAGCTCAAAACTTCCGATTCCAGGGCTGTTCTTCCGAGTGCTGTTCCATTAAAAGACGCCATAACGCAATGGGGTAATTTAGGCGGATTCATAGCCGGCTTGTATACTAGTGATTATTCACTAATTAGTCGTTCCTTACGAGATGTAGTCATTGAACCGTATCGCCACAAACTCATACCCGGATTTGAAAACGTCAAAAATGCTGCACTGGACGCCGGTGCTTTAGGCAGTGGAATTTCAGGTGCCGGACCTTCAATTTTTGCCTTGTGCAAAGGACAAGATAAGGCTGAAAAAGTAGCATATGCTATGAGTAGTAGCTTTCTCGATACCGGAATTGCTTTTGATTTTCATATTTCAAAAGTAAATGATGAAGGAGTAAAAACAATGTAAGAAGTATAAGTAACGAAGTACATAGTGAACTGTCTTTCGCACTGCCAACTTCGTAAAATCACACTTAAAAAATGCAATATTTCAGTTTAAATAAAAATGCGCCCAGAGTGGGCTTTGAAGAAGCGGTAATTCAAGGATTAGCCCCTGACAGAGGTTTATATTTTCCGGAATCCATCACACCGCTTCCCCATTCTTTTTTTAAAAATATCGAGAACTTGAGCCGAGAGGAAATTGCTTTTGAAGCCATCAAGCAATTCGTTGGCGATGAAATTCCTGAAAACGAACTCAAACAAATCATAGCCGAGACACTTTGCTTTGATTTCCCTTGTGTGCCGGTTGAAGAAGACATCTACTCATTAGAACTTTTTCACGGACCAACGATGGCTTTCAAAGATGTCGGCGCCCGATTCATGTCGAGATGCTTGGGCTATTTCAATCGCCACAGCGATAAAAAAGTCACTGTTTTAGTAGCCACTTCCGGCGATACAGGCGGTGCCGTTGCCAGCGGATTTTTAGGTGTAAAAGGTGTTGAAGTAATTATACTATATCCTTCAGGTAAAGTCAGTGAAATACAAGAACGTCAACTTACTACGTTAGGAAAAAACATCAAAGCTTTAGAAGTTGACGGTGTATTTGACGATTGCCAGGATATGGTTAAAAAAGCCTTTTTAGATGATAGCCTAAAACACAAAAATCTGACATCAGCCAATTCCATCAACATTGCCCGTTGGTTGCCGCAAATGTTCTACATCTTTTTTGCTTACCAACAATTAAAAAAGCACAACAAACCACTCATATTATCCTGTCCGAGTGGCAACTTTGGCAACATTTGTGCCGGTATTATGGCCAAACGATTAGGTTTGCCTATTGCCCATTTTGTGGCTTCAACAAACGCTAACGATACTGTCCCGCGATTTTTAGCAGCCGGTAACTACGAGCCGAAACCCTCAGTAGCTACTATTTCTAATGCGATGGATGTGGGCAACCCGAGTAATTTTATCCGAATCCAACAGTTGTACCGTTTCAATCTAGAGGAATTTGAAAAAGACTTCACCTCCCACTCGTTTTCTGATACAGAAACCGAAAAAGCCATACAAGACATTCACCATCGAACGCAATATATAGCCGAACCTCACGGTGCTGTAGGTTATTTGGGATTGAAAAAAGAAATGGCTAAACAGTCTGATAGCCTTGGTGTTTTTCTGGAAACGGCTCATCCGATTAAATTTTTAGATGTGGTTGAACCGTTACTGGATTTGAAATTACCGATTCCGAAACAAATAGAAAGTGTTTTGGATAAAGAAAAAGTTTCGGTAAAGATTAAGACTTACGAAGATTTGAAAACGTTTTTATCTTAATTGCAAAATGAAAACAAAGGTCAATCTATTAGCTCTAGTGTTATTTTTTGGTCATTTCATGATGGCTCAAAATGATAGCATCAAAACTGCTAAAAAGATTTTGGTAGCCTCGGATTTGAATATCATCACTTATCTAACAGAAAACGATAGCACTATTTATTACAATGAAGACGAGCCTTTAACTAAGTATTTCAATCTTGAATTAATTGACAAAAAATTGTATGACACCAAAAAGAAAAAGGCCGTTTCTTTCCTTTTGGCCAATACTACTGTACACAAAAAAGTGGACGGCACCATTACTTTACCTTGCCAAAAGAAGACCGTTACCTTTACTGATCTTCCTTCTGAAGAAGAAACCCATCGCATGTATGAGTACATCGGAGAAATAACTGTGCTCAACTCCTATGTGGTTTACGGGATGTATTGGGAAGATTATGACTATAAATTAATCGATAAAACCAGCGGAGAAGAAATTAAAGTCTTTGTTGACTTCCCAAACATTTCAGCTGATAAGCAAAAAATTCTTTGTCTTGGTGCCAATATCTATGAGAATACGGCCGATTTGGATTTTTATACAATCGACAAGAAAAAGATGGTCCAGAAAATGAATGCCGCCTTTAAGTATTGGATGCCTGCAGGCGAAGTTTCCGATATGTTTTGGAGTACTGATGGCTACTTCTATTTACCGATTGTAGCTTCAGCAAATTATTGGAAACCCGATGGTAATTTGAATGACCAATGGCAATACATCCGAATTAAACCTTTGCCATAATTCAATTACGATTTAGAATCGCCGTTTAACAAAAAGTGATTTCACTTATATTTGTCCAAAATCTTACCCAATGAAAAAAACAATCTCTTTATTAGCCTTCTTTCTCATCTTATCTTCTTGTGGTGTTCGCCAAACCCGTGACTTGTTGACTTCAGGAGATTATGACGCTGCCATTCAAAATGCTGTAGAAGGTTTGCGTGGTAACAAAACCGCTAAAGGCAAACAAGACTATGTGTATATGCTTGAAGAAGCTTTTGCCAAAGCCAAAGAACGCGATTTGCGCAACATCAATTTGTGGTTCAAAGATGCTAATCCGCAAAACTTAGAGAAGATATACGAGACTTACGTCCAACTCAACGCGCGTCAAGAAAATATCAGACCATTGTTGCCCTTAAAATTGTTGAAAGAAGGTCGAGATGCCATTTTTCCTTTTGACGATTATTCGGATCAAATTGTAAGCAGTAAAAATGCTTTGGCCAAATATCTGTATGACAATTCTAAAGCGCTTTTAGCCAATAAAGACAAAATGGTTGTGCGTCGTGCTTATGACGATTTAATGTATTTGAAAAATTTAAGTCCGAACTTCAAAGACACCGACAAACTCATTGAAGAAGCGCGTATCAAAGGAACTGATTTTGTAAGTGTGTATACGAAGAACGAGACCAACATGGTCATTCCGGTACGTTTGGAAAATGACTTATTGGATTTCAGCACCTACGGTTTGAACGACAAATGGACAGTGTACCACAGCAATCGCGTTAAAGGCATTAATTACGATTACGGTTTGGTGGTGAACTTCCGACAAATCAACATCTCGCCGGAACAAATCAAAGAGCGCGAACTGCAAAAAGAGAAAGTGATTAAAGTTGGCCTCAAAAACCTACTCGACGCCAATGGCCACGTGGTAAAGGATAGTCTAGGCAATCCGATTAAAGTAGATGATATGCGAACGGTTCGCGCTACGATATACGAATTCTCGCAATTCAAAGCTTGTCAGGTAACAGCTAAGGTAGATTACATCGATTTCAACACCAATCAATTGTTGCAAACGTTTCCTTTAGCCAGCGAATTTACTTTCAACTACATGTACGCCAAATACCGTGGTGACAAACGCGCTTGTGAGCAGGATTATTTTCAATATTTCGATCGAAGAGCAGTGCCGTTTCCGTCTAACGAACAAATGGTATTTGACTCCGGCAACGATTTAAAAGCCAAACTAAAAGACATCATCACCCGAAACCGATTCAGGAGATAAACAAAAAGCCGTCAATTAAGACGGCTTTTTTATTATAAGTTGCTGCTAGATAAAATCCACTAACTTGGTAGCATCGATGCTTTCGTGTGAACGATCATATATCGCTTTACCGTCTTTAATTAGAATCAATTGAGGCGATTGGTGATATACACCGAATCGATTGGCTATTTCATTGGAAATGTCGCGATGTTCTAATAAGTCTAAATAATACGGCACTACTTTTTCTTCTAAATCAAACTCTTGCTCAAACTGACGCAGCGCCATACGGCTGATACTGCAGCGGGTGCTGTGTTTGAAAATCACCACCGGTTTTTCGGTAGATTCATTTACAATCTCGTTCAGCTGACCTAAATCGGTCAACGCTCGCCATGCCATGTTGCTTTCCTTTTCCGGTTCACCTGAGCCACCAAACATATTTTTAAACAAACTCATATCTCTTACCCCTTTTAACTTATCTCTTATCCCTTTTTACTTCATTTCCAAGCCATAACGTCATCAACAACGTCAAACTGTCCTCTATAAGGACAAAGATAACCAAAAAAGCAGTCATTTTGTCCGTTTCAACACAATGGAATATAAATTGACGACTACAACCTGAAGTTTTCAAAACTTTTATTCCAAACAACAACACAAAGGAGAACAATACAATGAATACAAACAATTTTACTATTAAATCACAAGAGGCCATTCAGCAAGCGCAGCAAATAGCGCAAGGCTTTGGTCACCAACAAATCGAAAACGAGCATATCCTTAAAGGAATCTTGGAAGTCGATGAAAATGTGACGCCTTTTATTTTAAAGAAACTCAACGTTAATGTCGACTTATTCAAAAAAATACTCGACAGTACTTTACAAAGCTTTCCAAAAGTTTCGGGTGCCGATTTAATGTTGTCCCGCGAAGCTTCCACTGCTTTGACCGAGGCGAATATCATTGCCAAAAAAATGAACGACGAATTCGTTTCGATTGAACATTTGCTTTTGGCCATTTTTAAATCGAAGAGTAAAGTCGCCCAAATCTTAAAAGACCAAGGTGTAACTTATAACGGTTTAGAAGCGGCTATAGCTGAAATCCGCAAAGGAGAAAGAGTAACCTCTGCCTCTGCCGAGGAAACCTATAATTCCTTAAACAAATACGCCAAAAACCTCAACGAATTGGCCCGAACCGGCAAACTTGATCCGGTGATTGGTCGCGATGAAGAAATCAGACGCGTATTGCAAATCTTAACCCGTAGAACCAAAAACAATCCGATGTTGGTGGGTGAACCCGGCGTGGGTAAAACCGCTATAGCCGAAGGTTTGGCCCATCGTATAGTAGACGGCGACGTACCGGAAAACTTGAAAGACAAAATCGTTTACTCACTCGATATGGGTGCGTTGATTGCCGGTGCCAAATACAAAGGAGAATTTGAAGAGCGCTTGAAATCGGTCGTAAAAGAAGTAACTTCTGCCGAAGGGGATATCGTCTTATTTATTGACGAGATTCACACGCTTGTAGGAGCCGGCGGTGGCGAAGGTGCTATGGACGCTGCCAATATCTTAAAACCGGCTTTGGCTCGTGGAGAGTTGAGAGCTATCGGGGCAACAACTTTAGACGAATACCAAAAATATTTCGAGAAAGACAAAGCGTTAGAACGTCGTTTTCAAAAAGTAATGGTAGATGAACCCGATACTGAAAGTGCGATTTCCATTTTGCGTGGAATTAAGGAGAAATACGAAACCCATCACAAAGTACGTATCAAAGACGATGCGATTATAGCTGCGGTTGAATTATCGCAACGCTACATTACCAATCGTTTCATGCCGGATAAAGCCATCGACTTAATGGACGAAGCGGCTTCTAAATTGCGCATGGAAATCAATTCCAAACCCGAAGAGCTCGACGTCTTGGATAGAAAAATCATGCAATTGGAAATCGAAATTGAAGCCATTAAACGCGAGAATGACGAAGTAAAATTGAAATCGTTAGGCTTAGACTTGGCCAACTTAAAAGAAGAACGCAACGAAATCTTTACCAAATGGAAATCGGAGAAAGATGTAGTCGATAATATCCAAACCGTAAAACAAGAAATTGAAGACTTCAAACTAGAAGCCGAACGTGCCGAGCGCGATGGTGATTACGGTAAAGTAGCCGAAATCCGTTACGGTAAAATCAAAGAAGCCCAAGAACGATTAGAAGCATTACAAACGCAATTGGCCGAAAACCAAGCCGGCAGTTCTTTGATTAAAGAAGAAGTGACTCGCGAAGATATAGCCGAAGTGGTTGCCAAATGGACCGGCGTTCCGGTGACCAAAATGCTCCAAGGCGAAAGAGAAAAACTCTTGCGTTTAGAAGACGAATTACACCACAGAGTAGTCGGACAAGAAGAAGCTATTGAAGCCATTAGTGATGCCGTACGCAGAAGCCGTGCCGGATTGCAAGATATGAAAAAACCGATTGGTACTTTCCTGTTCTTAGGAACTACGGGCGTTGGTAAAACCGAATTGGCCAAAGCCTTAGCTGAATATTTATTCGATGATGAAAACGCTATGACGCGTATCGACATGAGTGAATACCAAGAACGCCACAGTGTGAGTCGTTTGGTTGGTGCGCCTCCGGGCTATGTAGGTTATGACGAAGGCGGACAGTTGACTGAAGCCGTGCGCAGAAAACCGTATTCGGTAATTTTATTGGACGAAATTGAAAAAGCGCATCCGGATACCTTCAACATCTTGTTGCAAGTGTTAGACGAAGGACGATTGACGGACAACAAAGGTCGCTTAGCCGATTTTAAAAACACGATTATCATCATGACTTCTAACATGGGAAGTCACATCATACAAGAGAAGTTTGAGAACCTCAAGGGCGGAATTGAAGCGGCTACGGAAACGGCTAAAACGGAAGTATTAGGCTTATTGAAACAAACGGTTCGTCCCGAGTTTATCAACCGTATCGATGAAATCGTGATGTTTACACCATTAACCGCTGCCAACATCAAACAAATAGTTGGATTACAGCTGCAAAGCGTAACCAAAATGTTGGCCCATCAAAACATTACGATGGATGCCACACCGGAAGCCATTGCCTACTTGGCCGAAAAAGGTTATGACCCGCAATTTGGCGCCCGTCCGGTAAAACGTGTCATCCAACGCGAAGTACTGAACCAATTGTCTAAGGAAATATTAGGCGGCAAAGTGACTACAGACAGTATCATCTTATTGGATTGCTTTGACGGACAGTTGGTGTTTAGGAATCAAGGTATTTAAGATACTAAGTCTTTAAAGTTAGAATATAAAGGTTGGTTGATTTGAAAATCCCTGACAGTTGTTTTTACTGTTGGGGATTTTTTATTAAAATTTCCCTCAAGCCATTTCAATATCAACTGATAAACATATGGGGGTATATCTTTTCGAAAAATAAAAACCAAAGCTGTTGTTTTTTCGAATATAGGTAAATTGTATCGTATTTATTGAGAATACAACAGCCGTTTCCTAGCAAGTTAAATAGCGTCACAGCTTATCAACAACCAAAACACGACCTATGATTGACCTAATCAACCAACTCATCGCCATTAACTTACAGTTGTTCCACACTGCAGAACACAACCAACTCAAACTTAAAGATTTCAGAGATTGTGAGGGAAGACAAATCAGCGGTGCTAAGCTATTGGCCGACATCATGCTAAATAAAGAATTGATTCAACCAAGCGCTACCGAAAAAAACACTTACCAACTGACCGAATTCGGCTATAATATCTGTTTGTTTGGTGGTTGGGAAAAGCACTTGGAAAATGAAAGTAAACTACAAGCTGTGATAGATAAACACGCTGTACCAATAGTTAGTAAGACATCGAAAGAAATTCCAACGATCATCCTTTCGGTTATTGCAATTGTGGTTATACTCACTCTTTGCACACTGTAACATTGTATTTTAAAGTCAAAACAGTTCTTTTTGATGATTTTTTTTCATCGGCTATCCTATTGATTTCCAGTTTTAAATAAAAAAAATGTGCTTTTAGTACTTTTTTTAGGTAGGGAATCTTAAAGCCTAATGGTTTTAAAGATAACTTAAAACTATTTATTACTATGAAAAACATGAAAAAAACTTTGGCTTTTTTTGCCGTCCTGGCGGTAATGGCTTCTTGTTCGAACGACAGTGGAAGTGCAGACAGTTCAATGAAAATTTTAGCACGTGGTATTTACAACCCAAATGCTGCCAATAGAAATGCGAACGGGGTAGCCTTGAACAGCGATGTGGTTTTATCGTCTTTTAAAATTAATTTAAAAGAAATTGAATTCGAATTTGCTGAAGGTTATGATGATGATAATGAAAATGGCGATGATGATTCTTATGATGATGACGGTTTTTACAATGGTGATGACGAATTCGAATTGAATGGACCATTCGAATTGGATTTGTTAAACCAAAATGCAGTAGTAACCACTGTTACTATTCCTAACGGCACTTACGAAGAAGTAGAATTCAAACTACACCGTAACACCAACAGCAGTTCTCCTATGTTCAACAAATCGATTGAAATTACGGGAACTATCAACGGAACTCCTTTTGTATTCTGGCATAATATCGATGAAGATTTTGAAATTGATTACGAAGATGCTAACCAAAATTTAGTGGTAAGCAACAACTCTTACGATATTGTATTCAACTTCGACTTAAACCAAGTGTTGAGTATGGTTGATTTAAGCAGTGCTGTAGACGGCGATGGCGATGGTTTGATTGAGATTGGACCGAACGATACCGATGGCAACCAAGCTTTGGCCAACCAAATTGCAAACAGCATTGAAGATTCTTGTGACTTAGATGACTAATGTTTATTTTTGAGATCTTTGTTATGAAAAGCCTCAACCGTTAAAGGTTGGGGCTTTTTTTTTATCTTAGCTTCAACCAAAATTATGTTATGAAAAAGATAGTCCTATTAATACTACTGTTGATTAGTTCAGCCAATACTTACGCCCAAACTATAGCGGAAACCGACTTAATCGGAACTTGGAAAGTCAAAAAGGCAACTGCCATAAAAGACGCAGACAAACCCGAAACCAAGGAATTAGTTAGCGGTTTCCAAAAAGCGACTTATACCTTCAATGCCGACCATAGTTTTATTTTTGACACCAAAAGCAACAGCAAAATGATGCTGCAATTGGTAAAAATGTTCCAAAAAAACCAATGGATATTCGATAAAAAGAAAAAGCAACTCAAAGTCGGATTTAAAAAAGAAGGCTATTCGAATATTACTTTTATCGTAAAACAAGACGGTAAAAAAATTCTTTTCCTCATAGAAGATGCTCAAATTGAAATGCTGATGAAAAAAGCCTAAAATCAAACTTAGCTGATGAAATCATTAAAACCATACCAAGAGTTTCTTCGCTATATCACAGTGATAACAGTGTTGCTTTTACTGCTTTGGTGGATGGAATTTAGATTTCTGGTAATACAAAGCGATTATGAAATCTATCTTTCCTTTTTGGCGGTTTTCTTTCTCTTTTTCGGGATTTGGGTAGCCACCAAAATCAACGTTCAAAAAGCAAAAACCATAATCATTGAAAAAGAAATCCTGATACCCGAAAAAACGTTCGTGCTGAATGAAACCGAACGCCAACGAAGAAATATCAGCCAAAGAGAATTGGAAGTATTGGCCTTAATGGCGCAAGGAATGAGTAATCAGGAAATAGCCGACAAACTGTTCGTTTCTTTAAATACTGTCAAAACACACAGCGCCAAACTCTTCGAAAAGTTAGAAGTAAAACGAAGAACACAAGCTATAGAAACTGCCAAAAAACTACAACTCTTACCTCCTACTTTAGCGTGATATATTCAAAATCATCCGAAAGTATGAGTCGAAAAACAATACAATTACCAACCTTTGCAACCTAATCCAAAACAATTTATTATGAAAAACACTATTGTTAAATACGGTCTAATAGCCGGACTCATTGTAACTGCTTTCATGGGCATCGGTGCCGGTGTTTACATGTACAATCCCGAATACGATTTGGGAATGGTATTTGGCTTTGCCGGTATGTTGGTAGCCTATACGTTCGTCTTTTTAGGCGTAAAAAATTACCGGGACAAACAAAACGGCGGATTTATTACTTTCGGAAAGGCGTTTAAAGTGGGTATGCTGATGTCACTCATCACAGCCACCATTTATGTCGGCACTTGGATGGTAGAACACCATTTTATTTTTCCTGACTTCATGGAAAAGTACTCGGAAAACTCAATCATTGCTTTAGAAAAACAAGGTCTTCCGACAGCAGAATTTCAGGCAGAAAAAGAGAAAATCCTTTATTACAAAGAGCTTTACAAAAATCCGTTGTGGATCATCTTATTTACTTATATGGAAATCATGATTCCTATTGGTTTGCTAGTTCCGGTAATCAGTGCTGCTATTTTAAAAAGAAAACCAACCGAAACAGCATCGGCATAAACACATCTCCCACAAACAACATAAAAAATCCTCAACTTTGTTTGGGGATTTTTTTATATTTATAGATTCGAAATTACCAGTATGGGAACCGACATTCAAAATTACAACCACCAACAAACGTACGAGGAGCAAAAGATTTGTCAGCAGTTGGCGGAAATCATCCAGCAAAATTTACCCGAAGCCGAAAGCAAAATATGGCACGCGCATCCGGTTTGGTTTATTAATGGCAATCCGATTGTGGGTTATAGCAAGTTAAAAAAAGGTATTCGACTATTGTTTTGGAGTGGTATCACTTTCGAAGAAACAGCCTTACAACCGGGAACCGGAAAGTTCAAAGATGCTTCTATTACTTACACTGCTGTTCAGCAAATTAACCAAAGTGATTTAAATCGTTGGTTGCAAAAATCAAAAGACATCCAATGGGATTACAAAAACATCGTGAAGCGTAAAGGCGTTTTGGAACGACTGCTATAAAACTACTATGAAATCAATTCAAATGAAAATTATTTTCACCCCAATTTTACTGTTACTATTTATCAACTTCAATTATGCCCAAGTAAAAGAATGGGCCAACTTAAAGAAATACCAAGCCGAAAACCAATCAGTTAAACCAATGAAAAATGCTGTGGTCTTGATGGGCGATTCTATTACCGAGTTTTGGAAAACCAATAGTCCCGATTTTTTTGCCAACTATCCGTTAATCGATCGTGGCATTAGCGGACAAACTACTTCGCAGATGGTAGTGCGATTTGAACAAGATGTAATAGCCTTGAAACCCAAAACAGTAGTTATCTTAGCCGGTATCAATGACATAGCCGAAAATACAGGTCCGATTACTTTAGAAGCCGTTTTTGACAATATCGAAATCATGGTTAATAAGGCCAAATCTCATAAAATCAAACCTATATTGTGCTCAGTACTTCCGGCTAATAAGTTTTGGTGGAATTCAAAAATTTATCCTGCAGACAAGGTAATCGCTTTGAATAAGATGATTAAAGCCTACGCCCTGAAAAACAAAATCACTTATGTAGATTATTATGCTGTTATGGTTGATGCAGATAAAGGATTGCAATACCAATATGGCGAAGATGGCGTGCATCCTAATCCTAAAGGATACAAAGTAATGGAAGCTTTGTTGTTAAAAGCTATCGGCAATATTTAAGAATAAAAAAACGCCAACTCTAATAGAATTGGCGTTTTTTATATTTTGTCATTTTGATTTATTGTACGGCCAATAAAGCGTTGATATTACCATAACCGTATTCTGAATTCTTAGTTGGAAAATAAGTCGCCGATTGGCGTAATTTATTCAATACTTGCGTTCTGGTCCATGTTGGATTTTTAGCCCAAACCAAAGCTGCTATTCCGGCGGTAGTAGCTGTGGCTACAGATGAACCACCAACGTAATCCGATTGGTTATCGTAGTAACTGGTTACCGGAACTGTATTCCCGGAAGCGTTGCGTTGCATGGCAACCGTAAACTCTATTTTGCCACCGGTATGACAAACGTCACAAGCTTGGTTGGAAGTACCTTCTTTCACTCCGGTTACCGCCACTGTTTCGGCCATAGATGCCGGAAAAATGACGCCAACGAAAGTGGTAAAACTAGTTGAAGTACCGCCTGCACAAAAAATCAACTTCCCTTTGTTATAAGCATATTTCACGCCATCTGAAATCTTACCAACGGAGAAAATGTGTCCCATCGACATGGAAATTATTTTCACATTATTGTTATTACCCAAAGCGGTAAACGCATTTTTAACACCGTTTTGCTCGTGATAACCGTCAAGCACCACATTAGAGGCTGCTCTGTATGTCACTAAATTGGCATTATAAGCCACACCTACCGGCAATCCGTTGTCGTTGCGCGGTGCAGCAGCTACCGAAGCCATGCTGGTTCCGTGACCACATTGGTCGTTTGGCCCGTCGGTTCCTGTAGACCAAGGCCAAATAGAATCAACATACACGCCAAACTTTTGAATAGTTCTACCTGAAGATAATCCGTCATTAAAGTTACTGCCTAACAAAGTTTGATTGGGAGACGTTCCGGTATCTACTATTCCTATGGTAACACCGGCACCGGTACTGTAATTCCAAGCACTCGGTATGTTGTGTTGGTAAAACGTCCAAGGTGCTTTGGCGTTAGGCGTTACGGTAGTGTAATCGGAAACGTTTAATGTAGTTGCATCAAATCCGCAACCCGAACTGGTACTTGAAGAATCCGATTTTTCAATACTGCCGCTCAAGGCAAAATATTTAAAATCACCCGGTTCAATGTAACGGATAAATTTGCTTTGTCGGAGTGCAATTAAGGTTTCTTGGTTCTTAATCACTACATCCATCAAATTCAAATACGGGTCGGCGTTAATGAGTATTTCTGACAAGGCTTGTCCTTCATACTGTTGAATAATGGTCAACAATTGCTTTTGAACCGCAGCATTATTAGTACTTTTACTTCTGTCGAAATCATTGCTGTTGTTACCAAAGCCGATAGTAATTATGTTTTGTCCATGCACTGATGCGCTCCATAACATATGCGTTGAAGCGTCTTTCCAATTAAAAGAACCCTTAGTTTGCAAGGATTCGTCTATTTTGTGTTTTACTTCCATAGCCGACATGGGAGTCCGCTGTGCGTCACTAATCACTATCGCGTTTTCCTGAATACTTTCATCTTTGCTACAAGAAGCAGTTAAGAATAACGCAACAAAGGCAATTTTTAGTAATCTGTTTACCATATTGTTATTTTTTTAATACTACAGTTACGAATATACCAAATTAAACCACTGATTATCGGATTGTTAATAAATAAAAAAAAACCTGCAAAAACTGCAGGTTTTCATAACTAACTTAATGCAATAACTTTTATAACTTACCGTTTTTAATTTCTTCCACTATCTCCGGATTCAATAATGTGGTAATATCTCCGAAGTTTGAGAAATCGCCTTCCGCTATTTTTCTCAAGATACGACGCATAATTTTACCCGAACGCGTTTTAGGCAAGCCGGAAACGAATTGTATTTTATCCAGTTTAGCAATCGGTCCGATTTGGTCTGATATCAATTGGTTGATCTCTTTGGCCAAGTTTTCTTGGTTTCTGCTTTCTCCCACTTCTTTCAAAATCACAAAGCCGTACAAGGCATTTCCTTTGATGTCGTGCGGGAAGCCTACAATAGCACTTTCTGCTACCGCCGGGTGTTCGTTGATGGCATCTTCGATTGGTGCTGTTCCTAAATTATGACCCGAAACAATGATTACATCATCTACTCTACCCGTAATTCGGTAGTACCCTACCTCATCACGCAATGCGCCGTCTCCGGTGAAATATTTACCCGGGAAAGCCGTGAAATAGGTTTCTTTATAGCGTTGGTGATCGCCCCAAATGGTTCTGGCAATAGACGGCCAAGGGAATTTGACACACAAACTACCGGTTACTTGATTGCCTTCGATTTCATTGCGTAATTCGTCCATTAATACCGGTTGAATACCCGGTAACGGTAAAGACGCATAAGTCGGTTTGGTTGGTGTTACAAACGGAATTGGTGAAATCATAATGCCTCCTGTTTCGGTTTGCCACCAAGTATCTACCAGCGGACAACGCTTGCCGCCAACGTGATCGTTGTACCAGTGCCAAGCTTCTTCGTTAATTGGTTCACCTACGGAACCAATCACTTTTAGAGAACTTAACGGGTATTTTTGTACGTAATCCAAACTCTCTTTGGCCAACGCACGAATTGCGGTAGGCGCTGTGTAGAATTGGGTTACGTTATGTTTTTCAATGACTTCCCAAAAACGACTGAAGTTAGGATACGACGGTACACCTTCAAAGATTACAGTGGTTGCTCCGTTCAACAATGGTCCGTACAAAATATATGAGTGTCCGGTAATCCAACCAATATCGGCAGTACACCAATACACATCGTTTTCTTCGTAGTTGAAGATATTTTTGAAGGTATAAGCGGTGTACACCATGTAACCGGCCGTGGTATGTACCATTCCTTTTGGTTTTCCGGTTGAACCCGAAGTATATAAGATGAATAGCGGATCTTCTGCATCCATGATTTCGGCTACGTTATTCGGTATAGCTTCGTCTAATAACGGCTGCAACCAATAATCGCGACCTTCTTTCATGGATACTTCGGTATTTGTTCTTTTTACCACAAATACTTTTTCAACGGTTGGACATTTCTCCAAAGCTTCGTCTACTATGCCTTTCAGATCGATAGATTTATTACCGCGGTAACTACCGTCAGAAGTAATCACTACTTTACACTCACAGTCGTTAATACGTGCTGCTACAGCCGAAGAAGAAAATCCGGCAAATACCACCGAGTGAATCGCACCGATTCGGGCACAGGCCAAAACTGCCACTGCCAATTCCGGAATCATCGGTAAGTATATACAAACACGGTCACCTTTTTGAACGCCTTGATCACGCAATACGTTGGCTAATTTTGATACCCTGGCGTATAAATCGTTATAAGTAATATGTTGTGCCGGTTCATCGGGATTGTTTGGTTCAAAGATGATGGCCGTTTTATCGCCGCGTCGGGCCAAGTGTCTGTCGATACAGTTTTTAGTGATATTCACTTTAGCATCCACAAACCATTTGAACTGGGCTTTTTGGAAATCAAATTCAAATACTTTATCCCATTTTTGATACCAAGTGAAATTTTCATCAGCAATTCGGTCCCAGAATTTACGTGGCTCGCGAACTGATTTTTTATACATTTTGAAGTAGTGCTCCAAATTCAGTATTTTGTAATAACTCATTGTAAATCTTCTTTTATTATCATTTTGTTATGTAAATATAGCTATTCTGTTAGTCCAACGTTAATTTTTCTTGCTAAATAAGTATACACATTAACTTTTGTCCTTTTCAAGTAAGAATCACACCGTCTTTCATTTCAATGATGCGGTCGCTTTTTTTAGCAAAGTCATCATCATGCGTAACGGCTATAATAGTTTGTCCGAAGTTTTGCGTGAGTTCCTGAAAGATATCAAAAACGATGGAAGTATTTTTACTGTCCAAATTCCCTGTTGGCTCATCGCCCATAATAATCAGCGGATCATTAATTAAGGCTCGGGCAATAGCTACTCTTTGCTGTTGTCCGCCCGAAAGTTTGCTGGCCGGTTTAAGGGCTTGGTCTTTCAACCCTAACATTTCCAGTTTTTGATAAGCACGCTGTTCTATTTCGCTTTCCGACCATTTACCCAACTTGAGCGCGGGTATCATCACATTACGCAAACAAGAAAACTCAGGGAGCAAGTAATGGAACTGAAATACAAAACCGATTTTTTCGTTTCTGATTTCGGCTAAAGCATCTTTGCTCAAACCGGTCATCAGTTGGTTGTCGATATACAATTCTCCACTGTAATCAGTATCCATAGTAGAAAGCACGTATAGTAGCGTTGATTTACCACTACCGGATTTACCAATCATAGAGAGAAATTCTCCTTTTTTGACTTCAAACGAAATGTTTTTCAATACCTGAAACTCCATCGGCTGATGAAAAAACTTATCGATATTTTTGGTTTCGAGGATGTTCATGTTATTTTCTTAAAATGTCAACCGGATCCACATTGGCGGCTTTCTTCGCCGGTATGTAGCCCGCAAAAAAGGTAATAATCAATCCGATGACTATGCCTTGTACAAACTTCTTCGTTTCGTAATCAATCGGAAAATAACCAATATCGCCACCTACGTATACTCGCTTCAAAAGTGTGATTAAAATAGTCGCCAAAGTCACGCCGCCAATTACACCCATCACGCCAATAGAAACTGCTTGGGTTACAAAAATCCGAATGACATCTTTGCCTTTAAATCCCATGGCTTTCAAAATGGCGATGTCGTTTATTTTTTGGGAAACCGTCATGTTCAATATGTTGTAGATGCCAAATCCCGCCACCAGTAAGATGGTGAGTGAAACAAAGGTGATAATCATCTTTCGCATTTTATTGGCTGCCATCAAAGTTTCGTTGGCTTGCTTCCATCCTTCGGCCTTGTAACCACAGAGCGCTTCTAATTTTTGAGCTACAGCTTCTGCATTTTCAGGATCGGTTATATTAACATTGATGTCGGTTATGTAACTCGTCCCTTCTTTTAATAATTGTTGTGAAGCCGAAATATTAATATAGGACTTGGTTTTATCCGTGTTGGAATTGTTGGTTTTAAATATCCCGATAACCTTAAAAGTGCGGTTTACACCCTTGGAAGACGTTAAACTAAGGTTGTCATTGACTGCCAAATTCATCTTAGCGGCTATACCGCTACCGATGACAATACCGTTCGGATTGGATTTAAGCAATTCAAAATTACCTTCTACCATAAACGATTTGATATTGTACATCAAATTGGCTTCATCGGGTTTGATGCCTACAGCGATACCGGAGATTTGAGATTTCCCGTTATTGTAAAACACATTCGAATTTACCTGAGGCGTTACTACAGTTACCTCCGGTTGCTTTAGTATCGTTTCAATGACTAAATTGGGATTGATGATAGTATTGTTCACCGGTACTACCTTCGGATTGATGATAATGGGCGTTGCGGATTGCCCCAGTGTTAAAGGCTTACTGATTTCGTCGTCTTTGTAAACGCGAATGTGACTGGTGGTTTTAAAAATAGAGGCATACGAACTTTTATCAAAACCCACCATCATGCTGTTCATAAAAATGTAAATAGACATGCCCAAAACCACACCCAAAACCGCAACTGCAGTAAGCTTTTTGTTGGAAACGATATACGTTTTGGCGATGACCGAATTGATATTCATGACTAAGGTTTTAAGGGTAAAAGCACATCGGTTTCGGATAGTCCATCTAAAACTTCTACATAATCGGTAGAGATGATACCGGTTTTCAAAATCACGTTTTCCTCTTTACCCTTTACGTTCACTTTGTTCCCAAAACCCATATAATTGCGAGGAATGAGTAAGGCGTTTTTCTTTTCTGCCACTAAAATGTTAGCTTCCAATTGGGTGCCGAATAATGATTGTGCTAAAGGTTCGTTGAAAGTAACTTTACAAATAAAGGACTGCGACTGTACATCGAAGGCCGATAAAATCTCGGTGACCTTACCGTTGTACACTTTCGATTTCTCGGTGTTGAGTTTAACATAAACGGTTTGCCCTAATTTGATTTTACCGATACTATTTTCGTCTACATTGAGCACTGCTTCTACTTTTTGTTGGTTACCGATAGTTGCAATAATGTCGCCTTTCTTAACGTAGTCACCTTGGTTCTTGAACTTTTTTACTACCGTTCCACTTTCCGCCACTACAACCGAATTGTAGCCTTGTAACACCTTGTTGCTTTTGAGTTGCGCTCTGGAGGCAATGAGTTGTTGTTGCGCTTGTTGCTTCAATACATCATATTGTTTTTGAAGTGCCTTTAGATTGGCCAATGAATTTTTAGCCGCCAATTGCGCATTTTCATATTCTACCTTAGAGCCTATATTGTTTTGCTGCAAACGCTCATATCGTTCGGCTTGCTTTTTATCTTGCAGGTATTTGCTTTGGGCGAATTGGATATTTTGTTCCAATTGCAACAAGGCCGGAGCATTGGCCGTAACGTTTTGATTGGAAATCACCAATTGTTCCTGAGCACTTTCGGCGTTGACTTCGTTGACTTTATTATCAATGGATGCGATAATCATACCTTTGGTAACAGGTTGTCCGACTTCAAAAACTACTTTACCCAAAACGCCGTCAGTTTGGGCTATCACATTGTACGAATCATCCCATTCCAATTGCCCGGAAGCAAAAACCAACTCTTGAATGTCTTGTCGGAGGGGTTTCACTTCTTCGTTTTTTCCGCACGATAGGAATAATAAAACGAGGGTTAGCGTTGCGAACTTTTTCATGCTTTCATTAAATTAAAATTGGTGGCCATGATGGCGTTACCTTGTTGAATTAAATCGATTTGAAATTGGGAGAATTTCCACTTCAGCATCATCATTCTAAAACAGCCTACCGTAATATGCACCATATCTGCGGTGGTCAATTCTAACTTGAATTCCTTTTGTTGTTTGCCTTCTTCAAACAAGTTCGCTATCAATTGGGTTTTGTAATTCACCAATTGCATGATGGCTAGATTGATTTTTTCTGACTCGTCGAACAAACCCTCCGACAATATGGCTACTACATAATGTGGGTTTTCGGAAAAAAAACGAAACTGACTATTAAACACTGTTGTCAATTTGGCTGTAGCCGTAGCTTCACTTTGGGCAATTGCATCTAAACGCATTTTCATAGAAGACGCCAGATGTTGCAACAACAAAACCACGATGTCTTCCTTGTTGGTAAAATGCCTGTACAAGGCACTTTCGGAAAAACCCATTTCTTGCGCCAAGTTTTTAGTAGTAAGGCCTTTGATACCCTTTTCCATTAACAATTTCCCGGCGGATGCTATAATTTCATGTTGGCGTTTGGAAGCTGAATCTGTCATGTTTGAATAAGTTAGTGAACATTCACTTTGCAAAGGTATACAAAAAAACCAATCACGAATAAAACGGATTGGTTTAGTTATGAACTTTATTTAAAACTGCCTATTTTGGCCAACTCTAACACTTCTCTCACCTCGCCTATGATCGCTTCATCATCAATAGTTGAAGGAATTTGGAAGTTTTCCCCGTCGGCTATGCTGCGCAATAGTTTACGAAGAATTTTACCCGAGCGTGTTTTCGGTAATCGATTCACCACCACCACATCGCGTAATGACGCTACGGCTCCGATTTGTTCGCGCACCAATTTAACGACTTCATGTTGCAATTGGAAATGTTCGATTTCTTCTCCTAATTTGGTTACCACTAAGGCTAGCGGAATTTGCCCTTTCAATTCATCATTAATACCAATTACCGCACATTCGGCTACGGAATGATGTGAAGCTACTATTTCTTCCATTTCAGCGGTTGACAATCGGTGACCGGCTACGTTGATTACATCGTCTACCCTACCGGTAATGTAGATGTAACCATCTTCGTCTTTGTAGCCACCGTCTCCCGAGAAATAATAGCCCGGAAATTTATTCAAATAACCGGCTCGAAAGCGTTCGTTATCGTTCCAAATATCCAACAAAGTCCCCGGAGGCAAAGGCAATTTGATTACCACATAACCTTCTTCATTGGGTCCTAACTCCTGACCGTTTTCGCCTAAAATCATGATGTTGTATCCTGAAACGGCTTTGCCTGAAGAACCCGGTTTGATAGGCAGATATTCCACACCCATCATATTGGCAATCATAGGCCAACCCGATTCGGTTTGCCACCAGTGGTCGATGGCCGGAATTGGAATATGCTCGCGGTACCATTCTAAAGTAGCCACATCGCAACGTTCCCCGGCTAAAAACTGGGTGCGCAAACACGACAAATCATATTGTTTGATGAACTCCCCGTTCGGATCTTCTTTTTTGATCGCTCTAATGGCCGTAGGCGCCGTAAACATGACACTAACCCGATGTTCCGCTATTACCCGCCAAAACGTACTCGCATCAGGAGTTTTAATAGGTTTGCCTTCAAAAACTATGGTGGTATTTCGATTGAGTAACGGACCGTATACAATGTAACTATGACCCACTACCCAACCCACATCAGAGGCAGCCCAAAAAACTTCACCCGGTTGTACGCCATAGATTTTTTGCATAGAAAATTGTAAAGCAGTCACATAACCGCCGGTATCACGCACGATTCCTTTGGGTTTTCCGGTGGTACCTGAAGTGTATAAAACGTATAAAGGATGCGTAGATTCCACCGGCACACAGTCGGCTTCCTCAGAACCATAGATTAACGCATCGTAATCCACATCGTATTTTTTAAACGGAATTCTGGCACCCAGTTTTCTATTGAGCACCACTACTTTTTTAGGCTTGTGCTCGGCCAACTCGATAGCTTCATCCACTAAGGGTTTGTAGGCTATTAATCGGTCAATCTCAATTCCGGAAGAAGCAGTGATGATTACTCTGGGTTTGTAATCGTCGATACGGATGGCCAATTCGTGAGGCGCAAAACCACCGAAAACCACGGAATGGGTTACGCCGATTCGGGCACAAGCCAACATGGCAAAAGTGGCTTGCGGGATCATCGGCATATAAATCACAGCGGTATGGCCTTTCTTTAAGCCCAAGGAAACCAAACCTCCGGCTAGTCGGGCGACTTCCGATTTGACTTCGTTGTACGTATATTTTTTTACGGTTTGGGTAACAGGTGAATCGTAAATGAGTGCTATTGCTTCGCCAAAACCATCGGCTATGTGTTTGTCGAGTGCCAAATAACAGGCGTTCAAACTGCCGTCTTTGTACCACATAGGATAACCGTTTTCGTCGGCAGACAGTATGGTTTGCGGTTGGGTAAACCAATCTACTTGTTGGGATTGCTCGGCCCAAAAAGCTTCCGGGTTTTGGATGCTTTGGTTGTATAGTTCTTGGTAATTCATGAATAAGGTTAGGTTGGTAACAGTTTAATTAACAGTCTAAAAGTAACCATTATTCCCTTACCTTTTCCAACTTTATTGCTAAATAGCTATACATGCAACTCCGTAAAAAAAGACAAAGTTTATCACTAAAAAAGACTGACTATCAATTTAATACCAATCAAACAGTAACTATACAGCTACGCTAACAACTCGTTGACCTGTTCTACTACTTTTTTAATAGAGAACGGTTTGGTTAGGTAGGCATCTGCACCCAGTGCCATACCTTTCTCGATATCGCTTTCTTTGTTTTTGGCAGAGAGAAACATCACTTTACAGTGTTGTAGTCTTTCATTTTTCTTGATTTGCTCCAGCGTTTCAAAACCGTCTACCAAAGGCATCATCACATCTAAGATAATCACATCGGGCAATTGATTTTGTAATATCTCCAAGGCTTCCTGTCCATCGCGGGCAATAAACACTTCAAAATTGTTTTTTTTAAAGGTGTATTCTAACGACATGACGATGTTAGGCTCATCATCTACAATTAAAATCTTTCTCATGGCTACTGTTTTTTGGGTAACGTAAAGGTCAAACATGCGCCGCCGGTAGCATTGTTAGCAGCCCAAATGTTCCCTTTATGGTGTTCTATAATTTGTTTGCAAATGGCCAATCCTAATCCACTGCCGATAGGCTTTTTGAAATTCTGATTGGTGGATTGGTAAAACTTGTCGAATATATTTTCAAAATCGGTACCGGCTATGCCTTTACCGTTGTCGCTTACTTCTACTTGCACGAATTCAAACTTATCATAAACCGCTAAAGTAATCAAACCATTGGTATCCGGACAAAACTTAATGGCATTCGACAACAAGTTAGTCACCACCTGCACTATGCGGTCTTCATCATACTCGGCTTTGAGATTGGCATTGCCCTCCAAATGCACATGTATGTTTTTGTTGGCAATTAACTGCTGTAACGGTTCAATGGAATTTTCCAACGTTGCCATAATTTTGTGTTGGGCTACATGCAATTTTTGGCGACCGGTTTCAAATTTCTCCAAATCCAAAATCTTATCAATCAAACGGTTTAATCTATCCGATTCGGAAATAATGTTTTGCAAAAACTGTTTGCGTAGTTCTTCCGGTATCTCATCATCGTCGAACAAAATCTCACTCGATGCCCTGATGGCCGTTATAGGTGTTCGCAATTCGTGGGTAACCGTATCGAGGAATTCATCTTTTTGTTTGTCTTTAATCATCAACGACTGGTTGGCTTCCTGCAATTTTGCTGATATTTCCTTAAGCTCGTTAGAGGTTTCGGTGAGTTTTTTGTTGATGATGATGTTCTCTTTGGATTCTTCTAATATCTTTAATACTTCGGGCAAAGTGATTTTTTCTTCTTTCACCACGCTTGAGATGAGGATTTTAGCCGAAGCCGTACCAATATGACCGGTCAGTAGGTTTTCGGAGAATTTAATCAAACGCGCATCGGCCAACTCTTCGTTTTTATCTACGTTGTATTTAACGTTAAAGATATTCATAGCGCGCTTGGTTCGATCTTCGCCTAAAAACTTAATCAACACTTTTTCAATATCATTTCGATAAGCTGTTCCTTTCCACACAAAAGCATTTTCGTGCATGTTGATGTATTTGTTAATGTCGAGGAACATCTCAGCATAATTGCGCTCGCGGTAATTGCCTTTAAAACTAACCGATACGGCGATATACGTCATAAAGTTGAATAACAAACTCCAAAACAAAGCATGCGGCACCGGTTGCAAATAATCCAGGCCGAAGAGTTGTAACGGTCGCAATAGTTCAATCCCCAAAAAGCCATTAGTTATAAAAGAAGTATCAGATGAAGTAATTCCCAGAGCATACGGAATAAGCAAAGTGTACAAACAAATCACAAAACCAACAATTAAGCCTGAAACGGCTCCGGTTCTTGATCCTCTTCGCCAAAACAGTGCTCCGAAGAAAGATGGCGCCAATTGGGCAATAATTACAAATGCCACTAAACCAATGGAAAACAAACTATAATCTAAAGCAAAATAGCGGTAAATAAAGTAAGCGATGATAATCAGCGAGAATATCCCAATCTTACGGATATTGACAATTTTTTTGTTGATGGTGGTTTGTTCGTTGTGTTGCAATCGGCCCAGTAACCCATAAGGAATAATCAGGTTGTTACTCACCATGGTGGATAAACCGATAGACGAAACGACGATCATAGAAATGGCTGCCGAGAAACCGCCTAAAAACACCATTACGGTAAGCGTTTTATTATCAAAAAACTGCGGAATTAAAAGCGAATAGGTATCGGAGTTTACGCTTTGCCCTTCGAATAAAATATTACCGCCCCAAGCTATTGGGTATACAAAAATGTTGAACAGTAACAAATACAACGGAAACAACCAAACCGCGGTGTTTATATGATTTTCACGTGTGTTTTCTATAACCGACACCTGAAACTGTCGCGGCAGTAAAAAGATGGCAAACAATGATAACACACACAAGAAAAACCAGTTGAGCGCTTGTGGTAATCCGCCTATAGTGTTTTTTTCTCTGAAGTTCTCCAGCAAGGAAGCTTTGGCATAAATATCATCAAAGCCGTCAAAAACGAAGAAGGTAACGTACACACCAATGATGATAAAGAATACCAGCTTCAGCACACTTTCTAAAGCAACCGCTGTAACTATTCCTTTTCGTTTTTCGGAAGCATCTACATAGCGCGTACCGTAAATAGAAGCAAAAATCGCCAAGGCAAAAGCCACATAAGTGGTGCTGTCATCAAATATATTAGAGTTAGACGGCGTTTGGGTAACCAAGTGAAAAGTTTCGGAAATAGCTTTTAGTTGGAGTGCGATGTAGGGTAAGATCCCAAACAGACAAACGATAGTTACCACCGCTCCTAAAAACCTACTATTCCCATAACGAAGCGAAATAAAATCGGCTATACTGGATACTTTATTTACTCGGGAGATGCGGATGATTTTCTTTAAAATAATCATCCAGGCCGGAATAATGATAATCGGACCTAAATATACCGGCAAGTAATTCAAACCCGAATTAGCAGCTACGCCTATACTGCCGTAATACGTCCAAGCCGTACAATACACCGCCAAGGATAACGAATAAACATACGGATTGTTAGCCCAACGCGAACTTTCTTTTTTCTCTGCCCAATGCGCAATGAAAAACAATACGCTTAGGTACAACCCTAAAATGACTAATAAAGCTATACTATTCATGGTATCGTTTTATGATGAGTAATGAAAGTAAGGCCGAAAACAACCACACCGAAAAAATGTAAATGTAAATCACCGGAAAGCCCAATAAACTATCAGCGCTGTCAAACAACAACACTATGGGAAGGTTTAAAGCAATGAGCAATACCAGGGAAATAATGACTAATTTTTGCTGATGACGTTGTTTCATAAACTATTTTGCTTTAAAAACACCAAAAGCCCTTACAATGTAAGAGCCCTTGGTTACCAATAAACTATTTATAGTTGTTAATCTTCATATTCATCGGTGATGGCATACCATCCAAAGATAGTTAAGCCGGTTACAACTAACGGTAATAATATGAAAAATATAATTATTCCGAAAACTAAATCGTCTTGTTTTCCTGAGGTTAATTTACCTCCGAAAATCCCGATTGCGAAATAGGCAACAGCCACGGCTAAAGCTATCCAAGCAATCCCTAAAAATTTCTTTAATGCGTTCATAATATTGGGTTTTAGTCGTGAAGAGTATTAATTTTTCTATCTATGTAAATCATTCCGATGACAAAACATACGGCGGCAATTCCAATAGGATACCATAATCCTTCCAAATAAAACTCAGGATCGCCGGCATCTTTGGCAGTTGTCACAAAGTACGTTGAAATAGCCGGAAGCAATCCCCCAAATATACCATTTCCAACGTGATACGGCAACGACATCGATGTATATCTGATTTTTACCGGGAACATTTCTACCAAGAAAGCCGCAATTGGTCCGTATACCATCGTTACAAAAATTACCTGTACAAATACCATGAATACTAAGAACCACATATCGCCGGAGTTGATTTTTTTGGTGACTTTGGTTTCGATTTTGTCTTTTCCTTTGTCGTCTACCATCAACTTACCGTTTTCAAAATGTTTGGTTTTAATTTCTTCTACCGCAGTACCATCTGTGTAAGCTTTGGTAGTAGTGTAAATAGAATCCATTTTAGTAGCATCTACCTCTTTCATCGAAGGCACTACTTTAGTTTGTTCTACGATTTCGGTTTTATTGGCTAAATCGGTCGTAGCATACATAGCGCGGTAAATTGGTCTATACAATAAGATAGCCAACAACATACCTGCCATCATAATTGATTTTCTTCCCCATTTATCACTCAACCATCCAAAGAATACAAAGAAAGGTGTTCCTAAAATTAGGGCAATCCCTAACAACATGTCTACTTGCGAAGAGTCGATGCTTTGTACAGTTTTAAGGAAGTTCATCGCATAAAACTGACCGGTGTACCATACAACTCCTTGCCCCATAGTAGCACCGAAAAGTGCTAACAAAACAAATTTTAAGTTGTATTTGTGTCCGAAACTTTCTTTTAACGGATTGGTTGATGTTTTACCCTCTGATTTCGCTTTGGCAAATACCGGAGACTCGTCCATGTTTTTACGGATCAAGTACGATACATATACCATTAGGATAGATACCCAAAACGGTACTCTCCATCCCCATTCATCAAAAGATTCTTTAGACATAGAGGCTTTGGTAATCAAAATCACCATCAAGGAAATGAACAAACCAACAGTAGCTGTAGTTTGAATCCACGATGTCCAGTAGCCTTTTTCGCCTTTAGGCGCGTGCTCGGCCACATAGGTAGCGGCACCACCATATTCACCTCCTAAAGCCAAACCTTGCAACAAACGCAAGATTAACACCAACACCGGAGCAGCAAAACCAATGGTTTCATAACTCGGAATACATCCGATGACAAAAGTGGCTCCACCCATTAACATTAAGGTTACCATAAAGGTGTACTTTCTTCCGATTAAGTCGCCTAATCGGCCAAAGAATAAAGCTCCGAACGGACGTACCACGAAACCGGCGGCAAAGGTGGCTAAAGTAGACAAGAAAGCCGCTGTAGGGTTGTCTGTTGGGAAAAACTTGGTAGATAATACTACGGCCAAACTACCGAAGATGTAAAAATCATACCACTCGATCATGGTCCCCATGGAGGAAGCGGAAATCACTTTCCAAATTCCTTTTGTTTTTTTATCGCTCATACTGTATAAAGATTAAATTGGTTTATTAGAAACTATAGCAACAAGAAACCATTGCTCTGAAATTGCCTACTTTTTTGTTGTTGCCGTCAAAAGTGGCATCCGGTTTTAAATCGCCCCAAGTGGCTCCGGTGTACTCAATTTCAGGGGTTACTCTGAATTTGTTTTGTTTGAAATCGACACGAGCCGAAACACGCATTACGTTATCAACACCGCGAGTACCGCCAAAACCTCTACCGTATAAAGTTGTTGGATTGTCTTTGCTCACGCCATCGGTTTTAGTGTACCCAAAGAATAAGCCCGGGGCAACACTTTTACCATTTCCGGCAATATCTACCCACATAGCGGTGGTTTTGATACCTTCGTAAGTTTCCACTTGTCCGGGAACAGTATAGCCTGCAAAACCGCCCAACATTACTAAGTTGTACAAGTTTTTACCGCTAATTCCGTAGGCTTTGATGTGGAATTTATCGTTGTTGTATTTAAAGTATCCTACTACCGAAGTGGTGTTTACTTTTTCTTTAGAAGCTAAACCATTACTTACGGTTAAAGGTTGTAATGATTTGTATTCAAATCCTAAACCGGCAATCCAAGTTTTGTTTTTAAATTGTAACTGACCGTGTACTGTTGGCAGTGGTGAGTTGAACGAAGCCGAGTTTTGTGTCCCCCCGGTAGCGGTAGCGGTAGTAAACTCTCTTTCTTTGTAAGCGGTAAAGGCAAACGACAATTCTTTAGTCAAATTTTGCTTAATGCGCGCTTGCGATACCCATCCAAACGGGTTAAACATAATACCGGTGCTGAAGTTGGCTACACCGGGAAACACTTCCGGTATAAAAGTTGGATACCAAGTTTGTCCCAACGTTAAAGTGGTTTTTTCCCACTCCATGTTTACATAAGCGTGGCGCAAACGGAATAAACCGATAGACGCTTCGGTATTGCCAAAGAAATCACCTTCTAAGGTTCCGGTGGTTTTGGCACCCCATACATCCGGTCCTTTGGCTTTAACGCCCAAACGCGATACTACTGAAAGGAAGTTGGAAGCGCCGGCATCGTTTAGATCGTCGCCGTTGGCATCCAGTTGCTCATCTAACGGATAGAGGTTCAAGTTGTACTCGCGTACCTGTGCAGAACGACGGGTATCCCAAATATAATCGGTTCGAACAAAACCGTAAACGCTCACATCCCACTCTTTAGCGGCCGGAGCGGCAGGTGCAGCTGGTGTTGCGGCTGCTGGTGTTTGCTGTGCATAACCTGATAAAGAACAGGTGGCAAACGTTAACATTAGTAATTTTTTCATAATTCAAATAATTGGTTTTGGTTATTTTTTGTTCAGCCAAATTCCAATATTTAACGAATGAAAAAAATTACGATATATATTGTTGTAAAATACTATAGTTAATCTTTGAAACGCTCCCATTTTATGAGCATGAACTTATCTCCCAATTCGGTGATAATCATCCCGGCGCCTTTCAAAACTTCTTTATTTTTAAGAAATTCCACCAATTCTAAGTGGTTGTATATCTTGTACGTAGGATGGTAATCGGTATGATTGGGTTTAGAGATTTTAAACTCCTTAACCCAGTTGCTTACGGTAACATGCGAAACCCCGATAATACGCTCTATTTCGCGGTAACTCAAGCCTTCCAGATACAGTTGCAAGGCCTTGGTGACATAGTAACTATCAATCTTTTTCCCCAGTTTATTTACGGTAAAGTAGTAATTACACTTTTTACACAAAAACCTTTGCCTGTCTTTGATGACACCACTTTTTACTATCGCATCACTTTGGCATTTGGGACACGCTATAATCTCCATATATATAAATTTTGCATAAATATACTTATTTAGCAAATATACAAAAGCATTTAATGCATTTTTTTTAGTAAAAAATTACAGAAAGCACAATTTTAACCAATTTAAATTACAGTATCAATAATTAATTTACAATCTCAATCCTTAACAATAAAGGGCATCAGTTACAAGTAATTGTAGTTTGTATAAAAAATATAGGTTTTCAATTTAACATTGTATAAAATATTTTCTTACTTTTAAGAGAAAATCACCAGCCGTTTATAATTACTACAAGCCAGTATCAATTTTTTGTTGACCGTAACACTTTAATCTTAATAAACTATGAAGTGGAAAACACAATTTAAATTGGCCGTGACCGGTTTGGGTGTTGGCTTGGCAATATTGATTTTTGTTAACCTTTTGCTTTTTGTAATCCTAAACCGGAACACCAAACATGACCGGCATGTTTTACACTCGTATGAAGTACTAAAAACCAGCTACAATTTGTTATCGGTCATAAAAGATGCCGAGACGGCCCAACGCGGTTATATCATCACCAAAGACACTACTTTTTTACAACCTTATTTACAATCGATTGTAATAAAAGACCGTTTGTTTCAGCAACTACAAAAACTTACAAAAGACAATAAATTACAACAACAAAGATTGGTCTCTATTGAAAAGCTAATCCAAAGAAAATACTTGTTTATAGAAAAATCTCTTCATATTTTAAACGAGTTAGGCACTGATAATACCATTGATTTGGTTAATAATGGTGAGGGCAAAATAATTATGGATAGCCTTCGTTCAGCCTTTCAAAAATTCAATCACACAGAAACCATTTTAGTCAAACAGCGCATACAAAAGGCAGAACATTCAGCAAACACCCTCAAGCTTGTTATGGTTTACAGTACTGTTTTAACCATTTTAATCTTTTTAATTACCTTTTATAAACTGTTTCAAAAAATAAAACTGCAACACCAACAAGAAGAAGCCTTATTTGTTCAAAACGAATGGTACCAACAAACGATGTACAGTTTAGGCGATGGCGTAATAACTACCGATATTAAAGGCAATATAACCTTTATTAACCGATCCGGATTGGAAATCACCGGTTGGACGTTTAAAGATGCTGTGAACCAACCCATAGAAACCGTATTTCAAATTATAAATAACAATACCTCCAAAAAAAGTTTCAACCCGGCTTTGAAGGCTATGCAGGAAAACAAAATTATATTCCTGGAAAAAAATACCCAACTCATCCAAAAAAACGGCACTACTATTTATATAGACGACAGTGGCGCGCCCATCCACGACAGCGAAGGGAATGTTATTGGCTCGGTATTGATTTTTAGAGACATTACCGAAAAAAGAAAAACCGAGGAAAAACTCAATTTAATTTACAATCAATCGCTCGACATGATAGGCGTAGCCAACAAAGAAGGGTATTTTATCAGTATCAATCCGGCAGTGACCAAAATATTAGGCTACACCCAAGAAGAGTTCTTGTCCCAAAGTTATTTTGATTTTATTCATCCGGACGACATTAATCGAACAGACAACGAAAAACACACCCTTTTTAAAAACATAGACACCCTGGATTTTGTAAACCGCTATCGAAGCAAAGACGGCACCTACAAATGGATAGAATGGAATGTTACTATGGTAGACGACCTAATGTATGCCATGGGTCGAGACATTACCGAACGCAAAGAGGCTTACGAAATGATAGCTGAAACGCATAAAAAATTCTTTGAAATCCTCGAGTCCAGTCCGGTTGCCATTATTATCACCGAAATTGAAAATCGAAACATACTCTACGCTAATGATGCTTTTTGCATGCTCTCGGGTTTTGACAAAAAAGCATTGGTGGGCAAAACACCCCTCGAATTGGGTACTATTAAACCGGAAGAATCCGAAAAAATCCGAAAAAACCTTAAGGAAGAAGGCGGCCATAAACGCGATATAGAATCGCAACTCAAACGATCAGATGGAACTGTAATAGACGTTTTATTCTCGGTAGAAAGCATCGAAATTGAAGGTAAAACATGCTACATAGGTACTTTTGTTGACATAACCGAACGAAAAAAATCGGAAATCAATACCCAACGCATGAACCTGGAACTGGAAAAAAGGGTGAAAAAGAGAACGGCTCAAATTGAAAAGCAAAAGCAATTTACCGATGAAATTTTAAATAAAATCCCAACTGAAATAGCAGTGTACGACAGTGCCGAAAAATACTTATACGTAAACCCGAAAGGCATAGAAAACCAAGAAATAAGGGACTGGATAATTGGCAAAACCGATTTCGACTTGTGTAAGCTTAAAGGCTTAGATCCCGCTTTGGCCGAGAAAAGACAGTGGTCCTTTCAAAACATCAGCAAAAACGAAAGTGTAGAGTGGATAGACGAAATCCCTCAAGAGGACGGCAGTACCCACTACATGCTGCGCATTTTGCACCCGCTCGACAAAAAGAAAAAATTCATCCTAACCGGTTACGACATCACCCAGCTTAAAATAGCCGAAAAAGAAAAAACAGCATACATCAAAAGCTTAGAGGAAATGATGTTTATGACCTCGCACAAAGTCCGCTTGCCGATAGCCAATATTATAGGCATAGCCGACTTGCTGGAATATGACCTTGACAAAGAAGAGCTTGGCGAGGTAGTAAATAATATGAAAGCGTCTATCAACGCCCTGGATGCCTTTACCCGAGAGCTGACGATGTTTATTCATAATGTGAAGAAGAAGTTGTGAGTTGGGTTTCGAGTTTGGAGTTACACAGAGATTACTAAGTTTGTTTGTCCTTTGGACTCGGGTCACGGAGGTTGGATGTTCCGTTAAGGGTTGTGGGATGAGAGGCAACAGATTTTCGGATGTTCAGATTACAGATATTCAGAAAACCCTAAACCCTCTGTGTAACTTACTCCATAGTTCCAACTTTCCCCTTTCAACTGAGGTTAACACAACAATAAATCTTTTTAAAAATTAAAAAATATTTAAAATAAAATTATTTTTAATATATTTTTTTTAATAAATTTTATTTTTTATTGAAATATCAACAATAAAGACTATCTTTGCCCAATATTAATTCAATATTTATTATGAACGAAGGAACTATTAAGTTTTTCAATGAAGCCAAAGGTTTTGGTTTTATTACCCCTAACAACGGAGGTCAAGATGTTTTTGTACACGTAACAGGTCTTAACGGCACTGTACGTGAAAACGACGCTGTGACTTATGCTGTTGAAAATGGCCAAAAAGGCCCACACGCTGTTAATGTAAACGTTATCTAAGATATATTTACCTTTGCCAACTAAGCCGGTCTTTAACGAGATCGGCTTTTTTATTGGTATACATCGGATGTTCAGATACTCAGATTCTAAGACAAGCAGCTACCGCGCAAATCCCCTCGCCTGACCATTAAATAAAAATTTAAAAAAATTATTGATACGCTATTAGTTTTAAAACTTGGTGGTTGATAATCACGTGAAGGGATTGATTGCGTCGAATTTCATTTCGCTCGGTAACGGGGGAAATTCGTAATTGTTCATTCGTAATTCGTAATTGTTCATTCGTAATTTATTACGCTACGCTCCATACAGTTCGGCTGTCCCTCGGGTCGTAATTCCACTCCACTCTGTGCACCTCCTTTTGCTCCGTGTAGCTCTGTGTAACTCGCCTCTTAAAAACGTCAATATTTAGAGCTTAATTATTCTCAAAGAAAGAAAAAAAATAGTATTCATTTTTTAACAAAAAAAATTATATTAGCAGAAATTTAATACATTTTGAAATATAATACTTTAATTAAGCAACTAATATAAAATGTCGGAAATACCGAAACAGCGACAAAAAATTTTGAAAGTAGGTCATCCCTTAAAATTAATTACATATGAGAAAAAGAGTTTTTATGTTAACCGGTTTATTGAGTATGAGTTTAGTATTCAATAGCTGTGGTGTTATGTTTGGCGGTAGTAAATACAACGGTACTATCAAAGTAAAAGACAAACCTAATGCTGAAATATTTGTTAACGGACAAAAACTAGGTAACGGACAAGCAACCAGTTTATTTTCAAGAGACCAACCTTTGGTGGTAGAAGTTAAAGAAGAAGGTTGTCCTACCAAAACCCAAACATTTGACAAATCATTCAGAACCGGGAACTTTATCCTTTCCGTTTTTTCATGGGGTCTTGTTGGACTTGCTGTCGACTTAGGAACCGGAGCTTCCTACAAACCGGCACACCGATCTAACTCAGCCATCAAAAAAATAAGCGATAAAGACTATGAGTTTGAAGTTGACTATTCTGAATGCAAAAAATAACAACCTAAATCCCAACAAAAAAGCCCCAACAGGGGCTTTTCTTATTTTAAACTGTTTAAACTCTGCTCTATAGTAGCAATCTTGGCTAAGGCATCGGCTTCTTTTTTGCGTTCGTTGGCAATCACTTGCTCCGGCGCACCGGCTACGAATTTTTCGTTGGCCAATTTGCCTTGTACACTGCGTAGGAAGCCTTGGGTGTATTTTAACTCCTCGGTAAGCTTAGCTATTTCCGCAGCAATGTCGATGTTACCGGATACCGGTATAAAGTACTCATTCGACTTCACACGGTAGGTTAACGCACCATCAACTTTATCGGTAACATAGTCCAAATCGGATAAGTTACCCAATTTAACAATTATGCTGTCAAAGTAAGTCGAGGCGTTTTCGTGGTTTACCACTTTTAAGGCTACGGCATCTTTCATAGCAATGTTTTTGTCCTTGCGAATGGTTCGGATACCGGCTATGACTTCGGCAGCCAACTCAAAATCGGTAATCAACTTTTCATTGTAAGCCGTAAGCGTTGGGTACTCGGCTATAATTAAGGCTTGCTCCGGTGTTCTTTCGGCTATGTGTTGCCAAATCTCCTCGGTTAAGAACGGCATAAACGGATGCAACAGCTTTAAGTTGGCTTCCAACATTTCAATGGCCTTATCAAACGTGGCACGGTCGATTGGCTGTTGGTAACCCGGTTTAATCATTTCCAGGAACCACGAACAGAAGTCGTCCCAAACCAATTTGTATATCGCCATCAAGGCGTCGGACAAACGGTATTTTTCAAAATGGTCTTCAATTTCCGCTAAAGTTTGTTGCAACTTGGCTTCGTACCATTCGATAGCTACTTTGGCACTTTCCGGTTGCGGAAGATCGGCTACTTCCCAACCTTTAACCAAACGGAAGGCGTTCCATATTTTATTGGCAAAAGCTTTACCGTTGTTGCACAACTCTTCGTCGAACAAAATATCGTTTCCGGCCGAAGCACTCAACAACAATCCAACTCTAACCCCATCGGCACCAAATTTTTCAATCAGTTCCAACGGCTCAGGCGAATTTCCTAAAGATTTCGACATTTTACGTCGTTGTTTGTCGCGCACCAAGCCTGTTAAATATACATTGGTAAACGGTTTTTCGCCGGCATATTCGTAACCCGCAATAATCATACGCGCTACCCAGAAGAACAAAATGTCCGGTCCGGTTACTAAATCTTTGGTAGGATAATAATATTTAAAATCTTCGTTTTCCGGGTCTAAAATACCGCCAAACACAGCCATAGGCCACAACCAAGAGGAGAACCAAGTATCCAAAGCGTCGGGATCTTGCTTGAGGTTGTCGGTTGTAAGTTGTGGGTTGTTGGTTTTGGCTCTCGCAAGCTCGAGCGCAGTTTCTATATTTTCAGCTACTACAAAATCTTCTTTGCCATCGCCATAATAGTACGCCGGAATTTGTTGTCCCCACCACAATTGGCGCGAGATGTTCCAGTCGCGGATGTTTTCCAACCAATGACGGTAGGTATTGTTAAAACGCGATGGGTATAACTTAATTTCTTCGGTTTCCAATACCGCTTTGATGGCCGGTTTTACCAATTCTTCCATGCTAAGGAACCATTGGTCAGACAAACGCGGCTCGATCACGGCTTTGGTGCGCTCTGAAGTCCCTACTTTATTCAAATGCGTTTCGGTTTTGGCCAAAGCGCCTAAGGTTTCTAATTCGGCTGCAATGGCCTCACGCACTACAAATCGGTCTTGGCCTTGGTAGTGCAAGCCATAGGAATTGAGCGTTGCATCTTCGTTAAAGATGTCGATAATTTCCAGGTTGTGTTTTTCGCCTAAGGTTTTATCGTTCACATCGTGTGCCGGCGTTACTTTTAAACAACCGGTTCCGAATTCCATATCTACATACTCGTCGAAGATAATCGGGATTACACGGTTGCAAATCGGCACAATAGCTTTTTTACCTTTTAGGTGAGCGTAACGCTCGTCCTCGGGATGGATACAAATAGCAGTATCACCCAGTATGGTTTCAGGACGCGTAGTAGCGATGGTTACAAACTCGTTAGTCCCTTCGATTTGGTATTTTAAATGATAGAGTTTACCTTGACGCTCTTCGTAAATTACTTCTTCGTCAGACAAGGTAGTTTTGGCTTCCGGATCCCAGTTGACCATGCGGTAACCGCGGTAAATGAGTCCTTTGTTATACAAATCTACAAACGAACGAATTACGGAAGCCGACATGTCGGGATCCATAGTAAACTTGGTTCTGTCCCAATCGCAAGAACAACCCAATTGTTTTAACTGCTCTAAGATGGTACCGCCGTATTTGTTGGTCCAATCCCAAGCGTGTTTGAGGAACTCCTCACGAGTTAAATCGTTTTTGTTGATGCCTTCGCTTTTCAACTTGGCCACTACTTTGGCCTCAGTAGCAATCGATGCATGGTCGGTACCGGGTACCCAACAAGCATTAAAGCCTTTCAAGCGGGCACGACGAATCAACACATCTTGTATGGTGTTGTTTAACATGTGTCCCATGTGCAAGACTCCGGTCACATTGGGTGGCGGAATGGTAATGGTGTATGGTTTGCGGTGGTCTGGCTTGGAATGAAAATAGTTGTTTTTCATCCAGTAGTCGTACCATTTTTTTTCTACTTCTTGGGCGTTGAATTGCGCTGGAATCATATGATTTTAGATATCAGATTTTAGATATTAGATTTTAGATTTTCGGATTACAGAAGGGTGAGACTTATGCCCATTAGCTCCGATTCCTTCGGCAGTCGCTTCGCTCGTGTGAAGCGAGCTACCGCGTAGCCCGTGAAGCGGGAATATGGATAACAGACACACACTAACCATTGCTTCGCCAATTCGTTTCACTCGTGGCGCTCCTAACCCTCTGGCACAGCTTTTGTAAACTGAATTACAAAAGTAACTAATAAAGACTTTAGAAAAAATTAAGAATTAAATTTTTGTGTATTAATTTAAACCCAGTATTTTTACTAACCAAATGCAACGTTTGACCTATGAAAAAAATAATACTTATCGCAACTATATTGTTTAACACAATGGTATTTGCACAAGACGGTCCTAAAATTGAGTTTAAAGACAAAGACAACACCATAGATTACGGCAAAGTAACCAAAGAAGAGGATAGTGGTTTGCGTGTTTTTGAATTTACCAATACCGGCAATCAGCCCTTGTTGATTAAAGATGTGAAAAGCAGTTGTGGTTGTACGGTGCCGAGTTTTTCCAAAGACCCGATTATGCCGGGCAAAACCGGAAAGATTGAGGTGAAATACAATATGAATCCGGGGCCTATCAGAAAAACCATCACAGTGGAAAGTAACGCGGTGAATGTAGACGAAGGTCGAGTAGCCTTAAAAATAAAAGGCGAAGTGATTATCAAACCGGTAGAGAACCTATTGGAAAAAAAGACAAAAAGTCCGTTAATGCAATAATAGAAACTCCCGAATGATCGGGAGTTTTTTTATAGGATACTTTTGAGTTGGAACTTATACGTTAAGAGTACGCCTTTGCGTTCTACCTCGAGAACTATGGTTCTGCCCTCTTCCGATTTTAGCAGTTCGTTGATGGTTTCAATAGATAAATAATGAGCATTTCGACCGTTAATTTTAACAATGCGGTCATCCTTTTGTACCCCGGCCAATTGCGCCACCGAACCTTCTCTAACATTAAAAATGCGAAACACCGGTTTTAACTCAAACTTGATTTTTAAGTTGTCCTGTACATGGCCCATATTGTCTTGCCTAGCGGTGTAAACCGCTGCAGTACCACCGCGTTCTTGATAGGTTTGAGTGACCCATTCCAAACCATCGTGTTGGACTTCGAGACCACTCATGTTAAAGTTAAACGGCATCGAAATTTTGGCACCGGGTTTAGCATAGATACAACTGCCCGGATAATCAAAAAAGATAGAAAAACGCGACAATACACCACCACCCAAAGAACCAACTCTATCCTGAACAAAACTTACACTACTGACAGACGTTGAATCCGGAAAAGTACCTATCGGATTTTTAAAATTGGTATCGCCAAAAGTGAAACTTTGCATTCTGGCCCTTTGACCATATACATTACCACTAAAACCCCTACCTAAAAAACATTTAATCGACTTGGAAGGTAACGTCAGATTGGGCGCTTCACTCAAAAACAACCAAATGGCATCGCTGTTGCCGGTATCGATAAGCATTTTAGACGGATGAGATTGGTTTTCAGTCACCACATTGGTAGTGTAATAAGGCTTATTGTTTTCAAGACTAATCGCCTCTTTTTTATGTGATTTAAGGATTCTTTTTCTAATTTTAATATGTGAATCGGCATACACTATCACCTTTTTGCGATCGTAATTAATCTCAACCAAATGGTCTTTAAAAAAGTGATACCCTATAATACCATTTACAGGTATGCCTACTTGAGACGAAAAGTTAAACTCTTGGTCTAAAATCAAATAGAGCTCGTGGTTGTCATCAACAAAGCCCGAAACTTCAAGCTTGTTTTTAGAGGATTTAAAGGCCTCAACCGCCTCGTTAGCTCCTAAACCTTTCAATTTGATTTTTTCCAATTGATGCAAACTCACTTCTTCCTTGTCGTCTAAACTAAAAAGCACCGTTTCTTCTACTCCGGTATCCAACAAAAAAGTCAAAGTTTCGCCATTAACCTTTATAGGAATAAAAATTAAATTGTTGATCATTTGAAAAGGAATAACAGCTTTTTGTTGGCCTTGGGGCAATTGAAAAGCCGATTGACTAAAACCAAAAGTAAGGCTGATACAAAACAAGAGTAAAGTGTAGAAAAAGCGCATTCGGTGTGATTTTCGCTAAATTTACTAAAAAACAAAGGTGAAAAAATAATTTTTAACAATTTTTAAGGCGATAAATGCATTGTTTTCAAACTAAAAAAATCGCAAATTTGCAGCTCTAAAATCAACAACATGCCTAAGATATCAATAAAAGGGCAGCAAATGCCTGAATCGCCCATCCGTAAGTTGGTGCCATATTCTGAAATTGCTAAGAAAAAAGGACATAAAGTATACCACCTCAATATTGGTCAACCCGATATCAAAACGCCTGAAGTAGCCTTGAATGCGGTAAAAAATGCCGACATCAAAGTATTGGAATACAGCCACTCAGCCGGTTTTGAAAGTTACCGCAACAAACTATCCGCTTACTACAAATCACATGGCTTACCTATTGACACCGCCGATATTATTATTACTACCGGAGGATCCGAAGCCTTGTTGTTTGCCATGGGAAGTACTATGGATGCAGGCGATGAAATTATTATTCCCGAGCCATTTTACGCTAACTATAACGGATTTTCAACAGCATCCGGTGTAACCGTAGTGCCTGTAATTTCTACTATAGACGAAGGTTTTGCCTTACCACCGATTGCCGCGTTCGAAAAACTGATTACGCCTAAAACCAAAGCCATCTTAATTTGTAATCCGGGCAATCCAACCGGTTATTTATACTCACAAGAAGAAATCATGCAGTTGGCTGAAATCGTTAAAAAACACGATTTATTCCTGATTGCCGATGAGGTATACCGCGAATTTATTTACGACGAGAATGAAAAACATTTCTCCGTAATGAACGTGCCTGGCTTGGAAGAACACGCCATCATGATTGACTCAGTTTCCAAAAGATACAGCATGTGTGGCGCACGTATTGGTTGCATCGTTTCGAAAAACAAGGCTTTAATGGCCACCGCGATGAAATTTGCCCAGGCTCGTTTGAGTCCGCCAACCTACGCTCAAATTGCTAGTGAAGCCGCGTTGGAAACGCCGCAAAGTTATTTCGACGATGTGATAGCCGAGTACAAAGACCGTCGCGATACCTTAATTGCCGAACTGCAAAAAATTGAAGGCGTAAAAGTAGCTACGCCTAAAGGTGCCTTCTATTGCATTGCCCAATTACCGGTGAAAAACGCCGATGATTTTGCACAATGGTTATTGGAATCCTACGACAACAATGGCGAAACAGTAATGGTAGCGCCGGCAGCCGGTTTCTATTCTACTCCGGGTGTTGGATTAAATGAAGTCCGCATTGCTTACGTTTTGAAAAAAGAAGATTTAATCCGCTCTGTAGCCATTTTAAAAGAGGCATTGAAAGTGTACAATGCCTAATTTTCAAACCATATCATAAACAAAAACGCCTCCATTAATAGAGGCGTTTTTTATTTTTGGAGCGCACCTTTTGTCTTTCTTTCACTACTGCTCCCGCTCCCGAAGCTTCGGGACGCTACACGGTAGCTCGCTGCTGTCGGGGCTAAATTCACCTTGGGTAGTTTGTTAGAACAGTGCTAACTACAAATGAATCAAATGAAAACCGTATTCCGAAATCACTAGCTTATGGGTTTCGCGGTAAATTAAGTACTTATTAACCATTACCAACGTTTCAGTAGTAGATGGAAAAATATAGTCGCAAAAAGGCTGGTTGACTTCAAAAAAAGTAATCGGGTCTTTAATTTTTTCACCCCGAAAATAATACTCAATTATCAAAGGAGTATCATAGCGTTGAGCTTGCTCAAATACAGAAGACAATATCATGGGTAGGTTAGTTTGTGTTGGGTGTGTAAATGTAGAGAATTCTTATAAATAGTAAATGTTAAAACCATGACCTCAAGATGTTAAAAAAGGAAGTTGTTAAACGGTAAAACAGTAAAAAACTTACAATAAAAAGCCTATTAGAACCAAATTAACTAACTACCATCAACCCAAAAAATCTAAACCTATCCCAAAAACCTTATTTTAACCATTACTACATCAATAAATTGTTATATTGATATTGCTATTGCAAAAAAAACACCCGCTCATCAGAACGGGTGTTTTTGTATTTAGTAGTTTGTTTATCGTTTCAAACTAAAGTGCGCTTTAAACTGCTTCATCACGCCATTTTCAGGGTAGTCTACCGTAAACCAGTAATCCGTTGACGGTAATGGTTGTCCGTTATAAGTTCCGTCCCAACCATCGCCCGAAGCACTCAGTTGTTTGAGCAACTTACCGTAGCGGTCAA
>PGCN01000018.1 GCA_002786385.1 Flavobacterium sp. FEMGT703F
AACAAACAAAACCTATATTTTTTCTTTAGTATTTTAAATGACCTGTTGCGGAGTTTTTACCAGGACGAATGCGGCTTTTAGGTCGGCTTTCAAATCCTCGATATTTTCCAAACCAACCGACAAACGGATTAAATCTTTGGTTACCCCTGTCGCTTCTTGTTCAGCGTCTGATAATTGTTGGTGAGTCGTACTGGCCGGGTGAATGATGAGTGATTTGGTGTCGCCGATATTGGCTAAGAGTGAGAACAATTTGGTTTCATCAGCCACTTTTTTCGCCGCTTCGAAACCGCCTTTCAATCCGAAGGTTACGATGCCGCTTTGGCCTTCCGGTAAATATTCTTCGGCTAATGCTTTGTATTTAGAAGTGGCTAATCCCGGATAATTCACCCATTCGACTTCCTCTTGCGCTTCCAACCACTGGGCTAAGGCTAAGGCATTTTCGCTGTGTTTTTTGATGCGAAGTGCTAAAGTTTCTAATCCTTGGATGGTTTGGAAGGCATTGAACGGAGATAAGGCCGCTCCGAAATCACGTAAGCCTTCGATTCTTACTTTGGCGATGAATGACGCAGCACCCAAAGCTTCGTAGTATTTCAATCCATGATAACCGGCAGATGGTTCGGTGAATTCGGGAAATTTACCATTACTCCAATCGAAGTTTCCGGCATCGATGATTACACCTCCTAAAGAAGTTCCGTTGCCGGTAATGTATTTGGTGAGCGAGTGAATGACAATGTCAGCACCGTGTTGAATCGGGTTTAACAGATAAGGCGTTGCAACGGTATTATCAACGATAAAAGGCACTTTGAAAGCTTTGGCTGCTGCCGAAATGACCTTCAAATCGAGTACGTCCAGTTTGGGATTCCCTAAGCTTTCGGCAAAGAAAGCTCTGGTGTTTTCTTGCGCCGCTTTAGTGAAGTTTTCCGGATTTGACGGATCAACGAAAGTGGTTGTGATGCCTAGCCTCGGCAAGGTTACGCTCAACAAATTGTACGTTCCGCCATACAAGCTGTTGGAAGCCACAATGTGATCTCCGGCTTTGAGTAATACCAGCAAGGTTGTAGCGATGGCTGAAGTTCCTGAGGCCGTAACTACAGCTCCGATTCCGCCTTCGAGTGCGGCTAAGCGTTGTTCTAAGATGTCGTTCGTAGGATTGTTCAAACGGGTGTAAATGAATCCGGCTTCGGCCAAACCGAACAGATTGGCGGCGTGGTCGGTGTTGTTGAATACATAAGACGTTGTTTGGTAAATAGGCACCGCTCTGGTTCCTGCATTTTTTTTAACATCGTGGCCTGCATGTAAGGCGTTGGTGGCGAATTTTTGTGTGCTCATGATTTTTAGATATTTAGATTATTTTAAAATTTTATTTTTAAAAGCCCTTCGACTGCGCTCAGGGTGACAAATTTGGATTAAATAAAAAAAGTCCTTTCGGATGGCTTACCAAAAGGACTTTTCAGGAGTATAAATATAAACTTCGATTATGTCTTTCGCTTTTGGTAATGGGGTACACGAATGCAACAACACATTGTCATGTGCATCATACGACGGCGAATCATGGTATTTTGAATGGTTGTTTTCATTTTGCTTTTTTGCTTTAGGTTGCCCCTTCGACTGCGCTCAGGGTGACAATTTTTTTTAAATAAAAAAACCTCTGCGGTTGAGCAGAGGTTTGATGGTTATATTTTAAAATTTAAAATTATGCCATAAGCGTCCTCTGCGGAGTTTTCCACATCATGCGACACATATGACAAATTGTAAAGTTCATTTTTGTTGTTTTTGTATAGAGCAAACTTCTGAATGTTTTTTGACTTGACCAAACGGAATTTAAAAATTTAACATTTGAAATTGGGTGATATATATTTAAATACTACGTATTTAGATTTTTTGAAAAATCACAAAAAAAATAAAAAAAGCCAAATAGTTTTTTGTTTTCGAATTAGTCTTTATACATTTGCAACCGAAAATTGAGAGGAAAAATTTGAACTGATTGCAACCTCGTTAAAAAATGCTAAAGCAGAAACTCTCCTTTAGCTTTTACGGCAATCCCCTCTTTTTTCGCAACATTTAATATTAAACTAAAACATAGTTATGGCTTATTTATTTACGTCGGAATCCGTTAGTGAAGGACATCCGGATAAGGTAGCTGACCAAATCAGTGATGCGTTAATTGACAACTTTTTAGCTTTTGATGCCGAGTCGAAAGTAGCTTGTGAAACTTTGGTAACTACCGGTCAGGTAATCTTGGCAGGAGAAGTAAAATCGAATACGTACTTGGATGTACAATCGATTGCCAGAGAAGTAATTCGCAAAATTGGTTACACCAAAAGTGAGTACATGTTTGAGGCCAATTCTTGTGGTGTTTTATCTGCGATTCACGAGCAATCAGCCGATATTAACCAAGGTGTTGACCGCGCCAGCAAAGAAGAGCAAGGAGCAGGTGACCAAGGAATGATGTTTGGTTATGCGACTAACGAAACCGACAATTACATGCCTTTGGCTTTGGATTTATCTCACGCTTTGTTGCTTGAATTGGCAGCTATTCGCAGAGAAAACAACGAAATCACTTATTTGCGTCCGGATGCTAAATCGCAAGTTACTTTAGAGTATTCTGACGACAACAAACCGGTTCGTATTGACGCAATCGTAATTTCTACGCAACACGATGATTTTGCGGATGAAGCTACGATGTTGGCCAAAATTAAAAGCGATTTGATTTCGATTTTGATTCCGAGAGTAAAAGCCAAATACCCACAATACGCTCATTTGTTTAACGACGATATTACTTATCACATCAACCCAACCGGAAAATTCGTTATTGGCGGACCACACGGTGATACCGGCTTAACCGGAAGAAAAATTATTGTGGACACTTACGGAGGAAAAGGTGCTCACGGTGGTGGTGCATTCTCAGGAAAAGACCCATCTAAAGTAGACCGTTCAGCAGCTTATGCTACCCGTCATATTGCTAAAAACTTGGTGGCTGCCGGTTTGTGTGATGAGATTTTGGTACAAGTATCGTACGCGATTGGTGTAGCCAAGCCAACATCAATCAACGTGAATACTTACGGTACTGCCAAAGTAAACATGACCGACGGTGAAATCAGCAAAGTAGTGGAAACTATCTTCGATATGCGTCCGTACTTTATTGAGCAACGTTTGAAATTGAGAAACCCTATTTACAGTGAAACTGCGGCTTACGGTCATATGGGAAGAACTCCTGAAACAGTAACTAAAACGTTTAAATCACCAAATGGTGAAGACAAAACGGTAACTGTAGAATTGTTTACTTGGGAGAAATTAGATTTCGTAGACAAAGTAAAAGCAGCTTTCGGATTGTAATATCTGAAACACTAAATAAAAAAATCCTGCCTTTGAGCAGGATTTTTTTTATTATTCTTCTTTTGTCTTGATACAAAAGAAGCAAAAATTCAAGGCTTTGCCTCTTCGGCGATCAAAACTATTTTCAATCCTAAATAAAAAGAACTCGCTTCACTCAAACAGCTTTTCATTTTACGGATTTTCAAATATTTGACACTCGCCTGCCAGAAGCTAAGGCCATAGCCCCGATGGAAGCGGCATCCTTTTGTTTTTCATCCTGTCCCGAGGCTTCGGGAGTCGAAGGACAAAACAAAAGATACAGCGGACAGCGGGAATCAGCTCCTACAAATTATACTTCATACTAAAGATAATGTATCTTGGCTGTACGCGGTATTGCGAGTTACGGGTAGAGAATTGTGAGAAACTGTCGTCGTTGATTGAAGTGGTATTCAAAATGTTGGTGGCGGCCACTTTGTATTCCCAGTGACTGTCTTTGGTTTTTTGATAAGTCAAACTAGCCGAAAGAAAGTCGTATTCCTGGTCGACCGTTTTGGCTTTGTTATAGTAATGAAAAAACTCATACTCACTCACAAAAGAAAAACTTTTCAGGAAAAAGTAATCGAGTTTTACAGACGGACTATCGGTGTAAAAGTTATCATTGGGATACTGATTAACCGTGTAAGAATACCCTAATTCGACATTAGGCAATTGTTTAAAATTGGTCGAGGCACTCAAGCGGTAATTTTGGGTAAAGCTCTCGGTATCAACTATATTTTCGACTGCATTAATCGGGTTTACTTGGATATTGTAAAATTTACTCCAATTGAAACTAGCGCTGAAATTGGCCTTGTAAAATTTAAGGAAAGAACGTCCGTAACGGGCATTAGCCGATAAATTTTCATCCCCGAAAGGAGAATTGAACGGCGAACCGATTTGGTTTACGCCTTCGAACAAGGCTCGAGTTTTGATGGCTTCGGTAGTTCTGGTGTAATTGATATAGCCACCAAAGTTTTCAAAATTGAACATATTGAATTTTTGATAAGACAAAGTATGGCTTTGGACTACCGAGTTTTCCAAATCGCGATTTCCGGAAAACAAACTGCTGTAACTATTGAAAATAGTACCTACCGCATAGTTGTTAATATTGGTAAAATTGTTGGTGATGCCGAAGTTATACGTTAGCGTTTCCGATTTTTTGATTTGGTAAATCATTTGAAAATCGGGCAACAAACGAAACAATTCCTGATTGATATCGGTACCCAATTGGGTATTGGTTAAATTAAATCGGTGTAAAGTCAAGCCCGGTGTAAAGGTAAATTTACCCGTCAACCATTTGAAATGAAACCCTAAATAAGTGTCGTTATAACGGTAACTGACATCGTTGTTGTTTTCGGGTGCGTTTAATTCGTTAACGGTTCCGTTGTCTAAACGTTGGTCGATGGAAGACGTTAAACTTTGGTAAACATAGGAGTTCGCTAAGGTAAAATTCAGATTGGTTTTAGGCGTTAGCACATAATAATAGTCCAAACGGCTGTCGAGTTTATTGGTTTTGATAAAGCGACTTTGGGTAATGTCGTTGCGGTTTTGCGTAGTATTATACCCTGTAAAATCAAACGGTTGGAACTGTAAATTGGCGTTGTAAAGCGGATCTTCGTTTTGGTACAAATGTTGGGTTTCGAAAGCAAAAATATGCTTTTCGGTTGGCGTGTAATAGAAACTCAAATTCTGATTGATGTTGACAGGATCTTGTTTTTTAGAGGTAAAAATACTTTCGTTGGTATTGGTTCCGGTTAGGAAATTCGATACCTGACGGTTGAGTTCGTTGTTTTCTCTTTGGGCGGAAATTCGATTTAAAATATCGTAATCCAACTGGAAATTAGCGTTGGGTTTATAGGTTGCACTAAACTTGAACAATCCCAAATTGTTTTTCTGACTGCCGGCATCGTCTCTGACTTCAGAAGAAGAAACATCGGTCGAATTAGGTTGTAAAATATTAACCGTAGAAGCCGTTTCGGTATCAACTAAAGTAGAAGTGGCAATAACAAATCCGCTTAAACTCCAGCTTTTCGATGGATTGAAGGAAAAATTAGTTGCCCCGAAATGAGATTCGATTTCTTTAACGCGATTATCTTGAAAAAAACTAATCCCTAACGAATTACTACCCACATTAATACTGCCGCCACCTTTGCCCATGATGTTGCGGAAACCACCGCTGAATCGGAAATAATCCTGAATGGTAAAGGCTTGTTGTCCGACATTATTGCTGTTACCCATGATGTTGATGCTGTATTTCGGACTGTAATAAAACGCTTTAGGCGCTACTACATATCGATTGTCATCGTGTCCTACGCCTATACCGGCGGTCATGTCGCCAAACCAGAAGTTCTTCTTACCGTCTTTCAGTTTGATGTTCATGGCGAGATTGTCTTGGTTGTTTTCCACGCCTTTCATGATGGAGTTTTCGTTGTAGTTGCGCAAGACTTGTACTTTGTCTATCGCATCAGCCGGAATGTTTTTAACGCCCAATTTGGTATCGCCGTCAAAAAAATCTTTGCCTTCCACCATCAATTTATTGACCGCTTTCCCTTCAACTTTTACCTGACCGTCGGCATCTACTTCAACACCCGGCAGTTTTTTCAAGACGTCTTCCAGTTTTCGTTCGGTTCCGGTTTTAAAGGAATCGGCATTATAGACTATGGTATCGCCTTTGATGGAAACCGGCATTTCGCGTACAATTTCTACGCCGTCTAACTCGATTCCACCGCTGTCCATGGTAATGTTTTGGGTGATGTTTTCCGCTTGGGTAGTGATTACGATTTCTTTGTTTTGCATGCCCAAATAACTGAACTTAATGGTGTAAGTGGTATTGGTTTTCAGATTGAGCAAAAACTTTCCTTTATCGTTGGTGATAGCATACGCATCCATGGCTTTGGTCGCTTGATTCATAGCCATAACATTGGCCATTTCTAAAGGTGCTTTGGCGTTGTCTTGTACGGTTCCTTCGAAACGAACGGTTTGGGAAAATGAAAGAATTGAAGTAAAGAGAAATGCAAATAATAGGGATTTTTTCATTGGTTTAGTGGGTTCAAAAATTAATGTTGAAAGTAAATTACGCCGTCTTCATCTTTCATACTGTCTTCTTTTTTCTTTCGGATTTCATCAAATTTCTTTTGGGAAACTTTTTCTCCTTTGTTCGGCACTTTGATTTTGGTTTTCTCTTTGTTGCTCAGTGTCACTTTGGTGCATAACAAAATGCCGAAGCCATCATTAACCTCTAAGATTAAACCCGGCAAACCCCAATAATTATCCGGACCAAAACTCAGCGGAATTTCAGGAGTGTACCAAACGGTTACTATTTTATCTTCGGGTTTGGCCATTTTAAAAAGCGCCGGTTTTTGGGCGTCTCTTTTTAAAAAGTCTTCGTAGTCTTGCTTTTGTTTTTCGCTAACCGGAATCACTAATTCGGCTTTAAAACAATTGTAATCCCCTATTTTCTTGGTTTCATCGATTAATTTCCAATCCGGTTTTACCAAGGGTTCCACAATTAAAAATTCTTTATCGAACACATTGTCTTCTACTACACTGGTTTGTTCTTTGAGGTTTAAGTATTTGTTACCGGTAGTACCGTAGGAAATGGAAACCGAAAAGTCTTCAGTATTGTTAGACGGTTTTTCTAAAGCTTTTTCTTCTTCATACAAACATTCGGTTTTATTGAAAGTGAGAGTATATTGCTTTTCTGAAGCTTTCTTTACAGCTTCCTTTACCACTTTTTCAAACTCAGGATCAACAGGTTCTTTGGGATCGGTTTTGACTTTTTCTGTCTTTTTCTTGGGAATTCTTTTCCAAAAATACTCAGCTTTCCCTTGAAATTCTTGGGCTTCGGACAATATTGGTACTAATAAAAAAAGAGCGGTATAGATAACTTTAGTCATTACATACTTTATTTTGATTAACGATTCATTCTCATTTGGAATCCGCCTCGGCCACCCATTTCGCTCATTTCTTCCATTTTCTTGATGACAATTTCATCGTATTCTTTTTGAGACACTTCTTTGCCGGCGGCAGGTGCTTTGATATCGGCTTTTTCTTTGGGATTCAAAACCACTTTAGAACACAAAATGGTCGTTTTACCATCGTTGACTTCTAAGATTAATCCGGGTAATCCCCAATACCCTTCCGGACCTTGGTTTACCGGAATTTCAGGGGTATACCAAGCTGTAATGGTAATCTCTTTGGGCATTTCTATTTGATCCATGAAGCTGGTTTTTGCACCTTCTTTGGCTTCTTCTTTCGCTTTATCGTCTTTCTTTTCTTCTTCCTTTTTTGGACGGAAGTTTCGGAAATCGGTTTTACTGGCCGGAATTACGGCAGTCGCTTTGAAACAATTGTAACCGCCAATTACACGGGTTTCTCCGGTCATTTGCCAATTGTAGGTCTTTAAAGAATCTTTCACCAAAAACTCTTTGCCCATGAATTCTTTGTCGACTTTATAAATTTTTTCCTTTACGTTTTTATAGTAAGTTCCGCCGCCGCCCATCATGGAGCTCATCATACGGAATCCGCCACCGCCTTGACCCGGAGTGTCGAGTTTTTCTTCTTCTTTATAGATGGAAGCCGACTTATCGAAATTCAGAAAAAACGTTTTCTCAAACATTTTTTTCATGCGTTCTTCAATCATTTTTTGCATTTCGGGCGTGATTTCGCGGTTGCCTTCAAAACGCGATTTGAAATCTGCCGTACTGGTTTTGGATTCATACACTGCCATTCCTTGGAAATCTTTTTGGGCGTGCGAGGCTAAATAAGAAAAAAGAAAATACGAAGCGAATACTATTTTTTTCATTGTTTTTAGGTTTTGATAACAAATATGACGAATCAATTTGTAAACTGTTACCAATGTTATGTTAAAAAATCAGTTTTATCTTGGAAAAATCAGCCTCAATAATTTATCTTAGCTAGATGAATAAGCTACTTTTTTCATTGCTCACAGTGCTCTTGTTTTCCAACGGTTTAGCCCAAAACTCACGTTTGGAAACCAAATTGCTACAAACACAAATCTTGACCGATAAAGTTTTTAAAGGCTTTGACGGTTTGGGTAATGAATATTTTGTCAAAAACAACGTGTTCATCAAGCAAAGCGAAACCGAAACATGGGAATACAAAAACGTAGCTTTGGGAAAAATTAGTGCTGTAGACATTATCAATCCGTTGAAAATTGTGTTGTTTTACGAAGACTTCAACACGGTTATTTTACTCGACAACCAACTGAATGAAATCCAAAAGCTGAATCTCTTCGATATTGACAACACTATTTTTGCGTCTAAAATCGGTATGGCTTCTCAAAATCAGTTTTGGATTTACAACGCCTTGACCCAACAAATCATGTTGTTCGATTATTTAAAAAACACATCTAAAAACATCGGAAATCCCATCCAAGAAAACATCAAGTTCACGCAATCCGACTTCAATCATTTTTATTGGATAGACGAAGTAAACAACTGGTACAGCATTGATATATTCGGGAAAGTAACCTTATTGGCCAACATTCCGCCGTTTGAAAACCTCCAAATTATTGACGCTCAAACCTTGTTGTTTGTAAAAGACAACGTGCTTTACTGTTTGAGTACCAAAACCAAATCGGTTTTCGAAATTCAAATTGTTGAGAAATCGTTCCCTAATTTTTATTTCAAAGACCAAATTTTAGCTATTTTTACCGACCAACAACTTAAGAAGTATAAAATAAAATTACCATAATGCACATAGCGGTAGCCGGAAACATAGGAGCAGGAAAAACAACGTTAACCCGATTTTTAGCCAAACATTTCAAATGGGAACCTCATTTTGAAGATGTGGTAGACAATCCGTATTTGGATGATTTCTATCATCAAATGGAGCGTTGGTCGTTCAACCTGCAAATCTATTTCTTGAATTCGCGCTTCCGTCAGGTGTTGCAAATTCGCGAAAGCGGTAAAAACATCATTCAAGATCGTACGATTTATGAAGATGCGCACATTTTCGCACCCAACTTGCATGCTATGGGTTTAATGACCAACCGCGATTTCCAAAACTATACTTCGCTTTTCGAATTGATGGAAGGTTTGGTAGGTGCGCCGGATTTGTTGATTTATTTGAGAAGTTCGATTCCGAATTTGGTTTCGCAAATCCACAAACGAGGTCGCGATTACGAAAACACCATTTCCATTGACTATTTGAGCCGATTAAACGAGCGCTACGAAGCTTGGATTACCACCTACGACAAAGGAAAATTATTGATCATTGATGTAGACAATGTTGATTTCGTGAACAATCCGGAAGATTTAGGAATGATTATCAACCGTATTGACGCTGAGATCAACGGTTTGTTTTAATATTTAGGAGCGAAAGTTTCGGGCATTTTTGCTCCCGAAGTTTCGGGACCGTTTTCCCGCTATACATTACAATCTCGTCCCAAAAGACGAGATTTTCATTTCTATCGGGGCTAAAAAGGTTTTGTCTTTTGCAAAGTTTAGTGTTTCATAACCTCAAAAAGCGATGTTACACGAATGGCTTTTACCGGTTTCGTCAACTTAATTGTCACTTTCTGTCTTGGCAAAATATCAAAATAATTATCACTGAAAAAGGTATCTTCTTCCGAAGACAAATAAACATTTTTGGCTAATACATCCGAAGTAATCTCATAAGTGAAGTCGTCAATTTTACTGATTTGAATATTCGGCTTGGTCAATTGCAAATCTTTGGGTTTGACAAAATAATATAAGCCTTTTGACGTTTTACCCGTAGCTGTTGTACAAGTCACGGAAATCAACATTTGACGAAGATTTTTAGCACTGTAATTCTCTTTAGGAGTAGCTGAAAGTACTTCATTCGAATTGGCTTCAATATCAAACTCTACTTCGTATCCGTCAATAGGATTCCCGTTAAAATCCATTACTTCTTCCACTAAAGTAATGTGATGCGGTATCGGCTCGTCGTTGATTACTCTGACTTCATAATTCACTTCATTTGCAGTAATATCAACCAGTATAGGATTAAAACTCCGCTTCGCCTCGTATTGAAATGCTTTCCATCTACCGTAATAATCTACCGAACTCCAGGAAGTCACCGGCCAACAATCGTTGAGTTGCCAAAAAAGCGTTCCCATACAATTGGGCTTTGCCCGGCGATGCGCTTCAATAGCCGTTTTCATGCCTTCGGCTTGCAGCAATTGCGACACATAAATGTAGTCTTCAAAATTGGTTGGTACTTGATAATCTCTCGCCATGTACTCGTTGATGGTTTGGTAACCCGTTGGATGCTTTTGGTGATTTTTAACCGCTTCTGAGTCAAAGTTAAGTTCGTCACTTTTGGCAAAAGCCAAAAACGTTTTCTTCTCCGGCAGGCCTTGAAAACCGTATTCGCTCATAAATCGCCCGACTTTCATTTCATACATTTCAAACGGTTCCAAACCCCACCAAACACCCCAATAATGCGCATCACCACTCAACAAGCTTTCTTTTCTACCCCAACCAATGGATGGAGAAGACGGCCAATAGCGGTTTTCATTTTTAGCCAATAAACTGTCGAGTGTTTTCGGAATCAATTCATGAAACAACTTTTGGTAATCGTTCCAAATCTTAGTCGAATCGGCTTCTGAATATTTATATTGCTTCTGCCAACCCCAATTGTGCCAGCCTTCGTCATTTTCGTTATTACCACACCAAAGCGCAATACTCGGATGGTTTTGCAAACGGGTGACATTGTCGACGACTTCTTGTTTGACATTCTCTAAAAAGGCTTCATCACCGGGATACATGGCGCAAGCAAACATAAAATCCTGCCACACTAAAATGCCGTTTGTATCACAGGCTTCGTAAAAAGCGTCATCCGCATAGACTCCGCCGCCCCAAACCCGCAACATATTCATATTCGCATCGACCGCATTTTTGACGATGGATTGGTACACAGAATCGGTTACACGCGGCAAAAAACTATCGGGCGGAATGACATTTGCGCCTTTTATATACACCGGTTGGCCATTGACTTTAAAATAAAAACTTATTCCAATATCATCCTTTTCCTGAACCAGTTCAATCGTTCGCAAACCGAGAGTCACTTTTTGGGAATCGATTACTTGCATGTCTTTGATTAAATGAATATCGAACGGATACAAATGGGCTTCACCCAAACCATTCGGCCACCACAATTTTGGGTTTTTGATTTCGTAGGAGAATGACAAAGTATTTTGGCCTTTTTGAAGTTGGATTTCCTCCGTTTTATCGTTGATTTTTAATTGGTATTGCCCAACTTTGTTGGTGTTGATATCGACAGAAAACACCACTTTCGCCAATGTTTTGTCTGTCAAATCCTGATTAGTTTTGACTTGCGATAGAATAGCATTGTCCCAAAAACGAAGCACAACTTTCTTATAAATTCCGGCTGTAACGAATCGCGGTCCCCAATCCCAACCGAAATGATATTGCGCTTTTCGGGTAAACACTTTTTCATCCCCCGGTAAAGTATACGGTAGCTTTTTGGCTTCTTCCTTTCCTTTTTTAACCGCAGAAGCAAAAGTGATTTGAAGTTTATTCTGCCCCACTTTCAGCACTCTTTTAACGTCGACTTTCCAAGTGCGGAACATGTTGTCGGCAGAGAGAATTTTGGTGCCGTTCAGATAAACTTCGGCAAAAGTATCTAAGCCATCGAAATGTAAAATTGCATTTTGATGTTTCAGTTCTGCTTTAGAAATAGTAAAAGTTGTTTGGTACTGCCAATCTTCGTTTTCAATCCATTGCAATTGTTTTTCATTGGCACCGAAAAAAGGATCAGAGATTAATTGATTGGACAATAAATCGGTGTGCACCGTTCCGGGAACTTTGGCCGGAAACCATTGATTGTCATTTCCTTTTCTGAAATTCCATGGTTCCTTACCTAAATTGCGCGCGCTGTTTTGCGCCAAAGTTACTGTTGAAAACCACAATAACAAAAGCAACAAACGCAGCTTATAATTTGAACCATATAAGACATTTAAGTTCATTGAAGATTTGATTTTAAAGTCTGAATTTCGATGGCGTTAGCGGTTTCACTTCCATCGGTTATAGCCGAAGAATGATAAAAAATCGCTTTAGTATTTTGCTGAATCGTTTTGATATTAGTAGAACGTAAACCACCGCCGGGCATGATGGTGATTCGGTTATCAGCTTTGGAAACTAATTCTTCCAGGCGATGCATTCCTTCACTCACATTGGGTTTTTGACCGGACGTTAAAATAGTTTTGAATCCACAAGTAATAATGTCTTCCAAAGCTTCAAAAGCATTTTCTACCTCATCAAAAGCGCGGTGAAACGTACAAGGAAAAGGTTTGGCCAACTCGACTAATACTTTATTTTGCTCATAATTAATGGTTTGGTCTTCTTTCAAAATTCCGAATACAAAACCGTCAACATTGAATTGTTTTAAAGCTGCAATATCGGCTTGCATTTGTTGAAACTCGGCTTCCGTACATACAAAATTTCCGCCTCGTGGCCGAATCATAACGTACAAATCGATACTTAATTTTTCTCGGGCTTGTTTTACGATTTCAAAATTGGGTGTTGTGCCACCAACATCCATTTCGTCACACAATTCTACTCTATCGGCACCATTTTCTTGGGCGATTAGAGCTGAATCTAAGTTGAAACAGGCGATTTCTAATTTCATATTGGAACTTTGATTAGTCTGTTTTTTAGCCACAGATTACACGGATTGAACGGATTAGCAAAGATTTATTTCAAAAAGTAATCAGCATCTACCAACTTATTCCCAGAATTATCATTTACTGCATAGTTGAATCCGCCTTGAATACAATACGCTCCGTAGTTACCTTGTTTGTCTAAGGCGATGAACCCAACCTGAATATCTTTGAGGTTTTTGTTGCGATTTTGGGTGAGTTTTACAATGCGCGAAACGGCTTCTTCACAAGCTTGTTGCGGGGATTTTCCTTGTCTCATCAACTCGACTACCAAATGACAGCCCGCAATTCGGATGACTTCTTCTCCGTGACCGGTGGCTGTGGCGGCTCCGATTTCGTTATCAACATACAAACCCGCTCCTATAATGGGCGAATCACCTACTCGACCGTGCATTTTAAACGCCATGCCGCTCGTGGTACAAGCGCCTGATAAATTGCCGTGTACATCCAAAGCAATCATCCCAATCGTATCATGATTTTCGATATTGGCAATAGGTTTGTACTGACTGGTTTTGAGCCATTCCTTCCACTCTTTTTCGGAAGCTTCTACTAAGAGGTTTTCTTTTTTGAACCCTTGAGAAAGAGCAAATTGCAGTGCGCCATCGCCGACCAACATTACATGCGGTGTTTTTTCCATAACAGCGCGCGCCACAGAAATGGGATGTTTGATGTGTTCCAAAGCGGCTACCGAACCGATATTTGAAAACTCATCCATGATACAAGCATCCAGTGTCACTTTACCATCTCTGTCAGGACGTCCGCCGTAACCGACACTTCTCTCCGTTGGATCGCCTTCGGGAATTTTAACCCCAGCTTCTACGGCATCGAGCGCACGACCGTTATTCTTTAAAATTTCCCACGCGGCACCATTGGCTTGCACGCCGAAGTTCCAAGTGGAAATCACGATTGGCTTATTGATTTTACCGTTGGGTTTTACCGAATTATCTTCTTTCGAAGTAAACGATTGCAGCGCCAAGGCTACGGAACCTGCGGCAGCTGTTTTAAGAAAATTTCTGCGATTGCTCATGTTTATTCGACGGTTATTTCATCTGCAAAAAGCCACGCTTTATTTCCGGCGCCGGGTTGGCCGTCGGGTATAATACCGAAGTTTTCGACGGTGACTTTTACAAATTGAATGTTTTTATGATTGCATTTAATTTCGACTTGACCATTGGCTTGCTGAATTTCTTCGAAGGAAAAAGTGCCGACGGTTTCAAATTGCAGCATATCTTCCGAAACTTGGAACGTCACTTTTTTGGGAAAATAAATCCACGACGAAGGACTGCTCAACAATCCAATACTTAAGTGATTGATTTTTTGTTTACTGCCTAAATCGATAGTCGCATTTAAATCGGTACCAGAAAAGCCCAACCAATGTTGACCAAATTTGGCTTTATCGCCTTTGATGCCATCTACTAAAGTGAAACCACCGCCTTTAGCATAATTTCCACTGGGTTGGTTTTGCAACGACACCAATCGGCTCACCGCTTTGTGAATATGAAATGATTGTTCGGCGACATTGCCCTTGGCCAAACCATTTTCGAAATAAATCGCTTTTACGGTTTGCGATTTCGTGATTTCTAACGGTTGATTGTAAGACTTTGATTGTGCTGTAGGTAGCGTTCCATCAGTGGTAAAGTGAATTCCGTTAGTGGATTGATTCGTTTGTAACAGATACAGTACACCATTACCTCCGGGTCTTGCCATAACATCTGTCGTAATTTCAAAAAGCGCTTTACTGTAGTTGATGCCTTTTTGATCTAATCTTTTAAAGTGTTGTATCATTCGACTAACAAAATCAGAGTATTTCTCCGGTTTGGCCGTGCCCCAAACAACTTCTGAAAGCGCCATCATTCGGGGAAAAATCATGTATTCGACTTGTTCGGGCGATGTAATGTATTCCGTCCACAAATTGGCTTGTGCCCCTAAAATGTATTGGGATTCTTCCGAGGACAATTCTTTTGGAATCGGATTAAAAGCATACACCTTTTCCACCGGAGTATAGCCGCCAATGGCTAAAGGTCCGTTTTGCGGATTGCCTTGGTAATGGTCGAAATAACAATGCGAACCCGGAGTCATCACTACGTAATGTTTTTCTTTGGCGGCAGCTATTCCGCCTTCGGTGCCGCGCCAACTCATTACCGCTGCGTTGGGTGCCAAACCACCTTCGAGAATTTCATCCCAACCGATGATTTTTCGGCCTTTACTGTTAACAAACTTTTCCATTCTTTGGATGAAATAACTTTGCAGTTCGTGTTCATCTTTGAGTCCTTTGGTTTTTATCAGTCCTTGACAATGAGCGCAACTTTTCCATCGGGTTTTCGGGCATTCATCGCCACCGATATGGATGTATTGAGAAGGAAAAAGTGAAATAACTTCGGATAAAATATTTTCCAGAAACGTGAAGGTTTCCTCCTTCGGACAAAACACATCGTCTAAAACACCCCATTGTTTCTCTACCTCAAACGGACCGCCGGTACAAGAATATTGAGGATAGGCTGCCAAAGCCGCTACAGCATGACCCGGCATTTCGATTTCGGGCACCACGGTAATGTGGCGTTGTTGGGCGTAAGCCACTACTTCTTTGATTTGGTCTTGGGTGTAAAATCCGCCGTAGCGAATGGTATCGTATTTTTGCTGGTTGTAATGGCCTACCATCGAACCGTTGCGCCATGCGCCGACTTCAGTAAGTTTAGGATATTGTTTGATTTCGATACGCCAACCTTGATCATCGGTTAAATGCCAATGAAAAGTATTGAACTTATACATCGCCAAATAATCGATATACTTTTTTACAAAATCTATGGAAAAGAAATGTCGAGCGCAATCGAGGTGCATGCCGCGCCATTTGAATTTAGGATAATCATTGATTTGTAAACACGGTATTTTGATTTCGCTTTTATTTTCGGAAGGAATCAGTTGTAACAGCGTTTGGATGCCGAAGAAAAAACCGGTATTATATTCGGCTTTGATAGCTATTGCATTCTCGGAAACCGATAAATTATAGGGTTCTTTAATACCACTAGCGGCAGGAGCATCCAAATCAAAACTAAAACTAATTTTAGGACCATTCGACACAGGAACGATTTTCAAATTTAATCCTGTTTGTTGTTTGATAGCAGTTTGAAGATACTGTGCTTCAAACATATTGACATCGGCCTGAATTACCGTTCTATCAGTTAACAAAAAATTTCCTTTGCCTATTTTAACTTGACTTGGCTGTGGAATTAAAGGCAAAGAACTTTGTGAAAACACTATCGTCACAAAAAGAAGTAAAAAGGCAGTTAGTTTGGATGACATGAAAATGTAGTTTGTTGAGCTAAAATAAACAAAAAAAGCCAATAAAAAAGCCCCGCAAATGCGGGGCTTTTTTATTTCTTATAGCTTAAGATTATTTCAAAGCGTCTACTTTGGCTTTAACTTCAGCTTCAGTTCCTTCAAATTTTTGAGTAGTTGCTGTTCCACCTACTGTAGTAGTAACCGTTGCAGTAGCTTTCCCGTTATTGTTGGTGATTTCTACTCTTACATCTTTTGTAGTAGTTGAAGTTCCAGGTTTAGCACAACAATCAGCCTTTTTATCAGCAATAAATTTACCGTCTGCACCGTAGTGTGATAAACAAGCTTCTTTTTGCTCAGGTGTACAACCTAAAGAATCGCACATTTTAGCACACTCTTCTTTAGTCATGTCTTTGCATTTGCTCATATCACATTTGCCGATCATTCCGTCTTTACACTCTTTCTTCATCTCCATAGTGCATTCCATTTTCTTGGTTTCAGCACCGGCTTCATGACCTCCTAAGATTGGAGCAATTACCAATCCGATCAAACAAGTTAATTTGATTAAGATGTTCATTGACGGACCTGAAGTATCTTTGAATGGATCACCAACAGTATCTCCGGTTACCGCTGCTTTGTGCGCATCAGAACCTTTATAAGTCATTTCACCGTTGATTTCAACACCTGCTTCGAAAGATTTTTTAGCGTTATCCCAAGCACCTCCGGCGTTGTTTTGGAACACTGCCCAAAGCACACCTGACACCGTTACTCCGGCCATGTAACCACCTAACATTTCAGCAATTAATTGGTTGTTATCACCGTAAACTAATTTACCCACCAAAACAATGGCAATAGGGAAACCAATAGTTAATACTCCCGGTAACATCATTTCTCTTAAAGCTGCTTTAGTAGAAATCTCAACACATTTACCATATTCAGGTTTGTTTTTCCCTTCCATGATACCCGGAATTTCTTTGAACTGACGACGTACTTCGTACACCATGTCCATAGCCGCTTTACCCACAGAGTTCATGGCTAAGGCAGAGAACACTACCGGAATCATACCTCCAACGAACAACATTGCTAATACCGGTGCTTTGAAGATATTGATACCATCAATTCCGGTGAATGTTACGTAAGCAGCGAATAAAGCCAATGAAGTCAATGCTGCAGAAGCAATAGCGAAACCTTTACCTGTAGCGGCAGTAGTGTTACCTACTGAATCCAAGATGTCTGTACGAGTACGAACTTCTTTTGGTAATTCACTCATTTCAGCGATACCTCCTGCGTTGTCAGAAATTGGTCCGAAAGCATCGATAGCCAACTGCATAGCGGTTGTAGCCATCATAGCAGAAGCTGCTAAAGCTACACCGTAGAAACCGGCAAAAGCATAAGAAGCCCAAATAGCACCAGCGAATAATAATACAGTTGGGAAAGTAGAAATCATACCTGTTGCTAAACCGGCGATTACGTTAGTTCCTGCACCTGTTGAAGATTTTTGTACAATAGCCAAAACTGGTTTTGTACCTAAACCTGTATAGTATTCTGTTACCGATGAGATTACACCACCAACAACTAATCCTACGATAGTTGCATAGAATACTCTCATTGAAGAAATTTGTTGTGCACCTTCACCATAGAATTCCATGGTCATTACTTCAGGCAATAAATATTTTACCAAGAAGAAACAAGATACTGCTGTTAAAATGATAGAAACCCAGTTTCCAACATTCAATGCTCCTTGCACTTGTTTTTCTTTAGCGTCATCACTTGATATTTTTACTAACATCGTTCCGATGATAGAGAATAAGATTCCGAAACCGGCGATTGCCATTGGCAATAAAATTGGACCGATACCACCGAAAGCGTCTTCGATTTTACCACCCATATCTTTGATTACGTAGTTACCTAAAACCATCGCAGCTAATACTGTAGCCACATAAGAACCGAACAAGTCGGCACCCATACCGGCAACGTCACCTACGTTATCTCCAACGTTATCAGCGATAGTAGCAGGGTTACGAGGATCATCTTCAGGAATTCCTGCTTCAACTTTACCTACTAAGTCGGCACCAACGTCAGCAGCTTTAGTATAGATACCACCACCAACACGAGCAAACAAAGCGATAGATTCCGCTCCTAAAGAGAAACCGGCTAAAGTTTCTAATACGATAGTCATATCTTCAGTAGAAGTCCATACGCCATTCATGAAGTAGCGGAAGAAGATGATAAAGAAACCTGTCAAACCAAGTACAGCCAAACCGGCAACTCCTAATCCCATTACGGTTCCACCACCAAAAGATACTTTTAATGCTTGTGGTAAGCTAGAGCGAGCAGCTTGCGTTGTTCTTACATTTGTTTTAGTAGCGATTTTCATCCCCATATTTCCGGCTAAAGCAGAAAAAAAGGCACCGAAAATAAAAGCAACTACAATTAGAATGTGCGTTGTAGGAACTACAAAAGAAATTCCTGCCAATACAGCACTTGCGATTAATACAAATACAGCTAACAATCTGTATTCTGCTTTCAAGAAAGCCAAAGCTCCTTCGTAGATGTAATCTGAAATCTCTTTCATTTTACCATCTCCGGCATCTTGCTTCAAAACCCAAGCTCTTTTTGCTGCCATAAAAAGCAGACCAATTATCGCCATAACTATTGGCACATAAATCATCATTGATTCCATAAATATAATTTTCGTTATAAATTTTATCGGTCGCAAAAGTAACAAAACTTTAACAAATAAAAACAATATCGCTAACGAATATTAGTTCAATTGGTATACATGTTTTTTGTGGTCTAAAACTTTGTTTGACATTTCAAATTATTGCACGGTAATTTAAAAAAACTATTTTTGAAAAACATTAATGCCTTACCCACAAATAAAGTGCTCTGGATTATAGTATCCTTGACAACAAAGAACTATGATTTGTATGTCATAAAGAAATCAAAGACAAGCTCATTACCTAACTAATATTAAAAAATTGCGAGGATAAACAAACGTTTGAGGTGGCAAAAAAACAATTAGCAAAGATGGTTGATGAACCTCTTTGGAAATTAAAACTCTTTTTTAATGATAGCAATTCGTCTAAATAAATTAGTTTTTGTACTTACTATTGGATTTATCCTACTGATAAAAAGCTACTTTCTTTGGAATACTTTTCATAATGGTGATTTTAGCGAAACCAAAATATTAAAAAGCGGTGATGCCGGACACTATTTTAAAATCGCCAAAAACCTGAGTGAATTTAAGAGTTATGCCGACAACGGCACTTCAATCGCCAATGAATCCGCCACTTGGCGACCACCGGTTTGGCCATTTACCTTATCCTTGTTTTTCTACATATCAACCCATCCTCTAGCCTTATTAATCCTTAAAGTACTGTTTGAAACTTTCTTGCTGGTGACAGCCATTGTTTATTTCTACAGAAAAAACAATTACTCTTTGATTTTTTTTGGCGCTTTATTGTTGTTGCTGATTGAGCCTCAATATCTAAAATATTCCGTCACTTTTCTTTCTGAGAGTTTTACCGCCGTTTTGATTTTACTGCTTAGTATACTGTTTATGCAGCTACAAAAAAACAAAGCACCTAATGTTTTAGTACCGATAGTCGCAGCAATTACCGTAATGTGTCATCCGGTTTCAGTATTTTTTGTTGTTACTCTTTTAGGCATTTATCTATTATTTCATCTTAAAAACCACATTAAAAGAACCTTATTACATGGTTTACTCTTTAGTTTAATCGTATTGTCGTGGCCAATGCGCAACGCTCTTCTTTTTAACAAAGGGTTTTATTTTACCGCATCGCAAGGCTCCGCTTTTTCAAAGAGTTGGAATGAAAAAGTTTTGACCGACTTCACTAATGTTGACGGCGATTTGGCCGATGAAAATTTAAACCTCAAATACATTGAGGCAAAAGAATTAAAAAAACCAAATAATGGTGTTTTAGAATATAGTAAACTGTATCAAAAAGGGACATGGAACTATATTAAAAGCTTAAGCTTTTCCCAACAAGTAAAAACCGCATTACGTAAATTAAAATCTAATTTTAATCCTTTTCCGGAAAAACCCAAGACAGGTTTTTTTGAAAGTCTTTCAGTTCTGTTCAGAATAATTTATTTGTTAGTTTTTGTACAACTGTTGATTCACTTGTTGAATCGGAAGAAGATTGATTTTAACTCACAACGAGACAAAGCCTTTTTGGTAGTTTTGGCTGTGCTATTGGGTCAGACTTTAATGTCAATTTACATCTATACCGGTCTCCGATTCAACTCCGTTTATTCATTGACGTTATTATTTTGTTTCTTACTGATCAATCAACGGTGGGTGACAGACAAAATCAATCGCCTCACTAATAAATAAACTTCCTGTTTCTTTTTTGAAGGTAATGATGCCATAAAAAATAAGTGGCCATACTGCGATACGGTCTCCAGTTTTCGGCCAACGACAACATCTCGGCTTTATCGTTACAACCGTATAATTCTTTAAGTGTATTTACTAACGCAATATCTCCTATCGGAAATATATCGGGCGATTGCAAGCAAAACATCAAATACACATCGATAGTCCAATGTCCGATGCCTTTGACTTGGATTAACTCGTTTCTCAAATCGTCGGGATGTTTTTCTGAAAGTGTTTCTAAGACCAACTCTTTATTCAGAATGGCTTCCGCTAAAGCTTTGAGGTAACTGCTTTTTTGGCGACTCACACCACAGACTCGCAAAACCTCATCAGAAGCCGACAAAATCAATTGCGGAGTGACTTCGCCCAAAGCATTTTCGATTTTTACATAACAAGCCCTGGCAGATTCCAAGGAAACTTGTTGCTCTAAAATCAGTTTAACCAGCGTTTGAAAACCTTCAGGTCTGGTGGGCACAAGCGGATTGCCGTATTGGACATGCAGCGCTTTAAAAACTGCATCCTTCTCAACCAAAAAAGCAATGGCTTCCTGCATGATTAGAAATAAAACCCAAAGGATCCTTTGATGGTAAAATTGTTGGTATCCGGAATGTCACGATAATTGGCGCGCCAAGCGAAATCCAAACGGAATACTTTGAAAATATTTCCGATTCCCGCACTGTATTCCCAGTATGGTTTTTCCGGCGCTTGGTACACTAAGCCCGAGGCATTGATGGCTCTGTTTTCATCAGACACGGTTCCGTAAACACCTCTTACGCCAATGATTTCTCTCAGGTTTAATTTTCGGATACCCGGAATTCGAGCGAAAATTTTTCCGTTAAAATTATGTTCCCATTGCAAAGTAGCATATTCATCGGCCACAAATTCGTAGAAATTAAGGTTACTGAAAGTATTTTGTATAATGAAATAGGTTTGATTCCCCGGCACCACACTCATCAACCCCAGCGGCACCTGACCGAACGTTTTTCCTAATTCCATAGTGAAATTGGAACGCCCTAAAGGCCCGATAACAACAGGCTGTTTATAATACAATTGGATTTTTTGATAATCGAAATCGCTGTCGATTAAACCTTTAAAACCTTGACTATAGTTGATAAAGAAACGGCTGTACGGACTGTCGACTTCTCTTCTTTCTACACCGTAACCGATGGTTTTTCGCTTCGGCGTATATTCTACTTGTAAGTTCAGTTCCGATTGTTTCACTTCGCTGGCCGTAGTGGTAAAAGTGTTATCGGTAAAATAATTCAAACTAAAGGTTTCGGAGGCCGATTCGAGTGTACGATAAGAAAAACCTAATTGGAAGGTTAAATTCTTCACCGGTTCCATTTCCACTGCCAAAGTACTCAAGTTGATGTTGGTCAGTTTTCCGTTGGCAGCCGTAGTAAACAACCCTGAAGATGCGTAACTTCTACCCAAAACATCATTAGTAGTGGTTAAACTCGCACCAATTTGCTCCACATCTCTTCGATTCCCTCCGGAGATAATGACACGGTTCTTTTTGTCAACCATCCATTTTCCGGAAACGCCGTATTTGAATTTATTGTCATCGAAACCATAAGCCGTATAAGCTTGAATACGCCATAAATCGTTTGGCCCGAAATAAGTTCTTCCGCCGGCTCTCAATCGCCAACCTTCTACATCATTGAAACCTACAGTAGAAAAAATGGGTCCGTAATCGAGTTTCCATTTCGGAATTTCGATGTAACCGCTTCCTAAAATAGACACCAAACTGTACATTTGTTTGAAGCGCTTCACGGTTTTTAAAGTGTCAATCATTTTGTAAATTCCAACTTCATCTTTATTGAGTCGCTCAAAACGATTTTCTTCCCAATACTCATCGGATTTGGCATACACGGAATTGTCTATGTAGTTGACTTCTTCTTTGTAGAATTTCTCCGGTTTCTTTTCATCGAATTTAAAATTGCGATATAAAGTGGTTCTTTTCCCGTAAACCCCTTTCGATTCTTCTTTTTTGCGAAGGGCAAAATCCGACATCATATAATCGCGCGTTGGCAAGAACACCGAATCATTCAATACTTCAAATTCTTGTTCGATGTAAATGTCTTTTACCCAGTTGATGTTGGCGCTTTTGGTCACCGCCATGTTAATGGTTTTGATAGCGAAAGTGGAATCGTTTACCCAAAAATCGCCTTTAAAAGTCAGCTCATTTTTACGACGCGGATAGAACACGATGTTGTAACACCATTTGTTGTCAATGTAAGCCGTATCGGTCAACACATAATTGTACACATCAATTCCGGTGCGCGATAACGGACTGACAAAACTCTTGTCAAAGAAATTCAGATAGTTGTCATAAATATCGAAATCGTTATACAAATCTTTAATAAACATATTCACGCCATCGCCGTTGCCTAAACCTGAATTTTTGTTGGCTTTGAGAATTTCTTTGGTCTTTTTGGCTTCGTTATCGCCATAATAATCTGAAAGCGATTCGTTGATAAAGATGGGTAAATAGGTTTTACCGGTAACGCTGGATGTATCGATATTTTTAAAGACGAACTCCATGCCTTTGAAGAGCTTGTTTTTCATGAAAGCACTGTCAATGGTATTCATATCAAACTCTACTTTCTCGTATTTTTCGTATTGGTATTGCTTGAACATTTTCAAGCCGTTTTTACGACGGCGTTCCCAAATCTTGCGCAAGATGTCTAACGCAGGATTGTCTTTTTTGGATGTTTTTCCGGCGTAAATTTTAACTTCTTTCAAGGCATTGCCTTCAGTTAAAATAACTTTAAAGTCATAATTTACCAACTTAGGCAACTTGACTTCCTTATCGGGAAAACCTACAAACGAAACGATAATAGCGGTGTAATTGTTAGGTGATTCGATGTAAAATCTTCCGTCTTCATTCGATACCACGCCTACTTGCGAACCTTTAAACACAATATTAGCATAAGGTATTGGTTGGTTGGTATTGTCGAGAACAATTCCACTTACCTTGGTTTGAGCAGACAGACTACAAACCATCAACAAAACAACTAGTGTAAATATTTTTTTCATGGGCAAAAAAAAACTTCATCTCTTTGATCAGATGAAGTTTCAAATATAGTTATTTAGGTTACTAGATTTCAGACTTCATGGAATTTTAGAGTTTTTCTAACATTCCGCCGGTCTAGTAGTCTGTAAAATTATTTGTACGTTACTTTTTTTACCGCTTTAATTACATCATCGGCATTAGGCAACCATTCTTTCAACAAAGTTGGAGAATAAGGCGCCGGTGTATCTGCTGTTGTAATTCTTTGGATAGGCGCATCTAAATAATCAAAAGCTCTTTCCTGAACCATGTAAGTCACTTCAGAAGCAACGCTGGCAAAAGGCCAAGCTTCTTCCAAAACTACCAAACGATTGGTTTTCTTAACCGAGTTGATGATGGTATCATAATCCATTGGACGAACTGTTCTCAAATCGATAATTTCACAAGAAATACCATCTTTAGCTAATTCATCAGCAGCAATAAAAGCCTCTTTAATGATTTTACCAAACGATACGATTGTGACATCGGCACCTTCTCTTTTCACATCGGCAACGCCTAAAGGAATAGTGTATTCTTCTTCAGGCACTTCACCTTTGTCGCCATACATTTGCTCTGATTCCATAAAGATTACCGGATCGTTATCGCGGATAGCTGATTTCAACAATCCTTTAGCATCGTAAGGTGTAGAAGGAACAACTACTTTCAATCCCGGTGTATTCGCGTACCAGTTTTCAAAGGCTTGCGAGTGTGTAGCACCCAATTGTCCCGCAGAAGCTGTTGGACCACGGAAAACCATCGGCATTGGAAATTGTCCGGCAGACATTTGGCGCATTTTGGCCGCGTTATTAATAATTTGATCAATCCCAACCAAAGAGAAATTGAATGTCATGAATTCCACTATCGGTCGGCAACCGTTCATCGCTGAACCCACGGCAATTCCTGCAAAACCAAGTTCTGCAATCGGGGTATCAATCACTCTTTTCGGACCGAACTCATCCAACATTCCTTTAGAAGCTTTGTAAGCACCGTTGTATTCGGCTACTTCCTCACCCATTAAATAAACTGACTCGTCGCGACGCATTTCTTCGCTCATCGCCTCGGCAACTGCTTCTCTAAATTGTATCGTTCTCATATTTCGGATTGTGTTACTGTCTATAATTTTGAAAGGCAAAAATAAAAATTAAATACGATTAAAAAACATTTCTGTTGGTTAAATAACGGCTTAAAATGATACATCGTTCGTTCAGCCAATTTGAACCTGCTACGAAATCGATTGAAATTTGAAAAAATATTATGCACGCATATAAAAATTAGAAATATATTTTATACTTTTACGGTCAGAAAAAAATTCACTTAATAAACGCAACAATGAAAATATTAGTTTGCATCAGTCACGTGCCTGATACTACTTCAAAAATTAACTTTGTGAACGGTGATGCGGAATTTGACACCAATGGCGTACAATTCGTAATCAACCCTAACGACGAGTTCGGATTAACCAGAGCCATTTGGTTCCAAGAGCAACAAGGTGCCAATGTAACAGTGGTTAATGTAGGCGGACCGGATACCGAACCAACGCTAAGAAAAGCTTTGGCCATCGGTGCTAACGAAGCGATTCGCGTAAACGCTACTCCTACTGACGGTTTTTTTGTAGCCAAACAATTGGCCGAAGTGGTAAAACAAGGTCAATACGACTTGGTAATCTGCGGTAAAGAATCGTTGGATTACAATGGCGGAATGGTTCCGGGGATGTTAGCCGGTTTGTTGGACTACAACTTTGTGAACTCTTGTACCGAATTAACTATCGACGGCAGTGCAGCCAAAGCGGCTCGTGAAATCGACGGCGGAAAAGAAACCATTTCAGCTTCATTGCCATTAGTAATCGGAGGTCAAAAAGGATTGGTTGAAGAGAAAGACTTACGCATTCCAAACATGCGCGGAATCATGACCGCCAGAACCAAAGTGTTAACTGTATTAGAACCGGTAAGCGCTAACAACAATACCAAAGCGGTAAAATTTGAAAAACCGGCTCCGAAATCGGCTGTAAAATTATTTGCTGCGGACGATTTAGACGGCTTAATCAACGCCTTACACAACGAAGCAAAGGTAATTTAGTATTCAGTGTTCAGTCTCAGTAGGCAGTTTTTAACCTACAACTTAGAACGTACAACTTAAAACAAAAAAATCATGTCATTATTAATATATGCAGAATCGGCCGACGGAAAATTCAAAAAAGTAGCTTTTGAATTAGCGTCGTATGCCAAAAAAGTAGCCGAATCATTAGGCACCACTGTTACAGCTGTAACGGTAAACGCCGGAAACGTATCGGATTTATCCAAATACGGTGTTGACAAAGTATTAAAAGTAACCAATGATAAATTGGGCAACTTTAACGCCAAAGCCTACGCAGATGTTGTGAAACAAGCCGCTCAAAAAGAAGGCGCCAAAGTAATTTTATTATCATCTACTACCGACAGTTTGTACATGGCACCATTGGTAGCCGTTGGCTTAGAAGCCGGATTTGCTTCTAACGTTGTTGGATTACCAATAAGTACTTCACCTTTCCAAGTAAAGAGAACAGCTTTTTCTAACAAAGCCTTCAACATCACAGAAATTGCTACCGATGTCAAAGTATTGAGCTTGGCCAAAAACTCTTACGGGGTTTTTGAAAGTGCTGCTTCAACTACGGAAGAAGATTTCGCACCAAGCTTAAACGAAGCCGATTTCAACGTAAAAGTAGCTTCAGTAGAAAAAGCAACCGGAAAAGTAACCATCGCCGATGCTGATGTAGTAGTTTCGGGAGGTCGTGGATTAAAAGGTCCTGAAAATTGGGGTATATTGGAAGATTTAGCCTCAGTTTTAGGCGCTGCCACCGCTTGTTCTAAACCGGTATCCGATTTGGGTTGGAGACCGCACAGTGAGCACGTAGGCCAAACCGGAAAACCGGTAGCTACCAATTTGTATATCGCCGTGGGTATCTCAGGAGCGATCCAGCACATCGCCGGAATCAACTCTTCCAAAGTAAAAGTAGTCATCAACAGCGATGCCGAAGCGCCGTTCTTTAAAGTAGCGGACTACGGAATTGTAGGTGATGCTTTCGATATTTTACCTCGCTTAACAGAAAAGCTGGCAGCCTTCAAAGCACAAAACGCATAAGCTTTTACACATACTTAACAAAGAGTCGTTGAAAACAAATTTCAGCGGCTCTTTTTTTATGCTTCTGATTTTAAGAAGCGAAAAGTTTTTGTTACTTTGCAGTCCGTATTCCTGCCATACGTTGCAATCTTTTTGTTTTGTCATACTGAGCCTGTCGAAGTAAAAAACAAAAAGGATTTTCACTCCTGTCAGGGCTATGAAGGATTTGTATTGAATGTCGGGAAACTTGGTTTCCTAAATATTCAATCTGAAATCTAAAATCTAAAATCAGCAATCTAAAATCTAAATGAGTTTAGTAAAACTAACCATCAAAGGAATATCATACAGCCAAACACAAAACGGTGCTTACGCCCTAATTCTTAATGAAGTAGACGGCGAAAGAAAACTCCCTATTGTCATAGGTGCTTTCGAAGCACAATCTATTGCCATCGCCTTAGAAAAAGAAATCAAGCCGCCGCGTCCGTTAACGCACGACTTGTTCAAAAGTTTTGCTGACCGCTTTGACATTGTCGTGAAACAAGTCATTATCCACAAATTGGTTGATGGTGTTTTCTACTCGAGTATCATTTGCGAACGCGATAAAATAGAGGAAATTATCGACGCCAGAACATCAGATGCCATTGCCTTGGCACTGCGATTCAACGCTCCGATTTTTACCTACAAAAACATTTTGGACAAAGCCGGCATTTACCTCAACACCAATCCGGCCGACATCGACAATCAAAATGCAGATGATGATGGTGTATTGTCTACTCCGGAAACTTTCGGACTTGACAGCGATGGCAATGCAGGTGACGCTTATGTTAGCATGAGTCTGACCGAATTGCACGAAGCTTTAGAGAAAGCCGTTCAAGACGAAGATTACGAAAAAGCGGCCAAAATAAGAGACGAAATTTCAAAAAGAGAATCGTAAAAAGTTGTAGGTTATAAGTTGTATGCTACACAATTTAAACCCTAGAACTTACAACATAAAACTTACAACCCAATGAAGCAGTACCACGATTTAATGCGACACGTTTTAGAAAACGGTTGTCAAAAAGGAGACCGAACCGGAACCGGAACCAAAAGTGTATTCGGCTACCAAATGCGATTTGATTTGAGCGAAGGCTTCCCTATGGTAACTACCAAAAAACTGCATTTAAAATCGATTATTTACGAATTGCTTTGGTTTTTAAAAGGCGATACTAACATAGGTTATTTAAAAGAAAACGGCGTTAAAATTTGGGATGAATGGGCTGATGAAAACGGCGATTTAGGTCCGGTTTACGGCCACCAATGGCGCAATTGGAACAGTGAAGAAATCGACCAAATCACAGAATTAATCGAAACTTTAAAAACCAATCCAAACAGCCGACGCATGTTGGTTTCGGCTTGGAATCCATCGGTGTTACCGGATACATCTAAATCATTTGCCGAAAATGTAGCCAACGGAAAAGCGGCTTTACCACCATGCCACGCCTTCTTTCAGTTTTATGTAGCCGACAGTAAATTGTCATGTCAACTCTACCAAAGAAGCGCTGATATTTTCTTAGGCGTTCCGTTCAATATTGCTTCGTATGCCTTGTTTACCATGATGATTGCTCAAGTTTGCGATTTACAGGTGGGCGAATTCATTCATACGTTTGGAGACGCACACATTTACAACAACCATTTCGAACAAGTCGAATTGCAATTGTCACGTGAACCAAGACCTTTACCGAAAATGATTTTAAATCCGGAAGTAAAAAACATCTTCGATTTTACTTTTGAGGATTTCACCTTAGTCGACTATGATCCGCATCCGCATATCAAAGGACAAGTAGCGGTATAAAACAAAAAATCCGTCTCGGTTTCGAGACGGATTTTTTTCTAACCAAAACTAAAACCTATAGTGCCAAAACACTATTTTCTGAACCGGCAAACTCGTTGTATGCATAACGGTCAGCCTCAGGATCATTCACATAGGAACCATCCACTAAATATTTAAACTCAAAAGTGTTGTCTTTGGGTAAATCAAAAGTTGCTTTGAAAGTGCCGTTTTTCAATTTAGACAACTCTCCTTCAGCCGGATTCCAATTATTGAAATCACCAACCACTGCAGCCGCATTGGCTTCTTTAGCTTCGATTGAAAATGTAACTTTTACAACCGGTTTCGTCTTAATAACTTGCTTTTTAATAGCCATAACTATTTCATTTATAGATTACTGTAGCAAAGTAAAGCGATTTTAGAGTAGCTTTTACAAGCCTTTTTATTTTTACGACATTACCAAAAAGAGCGCCTGTTTAAAAGAAGATTTACAATTTCCATAGCCTTTAATTTTACATCTGCTGTTAAGAAATCGGTTTCGTAATACATTATCTTAAAAACAGATTTTACTGTTTTGAAAATAAATTTTACCTTTAAACCATAAATTTCGTCTTATGGAGCCCAACCAACACGAATTATACGAATATGCACGCAATCGTATCCAACAAAAAAAGCGATTGTTCCAGCATTTTATAGTTTTTGTAATTGGCTGTGTGTTTTTGTTTGCGGCCAACCATATCCTTTCCTATCACGATGAAACCAATTGGTGGATTTGGGTAGCCAGTTTGTGGTGTTGTTTGTTTGTTTTTCACGTTGTCAAAGTGTTGATTACCGACAGTTTTATGAATAAAAATTGGGAACGCGCCCAAATAGACAAACTCATGCTCAAACAAACCAAAAAAATAGAACAACTTAAAAACGACTTAGAAAACGCCAAATCCAACCTATAATGATTACAGTAATAGCCGCAGTGGCGGAAAACAATGCACTGGGAAAAGAAAACCAACTGCTCTGGCATTTACCCGATGATTTTAAGAGATTCAAAACCCTAACTTCGGGACATTACATTATTATGGGACGAAAAACATTTGAAAGTTTTCCGAAACCCTTACCCAACCGTACCCACGTTATCATTTCGCGCCAAGCCAACTACCAACCGGAAGGCTGTATAGTGGTAAACTCGCTGGAACAAGCCATAGAAGCTTGTCCGAAAACAGAAGAAGTTTTCATTATTGGTGGTGGAGAAATTTACCGTCAATCCATTGCGGTGGCGGACAAACTCGACTTGACTAAAGTCCACGCCACTTTCGAAGCGGACACATATTTCCCGGAGGTTGACCTTTCTGAATGGCAATTGGTTTTCGAAGAATACCATCCTAAAGACGAACGACACGACTTCGCCTTTACTTTTCAAACCTACTTGAGAAAGTAACCTCTAATAACCGTAGCCGGCGAAAACTTTTTTCAAAACTTTGACCCTAAGGAACTTTGCAACTCTGCACTTTAATAGCGTATATTTGCAGAAAATTGCAACCATGTCAAAGCAAATCACTCCTTACAAAGAATCTACTTTAGGTAAAAAAGAGCAAGTAACCCAAATGTTCGATAACATTTCGGGGGAATACGATGGTTTGAATCGGGTGATTTCTTTAGGAATCGATATGAAATGGCGCAAAAAAGTCATTGCCTTAGTCAAAGCTCATAATCCAAAAATAGCCCTTGATATTGCCACCGGAACCGGAGATTTAGCGATTATGATGGCAGAAGCCACCGCCGCTGAAAAAATTATCGGTCTGGATTTATCGGTTGGTATGTTGGAAGTAGGCAAGAAAAAAGTACTTTCTAAAAAATTAGCCGATACTATTGAAATGGTGGTTGGTGACAGCGAAAATATTCCGTATCCCGACAATCATTTCGATGTCATTACCGTTTCTTTCGGTATTCGTAATTTTGAAACTTTAGAGAAAGGTTTGGCAGAAATTTACCGCGTGTTAAAACCGGGCGGCCTATTTGTGATTTTAGAAACTTCGGTACCCACAAAATTCCCTTTCAAACAAGGCTATGCTTTTCACACTAAAGTAATTTTACCGTTAGTAGGCAAGTTGTTTTCTAAAGACAACAGCGCTTATGGTTATTTGTCGGAATCGGCTAGCCATTTCCCGTTTGGCGAAGCACTAAACAATATTTTGAGAAAAGTTTCGTTTATAGACTGTAAAGCCATGCCACAAACTTTTGGCGTTGCCACCATTTATACCGCGACCAAAAAATAAAATATGTACTTTAGCCAAAGCATGAAGAAGTTAATTGTCTTGTTTTTACTCATCTCCTCTGTTTCCCAAGCGCAATTTGGGAAAAGTACTTTTTCAAAAGATCCTATCATCAATTTGGAGAACTTTGACAAGCAGCGCGTGTATTGGGGTTACTTTTTAGGCTTTAGTACTTTCGATTTTAAAACCGATTATAAAGTTCCTGGACAAGACATTAATGTAAAAGGCAACAGCGGATTTAACGTAGGTTTGGTTGGTGCCTTACGCCTTCATGAATACGTTGAATTGCGCTTTGAACCCGGATTGTATTACGCCAGTCGTACCCTAACCTATCCCGGATTTACCAATGACCGAGATGCCATTCGTGAAGTAAAAGCCACGTATATTGATTTTCCGTTGATGCTGAAATTTTCCTCGTTGCGCACCGGAAATGTCAGACCTTATTTATTAGGCGGCGTAGGTGCTACTTTAAACTTATCGAGCAACTCCAAATCGAAAGACGACAACTCCGAGCAAAAATTCAGAGTACAACCTTGGACCAATAATTATACGTTTGGATTTGGTATCGATTTGTATTTTGAATACTTCAAATTCTCTCCTTCGATTCGTGGTGTATTCGGATTTGGCGATGAATTGATTCGCGATGACGACCCTAACAGTCCGTGGACAGGCAATATCGAATCGCTGAAAACCCGCGCGGTTTTAATCAACTTTACGTTTCACTAAGAATTTCTTCTGAACTCGCTTAAAAAAATTGCTGTAGCAGTGGCTACATTCAAGCTTTCCGTTTGTTGCAGATTGCCGAATCTTGGGATGGCGATTCGATTTTTTATCTTTTGTTCCAAAGCCGGAGAAATACCGTTGGCTTCGTTTCCGAAAATCAAAATCCCTTCCGAAGGCAAAGACTCTTTGTAGATGTTTTTCCCATCCATAAAAGTTCCGAAAACAGGTAAAGTTGTTTCCGAGATGAAAGTGGCTAAGTCAACATAATTTACCTGAACGCGACTCACAGAACCCATAGTCGCCTGAATCACTTTCGGATTGTATAAGTCGACCGTTTCTTTAGAACACAACAACTGGGTAACGCCAAACCAATCGCACAACCGAATGATGGTTCCCAAATTACCCGGATCTCTAATGTCGTCCAAAGCTACAATCAGCCCTTTAAAATCTATTGGTTTAGGAGCAGGAATATGAAAAACTGCCAAACAAGAACTTGGTGTATTGAGCGCAGACATGCGTTTCATATCGGCTTCTTTAATCAAGGTTTTTTGCGCTGCAGGTACCGCTTCAAAAATACTTTCGGTCTCAAATAAATGGTCGAGCACGATATTTGATTGCAACAATTCCTGTATTACTTTTACGCCTTCAGCCAAAAACAGCTGATGCTCGTTTCGGTATTTTTTTTGTTGCAAACCGGTAATTAATTTTATTTGGTTTTTACTAACCATAAAATACTGTATTTTTGAATTAAATATTTACACCGCTTGAAAAAGAGTCTCACAAAAATATCACTATTTATTCTAATTGGACTAATTATCTTTGGTTGTAACTCGACCAAAAGAGTTCCCGACGGTAAAAGTTTACTCACCAAAAACAACATCTACATTGACGACAAGAAAGACAATGCCGAGGAAGTCTTCAATCAGTTGTACCAAAAACAGAATAGTGCTATTTTCGGATTTCCGCTTCGTTTGAACATTTACAATTTGGCTAAGCCAAAATCGGACTCGCTTTTTAAAGCCAAAATGATTCAAAATCCGAAACGCTATTACCGCAAAGCCAAATGGTTATCGAAAAAGCAAGTGAAGCGATTGGGAGAATCTTTCCTATATTCGGGTGTGGACAATTTTTTAAGAAAAACAGGCGAAGCTCCGGTTGTTTTAGACACCAGTAGTACCAGAAGATCGTTGAAACGATTGCGTTCATATTTCTATAACAGAGGCTATTTCGACGTTATAACACAGTACAAAATTGACACCGTTGACAAGAAAAAAGTGAAGCTGCGTTACGACATTAAAACCGGCAAACCGTATATTATTGACAGCATCAAAACTTTTATTGCGAGTCCGGCCTTAGATTCCATCTACCAATCCAGAAAACGAAACGCTGTACTCAAATCGAAACAAAAATTTGAGACGGTGACTTTTGATGAAGAGCGCAAGAGAATCACCGAAGATTTCCGTAACAATGGTGCGTTCCGATTCCAACAAAATTACGTTACTTTCGACATTGACACCTTAAAAAAGACGCATATTGCCAATGTTGATTTGGTTATTGAAAATGAATCGATTCGCCTGGAGGATAGCCTAAAAACCAAGCCTTTCGAGTTGTACAAAATCAGCAAGGTTAACATTTTTACCGACCACAATCCGACGAACGCCTCAGCGCCCATCAAAGACAGCGTGGTATATAACGATTTTACCCTCTACAGCACCAACAAGTTAAAATACCGCCCGAAAGCCATTACCGACGGAATTTTTGTAACCAAAGGCAATTATTTTTCCGATTTCAGGTCTTCTATTACGTCGCGTTATTTAAGTAATCTCAAGGTATTCAACTATCCGCTGATTCAATATGTAGAAGATAAGACGCAGAAAAACAGTCTGATTGCGAATGTCTATCTGACACCGAGAAAGAAATATACTTTCGGTTTTTCGACCGATTTTACCCATTCCAACATTCAGGATTTCGGGATTACCGGAAACACTTTTTTAGGCATTAGAAATGTATTCAACGGTGCAGAAACTTTTGAAATCGGCTTTAGAGGCAACATTGGTTCTTCTAAAGATTTGGCGAATCCGAACAATACTTTCTTTAATATTTCAGAAATCGGGGTAGATGCCAAGCTGAATTTCCCTCGTATTTTCTTGCCGTTCAAAACCGATAAAATCATCCCTAAAACCATGATTCCGTTCACTACATTGAGCGTGGGTTATGCCAAACAAACCAACATCGGTCTCGACAAACAAAACTTTACAAGTTCCTTAACGTACAATTGGACACCAAAACGAAACACCAATTTTAAGTTGGATTTGATCAACATACAGTTTGTTAAAAACCTAAATCCGTCCAACTATTTCAACATTTACCAATCATCCTACAATACTCTAAACGAAATTGCCCAAGATTATCTGCCGGCCACTTCGCCTTACTTCAATCAGGATACCGGTAGATTGCTCATAGAAGACGGAACGAACGGCTTTATCAATGACGTAGCTGCAGGCAACATACCGCTTTCCGTATCTGATGCCAAATCGGTATTGAGTATAGTGGAAAGAAGACAACGTTTGATTGAAAACAACTTGATTTTTGCGACCAACATTTCCTTTACCAAAACCTCCAAAAAAGACTTATTGGACAACGAATTTTTTGCGGTTAAAGCCAAAGTAGAATCGGCCGGAAACTTATTGTCTATTTTAGCGCGTGCCTCCAAACAATTACAAAACCAAAACGGCGCCAACACCTTTTTAGATGTGGAATTTTCGCAATACTTAAAAGGCGAATTCGAGTATATCAAACACTGGGATTTGAGTCGCAAAAAGGTCTTTGCTACCAAAGTTTTTGCCGGTATTGCGGTTCCCTACGGCAACTCGGATGACGTACCTTTTTCCCGAAGTTACTTTGGTGGCGGAACCAACGATAACCGTGCTTGGCAATCGTACAGTTTAGGGCCTGGAGCCAGCGGAAGCTTTTTGGATTTTAACGAAGCAAACATGAAATTGGCTTTTAGTGCCGAATTCCGTTTCAACATTTTCCAGCAACTCAATGGAGCCCTTTTCACCGATATCGGAAACATTTGGAACGTATTGGACAACTCTAAAAACGAAGCGGCAATTTTTGAAGGCTTTAAGTCGTTAGAAAACATAGCCGTTGGTAGCGGTTTCGGGTTCCGTTACGACTTTAATTTCTTTATCGTCCGTTTGGATTTAGGGTTCAAAACCTACAACCCTTCGGAGTTTGTTAACGACAAATGGATGAAAGAGATGCGCTTCGATAAATCGGTTTTAAATATTGGAATAAATTATCCTTTCTAAAATCAGAAATTATTATTTTTGTACCCTTAACTTAAAAACGACACAAAACAATGGCTCACAATATCAAACCCGGAGTAGCTACGGGAGACGAAGTTCAAGCAATTTTCAACTACGCTAAAGAAAAAGGATTTGCTTTACCGGCTGTTAACGTAATCGGTTCCAGCACTATTAACGGTGTTTTGGAAACTGCTGCCAAGTTAAACGCACCTGTTATCATTCAGTTTTCCAACGGTGGAGCGCAATTCAATGCAGGAAAAGGACTTTCAAATGCAGGAGAAAAGGCTGCCATTGCCGGAGCAGTTGCCGGAGCCAAACACATTCATACTTTAGCCGAAGCTTATGGCGCTACTGTAATTTTACACACCGACCACTGTGCTAAAAAACTTTTGCCTTGGATTGACGGTTTGTTAGACGCTTCTGAAAAACATTTTGCCGAAACCGGAAAACCACTATACTCTTCTCACATGATTGATTTGTCTGAAGAACCACTACACGAAAACATCGAAATTTGTAAGGAATACTTGGCTCGTATGAGCAAAATGGGCATGACTTTAGAAATCGAATTAGGTATCACCGGCGGAGAAGAAGACGGTGTTGACAATTCAGATGTAGACAGCTCAAAATTATACACCCAACCGGAAGAAGTAGCTTACGCCTACGAGGAACTGATGAAAGTATCGCCTAAATTTACGATTGCAGCGGCTTTCGGAAACGTTCACGGCGTTTACAAACCGGGCAACGTAAAACTGACACCAAAAATCTTGAAAAACTCTCAGGATTACGTTCAAAATAAATTCAACACCGGAAACAACCCTGTTGATTTTGTATTCCACGGCGGTTCAGGTTCTACTTTGGAGGAAATCAGAGAAGCGATTTCTTACGGAGTAATTAAAATGAATATCGATACCGACTTACAATTCGCTTTCACCGAAGGTATCAGAGATTATATGACCTCAAAAATTGATTATTTAAGAACCCAAATCGGAAGTCCTGAAGGCGCTGATTCTCCAAACAAAAAACACTACGACCCAAGAAAATGGATTCGAGAAGGAGAAGTAACTTTCAACAACCGATTAGAGCAAGCTTTTGCCGACTTGAATAACGTAAACACATTATAAATTTCAAATTACGAATTATGAATTACGATTTCAACTCATAATTCATAATTCACAATTCATAATTCACATTTAGCTATGGCTTGGTTTAAAAGAACAGAAAAAGGAATTCAAACGCCAACTGAAAATAAAAAAGACGTACCAAAAGGCCTTTGGTACAAATCACCTACCGGAAAAATTATTGATCAAGATGAACTAGCCCGTAACTTATGGGTAAGTCCGGAAGATGATTTTCACGTAAGAATTGGCAGTAAAGAATACTTTGAAATTTTGTTTGACAACAACGAATTCAAAGAGTTAGATGCCAAAATGACTTCCAAAGATCCTTTGAACTTTGTTGACACTAAAAAGTATTCGGATCGTTTAAAAGACGCCATTGACAAAACCGGTTTGAAAGATGCGGTTCGTACCGGCGTTGGTAAGTCCAAAGGGAAAGATTTAGTGGTTTGTTGTATGGACTTTGCCTTTATTGGTGGTTCGATGGGTGCTGTGGTTGGTGAAAAAATCGCACGTGGTATTGACTACGCCATCAAACACAATACGCCGTTTGTTATGATTTCTAAATCGGGTGGTGCTCGTATGATGGAAGCTGCTTATTCGTTGATGCAGTTGGCTAAAACATCGGCTAAATTAGCGCAATTGGCCGAAGCTAAAATTCCGTACATCTCTTTGTGTACAGATCCGACTACCGGAGGAACAACAGCTTCTTATGCCATGTTGGGCGATATCAATATTTCAGAACCGGGCGCTTTGATTGGTTTTGCCGGTCCGCGTGTAGTGCGTGATACTACCGGAAAAGATTTACCGGAAGGATTCCAAACTGCCGAATTCGTTTTAGACCACGGCTTCCTGGATTTCATCGCTCACCGAAAAGAATTGAAAAACAAAATCAATTTGTACATCGATTTGATTTTAAATCAAGATATTCGATAAGTCATTTTCGTTAAAAGTAAAAAAGGCACAAATTCTAGTTTGTGCCTTTTTTTATGTTGTAAATAAAAATGTATTCCGATTTACATTCCGCTTCGAATCGCTTCTACAGGATCTAATTTAGAAGCGGAAATGGCCGGTAAAATTCCGGAGATGAGTCCGACTATGACCGACAAACTTGTTCCGATTAACACATTAGAGAAGCTCAACACAAACTCGAAGTCGAGTATATTAGTGAGTAACATCGCCAACAACCAAACAATCAATAAACCGATGGCACCACCAATCAAACAAAGGATAATCGCTTCAAACAAAAATTGGAACAAGATGAATTTATTTTTGGCACCTAATGATTTTTGAATGCCGATTAGATTGGTTCTTTCTTTTACCGAAACAAACATGATGTTCGCAATCCCAAAACCACCAACTAAAAACGAAAAGAAACTGATGATAATACCACCAACTCTTAGACTTCCTAAAAGCCCGTCAATCATATCGGTTAAACCAGATAAAATATTGATGAAAAAGTTATCTATATCACCTTGTTTCACACCACGGAAATTGCGCAATTTTTGAGCGATGTCACTTTTTAAAGCCTCAATATCGGTTCCTTTTTCGGGTTTAACTACAATAACCGGCAAAACCTGCGGATTGTTATCGCCGTAAATTCTTCTCAAAAAAGTAGCCGGAAAAAATGCCGAAGTATCATCGCCACCACCTATGTCAATCCCGGAACTTCCTTTCTTTTTAGTAACGCCGATAACGGTAAACTTCTGTCCGTACATTCTAACCGTTTTACCAATCGGATTAAAACCATCAAATAAATTTTGAGCAATATCATATCCTAACACAACCACTTGTTTACCGGAATACGATTCGGATTCGTTGAAAAATCGCCCTTCGGAAAACTCCAATCGCTGAATGTCTACAAATTCTGCGGTAACCGCCACCATATTTACAGCCTCGGAAGTTCTGGATTCATAAGTAATGTTTTGACTAACCGTGAAATACTGAAAACAAGAGTTTTCGACATCTTTCATAGCCGTTTTCATGTATTGGTATTCCTCGAAAGTCACGTTAGGAAACTGTTCCCTTTTCCATCTTGGTACATCCGTTGGTCCGAAAGACTGACTGGTTAAATAAATGGTGTTTTTGTCCAAAGTACTCAAATCGCTTTGGATTTTTTGATCTAAGGAGTCTACAGCAGCCAAAACGGCAATGATGGAAAATATACCAATGGTTACTCCCAACAAAGAAAGCATGGTTCGGAGTTTATTGTTTCGCAACGCATTCATAGCAAAAGCAAAACTTTCTTTGAGCAGTCTTAAATAGAGTAACATATGGCTAATTTATCTATGGGTAAATTTCCATAAAATTAATGGAAATCCCTATTATTTTTTGTTTCGTTTTATTTGTGTCAAAAAACAACAGATTGTTACATATCAAACTTGAATATTGCTTTTAAAAAAACTACTTTTGCGGTCTTATTAGAAACAACTTTTTTACACTCACAACACAACAACTATGAACACAACAAAAACAATCCAATCGGCCTTAATTTCGGTCTTTTACAAAGATGGTTTAGAACCGATTGTTCGCAAACTACACGAACAAAACGTAACAATTTACTCAACCGGCGGAACCGAATCCTTTATCAAAGAACTCGGCATACCGGTAGTTCCGGTGGAAGACGTTACCTCCTATCCATCTATCTTAGGCGGCCGCGTTAAAACCTTGCATCCTAAAGTATTTGGTGGTATTTTGAACCGTCAGGACAACGAAAGCGATGCCCAACAAATGGTTGAATACCAAATTCCGCAAATTGATTTGGTGATTGTCGACTTATATCCGTTTGAAAAAACAGTTGCTTCCGGAGCGAGTGAAGCCGATATTATTGAGAAAATTGATATCGGTGGAATTTCACTAATTCGCGCAGCAGCCAAAAACTTTAAAGACACCGTTATCATTGCTTCGGTAAATGAGTATGGATTTTTGTTCGATTTATTGACCACACAAAACGGCGCCACAACTTTGGAGCAAAGACGAACGTTAGCGACTAAAGCATTCAATGTGTCTTCGCACTACGATTCGGCCATCTTTAATTATTTCAACCAAAATCAAGAAGAAACCGTTTTAAAAATCAGTGAGCAAAAAGGTCAAGTGTTGCGTTACGGAGAAAATCCACATCAAAAAGGATTTTTCTTCGGTGATTTCGACGCGATGTTTACCAAATTACACGGCAAAGAATTATCATATAACAATTTGTTGGATGTGGATGCTGCGGTGAATCTGATTTTAGAATTCAAGGAAAACGAACCGACTTTTGCCATATTAAAACACAACAATGCTTGCGGTTTAGCCTCTCGAAACACGATGAAAGAAGCGTATTTAGCCGCTTTGGCAGGAGATCCGACTTCGGCATTTGGTGGTGTATTGATTGCCAATGGTAACATAGACGAAGCTACAGCCGGTGAAATCAACAGTTTATTCTGTGAAGTTGTGATTGCACCAAGTTTTGACGAGAAAGCCATCGCTATCTTATCTGAAAAGAAAAACAGAATTATTTTAATTTTAAAAGAAACCGCGCTGCCTCAAACCAACGTTAGAACTTGTTTGAACGGTGTTTTGGTGCAAGAAAGAAATAACATCACAGACAATAAATCGCACTTGACTTACGTTACTAACAGTAAGCCAACCGAACAAGAAATTGAAGATTTGCTTTTTGCTTCAAAAATTTGCAAAAATACCAAGTCGAATACAATAGTGTTAGCAAAAAACAGTACATTAGTAGCATCGGGCACAGGACAAACTTCCAGAGTTGATGCTTTAAAACAAGCCATTGAAAAAGCCAATACTTTCGGATTTGATTTGAACGGAGCGGTAATGGCCAGTGATGCTTTTTTCCCGTTTCCGGATTGTGTAGAAATTGCTCACAACGCAGGAATCACGGCTGTTATTCAGCCCGGTGGTTCAATAAAAGATGAATTGAGCATTAATTTTTGCAACGAAAATAAAGTTGCAATGGTATTTACAGGAACACGTCATTTTAAACATTAATTTGTTTAACTTTGTGCGTTAAAATTTTATATAAACATTTAAACCCTTAAAAGACTTATGGGATTTTTTGATTTCATGACCGAGGATATCGCTATTGACCTTGGTACAGCCAATACGCTGATAATTCACAACGACAAAGTTGTAATTGATAGTCCGTCAATTGTAGCCCGTGATCGAATATCAGGTAAAATCATTGCGGTTGGAAAAGAAGCCAATATGATGCAAGGTAAAACCCATGAAAACATCAAAACCATACGTCCTTTGAAAGATGGTGTTATTGCCGATTTCGATGCTTCGGAAAAAATGATCAGTATGTTTATCAAAAGCATACCGGCCTTGAAGAAGAAAATGTTTACACCGGCTTTGCGCATGGTAGTTTGTATACCTTCCGGTATTACAGAAGTAGAAATGCGCGCGGTAAAAGAATCGTGTGAACGCGTTAACGGAAAAGAAGTATACTTGATTCACGAACCTATGGCAGCAGCTATTGGTATCGGTATTGACATTATGCAACCGAAAGGAAACATGATTGTAGATATTGGAGGCGGAACTACAGAAATTGCAGTAATTGCTTTAGGCGGAATTGTTTGTGATAAATCGGTTAAAATTGCCGGTGACGTTTTCACAAACGATATCGTTTACTACATGAGAACCCAACACAATTTATTTGTGGGAGAAAGTACTGCCGAGAAAATCAAAATCACTATTGGAGCGGCCACTGACGATTTAGAAACACCGCCGGATGATATGTCCGTACAAGGTCGTGACTTGTTAACCGGAAAACCGAAACAAGTTGAAGTATCGTTCAGAGAAATTGCCAAAGCTTTAGACAAATCCATTCAACGTATTGAAGATGCGATCATGGAAACCCTATCGCAAACACCGCCTGAATTAGCAGCCGATATTTACAATACCGGTATTTACTTAGCCGGTGGAGGTTCGATGTTAAGAGGTTTGGACAAGCGTATTTCTCAAAAAACAGATTTACCGGTATACATTGCTGAAGATCCGTTAAGAGCCGTGGTTCGCGGCACCGGAATGGCGCTTAAAAACATCCCGAAATTCAGAAGCATACTTATTAAATAGTATTGGGTCACCACACCGAATACTTTCGACTCAATACTGAACACTGAAGACTAGAAAAAGATGCAGCAAATAGTTAATTTTATTTTAAAAAACAGTAATCGCTTACTGTTTTTGCTGCTTTTGGTCATATCGCTCTCGCTTACCATTCAGTCGCATTCTTACCACAAAAGTAAAGTCATCAGTTCAGCAAATTTCTTTACCGGTGGGATATATGAAAGAGTGAATAACATCAACGAATATTTCAATTTGAAATCACAAAACGAAGAATTGGCTATGGAAAATGCCCGTTTAAAATCGTTGTTGTTCAATCAAAAAGACACCACCAAACTACCGGAGATTGATTCCATTAAAGGCGTTAAAAAAACGGATATCATTGTATCAAAAGTCATCCACAACTCTTACAGTGTCTTCGAAAATTATCTGACCATTAACAACGGTTCCGCTTCGGGTATCAAACGCAATATGGGCGTAATCAACAGCGCAGGAATTGTGGGCATAGTTGATAAAACATCTAAAAATTACGCTACTATCATCAGCATACTGAATGTTAAATCGCAAATCAACGCCAAAATCAAAAAGTCAAATCACTTTGGCTCGTTGGTTTGGAACGGAAAAAGCACAGGTTTTGTGCAATTGATTGACGTACCAAGGTTGGCCGGCGTGCGAAAAGGCGATACTATAGTTACCGGTGGACAATCCATTATTTTCCCGGAAAACATAGGCATTGGTACCATTGATAAAGTATATATAGATGATGTAACGAATTATTACACGTTAGATATTAAGTTGTTTAATGACATGACCAATCTAGGCCATGTTTACATCATTAAAAACAAAGATGCCGACGAAATTACCAAACTAGAAAATCAAAATAAAAAAGATGAATAGTGCTTTACTTGGAAATATTGCCCGCTTCATCTTGTTGCTTTTCGCGCAAGTTTTGATTTTTAACCGCATTGATTTGTTTGGCTTTATCAATCCGTTTCCGTATATCCTTTTCGTTATCCTTTTCCCGGTAAACGGAAACAAAACCGGACTCTTAGCAGCCAGTTTCTTCTTGGGTTTATTGATGGATATGTTTTGCAATTCGGGTGGCGTTCATGCTGCAGCATGTATAACTTTGGCCTATTTCAGACCGGCGATTTTTAAATTCTCTTTTGGGTTGAGCTATGAATACCAAACGGTAAAACTCAACGACGTTATTACACCTGAACGCTTTTCATTTCTATTGATAGCCGTAGTGTTACACCATTCCATACTGTTTTTACTCGAAGTATTTAAATTGAGCTTCCTGTGGGAAATTTTATGGCGTACTTTTTTGAGTACTATCTTTACCCTTATCACTTGTATTATTATAATCTACATTATAAAGCCAAGTAAACGATGAGAAAAGTTTTATTGCCAACCATTATTTTTGTGGCTACTGCTTTACTGGTGCTGCGGTTGTTTTATTTGCAGGTTATTGACGATACCCTAAAACTCAAATCCGATAACAACGCCATTAAGATTAAATATGAATATCCGGAGAGAGGTTATATATACGATAGAAATGGTAAGCTTTTAGTGGCCAATCAACCGTCTTATGACATCATGGTTATCCCTAGAGACGTTAAGGATATTGACACTTTAGAATTTTGTCAATTACTCAATATAACCAAAGAAGATTTTCTCAAAAAAATTGCCAAAGCCAAGGTGTACAGTCCGAGATTGCCCTCGTTGTTTTTAGCCCAATTGAACAAAAGAGAGTATGCAGCTTTCCAAGAAGTACAACGCAATTTTAGCGGTTTTTACATTCAGAAACGTTCGCTTCGTGATTACCAAGTTGCTTTTGGTGCCAATATTTTTGGTTTCATCACCCAAGTTAACGAAAGCATCATTGAAAAAAACAAATACTACAAAAGTGGTGATTTGATAGGAAAACAAGGAGTTGAAGAAAGTTACGAAGAAATCCTTAGAGGGATTAAAGGTGTAAAATACATTCAACGCGACAAATACAACCGTGAGATTGGTTCTTACAAAGAAGGTCGTTTCGACACGATTGCCGAACAAGGAAAAGACATCAACCTAACCATCGATGCCGTATTGCAACAATATGGCGAAGAGTTGATGATTAACAAACGCGGCGGCATTGTAGCTATCGAACCTAAAACCGGTGAAATATTAGCATTGGTAACAGCGCCTTCCTATGATCCGGCTATTTTAGTGGGAAGACAACGTTCTAAAAACTACACCATGTTGTACCACGATTCCATTGCAAAACCTTTATACGACAGAGGATTACTAGCGCAATACCCACCGGGTTCACCCTTTAAAATCTTAACCGGTTTGGTTGCTTTACAAGAAGGTGCTATCGATTTGAATACTTCTGTAGTGTGTAACCACGGTTTTAGTTTTGCACCGGGAAGATTCATGCGATGTCACTGTCATGGCGGTGTGGTTCAATTGCATCGCGGTATTTACGAATCTTGTAATACTTTCTTTTCCACGTCTTATATGCGAACACTCGACAAGTTCGGCAATGCTTCTGTTGGCGTTGACGTTTGGAGTAAACACTTGAAAACTTTTGGTTTGGGCGAGTTTATGGGTTACGATTTACCAACCGGAAGAAGAGGAAACATACCGAATTCAAAGACTTATAAAAAGATTTATCCGGGTTGGCGTTGGAGCAGTAAAACCATAGTATCGAATGCCATCGGGCAAGGAGAAGTATTGATGACGCCTATTCAATTGGCTAATATGATGGCCACCGTAGCAAATCGAGGGTATTATTACACGCCTCACATCATCAAAAAAATCAAAGGAGAAGTTATCGACAAAAAATTCAGATCCAAACACGTAACTACCATCAACAGAGAACATTTTGAAACTATGGTTAGCGGTTTGTTTGACGTTTATAATTTTGGTACGGCCAGTGGATTGAGGGTAGAAGGCATCGACATTTGCGGAAAAACCGGTACAGCGGAAAACTTCACCATTATTGACGGCAAGAGGGTTCAGTTAAAAGACCACTCTATTTTTGTGGCTTTTGCACCTAAAGACAATCCGAAAATTGCCATTGCTATTTTAGTTGAAAACGGCGGTTATGGAGCTACTATTGCCGGTCCGATTGCCAGTTTAATGATTGAAAAATACATTCGAGGCAAAATCACTCGTAAAGATTTAGAAACCCGTATTTTAGCCCGAGATTTAAGACCGGAATACAACCGTTATATCAAAAATCCGGTGAATGATACGTTAATTAATGTTACCAAAACCAATACGCTTTTAAAACCAGCGGCAAAAGACAGTAGTGCAACCAACAAAAGCGCAGCCTCACAAGGATAAATTCAGTTTATGAGAAACCAAAGTGTTACCAATAATTTAGATTGGATTAGCGTAGTGATTTACCTGATATTGGTCATATTGGGGTGGCTGAATATTTATTCATCTTCCTTATCATCCATAGAAGGCGAAACTTCAATTTTTGATTTCAGTCAGATTTACGGAAAGCAGTTCTTGTTTATCTTATTTTCTATTCCTATCATCTTTATTGTTTTATCGGTAGATGCCAAGTTTTACGAAAAGTATTCCAGTATTATATTTGCCGTTTCACTATTATCCTTAGTCGGCCTTTTTGCTTTTGGAAAAACCATAGCCGGACAGCGATGTTGGTATGGCATTGGCAGTTTTACGCTACAGCCATCCGAGTTTGCTAAAGCGGCAACATCATTGGCTTTGGCCAAATATTTGAGCGATGTTCAAGTCAATTTAAAAGACTTCAATCGGCAAGTCCAAGCCTTACTTATCTTATCCTTACCGGTATTGCTTATTTTACCGCAACCCGATCCGGGAAGTGCTTTAATTTACAGTGCTTTCATCTTGGTTTTGTATCGCGAAGGTTTACCGTCATGGTATTTATGGACGGGATTTATCGCTATCGTTTTGTTTGTGATGGCTTTAATGCTGAAACCGTTAGTAATTATCGGTATTGCGTTGGCAATCATTATATTTATTTATTACCGAAGCCGAATTATTAACCGAAACTGGATTTTAAGTGCGATTATTTTTGTCGGCATATCAGGTTTTGTGTTTTCAGTAGATTATGTTTTTGAAAATGTTTTCAAACAACACCACCGCGATCGTTTCAACATTCTTTTAGGAAAAGAAGTCGATATGAAAGGCGTTGGGTATAACACCAACCAGTCGGAAATTGCCATTGGTTCCGGCGGCTGGTTCGGAAAAGGCTACTTGGAAGGCACACAAACTAAAGGTGGATTTGTACCTGAACAACATACCGATTACATCTTTACAACTGTAGGAGAAGAATGGGGATTTGCGGGCTCTTTGTTTGTGATTGCCTTATTTGTGGTTCTGATTATCCGCGTTATTTATTTAGCCGAACGACAGAAGACAAAATTCAGTAGGGTTTATGGCTATTGTGTGGCTTCTATCCTTTTCATTCACTTCTTCGTAAATATCGCCATGGTTGTAGGTGTATTTCCAACCATTGGAGTACCGTTACCTTTCTTCTCTTATGGAGGTTCCGGTTTATGGGGTTTCACCATTTTACTTTTTATTTTCTTAAAAATGGACGCCAATAAAGTTAACGAGTGGTAAAAGCGAAATAGTTTTTGTAAATTTGAGATTACACTAAAAAATCTCACTATGAACACTAAATTGCCCTTAACTCTTGTACTGCTTTTGAGCGGCTGTCTTTTGTCGGCTCAAGTAGTCAAAGACACGGTTTCAAAACCTGTAGACTCTGTTGCTTTAAAAGAAATTGAACTACAAAAAGTTGCCAAAGAAAAAACGCTTACGCCTGTAGAAGCGGCGGCTATTAAAAAAGCGGCTGATCAAAAACAAAAAGAAGCCGAGAAAATGAAAGCCGCTGCGGAGAAGGAAGCTAAAAAACTCGAAAAGGAACAACGCAAACTAGAAAAAGAACAAAAGCGTTTTGAAAAAGAGCAAAAAAGAATAGCTTCAGCCGAAAAATCGCTAATTAAATCCAAAGAAAAGCTGGTTAAGGAACGAAAACGTCTCGAGAAAATGCAAAGCAAACTCGAAAAGAGCAAACGAAAAGGCAAGATTTCTGAAATTGACATAGAGAAAGAAAACATCAAAATCAGCAAACAACAAATTAAAATAAAAGAAATTCAGGAAGACATTGACAAAACCGAAAAGAAAGTCAACAAACTCAGAAACTAAAAAAAGCCACCCGATTGGGTGGCTTTTTGCTTTAAAATTGTTTGGCTAATTAAGACTTAACCGCAACCTTTTCTTTCTTTACTTTATTAGAAAGTCCTTTATTGTTTTCCATTTGCAAATCGTTCAAGATGTGGATGGCTTCTTCGATATAAATATCTTTAGACAAGCTTTCGTGCCATCTTTCGCGTTTTTCTTTCAGTACGTTATCCTTATCCATGGCCTCTAACTCGTATGGCAACGAATTGAAAACAAACTCATTTTTATAATCTGCAATGGGTTTGTATTTTTTGTTTTTCTCTTCTAAGGCTTTTTGTTCCGCTTTAAACTTATCAATGTTTAAGCTGTACACATTTTCCTTGTTACGTTCATCCAACCATTTAGCATTGTCGTCTATTAATTGCAATTGCGGATTGGCTTGCATACGCGCTCTACTCTTTTTAATGGCCAAATCAAAATTGTTTTGTTTGTCCCAAATTTTGTAGTTGGCAGGATCAATTTTATCCCAAGGCATAGCATTGTCAATATCACGTTCTCCCATTTTTAAGTAAGCGTATTTGTCCGGAATGGCAATATCACTCTTCACGCCTTCTAACTGGGTAGAACCACCGTTGATGCGGTAGAATTTTTGAGTTGTTGTTTTTAAAGCACCCAAATCACCATAAGTACTACCGCGTACAAACTGATTCAAATCGATTACATTTTGAACCGTTCCTTTTCCGTACGATTGTTTACTTCCGATAACAACGCCTCTTTTGTAATCCTGAATTGCAGCGGCTAAAATCTCAGAAGCAGAAGCCGAAAACTCGTTAATCATTACTACCAATGGACCATCCCATTGTACTTTCGAATCACGATCGTACAAGACTTCTTTCTTACCGGCAGCCGATTTGATTTGTACAATCGGACCTTGGTCTATAAACAACCCGGCAATATCTACAACGGTTTTTAATGAACCTCCGCCGTTATCTCTAACATCCATTACAATTCCTTGAACGCCTTCCTTTTTTAAGCGTTCTACTTCGATGGCTACATCTTTGCCGGCATCACGACTATTTTGGTCTTCAAAATCGATGTAAAACTTAGGAAGGTAAATGATGCCGTATTTGAATCCGTCTTTCTCCACCACGCTCGATTTAACATAGGTTTCTTCGATCTCCACCTCATCTCTGATGATGGTTATCACTTTGATGGTTCCGTCTTGTTTTTTCACGGTCAAGCGTACTTCGGTTCCTTTCGGTCCTTTGATTTTTTTCACCACATCGTCTAAACGCATTCCAACTACATCAACCGGTTCGCCATTGGCTTGGGCTACTTTCAAAATAATATCCCCTGATTCTAATTGTTTGCCTCTCCAAGCCGGTCCGCCGGAAATCAATTCAGACACTTCTGTAAAATCATTTTTCTTTTGCAAACGAGCTCCGATACCTTCTAATTTTCCACTCATACTCAAGTCGAAACGCTCTTTTTCGTTTGGCGCGAAGTATGAAGTATGCGGATCAAATCGGGAAGAAATGGCGTTAATATATATTGAGAACCAATCTTCACGATCTAAGTCTTTTATAAAACTAAAGTTATCATTCAAAGAACTCAAAGTAGATTCTCTCGATTCTTTTTCCATTTGCACGAAAGATTTAGGGGTGTAATTTTTCCCGGCTTCGGCATCTTTCTTTTTGTCCTCCTCTAACTTTTGTTTCTCTACCAAAGTCGACAAAGCAGAAAGTTTCACTTGCAAACGCCATCTTTCTTTTAATTCTTTGGTCGATTTGCAATATGGCAACTTTTCGTAATCAGCATTGAAAGTTTCGTCTACTTTATAATCGAAAGGATTTGCTAAAACATCTTTGTAGTAGCTTTTGCTTTCTTCCATGCGTTGCATCAAACGCGTGTAGGTCAATTCGAAAAACGACAATTCTTTATTCAGAATTTGATCGTCGATTTGTGTTTCGTATTTGGCAAACTCGTCGATATCCGATTGTAAGAAGAAACGTTTCGACGGATCTAACGCATTCAAATAATCTTTGTAAACACCTTTGGAAAAGTTATCATCAATTGCGGCCGGATTGTAATGTCCTTTTTCGATAACAAACGTTAATAATTCAATTAACAACTTGTCTTTTTCGGGATCGGAATCTTTTTTGCTTGGAAACAAACTAAAGCCCAATAACGCTATTGATAAGGTTAACAATACCAATAGTATTTTATAATTCTTTTTCATAAACTGCATTATAACATTCATTAATTTTCTTCTAAATTAAACAAAAAACCATGCCAAGAGTTTCAGGGCGGACTAATTTTTTGTTAAAAAACACTTTTCCTTGTTGACACTTCGTCGATTGCATCAAAGTTATAAAAAAATGTAGCTTTGTAAAGCCTTAAAATGGTTAATTTTGCCTTAGGTTGTTTGTCGATCAACCTCACAAATTTGTTACAATTAACACCAAAACATGATTCAGAAACCTACCATTTTAGTAACCAATGACGACGGTATTAACGCGCCCGGAATCAGGGCTTTAATAGCGGTTATGGCCGAAATCGGCGATGTAATTGTAGTGGCGCCCGACAGTCCGCAAAGCGCTATGGGACATGCCATCACCATCAACAATACCTTGTATTTGAATAAAGTTTCCGCCGAAAATGCCCTTGTTACAGAGTATGCATGTTCCGGTACTCCGGTAGATTGTGTCAAATTGGCGGTGAATGAAATCCTGAAAAAGAAACCTGATTTATGTGTATCAGGCGTGAATCACGGATCGAACTCGTCGATTAATGTAATTTATTCCGGAACAATGAGTGCGGCGGTAGAAGCCGGAATTGAAGGCATCCCCGCGATTGGCTTTTCGTTATTGGATTACAGTTGGAATGCTGATTTTGAAACCATCAAACCTTTTATTAAAAAAATTGCTTTGGAAGTTTTGTCTCAAAAACTACCGGAAGGCACCGTTTTGAATGTTAACTTTCCCAAACTTAAACACGAAGACATCAAAGGGATTAAAATTTGCCGTCAAGCAAAAGCCATTTGGATGGAGAAATTTGACAAACGACAAACACCGTACGGCAAAGATTATTATTGGTTAACGGGAGAATTTGTCAATCAGGATAAAGGCGAAGACACCGACGAATGGGCTTTGGCTCACGGTTATGTTTCAATTGTGCCCGTACAATTTGATTTAACGGCACACCACGCCATCCAACAATTGAACAGTTGGGATTTATAACATTTAATGAAACTCCATAACAAAAGCGTATGAAATATTACATCATAGCCGGCGAAGCTTCGGGCGATTTACACGGTTCCAATTTAATGAAAGCACTGTATCAAGAAGATGCTGAGGCTGAGATTCGTTTTTGGGGTGGCGATTTAATGCAAAGTGTAGGCGGAACCTTGGTCAAGCACTACCGCGATTTGGCTTTTATGGGATTTGCCGAAGTGGTGATGAACTTGAAAACCATTCTGAATAACATCAAGTTTTGCAAAAGCGATATCGAAAAGTTCCAACCCGATGTGATTATCTTTATTGACTATCCGGGATTCAATATGCGCATTGCCAAATGGGCGAAACAAAAAGGGATCAAAACACATTATTATATTGCCCCGCAAATTTGGGCGTGGAAAGAAAACCGCATCAAAGCCGTTAAAAGAGATTTCGACAAGCTTTTTGTGATACTGCCGTTTGAAAAAGACTTTTTTGAAAAGAAACATCATTTTCCCGTAGACTTTGTGGGTCATCCGTTAATTGATGCGATACACAACCGAAAACCAACCGACGAAAGTGTTTTCCGGAAAGAAAACCAACTGGACGACAGGCCGATTATTGCTTTGCTTCCGGGCAGCCGCAAACAAGAAATTGCCAAAATGCTAAGTGTGATGCTGAGTGTAGTGGCTGATTTCCCGGCTTATCAATTTGTGATTGCCGGTGCGCCGAGTCAGGAATATAGTTTCTATGAGCAATTTTTATCGCATCAGAATGTGAAATTCATCTCCAACAAAACCTATGATTTGTTGAGCATAGCCAAAGCTGCCTTGGTTACCTCGGGCACGGCCACTTTGGAAACCGCATTGTTCAAGGTTCCGGAGGTAGTGTGTTATAAAGGCAGTTGGATTTCGTACCAAATTGCCAAGCGAATCATTACATTAAAGTACATTTCGTTGGTGAATTTGATTATGGATGAAGCGGTGGTAACCGAATTAATTCAGGACGAATTCAACACCGCTAATCTCAAAAAAGAATTGGAAAAACTCTTAGACGAAAACCATAAAAAGGCACTTTTAGCACAATACGACCTATTGGAAACCAAATTAGGAGGCATTGGTGCGAGCACCAAAACTGCTAAATTTATTATAAATGATCTAAAGTAGTTTTGATTCCAAAATCGAATTTTTAACTTTGCCAAAAAGTTACAGTTATCAAAAAAACAGGCTACATATTACTTCTTTCCGTGCTGTTTTTCGCATGTAAACCGGCGGCTACTATAGTTACTTCCAAAGAAGTTGCTGTAAAAAAAGGCTTGTATTCGGAACCCAAACCGCTTACAGTTACAGAAACTAAAAGCTTAGAAAAGAAGAAAAAAAACACCAACACGGTGGCAACCTCAAAATCGGTTACAGCCGAAACCAAATCAGCCAAAAGAGCTATAGTCGATAACCAAAATGAATCGGATATTATTATTGATGATGAAAATACCAGTTATTTGGTGCGTCAGTTAATTAATAGTGCCTCTGAAAATTTAGGGGTTGGTTATCGTGGCGGTGGCACTACCAAAGACGGATTTGATTGTTCGGGTTTGATTTATTCAACTTTTAAAAAATTCGACATCACTTTGCCGAGATCTTCTCACGAAATGGCAACCGTTGGAACAAAAATCGATTTGAAGAGTGCTCAAAAAGGCGATTTGATTTTCTTTATCAATCGCGGACAAAGACGCATCAATCATGTGGGTATGGTGGTTGAAGTTACCGATGAAGAAGTGAAATTTATCCATTCCTCTACCCAAAGCGGCGTTATTATTTCTTCTACCAAAGAACCTTATTACAATCGTACATTCGTACAGTTAAACAGAATTTTGTAGTATTTTTATTGTAAGAAAAAAATATTATGTAATTTAGTTACATGAAAATCTTACAATTTACATTAGCCAGAGTTAGCTTGTTTTTTATTTTGGGATTGCTTTTGTATCAAAAAGGCTTTCAACCAAATGGATTTGTTGTTTTCATTTTCCTTTTCGTTGGTTTGGTTGGCTTGGTTACTATGCATCGGTATGCAAATAAAAGAAATGCTTTTAAAAGCTTTGGTTGGCTTGTTGCCTTACTTTCTGTCGCCCTTGGCTTATCAACGGCCGCTTTTCATCAAGACACCAGAAGTCGGCTTCATTACAGTCATCTTACCGAAGACCAAGTTCCTTATCATTTCCAACTTACCCTACACGAGAAATTAAAAAGCACCAAGAAAAACCAGAGATATGTCGCCATTATCAAAAGTATAAACCATCGTAAAAGCCTAGGCAAAATACTGTTGAACATTCGGCATTCGTCACAAAACACAAATATTCCTATCGGAAGTCATCTAGCAGTGGACGGCCTACTCTACCATAACAAAGCGCCTTTTAATCCCAATCAGTTTGACTATAGCGGTTATTTGGAAAACCAACAGATTTACGCCCAAATTTACACTTTATGGCCTAAGCTGAAAATCATTACAACCGAAAATACTATTTGGTCGAAGTTCTCCAATTTCAGGACAAAGATTATCGATAATTTAAAAAAGTCTAATTTCAACGAAACGGAATTGGCGGTGATGATTGCGCTGCTATTGGGGCAACAACAAGATATTGACCCTGAAACTTTACAAGAATACCAATTGGCCGGTGCTGTCCATATTTTGTCGGTTTCCGGTTTACATGTGGGTTTTATCATGCTATTCATCAACTTTCTTTTAAAACCGATTCCGAATACAAGCAGAAATAGCTACATTAAGTTGTTGATTATTGTTGTAGCACTATGGAGTTATGGGGTTTTAGCCGGTTTAGCACCATCGGTAGTTCGATCGGTTACGATGTTTTCCTTTGTTGCGGTAGGCCAACATTTGCGTCGGAGTGTCAATGTTTACCATTCGCTTTTGGTTTCGGTATTGCTCATTTTGTTGTGGAAACCGTCCTTTCTATTCGATGTAGGTTTTCAATTGAGTTATTTGGCGCTGTTTTTTATCCTTTGGTTACAACCTTTAATAGCCGATTTTTGGCAACCCAAAAACAAAATTACACGATACATTTGGGACATCCTTACCGTTTCTTTGGCGGCACAATTGGGCACATTGCCTTTAAGTATTTACTATTTCCACCAATTTCCGGGTTTGTTTTTTGTAACCAATGTGCTGGTTCTGCCGTTACTCGGAATCATTATGGTAGTTGGCTTGGTTGCGGTTATTATCGGTTGTTTTGGAACAGTTCCGAAGTTTGTTATTGTCCCGCTAACAATGATGATTGCAATTCAGAATAAGTGCATTGGCTGGGTAGCTTCTTGGGATGCTTTAGTTTTTAAAAACATTGGATTTACTGCTGCTATGCTTTGGACTTCCTACTTGGTGATTATTGCTTTGGGACTTTGGCTTCAGAAACCGATTTACAAAAAAGTAGTGCTGGCTATGGTTAGTGTACTACTGTTGCAAATTGTTTGTTTGCACAACAAATGGCAATCAACAAATACACAGGAAATGATTGTGTACCATCAAAAGAAAAGTACAATGATTACTGAGCGAAAAAACAATAAAGTAATTTTGTTTGGGAACGATAGCATTCAAAATACAATAGCTAAAAATCAGATTTTACAATCGTATTTAACAGCCAATTTTGCAAAACTCACTCAACGAGAAAACCTACAGAATTTGTACTATTTCAACACCAAAAAGATACTTTTAATAGACAGTAGTGCGGCAGTTCCGCTAAATATAAAACCCGATATTGTCATCTTAGTAAACTCCCCTAAAATCAACTTGGAAAGATATCTTTCAGCATACACGCCAAAACAAATTGTAGCCGATGGTTCTAACTACAAAAGTTACATTCGGCTTTGGAAAGCTACCTGCCATAAAGCCAAAATCCCTTTTCATATTACTAATGAAAAGGGATTTTATAAGATTTAATTCGTCTTGAATTATGATTTTTTGTTGGCTAAAATTTTATTGGCACCATCCAACCAAACTGCCGGTCCGCCGGCTACATAGCCTGTACTGCCAATTTGCTCTAAGTTGGTTTTACCATCTTTTTTAGAGGCATTTACAAACCAAACGGTAGGATAACCACGCACACCTAAAGCTTGTTGTAATTCCATATTTTGCTTAACCAATTCAGGACTTTGTTGTGCTCTTCTCGGGAAGTCTAATTCCACCAAAATGACATTGTCTTTGGCCCATTTGGCAAACTCAGGTGTTTTTAAAACTTCTTTTTGCAAACGGATACACCAACCGCACCAATCACTTCCGGTGAAGAATAACAGTAAAGGTTTTTTTGTTTTTTTGGAGATTTCCACGGCTTTATTCATATCAGTTTGCCATGTCAGTTCTTGAGCGTTTATCGTTAATGATCCTAAAACCAGGAATAACGTAAGGATTACTTTTTTCATATTAACTAATTTTATTTACAAATATATACAAAAACAATACCAACTACGACGGGCTATTTTACGTCTTGCATTAATTTTTTAACCAAAGGAGAAATCACTATAAGCACAATTCCGGCAACTAAGGCATAAATGGCCAATTGTTGATAGCCATCAGCATAGGTATTTAATTTCTCCAAATTGGAAGCATTTTCAGAAGCTTCAGCGATGTTTGCCCCAAGCAATCCGGCAAAATACTGACCATAGGCACTGGCTAAAAACCACATTCCCATTATCACTGCTTGTGTTTTTTGAGGCGACAATTTAGTCATCGCTGACATCCCAATTGGAGACAAACAAAGTTCACCAAAAGTGATGATAAACCAACCGAAAGTGAAAATCCCAAGAGAAGTTCTTCCGTTAATATCTGCAAAGAATTTGGTGTAATAGAAAATCCAGAAACCGGCGGCTAAAAATACGAATGCTAAACCGAATTTAATTACCGTATTGGGCTCAATTTTTCGTTTCGCCATCCAAAGCCAAACCAAACCGACCAAGGCTGCAAAACCAATAACAAAAAGTGAATTGGCTGAATTATTAACGCCGTTAGGACTTAATTCTAATCCGAAAATATGATTATTGAGGTTGTTGGCAGCATACAAACTTAATGAACCGCCGCTTTGTTCAAAAAATGCCCAGAAGAAGATGGAAAAAATGATAAAAACCAAAGCTGCTAATAACTTCTTATTCTCAACAACAGAGAAATTTTTCATTTCATAAAACAAATACAAAATAGAAGCCGGACCTATAAACATCATAAAATAATCTGTATACTCTGTATTGGCAACCATAATTATTATCACCGGGACTATAGCTAATGAGCCAACGAAAGTCAAGATTTCGTATACTTTTCTTTTAGAAGCCTCCAAATCCTTCAAAGGTGACAAACCTATGCTGCCCAAACTTTTCTGAGTTTGAGTAAACGTCAACAAACTGATAATCATTACTACAGCAGCAAAGCCAAAACCAACGTTCCATCTTAAACTCTCCGGCACCAAAGATTGCCAAAGAGAGCCTTCGGCAACAGCAATACAAATATAACCGCCAATGAGAGCACCCAAATTTACACCCATGTAAAAAAAGGAAAATCCTGCATCACGTCGGGGATCACCATCCCTGTAAAGTTGTCCGACCATAGAAGAAATATTCGGCTTAAAAAAACCCGTTCCCACTATGGTAAAGCCTAATCCTATAAAAAAGAAATTTTTAGGATCAACAGCCAAAATCACACTTCCGATAATCATTAAAATCCCACCCCAAAAAAGTGATTTTCGCAAACCTAAAATTTTATCAGCAAACAAGCCACCAATGAAGGTAAAGGCATAAACCCAAGCTTGGGTTGCGCCATATTGCAGATTAGCTACTTTCTCGTTCATGGCCAAATGTTGCACCATAAAAACCACCAGCATACCTCGCATACCGTAGAAACAAAAACGTTCCCACATCTCACTAAAAAACAAATACCAAAGCTGTTTTGGGTATTTCCCTTTAAAATTTTGAATCTCTTCTAATGTTGTCATCTTAATTTATTCCTTTTTCTTTCATTACTTTATTCAGTTGTTTCAGCAAAGCAAACATCAAAAGAGTAGCAAACATTAATAGTGCAAAGTTTACCCAAAAGAAGTTGGCTTTGTTGTCGTAGGTATCCCATAAACTGGCGAGTACGCCCGACATTTTATTCCCGATAGAGGTTGACAAAAACCAACCGCCCATCATTAAAGACGTGATATTTTTTGGAGAAAGTTTGGACACCACAGACAATCCCATCGGACTTAAAAATAATTCTCCGATAGTAATCACACCATAATTGGCTACCAACCACCAAACGGAAACTTTCTCAGTGCCGTTATTACCAATTTGCACCGCCGCTACCATAACCAATACGGATAACGCTGATATTAATAGTCCAAACGCTATTTTGGTTGGCGTAGAAGGTTCTTTTTTTCTGCTGCGCAGAAAGGTAAAAAAGGCCACTACTAAAGGAGTCAAAATGATAACCCAGCCCGGATTGATGGACTGACTCAAATTGGTTGCCCAAATACTTATTTTACTGCCTTCCTCAGGCTTTTTATCTTCTTTTACATTTCTGAAATAAATCGGATAATCGACTACTTTCTTAACCGCTCCATTTTCTTTTTGCAAACGGAAACCGGCATCGTACAATTCGGTTGAATCCTTTTTGTATTCGACTTCTTTAGCCAATTTTAAACTATTGAAAACCGTTTGTGTTGTTCCGGTAATTTCTCTGTCCGTATACCGATCTGCCCAAGTATTTAAAGCAGAACCGTTCAACTTGAATACAGCCCAGAACAAGATTACTACTGCAAAAATGGCTAATAATGCTCCTATTGGTCGTTTGTCTTCGCTTTTGGCTTTAAAGTACAAACTGCCGTAGAAGAAAATGACCGGGATACAAGCAAAGATAAAAGCATCGGTACTGTCGGAACCGAAGATATAGCTGTCTAAATTAGTATCAGACTGAATTCCTTTGATTAACCAACCGATAACGCCAAAGATTACTGAAGGCAAAAGGATAAACAATACAATTTTATAAAAAGGCATATCCCCTTCCTGAACTCCTTTTTTCTCTGTTTTATCACCATAGTGTTTGGTTCCCATCAAGAAAACTACTACTCCGATAAACATCCCGATTCCGGCTGCCATAAAAGCATATTGCCATCCCAACAGGATTTGCAGTGCTGCGCCGAAGAAGTTACAAATAAAGGCGCCGACATTAATCCCCATGTAGAAGATGTTATAGCCTTCGTCTTTTTTGTCTTTGTATTGGTCGTCGTTGTAAAAGTTCCCCAATAATGTGGAAATGTTAGGCTTGAAAAATCCGTTCCCCAAAATCACCAAGGTCATGGCTAAATACAACATGGTTTTATCGTGTATACCCATCAACATATAGCCCGCACCCATCATTAATCCACCTATGACTATGGATTTTTTATATCCAAAATAACGGTCGGCTATCAAACCGCCAATAAACGGTGTTAAGAAAACCAAGGCGATAAAAGTCCCGTACAAATCGGAGGCTTCTTTCTCGGTCATAGCAAATCCGGCCTCGACATCTTTGAGGTATAGCGTAAAAATACCAATCATTAAATAGTAACCGAATCGCTCCCACATTTCGGATAAAAACAAATAAGGCAGTGCTTTAGGATGACTTTTCCACATAATTTTTTGATTTAAAAAAACAAACCTACAAGGGTTACTTGTAGGTTTGAAAGATATAAAAATATTTTAATATGAGACGACTAGGTAATGCCGTTCATCATTTTCTTCAATCTTGGAGATAACAAGGCTAAAATGATAGCTGCGATACCACAAAGCACAACGAACACCATGAAAAACTCATATAAATTATGAATTTCAAATCCGGCAAAAGAAGTATTTTCTAATGGCAACTGTTCTTTTTCAAACAAGGCTACTTGTTCCGGTGTCAAAGTGATTTTTTTATCTAAAACATCTTGTAAATTGATTCCTAATTTTTCCGCTTTGGCAAATTTATCGCCTGTAGCCGGAATGATTGCACCCAACGACCCAGCCAAGGCATAACCGGCAGCATTGGAAATAAAGAACACCCCATACAATAGAGAAGCAAATCTTTTAGGGGCTAATTTACCTACCAAAGACAATCCGATAGGAGACAAACACAACTCACCCAAGGTTTGGATAAAGTACAACAACATCAACCATTTAATGGCCAACAAGCCTGAATTCCCAAGATCTTTCACGTTATGGGCGATGATGAAATAACTCAAAGCGATTAACGCCAAACCAATGGCTTGTTTTAAAGGAGAAACCGGCTCTTTACCGTTGGCTCTCAATTTATCCCATAATAAACTGAAAGGTAAAGCCATCATGACTACAAAGATTCCGTTGAAAATTTGCACCATTGAAGGCGGCATATTCCAACCGAAAATATTTCTGTCGGTTTGATTGTCGGCAATAAACGTTAGGGAAGAACCTGCTTGTTCAAAAGCTGCCCAGAAGAAAATGATAAAGAATGAAACAATATAGATAACCCAAATTCTCTGTCTTTCTACTTTAGTTTCGGCTGAACTCATAATCAAGTAAGCCAAAGCAATTCCGGCAGAATAGATAAACGGATAAATGATTCCTTTGATTAATTGACCCATTTCAACTGAAGAAAAACCAAACTCACCAACCAAAATGTATCGGAACACAAAGAACAAAACTGCGAATAATACAAAAGCGATACCGATTGCTTTACCTGTAAATTGTGCTGTTTGTGTTTCTCCTTCCTCGTAATCGTCGGCTACATTATTTTTTGGCAATCCTCCAATTGGTCTTCCTTCCGGAGTAACAACATATTTATTCTTCAACAAAAAGAAAATCACTGTCCCAATAATCATCGCAACAGATGCAGCCAAAAAACCCCATTTAAAAGCAAAAATATCGCGAACTCCGGTATCTGCATCTTTAACATCTCCAACCCATGGACAGATAAACTGACCTAAAAACGCTCCGATATTAATTCCCATGTAGAAAATAGTAAATGCCGAATCCAATTTGTTTTTTTCTTGTTTTGGATACAAACTACCAACCATTGAAGAAATATTCGGTTTAAAGAAACCGTTTCCGAAGATTATGATAAATAAGGCTATCCACATGAACATCTTGGCACTACCGATACTGGAATCAAAGGTAGAAGCACTAATAAACAATAAGAATTGTCCAATAGCCATCAGCGTTCCTCCCAACATGATACTGTATCTGTTTCCGATGTATTTATCGGAAATGAATCCGCCCAAAAGTGGAGTCAAATAACAAAGTGCTAAAAATCCACCGTAGATAATGGCTGCATCTGCTTCTTTAATCAATAATGAATTCACCATGAATAAAGTTAGAATCGCTCGCATTCCGTAGAAGTTGAATCGTTCCCACATCTCGGTTCCGAATAGCACCCAAAGTCCTTTTGGATGTCCTGTTTTTACTGTAGTTTCACTCATAAAATTGGTTTTAGTTTATTAGGTTGATTATAAATTTTCTTTGATAAAATTAGTCATTTTGTTATACAACTGAATTCGGGTTTTGCCACCGTAAATTCCGTGATTTTTGTCGGGATAAATCGCCCAATCGAATTGTTTGTTGGCTTGTACCAAGGCTTCTACCATTTGCATAGTGTTTTGTACATGTACGTTATCGTCGGCTGTACCGTGAATCAAAAGGAATTTGCCTTTCAATTTATTCACGTGATTGATCGGCGAATTATCATCGTAACCACTGGCATTTTCTTGAGGCGTTTGCATGTATCGTTCGGTGTAAATGCTATCGTAAAAACGCCAGTTCGTAACCGGAGCTACTGCAATGGCCATTTTGAAAACATCAGCACCTTTAAACAAACAATTGCTACTCATGAATCCGCCATAAGACCAGCCAAAGATACCTATTCTGGTTTTATCAACATAAGCATAATTCCCAATGACTTTAGCCGCATCAATTTGGTCTTCGACTTCGAATTTTCCTAACTCTTTTTGAGTGCATTTTTTAAATTCGGCACCTTTGAAACCAGTTCCTCTTCCGTCCACACAAGCCACGATATAGCCTTGTTGTGACAACATCATGAACCAGTAATCGTTCGCATTCAACCATTGATTGGCCACTTGCTGTGAACCGGGTCCTGAATATTGGAACATAAAAACAGGATACTTCTTAGACGCATCAAAGTCTTTCGGTTTGATCATCCAAGCATTTAGTTTGTGCCCTTTTTCTGTGGTTAACTCAAAGAACTCCTTTGTAGGCAAATCGTATTTCTTAACTTTTTCAGCCAAGGCTTTGTTGTCGATAATAGTTTGAATTACTTTTCCGTCTTTAGCGTTGTTTAAAGTGTGAATGGTAGGTTGGCTAACGCTGGAATACGAATTGATAAAATATTGGAAATTCGGACTGAAAGTCGCATTATTGGTTCCGATTTGACTGGACAGCTTCACTTTGTTTTTGCCGTCTAATCCGATACGGTACACATCACGAACAATAGAACCTTTTTCCACCGATTGATAGAAAACCGTTTTTGTTTTTTCGTCAAAGCCATAGTAAGCGGTAACTTCCCAAGGTCCTTTAGTAATTTGGGTTTTTAGTTTTCCGGTTTTGTCATATAAATAAATATGATTGTAGCCGTCTTTTTCAGAAGTCCAAATAAAACTGTTGTCTTTCAGGAATGTCAAATTATCGGTAACATCTACATAAGCTTTGTCTTTTTCGTTTAAAACCACTTTAGCAGCAGCGGTATTGCCGTCAACAAACAACAAATCCAAATTGTCTTGATGACGATTTAACACTTGTGCTGAAAGGATATTAGCGTCGTTAGTCCATTTTAAACGGGCAATGTAGAAATCATTGTAATTACTCAAATTAACCGTTTTGGCAGCATTCGAAGCCACATCATAAATGTGCAAAGAAACCAAAGCGTTTTTCTCTCCGGCTTTCGGGTATTTGAAAGTCTCTACCGTAGGATACAAGTCTTTTTTGAAAATATTCATCGAAAACTCAGGTACTGCTGTTTCGTCGAAACGGATGTAAGCTAACTTTTTGCTGTCGGCACTCCAATCGTAAGCTCTTACAAAGGCAAACTCTTCCTCGTAAACCCAGTCGGTAATCCCGTTAATGATGCTGTTTTTCTTACCGTCCGAAGTGACTTGCGTTGTTTTTCCTGAAGCAATATCGAAAATGTACAAATTGTTGGCTTTGGCAAAACCGATTTTAGATCCGTCAGGCGAAAATGTTGGCTCTTGAACTTGCTCTAATACCTTGGTTAACTTTTGAGTGGTTAAGTTATACAAGAAATAATCGGCTGTAAAGGAATGACGAAAAATCGGATTGGTATTATTGGCCAAAAGCAACTGCTTTTCGTCGGCACTAAAAACAAAACTATCGATACCGTTGGCCAATTCTGGGAATTTTTTGGTATCGATAATCGTGGCTACTTTTTGAAGTGTGGCAAAATCATGTAAATCAATTTGCATGCTGCGGGTACTTCTGTCAAAGTTCAAAACCGCATATTGATTGGTGTTTTTCATGGCGAAGAGTTCCTCCATGTTTTCAGCTCTGAAAGCACCCCCGTAAATTTCTTCTACACTTATTTTTTGTTGTGCCACTGTAACCCAAGCGGATAAGAGCAAAAGGACTAAAATTGAATTCGATTTCATTGTAAAGATGACTGGTTAAAGACGTCAATTTTAGTGAAAATTTTACAATTGACCTCTTATTTTTGTGTTAAATGCGTTTTTCAGGTATTTTTTACTTGTAAAATTAGTAAAAACAAAAAACCCCGATAATTGCTTATCGAGGTTTTGTGGTGGTATCTCCAGCCCCGAAGCTTCGGGGGAACCAGGGACAAAAGGATTACAATTTATTTTTTGATATAATTTCATCCAAAATTTTAGGATTCTCGATAATCTTTTGAATGAATATTTTACTCTTCATCCTCTTGATGAATTTTTCAAGTGAAAGAGATTGGCTTTTTGAACTACACTCAAACGACATAACTACTTCCCAATCTTCAGCTATCTTGGTAAAAGAACCTTCATACGAATGATTGTTATGCTTCAATAATCTTAACGCTATGTTATCCGTTTCACCAACGTAGAATTTATTGACTTTGGGAGAATAAATGATGTACAAGTAATGCATATAAATATAACAAAAAAACCCCGATAATTGCTTATCGAGGTTTTGTGGTGGTATCTCCAGGAATCGAACCAGGGACACATGGATTTTCAGTCCATTGCTCTACCAACTGAGCTAAGATACCATTTTTGCTTTACATCGAGGGCCATGCCTTCTGTGTTGCGGGTGCAAATATAGAACGATTTTTAATTTATCCAAAACAAATAATAAAAAAAAACTATTCTTACCTTAGCCTACTAAAATATACCGCCATGCTTTTAGCCGTTGATGTTGGAAATACCTTAATTAAAAGCGCTGTCTTTGAACACAATACTATTTTAGAGCTATTCCACACAGAACCTAAAGAAATCGTTGAAAAAATAAATTTTATTTTGGGGTCATACCCCAAAATTGACGTTTTGGTGCTCTCATCAGTAGGAAACCTGAACAAAAATGCCTTTGAATCTTTTAAAGATAAAGTCACTATTTATGAAATTTCACGACATCATCGTTTCCCTTTTCAAAACTTATACAGTACACCTGAAACGTTAGGATTAGACCGGATGATTCTCGCTGCGGGTGCGGTATTACAATTTCCCAAACAAAATAGGTTGGTAATCGACATCGGAACTTGCATCACTTACGACTTCATCAATGAAGAAGACCAATATTTGGGTGGCGCCATTTCTCCGGGAATCAGGCTGCGTTATGAATCATTACATCACTTCACGGCCAAATTACCCTTACTGACCAAAAAGCAACCGGAAAACACAATTGGAAATTCCACTAACGAATCCATACATTCCGGTGTAATAAACGGGATTGCTCACGAAATTGATGGCTTTATCGAAGCGTATCAATCGCAATACGCTAAATTTATCATAATTTTAACGGGAGGCGATGCAGATTTTTTGGCTAAACAATTAAAAAATACCATATTTGCCAATTCAAATTTTCTGTTGGAAAGTTTGAACCAAACATTTCAATACAATCAAAATGATTAAAAAAATTGTAGTAAGCCTGAGCTTGCTTTTTTCATTGACATCTCTTGCTCAAGAAGGAACTTCTTCACCCTATTCATTTTATGGTATAGGCGATATAAAATTCAAAGGTACAGTTGACACTCGCTCTATGGGTGGCTTAATTGTTTTTCCTGACAGCATCCACTTAAATCTACAAAATCCGGCCCACTTAGCCAGTTTAAAATTGACTTCCTTTGCTGTTGGCGGCACTTATGCCAATACCAAATTCCAATCGGAAACTGCCGATGGGAAAGCCAGAAGAACTACCTTAGATTATTTAGCGGTTGGTATTCCTGTGGGCAAATTAGGAATAGGATTCGGCCTTATCCCATACTCATCAATCGGCTACAAAATCCAAACTTTAACAGAAGAGGACAATCCAACTTTTTCAAGATACAGCGGCGTTGGCGGCGTTAACAAAGTTTTTGCCGGAGCGGGATACAAAATCACCAATCACTTAAATATAGGAGCCAGTATTCAGTATAATTTCGGAACTATTGAAACAAATAACCTTCGATATCTGGAAAGTGTGCAATACGGAACACGCGAAAATAACTTCTCTGACTTACAAGGATTTAACTTAGATTTCGGTTTGAGTTACCAAAGAAAGTTAACCGAAAAACTATCCCTTTTCAGCAGCGTAACTTACAGTCCTGAGTCGAAACTCAAATTAGACAATTCCAGAACTATCGATTTGATTCAGTTTTTAAGCACCGGAACAACAAGTGTTATCCAAAGAGAAGATATTGATGTAGCCAATACCGAAATCAAAATTCCTTCCAAATGGTCGTTTGGTACCGGAATCGGAGAAATGAAAAAATGGATGTTCGGCGGTGAAGTTACGCTCATCAACAATAGCGTAATGAGCAATCGTTTCAATGATATAGACGATGCTGTTTTTGAAAACTCTACCCGTTATGTATTGGGTGGTTATTTCATTCCTAACTACAACTCTTACTCCGGCTATTTCAAAAGAATCGTGTACCGCGCCGGTTTGAGATACGAAAATACCGGTTTGGTTTTACAAAATAAATCGATTACAGATGCCGCCATGAATGTTGGTTTCGGATTACCTTTGAGTGGTACTTTTTCTAACATCAACATCAATTTTGAATATGGAAAAAGAGGGACTACATACTATAACTTGGTTGAAGAAAACTATTTTAACATTAGTATAGGACTTTCATTAAGCGATAAATGGTTTATAAAACGTAAATTTGACTAAATTAAAACGTTATGAAAGCACTATTCTTCACCTTAACCTTGATGGCTTTTTCTTTAAGTCACTCCCAAAAATATGATTGTGCTTCAAAAACAAGAGAATACCAAGAATTTTTAAAAACGCAAGATTTTAACGGTTCCTACCAAACTTGGCTGGAAGTCAGCAAAAAATGTCCGAAAGAAAGTGAAATCATTTACACCGATGGTTTAAGCATTTTGCAATACAAAATTGACAATGCTGCCAATCCCGAAGACAAAGAAAAGTTGGTCAGAAACTTGCTCAGCCTTTACGATCAATTTTACAAAAATTTCCCCAAATCAGTTCCCGATTATGAAGTAAAAAAAGCCATGGCGCTTTACAACAATCACATCGAAGTTGAGTCGGAAATACTTAGTCTTTTAGAAAGTGGTTTCTCTAAAGCAGGAAGCGAAGTTAAAGATGCCAATGCTATTTTCACTTACTTTCGTTTGTGTCATGAAAAGTACAAAGCTGGCGATGCGCAATACAATGCCAATGCCACTTTAGACCGATATGCATTAGTGAATGCATTGCTCACAAACCTGCAAAGCTCCGCTTCGGCAAACAGCAATGATTACAAAACTGCCCAAAGAGCTATCGACGCTATGTCAAAAGACTTGGCCACTTGCGATAATTTAGAAGCTTACTTCGAAAAAAACTACAGCGCTAACATTGATTCGGTAGCCTGGCTAACCGCTGCTTTGACCAATATGACTAACAAATGTGGCGCGAAACCTGTTTTTTTCAAAATGGCTGAAAGAGTATATTCTTTGCAAGTGTCATCGCAATCAGCCTATTTTATGGCCATAGCCACTTTAAAACAAAAGAAGTTTGAAGAATCCATCAAATTTTACAACCAAGCGGCCGAACTGGAAACCGACAATGTAAAAAAAGCCGAAATCTATTATAGCTTAGGCACCGGTTTACTGGCCAATGACCTGACAAAATCTAAAGAAGCTTTAAGCAAAGCCTTACTCGCCGACCCAAATATGGGAAGAGTCTATTTGTTTTTAGCCCAACAATACGCCAACAATGCCAACAAATGCGGCAAAACAGCATTTGAAAAAAAGGCAATTTACACACTCGCGGCTCAAACCGTAAGAAAAGCTGTGGCCATTGAACCCAAATTAAAAGCCACCGTAGACAAAATGGCGGCAGAATTTGATGCAAAAGGCGTAACTTCAACAGATCTTGCCAAAGAAAAAATGAAAGGCAAAACCCTTACTCTTGGTTGTTTAATTAACGAAACCATTACCTTTCCCGCTAAATAATGAGTCGTTTATTCAGAAATACCATTCCGCTTTTCGCGGTCCTTTTCGGTCTTGCCGTTGCTTCTTGCGAAAGCAATTTTAAGGAAGTTCAAAAAATGGGACTATCCGAATTCACACCCAGCGGCGATGCGGATTCTATCAATTTAAAATACACCGATTCCGGTCGAATAACCGCTAATCTAATCAGTCCGAAAATGCTGGACTATGCCACTGTGGCTTATCCTTTTACGGAATTTCCCAATGGCATGCACTTGACGTTATTTGACAAAAACGGCAAGCAAACTTATATAGATGCCAAATACGCCATTTCTCACAAAACTACCAATATTATCGATTTGCAAGGCAATGTCAAAATCTCCAATCAAAATGGGGAACTTTTAGAAACTGAGCAATTGTATTACGATCAAAAAAACGAATGGTTTTTTACCGAAAAAAAGTTTAAATTTACTTCACCAAAAGGAGTTTCTTATGGCGAAGGAATCGACTTTAGTAAAGACTTCAAAAAAGTAAACTCACAAAAAATATCCGGACAAGTCCAATCAGAATAACTATGAACTACTTAAAATTTACGCAATACGCTTACTTAATCGCTGCGGCTTTATTCGCTTTTGAAGCTTTTACCCAATACCAAGCCGGAGAAACCAACAAAGCGCTCATTATGGGCATCTTTACTTTTGTGGGGATTTTTATGTTCTTCTTCCGTAGAAGTTACGCCAAGAAATTTGCCGAGCGCAACAAAAAACCCTAGCCTATGGAGGTTGGAGTTATCATTCTATGCTTGATTTTTTCCGCCTTTTTTTCCGGTATGGAAATCGCTTTTGTTTCCGCCAATAAAATTTACTTGGAAATCGAAAAGAAGCAAGACTACTTTATTTCGAAAATCCTGACTAAACTTACCGAAAAACCCTCGAAGTTTATCGCTTCCATGCTGATAGGCAACAATATTGCCTTGGTAATTTACGGTTTCTTTACCGGAGATTTGTTGATGCGCTGGTTTGAAAACTCGGGATTGGAACTCACCGATTTATCCAATTTACTGTTGCAAACACTGCTTTCCACTGTTGTCGTTTTGATGACCTCGGAATTCCTACCAAAAGTTTTCTTTCAAATCTACGCCAATAGTTTTTTAAAGTTTTTTGCCGTTCCAGCTTACTGTTTCTATTGGCTATTCTACTACATTTCATCGTTTATCATTTGGATTTCCGATCACTTGTTAAGACTCTTTTTTAAAACCGACGGTGATCAAATTACACTCTCCTTCAGCAAAGTGGAATTGGGCAATTACATCTCGGAACAAATGAATGCCCTACAAGATCCGGAAACTGTCGATTCGGAAATTCAAATCTTTCAAAATGCTTTAGAATTTTCAGGAGTGAAAGCCCGCGACATTATGACACCTCGCACTGAATTAGTGGCTGTAGATTTGTACAGCTCAGTAGCCGATTTGCGTCAGCTTTTTATCGAAACCGGTTATTCTAAAATTTTGGTATATCTGAATACTTTAGACGATATCGTTGGCTATGTGCATTCATTCGAGCTGTTCAAAAAACCCAGAACGGTTAAATCAATTATGATACCGGTTGAATTTGTGCCGGAGACCATCTTTATCAAAGATGTCATGAATTTGCTCACCAAAAAACGAAAAAGTGTGGCGGTGGTTTTAGACGAATACGGCGGCACTTCGGGCATCATTACCATGGAAGACATCGTAGAAGAATTGTTTGGCGAAATTGAAGACGAACACGATTTAGATGAAACCTTAACCGAAACACAACTCGATGCCAAAAACTACTTATTCTCTACCAGACTGGAAGTTGCCTATCTGAACGAAACTTACAAACTTTCCATACCTGAAAGCGATTCATACAGTACGCTAGGCGGATTTATTGTTGATTTCTCCAAAGAAATTCCGCAAAAAGGAGAGCAAATCACCATTGAAAATTACCAATTTACCATTGAAGCCGCGACAAACAAGAAAATCGAATTGGTGAAATTGGCAGTATTGGATTGATTTCTGTAAAAAAAATAAAAAATAGTTGAAATTATAACTGGCTAAGTATTATTATTTCACAGATAATTGTATTTTCGCAAACTGAAATAAAAATTAACAAGAATAAAAATGGCAGTTTTATCAAAAATTAGAAATCGCTCAGGTTTACTTTTATTGGCAATTGGATTTGCGTTATTCGCATTTATTATAGGTGAAGCCATTCAAAGCGGCGGATTTAACAGACAACCAAGAGAGGTAGGTAGCGTTAATGGAAAGGATATTGCTTATGAAGAATTCAGACTCAAAGTAGCCGAACTTGAAAAAAACAATCAAAACGGTCAACCGATGAGTGCTATTCAAGCTTCTAACCAAATTTGGAACCAAGAAGTTAGCATTGCTTTAATTGCTGCAGAATTTGAAAAATTAGGATTACGTGTAGGTAAAAAACACATCGTCGAAATTTTCAAAGCAGATCCTAATATCGGTCAAAACCCTGCGTTCTTGAATGCAGCTGGTAAATTTGACGAGAAAAAATTCGAAGACTACTTTAAAGCGAATCCGGAAGGAATGACTGCTTTCAAAGAAAGAGAGAAAAATGCAGAATTGAATGCCAAATACCAAATCTATAATTCATTGGTAAAAGGTGCTTTGTTTACTACTGATGCTGAAGGTAAATTTAAATATGAAGCTGAAAACAACAAAGTTTCTTTCGACTTCGTAACTGTACCTTACTCTTCTATCAAAGATAGTGACGTAAAAATCACTGACGAAGAGATCGTAGCTTACATGAAAACCAAAGAAAAGAAATTCAAAGCAGAAGAATCTCGCGAAATTGAATACGTTTTAGTAGAAGACAAACCGTCTGCTGCTGACGAAGCAGAAATCAAAAACAAAATCAACAGTTTGTTGTCAACTCGTATCGAATTCAGAGACGGTAAAAACGATACTATTCCTGGTTTCAAAGCAGCCACTAACAATGCTGAGTTTGTAAACATGAATTCTGATATTCCTTTCGATTCAACTTATATCGCTAAACAAGATTTACCGGCAGAACACGCTGATAAGTTATTTGCTTTAGCTACAGGAGATGTTTACGGACCATACCAATTCAGCAACTACTACTGCATTTCAAAAGCTTTAGGCAGAAAAGCAGGTGCTAAAGCCAAAGCCAGTCATATCTTGATCAGCTGGGAAGGCACTCAAGTACCAAACAAAAAAGAAAAAAGAACTAAAGAACAAGCTAAGGCAAAAGCAGAAGGTTTGTTGGCGCAAGCACAAGCTAATCCGTCTATGTTTATGATGTTGGCTATGACCAACTCTGATGATTCATCAGCACAACAAGGTGGTGACTTAGGGTTTTTCTCTCCGGGTCAAATGGTAAAACCGTTTAACGATTTTGTTTTCAATAATCCAATTGGAAAAATCGGTTTAGTAGAAACTGAATTCGGTTACCACATCATCAATGTAACTGACAAACAAGACGCCATTCGTTTAGCAACTATCGCACAAAAAATCGAACCGTCTGAAGCTACTACAGATAAAATCTATACACAAGCTACCAAGTTTGAAATGGAAGCCGCTACTAAGGATTTCGCAGCTTTGGCTAAAGAAATGAAATTAACCGTTAGTCCATCTGTTAGAGTAAAAGCGATTGACGAAAGCTTTGGTCCAATTAGCAACCAAAGACAAATCGTAAAATGGGCATTTGACAAAGAAACTGACCTTAACGGTGTAAAACGTTTCGAAATTGTTAACGTAGGTCACATCATTGTAAAATTGAAAAAAATCAATGAGAAAGGTTTAATGGCTGTTGAAGATGCTCGTCCACAAGTTGAATTCTTATTGAAAAACAAGAAAAAAGCAGAAATGATCAAAGCCAAAATGAACGGAAGCTCATTAAGCGCTATTGCAGCCTCTAACAAAGTAACGGTAATGAACGCTGTAGATTTAACTATCGAAAGCCCATCAGTACCGGGAGCAGGATTTGAGCCTAAAGTAGTAGGAACTGCTTTCGCTACCAAAGCCGGTCAAGTTTCTAAACCAATCGACGGTAATTCAGGAGTATATGTAATCATGCCAAAAGCAGTTACCAAAGCACCGGCCATTAAAGATTACAAAGAATACGTAGCCAAACTAAAACCACAAGTACAAGGCAATGCCGGTCGATTCATGCAAGCGTTGAAAAACGATGCAGATATCGTTGACAATAGAGCTACTTTCTATTAATAGAAAAAGTTATTGAAATAAAAAAACCTGTCTTGTTAGACAGGTTTTTTTTTATAGTATCATTTTACTGTAAGGAATGACAACCTCAAATCCTTTTGCTTTAAAATAATCGGTTGGATTTTCCTTGGATATGGCCAAGACAAAATCGCCACCCCAAGCACCTAAACTTTTAACAACGCCTTCAAAATCATGGAAAAGGGTTTCTTTTACGGTGCTTAATTCTAAAATATTACTGAGTTCTATTTCGTGTTGTGCCAAAGCCAAAGCAAAAGTTTTGGGATGCTCAGCGGCAATAACAGATTGCGTAATGGAATTGATTGTCGGAATCGCCTTTTGAATGTTCCCTAAATTGTTGTAATAAGCTGCTATTGCGCTTTTACTGTTTTGCTTTTGGTTGAGGTAGACAAAGAAAATCTTATCCGTGAAATCGGGATTAAAGTGCACTATTTCCACGATAGGTTTTTCGTTGACCAATTGGTAAATAATACCGGTATTGTTTTGTGCACAAGCAATATCGTAACCGCTTCCGCCAAAACTTCTTCGCAACAATTCAAAAGCATCTATTTGCAACCATTGTGCAATATTGTTAATCAAAGTAGATGAAGTGCCTAAACCCCAAGATTTGGGAAAAGTAAGTTCGGTGGAAATCTTGTAGCCTTTTGCATTATTGACAAACGCTGCATTCATAAGATACGCTTCGTGTAAAATCTCGATTAAAGTATTTTTAACGCCTTTATCCTCAAAACGTTCTTTGTTTACAATCGACTCAAAAGACAGCGTATCTTCAAACCAAATGCTTTTATCATGATCAAAACTGGTCCATTGCAAATTACCATCGGCAGTTTCTTCTACAATTAAATTCTGACCGTATTGGGTTGGCAAAGCAAAAGCTTTAGCGCCATCGAGCACCAAATACTCTCCGGTAATAAGCAATTTGCCGTTACTGTAAAAAGTTTGTTTCATGTCTTCCTAAATTGGTGAAGCCATTATTTTCGTAAACGCTCAATCAACTCCACTACCGAAGCGTGAGTAACCGTACTGTTTTGGAAATGTGCTGCAATGACTTTCCGCTCCTCTGCTGTGGCCTGGTATTGGTTTAAGATATTATTGAGATGCATTTTCATATGCCCTTCCTGAATTCCTGTAGTAGTTAACGAACGTAAAGCCGCGAAGTTTTGCGCCAATCCGGTTACGGCTACAATTTGCATCAATTCTTGTGCAGAGGGTTTGCCTAAAATTTCCAAAGCCATTTTCACCAACGGATGCAAGGAAGTCAAACCGCCAACGGTTCCTAAAGCCAATGGCACTTCCATCCAAAAAGTGAAGATACCTTTTTCTATCTTGGCATGAGACAAACTCGAATACTGACCGTTTCTGGAAGCATAAGCATGCACTCCGGCTTCTACAGCACGGAAATCATTACCGGTAGCAAGTATCACAGCATCTATACCATTCATGATCCCTTTATTATGCGTTACGGCACGGAAAGGTTCTATTTCGGCTATGCGCACCGCTTGCACAAATTTCTCGGCAAACTCTTGTGGGTTTTCGATTTTTTTTTCGGCTAAGTCTTCTACTTTACAAGAAACTTCGGCTCTAACAATACAATTCGGCACATAATTCGACAAGATGCTCATGACTACCGTAATGTCTTTCTCTGTCTCCGAAAAACCGTCGTACTGTTGCGCTTGTTCTTTTAAACTCTTAGCCAATTGCTCTAAACACGAATTGATGAAATTCGCGCCCATACTGTCTTTGGTTTCAAAGGTCACATGTAATTGATAGTAATTCGCCAACTCGGTTGTTTTGTCTCGCAAAGTAAGCGATACAATACCACCGCCGCGTTTTTGCATATTCTTCGTGATGCTTTCAGTCGAATCGAGTAAAACTGGTTTAACAGCATTGAAAAAAGCTTGTAATTTCTCGCCATCACCTTGGAATAAAAAGTGCACTTGACCTATTTTCTCGGTATTGAGTACTGTTGCTTTGAAGCCGCCTCGTGTACTCCAAAATTTAGCCGATTTGGCTGCTGCTGCCACCACGGAGCTTTCTTCAATTACCATAGGTACCGAATGGTATTTGCCGTTGATTAAAAAGTTAGGCGCAATGCCCATAGGCAAATAGAAATTGGTAATGGTGTTTTCTATGAATTCATCGTGCAATTGTTGGAGCTTTTCATCGCTATTCCAATATTGTTTGATGGTATTAGTGGCATCGGATGGATTACTGAAATATTCATTGGCCAACCATTGAATTTTTTCTTCTTTAGATAATTTAGAAAAACCAGCAACTGCATTATTCATAGCAAAATAGTAATAGATTAACGGACTACAAAGATAGGATATAGCCGTTGATTTTTAGCGGAAAAAAAAGCTGAAATTATTGCGCTTTTACAGGCTCGGAAATAGGTTGCGGCACTTCACCTTCGTACTCGGTTTCTTGTAAATCCTCGGTTTGTTTGCCTAATCTCACTTTTGGATTTTCTTGGGTTCCGGTGACTTTAATCGGGATACCAATAATCCCGAAAGGCGGCAATCCTAATCGCATTTTGATGTTCAACTTACCGTCGAAACTGGTCTGTCCTTCAATTCTGGGACGGAAACCGGCTACTTTAAACTTAAAGCGTTCAATATTGATGATATTATTCTTAATAGTGGTTTTGATATCAACCTGCGACAAATCGGGATTTTTGATGGCTTCTCTGCCGGTTTTCTTACTAACGGCACCAAAGAGTTTAAAGCCTTTCATTTTGACTTTCTTAACCGACAAAACACCTCCACCGGTTAAAGAAGGATAAATCGGCGCCATATTCGCATCGAGTATACCGGCCACTTTATAATCGAGCGATATAATACCTTCCGCACTTTCGGCTGCTGTAGCCATTTCTCGGAACATTTTAACTTCGTTGTAAGCCCGTTTAACATCAAATTCTTTGGCCAATATTTTAAAATCGAAGAACGCTTTTTCAGTCGATTGACTGCCGTACACCAAATCCATATTTACATTGGCACCAACCAAATCAAAACCGGACTGTTTGAGCGCTAATTGCCCTTTGTTAATGTTAAGATTCCCGGTTAAATTTTCAATCGCTAAACCATCAAAATTGATTTTATTGGCAGTGGCATTGAACTGTAAATCGAAGTTAGGCGGAATAACCACCACACCGGTTTGCGCAACTACATTGGTTTTTGTACTGTCTGCTTTTACAGTACTAACAGTCATAAACTCATCCAAATTGATAAAGTCCGAATGCAATTGAAAGTTGCCTTTGAGTACTGCTTTATTGGTTAGCACAAAGTCGATTACATTTTGGAGATAGCCATTCATTTTAAAATCGGACTGACCGTAAGCAGCAAGGAAATCGTTGAAATTCATCTTGTCTTGATGAAACTTAAACGTTCCTTCTTTAATCAAGAATGGTTTAGGCAAATATTCCGAAGTGGTTTTGATGTTTTTAAGTACTAGAGTACCTTGGTTTTGCAACTTATTGTAGCGGCCGTTCATGGCATCGTCTTGCGAACCTTTGAAAGCGACATCAGCCTTAACAAAGCCTTTCACATCCAAACCTTTTTGGGAGAAAACACTATAGATTCTGCCCAAATCCAATTCGCCTTTGGCTTTGATATCGTATAGGATATTATTGAAGTTTTGCAACTTGGCGTTTACATAAACAGGCTTGCCTTCAAAGACAAACGATGCCGGCGTAATGTTGACTTTTAAATCGTCTAAAGAACCTTTCCGATCTAAAATGGACGCTATCAAATTGATATTTTGTATCGGATTCGGATAATAATCGGTTTTTACATAACCGTTTTTGAAATTGATTTTGCCGTTGGTAACCGGAATTTTATTGTTCTTTTGATCGTATACGCCTTTTGAATTTAGATCGGCAATCAAGATACCGCGCAAATCCATATTTTGCAATCCGAAGGCTTTGTCCATCAAGGCTAAGTCGATTTTGGACTTGATTCGGGCATCGATAGTCGGTTTCGACAAACCTTGCGTTTTGATAATGGCTTTGACGTAATCTTTATCGACATTAAAGAAAACAGAATCGATATTGATTTTCAGTTGTTCTGTATCTAAAGCAGGCAACTGCGTATCGAAATTCAGAAAGATATTCGACACCGGGAACGGCGCGTCTTTGTAAGCAATAAGACCGTCGCGAATTTTCATATTGAAGGCTACATTGGGCTTCTGATTTTTAGAGGCGATGTATTTTCCTTTTAGCGTAAACAACAAATCGGTGCTGCCTTTGACTTTTGTTTTTTCGAGCCAAGTAACATAGGCAGGCGGCAAAGCGGTGAAGAAATCGTTGAGTTTGCTGTTTTCGGATTTGATGTTAAAATCCATATCATAACCATTACTTAAGAAATCGAATTTTCCGCTGAATTCCACCGGAAGTTTATTGATTTTTAAGTTGTTTTGTTGGAAGACAAAGGCTAAGGAATTGGTGTTGATTTTCGTAATCAAATCGGCTTTAACGCTTTTGTTATTAAGGTATTGCTGACCGTCGTAAGTAAAATCGAAATCGGCTATTTCCGCTTCCGTATAAATATCAAAAATGGCTTGGTCTAAGTCGCCGTTCCCAATATAATTAAAGCCTTTGGCATCGATTAGAATTTTGGTCGACTGGTCGTTATAAACCAAATGAGTATTTTCGATGGCAATTTTGTCTAATCGCAAAGAAGTATTACCGGTAGTATCTTTAGCTATGGCTTTTTCGTTGGAGATATAGACGTTGTAATTCGCTTCGCCTTTGGCATTGACTTTTACATTGATGAAAGCGTTGGAGACAAAAACCTGATCAATTACAACACTTTTGTCAAAAATTAAGGAACTGATATCAATCCCGAAAGCCATTTCATTGGCTGAAACTAGGGTTTCCTTTTGATACGGTGCAGAACCTTTCAGGGAAAAGTCGGTTAAGGTTAAGGTGAGTGACGGAAAGTGGTTAAAAAATGACAGATTGGCTTCTTTGAAATTGAGTTCGCCGTTTAGTTTTTTATTGGCAAACGCTTTGACTTCTTCAGCTATCTTTCCGGGGAAGAGAATCGGAATCAAAAACATCAAAAGCAATATGGAACCGAACGTAAATCCGCTTATCTTTAAAATCTTGATAATTATCGACTTTGAAGGTTTTTTCATAGACCAAAAGTACAATTCAGTCAAGAGAGAAAAAAATTTAAGCTGTATTTTTTTATAAAAACAAGAGCCACATTAAAAATGCAGCTCTTGTCAAATAATTATATAACTAATCTAACCTTATTGTTTGATCAACTTCATGGTGGAAGAATTGTTGTTGCCATCATAGGCTTTAACTAAGTAAATGCCACTGTTTAAGTCGTTGATATCAAATTGATAATCTTCTGAAGTAATATTTTCATACAACTTCACTCTTTGACCGGTGATGGAATACACTTCAACACGGTAAACCTGTCCTTTGATACTAAAGCTTCCTGATGTTGGGTTTGGATACAAACTAACATTGGCTAAGGCATTATAATCATTATTTCCTAATGTACTGGCCGGTTGGTTTCCATACACACGGAAAGTTCCCGGAGCTAAGGTAATGGTTGCTGTAGTGTTGGTAACAGTAATTGGCGTATTATCCATCAAGTTGTACCAAGTTCCGGTATACGGGAAACTAGGATTGATACTTTGACTAGCCACAGACATATTGGCTAAAACCACCACATTTTTCAAAGAGGTTGAAGGCAATGCATTATCGTAAATATAAATTCTTTGTCTGATGTTGTTGGCATCCGGACTAATGGCATAATCAGCTTCAAAAACCGGTTCGTTAATTTTTAACTGAATTAATCGCTTCCAATCGTTGTACACTTGTTGTCTGTTTGGAGAAGTCATAGTCAACCAGTTGTTTACCCATTGCGGCTGCGGCTTGGTGGCCAATTTACAATCTCCTGTGGTAACATCGGATTCCGAATTTACAGTACCGTTTTCACAAGTGTAGATAGAGTTATTCATCCCCAATTCTGCAAAGTGCCAAATCATTTTTGGTCCAGGCACTAAGATGGATAAAGCTCCGATAGCAGACATTCTTGGCACAGCATTGTTTAAGTTATTTAATGGCGGTGCTGTTCCTCCTCCGTTTCCGAAGGCAACTGCTTCATAAATCAATCTGTCTTTATCGTGACTTTCCGGATAACCTAACAATCTTTTAGCAGAGAAACCACGACTAACGTGACCCATTCTGGTGATATCGGCATTGGTTGAATAACCCAAGGCTAATTGTTTGTAGGCTTCGTGTAATTCACCCCACATCATCACGCCTTTACTTGGTGATTCACTAATGCGATAGTTGGCCCATTGTTGTTCTTCGTTATCAGCACCTAAATGCTCAAAAATTACATAATGTGTTGGATCAAGGGACCAAGAATAATCTGCGTATTCTTTCAGAATTGCAACTCTATCTGCTTGATACGTATTGGTACAAGTATCATCACCACCTGAACAAGCTTGGGTAAATCCTTTGGTTAAATCCCAACGAAAACCGTCAATTTTAAACTCTTGAATCCATTGTTTTACTACTCTTTTGGTGTAGTATTTGGTTCTGGCTTGTGAGTGATTAAAATCAGACCCTACACTATAACTATGTTTGGCAAATTCATTAAAATAAGGATTATCGGCCGCAGGATCACCCCAACCGTCACCATCAGCATCTTTCATCCACATTCTTACCATTGGGTTTCTTCCGAAAGCGTGGTTTAGGGCTACGTCTAAAATAACTGCAATCCCGTTTTGGTGACATAAGTCGATGAACTGCTTGAATTTATCAGCTGTACCGTAAAATTTATCCAAGGCCAGATGAAACGAGGTATTGTAACCCCAACTTTCATTGCCTTCAAATTCCATTACCGGCATTAACTGAATAGCATTGATATTTAAATTTTTGAAGTAATCAATTTTGTCAATCAAGTCTTGGAAGTTTCTGTCGGCGTCAAAATCTCGGATTAAAACCTCATAAACTACTAAATCTTCTTTTTTAGGTTTTACGAAGTTGGTGGTAGCCGTGCTCCAATTATATGGCGTTTGTGCGGTTTTCAAAACGGTAACCTCTCTTTCTTGTCCGCTTGGATAAGCCGGTAAGTTAGGATAACTGGCGGCTGGAATGTAAGGATCATCAAAAGGAGACAACACAAGAGTTGAGTATGGATCGGCAGTTTTTACAACAGCTGGAGAGTTGGTAGTTGGCGTCGCATCTACAACCCAATATTGGTAAGTATAATTTTGTCCTGGAGTTAGTCCGGTTAATTCTAACCAAAACTTTCCTGTTCCGGGATCTTTCTTCATCAAATAATTAGTTCCGGGTTGCCAGTTGTTAAAGCTTCCTGCTACATAGACAAAATCTTTCCCCGGAGCATCTAAAACCAAAGTTGCTTTGGTAGCATCAGTTGCGTTGTAATTGATCCCATCCTCTAGCCCACTTGCCATAGCCTGATTAGCAGTTCCGGCATTTACAATTACGCCAAATGTTTTGGTAAAGAAAGTACTTCCTTGTGTAATTTGTAACTCATAAGCTTTGTTAACCGTAATATTGGCATCAGTATAACTATAGCTTGTTCCGGAAGCAGTATTGATACTTACTCCATTCGCCAACAAATTATAATTAGCCGAACCATTGGTATTGGAAGCTGAGATGGTCAAACTTTGACCGCTGTTGATGATAGTATTACTGTATTCGGACGGACTTATTAATGCGGCTTGAAAAGCTCCCACATCCAAAGTTAAATCGGTCGTTTGGGCGTTACCGGCAGCATTTCTGAATACCATATTAATTTTGGTTACTGAACCGGAAGCAATGCCGTAGTATGCCAAAATAGTTGGTGTTAAATCTAATTTATAGATGTTTCCGGACACTAAAGTAAGTGCGGGCTGTGTGGTATTGTTACCCCACGAGCCTTTCACATTTTGCCATGGCGTTCCGTTTAAAGTAACTCCGGTATGGGCATAAATTGTTCCGGTATAAGTTGACAAACCGGTACCGGTTTTATCAAATAAAATAGTGGCCGAAGCCGTTGCATCGGGATTGGAACCACCTTGCCAAGAGACTTGAGCAAAAGTGATGTTGACCAACAAACCGACTAAAAAAAATAAAATAACTTTTTTCATAGCTTAAAATTTAAAAAAAGGGTCTCCAAAAGGAAACCCTTTTTTTGTTATTCATTAGACTTATTGAAGTGTAACAGAATAAGAGTATTTTCTTGGATTGCTTAAGTCAAGAACTACATTGTAAGTCCCTGCTGTATCAACAGACAAATCCGGTCCACCATAATTCATAGAATCATCACCATCCGGATCTCCACCTAAATTGATATCCCAAGAATTGTTGGCTCTAAATTTAAATCCTCCTGCAGATAAAGTTAAGACACCTTCCCATTTTTTTGTAGAAGGGTTATATGTTAAAGGAATACTGTTATTCCAACCTGCATCAGAACCAGTTGTAGCATAACCTACTATTCCCCAATTGGTTGGAACTATAGTATATAACAAGGTTGTAGTATTAGCATTTACTCTGTAGTATCCAGCAGTAGCTGTGATATCAGACTCTCCTGATTCTGCTAAAACACCTGAGAATGAACCATCATCACCCCAATCAGTATTACCCCAGTTGAAGTTACCCGCAGGGTCCGGAGCTACAAATTTAAACCCTCCGTCTAACCAAACGTATCCTTCATAATCAGTTTGACCGAAAGCAGAAGCCGCAATTCTTGGTGCTGTTGGTGGGTTCCAACCTTGGTGATTCCCCGGAACTGCTAATTTTGGCAATTCAGAAGAATAAGGCGTAACCAAATAAGTTATTACTGTCGAGAATTTTTCCTCACTAGCCGGTGAACCAACAGTAGATTTAACTCTGATTTCTAAACCTCCTTGTGAGAAAGGGGTTAATCCAGCAGCTAAAGAAGCACCGTTTAAGGCATCTGAAGTTACTGTTACATAAGTATTGTTTGTACTTACTAAATCAACCGGATTATCAAAGTTATCTCCTGATTTATCAACTTGCACCGTATAGGTAACTTGCGTTGGCGTACCGTAATCCATGTCTTCCCATGTCATTGACAAACCTGGGTTAGTAGGTGTTTCCGGGCTTAATGCAACAGCATCACCAGATACCGGAGAAAGGATTCTGAACTCAGCTGCATTGTCTAAAAATTTTAAATCTTGTTCATCTGTACAAGAAGCAAATCCACTGATAAGCGCCACAGCTAAAATGTTTCTAAATATATTTTTCATTTCTTTTGTAATTTATAGTTTATAATGTTATTAATAACCAGGGTTTTGAGTTAAGTTAGGATTAGCTGCCAAAGAAGCTGTTGGAATTGGGAACAAAGCCAAGTTTGCAGAGATCGCAATACCGTTTGAACCATTTCCTTTCCAAGCCCAATTGTAACTTCCTCCGGTATATTTACCAAAGCGAATCAAATCTTGTCTTCTGTGACCTTCCCAGTGCAACTCTCTTGATCTCTCATCTAAAATAAAATCCAACGTCAATTCGTTAGCAGAAATATTTGCTGCTGTATTTCCGTTGTTAGCTCTTTCTCTCAAAGCATTAACATATGTTACCGCTTGTGAAAGTGAAGCTCCTGACGCACCTCTAGCAGCACATTCAGCATACATCAAGTAAACGTCGGCTAAACGGAATAAAGGGAAATCAGTATCTACAAAAGTTGAATTGATTCCGGCTACTCCTGAAGAAGTTCTGTTAGAAAATTTAGCTAAGATATAACCTTGATCACGATTGGCTACATCAGAAATGTCAATGTTTCTAACACCTGAAATGATAGTATTTCTATCATCGTTAGCAAAATCGGATCCTTCAAATTTTTCAACAAACTGTTTTCTCAAACGCAAAGCACCACCCCAGCCTCCTGAGCCAACGCCAAGAGCAGTACCGTTTTGCTCAATTGAACCTACTTGTCCGTTAATCATAACAGTAGTTGGTCCGTAGTTTTGAGTTGCAACACCATCTGATTGTAGTGAGAAAATCATTTCAGAAGACAAATGGTTGTCGGCAGTAAAGTTGTTCAAATAGTTTGGATTCAAAGTGTAACCGCCGGCAATAACTTGGTTACATTGCGTAACACAGTCAGCCAAACGATCTTGACCGATGTATACCTGTGCATTCAAATAAATTTTAGCTAAAATCATTCGAGCTACAGCTTGGTCAACTCTACCATACTCGTTGGTACGTGGCGCTTTCAAATTCGGAATCACTGAATTCAACTCGCTTTCAATGTAGGCAAATAACTGTGATCTATCATATTGAGGACCGGCTACTCCTAAAGCAGAATTTTCATCATTGAAAGCTGCTTTTCCGAATAAATCCATCAAATGATAGTAAGCCAAGGCACGTAAAACTTTAACTTCATTTCTGAAATCATTGATTTCATCAATTTCAGATTGGCTGGTGATACCACGAGAAGCTAATTTTTCCGGAGTAGTTTGTCTTAAAAACTCATTTACCAAAGCCACTTGGAACATTCCTCTACCGTACATTCCACGGAAAATAGGGTTAGAAGCTGTCCAAATATTTCTTTGAATTTCTCTGGTACCAGGATCATTTTCATAACTCCAAAGCACCTCGTCTGTAGACAAGTTTTGCAAGTACCATAAACATCTACCGTACTGGCTGGTTCCTGCATCAATTCCTTGAATATTAGAAGAACCTGCACCTATAGTACCGGTTAACGATAAATTTCCGTAAACACCGGCCAATCCTTGACGGTAAGCATCCGGCTGTTCAAAAAACTCATCTGATAAAAATACTAAAGGGTCGTCACTTTTAATATCTAAATCATCTGTACATGAACTCATTGTTAATGTCAAAGCACCAACAATAAGGAATAGGTTAAACTTAATTTTTTTCATAGTAATTTATTTAAAATTTTACGTTTGCTCCGAATAAAAATTGACGTTGTCTAGGATAAATTGTATTATCTCTACCGTCATTAATTTCAGGATCTAAACCATCATAATCGGTAATAATAAAGGCGTTTTGCACCCCAGTGAATAATCTTAAAGAAGCTTTACCTAACCAATTAGGGAAAGTATAACCCATCGTGATGTTATCCATTCTTAAGAAAGAACCGTTTTCAATGTAGATGTCAGAAATTACATTTTCACCGTTTACGTTAGTAAAGTTGGTATCTAACACACTGGTTAAAACGTTTCCAAGTTCAGCATCCGGTTTCAATAAAGCATTGTAAGCTCTGTTGGCTTTTAAAGCATTGTAAATTCTGTTTCCGAAGCTGGCTCTCATGTTGAAAGAGAAATCAAAGTTTTTGTAATTGAAACTAGAGGCGAAACCAAGTACCAAATCCGGATCAGGATTTTTGTAGATGTAACGGTCATCTCCGTTGATGATACCATCTCCGTTTAAGTCGGCAAAAGCCCCTTCAATTGGAGAACCATCTGTGCTGTACAATTGTTTGTAAACAAAGAACGAGCCCGGAGTGTAACCTTCTCTGTGAATTTGTACTGTTCCTCCTGTTCCTCCGGCTTGACCAAAGAATACATCTGAACCTGCCGGTAATTCATCGATACGTCTTTCGAATTTGGTTGCGTTGAAATTAACATTCCAATTCAAATTATCTCTTTTGATTACGTCGGCATTCAAACTGAACTCAATACCTTTTGTAGAGAAGCTACCGATATTAGCAGGACCTGAGTTTGAGAAGTTACTACCGTCAGCATAAGGAGTATCTCCAAAATACAAATCGTTAGTTTGTTTGTAGAAAGCATCTAAAGACCCGGTAATTCTGTTGTTGAATAAACCATAGTCAAGACCTACGTTATAAGTAGTTGTAGTTTCCCATTTCAAATCAGGATTTCTTGGTGCAGGAACACCAACCGGATATGGAGAGTTAGCAAAATAATATTGTGAATTGGTATCTCCAACATTATATCTTTCTAAGTAAAAATCTCCAACAGGGATTTCTTGTTGACCGGCAATACCCCAACCTAAACGCAATTTCATATCACTTACCACTTTAGAATCTTTGAACACATCTTGTCCAAATTTCCAAGCAAAAGCTGCTGATGGGAAGTTACCCCAACGGTTGGCATCGCTGAATCTTGAAGTACCGTCTCTTCTTAAAGAGAAAGTGAACAAATATTTATCGTTGATCGAGATGTTTGTTCTTCCGAATAAACCAATCAACACTTCATCGGGATTAGCAAATGATCTTGGTGCTTGTGCTGTTGGGTTGTTTACGTTGAAAGTATTAAATCCGTAAACTTGGAATTTTTGATAAGAATACCCCGAAGTCAATTCAAAATTAACTTTGTTGAATTTTTTGTTGTAAACGAAATACGCATCTAACAATTTATTTCTACGGGTTGCTTCAGAATACTCATTTGTACCATATAAAGTGTTACCGTTAATAAATCCCGTCAAAGCAGTGTTTCCAACCAAACGTCTTCTTTCTCCGTTACTTTCATCGAAACCTAAATTAACAACTGCTCTTAAAGCCGGGAAGAAATGAAACTTATAGTCAATTTCAAAGTTTCCTAATACTCTGTTGTTGATACCGGTATCATTTGTTTGATACAATTGCGCCACAGGGTTTCTAGGAACTTGAGTTAAGAAATCGGCAGTAGTGTTTCCGTTTCTGTACTCGAAAAAGCCATCATAAGGTGAAGCTGCATCGTAAACCGGTTTAGTAGGATCGAAACGAATAGCAGTTCCTTCTACGCCATCCGCAAAACGGTTATTTTCATTGGTAAAATTCGCATTCAAACGCAATTTCAAATGATCGTTAAAGAAACTTGGATTCAAAACAACCGAAGCAGAATTTCTGTTAAAGTCGTTAGTCAATCTCAAACCTTGTTGGTAAGTATTTCCTAAAGTTAATTTAGCCGGAATTTTATTGAATAAAGAACCTCTGATAGATACTGAATTGTCTACATAGTCTGTTCTTCTGTAAATCTTTTTTTGCCAATCAGTATTGTAAAGAATTCTTCCTTCTATAATTCCTGGTGTAGACAAATCATCAGAAACTGAAGTAGTAGGATCATCAACACCTAATAAGTTAGTGCTTCCTGCAGAAAGCAAACCATTAATAGTATTCGCTTCAACTTGAGCAATAAAATCTCTGGTATTGAAAACATCTACTTGGTTGTATAATCTACCTGAACCGTATTGGAAGTTGTATTCTACTGCAAGTTTTTTCGAACCTTTCTTGGTGTTGATGATGATCACACCGTTAGCCGCTCTTGAACCATAGATTGCTGTTGCAGACGCATCTTTTAATACGTTGAAACTTTCAATATCATTTGGATTCAAAGCAGCCAAGATAGAAGTAGATCCGGTATTGGTTGTATTGGTCACCGGTAAACCGTCAATTACAATCAACGGATCGTTAGAAGCACTCAATGAAGAACCTCCTCTAATTCTGATTTGAGACCCGGTACCTGGAGCACCTCCGCCGGCATTAACAGTAACCCCGGCAATTCTACCGTTCAATAGGTTTTCAGCTGTTACGTTAGCCCCTTTGTTAAAGTCTTTTGTAGTTAAAGTTGACACAGAACCCGTAGCGTCTTTTTTCTTAACGGTTCCATACCCTACTTGAACTACTACTTCTTGAAGTTGGTTAGCACTTTCTTCAAGAGTGATGTTGACCGATTTTTGTCCGGAAAAAGTAATCGTTTGAGAGTTGTACCCTACGAAAGAGAAGACAACTTTGTCTCCGCTTTTAAGGCCTCCCACTTGAAACTTTCCGTCAAAATCTGTCGTTGTGCTACTGTTAGCACCTTGGACAATTACATTTACTCCCGGTAATGGTTGGCTGGTTTTGCTGTCCAAAACCACTCCGCTCAAAGTACTCTGTGCAAGAGCGCCAAAAGGGAGCAAAAGGAATAAAAATAACAACTTTTTGTAAATTGTTTTCATACGTTTTGTTTAGGTTAAAAATTTAATTTTTGTGCGTATACTTATACTTCGAATGTTAAATTTATGTAAAAAATTCAATCAGCCGAATAAACGCTTGTTAAATCCGATTCGAAAACGTTTTCGTGTTGAAAACTTTTCCATAATGTCACTATTTTAAGGACAAAATTGACAGAATGAAAAATAACCTATATCTTTATTCAGAAAATAGTATTTACCGAATTTCATCATGAAAAGAAAAGTTACACTTAAACAAATTGCCAAGGAACTTGATGTATCCATTTCAACCGTTTCAAAATCGCTCAGAAACAGTCTGGAAATTAGTGAAGATACCCGACAAAAAGTTCAGGCATTTGCTAAACTATACAACTACAAACCCAACAATATTGCGTTGAGTTTAAAGAATAAAAAAACCAAAACCATTTGCATTATTATCCCTGAAATCATACACCACTTTTTTGCAACCGTGATTAGCGGTGTAGAACATGTAGCCAATGAAAACGGCTATAATGTTTTGGTGTGTTTATCAGATGAATCCTTTGATAAAGAAGTCATTAACATGGAAATGTTAGCCAACGGTAGCATCGATGGTTTCATCATGTCGTTATCCAAAGAAACGCAACTCAAGAAAGATTTTCACCACATTACCGAAGTCATCAATCAAGGTATGCCCGTAGTAATGTTTGATCGCGTAACGAATGAAATTTTATGCGACAAAGTAATTATTGACGACAGCCTAGCAGCGTTCAATGCTACCCAACACTTTATCGACAAAGGGTTTAAAAAAATTGCCTTGATTTCTACGGTTGACTACGTTAGTGTGGGCAAATTGAGAACAGAAGGTTACATCAAAGCCTTAAAAAACAGCGATTTGAAAGTAGATGAAAATCTGATTTTGAAAATCGAAGATACCGAAAACTTTGAAGACAGCATTGCCAATCTTCTGTCTAACAATGAAATTGACGCCATATTTGCAGTGAACGAATTGTTTGCGGTTACCGCGATTAAAATCGCCAATAAACTAGGTAAAAAAGTGCCGGATGATATTTCCGTAATCGGATTCACCGACGGCATCATTTCTAAATATTCTTCTCCAAGTATCACAACGGTCAGTCAGAATGGTGTGAAAATGGGTGGAAAAGCCGCCAAAATGCTAATCGAAAGACTGGAAGCCGACGAGGAAGAAGAAGAACAATACAGAACCGAAGTAATCGAAACCGAGTTGGTCGAAAGAGAATCAACCCGATAGTTTTTATCAACAAAAAACGTTTGCGTCGGCGGATTGCCTCATTTTTTTGAGGCTAAACCATCACATTATAAATTCTTTATTATCTTTACGGCAATTATCAAAGCTTATACTTTACTTCGAAAACAAATTAAAGTTTTGATAAGCAAAGCGCTTATCGTATTATAAACCAATACATTACGATAATGGAAAAGCGTAAATTAGGTTTCTGGGAAATTTGGAACATGAGTTTCGGTTTCTTGGGGATACAAATGGGTTTTGCCCTCCAAAATGCTAACGCCAGCAGAATTCTCCAAATTTTCGGTGCCGATGTACATGAACTATCCTGGTTTTGGATTATTGCTCCTTTAATGGGATTGATTGTCCAACCACTAATCGGACATTACAGCGACAATACTTGGGGACGATTCGGAAGAAGAAAACCTTATTTTTTAACCGGTGCTTTGTTAGCTTCTATAGGCTTAGTATTGATGCCTCAAGCCGAAATTTTTATCGCTTTCATGCCGGCCTTGTGGGTTGGAGCAGGAATGCTTATGATAATGGACGCTTCTTTTAACATTGCTATGGAACCTTTCCGAGCGTTGGTAGGCGACAATTTGAGAGCAGACCAACATACTTTGGGATTTAGTGTTCAAACCGCTTTAATCGGAATTGGTGCAGTAGTAGGTTCTTGGCTACCTTACGTCTTAAACGAATGGTTTGGCATCAGCAATCAACCTACCGCAACTTCAGCAATACCGGACAACCTAATTTATTCTTTCATTATTGGCGCACTAATTTTAATCGGGAGCATATTGGTAACCGTAATTACAACTAAAGAATATTCTCCGGCGGAATTGGCACAATTTCGTGACGAAAAAGAACACCAAGAAGCCATGGGTGAGGAAAAAGAAGCCAAGCTCTCTGATATTTTCAGCGACTTCGCCAAAATGCCTACCACCATGCGTCAATTAAGCTGGGTTCAATTTTTCTCATGGTTCGGATTATTCGGAATGTGGGTATTTACTACTCCAGCTATCGCCCAACACATTTACGGCTTATCGGTCAACGACACTAAAAGTCCCGAGTTTCAATCGGCTGGTGATTGGGTAGGTATCATTTTCGGTGTTTACAATTTTGTATCGGCAATCGTAGCTTTTCTTCTACCTTACATCGCTAAGCAAATAGGAAGAAGAAAAACCCATGCTCTATCACTGGTTTTAGGCGGAATCGGATTGATTTCGATTTACTTTATGCCAAACAAAGAAACTTTGGTGTTTTCTATGATATTGGTAGGCTTTGCCTGGGCCAGTATTTTAGCCATGCCGTATGCTATTTTGGCAGGAGCCATTCACCCGAAAAAAATGGGAGTTTACATGGGAATATTTAACTTTTTCATTGTTATCCCACAAATCATCAACGCTTTGATAGGAGGCCCGTTAGTAAAATATGTTTATGGCGACCACGCTATCTATGCCTTAGTAATGAGTGGCGTAAGCTTCCTTATTGCAGCCTATTTAGCCCTTAAAGTAAAAGACAGTAAAGATATCAATTAATGACTAAAAAAGCATTCATATTCGACCTCGATGGCGTAATCGTTGACACTGCTAAATACCATTTTTTAGCGTGGCAAAAATTAGCGCAGGAATTGGGTATCGAATTTACCCCCGAACACAACGAAGATTTAAAAGGTGTCAGCCGCGTTCGCTCTCTTGACATCATTTTGGCATTAGGCAATATTGAAGCCTCTCAAGAAGACAAAAACAAATGGCTGATCCAAAAAAATGAAGATTACTTATCCTACTTGGTCGATATGGACGAAAGTGAAATATTGCCCGGAGTATTGCATGTACTCGAATTTATTAAAGAAAAAAATCAGCTTATTGCTTTGGGTTCGGCTAGTAAAAACGCCCGCCCTATTTTAGAAAAAACCGGAATCCTGCCTTTTTTTGATGCTATTGTTGACGGAAACGATGTATCTAACGCCAAACCGGATCCCGAAGTTTTTCTGAGAGCTGCACAGCTACTAAACGTGACTAACGAAAACGCCATCGTTTTTGAAGACAGCGTGGCTGGTATTCAAGCGGCCAATATTGCCAACATGATTAGTGTTGGTATAGGCGATGCCGCCATTTTACATGAAGCGAAATATAATTTTAAAGATTTTACATTTATGGATGTAGCTTTCATTGAAGCACTCCTGGATTAAAATTGAATGATAAAAGGACAATAAAAAAATTACAATGAACCAAGATTATATCAAACCAGACAACTGGTCGATTATTGAAGAAGGATTTGACTTAGACAGCGTAAAATCCTCGGAAAGTTTGTTCAGTATCGGTAACGGTGCTATGGGACAACGTGCCAATTTTGAAGAATTCTATTCAGGCAAAACCTTCCAAGGCAGTTATATAGCAGGTATTTATTATCCTGACAAAACCAAAGTGGGTTGGTGGAAAAACGGTTATCCGGAATATTTTGCTAAAGTATTAAATGCCCCAAGTTGGATTGGTATTTTAGTTGAAATTAACGGTGAAACACTCGATTTAGCGTCTTGTAAAGTATCTAACTTTAAACGCGAATTGAACATGAAAGAGGGTTGGTACCATCGTTCGTTTAACGCATTGTTAAACAACGGTATCGAAATCGATGTTAATGTTAGAAGATTTCTCTCTTTAGACATCGATGAGTTAGGTGTAATCAAATACGAAATCACCCCGAAAAACCAAGATGCCACTATCGTTTTCAAGCCATATTTGGATGCCGGAGTTCATAACGAAGATGCCAATTGGGAAGAGAAATTTTGGGAACCATTACAAATCCAACACGACACCAATGAAGCTTTTGTAGTAGCCCGTACTTTCAAAACCCATTTTGAAGTAGCCACTTTCATGCACAACAGCATTTTCCTCAACAACGAAAACCAAAATGCCGAACCGGAATTTACCGACACCACTTCCGATAAAGTCATTTTTACCTACGAACAATTGGTAGCTAAAGGACAAACCATCGCCCTACAAAAATTGGGAGGTTACACGGTATCTATGAATCACGCTACAACCGATTTAATTCCGGCAGCCCAAAATGTAATCCAAAAAGGATTGGCTTTGGGTTATGATAGCTTGTTACAAAACCAAATCGCCGCTTGGGCCAAAATTTGGGAAATGAGCGACATCACTATCGAAGGCGATGTTAAAGCACAACAAGGTATTCGTTTTAATATTTTCCAATTAAACCAAACCTATTTGGGTAAAGATTCCCGACTAAACATCGGACCGAAAGGATTTACCGGAGAAAAATACGGCGGTTCTACTTATTGGGATACGGAAGCCTATTGTATTCCGTTTTACATGGCTACGAAAGACCAACAAGTGGCACGAAACCTTTTGGCTTATCGTTACAACCAATTAGATAAAGCCATTGAAAATGCAGCCAAATTAGGATTCAAAAATGGCGCAGCTCTCTACCCTATGGTAACCATGAACGGGGAAGAATGCCACAACGAATGGGAAATTACTTTCGAAGAAATCCACCGAAATGGTGCTATCGCTTTTGCCATTTTTAATTACTACCGATTCACCGGAGACTATAGTTACATCCCCGAAAAAGGATTGGAAGTCTTAATTGGTATTGCTCGTTTTTGGCACCAAAGAGCGACCTTCTCTACCTACAGAAATCAATACGTAATCTTAGGCGTTACCGGTCCGAATGAATACGAAAACAACGTTAACAATAATTTCTACACGAACTATATTGCCAAATGGTGTATCGATTACGCCATCGAGCAAATCCAAAAAGTAAAACAAGAATACGCTTCTGATTACGCCAGAATCATGAGCAAAGTCAACTTAGACGATGCCGAAATACTGCATTGGAAAAAAGTGGCCGACCACATGTATTTCCCATATTCGGAAGAACACGGCGTATACTTGCAACAAGACGGTTTCTTAGACAAAGAATTGGTTAAAGTGCATGATTTAGACAAATCACAACGCCCTATCAACCAAAAATGGTCTTGGGATCGAATCTTGCGTTCGCCTTATATTAAACAAGCCGATACGCTGCAAGGTTTTTATTTCTTTGAAGATCATTTCAGCAAAGAACAATTGGAGAAACACTTCGATTTTTACGAACCGTTTACCGTTCACGAAAGTTCTTTATCGCCTTGTGTACACTCCATTCAAGCGGCTGTATTGGGCCGAATGGAACAAGCTTATACTTTCTATTTAAGAACTTCTCGTTTGGATTTAGATGATTACAACAAAGAAGTGGAGGAAGGCTTGCACATCACTTCGATGGCCGGAACTTGGATGAGTATCGTAGAGGGCTTTGGCGGTATGCGTGTTAAAGACAATACGCTGCATTTCGAACCGAGAATCCCGAAAGAATGGAACGGCTATTCGTTTAAAATCAATTTCAGAAACCAAATTCTTAAAGTATCGGTTCATCAAAACGAAACCAAATTTACTTTAGAAGGCGATTCACCGATCACTGTTTTTGTTAACGGCAAAGACATTTTGGTAGAGCCGAATAGTTTGGTGACTGTATAAAATAATTAGTTGAACCCTATAAGGCATATAAGGACAATAAGAAAAACTTAAATGAACTTATATGCCTTTATGGTTTATAAAAAATAAATTATGAAAAAACTACTCTTCTCTCTTTTAGTCTCTGTTTCCGCTTTCGCACAAGTTGACCGTGTAGAACCGCCTTTTTGGTGGAGCGACATGACGCATAACGAAGTACAAATTATGTTCTACGGAAAAAACATTGCCCAAAACGAGGTGACTGTTTCTAACGGAATCGTAATCAAAGGCATTCAAAAAACCGAAAACCCTAATTACGTATTCGTGACTATCGATACCCAAAATAGTCCGGCGCAAGATTTGGTGTTCACTTTCAAAAACGGCAAAAAATCGTTTACCAAAAACTATGCTTTAAAATCCAGAAAAGAAAATTCGCGCTTTCGCAAAAGCTTTGACAGTTCTGACTTGATTTACCTCATCATGTCGGATCGTTTTGCTAACGGTAATCCTAACAACGACAACAACGACAAACTAACCGAAAAAGCCAACCGAAGCAACAAAGACGGTCGCCACGGTGGCGATATCGAAGGAATAATCAAAAATTTAGATTACATCCAATCGCTTGGCGCAACAGCCGTTTGGCCAACGCCACTATGCGAAGACAATGACGAAAGAGGTTCATATCACACTTACGGTCAATCTGACGTGTACAAAATTGACGCGCGTTTCGGAACCAATGAAGATTATGTTCGTATGAGCGCCGAATTGCACAAACGCGGCATGAAAAACATTATGGATTACGTGACCAACCATTGGGGTTACAAACATTGGATGATGAGCGATTTACCTACTTACGATTGGATACATCAGTTTCCGGGTTATGCTCAAACCAACTACAGAATGGCTACTCAATTTGATACCAATGCCTCCAAAAAAGATTTTGATTTGTGTATGGATGGATGGTTTGTTAAATCGATGCCCGATTTGAATCAATCCAATCCGTTAGTTTTAAATTACCTTATTCAAAACGCCATTTGGTGGATCGAATACGCCGATTTAGATGGTTTCCGTGTCGATACTTATTCTTACAATGATAAAACAGCCATCGCAAAATGGACCAAATCCATAACCGACGAATACCCGAATTTCAATATTGTTGGTGAAGTATGGATGTACGACCAAGCACAAATGGCGTATTGGCAAAAAGACAGTAAAATAGGAGCCATTCAAAGCTTTAACTCCAATCTTCCTAGTGTAATGGATTTTACGTTGCAAGAGGCTATTGCGAACGGAGTTTTTAACGAAGACAAACAAGAATGGCGCAACGGAATGGTGAAAGTATATGAAAATTTCAACAACGATTTTCTGTATCCAAACATCAATAATTTATTGGTTTTTTTTGAAAATCACGATACCAATCGCCTGAACGAAATCTACAAAAACGACTTCAAAAAATACCAAATGGCCATGACCCTTATCGCCACCGTTCGCGGTATTCCGCAAATCTATTACGGTTCCGAAATTGGTATGGCTGGCGATAAAGGCAAAGGTGATGGTGATATCCGCAGGGATTTCCCCGGCGGTTGGAATGGCGACACTAACAACGCCTTTACCAAAGCCGGAAGAACTGAGGAGCAAAACAAATTCTTTGATTTTACCGCTAAACTATTCAACTGGCGCAAAAACAAAACGGTAATCCACACCGGAAAAACCACGCATTACATTCCGGAGAACAACGTTTATGTGTATTTCCGTTACAACGAGAAAGAAAGCGTTATGGTGGTTGTAAACAATAACGAAGAAAAGCAAACTTTCAAGACCAATCGATTTGCAGAAAATATCAAAAAGTACCAATCGGGTAAAGATATCTTCACGGAAAAAACTTTCGACTTGAAAAACGACATCACTATTGATGGCAAATCGGTTATGATATTGGAATTGAAATAAAATTTACCACATAAGTTATATGGGCCTTTCTTACTTGTACTTACATGGCTTATATGGTTCATAATTTAGAAATAACTGATGAAAAAATTACTTTTCTTACTCCTTTTTACTGCTGTTACATTCGCCCAAAATGCGAACCGAAATTACCTTTCCCATACTTGGAAAAACAATCTCTTAGAAGTAAAAACCAGTGATGGAACCTACCGTATTAAACCGTATTCGAATAAAATAGTTGAAACCTCCTTTGTACCCAACGGAGAAGTTTTCAACCCGAATTCACATGCTGTAATTAAAACCCCGGAGAAAGTTAACGCTTCCGTTTCTAAAACCGCAACTTCTATCTCGTTAGTCACTAACAACATTACGGTAGTCATCAACAAAGCGCCTTTTCGCATTACCTATTCCAACCAAGGAAAAGTGTTGTTGTCTGAAAAAACCGGTTACATCAAAAAAGACAGCACCGAAATTCTACAATTCAACCTCGACAATTCGGAGATGCTGTTTGGTGGCGGTGCTCGTGCTTTAGGGATGAATCGCCGCGGCAATCGTTTGGCCTTATACAACCGAGCGCACTACGGTTATGAAACCCGTGCCGAATTGATGAACTTTTGTATTCCGTTAGTATTATCTTCCAAAATGTACGCCGTACATTTCGACAATGGCGCCATTGGTCACTTGGATTTAGACAGTAAAAAGAACAACACCCTGGAATACGAAACCATTTCAGGTCGAAAAACCTATCAAATTATTGTAGGCGATACTTGGGAAGATTTGATAGCTAACTATACCGATTTAACCGGAAAACAACCCATGCCCGCGCGCTGGACCTTAGGGAATTTCTCCAGCCGATTTGGCTATCATACCCAAGAAGAAGTCGAAAAAACCATCAACCGTTTCCAAACCGACGGGATTCCGGTAGACGCGATTATCCTCGATTTGTATTGGTTCGGCAAAGAAGTCAAAGGCACCATGGGTAACCTCGACTGGGACAAAGACCAATTCCCAAATCCCGAAAAAATGATAGCCGATTTGAAAGCAAAAGGCGTTAAAACGATTCTAATCACGGAACCTTTTGTCTTAACCACCTCATCAAAATGGCAAGAAGCCGCAGATCAAAAAGTTTTGGTTACCGATAAATCAGGTAAACCGGCCACTTGGGATTTTTATTTCGGAAACACCGGTGTAGTGGATATTTTCAAACCCGAAGGCAACCAATGGTTTTGGAATGTTTATAAAAGATTAATCAACCAAGGCGTTGGTGGTATGTGGGGCGATTTGGGTGAACCGGAAGTCTTCCCGTCAAAAGTGGTAACTGCTGCCGGAAAAGCCGATGAAGTCCACAATATTTACGGGCACCATTGGGCCAAATTAATAGCCGACGGTTATAAAAAAGATTTCCCAAACCAACGACCATTTATCCTAATGCGCGCCGGTTATTCGGGGTCACAACGTTTTGGGATGATGCCTTGGAGTGGCGATGTGTCCAGAAGTTGGGGCGGCTTACAATCGCAAATGGAAATCGCTATGCAAATGGGAATGCAAGGCATGGCATATATGCATTCTGATCTTGGCGGATTTGCCGGTGATTATTTCGACAACGAATTGTATTTGCGCTGGTTACAATACGGCGTTTTCAACCCGATTTTCCGTCCGCATGCACAAGAAGACGTAGCTTCGGAAGTGGCTTACAAAGACGTTCATACCAAAGCCAAAGCCAAAAAAGCGGTAGAATTACGCTACCAATTATTGCCGTACAACTACACTTTAGCCTTCGAAAACAACCAAAAAGGAACACCTTTGATGCGTCCTTTATTCTTTGAAGAACCAACTAACGAAAAGTTATTCAACGAAAAGGAAAGCTACTTTTGGGGCGATGCCTTTTTAATCAAACCAATCACAAAAGCAGGTGTTACCTCAACCGAAGTCTATTTCCCGAAAAGCAACAATTGGTTCGACTTTTATTCGGGTAAAAAATACGTTGCAGGTTCTACCGAAACAGTAGCTGTAGCCGAAACATCAATTCCTACTTTCGTTCGTGGAGGTAGTTTTGTGCCGATGATTGAAACCATTCAGAACACTTCAAAATATTCGCTGGACAATTTCAACTTGCATTTCTATTTTGATGACACTGTGAAAACCTCTTCCGGAAAATTGTACAACGATAACGGGGAAACACCACAAGCTTTTGAAAAAGGACAATTTGAAATACTCAATTTCAACAGCAATAACAATGGGAATATATTAGTGCTGAAATTAACGGCAAACGTTGGCAAAAACTATTTGTCAACTGATAAAAATGTTACAATAGTAGTACATAACCTCAAAGCCAAACGTATTTTTATTAACGGACAAGAAACAATCTTCAAAACCAATAACGAATCGCTTTCCCTACCGGTAACATGGAAAAAAGGTACTTCGCCTGAAATTAAAATTGAATACTAACATGAAAAATATCTTCCTCACTTTATCCGCTTCACTCCTATTGTTTGGTTGCAATTGTACCAAAAAAACGGTAAAAAAAGAAGCTCCAATCACCCAAACGCCTTTTGTGTGGGAAAGTGCTAACGTGTACTTTTTATTGATTGACCGTTTCCAAAACGGGAATCCGGCCAACGATAAAATCATCAATCGCAATAAACCAACCGGAGTATTGCGTGGCTTTGAAGGCGGCGACATACGCGGAGTAATCCAAAAACTCGACGAAGGTTATTTCACCAATTTGGGCATCACAGCCATTTGGATGACGCCGGTGGTTGAGCAAATTCACGGTTCGGTAGATGAAGGTACCGGAAACACTTACGGTTTTCACGGCTATTGGACCAAAGATTGGACGGCAGTCGACCCAAGTTACGGTACTAAAGAAGATTTAAAAGAATTAGTCGAAAAAGCACACGCCAAAGGCATCCGAATTTTATTGGATGCGGTGATCAATCACACCGGACCGGTTACCGAACTGGATCCTGCTTATCCAAGTGATTGGGTACGAACTTCGCCTAAATGTACTTATCAATCCTACGACACTTACATCAATTGCACTTTGGTAGAGAATCTTCCCGACGTAAAAACCGAGAGCAACGCCAATGTAGCTTTGCCTCCTATGTTGGTCGAAAAATGGAAAAAAGAAGGGCGCTATGAAGAAGAAGTAGCCGAACTCGATGCGTTTTTCAAAAAAACAGGCTATCCTAGAGCACCGAAATATTACATCATGAAATGGCTTTCGGATTATATAACCGATTACGGCATTGATGGTTACAGAGTGGATACCGCCAAACATACCACCGAAGATGTTTGGGCCGATTTTAAAAAAGTATGCGATATGGCTTTCGCCGAATTCAAAAAGAACAACCCGAAAAAAGTCATAGACAACAATGGTTTCTTTACCGTTGGGGAAGTTTACGGTTACAATATCGGAGCAAAAAGACTTTATGATTTCGGCGATAAAAAAGTCGATTATTACGCCAATGGCTTTACCGGTTTAATCAATTTCGACTTTAGAAACGAAGCCAAAATGAACTATGAAGAGTTGTTCTCTAAGTATTCCAATATCTTGCAAAACGACTTAAAAGGCAATACCGTAATGAACTATACCACTTCGCACGATGATGGTTGGCCTTTCGACAAAAAAAGAGAGAGAATCTTCGAAGCCGGCACCAAATTGTTATTGGCTCCGGGAATTTCACAGGTTTACTATGGCGATGAAACAGCACGCCCGTTGGAAATAGAAGGCACTCAAGGCGACGCTACTTTACGCTCGTTTATGAACTGGAACGACTTGCAAACCGACCGAATTAAAAACCAATTGTTGATGCATTATCAATTGTTAGGAACGTTTCGCAAAAACCATCCTGCGGTTGGGGCCGGAGTACACCAAATGATTTCGGCTTCGCCATATGTATTCAGCAGAAGTTACACCAATGGAAATTTCAGCGATCAAGTGGTGGTTGGTTTGGATTTACCGAAAGGAAAAAAAGAAATCCTTGTCGGAACTATTTTTGCCAACGGAATGCGAGTAAGAGACGCCTATTCCAACACAGAAGCCACCGTTGAAAACGGAAAAGTAACTTTGGATACTAATTTTACCTTAGTTTTGTTGGAGAAACTATAACCATGCTCAAAATTGGACATCGCGGTGCGAAAGGTCATTCTCCCGAAAACACCTTGGCGTCGTTCGAGAAAGCTATTGCCTTGGGTGTGGATATGATTGAGTTGGATGTTTGGCTGAGTTCAGACAAGATTCCAATGGTCATTCACGATGAAACCATCGACAGAACGACTTCGAAAACGGGTTTGGTGACCGATTATTCGGCTAAAGAGTTACAAGCTTTGGGTATTCCCGCTTTAATTGATGTATTCAAATTGGTGGATAATCGCTGTGAGATTAATGTGGAAATCAAAACCTTTTCGGCTACACAAGCGGTTTTGAATTTGATAGCAAAAAATACTTTCAACCAAAGCAAAATCCTCATTTCCAGCTTTGATTGGAATGCCTTGCAGGAAGTTCGCTTTCATGATGAAGACATTAGAATTGGTGTTTTGTCGGAAACCGATTTAGACTTGGCTATGGCTTTCGCCAAATTCATCAAAGCCGAAGCGATTCATCCTTATTATCATTTGCTAACTGCTGAAAATGTTGAGAAAATCAAAGAAAAAGGATTTAAAGTTTTTCCTTGGACGATAAATGAACCCGAAGATATTACCTTTGTAAAATCATTGGAAGTAGACGGTATCATTACCGATTTTCCGGAAAGATTATGAACTCTAAGTACGACATCATCATAGTAGGCGGCGGTGCAGCAGGTTTTTTTACAGCCATCAATATCGCTGAACAAAATCAGAAGCTGAAAATTGCCATACTCGAACGCGGGAAAAACGTATTGGAAAAAGTACGCATTTCCGGCGGCGGTAGATGTAATGTTACTCATGCTTGCTTTGTGCCGAATGAGTTGGTTAAATTTTACCCTCGAGGTGAAAAAGAATTGCGCGGTCCGTTTCATCAGTTTTGTTCCGGCGATACGATAGAATGGTTTGAAAAACGAGGTGTCGAATTGAAAATTGAAGACGATGGCCGAATGTTTCCCACTACGGATTCCTCACAAACCATCATCGACTGCTTTTTGGGCTTAACACAAAAATTAAAAATTGAGGTCCTAACCGGTCAAAGTGTACAATCGCTTTTTCATGGAGAAGATTATTGGAAAGTCGAAACCAATCACGAGACGTTTTCTTGTCGAAAATTGGTCATGACCACAGGCAGCAATCCTAAGATTTGGGATTTGCTCCAAAACATGAATCATACCATCATTCCACCCGTACCGTCGCTATTCACTTTTAACATCAAAGATGCTCGCATCAAAGATTTGATGGGTGTTTCAGCCTTGGCTAAAGTGAAAGTGAAAAATACTAAACTCGAAGCTACTGGCCCGTTACTGATTACCCATTGGGGCATGAGCGGACCGGGAATTTTGAGACTTTCCGCTTGGGGCGCTCGGATTTTAGCGGAGAAAAACTACCAATTTGTATTGGAAGTCAATTGGCTTAACGACGTTACTTTTGAGGAAGCAATGGAAACTTTAAAAGAACTCAAACAAGAACACGCCAAGAAAGTGGTGAGTAAAAAATCGCCGTTTGATTTGGCTGACGCCCGATTCGCTGGCGCTCGGGTGCCAAACCGTCTTTGGGAAAGTTTGGTTTTGGCCTCCAACATTTCAAATGAAACCAAATGGGCGGATTTGACTAAAAAGCAACTGACAGATTTAACTAACCAGCTCACTAACGGACAATTTCAGGTGAATGGCAAAAGTACTTTCAAAGAAGAATTTGTTACTGCAGGCGGGATCGACTTAAGAGAAATCAACTTTAAAACGATGGAAAGCAAGTGGCATGAAAATTTATTTTTTGCCGGAGAAATTGTCAATATTGATGCGATTACGGGGGGATTTAATTTTCAGAATGCCTGGACAAGCGGATTCATTGTAGCCAATGCCATAACCAACTCATGAAAAAAGCCATCCTTTCATTCGCCTTATTCCTCTTGTTGGTTAGTTGTAGTACTTCAAAATCAAACGACTACCAACTGACCAAAAACTACACGCCTGACAATCCGGAATTATACAAAACCATTGTCAAACTCGACAGCGTATTCTTTGACGCTTACAATCATTGCGACACCAAATTTGAAACCTATGCCGATTTCTATACTGAAGACATAGAATTTTACCATGACCAAGGCGGTTTATCCAATTCGAAAAAAGACATCCTCGAAGGTACTAAAAAATACATCTGTGGGAAAGTCACCCGAACGCTCGTACCAGGGAGTATAGAAGTTTACCAAATTAAAGATTATGGTGCTGTTGAAATTGGGTTGCATTCGTTCAGCAACACCACCAATCCGCCCAATGAACCCAAAAAAGTTAGTCGATTTACCATTTTTTGGAAAAAAACCAACGAGGGTTGGAAGATTACTAAAGTGGTGAGTTTACATTAAAAAAATTCTTATATTTTTTACTGTAGTTATTTAAAAATCAGTTAAATTTGAGTTTCAAATTTTTCTTTTTATGAAAAAACTACTACTATTTTTGTTGTTTTGTATCACTGCAAACGCCCAATTCCAATCGACTTATCCACCTATTGAACAGTGTGATGACAATAATGATCAATTTGCTGTTTTTGATTTGACGCAGTTGACACCTACAATCTTGGCCGCTGTAAATCCGGGTGATTATACAGTTGCTTTTTACGATTCGTTTGCGAATGCACAAAATAATATCAACCCGATTGTCAATCCCAATAATTATGTCAATGTTCAACCAGCCATTCAGACACTTGGGATCAGAATCGTCAACAACACCAACGGCGCAGTTAACATCTCATCGGTTGACATTAGAGTTTTACCAATACCGAATGCCAATCCTGCCACGTTAAGTGAGTGTGATGTAACAGAATTACCTATTTACAATTTGAGTGATGCACTGGCGGAAATAACCGGCGGAAATCCTAACGTTTTTGTTTCTTATTATGAGACTATGGTTGATGCGCAAACCGGTTCAAATCAGATACAAGGTAGCGGATATACGCCATTAGTTTTTCCCGGAACACAAACTTTATTTGTTAGAGTTCAAAATATCCAGAACAGTTGTTTCAGCCTTACAACCTTGACCTTGAACACACACAATTGCGGCGATCCTTGCCCGGCACCAACGCAATTAACGGCTACCAACATTTCTGATACTTCGTTTACAATTAATTGGGATAATGTTGGCGGCAGTATGGGTTCCATCTTTAACCGAGTTTGTGTTGTTCCTCTTGGAGCGCAACCGTCAGATTCTTTCTCATACGTGGTTTCTGCAACTTCAAATTCTTTTGTCCTTACCGGTTTATCACCTGATACTTGTTATGATGTTTATGTCAAAAAAGTTTGTGACATAAGTGTAAGTAGTCCATGGTCGGCTCCACTCCAAATTTGCATGCAAGATTGTATCAACAGCGGAAATTGCACTGAAGCTTTAGTTTTAAACGCTTTTATCGACAGTAACAACAATGGCATTAAGGATAGCGGAGAAAGTAATTTTAGCCAAGGTAATTTTATATACCAAATCAACGATTCGGGTAATAATCTCAACGGTAGCCCATACAATGGATCTTATTATATTTTCGACAATAATCCAACCAATTCTTATGATTTTAGTTTTCAAATCAATGGTGGATTGGCTGCATATTACGCTTCTAATACAACGCATAGCAACATCACACTCTCGGCGGGAAGCGGCACCACGTATTTGTATTTTCCTATCACCGTTCTACAAGCTTATGTTGATGCCGGTTGCTATATTATTCCGCAAAATCTGCCTCGCCCCGGCTTTACTTATGATGTAGTTATTAGTTACAGAAATAATGGCACCTCAACTATACCAAACGGCACAGTTACTTTCACTAAAGATACCCATGTGACCATCTATTCTATTTCACAAACAGGAGTAAGCACTACCGGTAATGGATTTACTTATGACTTTACGGATTTGGCGCTTAATGAGATCCGAACCATTACGGTAACCCTACAAGTGCCAACGATCCCAACAGTGAACTTAGGAGATTGGTTGTCCAACACTGCTTCGATTCAAATTAATGGTGACGCTCATGTCCCTAATAATACTTCCACTTTGACACAAATGGTGGTAGGTTCATATGATCCGAATGACAAAGCAGAATCACACGGTGGTAGAATTGTTTTTAATGATTTCACCAGCAATGATTATTTGTATTACACCATTCGATTTGAAAATACCGGAACAGCCAATGCCGAATTTATCCGAGTAGAAGATTTACTAGACCCTGATTTAGACGAAACTACTTTTGAAATGCTCAATGCCAGTCATCCTGTAAACACCAGACGTGAAAACAGTCAATTGACTTGGCATTTTTACAATATTGATTTGCCGCCAACAGTTACCCATCCGAATGACAGTCATGGCTATGTACATTTCAGAATCAAACCTAAAGCCGGCTATGCCTTGGGAGATGTTATCCCTAATACGGCTTCGATTTTCTTTGATTATAATCCGCCGATAGTGACTAACACCTTCAATACGGAATTCGTTGAGAATTTAGGCAACCCAACTTTCACTTCAGAAGCTATTTTGATGTATCCTAATCCGGCCAACCTATCGGTTACCATAGATTTGAGTCAGTCTACAGAAAATTTATCTGAAATTGTTTTCTTTGATGTAGTAGGTAAAAGGGTAAAAGTAGTTAACTCACTAGGAGAAAAACAAATGACAGTTAATGTTTCCGATTTGTCTAAAGGCATTTATCTGATAGAAATTCAAACCGAGAACCAACTCAAAACCATCAAAAAATTGATGATACAATAATTAAAAAATCCCATCTGAAAAGATGGGATTTTTTTATCGGTTCAACCACCAAATACTACCGGTTAATACCGTAGCAAAACTCACCCAACCTAGATATGGAAGTAAAAGTAAGGCAGCTGTTTTGTCAATTTTTTTGAACTGGTTGTAGGTTTCCAAAATCATTAACCAAAGTAAAATCACTTCTATGAAAGCCAACAAAGGGTTGTGCAAACCAAAAAATAAATAAGACCAAAGTGCATTCAAACCCAATTGGATGATAAAAAATTTAAAAGCCTTTTTTACAGCAGCTTCATCCGTTTCAATTCGGTTCCAAATCATACCGCCGGCTACACCCATCAAAATGTACAATATTGTCCAAACCGGAGCAAAAATCCAATTCGGCGGATTAAAAACCGGCTTCACCAATGTTGGATACCAAGTGGTAATACTCTCTCGAGTTACCATCCCAGACAAATACCCTATGGTTAAACAAGTAAAAACCACTAAGGCAATTCTTAATCCTCTTTGCATAATTTTTGTTTAAATTTTCGCCAAATATACTAAACAAATATACATCCGTATCTTAAAAAAAGTATCTTTGCTCAAAATCTTTAACTGTATGATATCCGAAAAGGATTTTATAGCCAAATCAAGTACTGTTACTATTGATAACGGAAGCTTTCAATGGAGCGCTCCCAGCAATATCGCCTTGGTTAAATATTGGGGGAAAAGAGAAAACACCAACAGCTCCAATGCTATTTCATCGGAACAAATCCCGGCGAATCCATCGGTGAGTTTTACGCTGAACCATTGTAAAACCATTACGAAATTGGCCTTTGCTAAAAAACAGGACCAAAGTAGTTTCTCTTTTGATTTGCTTTTCGAAGGTCAACCTAAAGAAGAGTTCAAGCCTAAAATCCAAAAATTCTTAGAGCGAATTGCTGTTTATTGCCCTTATTTAAAAGAGTATCATTTTACCATAGCCACTCAAAATACCTTTCCGCACAGTTCCGGAATTGCCTCTTCAGCTTCAGGCATGGCCGCTTTAGCTATGAATATCATGTCGCTTGAAAAAGCATTATATCCCGAAATGACGGAAGATTTCTTTTACCAAAAAGCCTCTTTTTTAGCCCGATTGGGTTCAGGTAGCGCTTGCCGAAGTGTTAAAGGCAGCGTAGTGGTTTGGGGAAATAATACATCCATTAACGGCAGTTCTGATTTGTTCGGAGTGGAATTCCCTAATACCATACACGCCAATTTTAAAAACTACCAAGACACTATTTTATTAGTAGACAAAGGAGAAAAAGTGGTCTCAAGTACTGTAGGTCACAACTTAATGCACAATCATCCTTTTGCCGAACAGCGCTTTGAACAAGCCCATCAAAATTTATCCAAACTGAAAAAGGTGCTGGAAAACGGCGATTTACAACAATTCATCAAAATCGTAGAAAGTGAAGCTTTGACCTTACACGCGATGATGATGACTTCACTACCCTATTTCATCTTGATGAAACCTAATACTTTGGAAATCATCAACAAGATTTGGAAATTCAGAAACGAAACCCAAACTCCGGTTTGTTTTACCTTAGATGCAGGAGCCAACGTACATGTTTTATATCCCGAAAACGTTAGCGAAACCGTTTTGCAATTTATTCAGGCCGAATTAGTTGGCTATTGTCAAAATGGTAACTATATTTGTGATCAAATTGGCGAAGGCGCCATAAACCTTAGTGTATAGAACTATGAAAGGACCATTGTTTTACTCAAAAATTCTGCTCTTCGGAGAATACGGAATCATCAAAGATTCTAAAGGTTTATCTATTCCTTACAATTTTTACAACGGCGCTTTAAAAGTAGATGAAAGCCCAAGTGTAGAAGCCCAAAAATCAAACGCCAGCTTAAGTCGTTTTGCTGAATATTTAACCCAATTACAGCAAGAGCAACCTGATTTGGTTACGTTCAACATCGAAGCTTTGAAAGTTGACGTAGCGCGTGGAATGTATTTCGACTCCAGCATACCACAAGGTTACGGCGTAGGCAGCAGCGGTGCTTTGGTAGCGGCGATTTACGACAAGTACGCTAACGATAAAATCACGGTCTTAGAGAATTTAACCCGTGAAAAATTATTACAGTTAAAAACCATCTTTGGTCAAATGGAATCTTTTTTCCACGGCAAAAGTTCAGGGCTCGACCCGTTAAATAGCTATTTAAGCATTCCTATTCTAATCAATTCCAAAGACAATATCGAGGCTACAGGCATTCCTTCTCAAAGTGCTACCGGCAAAGGTGCTGTATTCTTACTAGACTCCGGCATAGTGGGCGAAACCGCTCCTATGGTGAACATCTTTATGGAAAAATTGAAAGAAGAAGGCTTCCGCAAAATGCTTAAATCACAATTCATCAAATATACCGATGCTTGTGTAGAGAGCTTTTTGGGCGGCGACATGAAATCGCTTTTTGCTAATACCAAACAGTTGTCTAAAGTAGTTTTAAACAATTTCAAACCCATGATTCCGGAACAATTTCACGGCGTATGGCAAAAAGGAATTGACACTAACGATTACTACTTAAAACTTTGCGGTTCCGGCGGTGGCGGTTACATCTTAGGTTTTACCGAAGATTTAGAAAAAGCAAAACAATCTCTAAAGGATTATAAATTGGAAGTCGTTTACCAATTTTAATTCTCTCAAAATGCTTAGCCGAAAAACCAAACACACCGTACTGAAAATCATCAGTATGTTTTCTGTGGTGCGCGGTTATAACATTCCAATCATCGCGCTGGCTCAATACCTTTCGGCTATTTTTATTATGGCCTCCGAAAAGAGAGCGCTTGACGTATTGCTCGATTTCAACCTATTTATCATTGTATTGGTGTCGGGTTTAACCATTGCTTCCGGCTACATCATCAACAATTTTTACGACAGCAAAAAAGATTTAATCAATCGCCCCAACAAATCGCAACTCGACCGATTGGTCAGCCAAAAAACCAAACTGCAAGTTTATTTTACCGTGAACTTTGTGGTTTTTCTGTTAGCCTTTTTTGTGTCGTTTAGAGCCGTACTTTTCTTTTCCGCTTATATTTTCCTGATTTGGTTTTACTCACATAAACTCAAAAAAATCACTATAGTTGGAAATCTGACGGCAGCTTTCTTAGCTGTTCTCCCGTTTTTTGCCATTTTACTGTATTACAAAAATTTATACCCCGAAATATTCGCCCACGCGACCTTCTTGTTTTTACTCATTCTCATCCGCGAAATGATCAAAGATTTAGAAAACCTCAAAGGCGATGTCGCCAACGATTACCAAACCATACCGGTGCTGTATGGCGAAACTTTTGCCAAAAAAATCATCACCGCGCTCACCGTTTCTACCCTAATTCCGATTTACTATTTAATCGAAATTTTTGAAGTCGGCTACATGGACCTCTATTTCTACGTCAGCCTGATTATTCTGATTTTCTTCCTCCAAAAACTATGGAAATCCAATGGCAAACCCGATTATTTGAAACTGCACAACATTCTGAAATTCCTAGTGGTTTCCGGCGTTTTCTGTATAGTGCTCATCAATCCGTCGGTCTTGCTTCACGGCAAAAAGATAGTCGAAACTATAGTGCGTTAGGAGCGAAAGGTCAGTGCCATTGCTATACCTTATACCCGCTTTCCACACTATCTTTTTTATTTGTAACGTCCAATGCAATCGAGATATCTTACCTAAAATAAAAAAGGATAGTTAGTTCCAATCGGGGCTAAATTCAAACTACGGTATAGTAATCGGCGGTATAAGCCATTGAAATGCGTATCTTTGCCAAAATTCTGAGCCAAAAAGGCTGAACAGAATGACGTTAAATAAAGCATTATGAATAAGAAGGAAGGCAATAATAAAAAAAGCAGCTCTCGAACAAATTCGAAAAAGTCAATTCCGGGTGGTCTGCCAAAGCGAGCTCAAGCCCCGAAAAAAGCCAAACCAACTACTGAAGCAACTGCTCCAAAAAAAACCGTTAAGCCGGTAAATAATATCCCAAAACCGTTAAAGTCAGACGATATTCGTTTGAACAAATACATCGCCAACTCGGGCATTTGTTCCCGTCGCGACGCTGACATTTACATCCAATCCGGTAACGTAAAAGTGAATGGTGTAGCCATTACCGAAATGGGGTACAAAGTCAAACCCGGCGATGTCGTAAATTTTGACGGCACCCTAATCACTCCGGAGCGCAAAGAATATATTTTGCTCAACAAACCGAAAAACTTCACCACCTCTAACGAAGACGATGCCGATCATCGCAATGTATTAGAATTGGTTCGTGCAGCAACCAAAGCCAAAATCCAACCGATTGGCCGCATGGACAAAAACACTACCGGTTTGTTGGTTTTTACCAATGATACGGATATGATCCGCAAATTCAGTTTGCCGAACCAAAAGTCGACCAAAATTTACCAAGTCAGTTTAGACCGTAATTTGAAGTTTGAAGACTTGGAAAAAATTGCCGGCGGCGTTACCTTAGACGGACACAAATTATATGTAGACGAAATCTCGTATATCGATGGCGAGCCTAAAACCGAAATCGGCTTAAAACTTCGCACGCCTAACGTAAAAGTAGTTCGTGCCATCTTTGAAAATTTCAAATATGATGTTTTAAAAATTGATCGCGTGGCTTTTGCCGGTTTGACTAAAAAGAATTTACCGCGAGGCAATTGGCGTTTCTTAACCGAACAGGAAATCATCAATTTGAAAAACCTGTAAAAACAACTATATTTACCATTATAAAATCCCATTGACTTGGGATTTTTTTATGACCAACCACAAACTAATCTTGTGGTAAAAAACAATTCTATGTCAGCAGAAAAAAACCTTTCTATTGCGCACCTTTGGTTTGAAGCCTTCAATGCGCACAACTTGGAAAAATTACTCTCACTTTACGACGATGAAGCCGAGCATTTCAGTCCGAAACTCAAAATCCACCATCCGGAAACTAAAGGTTTAGTAACCGGTAAAGACGCCTTAAGAAGTTGGTGGCAAGATGCCTTCGATCGTTTACCCAGTTTACATTACCGAGTTACTTCGCTAACGGCCAATTCTGATCGCGTTTTTATGGAGTACATTCGAACGGTGGCCGACGAACCTGAAATGTTGGTGGCGGAAGTGTTAGAAATCAAAGAAAATCGTATTATTGCTTCACGGGTATACCACGGATAATTTATCAAACTCTTAACAATTGATTCCACCAAAAACCGATAGCTTTACCCTAACTAAACCTTTAATCATGAGAAAATTATACTCTTTTTCTATGGCTATTGTATTGAGTGTCTTCTTTGGCAGTTGTAAATCTGAAGACAAAAAAGGCGACATCAATAACATTACCAAAACTTATTTTGAAGATAAGAATGCGTTGAATCCGTTAGACGCTACTCAAAACGGCCAAAATCAGTTCAACGACCAATTGGCTTTTGAAATGACCGATTCACATCGCAAAAAACAATCGGAGTTTTACAGCAAATACGAAAATCTACTGACTACAGTGGACAGTACTTCGCTTTCTGAGGAAGAAAAAAACAGCTATGATATCATGGCTTGGGAAATTGCCGTGGGCAAAGAAATACTCCAACAAAACGCCAATCTGATGCCGATGCATCAATTTTGGGGTACGCATTTGACCATGGGACAATATGCCAGTGCCGAAAGTGCGCAACCTTTCAAAACGGAAAAAGACTATCAGAATTTCTTAAAAAGAATGGACGCTTACACCGTTTGGCTTGACTCAGCGATGGTATACATGAAAAAAGGTATCAAAGAAAAAGTGGTTCTCCCGAGAGTGCTAGCCGAAAAAATTGTACCGCAATTTCAGGATTTGCTCACACCAAAAGTAGAAGATCATTTATTTTACTCAAGCTGTAAAAAATTCCCGTCCGACTTTAGTCCGATGCAAAAAAACAAATTCGCCAAAGCCTATGCCACGCTAATCAACAAAAAACTCAATCCGCAATTCGAAAAGTTCATTGCGTTCATGAAAACGGAGTACATTCCGGCTTGCCGCACCACCAGCGGCATCGGCAGTATCAAAGGCGGAAACGATTTGTACAAAGTATATGTAAAACAATGGACAACCACCAATAAAACACCGGAGGAAATCCATGAAATCGGATTAAAAGAAGTGGCGCGCATCAAGGCCGAAATGGAAAAAGTAAAGACACAAGTAGGCTTTAAAGGCACTATTATTGAATTCTTTGACCATGTGCGAAACAAACCCGAATTAAAACCGTTCAAAAAACCGGAAGAAGTGATTGCCAATTTTGAGCGCATCCACAAAATCATCAAGCCGAATGTAAACAAATTTTTCGCCTTGCAACCTAAAACGGCATTCCGCGTTAAACGCACCGAAGCATTCCGTGAAAAAACCGCTAGTGCCGAGTATTCTCAAGGTGCAGCAGACGGATCGAGACCGGGAACATTTTACGTACCGATTCCGGATGTAGCCAATTACAATTATTACGGCGATGAAGATTTGTTCTTACACGAAGCCATTCCGGGCCATCATTTTCAAATTTCGCTCCAACAAGAAAACCAACAACTACCGGATTTTAGAAAGTTCAACTGGTTTGGCGCTTATGGTGAAGGTTGGGCTTTGTACACCGAAAGTTTAGGAAAAGAATTGGGCTTGTACAAAGATCCATACCAATATTTCGGTATGTTGGGTAACGAAATGCACCGCGCCATTCGCTTGGTCGTTGACACCGGATTGCACAGCAAAGGCTGGACACGCGAACAAGCCATTCAATATTCTTTAGAAAACGAAGCAGAAAGCGAAGCCAGCATTATCGCCGAAATTGAGCGTTATATGGCAGTCCCAGGTCAAGCTTTATCGTACAAAATAGGACAATTGAAAATCATGGAATTGCGTCATACTGCAGAGCAAAAAATGGGGAAAAACTTCGACATCAAAGTCTTCCACCAAAAAGTGTTAGAATCGGGCGTTATGCCGCTAGCGCTGTTGGAACAAAAAATCAACCGTTGGATTGCCACAGCAAAATAAACTAAAAAGCCGCTCTAATGAGCGGCTTTTTTAATTGCTGATGCTTTTCTCGAGATTATTGAAATCAATGGTTTTTCCGTTCACATCAAAAAACTCGTAGGTGTATTTCAGTTTGCCTTCTATTTCTTCAATTTTGATGAACATTTGGTAAAAGCCTTGACTCCATTCTACTACCAAATGGTATTCGTAATCGCCTACTCCAAAACTACTAGGAAGATTACTAGTGTAAAGCAATTTTTTAGATTTCAGGTTGAGCGTCGGGATTTCGAAATTCTCGTATTCGCCCATTTCGTTGTCATCAATTTTCTTGCCTAAATAGTTGATACTGGCGTCGGCTTTGGATTTTTTCTTCTTCTCTTTGCCTTTATTGTAATCGTCTTTAATGGAAAAAATCACGTCTTTCATGGCGCTTTTTCCGGCATTGACTAAGGAAAAACGAATTTGATGGTGGTACATCAGTTTATGTACTTTTTTATTGCCTTCATCAACGGTAGCGCCTTCGCTCAAATCATTGTCAACAATTTCAACTATCGGAATGTTTTGTCCTGGTGCTAAGGTAAATACGTCAAACTTGTGGCTTTTTAACTTTTGTTCTGCTTCGTCTACAAACTTATCTTTTTCTACAATTTCGGCATTCAAAACCTCGATTTGCTTGATGGCCTCTTCCAATTGCTTTTGCTTTTCAGCCGACATCGAATTAGCATTGTTTCTGTATAATAAATAGCCGGATAAGGCCAATAACACAAAACCAACAATCGCCAAAACCACAGTTATCATAAGCTTTTTCCCTTTCATTAGACTAAAAGATTTACATCAAAATACCATTGACGCTGTAAAAATAATCCAATTTTCAAAATTGAACCGTTTCATAAACAACAAACTGTAAACATATTATTAACCAAATAGGCATAAAAAAAGCCCTAACCTTTGTTAGAGCTTTTGTTGTGCGGGTAATAGCCCCGAAGTATCGGGGGAACCTACACACCAAAAAAAAGTCCAAACTTTCGTTTGGACTTTTTGTGCGGGTAATAGGACTCGAACCTACACGCCTTGCGGCACCAGATCCTAAGTCTGGCACGTCTACCAATTTCGCCATACCCGCTAAAATTGTGAGTGCAAATATAAAGATAATTATTAATTACGAATTATGAATTGTGAATTTTTTTAAATGCCTTTTTTCAGTAAATTTGAATACTACAATTTAATTTCAAAAATGGATAATATTAAACACTACGTTCAGCAAAACAAAGAACGTTTTATTGAAGAACTCATTGAACTTTTAAAAATTCCTTCCGTAAGTGCCGACAGTGCTTACTCTCAGGATGTTATCAATACGGCAGAAGCAGTAAAAGCCAGCTTGGAAAAAGCCGGCTGCCAATTGGTGGAAATTTGCGAAACGCCGGGTTATCCCATTGTTTTCGGAGAACACATCATCGACGCAACTTTACCAACAGTTTTGGTGTATGGTCATTACGATGTACAACCGCCGGATCCTATGGAATTATGGACATCACCTCCGTTTGAACCGGTCATCAAAACCACTGAAATTCACCCCGACGGCGCCATTTTTGCCCGTGGTGCTTGCGACGACAAAGGCCAAATGTACATGCACGTCAAAGCTTTCGAATATATGATTGCTAACAATTGTTTGCCGTGCAACGTGAAATTCATGATTGAAGGTGAAGAGGAAGTCGGCTCCAAAAGTTTAGGCTGGTTCGTAGAAAGAAACCAAGAAAAATTAAGCTGCGACGTCATTTTAATTTCCGATACCGGAATGATTTCCAACCAACAACCTTCCATCACCACCGGTTTACGCGGTTTGAGTTATGTGGAAGTGGAAGTGACCGGACCAAACAGAGATTTACACTCAGGCTTGTACGGTGGCGCTGTGGCTAACCCGATTAACGTGTTGACTAAAATGATTGCATCCTTACACGACGAAAACAATCACATTACCATACCGGGTTTTTATGATAAAGTGGAAGAATTATCTGCTGCTGAAAGAGCGGAAATGGCCAAACGTCCGTACAGTGAAGAAGCCTACAAAAACGCTTTAGATATCGCAGATGTATACGGAGAAAGCGGTTACAGCACCAACGAAAGAAATTCCATTCGCCCTACTTTAGACGTGAATGGTATTTGGGGCGGCTATACCGGTGAAGGTGCTAAAACGGTCATTGCCAGTAAAGCCTATGCCAAAATTTCGATGCGTTTGGTACCCAACCAAGACTGGGAGGAAATCACCGAATTGTTCCAAAAGCACTTTGAAAGCATTGCGCCTAAAGCCGTAAAAGTGAAGGTAACACCACACCACGGCGGTCAAGGTTATGTTACGCCTATCGACAGCATTGGCTATCAAGCGGCCAACAAAGCGTACACGGAAACCTTCGGCGTTCCGGCCATACCGGTGCGTTCCGGTGGTAGTATTCCAATTGTGGCCTTGTTTGAAAAAGAACTGAAATCAAAAACCATCTTGATGGGCTTTGGTTTGGATTCCGACGCGATTCACTCACCTAACGAGCATTTCGGCATTTTTAATTACTTAAAAGGCATTGAGACGATACCATTGTTTTATAAATATTTTGTGGAGCTGAGTAAATAGTCATCCTCACCTACAACAATCTCTAATCCGTTTATTCATATTTGAGTAAACGGATTTTTCTTTTGGGTGTTCCCTTGTTGCCCAACGTTTAATGTTCAAAACAACCACTTCATAGCAACAAGGTCGGGCTTTCCGCACTCGCTTCCCGAAAAACCGGGAGAGCTCAAACAATGCTGCAATCCCTAACGCAAACCTAGCTTACACAGACCAAAAATGTTAAAATTTACTTCTACAGTTGTAGAAATAAAATATTATTCTACATTTGTAGAGTTAATTCTAAATCCATAGAACAATGCAACTCTCCAATGCCGAAGAACAATTGATGGAACATTTATGGAAACTGGACAAAGCGTTCATGAAAGATTTACTCGAAGCGTATCCGGAGCCAAAACCCGCCACAACCACAGTCGCCACACTTTTAAAAAGAATGATTGATAAAAACTTTGTGGCTTATACCGAATTCGGGAACTCACGAGAATATTATCCTTTGGTTAAAAAGTCTGATTACTTTTCAAAACACGTTAACGGATTGATCAAAAACTTCTTTAACAACTCGGCTTCCCAATTTGCTTCCTTTTTTACTACCGAAACCAATTTATCGGAAAAAGAACTGGAAGACTTAAAGAAAATCATCGATGTCCAACTTCAAAAAAAGAAAAAATGACCGACTTTCTAATCAAATCAACCGTCAGTTTACTGGTCTTTCTTGTCTTTTATCACTGGGTTTTGGAAAGAGAAAAAACACACCTATTCAATCGGTTTTACTTATTGTTAGCGATAGTCATTTCGCTTGCAATTCCCTTTTTAAGCTTTGAAATCATTGAAGAAGTTCCGGTTACAACAATCACCGAACCTGAATTTGTGCCGATTCCGTTTTCTAACGAAAATATTGCAGTTGTGGAAACTATTGATTACACCTCAATAGCTGTATGGAGTTTGTATGGCATAATAACACTCTTATTAAGCATTCGTTTCGGAAAAAATATTTGGAAATTAATATCAAAATCGGACTCAAATCCAACGGTGAAATACAAAAATGCCACCTTGGTTTTGGTGGATGAAAAAACACTGCCGCATACCTTTCTGAATAACATCTTCATCAATTTCGACGATTACAACCAAAGAAATATAGAAGACGAATTGTACACTCACGAACTCGTTCACGTTACTCAAAAACACACTTTGGACATCTTGTTCATCGAGTTGCTGATAACCCTCTTTTGGTTCAACCCGCTCTTGTATCTCTATAAAAAGGCAATCCAACTCAACCACGAATTTCTTGCCGACGAAAAAGTAGTGCAAGCTTACAATGATATTCCGTTTTACCAAATATTACTGTTGCAAAAAAGCAATGGAAATCCAACCATCAACTTAGCCAGCAACTTGAACTATGCCGTAACCAAAAAAAGATTACTTATGATGACCAAAAAATCTTCAAAAAGAGCAGCCTTTTTCAAAAAAACGTTGCTCTTACCGGTACTTTCCGGATTAATTTACACTTGTTGTGTGACGATAGTAGCGCAGGAAAAAATCATACAAGTTTCGGCTTTGCCAACAGAAAAAAGCACACCAGAAGATCAAATTAGAGACCGTTATTATGCTAAGGTGCGAATCATCATAAAAGATGTCAGAACTAATACTGTCATCAATAAGATGTACGAGGAATTAACATTGGCAGAAAAAAGAAGCTACTTAAATTGGGTTCCGGACATGATTATTGCTAGAGAGATTCCTGCTCCTTTGTTTGAAAAAATGAAAAGTAAAAACATGGCCGTTTGGATTAACGGGAAAGCCAGTAGCAAAGAACAAATTCAAAAATACAAGAGAACCGATTTCTCTCATTACACCTATAGCTTTGTTCATAAAAACGCCCGAACAAAACGTTTCCCTCAAGAATACCAATACACCTTGTATACCACAAAATATTTTGAAGAAAACCTAAAAAACAGCCATTTGCATTTTAGCAATGACACGTTAAAAATGGTGGTAGCCGACTGGAAAAAAACCAAAATCAATCAAGCCATTAGCCAAAACACCAAAGCCGATACTTTAGTTTGGTACACCAAAGGTAAAACCGAATACAATTTAGAGATAAAAAAATCAGAAGAGAAGCATCAAAACTTAAGCAAACCAAAGCCTACATATTGTCCGGACACCATTCAAACCCAAAATAACGGTGATTTAAAAACGCTATCCGAAGTAACTGAAAAACCGGAGTTCGAATCGGGTTTAGAAGCTTTCTACAAATACATCGGCACCCACTATAAAATACCGGAAGAAGTAACCAAAAACAAACTGAAAGGAAGGGTTTTTGCGAGTTTCATAATAGAAAAAGACGGCACTTTATCCAATATCAAAATCCTGCGCGACATGGGTTACGGTACCGGAGAAGAAGCGAAAAGAGTGTTAGAAAATTCACCAAAATGGCTGCCGGGAAAAATTGACGGAAAACCGGTAAGAACAATGTACAGTTTACCAATTGCCATAAAATCAGAGTAAATGAATTTCAGATTGCTTTTTTTCGCGTTACTACTTTTATTGATTTACAGTTGCAAAACCAATCAAACCATCAACCATCACCGGGAAGGCAAATGGGTTTATAAGGACACGGTGAACGGTATACTGCTAAAATCAAAAGGACGCTATAAAAAGAGTATAGAAATTAAAACTTGGCGATATTTTGAAAACCGAAAACTGGTTAAAAAAGAGCAGTACAAAGACAGCATTTGTAACATCACCACTTTTGATCACAAAGGCAGAATAACGGCCAAAGGCCAATCTATGATGGTGGAAGAAGCCGATGGTACGCACTGGTACATCATTGGAAAATGGATTTTTTACAACGCTAAAGGTCAAGCCATTGGGGTAAAGAAATACCAAAAAGGAGAACTCATTTCAGAAACCTCAATCGAACCCAGCCCGCAACCTTAAGCGGGTTTTTTTGTTAAAAATCAACACCTTACAATAAACCCAAGCTTTTGGCGTTATATTTGTATAATCATCAATCATCACAATCATCCGGACCCGTTTCGGACTTAAATCAATCATCATGTTAAAACGTTTTTTCCTCCTGTGTTCGGGTGTTGACACCCACATTGTGAACTCTTGTTCCAATGGCGAACAAAACAAATATGCAGGCATAGGCGCCACCGTATTTTTCACCGCAGTCATGGCTTTTATAGCCGCCAGTTATGCGCTTTACACCGTTTTTGACAATCTTTACACCGCCGTTTTCTTTGGCTTGGTTTGGGGATTTTTGATTTTCAATTTGGACCGATTCATTGTTTCAACCATCAAAAAAAGAGACAGCTTTCTGGATGAATTCATTCAGGCATCACCGCGAATTGTATTGGCTATCATTATAGCAGTAGTCATTTCAAAGCCTTTGGAAATCAAAATTTTTGAAAAAGAAATCAATACCGTTTTATTGAAAGAAAAAAATGAAATGGCGATTGCCAATAAAAATCAGGTCGCCAATTACTTCAAGAGCGATGTAGATAAAAACAAGGCGGAGACAGACAGTCTGAAGTCGGCCATCAACCAAAAAGAAAAAGAAGTAGCTGCGTTATACAATGCTTATATCACTGAAGCCGAAGGTTCTGCCGGCACCAAAAAAATGGGTAAAGGACCTATTTATAAAGAGAAACGAGCCGCTCATGATGTTGCAGTGAAACAACTTGATTCGCTAAAAATAACCAACGCGAAAATAATCGCCGAAAAAGAAGCCCGAAGCAAAACCCTGCAAGCCGACTTAGACAAAAAGGTCTCCGAAAGTCAGCCTATAATTGACAATTTTGATGGTTTGATGGCGCGCATCAATGCGTTAGGCAAATTGCCTTGGTTGCCGTCGTTCTTCATTATGTTGTTGTTTTTAGCCATAGAAACTTCTCCGATTTTTGCCAAATTGTTATCTCCAAAAGGCGAATACGATTTAAAGCAAGAAGACGCCGAAATGAGTTTGAAAAACATTTTAGCACAAAACCGCTACCAAAGCGAGTTACAACAAAAAACCGATGCCGATATATACGACAAAGTGTACGCCGACATCCGTGAAGACAAAGAGGTTTACCAATACAAGAAAAAAGGGGCCATTGAATTGCTTAAACTACAAGCCGACGGTTTTGTAGCCAAGCAGAAGAAGTCGATGTAAAAAAGGGATAAGTGAAAAGGAAAAAGGGAATAGTTAACTGTATTTTTAACTATTCCCTTTTATTTATTACTAATTTCTTAGCTTACATATAGCTCAGGATTTCCTTCTTCAAAGCATCGTATTCGCCTTGCAAGATCAATCCGTTGTCAAGTAATTTTTTGTAATTGCTGAGTTTTTCGAAGAGTTCGTCTTGCGACAATTCAGCCAAACCGGAACGATCATCCGGGAATTGTTTTTCGTCACGGTAACCGGATTGCGCTACCGGAATAATCTCGGCAAAGTCGGTTACTTCTTCAGTGGCCACTTCTTCCACTACCTCAGCCGTTGCGATTGGCGTTTCTATTACTTCCTCCACTTTAGGTTGTTCTTGAACTACCGGTGTCACTTGTGGATTTTTCAACAAATCTAATTGCTCTTTGGCGAAAGTATAGAGTTTTCGTGCCTGATTTTTAGGCAAATAATCTACGGTATGCGTTAAATCGGATTTGGTGGTAAAAGTAAAATCGGCACCCAAAATACCTTCTTTTACAAAGCTGGCTTCAATATCATCCCAATCGTAATCGATAAATTCCATAGACAAGCCTAAATTTTTAGGTTTGCAAAGGATGATTCTTTTGTTGGTCACCACTATGCTGTCGGGAAACATATTCACTGCCGGTTTTTTTTGTACGGCGATGTACCCTACTTCTTCATTGCTCATCAAAAGATTATCCAATTTAGCCGTGATTTTCTCTATCGCCTTAGGATCTTGGTCTTCGTTTAGTATTTTCTTTAAATTATCTAACATGGTAAAAAATTTCTAAGATTTTGTATTGCTATCGCTTTGCAAAAGTAATGCCTAATTCTCGTTTTGAAGAATTTCATTTTGAATTTTTTTGGTCAAACTTTTGAAAACCAAATCGTAAGAATGATTGATGAGTTCACACATCATTTTATCGGAAACATCACTGTGAAACGCAATGGTATTCCAGTGGATTTTACTCATATGATAGCCCGGATTGATGGCATCATATTCGGCTCGAAGCGCTTCTGAACGTTCCGGATCGCATTTTAAATTGAGAGACGGCGTGTTATTTTCCCATTCTTTTAAAGAAGTCAGGCAAAACATTTTCCCGCCTACCTTAAACACCAAAGTATCTTCATCAAACGGGAAATGTTCGGTGACACCTTTTTTGGAAAGACAGAATTCGTAGAGTTGTTGGATATTCATGATTTGTGTTTAGTCTTCAATTTTGTATAAAATCGGTTTACTTGGTGAAGCATCGTTTTCAAAAGAAGCTATTTGCAGGTTCAAAATATAGTTGCCGTCTTGCACTTCTTGGTTTACATAAATCATTTCTGTAATAGTGCAATCCAATCGAGCATCGGGGTTAAGATGATTAACGTCTTGTACATTCCAAAAGGCTTTGTGTGCTACCAATCGGCCCTCGTCTTCTTCCCTATCTACGCTGGGCAAATCAATCAGCAAATGTTTAATTCCGATTTCTCGGATAAAAGTCGCTGCGTCTTCTGACAAATATGGTGGATTGGTGTGTGAATAGTTTTTGCGTTTTTTACTCTCTTCGTTCGGCAAGGTGCGAATAATAAGTGCTTCCGGAGTTTTCCCGTTTAAAGCATTAACAATTTGAAATTTGGTGATGATAAAATCGTCTACCACACTTTCGGGCGCCACTGTAATCAACTCCGCCGAAAAGAAAAACTGTTTCAAACATTGGTTGATGCTGTAAAAAGCTTTGGTAATGTGGCCTAAACATTCGGTATGGGTGCCATGTCCGTGCGGATTAAAAAAGATGTTGTTAAAATTGGTGGAACTGCCTTCCGACACTTTCCCTACCCAATTACCAAATTTCACCGGCTCTATTACCGGTTTTTCAATATACCACGCGATAGGATTGTCCTCGGTATTGGTTAACGGAATGGAAATATCAATGGGTTTTGATAAGTCGATTTGATGGTGGTTTATAGTCGCTTTCATAGGATTTAACCGCAAAGTGCGCAAAGAATTACGCGGTGTTCGCGGGGGATTAAAGATTATTTACAATTCTTTTTATTCCTTTTTTATTAATAATACATTAAAATTGATTAGCAATCCTAACTTACAATTTGTCAATTTCAAATAGGTTAAGAGTTGTGCAAAATGAACATCATTCAATGTCTCAACAGATTTAACTTCTATAATCAATTTGTTTTCTACAATAATATCAATTCTATAACCAACATCGAGCTTAACCTCTTCATAAACAAGCGGAAGTGCTTTTTGCTTCTGAACATCTAAACCATTTTTTTTTAACTCATGAAACAAACACTCTTCATATGCGCTTTCTAAGAGCCCGGGACCTAATGCTTGGTGAACTTTTAAAGCACAATCAAATACACCTTTAGACAATTCATTTTCTGTCATAATCTTCTTGGCGTTCTTTGCTTATCTCTTTTGCGCTCTTTGCGGTTATATCATTCCAAATTTAGCAAAAATAAATCGGACGCAATTCCGTCACTTAAAAACTTCCCTCTTTTGGTGGTTCGGATAATGTTATCGTCTACAAAAAGCAAATGGTCTTCTAGGTATTTGGCGGCTTGTTGTTGTAAATAATTACGATAGTTGACACCGAATTCGTTTTCGATTCTATCCAAAGAAACACCCCAAATGGTGCGCAAACCGGTCATGATATATTCGTTGTAACGGTCGGTTTTGGTTAAGGTTTCGATTTCAATCGGCAATTCGTTATTGGCCAATGATTTCAGGTAAAGCGAATTGTTAGCAATGTTCCAACCACGCTTTTCTCCGTCATAACTATGCGCCGAAGGTCCGATGCCGAGGTACTTTTTGCCCAGCCAATAACTCGAATTATTCTTGGAGAAATAGCCTTCTTTCCCAAAATTAGACAGTTCGTAATGTATGAAACCGTGTTCTTCCAAAGTGTCGACCAACAAATGAAAATGCTCTTGCGCCAATTCGTCATCCAGCGGAGCAATCACCCCTTTTTGAATGAATTGATGTAAGGCAGTCTTTGGTTCAACGGTCAAAGCGTAACTCGAAATGTGCGGAATGTTATACGACAAGGCCGTTTGAATGTTTTGCAGCCATTTTTCGTGGCTCATTTCGGGCATCCCGTAAATCAAATCGATGGTAATGTTGTCGAAATACTTTGTGGCTATTTCCAAGCATTGTTTGGCTTCGGCTACATTGTGTGCCCGATTCATTAGTTTTAAATCGTCTTCAAAAAACGATTGGATTCCGATACTTAATCGATTGACTTTGTTTTGCGACAAGGCGATAATACGTTCTTCGGATAAATCATCGGGATTGGCTTCAACCGTAATTTCGGGATTTTCAGTAACATTATAATGCTGAAACACTTCCTCAATCAACCATCTTAAATCAGCAATCTCCAATATACTGGGAGTGCCACCACCAAAGTAAATGGTTTCCACAACCTCATCCTTAAACTCGTCTTTTCGCATGGCGATTTCGTTCGCCAAAGCCGCAATCATTTCGTCTTTCTTCTTCAGGGAAGTCGAAAAGTGGAAGTCGCAGTAATGACAAGCTTGTTTGCAGAATGGAATATGAATATAAATGCCAGACATAAGTCTGGCAAATATATTCAATCTATAAGACTTTGTATTTAGAAATTGGTTTTAAAACTACCGTTAGTCACCTGAATCACATCAGCCGAATTGGATGGATTGGTAGCCGTTAAACTAAAGGTGCCTTCGATGACACGAATACCAAACAGCGGAAACGAATTGGACGTTACTGTTACCGTTCCTGTTGTATTGTATTCAGTGTATGAGAGTGTAGTAGTATTAAATTTTGCCAATTGCATTTTATTCATGCTGCTTGTTGTAAAGGTGTACGTTCCAGTGGAGATATCTTCGTCAACAAATTTCATGATAATTTGGTTTTCATCGTCACTGATAAATTTTCTATCAATATTACCAAAGCCATTGTCCCAAAATGAAGTTTCATACCAGTCATTGCTTCCAATTTTACATTTCAACCCCAATCCGGTCAATAATGGTGTAGTAACCAAGTACGGCAAATCAAAAGTACCGCTAACTTGTCTTGTATCAGAATTCAGATCGTTTTCATCTGCATAAAGTGTACCTGAGAAAGAAACCTTAACCCTTCTGGTATTTTCATTAACCGAAATAAGGTTAAACGTAAAATAGTTTGATTTATAATGTTCATAGGTTTTAAAAACCTCAAATTCTTGCCAATAACTAAACTCTCCTAAGTTGCCGTATTTGTTAAATTCAATTTGCAATGATTCATCATTAGGAAGATCGGCAGTCATTACAAAAGTATCTTCGCCTCTTTGAACGATAGGCGAACTTAAGACAACATTTGTTCCGTTGACAGACATACTGGCTTCATCAGAAGAACTTCCGCCACTATCAGAGGAACATGAAGCAAATGCAAGAATAAGCATAAAGGAGCTTACGATTTTAATCATTTTCATAAAAGGTTGGTTTAAAGAGTTAAAGTATAAATATATAATTTTTTTAATAACTCTAAAAAAATGTGGTTTTTTTTACAAAAATTATTTAGTCACTCTATTTTCATTCTGTTTTACAAAAGCATCCCAGCCGCTATAGTTTTTTCCGACGGTAACTTTTCCGGAGTTGAAAAAATGGCAAACTGCGGCCGCCAAGCCATCGGTAGAATCGAGATTCTTTGGCAATTCTTTTAAGCCTAACAATTGTTGCAGCATTTTAGCGACTTGCTCTTTACTGGCGTTTCCGTTACCGGTGATGGCCATTTTGATTTTTTTAGGTTCGTATTCAGTTATTGGGATTTGGCGTGATAAACCAGCGGCCATAGCCACGCCTTGGGCTCTTCCCAACTTGAGCATCGACTGAACATTCTTCCCGAAAAAAGGGGCTTCAATAGCTATTTCATCGGGATGATGGGTTTCAATGAGTTCAATAGTACGTTCAAAAATGACCTTCAATTTAGTGTAATGATCATCATACTTGCTCAGTATCAATTCGTTTAACTGAAGAAATTCCATCTTCTTGTTAATCACTTTAATTAATCCGAATCCCATAATGGTCGTTCCGGGGTCAATGCCTAATATGATGCGTTCGTTGGCCAAAATCTATAGTTTTTGTTTGGTAAAAATAGGAAACAAAATGAAGCTTTCCATAAAAAAAGGCCGTTTAAAAAACGACCTTTCTTTAATGAATACATTAGTAGTTATTGTTTGATGAATTTTTTGGTAAGCTCGTTCTTACCGTCTTTCACCTTAATCAAGTAAACACCCGATTGTAAATTGTTCAATTGAATATTCTCATTGATGAATCCGTTATTGGTGTAAACGTTTTGGTAAATCTGTCTTCCTCTGATGTCAAAAACAGCTAACTCGATGGGTTCATTAGAGGTCGAGTTGAATTGTACATTGAAATCTCCATTATTAGGATTCGGGTACAAACTGAAATCTTTGATGGAATTCTCCTCTACACTCAAAGGAACAGCAGTTGTGCTGCACAATCTTAAACTCCAGCTATTAATAGTTCCACCATCTTGATTGAAAGAATCTAACACTCTTAAAGTCCAAGTCCCGTTCATGTTTTGCCCGTTGAAAGCCGATAACGATTGGAACGGTTGTATAGTTCCGCTGATAGCAGGATTGGTTTGACAAACTAAAGCAGTTCCTGAATCATCAAAAGTGGCATTGATATTCAATAAACTATCACTTACACACGGCTGAGCCACTAATTGCACTTGTGTACCGGTTGGACTAATTAAGGTAATCGTCATATCGTTCACCCAAGTGTGGCTTATGTTTACAGTTACATTTACATCTGAAATTGTATTGGTAGAAGCAACGTTTAAAGTTGAATTTACCGTTACGTTTGCCGTAGTTGGAATAGTAATAGGCACATTAGTTGAAGTGAAAACCGTACAATCAGGTAATCCGGTTTTAAATAAATTGGCTGTACTATAATTCCCTACACAAGCATTATTTTTCGGCAATACTCTCCAAACATAGTTGGTAGCATCCGCCAAACCTGTTACATCATAAGAATTAGTAGTAACGGTAGCTGAAGCTACAATATTGGTGAAATTATCATCGGTGGCCACTTGAACATCGTAAGCTGTGGCATTCGCATTTGCCGGCCAAGTTAACGTTAAAGTAGTTGGAATTCCTGTTTGCAAATGAGCAGGATAAGTTAGTGTTTGGGTTGGGAAATTTGCATTGAACAACTCCAAGTAAAAAGGAGCCGTTTTAGTAATCGAACCTGAAGTAGCTGTTACTGTCATGGCATAAAAACCCGGTGTAGCAGCGCCAGTATTGTTAATGGTTAGAATAACGTTTCCGTTGGCTGAAACAGTACCGGGAGAGAAAGTTCCTGTAGTTCCGGCAGGTTGCCCTGAAAGTGCTAAATTCACTGTTCCGTTAAATCCGCCAAAAGCAGTATATGGAATCGTATAAGAAACAGAACTTCCGGTACAAATTTGTTTGTTTTGTTGCTCTGCTACTCCATTATAGGCTATAGCAAAATCAACCGCTGGTGCTACAATAGAAAAGTTAGCATTAGAGATATCATAAAAAATATGTTTGTATCCTTTTACCATAATACGGTTAGTAGTACCAACATTATTAGGAACAGTAATCACTTCGGAACCGTCATTCGGCACTTTACTGGCCAATTGTATCGGATAAGTAAATCCACCGTCAGTAGAAAGGAAAACATCTACATATTGAGCATTAACTCCATTGGCCGTAGTACCGGCAACATCCCAAGTCACAGTTTGGTTAGAACCTACTGCCCAACTTACAGCGGTATTAGGCGTTGAAACTAAAAAAGGCCCGGCCACAGCATCTACAGTAACCGTCATATCATCAGAATTGGTTTGTCCTGAACCGGCAAAATTATCTCTAACGGTTAAGACAAAATTTAAAGTTCTGGCAACAGAACTCAACGCTTCTACAACAATATCCGTTCCTTGTGTTGTAGATTGGTTTGCTACGACGCGAGCCAAAGTCGGGAAATAGCGTTGCGGAGAAGAAACGGGATCATAAGAACGCCAATTGGGTCCACCCGTTTTAGTTGCAGAAGCCGCACTGGCAGCGCCTGTTTGTGTAGTAGCGGTATCGTTTTGCTCCCAGCAATAGGTCAGAGCATCTCCATTACCGTCCGAAGCCGTTCCGGTTAATACAAAAGGCGTACTTTTCGGAATCGTATAATCTAGACCGGCATTAACTAACGGTGTAATATTGGATAAAGTCACTCTGGTAGGACAGGTTTTGCCAAACATATTGTCTTGAATTTGCTTGATCGAGGCGTAAACAAAGTAATCATCTGAGTTAGGCTGTACGTCACGAGTAGTAATTCCGGCATAACCCATAATGGTTGATCCTGAACCCGGTTCTACATTCACGCCCGAACCTTCCACATTGTGGGAAAAGGTGTGGTTCCCACCAAACTGGTGACCCATTTCGTGCGCTACATAATCAATGTCGAAGGTATCTCCCATCGGTACACCATTAGAAGGAGAAGTAATACCGCTTCCTTTACTGCCATCTTCACAAACACAACCGATACATCCGGCATTTCCGCCACCACCGGTTGAACCAAACATGTGACCAATATCATAATTATCTTCTCCGATAATGTTGGATAGTGTAGTTTGCAACTGACCATTCCAGTTCCCCATAGTAGTATATGGGTCTGTAGAAGCATTGGTAAAAATCACCAAGTTATTGTTGGCGATAATGTTCATGTGGACAGACAAGTCTTTTTCAAAAACACCATTCACACGTGTCATAGTAGCATTCATAGCAGCTAAAGCACCGGCTACTGTTCCGCCGAAATATGTTGTGTACTCGGCATTACAAGACAAAGCTAATCGGAACAACAACAATTCACCCGAACTTGACATAGGCGTTTGCACATTTTGTTGTCTTTGCAAACTGTGGGCAACGGAACTGTCAACTGTTGAACAAGTAAATGGCAAAGCTCCTTTTTCACGGTTGGATTCATAAACGGCATAAACCGAACCATCAGTTGAATAAGGTTCTATAAATTCATTTCTTTTGTCGGTTCTGAAAATCATGGCTTGCATACCGGAATCATCCATGCTCAATCGGACTTGTGCCTTTTTGTCGTCAACTCCAACACCAATATAAGATCTGATGTTAGGAAATTGAGCCTGTAATTCGGGAGCAAAGTTGGAAAACTCAAACATTTGAAATCTTTCAACGCCGCCGTTTACATTAGGAATGGTCACAACGGTATTGGATTGACTTGAAGTTAAACGATTTGGAGCCGTTTGCAAGGCCGACTTTAAAGTACTGATTTCAGTAGCAAAAAGTTTAAAATCTTTTGGAAAATTAGAGCGCTCCACTTGCTTTAACGGTGTCAAACTCTGCGCTGATACCTTTTTCCATGAAGTTTGTTGGGCAAAGCCAATGCTGTGCAACAACAAGAATAAAATGGTAATTTTTTTCATTACTAATTGTTAGTTTTTTGAGTTTGGTTTGTTAGTTTTTTATAGACCGTAAAAATATATTATTTTTTGTAAATCAATTTATTAGATTCAAGTTTATACCATTTTATTTTTCATTGGAATCTTTTCAGGATATCCGTTACTTTGTGAAATGAAAAAAGTATTACAAAACAAAGCCTTTATAACAGCCGTAAAGCTGATTATAGTGTTGCTTTCGTTTTACTTTATATACAGCGAACTTCACAATAATGATCAATTAAATTGGAAAAAATTCTTTGAATTGCTTGACCGAAAATGGAGCATTTCAGGTTTGTTATTCTTGTTTTCTTTTAGTGTAGCCAATCGGTATTTGGAAATATTAAAGTGGCAAAATTTAGTTGCTTTCATTCATCCTATTACTACAGGTGAATCTGCCAAACAAGTGCTTAGTGCTTTAACGGCCGGAATTTTTACCCCTAACGGATTGGGAGAATATGCCGGAAAAGCATTGTATTTCGAGCAAAAGAAAACCAAAAAAATCATATTCCTCAATTTGATTTGTAACGGCATTCAAATGATTATAACGATATTTTTTGGAACAATTGGATTATGGGTTTTGGGATATAACTTTTGGGTTTTGACCATTATTGGCATTTGCCTACTGTTTATCGGTTTGTCTTTTTTAACCAAATCCATTAAAATCAGAGGATATTCCATCGAAAAGTTACTGACAAAAATCAATGAAATCCCAAAAAAGATTCATCGTAAAAATATGCTATTAGCGGTTGGTCGCTACTTGGTTTTTTCCCACCAATATTATTTTTTATTTCTCGCTTTTGATGTAGATTTACCTTATCTAACCTTAATGGCTTCGATAGCTACGGTGTATTTTTTAGCGTCGTCATTGCCGAGTTTTCAATTTTTAGACTTTGCGGTTAAGGGAAGCGTTGCGCTCTTTTTCTTTGAAAAATTGGGTGTAAACGAATGGGTAGTAGTTTTTATTGCCACACTAATGTGGTTTTTGAATGTAGTTTTACCTGTAGTAATAGGCAGTTATTTTGTCTTAAAATTTAAACCGAAATGGAAATCTTTACCATAATCTTGTATTTGATTTTAGCCCTTTATGTTGTCCTGATGGTTCAATTGATTTTGGGCTATAACAAAGTCAAATCTTTTAAAACCTTTGCAGCGGCAGCGCCTAAAACGGCATTCACCATTATAGTCCCGTTTCGTAACGAAGCGAAAAATCTTCCGAAACTATTGGCGTCTTTCTCCAAACTGAATTACCCGCATGAGTTGATAGAGATTATCATGGTAGATGATTTTTCGACCGATCTTTCAGAGCGAATTTGTATCCGTTGGCGCATGGAACACGACACCATAGATACAACATTATTGGAGAATTTACGGTTAACCGATTCTCCCAAAAAAGATGCTATAGCCCGCGCTATTCCCATCGTTAAACACAATTGGATTATCACCACGGATGCCGATTGTACCGTACCCAAAAATTGGTTGTTAACAATAGACGAATACATACAAAATCACCAACCGGAAATGATCATCGGGGCAGTGACTTATACTACCAAAAACAATTGGTTCCATCAGTTTCAGCAACTGGATTTATTGAGTTTACAAGGCACCACCATCGGAAGTTTTGGGCTTGGCAAACCCTTTATGTGTAATGGCGCCAATTTGGCCTATACTAAAAAGTTCTTTACCGAGTTAGACGGTTTTAACGGCAACCAAAACAGGGCAAGTGGCGACGATGTCTTTTTGCTGCAAAAAGCGGTAAATCATTCCCCTGAAAAAGTGCACTATTTAAAACACTCGCAAAACATTGTCAAAACCAAACCCGAAAATGATTTGTTTAATTTCTTCCAACAACGGGTTCGTTGGGCAAGTAAAACGACAGGCTACCAAAGTACTTATGCAAAGCTTCTGGCAGTGTTAGTATTCTTGATGAATTTAGGTTTGGTTGTTGGTTTGTGGTTTGTGGTTTGTGATTGTTTGGAGGCAAGTATTTGGTTAGGTGTGTTTTCGGCTAAGTACTTAGTAGATTATGCCCTGTTATACAAGGCCAACCGATACTTACGCAAAGGCCGATGGCTTTTACCATTAGCTTCCGCTGTGGTTTATCCATTTTACGCCAGCTTAGTTGGGATTTATTCTTTATTCGGAGGTTTCTCTTGGAAAGGCAGAAAATTTAGCCGATAAATGCTAGTCTCTCGCTAAACTTAAACCTATTCTTGCTTGATAATTACCGGAAGGACAAACTGTGTTTTTACCGGTATACCTCTTTTAATCGCCGGATTTACTTTGGGAAAATCAACCAAGCGGGCACGCAATATACTGTCGATTTTAATGGTATCGTAAGCCACAGAATCTTTAGGGAATTCGGGTTTAAATTCTAAAGTAGCATCAGGTAAAACAGTGACTCTCACTTCTATGGTATCCAATTTAGGAAACATCGTTGCCAAGGTATCAACAGCCAGTTTTTGTTCAATAGTAGCCGTTAAAAAATCGAAGAAACATTGCTTGCGCAGATTGGCATCTGTCAGGGTTTCACAATCGCTAACCGATGGATATTCATCCACTTCTTTCCAATTGATTTCTCTCAGTTGTTGCTCGAGCAATTCTTGTTCGGAAGGCACTTTCTTCTCCAAATATTGGCAAGAAAAACAAACGGTTAGTAATGCTAAAGCCAGAGCTCTTTTCATGTATGAATTGAATCGATTAACAGTTTCAAAAATAAGAAATTATATTCACCAAGCTAAGCTTTACCCAAAAAAGAAAGCCTTCTCGAGAGAAGGCTTTGCTATGGAAGAGGGTATAATTAGTCTACAATCAATTTTTTGATGACTTTATGGTTGGTGTCGGTAGTCACCTCAATCAAATACATGCCTTTTGAAACAGCAGACAAATCTATGGTTTGAGTGGACAAGTTGGAAACTTGTTGGGTGAATACCATTTTACCCAATATATCATATACTGTAACACCCGCAATGTTTGCATTACCTCGAACACTGATGGTCAGCCAATCGGATACAGGATTTGGATAAAACACAAAGTCGTTGTTTTCAAATTCATCTACACCTAATTGCTGCACAAATTCAGTATTGAAAGTATTGGTAATAATTGGCGGATTAAAGTCGAAGTAAATCGAAGCTGTATTGGGTATAATATCGCCCACGGCGAAGCCCGACAAAGGTTTGATTTGGAAAGTGATGTAACCTTTTCCGATGTTGGTGTTGGCCACTGATGGCGGCAATTGAATGTCTTCAAAAATCCAATTAACTTGGTTCACAACCCTATCCATTACATAAGAATGACTAGCGCTGACCATACGAATGGTGTTAGCATCTAAACCGGCGTCTAAAATATCATTCACTCTAACATTCTCTGCATTGGCCGTTCCGGTGTTTTCAAAACGAATGGTGTAAGTCAGATAATCATTGGTTGAGAAAGCTGTGTAGAGAATTCTTTCCCCATGCGCTTCCATTTTGTCATTCGGATCATAAGCCCCAATGATAATTTGGGTATTAACAGCCGAGTTATTTTCCGGCACTACATCACCACTCAAAGGAACTATGGAAGCGGAATTAGTTAACAGTCCACCGATAGCAACTGTTGGTATGGTGGGCACTTGTAGGGTCACAATCATTTCTCTCGACTCAAACGGCAATAAATTACTGAAATTATACGTAAAGCCATTGGTTATCGGACTTGTTCCTGTTTGTGTATTAGTTACTATTGCAACCAAAGGATCATGATTAAAGGTTACCGTTCCGGATGTGATGGTTTGGTTACCATTATTGGTATACACGATTTTATTCATATAAGTAAAACCGGGTCTTGGTGCATTCACAGGAATGATGTGTACTGCCAAATCATTATATGGTTGTGTTATAGTGATAGGGAAGTTATAGGTTTGCAAACCGCCTCCGATAACAACTTGAATATTGCTGTAAGACGCTGTTGTAATTCCATAAGAAGCTGTATAGTTAGGATCGATAGCGTAACTGATGTCATAAGAGTTATTACCATTGGTGTCATAAATATTATAATAACCTGTAGGCGACACTACGTTGTGTACATTACCGCTATTGTTGATTTCATAAGTAAACTGTCCTAGAGGGAAATTTTGTTCGCCATTGTCTTGCGTTCCGTTATTGTTTACATCCAAAAAGGCATTCAAGCGCAAGCCTGAGCAATCTATTGCACCGGTTGAGCCGGTTACTTCTGAAATTTTAATGTATCCTGATTGGTTACTGAAATTAGTAACCATCAACAAATAATATTGGCCGGGGACTGCATTATTGATAACTACATTTTCAGTAGCCGATGCTGAGTAACTGCAACTTACTATAAAATTCGGTGTTAACTGACCATTGCAAGGTGTTACCGGATCGGAGAATGGACCAAAAACTACATAGTCAGCATCTAAGTTAGCTGATGAAATAGTCGGACTGGTGCTTTGTTGGATTAAAAGATTAATAGTTCCAGCCTGACTTACAGGTAAATAAAACCAAGTTTGGTTAGGCGAAGTATTCAAACAACCATAAGTTCCTGTTGAAGACATATTAGTAGTGTTTTGAAATACTGCTCCAAGCGAGTTACAAAGTGAATTGGCCTGAGAACAGGTGTAAGCCACATTACAATTAGCAAAAGCTTGAATCTGGAAAGAATAGATATTGTCACAACCGTCAGCCACTATCTCTCTTACAAAAACATTGGTAATTTGATTCTGAACACTGATGTTTAATACCGAAGGATTGGTAAACGGCACTACCTGATTTTGGGCGTTAGCCAAACTAGGGTAATACTGCAAAGGATTGGTGCTGTTAATTTGTGCTTGAACAGTAGTCAAATCGAAAGTCACAAAACCATCATTATTATCGTCACACTGTTGCATACTGTTTAACGGTGTATCAACTTGCGTAAAAGTTTCTACCATTACTGAAAAACCGAAAATTTGAAATTCTTGTGTAGCATTGTTTTCCAAACGGGCAAATACAGCTTGCGAAGTTGCGGTACAATATGGCGATGCCAAAGGACTAACATCATTAGCAGCATCAGCCTGAGAATTATGGTAAGTAACCGTATATTCTGCAGGATTAAAAGTATTGATGATAAAAACATCGTTTTGGTTTAAGTTAAAACAAGCCTGACCATTACTTCCTGCACATTGTCTTAAATCTGTCGGTTGTCCGGCTTGCGGAGCACATGATGCCGTTGTAAAGTCATAAGTTTGCGCAAAAGTGTTTCCTGACGGACATTCTACAATAAATGTAACGGTATAAGTTGCACTACACGCTAAATTATCAATCACATAAGTATTGGCAGTTGGGGGTAAGCTTATCAATGGTTGACCGGCAATAGATATATTCAAAACGGATTGCGGATCAACATTAGCACTTGTCCAAGTCATGGTTACAGAGGAGTTTGAATTGTTAGAGAAAACAACACTTGAAATGCCCTCACAATTACCACACTGAACCGTTATCAACTCAACTACACCAACCGCGAAACAACCTGTTGCAGTATTTTCAACCCTATAAAAAACAGGCGGATTAACCGGTGATGCGGTAGGACTGATATAACAAGTTGGATTGGCTATTGGTGCAGCAAAATTATAGGCATCAGCCATTGAAGTAAAAAAAGTAACCGATGAAGCTGCTGCTCCCTGAGCTATTTGAGCTTCAACACTTGTCAAATCCCAACAAGGAAAACTCGTAGTTGTATTAGCACAATTGGTTATGGAAACTGTAGGGTTTGATGGCGCCGGATTAACATTTAATGGATAACCTATAATTGAAACATCTCCTGTTGCATTGGTCACAATTCTGGCAAACAGCGTTTGCTGATAAGGTAAAATATTTGTGTACGGACTACTAAGAGCATTTGTACCTGTAGCGGCATCAAATTGAGTCTCATGATGTGAAATCGAATAATCTTGGGTGTTTAAATTCCCTAGGATTTCAAAAGAGATTTCTCCTAACCAAAAAGCAGCAATACCATCATTGTTGTCATCACAGACATTGTTGTATATGCTGGGCTGGTTAAAACTTTGCGCCACTAATAAAGAACTCGCAAAAAATAAGATAAAAGTGAGTAGTTGTTTTTTCATTGGTTGGTTTTTTGATTGGTTTTGTCTTTTAATTTTTTAAAAAAAAGACGACGCAATGTACAAAATTCCAATGAATTACACCTGAAAAAGGAACTTTTTAAAGAGGAAGATAAAAAACTACAAGTATTATAAAGCAAAAAAGCCATCCCTAAAAAAGGGAAAGCTTTTCATTGGTCTAACTACTAAACCTGCTACGAGTTACAAAGTCGTAGCGAAACAACACAACTAATCTTAAATGCTTTTTTGGAACCTAAACTAGATTTTTTAAAAACCTATTTTGGGCAAAAAAGGATTTCATTTCTGAAATCCTTTCCCAATTTTAGCGGTCTGGACGGGACTCGAACCCGCGACCCCATGCGTGACAGGCATGTATTCTAACCAACTGAACTACCAAACCATCGCTTAATTGCGGTTGCAAATATACAACTGATTTTCTATTCTGCAACTTTTTTTTGCTAAAAAAATCAATTCTCTTTTGACAGGCTAACCAAACAATTGTTTTTCAACTAAGTATGTCGTTAAAATTTTTTCAAAACTTTCTTCAACCGCCACAGGAACGTACTTGATTTTATTTTGCGCACAGGTTAAAGCCAAGGATTTAAAATAAGCCGCTACCTTTTCCTCGTAGGCTTCTTTGATGCTGTCGGCGAAAATATTAATCTGCTCACCTGTTTCCAAATCGATGAATTTGCGCGGCGCATTGTCGAAATTGAAGTTGATTTCGGTTTGCTTATCGATGACATGAAAAACCACTACCCTATGCTTATCGTGTTTCAAATGTTGCAATGCATTGAACAACCTCTCAGTCTGACCATCATTAGCCGTTGGATCGAACATATCCGTGAATAATATAATCATGGAACGGCGGTGCATTTTTTCGGCTATTTGGTGCAAATAGGTCACCGTATCCGTGCTTTTGGCTTGCTTTGGATTTTCCAATAAATCTTCCAACTTATTTAAAATCATCCGATGGTGTCTGTCACTGCCTTTTTCAGGCGCGTAATATTCGTAAGTATCCGAATACACGCTAAGGCCAACAGCATCACGCTGCTTTTTCAGCAGGTTCATCAAGACTGCCGAAGCCAATACTGAAAAACCGATTTTGTTGTGGTAAAATGGCTCATTCGCCTTTAATTTGGGATAATGCATGGAAGATGAGTTGTCGATAATTAAATGACAACGTAAATTGGTCTCTTCTTCGAATCGTTTAGTGTACAAACGATCGGTTTTGGCGAATAATTTCCAATCGATGTGTTTGGTGCTTTCGCCGGTATTATACACTTTATGTTCGGCAAACTCAGCGGAAAATCCGTGAAAAGGCGATTTGTGCATCCCCGAAATAAAGCCTTCTACCACTTGGTTGGCCAGCAATTCCAAATGCTTGAATCCGGAAACGAGTTCTTTTTGTGCTTCAATCTTCATAAGTCAAATATAAGGATTTGAAATTTGAAATTGCTTAGAAAGCATTGCTAAAAAAATGCTAAACGTGACTATAGCCCCGATGGGAGCAAGCTACCGTGTAGCGCGGACAGCGGGACGACTTTTCCCAAACACTGCCAATGCTGAGCTCCTGAAAATAAAAAAGGCCTAACTTTCGTTAGACCTCAGTTTTCTTTTTCATGGTATTTTACAACAAAGCGTCGATTGCGTCGGTGTAGGTTTTTTTAGGCGCAACGCCTACTTGACGGCCAACCACTTCACCGTTTTGGAACACCAAAACCGTTGGAATGTTACGCACACCGTATTTGGCAGCGAATTCCTGATTGGCATCTACATCCACTTTACCTACTACTGCTTTGCCTTCGTATTCTGAGGAAATTTCATCAATTACCGGTCCAACCATACGACAAGGTCCACACCAAGCCGCCCAAAAATCAACCACTACCGGTTTGTCTGCTTTTAATACTACCTCTTCAAAAGTAGCATCTGTAATTGCTAAAGCCATATTGTATATTTTTAAATTACTTTATTATTTGTTGCCAAAATTAGGCAATTTATTTGATTATTAAATGTTAAAAAAATCAGTTTTGGCTATCAAAGCATTACCAGAATTGATTTGTTAGTTAAGGCTGAATTTGACGTTCATTTTTTCTAACTCCGTCAACAATTCGTTGGAAATGCGGATTTTCAATTTGCGACTTGGCAATGAAATTCGCGTGGCTATTTGTACTTGTTCTTCTACCACCGGAATATCCATCACCACTTCTTCAGGGTTATCGGAATCTGCGATTAATTCCTCGTCAACCACAACTTTGGGTAACGGTTCGATAGGTTTGAGTACTTTTTCAAACTCCATCACTTCAAAAGTAACGGTATGATCTCCTTTATTGGTTGTAAACAATTGGTTGAGTTGATGTATAAATTCCGTTTGCAGCTCATGAATGTCCATTTGGATACTTAGCTTTTTGGCAAATTGCGGCAATACATCTTGCAACTGTTTTACATCCATGAATTGAATTCGCGGATCCGATTTTTTGCCGGTTTCGCGGTTGACCCAACCGTCCTTTACAGTAACTTTAAAATACACAAACTGGTTGTTTACCAAGAAATGGCGGAACTTGAGATACTCCTCATCAAAGATCCTGAATTCGTGACTTTCATCGTAACCTTCTAAGGTAAACATCGCCCAATCTTTGCCGTTTTTGGCGGTTTTGTATTGCACATTGGTCACGATTCCGGCGAAAGTGAGCGTCTTGCCTACAAAATTATTCAGATTTTTTAAATTCTCTAATTTGCTGTTGCAGAAGTATTTCATTTCAAATTTAAAATCGTCCAGCGGATGACCGGAAATGTAAATCCCGACTACTTCTTTCTCTTTGGCCAACTTTTCCATGGTACTCCATTCCTCACAAGGCGGAACGGTTGGTTCGGCTATTTGTACATCGCTGGCATCGCCGAAAAGGCTGACTTGCGAAGAGTTTTCGTTTTCCTGAAACTTGGCACCATAACGCATGGCTTTTTCGTAAAACGTAATGTTATCGCCATCAGTGTGGAAATATTGCGCTCTATGTGTATCGCTGAAACAATCGAAACCACCGGCTAAGGCTAAGTTTTCGAAGGCTTTTTTATTAGCAGCGCGCAAATCAATGCGTTTGGCCAAATCAAAAATCGATTTATAATTGCCTTCTTTACGATTTTCAACTATAGTTTGTACAGCGCCCATTCCGACGCCTTTGATGGCGCCCATTCCGAAACGCACCGCATAGTTTTCGTTTACAGTAAACTTATAGTAACTTTCATTCACATCGGGACCGAGTACTTGCAAGCCCATTCGCTTACATTCTTCCATAAAGAATGATACTTGCTTGATATCGTTCATATTATTAGACAATACCGCTGCCATATATTCGGCCGGATAATGCGCTTTTAAATAAGCCGTTTGGTAGGCAATCCAAGCATAACAAGTTGAGTGCGATTTATTGAAAGCATATTGCGCAAACGCCTCCCAGTCTTTCCAAATTTTCTCCAATTTTTCAGCATCATGACCGTTCGCCACCGCTTGATCGATGAACTTGGATTTCATTTTGTCCAAAACATCTTTTTGCTTTTTCCCCATGGCTTTACGTAGTACGTCGGCATCACCTTTGGAGAAATTGGCGAGTTTTTGCGACAAAAGCATTACCTGCTCTTGGTAAACGGTAATCCCGTAAGTGTCTTTTAAATATTCTTCGCAGGCTTCAAGGTCGTAGACAATTTCCTCTTCGCCATTTTTACGTCGAACGAAAGAAGGAATGTATTCCAGCGGTCCCGGACGATAGAGTGCGTTCATGGCAATCAAATCACCGAATACCGTTGGCTTTAAATCTTTGAGGTATTTTTGCATCCCGGGCGACTCGTATTGGAAAATCCCAACCGTTTCTCCACGTTGAAACAACTCGTACGTTTTGACATCATCTATCGGAAACGCATCCGGATCGAGTTCTATCCCGGTTCTGTATTTTACTAATTTTACGGTATCTTTAATCAGTGTTAGGGTTTTCAACCCCAGGAAGTCCATTTTAAGCAAACCGGCACTTTCAACCACCGAGTTGTCAAACTGCGTGACATACAAATCCGAATCCTTAGCCGTGGCTACCGGAACGAAATTCGTAATATCATCCGGCGTAATAATTACACCACAGGCGTGAATTCCGGTATTGCGCAAATTGCCTTCTAAAATTTTGGCTTGCTGAATGGTTTCACTGCCTAAGTCGTTGCCGTTGGCCAATTCAATCAACTCTTTGACTTTGTCGTATTCTTCGGCTCTGAGCGCCGCTTTGAGTTTGTCGTTATCGAGGGTGAAGATTTTAGCCAGATTCAGAGTCGTCGGAATCAATTTAGCGATTTTATCAGCTTCAAATAATGGCAAATCCAATACACGCGCTGTATCACGGACTGATGATTTGGCTGCCATGGTTCCATAAGTAATAATTTGCGCTACTTGTTTCGAACCGTATTTGTTGATTACATAATCCATAACACGACTTCGCCCTTCATCATCAAAGTCGATATCAATATCGGGCATCGACACACGATCGGGGTTAAGGAAACGCTCAAAAAGCAAATCGTACAGTAACGGATCAATGTTGGTTATGCCAAGACAATACGCTACCACGGAACCTGCTGCAGAACCACGTCCCGGACCAACCGAAACGTCCATTTGGCGGGCAGCCGCTATAAAATCTTGTACAATCAAAAAGTAACCCGGATATCCGGTGTTTTCGATGGTCTTTAGTTCGAAGTCCAAGCGCTCCTGAATTTCAGGTGTGATTTCGCCATAACGCTTTTTAGCACCTTCGAAAGTCAGATACGCCAAGTATTTGTTTTCCCCGCGTTTACCGCCGTCGAGGGCGTCTTCGGGCACTACAAATTCCTCCGGGATATCGAATTTTGGCAAGAGCACTTCTCGCGACAAATCGTATATTTCTATCTTATTGACAATTTCTTCAGTGGTGACAATGGCTTCCGGCAAATCATGGAAGAGTTTTTTCATTTCGCTACTCGATTTGAAATAGTATTCCTGATTGTTAAAACCGTAGCGATAGCCGCGACCGCGACCTATAGGCGTTGATTGTTTTTCGCCGTCACGCACACACAATAAAATATCGTGAGCATTAGCATCTTCTTTATTGATGTAGAAAACGTTGTTGGTGGCAACCGTTTTTACGCCGTGTTTTTTGGCCAAAGAAATGAGCGAGGCATTCACCCTATTTTCATCTTCTTGATTGTGGCGCATCAACTCGATGTAGAAATCCTCCCCGAATTGTGCTTTCCACCAAATAAGCGCTTCTTCGGCTTGGTTTTCGCCTATATTCAAAACTTTACTCGGAATTTCTCCGTAGAGATTTCCGGAAAGGACAATAATATCTTCTTTGTATTCTTGGATGACTTTCTTGTCAATTCGAGGCACATAATAAAACCCTTCGGTGTAAGCGATAGAGGATAATTTGGCCAAATTGTGATACCCTTTTTTGGTTTTAGCCAAAAAGACAATCTGGTAACCGTTGTCTTTGCGCGATTTGTCTTTTAAATCATCACACACATAAAACTCGCATCCTACTATAGGTTTTACGATAGTTTCTGTTGGGTTTTCGCCGTTTTCTTCAGCTTGTTTGTTTTTGGCTTGCGCCGATTTGTTGTGCGAAATAATATCGCGTACAAAATGAAACGCACCCATTAAATTGGCGTGGTCTGTCATGGCCACTGCCGGCATTTTGTTTTGAACGGCAGCATTCACCAAATCTTTTACACTGATGGTAGACTGTAATACGGAGAATTGCGTATGGTTGTGTAAGTGCACAAACTGAACGTCTGTGATATCATGATGTACTTGCTCTTCATGTTGGGTTGGTGTAACGACCTCTTGGGCTTGCAGTTGCTTTCTGATGGCTTCCGAAGCTTGCTTCAGGTTGATGTGTTGCAATCCTATGAGCTGAATTTCCTTCGGATTTTTTTCGCCGAATTCACGGAAATAATCAGCCGGAACGTCGAGCTCTTCTTTGGTAAAAACCTCGCGTCTGATGAGCTCTAAGAAACAACGTGTTGTGGCTTCAACGTCGGCTGTTGCGTTGTGCGCTTCGGCAAACGGCACATTAAAAAGGTAACTGTGTAACTCGGTTAGCGTGGGTAATTTAAACTTGCCGCCACGTCCGCCGGGTAGTTTGAGTAATTCGGCTGTGACTTCGGTACAAGTATCCAAAACCGGTAAGGTTGCCATTGGAGAATTGACGCCCAAACGGTAAAATTCACAACCCATGATGTTGACATCGAAACCTACATTTTGTCCGACTATGAATTTGGCTTTAGACAAAGCCGTATTGAATTTTTCGAGCACTTCCGACAAAGGAATACCTTGGGCTTGCGCCAATTCGGTTGAAATTCCGTGGATTCTTTCGGCATCATAGGGAATATTAAACCCTTCCGGCCGGACCAAATAATCCTGATGTTCTATCAGATTACCCATAGCATCGTGCAATTGCCATGCTATTTGTATACAGCGAGGCCAATTGTCGGTATCGGATATCGGTGCCGCCCAATTACGGGGCAAACCGGTAGTTTCGGTATCAAAAATTAAATACATAGGTGAAAATCCCAAAGTTAAATTCCATATTCCGAGGTGTATTTGGGCAAACGAACAATCTTCGGAACAATTTCAAAAATACGTTTTCAGACTTAGGAAATCAACTTTAGTTATTAACAAAAAAACCACCCGAAGCATCGAATGGTTTTTTGAGTTATAGTAAGCGTTTTCGGATTAGTATCTTCCGCCGCTGTTTCTGTCGTTATATCCGCCACGAGAATTTCCACCTCCGTTATAACCTCCACGGTTATTGTTAAAGCTTCTTCTTTCACCTTCCGGTTTTGGCTCTGATTTGTTTACCACTATAGTTCTACCACTTACAGTAGCTCCATTTAACTCATCGATTGCTTTTTGAGCTTCCGCATCATTTTCCATTTCCACAAAACCGAATCCTTTACTTCTTCCAGTAAATTTATCAGTAATAATTTTTACGGAATTAACCGTTCCATAGACTTCAAAAGAATCTCGTAAATCTGCTTCGTCTATACTAAACGGAAGACTCCCAACAAAAATGTTCATATTTTAATTTTTAAATTTTGACAAAGGTAACCTTAAATAAAACGCAAAACACCATAAAAGTGAATTAATTGCGAATAAATAAAAAAAGCCGTCTGTTGACGGCTTATTATTTTGAATGAACTGATACTTAAATAGATGGAAAAACCGGTATTTTGTAGAACTCACCGTATTGGAAGTTCAAAATAGGACCGCCAAACGGACTGTTATTCGCATTGGCTGCATTGAACTTGAACTTTCCGGAAACCGTCATATTTACGTTGTCGTATTCTGTAATTTTAATTTCACCATTACTATTTTGTACATTTTGTACACGGAATTTGCAATTTAAATTTCCTCCTACTACTGTAATCAAATCACCGGCCACATAGAAATTACCTCTGGAAGCTAATGTTACACTGGTTACAACTCCGGATGCATTGGCTACTATATTCACACTTAAACCACTTCCTGAACCTCCGGTAGTTAAAACAGATGTTCCACTGCTGTAACCTGTTCCTCCGTTTAATGAAGTAATGGCATTAACCGGTCCCGGTACCGCTACGGTAGCATATTCCAAGTCAACATTATCAATAGTTGACGAATAAGTAACTGAATTGTTGGCATTAGTTGTTCCTAAAACATAAGTACCTTCATTAGTGCCACTTGTGTTTAAAGTCAACATTTCAAATTGGGTCTTGGCTTCTATGGAAAGTCTTCCGTTAGCATCGAGGTAGGCTCTGGTATCGCCTGCGGTCCAGAAAATATCATCCTTCAATCCTTGTAAACCCGGATCGTTGAATTTGACATCTTCTTGACAAGAAGTCATTGCCGCAGCAATAAAAATTAGGGACAAAAATCTTTTCATTTTTTCAATGTATTTCTCCACAAAAATAACTTTTTAATATAAAAATGCTAATTAAATTTTAAAAAAATAACGTTAAAGTTAGTTATTACAAGGCTTTGGCCGTAAAAATATAATTTTCAATTAGTTTGTTTGCGAAAAAAGATTATCTTTGCGCCCTTAAATAACCGAGGTCGAGAACCTCAAATTAATCAAAAAGATTATGTCAGTAAAAATTAGATTACAAAGACACGGAAAAAAAGGGAAACCTTTTTATTGGATCGTAGCCGCTGATGCTCGTTCAAAAAGAGATGGTAAATTCTTAGAAAAATTAGGAACTTACAATCCAAACACTAACCCTGCTACTATTGATTTGAACTTGGATCAAACAGTAACATGGTTACACAATGGTGCTCAACCAACTGATACGGCCAGAGCTATCCTTTCTTACAAAGGAGCTTTAATGAAACACCACTTAGACGGAGGTGTTCGCAAAGGCGCTTTGACTCAAGAACAAGCTGATGCTAAATTGGCTAAATGGTTGGAAGAAAAAGCAAACAAAGTAACCGCTAAAAAAGAAGGTTTATCTAAAGCACAAGAAGCCGCTAAAGCCAAAGCTTTAAAAGCTGAAAAAGAAGCTAACGACAAACGTGCTGCCGCTGCTGCTGAAGCTGCTAAAGCGGAAGAAGTTGCTGAAGTAGCAGAAGAAGCTACTGAAGAAGTTGTAGCTGAAACTGCAGTGGAAGAAACTGTAGCAGAAGTTGCTGAAGAGACTGTAGCAGAAGCTACTGAAGAAGCTCCTGCTGCTGAAGAAGCAAGCGAAGAGACAGAAGCTTAATCTATTTTAGGCAACATGCATAAAAAAGATTGTTTCTATTTAGGTAAAATTGCCAAAAAATTCAGTTTCAAGGGAGAACTCTTAGTCTATTTAGACACCGACGAACCCGAATTATATGAAAATATGGAATCAGTATTTGTTGAATTCAACAAAGATCTGGTTCCATTTTTTATTGAACACAGCAACCTGCACAAAAACGATTTCCTACGTGTCAAATTTGAAGATGTCGATTCCGAAGAGGAAGCCGACAAACTCATTGGCTGCGAAATCTACCTGCCTTTAAAGATGTTACCAAAACTCGAAGGTAACAAATTTTACTTCCACGAAGTCATTGGTTTTGAAATCGAAGATAAACGCCTCGGTGTTTTCGGAAAAATAGTCTCCATCAATGACACTACAGCGCAACCCTTATTTGAAGTGGTAAACGGTACTGTAGAAATATTAGTTCCAATGATTGACCAATTCTTGGTAAAAATCGACAGACAAAACAAAAAAGTCATCATGGATCTACCGGAAGGCTTAATTGAAATGTATTTATAGAAACGCTTCGCTATAGACCGCTTCGCGTTAGAAAGTTAGAATCGCTACGCTCTTAGATTCAAATTATCTAAAAGGTCTAACCAATCTAAGAAATCTAAGATGTCTCTGTTCCAATTCAAACAATTCTCCATCCAACAAGACCGCTGCGCGATGAAAGTCGGCACCGACGGTGTGCTGCTTGGCGCTTGGGCGCCGATTAACCACCGCCCTTTTTCGGTTTTAGACATTGGCGCCGGAACCGGATTAATAGCATTGATGTTGGCCCAAAGAAGTCAGGCCGAGCATATTGACGCCATAGAAATAGACGAAAACGCCTTTGAACAATGCGTAGACAATTTTGAAAACTCACCTTGGAACGACCGTTTGTTTTGTTTTCACGCCTCACTCGATGATTTTATGGACGATTTGGAAGATGAGGACACGAGCGATAGCGAACTGGCGCAGCAATACGATTTGATAGTTTCCAATCCGCCATTTTACAATGAAGATTACAAAACCGAAAATGAATCGAGAGATTTAGCGCGTTTTCAAGACGCTTTACCTTTTGAAGATTTGGTGGAAGCTGCTTCCGTACTGCTTTCCGAAACAGGTGTTTTAGCTGTGATTGTACCGCACAAAGAAGAAGCGAGATTAATTGCTTTGGCTAAAGAATGTGATTTATTTCCGCTCAAAATTACCCGAGTGAAAGGCACACCGACATCCGAAATCAAAAGAAGCTTAGTTGCTTTTTCCTTTGCCGAAACCCATAAATTGCCTATTGATGAATTGGTCATTGAAACCGCCAGGCACCAATACACTGAGGACTATATTGCATTGACTAAAGATTTTTACTTGAAAATGTAAGATTGTCAAGTTGGTAAAAAAATCTTAATTAACACTACTTTATCAGTTGGCGAAAATGTAAATAGTACTTTAGAGGTTCCATCTTTAAAGTCTGATTATTGAAACCAACACTACTCTTTACCTTTTTATTTTTTACGACAATCTTTTGTTTAGCTCAAAACGAAAAAACCCTAAGCGGAAAAGTAGTTTGCGAAGGAAAAGGCATTCCCAATATCGACCTTGTCAACTTGACTTCAAAAAAAAGCACCACTACGGACAGCCAAGGGCATTTTAGTATTGGTGTTGCTTTAGGAGATGAACTGTACATACTTTCCAAAGAATATATCGATTTCAAACTCAAAATTACCGAAACATATTTCAATCAAAACCAATTGACGATTACCATTGAAAAGAAACCCATAGCCTTGGAAGATGTTGAAATTGTGAACAAGTCGAGCCTAAAAGTGCAAATCACTCAAGGTGATATTGATGCCATTAAATTATCCAAACAAGCCAATGCCTTAAAAGTTGTTAATGTTTATGACGGCACTATTGAAAATGGTGTCGATTTTGTACGGATGTTTAAAGGCATATCCAATTGGTTCAAAAACAAAGACAAAGAACCGCCGCAAAAACCCGTTCCGCCACCTAGTTTTAAAGATTTCCTCAGCAGTCATTACGACCGCAACTTTTACCTGAACAACCTCAAATTAAAACCGGAAGAAATCGATTTGTTTATTGCGTATTGCGAAACTGATTCCCGAGCGGCTGAGTTAGCCGCACGCCAAGACATCCTGGAAATGGCTGATTTTTTGTTTGAGAAAAACGAAACCTTTCAAAAACTCGACCGTTGAGCGTAAAGCCAATGCCCTAGCCCGGATGGCAGCGGCATCCTTTTTTGTTTTGTACTTCGACAAGCTCAGCATGACAAAACAAAAAAGATAGAGCGGACAGCCGGATAAGCTTCAAAAAATTATAACAATTGTTGATTGAGATTTTAACTTAGATTGTGTAGCTTTGCAAACGTTTTCGTAAACCAAATTTTAAACTATGCGACCAGATTTATTTCAAGCTCCGGATTATTATTTATTGGATGATTTATTAACGGAAGAACACAAATTAGTGCGTGATTCTGCGCGTGCTTGGGTGAAGCGTGAAGTTTCTCCTATCATTGAAGACTATGCACAACGTGCGGAATTCCCAAAACAAATCATCAAAGGCTTGGGGGAAATAGGTGGATTTGGTCCGTATATTCCGGAGGAGTATGGCGGTGCCGGTTTAGACCAAATTTCGTATGGTTTAATCATGCAGGAAATTGAAAGAGGTGACTCGGGCGTGCGTTCGACCTCATCAGTTCAATCGTCTTTGGTGATGTATCCGATTTGGAAATTCGGAACTGAAGAGCAACGCATGAAATACTTGCCAAAATTAGCGACAGGTGAATTCATGGGCTGTTTCGGATTGACGGAACCTGATCATGGTTCTAATCCAAGCGGTATGGTGACCAACTTTAAAGATATGGGCGACCATTATTTGTTGAACGGTGCCAAAATGTGGATTTCAAATGCACCGTTTGCTGACATCGCAGTAGTTTGGGCCAAAAATGAAGAAGGTAGAATTCACGGTTTAATCGTGGAACGCGGTATGGAAGGATTTACCACGCCGGAAACACACAACAAATGGTCGTTGCGTGCCTCGGCTACGGGCGAATTGATTTTTGACAATGTAAAAGTGCCGAAAGAAAACTTATTACCGGGTAAATCAGGTCTTGGTGCACCGATGATGTGTTTGGATTCGGCTCGTTACGGTATTGCTTGGGGTGCTATTGGTGCTGCTATGGATTGTTACGATACCGCTTTGCGTTATGCCAAAGAAAGAATACAGTTTGACAAACCGATTGCCGCTACCCAACTACAGCAAAAGAAATTGGCTGAAATGATTACCGAAATTACCAAAGCACAATTGTTGACTTGGAGACTAGGTGTTTTAAGAAATGAAGGCAAAGCGACTACGGCTCAAATTTCGATGGCGAAAAGAAACAACGTAGATATGGCGATTAACATTGCGCGCGAAGCCCGTCAAATTTTGGGTGGAATGGGAATCACCGGAGAATATTCTATCATGCGCCACAGCATGAACTTAGAAAGTGTAATTACTTACGAAGGTACACACGACATTCACTTGCTGATTACCGGTGCTGATATTACCGGTATGCCTGCGTTTAAATAAAATATTAAACAATCAATAAAATTGATACAAAATGCTTCTCCATTACGGGAAGCATTTTTATTTTTGTTTCGATAAATCCATATTGATGTATGGAACGTAAATACCAAAAAAAGCTATGAATATCTCAACTATCAATCAAGCTATCCAACCACAAAAAGATATATTATTGCAACATCCGCTGTATGAAAAAGTAAAAACAATGGACGATTTGCGTCAGTTTTTAGAATGTCATGTATATGCGGTTTGGGACTTTATGTCGCTACTGAAAGCCTTGCAAAACAAACTAACTTGCACTACAACACCTTGGTTTGCCTCGGAAAATCCGGAAACCCGTTATTTGATTAACGAAATTGTATTGGCGGAAGAAAGCGATTTGACTTTAGACGGGAAACGCTTGAGTCATTTTGAAATGTATGTGGAAGCGATGCAAAGTTGCGGTGCTTCAACTTCCGAATTGGAAGCCTTTTTGAAGAATGTAGTCGACACTAAAAACGTATTCATCGCCATTAAACAAAGTGATTTACATGAGAATGTTAAGGCGTTTCTCGATTTTACCTTCCGAGTAATTGAAGAAGGCAAAGTACATAAAATTGCCGCTGCGTTTACCTTTGGTCGCGAAGATTTGATTCCGAATATGTTTACCGAAATCCTGAAAAACTTTCAGCAAAATTTCCCGGATGTGGATCTAAACAAACTGATTTATTACTTTGAAAGACACATCGAATTGGATGCCGACGAACACGGTCCGATGGCGATGCAAATGATAAACGAACTTTGCCAAGACGATACCCAAAAGTGGAAGGAAGTAGAAGAAGTTTCGGTTTTAGCGTTGGAAAAACGAATCGGACTTTGGAATGCTATTGAAGAAAAAATCGAAGCCCGTTTAGAGCTTGCTTAAAAATAAGAGTCAAACCAAAAATTCAATGATGAAATCCATTTTTAAAATGCTTGTAATTTTTGGTTTGGCTTTCGGTTTGAACAGCTGTTCCGAAGACCAACAAACCTCCCCTCCGCCAACACCAAGATTGTTTAAGTATTTGGCCCTAGGAGATAGTTATACTTATGGGCAAAGTGTTTGTGAAACTTGTCGTTTTCCGGAACAACTAAAAGACAGTCTTGGACAATACTTAACCACTGCCGATAATTTCGAAATTAAACTCATTGCGCAAACCGGCTGGACCACTACCAATTTAAAAACCGCTATAGCGGCTCAAAACCCGGCTAACGATTACAATTTAGTCACCTTACTCATAGGAGTCAATAACCAATACCAAGGCAAACCTTTCAGCCTGTACGAACAGGAATTTCCGGAGTTGGTGGACATTGCTATTGCCAAAGCTGGAGGAAACAAAAATAGGGTAATCGTAGTTTCCATTCCTGATTATGCTTATACGCCTTTCGGACAAGGTTCCGTTTCAATCTCAGAAGGTGTTTACCAATACAATGCCTTTGCGAAAGCCTATTGCGAAAGCAACGACATTTCTTATGTTTATATCACAGACATTACGCGACTTGGTCTATTACAACCCGAATTGGTGGCGACCGATGGTTTGCATCCTTCAACGCAGGCTTATGCTCAATTTGTGGAGCGTATTTTACCCTTGGCCAAAACAAAATTAGGACTGTAACATTTTCAATTCTAAGAAAATTATTTATCTGTTAAAGTTAATTTTTAAATTATTTATTTAAAAAAGTTTATAAATTATTACATTAGCCGACTTATTTTATAAATTACCAATAACCATAATGAATATGTTAAGAACTTTTACGCTTTTACTTTTCAGCACTATGCTTTTTGCCCAAAACCAAAACACGCCCAACAGAAGTGTTTTCGGAACTCCGGTAAGAAGTATTAATGCTTCAAACGGCTCAATAAGATGTGTTACCGATGAATACGAACACTTTCTAAGAGCCAACGACCCAGAGAGAGCCAATACCGAAGCTTTCGAGCAATGGATTGCTCCCAAAGTAGCCGAAATCCAAGAAAGATTGACAACCGGCAGAACACCTAATGTAGTAATTACTATTCCGGTAGTCGTTCACGTGATTCATAGCGGACAAAATGTAGGAACCGGTAGAAATATCTCTAACGCAAGGGTTTTGTCTCAAATTACCGTTTTGAACCAAGATTTCAGAAGAATGTTGGATACGCCAGGATACAATACTAATGCAGTTGGTGCCGATGTAGAAATTGAGTTTTGTTTGGCTCAAAGAGACCCGAACGGAGTGGCTACTAATGGTATAAACCGTGTTAACTTAGGTAACACAACTTGGAACCAAACTAATGTTGAAACCATTTTAAAACCTCAAACTCAATGGGATCCAACCCAGTATTTCAATATTTGGGTATGCCAATTTGGTGGTGATTTGGACGGCGTTTTAGGATACGCACAATTCCCAAGTAATTCCGGTTTAAGCGGACTAAATACTAATGGCGGTGCCGCCAATACAGATGGTGTAATCATTGATTACCGTTGTTTTGGTTCTGCTGATGTAGCCCCAAATCAAGGTTCTTATTTCACTGATTATAATTTAGGAAGAACAGCTACCCACGAAATTGGACATTGTTTCGGATTGAGACATATTTGGGGAGACGGTGGTTCTCAGGTTGCCGGTGTTATAAATTGTACCAACAACACTGACTACTGTGCAGACACTCCTGCCGCAGGTTGGGAAAATTATGATTGTTTAGACACTTATGACTCTTGTCCTTCTTCTACCGGTGTAGACATGGTAGAAAACTATATGGATTATACTAACGATGCTTGTATGAACATCTTTACTTTAAACCAAAAAGCGAGAATACTAGCCGTAATGCAAAACTCACCGAGAAGAAATACTTTAGCTTCTTCTTTAGGTTGTCAATCGTTGGGCACTTCAGAATTCGGTTGGATGTATGAAGTGAAATTGTATCCTAACCCGGCTTCCGATTTTGTGTCTATCTCTATCAACGAGGAGTTACCTGATGCCCTCGCAGTTTACAATACTTTAGGCCAATTGGTTAAACAAGTAAATGTTTCGACAGAAGCTGACTTAACCATCAACACCGAATCGTTCTCACAAGGTGTTTACTTTGTAAAAATCACCAAAGAAAAAGCTACAAAAACAGTACAGTTTGTTAAAGAATAATGAACAATCAAGTGCATAAAAAAAGGCGAGAAATACTATTCTCGCCTTTTTTATTTTCTAACTCTCCGGAGCCAATTCAATCTCTAGTCCGTCCATGTCCTCCGTAATGTGCAGCTGACATCCTAAACGACTGTTATCTTTCACATTAAAAGCCTCCCAAAGCATAGCTTCTTCATCAGGATTTTTTTCCGGTAGCGGAATATCATTTAAAACATAACATTGGCAAGAAGCACACATGGCCATGCCTCCGCAAATGCCGATAGTTCCTTCGGGAGCCAATTCGTAAGAACGAACCAACTCCATAATATTCATATTCATATCGGTTGGCGCTTGCACTTCATGCGTGACACCGTCACGATCTGTAATTTTAATAGTGATGTCTTGTGCCATTAGTCGATTGATTTTACTACTGCTTTTTCTGCTTCTTTTCGAGTACCGTCAAAACCGTCAACACCGGAAACTGTAGTGTATTTTAGCACGTAACGTTTGCCGGGATTTAAACGATTGTAAACGCTTTGACACATTAAGGTTGCTTCGTGGAAACCACACAAAATAAGCTTCAATTTACCAGGATAAATATTAACGTCGCCTATGGCATAAATACCGTCGATGTTCGTTTGGTAGTCGAGTGCATTGTTGACCTTAATCGCGTTCTTCTCAATTTCCAATCCCCAATTGGCGATAGCTCCTAATTTTGGCGTTAACCCGAAAAGCGGAATAAAATAATCAGTTTCGATGGTTTGCTCTTGGCCATCGGAATTGATGGTAATGGCAGTTAAATGGTCATCGCCGTGTAAGCGAACTACCTCAGCCGGTGTTACTAAATTCACCAAGCCTAACTTTTTATATTCTTGTAATTTTTCTACCGAATCCAGAGCGCCTCGGAATTCATTTCTGCGGTGGATTAAGGTAACCTCTGAAGCCACATCAGCTAAGAAGATACTCCAATCCAAGGCAGAATCACCACCTCCGGCAATTACAATTTTCTTATCGCGGAACAATTCCGGATCTTTAACAAAGTATTCTACACCTTTTTCTTCGTAGAAACTGATGTTTTCAATCTCCGGTTTTCTTGGTTCGAAAGTACCCAATCCGCCGGCTATAGCGATGGCTTTAGCGTGGTGTTTGGTCCCTTTGTTGGTGGTCACGATAAACGTTCCATCCTCTAATTTATCGATGGTTTCCGCGGTTTCCGCTAAGGTAAATCCGGGCTGAAATTGTTTGATTTGCTCCATTAAATTGTTCACCAAATCGCCCGCCAATACTTCGGGATAACCGGGAATATCGTAAATGGGTTTTTTGGGATACAATTCGGCCAACTGCCCGCCGGGTTGCGGCAAAGCGTCGATAATGTGGCATTTTAATTTTAACAAACCGGCTTCAAAAACAGCGAATAAACCTGTTGGTCCGGCTCCGATGATCAGTATATCTGTTTCTATCATGCTTTGAGATTCTGAGGTTCTGTGATTCAAAGGCGCTAAGGTCTTTAAACCCGAACTTTTATTTTATGATTTTTGTCATACCAAGTTGTATTCGCGTTAGGGATAGAAGTGGAAATCCTTTTTGGGATTATCAATCCCGAAAAGATTGCAACGAATAGCCCGACCCGCAGGGTAACGCCCTACACTTCGACTGTGCTCAGTGTAGACATTAGGACAAAATGACTAAACTACGTTTTCTACGGTTTCGATTTGCGGCGCGTACTTTTTGATGGTGGTTTCCACCCCGGCTTTCATGGTGCTCACGCTCAAACTGCAAGAAGTACAAGCGCCTTGAAGACGTACTTTAACGTGTTTTTGGTCTTCTACAGAAACCAAGCTGATATCGCCGCCATCAGAATTTAGAAACGGTCTGATTTCGTCTAGTGCTTTTTCGATATTGACAATTAATTCTTCGTTAGTCATAATTCAGACATTTTAGATGGTTAGATTATTAGACATTTTAGATTTTAAAATACTTCATTTTCTAAGAAGTCTAAAAATCTAAGAAGTCTAACCTGTCTATTTCTTCACAGCCGAACAACCGGCCATGGTGGTGATTTTAATCGCTTCAGTAGGCGGTAAACTTTCGTTTCTGTTTACCGTTTCCTGCACTACATTACGGGTGATTTCTTCGAATACATTTTCGATGACCGAAGCAGTTTGTAAGGCTGCAGGGCGACCATAATCTCCGGCTTCGCGGATGCTTTGTACCAATGGCACTTCGCCTAAGAACGGCACGTTTAAATCGGCTGCCAAGTCTTTCGCGCCTTCTTTGCCGAAGATGTAATATTTGTTATTTGGTAATTCTTCCGGTGTAAAATAGGCCATGTTTTCGATGATACCCAATACCGGAACATTGATACTGTCCGACAAGAACATGGAAACCCCTTTTTTAGCATCGGCTAAAGCTACGGCTTGCGGTGTGCTTACCACTACGGCGCCTGTGATAGGCAACGATTGCATGATGGACAAGTGAATGTCGCCGGTTCCCGGTGGTAAATCGATTAACATAAAATCGAGTTCGCCCCAAGCAGCATCGAATATCATTTGGTTCAAGGCTTTAGCTGCCATTGGGCCACGCCAAATTACAGCCTGACTGGGTGATGTAAAAAATCCGATGGAAAGCAATTTGATTTCGTAGCTTTCGACAGGTTTCATTTTTGATTTGCCGTCGACTTCAATAGAAAGCGGTTTTTCGTTTTCCACATCGAACATGATGGGCATACTTGGTCCGTAAATATCAGCATCTAACACGCCGACTTTAAAGCCCATTTTGGCTAAAGACACCGCTAAATTGGCTGTTACAGTTGATTTACCAACGCCGCCTTTACCGGAAGCTACCGCGATAATATTGCTGATACCGGGAATGGGTTTGCCTTTGATTTGGTTGGGATTTTGCTCTGGCGTTTCCACTTTGATGTTCACTTTCACCACAGCTTCGGGTGAAAATTTATCGTGGATGAGTTTTTTGATATCGTCTTCCGCACGCTTCTTGATGTGCATGGCCGGTGTTGCAATAACTAAATCAACAACTACTTCGTTACCGAAAGTCAGCACGTTTTTTACGGCACCGCTTTCGACCATATTTTTGCCTTCGCCTGCAATGGTAATGGTTTCCAAAGCAGCCAAAATTTCTTTTCTATCTAATTTCATTTCGTACTAAATTTAAATCTTTCAGTTTCTTTTATTTAAACTGAATTTAGATTGCAAAGATAATACGAAATGTTTGGAAACAATCGTTAATGAATTGAAAATATTGATACAATAATAGGCTAAAAAACATTAGAAAGTGTTTCCATTGAGCAAGCTGATTTTTAAAGCCACATAGTGTTGTTGCAACTTGTTTTTGAGCAAATCGTATTCGGCATTCAGCCACTGATTTTTAACACTCGAAAACACGATGGCATCAATCACTCCGGAAGAAAATTTGGCCTGTGAAGTGCGAAAAGAAGCTTCGGCGTAGGATTTGGTTTCTTGGAGTTTGGCAAATAATTTTTGGTAATTATTGCGGTTTTGATTTTCGAGTGCGATTTGGTTATCCACTTTCAACTTTTCCTGCGCTATAGCGTATTGGGATTTCTCGGTTTCCAGTTTGGCTGCAGAGATTCTTTTATTGTTTCGGAAACCGTTAAAAATAGGCACATTGAGTTGAATACCCAATTGGTGATTCTTGTTGTCACTGATTTGTTGGTTAAAATCGGCTACCACTGCATTGGGTTGGTTCAGTGGTTTGTAATAGAAAGTCGAAAAACCGTAATAGGTGGTCAGCGTTGGTAAATTATTGGCTCTTTCCAACTGAGTATCTTTGCGAATGCTTTGGTAATTGAGTTCGGCAAATTTAATTTTAGGGTTTGAAATCGATTGGTTTACTGCATCGCTATCAGCCGGTATAGCATTTTCCAATATCACTTCGGCTACAGCCACATCGTTCACATTCATGAGTTGAAACAACTGTGTTTTTTGGCGCAACAACAACTGTTCGGTTTCCATCATGCGTAATTCTTCTTGGGCAAAACTGAGTTGGATATCGTATAAATCGCTTTTGGGTTTGCTGCCGATTTCGACTTCCTTGGTCACTCGGTTCAGGTTGAATTGTGCGTTTTTGAATTGCTCTTTTTGGATCTTCAACAACTCTTGGGTAAACAAAGCTTGGTAGTAACTTTCTAGAATTTGAAGTTGGTATTCGTTTTCGATAATGGCCAATTGGACTTTGGCTTTCTCTATCTCTATTTTGGTTTTTTGAGCGGTGGCAAAGGCTTTAAAATCGATGAGATTCATTTGAGCATTCAAAAAGAAATTGTCGTTTTGGATGTTAGAACTTACCCTGCCATTCGTAGCCGGGTCGATAGTTGACCCAAAATTATAGCTTTGATTTCCGGTAAACGAAACATTGGGCAACATTTGGTTAACGATTGAATTGTGTTGCTTTTGTGCCTTTTTTACGTTGAGCTGCTCTATTTTAATTTCGATGGCGTTTTTCATGGCTTCGGTAATGCATTTCTGCAATGGCCAGGAATTATCCTGACCAAATACAGAAGGGCAAAACGTATACAGTAAAACAATTAAAAAAGCTTTTCTATTCATATTTTAAATATTTCAAGACGTCTAATCGGGTGGCTTGATACGCTCGTGAAAGCACTACTAAGAGTGTCAATAGCAATAAAACGACAAACCCAACAACGAATGGCATAAAACTGATTTCAATGCGGAAAGCAAAATTTTCCAACCATTTGTTGAGTAAATAATACACCGGAAATAGTGCGATGGCAAACCCAATCAAACAAAAAATGATATACTGTTTGGATAGTTCTTTGAGCAAAACTCCGGTTTCTGCGCCTAGGGTTTTGCGGATGGCAATTTCTTTCATACGTCGCTGAATAGAATAGGAAGCCAAGGCAAACAAACCAAAAAGCGCAATCAGAATTACGATAACATTCAGCAATGAAAACAAGTTTTTTTGTTTGACGTAAGTCTCGTAAGTCCGCGCATACGCCTTGTCTACAAAATCATAACTGAACGGATATTCTGTGTCGACTTTTTTAGTCCAGAATTTTTCAATCTCTGCTAAGGTCTGCTCCGGATTATCTCCACTAATTTTGACATGAATTTTACTCGCGTTTTGCAACATCCAATCGATGGTTTTGAAGTGGAAAAACACCATCGGCGGAATCTCCGCTTGCGGCCCGAACAGGTTGAAATCTTTAACCACTCCGATAATCTTGAGTTTATTGCCGTTCCAATCCACTTCTTTCCCGATTGGGTTTTTCTCGTTCATCATCTTCAAAGTGGTTTCGTTAATTAACATCGAATTGATGGTGTCGGAAGCTATTTTATCCGACAAAAAGCGGCCTTCTTTGAGTTGAATTTGCATCATTTCCAACATCCCGAAATCGACACCCATATTACGGCCTTGAATCGTATTTTCTTTGTAAACAAAACTCGACGTAGAACCATTGGTTGAGCCAAAAGAAAACGCACCGGTAGACACTTGCGCCACGCCTTTTATTTTAGACACTTCGGCTTTAATCAAATTATAGCGATTGGTGAGTTTGGCCAAGTAATCTTTCTCGCGCCAATCGTAGGGATTTCGATAGGAAATGGCGACAACTTTATCGCCTTTAAAACCCAAATCTTTGGTGCTGATGTATTGGATTTGTTGGTAAACAATATAGGAACCGATAATAAAGAACGTGGCAATCGAAAACTGCAATATCAACATTGTATTTCTGAGCCAAATGCCGCTTTTGCTTCGCCCGAAATTGCCTTTCAACACTTTTAAAGTTTCAAAATTGGACACATAAATCGCCGGAAAAATGCCTGCTAAAACAATAGTCAAAACAAAAATCAAAATCAATTGCCCATAAAATTGATTGCCATGAATGAGTAACTTCTTGCCCAAAAACTCATTGTAATAAGGCAAAGAAAGTTCCACCAACACCAACGACAGCAAAATGGCAAACAACACGGTAAGTACCGTTTCAAACAAAAATTGCTTGACAATATTGCCTTTGGAAGCGCCTAAAATTTTACGAACACCAACTTCTTTCGCTCTTTTGATGGCATTGGCTGTGGCTAAATTGACATAGTTCACTATCGACAAGACTAAAATCAAAACTGACAAACCCAGCATAATCAGCAAAAACTGATAGTTGCCTTTGCCCTCCGCATAGCCTTCGGTAATGGCGTGTAAACGGGCGTCTTTGAGTGGTTCTAAAATGATTTGGGTTTTGCCCGGACCATTTTTTTTCATCCATTCGGCTATGGTTAACCCTTCTTCTTTGGCCCAACGAACCGCTCGATTTTCGTGAAGAATTTTCACCATACGAGCGCTTACTTTGTCTTTGTCGGCCGGGTTTTTGAGTTTTAACAACAAGCCGTAATTGAAGTTACCCCAATTGTCCTTGTTTTCTACCAATCGGCCGTCCATCAAACAAGTAACGGCATTCGGAGCCATAGAGGATTTTCCGGGAATAGTATAAACACCTCTTACCACTAATTTTCGGCCTGAGTAAGTCACCATTTTACCTATCGGCTCTTCTGAACCGAATAATCGTTCCGCTGTTTTATCAGAAATAGCAATACTGGCATTGTCTTGCAAAGCACTTTTTGCCGTTCCTTTGATAAAGGTAAACGGAAAGAACTCGAAGAATGTTTTTTGGGCATCGGTAATCTTAACGATTTCCTTTTTGTTTTGGTACTGAATGATTTCTTCAAAATACCAATTGTCGAAATAACAATATGTGTCTAATTCAGGGAAATCTTTTTTGAAATAGGGTTCGAACGCTGCTACATTACTTGCCCAATAATCGTCTTCGCTGACTTTACTAATAGATTCAAAAACCTTTTCTTTCTCGGGATTCCAAGCATTGTAACTGTGCTCATCGTTCCAATACAAAATGGCAAAAATGAGTCCGGCTATTCCAATGCTTAATCCTAAAACATTCAAAGCCGTAAAAAGCTTGTTGTTTTTGATTTGGAATAAAAAAATGTGTAACCAGTTTTGTAACATGATTTGTTCGTTTTTTGATGATGATGATTATCGTTTGTTCACAGAACCCGAAGAACTTTTATCGGTATTCACTTGAAAAGGGTTGCCGAAATAATCCACGCTACTGCTGGAAGTGGCTGTGGCATCTAATGATTTGGAAGCAAAAACAGTTACATCGGCTGAACTGCTAGCTCTTACCGTTACTTCTTCAGCCACTAAATCCTTGGCATTACAATCGGCTGAACTGCTGGCTTTGATGGTAACTTTATCGGCTTTTCCCATCAAATCGCAATCGGCTGAGCTGCTGACTTCAACTGCCACATTTTTGGCATTGACTTTTCCTTTAAAATTTCCGCTTGAAGAGACATCGACTTGCAAATCGGTACAATCAAAAGTTCCGAAAACTGTCGCCGACGAACTGGCAGCCACTTCCAATTGGTCCACCGAATTTAGGTTTTCCAATTTCACACTGGCCGAAGAACTCGCTTTGATGGCTGTAAGTGCTTTGCCGGTGATGTATACTTTTAAAACTTTAAAACGCATTCCGTTGATGTTTTTTCCTTTACCGGTGCCGTAGCTGTAGTCTTCTTTGGAATTATTATCAACATACACTTTGAGGGTTTGGCCTTCTACCTCTGTTTTGATGTAGGCTAATTTTTCATTGTCATCGGTTTCTACTTTCACGCTTTGTGTGGTTGATACCGTATAAAAAACTTCAATGCCGTGAGAGGCTTTCAACTTGGAAAACTCGGCTACCGTTCTGTTTTCAGACACTTGTCCGAAAGCTATTAAACCCAATAAAAAGGCGATGGTTGTGGTGATAATTTTAAACATAATAATGATTTTTAAAAGTGATGATTAAGACACAAAAACATCGACGTTTCTGCTGTTTGTTTTTTCAGAAAGTACCATACCGTCTTTCATGATAATGGTGCGTTGCGAAAACGAAGCGTCGTAATCAGAATGCGTTACCATTAGAATGGTCGAGCCGTTGGCGTGCAAATCGGTGAGTAATTCCATGACCTCGTTCCCATTTTTACTGTCGAGGTTTCCGGTAGGTTCATCGGCCAAAATAATTTTCGGATCATTGATTAAAGCTCTGGCCACGGCTACTCTTTGTTGTTGACCGCCGGAAAGCTGCTGCGGATAATGTTTTAAGCGATGTGAAATTCCTAAACGCTCGGCTATCGCGGCTACTTTTTGCTTTCTTTCGGAAGCCGGAACATTGTTGTAAATCAACGGTAATTCGATGTTGTCAAATACCGACAACTCATCAATCAGGTTGAAATTTTGGAAGATGAACCCAATATTTTGCTTTCTGATTTTGGATTTTTCTTGTTCGTTTAAGCCGGTCATCTCTTGATTAAGGAGTTGATAGTTTCCGGAAGTAGCACTGTCTAAAAGGCCAACGATATTCAACAGCGTCGATTTTCCGCTGCCCGAGGCACCCATAATGGTAACAAATTCGCCTTGATTGATTGTGATTGAAACTTCGCTTAGGGCTTTGGTTTCGACTTCTTCGGTTCTGAAAACCTTGGAAAGATTTTGAATGTGTATCATAGTGTTCGTTTTTTGATTTAGATTTATTCGATATTGAGTACCTCAGCTTCCAAATAATCTCGATATGTAGAAGTAATTACTTTGTCGCCGGGTTGTAATCCTTTGGTAATTTCGTAATATAACGGATTTTCTCTGCCGATGGTGATGTTGCGTCTTTCGGCTTTATTGCCATTGACTACAAAGATCCATTTTCCGGCGGTTTCTTGGTAGAAAGTGCCTTTAGAAAGTACAATCGATTTTGTTTTTTCAGATAAATTCAGTCGCACACTGAAACTCAATCCTTGTTTCAAATCGAGTTGCTCATTGCCGCTGAAATTCAACTCAACTTGAAACTTCCCGCCTTTGATTTCGGGTATTACTTTGGCAATTACCACAGCTACTTCTTGACCGTTAAAATCGACGGTTCCTTTTTGCCCTTGTATTACTTTCGGCAAATAAAATTCGTCCACATCGGCTAATAATTTATAGCCTTTCATCACATCAATTTTACCCAAAGTTTGGCCTTGTTGGTAGGTTTGGCCTAACACCGGTTCAAACGAAGACAATCGGCCTGAAAGCGGGGCCATCACTAAAAAATTCTTTTTATTGGCACGCAAAACACCCAAACTTTTTTCCATGATACCGATGGATTGATTGAGCTGTCCGATTTGAATTTGATTGGCTTGTTTTTCCTTAGTCACACTTTGTTTGATGATGTTCATGCGCTCTTTTTGAAAGCGAAAATTCTCTTGGGTTTTTTCCCAATCGTTTTTGGCTAAAATTTCCTGGTCAAATAATTTTTTATGCAAATCATACAAGTTTTTGGCATCTTGGTAATCGTGTTCAATCGATACTAAATCCTTAGCCAAATTCAACTCTTGGTTGCGCAAATCCAATTTGGCTTTGTTGAGATTATTAATTTGTTCGATAATAGCCGTTTCCTGTTGCATATAATTCAACTCGGTATTCGGATTGTATAACCTTGCCAAAGGTTGGCCTTGGGTTACTTTATCGCCGTTACTCACAAAAATTTCTTGTACGGAACCGCCTTCGACTATGTTGACTAAAATCGAATTCATAGGTTCTACTCGGGCTTGCAACACCATAAAATCTTCAAAAAAGTCAGATTCTACGGTTTTGATAGTGATTTCGCTTTGGGCTACATTATAGGCTCTTTTTTTGGTTATCATGGCATAAGCGGCATAACCCAAAATAAGTGCCGCTAAAACCGCTGCGGTCAGATACTTTTTTTTGTTATTTTTACGTTCGAGGATGGTGTCCATTGTAACTATTTTAGTACGAGTGTGTACAATTTTGTGCCAAAGTTTTAAAATTTACAAAACGCTGTTTTTAAGCAATTTACAGCTGAATAAAAAATACAAGTGTTCATAATCGAACACCATTTGTCCGAAACCGAACAGTGATTTGAAATACCTGCTGCTTCAATGAAAAAAACAAACGCCAACATTTTAGTCATAGACGACCAAGAAGACATTCTTTTTGCGGCCAAAATGCTCTTGAAAAAACACTTTGAGACGATTTTTACACTCAACAATCCGAAAAATGTCCTTCGATTGTTATCGGAAAACGACATAGATGTGGTGTTATTGGACATGAATTACCGCATCGGATTTGAAGATGGTCGCGAAGGCTTGTACTTTTTAAAAGAAATCAAAACACTTTCGCCTAAAACCATCGTCATCTTAATGACAGCCTTCGGAAAAGTGGAAACCGCTGTAGAAGGCTTGAAAAATGGAGCTTTTGATTATGTATTGAAACCTTGGGAAAACGAAAAACTATTACAAACCGTTAAACTCGCCGTAGAAGAATCCAGAAAAGTGAAAAAGAAAACGGATCAAAATACTTTAACGGATTCATTTTTTATCGGGCAATCTAACTTGATCCAAAAGGCTTATGCTTTGGGTGAAAAAGTAGCTAAAACCGATGCCAATGTCCTGATTTTGGGTGAAAACGGCACTGGAAAATTTGTGATGGCGCAGTACATTCACCAACAGTCTAATCGAAAAAACAATGTGTTTGTGCATGTCGATTTGGGTTCGTTAAACGATAATATTTTTGAAAGCGAATTGTTCGGTTATGCCAAAGGTGCGTTTACCGATGCCAAAGCCGATACCGCCGGACGTTTTGAAAATGCGCAGAACGGTACCATTTTCCTGGATGAAATTGGGAATGTGCCTTTACATTTGCAATCGAAATTGTTGCAAGTCATCCAAACCAAAACCGTGACTCGTTTGGGCGAATCAAAGCCGCGTCCGCTGAATGTGAGAATCATCACAGCTACCAATTTGAACTTGAAGGAAGAAGTCACCCAAAAAAACTTCCGCGAAGATTTGTATTATCGCATTAATACTATGGAAATTACCTTGCCGTCCTTGAAAGAACGCAAAGAAGACAAGATTCCGTTGGCCCAATTTTTATTGGATAAAATGATCGCCAAATACAACCGAAACAAAATTGTGTACAGCGAGAGAGCTTTGGAACAAATGGAGAAACACGCATGGAACGGCAACATCCGCGAGATGGAAAACCGCATTGAACGCGCGGTGATTTTGTGTGACAACAACACGATTTCGGCGGCCGATTTAGACTTAGATCTGGTTACAATTTACGAAAGCAAAGACGATTTGCCGCTGTCGGATGTAGAGAAAAACACCATTGAAAAAGTGTTGGTCAAACACGGTTATAACATCAGCAAATCAGCGGAAGAACTAGGTTTGTCGCGTGCCGCTTTGTACCGAAGAATGGAAAAATACAATATCAATCCGGAATAAATGTTTAAAAATTACAAACTCTACCAACTGCTTTTCTTCCGCCTAATTTTGGTGGTTTTTTGTGTTGGGCTAAGCATTTATTTGTTTTCCGAAGATTTGATTTACACCGGATTGTTTTCGGGTTTTGTTACTTTTTTGTTGCTGACCGAATTGTACTTTTTTCTGCGCAATGCGTTTTTGGTGTTTGACCGAACTATTGCATCGATTTTGCAAAACGATTTTTCAGCCGATTTTTCCCAACACAAATCCTATCACAACTACGCCAGTTTGTTTCAGTTGTATGGAAAACTCAAAGAAAAACAGCACGAACAACTTTCGAAAGACCTGATTTATCGGTCGATTCTAAACAACATCGAAATCGGCATCATCATCTTACAAAAAGAAAACGAATCATGGAACATCTTTTTGATGAACGATTATTTCTCGAAGCATTTTGAAGTGCCGAAAGTTTCCAGATGGCATTATTTGAAAAACCAATTGCCATCGCTTTGCGAGATTATTGAAGCACAAGATTTTCAGGAAATGAAAACCTCATTGCAAATCAGGGTTAACAAACAAGACACCCAAACTTTCCTCATCCAAACCTCAGCAACCAAGACTTTTGACCAAGAATACTACATTATTTTATTGGATAGCATTCAGAAAGTAGTAGAGAAAAAAGAAAAAGAAGCTTGGATTAATTTGATGAAAGTCATTTCACACGAATTGTTGAATTCGCTCACACCAATTCGCTCGCTTTCGCAAAATTTAAACGAATTGGTCCAACAAGAAAGTTTGTCGGCCGAAGATTTGGAAGACATCAAACAAAGCGTAGCCACGATGCACAACCGCAGTAATCACCTGCAGGAATTTGTAGAAAGCTATCGAAAACTCGCCATGTTGCCATCGCCTAAAAAAGAAAAAACGGAGCTATCGGAATTGGTGGAAAGCTGTTTGCAAATCATGCAACCTTTGTTCAAAAAGGAATCCATTGCCGTGGTTAACCAACTGAACTTTAAACGATGGATTACAGTAGATCGTAACCAAATGGAGCAAGTGTTGATCAATTTGCTAACCAACAGCATGTATGCTTTAGAGGGAAAAGACCAAAGAGAAATCAGCATTAGCGCTGAACTCAAAGAAAAACGCCTTTATCTTATTATTACTGATACCGGTGCCGGCATTGAACCCGAAATTGAAGATAAAATTTTCCTGCCGTTCTTTACCACCCGAAAAGACGGTGCGGGCATCGGGCTGACTTTATCCAAAAACATCATCGAAGCGCACGGCGGCTATTTGGCTTTTGAAAATGGCGAAAACGGGACGAAGTTTACGGTTTGTTTGCTGGAGTAATATCGCTTACAATCGCTTAACCTCAGGCTGCCAAAAATGCTTTTCAAAATCGACGATTTGGTTATCGACAACTTCGATGCCTTCGTTTTCCAACAATTGTTGCATCAAGTTAGTGCCGTCAAAATGGTGTTTCCCGGAAAGCATCCCAATGCGATTGACTACTCGGTGCGCCGGAACATCATCGTGTCCGTGACTGGCATTCATCGCCCAACCAACCATACGTGCGGAACGAGCCGAACCTAGAGCTTTTGCAATAGCGCCATAGGAAGTGACCTTTCCTTCGGGAATTTGGCGGACAATATCGTATACTCTTTCGAAAAAATTGTCTTCCATTTTAATCGCAAAGAAGTTTTATTAGCGTTACAATAGCCATGAAAGTGGTCACCGAACCAATGACATAATTGATGTTTCGCATTAAAAATTCGGTTTTCTTTTCAATCTTTTTAAAGGCGACAATATACAAGTAAAAAACACTGAAAGAACCCAATACGACACCAGCTACAAAAGTCGCCACCGGAATTTTATCAAAACTAAAGTAACCTGCTGCGGCTAAACCCATACTGGCAAACACGTAGAAAGGAATCGGCAATAAATTAAGCATCGAGAGCAACATACCAAAAAAGAAGCGGTTCGATTTGCCTTTGATTTTGGCTTCAGGTTTGATTTTCTTTGGCTTTTTGGCAATCCAGAAAAAATACACGCTCAATCCGGCAAAAATAAAGATACCAATTTCCTGTAAGGTCGCTACAATTTCTTGGTGTTGGCTGATGAATCGGGCGAACAAAACGGCAATAAAGGTTTGTACAAACACCACTACCGAAGCACCGACCGCAAAGCTAATCGCTTCGTTTTTACCTTCTTGTAAACTGATTTTGGCTGCTGTCATGTTGATTAAACCCGGAAGTATAACCGCCAAAAAAGCAATGCAAAAACCCAATACAAGCGGCAAGAAGTTGGTCATCTATTTGATTTTGAAACGAATATACGTAATTGCCTTGTTGATTTCCAAATATTGTTTCTCATAAAAAGTTTGGATACCGATTACTTCCTGAGGTGCACCTTCGTTTTTATATACATTGTGATTGGCGTATAACACTTCATGGCCTTCGCCGTGTAATAACCCTAAAGTATAACCGTGCATGAATTCGCTGTCGGTTTTTAAGTTAACCACGCCGTCCGATTGGAGAATTCGTTTGTATAATTTTAGAAATTCGCTATTGGTCATGCGGTGTTTGGTACGTTTGTATTTGATTTGCGGATCGGGAAACGTAATCCAGATTTCGGCTACTTCGCCTTCGGCAAAAATCCCTTCGATGAGTTCTATTTGGGTGCGAACGAACGCCACATTGTGCATACCGCTTTCTACAGCCGTTTTAGCACCACGCCAAAATCGGGCACCTTTGATATCGATACCCACAAAATTCTTGTCGGGATATTGTTCGGCCAAGCCTACCGAGTATTCGCCTTTACCACAACCCAATTCGATGATGATAGGATGGTTATTTTTGAAAAATTCGCTGTTCCATTTGCCTTTTAACGGAAATTGTCCACCTACTACTTCTTCACGAGTTGGTTGGAACACGTTTTGAAAGGTTTCGTTTTCTTTGAATCGCTTTAGTTTATTCTTACTGCCCACAGATTTAATTTTTTGGTAAAATTAAGGAAATATAAACTATCCGAAATCTTTTTTACTTTGCAATGTTAAAAGCTTACCTTCCCAACTTGAAAACGACTTCGAAAAACATACTAATTGCGCCCTTAAATTGGGGCTTGGGTCATGCTACCCGCTGTATCCCTATCATTAAAGAACTACAGCGATATGGCTTTACACCTATTATTGCCTCTGACGGTGTAGCGCTTCAACTGTTACAAAAAGAATTTCCGGAACTTATTTCGATTGAACTACCTTCTTACGAAATAGAATATGCCAAAGACGAAAAGGACTTCAAATGGAAACTCATTAAGAACAGTCCGAAAATGATTCAGGCCATTTTTGAAGAAAAACAGAAAGTCAAAGAATTAGTCAAGCAATACGATTTAAAAGGCATTATTTCCGATAACCGTTTGGGCGTTTACAGCAAAAAAGTACCGAGCGTTTTTATCACACACCAGCTAAATGTATTGTCGGGTAAAACCACTTGGATTTCTTCCAAGCTACACCAATTTTTTATAGCAAAATTTACCGAATGCTGGATACCGGACTGCAAAGACCAGCCCAACTTGACGGGAAAATTAGGCCACTTGGAAAACAGTTCGCTTAACTTAAAATACCTTGGTCCATTGAGTCGTTTGGTCAAAAAAAACTTGCCGTTGCGATACGATTTGATGGTTATTTTGTCGGGACCGGAACCACAACGGACTATGTTGGAGGATAAACTAACAGCTGAACTTCAGGATTACGAAGGCAGTATTCTTTTTATCAAAGGAAAAGTAGAACCGGAGCAAAACATCAAAACAGACCGTCACATCACGTATTACAATTTTATGACCTCGGAAGAAGTGGAAAAGGCTTTTAATGAGAGTGACTTGGTACTTTGTCGTTCGGGTTACACGACGGTGATGGATTTGGCAAAATTGGAGAAAAAGGCCTTTTTTATTCCGACTCCAGGTCAGTTTGAACAAGAATATTTAGCCAAACGATGCAAACGAAAAGGCATGGCGCCCTTTGCCAAGCAAGACGAATTTAAAGCCGAAAAATTATTGGAAATAGATTTGTACAATGGATTTCCTAAAACAGGAGAAACTGCCAATTGGAAACAGTTATTTATACTTTTCCATGGTGAATGAAAATTCAGAACCTTTGCCAAACTCGCTTTCCACATAAATTTTCTCGCCATGGGCTTCGATAATGTGTTTCACGATAGACAAGCCTAAACCGGAACCGCCTTCGCTGCGCGCTCCACTTTTGTCCACGCGGAAGAAGCGTTCAAAAATTCGCGACAAATTGTGCTTATCGATACCTTCACCGTTATCGCGGATGCGGATGATGAGTTTATTGTTCACCAAATCTTCAATGCTGACTTCGGTAGTGCCGTTTTCTTTGCCGTATTTGATGGAATTCATAATCAAGTTGGTCAACACCTGTTGGATCTTTTCTTTATCGCCAAAGACCTTGATGGGTTTGCTGTATTTACGGTCGAACATGAGAATGATGTTCTTTTTATCGGCTTTCATTTCCAATAAATCAAAGACATTTTGGATAAGCTCGACGATGTTAAATTTAGACAACTCTAAGTTCAAATCGCCGGTTTCTAATTTGGAAATCATATCCAAATCTTCTACGATATAAATCAGTCGCTCTACGCCTTTCTCGGCTCTTTCCAAGTATTTTTTACGCACATTTTTATCGTTCATCGCGCCATCTAACAAAGTAGAAAGATAGCCTTGAACGGTGAATAACGGCGTTTTAAGTTCGTGCGAGACATTCCCTAAAAACTCCCGACGGTATTCTTCACGCACTTTGAGCGTTTCGATTTCCATCTTTTTATCCATTGCAAATTTTTTCACTTGCTTGGTTAACGTAGCCATATCGGTAGTAATGGGTTGGTTTCGGAAAGAAGTCGATTCGAGTAACGAAACATCGTCGTAGATTTTTTTTACCCTTCGATAAATAAAATGCTCGACGCGATACTGTATAACGAAGAAAGAAAAGGTAGCCATTGACAAGGCAAAAACTAGTAGAATAGCCCAGGAGAATTCGTGGAAAAACCACAATAAAATACCAAGAAAACCGGTGGAAAAAAGGGTAATATACGTTGTAGAAACTAACGCAAAAGTATATGTTTTCTTGAAATTGACCTTCATTTAGACTTCGAGTTTGTAACCTACTCCTTTGATGGTTTTGAATAAATCTTCACCGATTTTCTCGCGGAGTTTTCGGATGTGAACATCAATAGTTCTGCCGCCAACAATAACTTCATTGCCCCAAACTTTATCCAGGATTTCTTCGCGTTTGAATACTTTCCCGGGTTTGGAAGCCAATAAATAAAACAATTCAAACTCTTTGCGCGGCAGGATAATTTCCTTACCTTCTTTGATGATTTTATATTCTTCGCGATTGATTTCAATACCACCTACATTGAGGGTTTCGGTGGTTTGGTCATCGCTTTTTAGTCGGCGTAACAATGCTTTCACTTTGCTCACCAACAATTTCGGCTTAATAGGTTTGGTGATATAATCGTCGGCACCGGCATCAAAACCGGCTACCTGAGAATAATCTTCGCTGCGTGCAGTTAAAAAAGTAATAATGACATTGCTGAGTTCAGGCAATTTACGGATGTTTTCGCAAGCTTCCATTCCGTCCATTTCGGGCATCATCACATCCATAATAATCAAATGTGGCAGCTCTTTTTTGGCTTTAGTAATGGCCTCTTTACCGTTAGTAGCCGTTACAATTTGATACCCTTCTTGAGCAAGATTGTATCCTACAATCTCTAAGATATCTTGTTCATCATCGACTAATAAAATCTTAATGTCTTTTTTCTTCATAACAAACGCATACTATTTTTCGCGGTAGTAAAGGTAAAGATAATACAAAATGATGATATATCGCTTTCGTGGAGTTAACGGTAATTTAATATGTTAACAATTTGGTAAAACTAAAGGAACAAAAAGGTAATAATGGAGTAACACGACCTTTACAATGCGATAGTTTCTTTGCACCAAAATTAAACACGACTACAATGAAACTTAAATTAATTGTTACCTTATTACTAATCAACCTTATAAGTTTTGCCCAAAACAAAGGAACCGTAAGCGGAACTTTGACGGATAAAGATTTAAACAATGAGCCTTTACCGTTTGCGAATGTTGTTATTAAAGGAACAAACATAGGCGTAACAACCAACGAAACCGGTAAATACAGCTTGAACATTGAAGCCGGAACTTACACTATACAATTCAGCTTTTTAGGTTATGAAACCATAGAAGAAAAAATTGTAGTGAAAGCCGGCGAAACTTTAACCATCAACAAAGCATTAGGCTCTGGAAGTTATCAATTACAAGATGTGGTAATTCAGAAAGTGGTGAGTCGTGAAAAAGAATCGGCTTTACTTTTAGAACAAAAAAATGCCGTTGAAATCAAACAAAGTATTGGAGCGCAGGAATTATCCAGAAAAGGAGTTAGTGATGTGGCTACTGCTGTAACCAAAACTACCGGAATCACCAAACAAGAAGGTTCAGGAAATATTTTTGTGCGTGGTTTGGGTGACCGATACAACTCGACTACTTTAAATGGTTTACCGATTCCGTCTAACGATCCGGAGAAAAAGAATATTGCTTTAGACATTTTCTCGACTGACATCGTAGAATCTGTTGGTATTGATAAAGTATACAACAGCAAATTATTCGGAGATTTTGCCGGAGGAAATGTGGACATTGTCTCTAAAGAATACAAAGGAAAAGGATTTTTTAAAGTGGACATTGGTTCAAAAATCAACACCAATGCCGTAGCTGAAGACAATTTTCAGTTACAAAAAGGTTATAATGCTATCGGTTTCGGTTCTAAATCAATTCCCGGTAATGCTTTAACCGAATACAACTTCAGTACATTGCAGTTAGAAGACAGAAATCCGTTTGCCGGCTCTATTGGTCTTTCAGGAGGAAAATCATTCGATATCGGAAAAGAAGGAAAACTAAGCCTTTTTGGTACAGCCAATTACAGCAATGAATACAATGCCATTACCGACGGTAGTGCCAAAAGCATCAACGGTATGGGTGTAGCAAATAAAGATTGGGAAACTTTTACCCTGATGAATTACAGCACCAATTTTACCGGTATGATCAATGCCGCTTACAAGATTAATGCAAGTCACAAAATCAATTTCAACTCGGTTTTAATCAACACTTCTTCTCTTTCTAAAGAGGAATACCGCGGTTATTTTGTTGATGGTGGTGAAGACAATAACGGTTTTGTTCGTAGAAATAAATACGACAAAAACACCCTTTGGATCAACCAACTTTTAGGAGAGCACAAAATAACTGAACGTTCTAAATTCAACTGGGGCGTATCTTACAACACTATTACCGGTGACCAACCTGACAGAACGCAAAACATCTTAAACGAATATGATTTCGGTTATATCTTACTAGGACAATCGGCAGCCAATAACCACCGTTACTTTCAAAAATTGGAAGAAAATGAAATCGCAGCTCATTTGGCTATCGACTACAAATTCAACAAAAATGCTGAAGGCGATTACAAAGGAAAATTCACTGCGGGTTATTCTGCCAAAATCAAACAACGTGATTTTGAAGCGACGCAATTCAACTTCAAACCGAATAACAACCATACCGGAGATGTTGTTGATATTAATAACTTGGACGCATTTTTCAACGCAACAAACTACAACAATAACTTTTTCGAAATCTCTACTTTCCGTGGGAATGCACAAGTAGCCAATGCTACAAAACCCCAATTTTACACAGGAGATTTATTGGTTAGCGGTGGTTATTTAAATACCGAATACAAGTTCAACAAACTAACAGCTTTCCTAGGATTAAGAGCAGAATACTTGTTGCAAGAAGTGGCTTGGAATACTTCACTTGATCCAACCGGTGACGACGACAAATTAGACAAAATGGCTTTCTTGCCAAGTTTGACTCTAAAATACGAAGTAACCGAAAAACAAAACTTGCGTTTGGGATTGAGTAAAACTTACACTTTACCGCAATTTAAAGAAAGAGCGTTGTTCATTTACGAAGAAGTAAACGAAACTAAAATCGGAAACCGTTATTTGTATGAATCAGACGATTACAACATCGATTTAAAATGGGAAATGTTCCCTAAAAACGAAGAAGTAATTTCGGTTACCGCTTTTGGTAAATACATTCAAAACCCTATCAACGAAGTAACTATTGTATCTTCTACCAATGACGTTTCTTTTGTAAATACCGGTGATTTCGGTTACGTAGCCGGTGCTGAAGTAGAATACAGAAAGCTATTGTTTAATTTCGATGAAAACAACACCCAAAAACTTAGTGCGGGAGTTAATGCTTCTTATTTATATAGTAACCAAGAATTAAATTCTAATAAAGTAATTCGCGAAACAGATTACAATGTTGATTTTACTGAAAAAGAAAGCAGATTAACGGGAGCTTCTGATTTGTTACTAAATGCAGATATTTCATTCTTGAAAGAATGGAATGAAAAACAAAGCAGCTTAACCAGCACGATTGCTTTTACCCATTTCTCTGATCGTTTATATTCTATTGGAACTAACGGACGAGGCAATCAAGTGGACAAAGCTTTTGGTTCATTGGATTTTGTAACCAAATTAAAGTTCAATAAAAACTTAGGCCTTGGTTTTGTAGCCAGAAACCTTTTGAATCCTGCCATTAACCGTGTGCAAGAAAACAGTTCGGGAGATGTAAACGTACTCTCTTACAGAAAAGGGATCGCTATCAGTTTAGGTCTTAATTATCAATTCTAAAAATACCAGGGAGCAACGCAGAGTTGCTCCTTTTTTTTTGATATAAATTGAATTAACACAGGAAACATTCGCATAATATTAGAAATTGTTTTAATAATCTAAGTATCATACTCGCTTAACTTTAAAGAAACACTGCTGATTGATTTTTGTATCAGAGTTTAAACAACAAAAAACACAATAACAAAATGAAAAAAACAATCTTAAAAGCTTTCGGAATTTTAACAGTAGTAGCCGGTTTACTAACGGCTTGTTCGACTTCTGATGACAACGGACCTACATCAAGTTTTGAAGTTAATCCTTCTGATTTTAAAGGGAACATTAATGATGGCGAAGTAATATTGAATGCCAACACCGTTTACAATTTAACCGGTGCTTTAGTAGTAAGAGACGGCGCTACCTTAACCATTCCGGCAGGAACAGAAATTCATGCTACCGGCGGAACCGCTGCTTATATTGCCGTTGCACAAGGTGGGAAAATTTTCATCAACGGTACAGCCAACAATCCGGTTATCATGACCAGTGGTAATACTACTCCTGCACCGGGTGATTGGGGAGGATTAGTAATTTGCGGAAAAGCACCTATCAATACTGTAAGTGGTGGAGCTAGTACAGCACAATCTGAAGTGGCCGACTTAACTTATGGTGGAATTATTGCTAACGATAACTCAGGTTCAATCCGTTACTTAAGATTAGAATATACAGGAGCTAACTTTAGTGCTACTAAAGAATTCAATGGTGTATCTTTATTCGGAGTAGGTTCAGGAACTATTTTTGAATATGTGCAATGTTACCACGGTTCTGACGACGGATTTGAATTTTTCGGAGGAACTGTAAACACTTCTAACTTAGTTTCTTTAGGAAATGAAGACGATCAATTTGACTGGACTGAAGGTTGGAACGGAACCAACACCAACTGGTACGGCAAACTTGCTTTCGGAAGAGGAAACAGAGGAATTGAAGCAGACAATTATGAATTCGGATTTGCCAACACTCCTATATCTAATCCATCAATCACAAACTTGACATTAGTTGGTCCGGGCAGTACAGCAGATGCAGTAATTTACACAGAAAACCAAGGATTAAAATTAAGAAGAGGAACCAAAGCTTTGTTTACCAATGTAGTTTTAAGTGGTTGGAAAACCGGTGTAGATGTTGAGCACGACGAGACAATTGCTTTTGTAGGCACAGCTTTAAAAGTGACTAACTATGAATTTTCAGATATTGCAACAAACACTAAAGGTAAAAAGACTGATGCCTCATCAGCTGATGTAAGTGCTTTACTAACAGGGACAACTACTGCAACTGGTGCAGGAAACGATACAGCTTTTCCATCTTGGGCCACCGGCTGGACTTTATCGCAATAATAAAAAAATAACTATAAAAAACTCCTTCCCAACAAGAAGGAGTTTTTTTTGGTACAATATTTGAAATTAATTTTATACATTTGTCTTAACCAAATTTTTATCATGGCTAAAAACTACATATACACCATTTTATTTTTCTGCTTGTTCTCTCTCGGCGCTTTTGCTCAGGATGGGAAGCAACAAGGAGAAACGCTTGGTTTTTATCCAAATCCGGTAAGTAACGGAAAAATCTACATCACTTCAAAAACTACGCTAGACAAAGAAGTTTTAATTTTTGACGTATTGGGTAAAAAGGTGCTACAAACCACTATTTCTTCTCGCGAATTAAACATCAGCACTATCCCGCCGGGTGTTTATATTATCAAAATTACCGAAGGAGACACCACTACAACTAGAAAACTAATTGTCAGATAGTTAAACTTTGTAGGTTTAACTTTTTTTTAATCATTTTTTTACGCTCTTATTTTCGGCAAACAAATATTGTGCTTATATTTGTAGGCTAAATAAACTTAAAAAAATGAAAAAAATTTACTCTTTGTTATTTTTTGTTGTGACTTCTATGTCCTTCGGACAAGCTTCTGACCTTTATTTCAGCAAGTATGGAGAAGGCTCAAGCAACAACAAATTCCTTGAAATTTACAATGGAACTGGTGCTCCGGTTGATTTGGCAGATTATTCTGTTGAATTGTATGCTAATGGTGCCGCAACCGCAACTAACACTCAAACATTTGCGGCTGGAACTATTATTGCTTCTGGAGATGTTTATGTCTTAAGAAATGGTTCTGCAGCTAATGCGGCTATTATTGCAGCAGCAGATATTACTTCTTCAACTTGTAACTTTAATGGTGATGATGCCATTGTTCTAAAAAAACTTGGAAACATACTTGACGTAATAGGTCAGGTTGGAGTAGACCCAGGTACTTCTTGGCCTGTTGGCTCAACTGCAGCAGGAACTCTTGACCACACTTTAATTAGAAAATTAACAGTTTGTTCTCCAAACGCTACTAACTTAGCTTCTTTTGGAACGGACGATGCTACTTCAGAGTGGACCGTTTACGGAATTGATGCAGAACTTGGTCAATTAGGCACTCATGTGGGTTGTTCTACTAGCCCAAGTTTAGTAATTTCTGCTCCGGCAAACAACACTGTTTTTTCTCCAGAAACTACAAGTGTTAACATTAGTGTTACTGTAAATAATTTTACTGTAGCAAACGGAACAGGAAACGGACACATCCATTACACAATTAACAGTGGATCTGTAATCATGAAATATGACACAACCCCAATTGCCTTACCAACGACTCCGGGAACTTATGTAGTTTACATGGAATTAGTTGATAATGCGCATAACCCAATTGTTCCTGCTGTAAATGCCACTACAACTTTTACAGTTGCTTCTTACAATGTTGTGGCCAATTTGTCCGCCTTAAGAGCTGATGTAATTGCAAATGGTGCTGGTAGATACTACCAAGTTAATAGCAATCCGGTTATTACTTACGCTAGAACAACCAGAAATCAAAAATACATCCAAGATGCTACTGCTGGTATTTTAATTGATGATAACTCAACCGTTATATCAACAGCAATGGTAGCTGGTGACGCTATCTCAGGATTAAAAGGACAAGCTTCTTTATTTAGTGGTGTATTGCAATTATTACCAACTACAAACGCATCCGTTGCATCATCCGGAAACGTTGTTACGCCTCAAGCTGTAACAGTTACTGACCTTCTTGCTAATGTTGAAGCCTACGAAAGTGAATTAGTTCAATTGAGCAATGCTTCCTTTACTACAGCTGACGGAACTTTAGCTTTCACAACAAACGCTAACTTTAACTTAAACGACGGAAGTGGTGATGTTGCTTTCAGAACGCTATTTGCAGAAGCCAATTATATCGGTCAAGTTGTTCCTTCCGGACCAAGAAATATGGCTGTTTTAGTAGCTGAATTCAATACAGCAGTTCAGGTAGTAGCCCGTTCATTAACCGATTTGACTTTAGCTTCTCAAAACTTCGAAATATCTGGCTTAAAAGTATATCCTAACCCGGTTGCTAACGGTACTTTATTCATCGAGACTGCTGCTAACGGAGAGAAAACCGTTGCTATCTTTGATGTATTAGGCAAACAAGTATTAAACACTACAACGGCTGATAACGCTATCAACGTTAACGGATTAAACGCCGGTGTTTACGTGGTTAGAATTACTGAAGAAGGTAAAACAGCTACTACTAAATTGGTGATTAAATAATCCCAATCCTAACAATACCAAAAAGGCCCTAATGAACGTTAGGGCCTTTTTTATTTTCCGTATTTTTGCGCTAAATCTTTAAACACTTTGGTTCATCCACAAGACATATTTTCCATTTCCTCGCACAAGCAATTTGAAAAAATAGCGCTAAAGGTGTTTCGTTTCCAATACGAAAACAACAAGGTCTATAAGGAATTTTGCGACTTCTTAAAAACCGATGTACAAAAAGTAAAATCGCTGCAACAAATTCCGTTTTTACCCATACAGTTTTTTAAAAGTCATGAAGTCGTTTCAAACACCAACGAAATCCAAGAAACCTTCACTAGCAGCGGAACTACCGGAATGATTACCAGCCAACATTTAGTCACCGATGTCTCACTATACGAACAAAGTTATCGCTTAGCCTTTTCAGAATGCTACGGCAATATCGAAGACTATGCGGTTTTGGCCTTGCTTCCATCCTATTTAGAGCGCAGTGGTTCATCGCTGATTTATATGGTAAAAGATTTAATCGAATTATCTAACAACGAACACAGCGGCTTTTACCTACACAATTATGACGAACTGATTTCGAAATTGATTGAATTGGATAACTCAGGCCAAAATGTAATTTTGATTGGGGTGACTTATGCCTTGCTCGACCTAATCGAAAAGCAAAACTTTCAGCTCAAAAACACCATCATTATGGAAACCGGCGGTATGAAAGGCCAACGCAAAGAAATGATACGGGAAGAACTACACCAAATCCTTTGCAGTGGTTTTGGCGTTCCAAGCATTCATTCAGAATACGGGATGACCGAATTGCTCTCGCAAGCCTATTCTTTAGGCAACGGTATTTTCGAATGCCCGAGTTGGATGCACATCTTAATCCGAGACACCGAAGATGCGTTAAGCTACGTGGATTACGGCAAAACCGGCGGTATAAATGTCATCGACTTGGCCAACATCAACTCTTGTTCCTTTATCGCCACGCAAGATTTGGGCAAAAAACAACCCAACAACGCTTTCGAAGTCCTGGGTCGTTTTGATCATTCTGACATTCGTGGTTGTAATTTAATGGTACTGTAATAAAATTGGCTTTTTTTCGTTCTAAACAAAATGCCATTATGAAATTGATTGTCTGTCTCTTTTTCGCTATTACCGTTTTTGGACAAGAAAAACCTATCGAAATAAAAATCGACTCTTTATCGGTATTAAATTCCAATGAAACCGAAAGAAAATTTGTTTTACATTACCACCTAACCAATCTTACCAACAAACCCATCACTTTTATCTTAGATCCGAAAGAAGTAATACCAATCGGAGCCGGCTCTCTCCGTCCCAATGTGTACTACAAGCTTTATGAAAATGACACAGCCATTGAAGCCAACGGCATTTTAACCGGCAATAGTAATATTAGGTATTTTAAATCGGAAGCCGACTATACTCGATATGTTGATTCTGTAGACAATTACATCAAATCAAGAACTCCGGAACAATTATCTCAAATCAAGAAAGAGGGATTCTTAGAGCACATTCAAAATATGGAGGCTAATCAAACCAAACACTTCAGGTCAATTCTGGTCTGGGACAAAAGAAGATACCATAGAAACGATGCGATAGAATATTACATAGAAGAAAAAGAAAAGCATTTTATTGAACTCCACATCAACTTAATGACTGAAGAGCTACTAATGAGTTTTTCCGAAGCAGAGAAAAAGGAACTTTTAAAAGACAAAACCTTAACCAAAGGCTGGTTTACATCCAACAAAATGGAAATCGATCTAGGCGAATAAAAAAAGGAACCTTATCGGTCCCTTTTTATTTATACAACTTTAATTAAATAGTAATTCTTCTTTCCTTTTTGCAGCATCAAAAACTGACCGTTAATCAAGTCTTTTTCGGTTATCACATAATCCGCAGTCACTTTTTCTTTGTTCAAAGAAATCGCGTTTTGCTGCAACTCTCTTCTCGCTTCACTGTTTGAAGCCAGGAAACCGGTCTTGGCTGAAAGTGCGGCTATCATATCCAAACCGTTGGCAATATCCGCTTTTTCAACTGCTGCTTGCGGCACGCCTTCAAACACTTCCAAAAACGTTTTGGTGTCTAATTTTTTCAAATCGTCCATCGTCGGACTAAAAAAAGCACCTGAAGCAAAAATCGCTTTCTCCAACTCTTCTCTACCGTGAACAAAAGTGGTTACTTCTTCCGCCAAACGTTTTTGCAGCACACGCAAATGCGGCGCGGTTTGATGTTCGGCAATTAAATCGTCAATCGTGTCTTTATCTAAAAAAGTGAAAATCTTAATGTATTTCTCTGCATCAACATCCGTAGTATTCAACCAAAACTGGTAAAATTTGTACACCGAAGTTTTATCCGCCGTCAACCAAACATTACCTCCTTCGGATTTCCCGAATTTTGAACCATCAGCTTTTGTAATTAACGGACATGTCATCGCATACGCCTTCGCGCCTTCGCCATTCATTCTGCGCACCAACTCTGTTCCCGTAGTAATATTGCCCCATTGGTCGCTTCCGCCCATTTGCAACAAACAATTATGCGTTTTGTACAAATGATGAAAATCGTATCCTTGAATCAACTGATACGTAAACTCGGTAAAACTCATCCCTTCGCCGCTTTCGCCGCTCAAACGCTTTTTAACTGAATCCTTGGCCATCATGTAATTTACCGTAATTCTTTTCCCAACATCACGCGCAAAATTGATAAACGAAAAATCCTTCATCCAATCGTAATTGTTCACCAAAATCGGCGCATTCTCCGCCGTCGAATTAAAGTCTAAAAAACGAGACAACACGGCTTTAATCCCGGCTACATTTTTTTCTAAAGTCGCTTCATCCAACAAATTGCGCTCGTCCGATTTCCCCGAAGGATCGCCTATCATACCCGTAGCACCACCAACCAAAGCAATCGGCTTGTGACCAAAACGCTCCAAGTGCACCAACAAAATAATCGGTACCAAACTCCCAATATGCAACGAATCGCTGGTCGGGTCAAACCCAATATAGGTCGTGGTCATTTCCTTTAAAAGTTGCTCTTCTGTTCCGGGCATCATATCGTGAACCAAGCCACGCCATTGCAATTCTGCTACTAAATTCCTCATTTCGTAATTGTTTCTCTAATGAGCGCAAAGATAAACAGAATTAGGAATTTTAGAAGCGAAAGGCTCGGGATTTATCGGGAATCCATTTTCCTGCTGTCCGCACTACACGGTAGTAGCTTCCATCAGGGCTAAAAGAATGACTAAAGGTGTACTTTTTATCCAATCTAATTATCTAAAAATCTAACAATCTAATTATCTTTACCAAATGATTTTAGTCACAGGCGGAACCGGATTAGTAGGCGCGCATTTGCTGTTGCAATTAACGGCAAACGAGACGGAAATTCGGGCCATTTACCGAAACGAAAAAAACATCCGCAAAACCCAATCACTGTTCCAATTGTATGGCAAGGAAGCCCAATTCGACAAAATCCAATGGATGGAAGGCGACATTATCGACGTGCCGTCTTTGGAAAAAGCCTTTCAAGGCGTAACACATGTTTACCACAGCGCCGCACTCATCTCCTACAACCCGAAAGACGAAAACAAACTCCGCAAAACCAATATCGAAGGCACGGCCAACATCGTGAACTTTTGTATAGATTATAAGGTGAGTAAATTGTGTCATGTGAGTTCTATTGCGGCCTTAGGCGATTTAAAACCCAACGAAACCATTATAACAGAGGAAACCGAATGGAATCCGGAATACCTGCATAGCGATTACGCCATCTCTAAATACGGAGCCGAAATGGAAATTTGGCGCGGTCAGCAAGAAGGTTTAAATGTAGTGATTGTTAATCCGGGCGTGATTTTCGGAGCCGGTTTTTGGCAACAAGGCAGTGGTGTTTTCTTCTCTGCTGTTCAAAAAGGATTTCCTTTTTACACCAATGGTACTACCGGCTATGTAAGCGCCACCGATGTAGCTTCGATCATGATACAACTGATGGACAGCAATATCTCGGGCGAACGTTTCTCAGTGATAGCCGAAAATCGAACCTTCAAAGACATCATCTTTTTAATTGCAGAAAAGTTGGGTGTCCAAAAACCAAAATTAGAGGCTAAACCTTGGATGTTGTCTGTAGGTTGGCGCTTGGATTGGCTTTCGGCGACTTTCTTCAACACCAAAAGACGGCTATCAAAATACAGCACCCGATCGCTTTTGTCTTCCGATACAATTTCGAATACCAAAATAAAAAATGCGTTGAATTTTGAATTCCAACGCATTGAATCGGTTATAACCGAAGTGGTTCATTTACACCAAAAATAACTATCGCACCATCGGTTCCTCAGGGCTGGATGGCGGAGCGCCTTGGGCGGAAGTGCTATTGGCTTTTGTAGTTTCTTCTTGAATTCTCTTCTTTACTTCTTCGTACATCTTTTTGTATTCTTCAATGTCAGAAGCGTAATATTTATTGTTTTCTTCCCATTGCAAACTGTCAATCTTGTATTTCTTGAACAAAAATTCATTGGATTTTTTGGAACTGATGCCGCCATTTACATTTTGCGATTTTATAGCTTCAAGCAAAGCTATATCGTATAAAATATCGACCATCTTATCTTTTTCAATTAACTTTTTAGGTTTTTCTATGGCAGTGGTACAGCCCACAAAAGCCAATAAAAAAGCCAGCAAAAGGGTTATTAAACGCATCTTCAAAATTTTAGTAGTTCGACATCTTTACAAGTTTAACGGTCAAATAGCAATCGTTTTCCAAACGGCTGGTCGTTGACTTTAAAATTGTGATACACTAAGTTTCCGTTTACAAAAGTATGGGTAATTCTCGATTTAAAGTTATAACCTTCAAAAGGCGACCACCCGCATTTTGCTAAGATATTCTCTTTTTTAACATTCCAAGGCATCGAAGTGTCAACCAAAACCAAATCGGCGTAATAGCCTTCTTTGATAAAACCGCGCTTTTCAATTTTGAAAATTTTGGCCGGATTGTGACACATTTTTTCTACAATTTTTTCAATCGAAATCTTGCCTTGGTTGTGTGCTTCAAACATCGCTACTACAGCGTGTTGCACTAATGGTCCGCCCGATGGTGCTTTGGTATATACTTGTTGTTTTTCTTCCAAAGTATGCGGTGCATGATCGGTGGCAATTACGTCAATTCGGTCATCCAACAGTGCTTTCCACAAAGCATCTTTGTCGGCTTCCGATTTAACGGCGGGATTCCATTTGATTAAATTGCCTTTGGTTTGGTAATCGGCATCGGTAAACCACAAATGATGGATACAAACCTCAGCGGTGATTTGTTTCTCTTCGAGCGGAATTTTATTGGTAAACAAGTCTAACTCTTTGGCAGTAGACAAATGGAAAACATGCAATCTTGCTCCTGTTCTTTTGGCTAAATCTATCACTTTGACAGTAGATTTGTAACATGCTTCAACACTTCTTATTTCCGGATGAAATTGAACGGGAATATCATCGCCATATTCTTGTTTAAAGCGTTCCAGATTTGCTTTGACTGTTGTTTCATCTTCACTATGAACAGCAATCAATAAGTTAGTACTTGAAAAAATTCGCTCCAATGAATCTGAACTATCCACCAACATGTCTCCGGTTGAAGAACCTAAGAACAATTTCAATCCGGCAACGTTTCTGGGATTAGTTTTTAAAATCTCCTCTAAATTATCATTGGTGCCACCCATCATAAACGAATAATTCGCATAGGCTGTTTTGGCGGCAATTTGGTATTTGTCTTCTAGCAATTCTTGGGTAACCGCATTCGGAACCGTATTGGGTTGTTCTATAAAAGAGGTAATTCCTCCTGCTACTGCTGCTCTACTTTCGGAAGCTATGGTTCCTTTGTGAGTTAATCCGGGTTCGCGAAAATGCACTTGATCGTCTATAGCGCCGGGCATCAAATATTGGCCTTCGGCTTCAATGATTTTGCAATCGGGCGATTTAGGGCTGATGTTTTCGGCTATTTCGACTATCCATTCGTTTTCAATCAAAACGTCACCTGCTACAATCTTTCCTTCATTAACAATCTTGGCATTTTTAATTAAAACGGTATTCATGTTCTGGTATTTATAAACGGTTTAAAAATTTCCTGAATCGGAGTGCAATCACCCCAAAAATGGCTTCTTTGATGATGGCACCACTCATTTTAGACTGACCTTTGGTGCGATCGGTAAAAATCACCGGTACTTCCACAATTTTAAAATTTTTAGCAAAAGCACGGTACTTCATTTCAATTTGAAAAGCGTAACCGATGAATTTAATAGCATCCAGATTAATTTTTTCCAATACTGAACGTCGGTAACAAATGAATCCGGCCGTGGCGTCCATAATTTTCATACCGGTAATCATGCGCACATACACCGAAGCGAAATAGGACAACAACACTCTGCTAAGTGGCCAATTCACCACATTCACACCGGTAACATAGCGAGAACCGATAGCCAAATCAGCACCGTTCACACAAGCTTCATACAATCGTTCTAAATCGTTGGGATTGTGAGAAAAGTCGGCGTCCATTTCAAAAATATACTCGTATTGATTTTGCATAGCCCATTTAAAACCGTGAACGTAAGCTGTGCCTAAGCCTGCCTTTTTCTTTCTCACTTCGAGGAAAAGACGGTTTTCAAATTCTTTTTGCAATTCGATGACTTTAGCCGCCGTTTGGTCCGGAGAATTGTCATCAACAATTAAAACGTGAAAAGATTTTGGTAATGAAAAAACGGCTCGAATAATACTTTCGATGTTTTCAATTTCGTTATAGGTCGGGATAATTACAATGCCGTCGCTCATAAAGATGCAGTCAAACTTTGTGCAAAAATAAACTTTTTATCAGTGCTTCATCTTAATAATATTATAATAATTTAACAAATAAAAAATTAGTAATTTTGTCGGATATATGACGGAAATTGTTTTTGAACCAAGGGTAATCGATGCAAAAGATTGGGCAACTTATCTTTTCGTTTTCTCTTTTGCCTTAATCGCCATTACCCGAACAGCCTTTGAAACGCGTTTTAACGATTTTTTGAAGATTTTAGTTTCGGATAAATACATCAAAGTCTACAAAGATCCGTCACATTTAATGAGTGGTTTTACCATTCTCTTGTTTGTGGTTCAGAACATCTCTTTTGCATTTTTTATACAGATGGCGTTAAGTCATTTTGGTTATGTATCCAAAACCGATTGGCTGTTATTCATCAGAATCTTTACTTTTTTCGGCGTTTTTGTACTTTCTAAGTTTCTTATCGAGAAGATTATCGCCACGGTATTCAACATTGAAGAATTTGCCGAACAACTCAATTTGCAAAAAGTTAGCTACAGAACCTTCATCAGTTTGCTGATTCTTCCCCTAAACATTTATATGTTTTACAGCAACAACACATCAAATGTGCTGCTTTTTTGCATTATTGGTATCATTTTAATAATAAACTTGTATTCTTACTTGGTTTCTTTAAAGATTTATCAAAACTTACTTATCGGCAAGTTGTTTTATTTTATTTTGTATCTTTGCGCACTTGAAATAGCACCGTACTATTTTATATATTATTTGATTACAAAAAATTTAGCACATTAAAATGTCAAATTTGAAAGTGAAAACAATTTTGGTCTCTCAACCGGAGCCTAAAGTAGAGAACTCACCTTATTTTGAGTTACAACAAAAACATAAGGTAAAAGTTGATTTCCGCTCGTTTATTCACGTAGAAGGAGTAAGTGCAAAAGACGTTAGAGCTCAAAAAATAGACCTCAACAACTATACGGCCATCATTTTAACCAGCAGAAATTCCGTAGACCATTTTTTCAGAGTAGCTGAGGAAATGCGCTACAAAGTTCCGGAAGATTTAAAATACTTTTGCCAATCGGAAGCGATTGCTTTCTATTTGCAGAAATATGTAGTGTACCGCAAACGCAAAATATATGTGGGACAAAAAGATTTTGCTGATTTGTCTCCACTAATCAAAAAATACAAAGAAGAAAAGTTTTTGTTGCCGGCTTCAGATCAATTGAATTATGATGTGCCGCAAACTTTAAACAATTTAAAAGTAGATTGGACTCAAGCTACGTTTTACAAAACCGTAATGAGCGACTTGTCTGATTTAGCCGATGTGTATTACGATGTATTGGCTTTCTTTAGTCCAACCGGAATCAAATCGTTGTTCAAAAACTTCCCTGATTTCAAACAAAATAATACCCGCATCGCTGTTTTCGGAAGCACTACTCAAAAAGAAGCTTTAGAACACGGTCTACGCATTGACATTCTGGCTCCAACCCCGGAAACACCATCAATGACGATGGCTTTAGAGAAATACATAGCCGAAGCCAACAAAGGAAAATAATTAACAATCCCGTTACAAAATAAAAAAGCCATTCAAAATCGAATGGCTTTTTCTTTGGTTAGTTAGTTTGGTTTGTTTATACCTGAGGCCCGGCTTTTACTAAGCTTTGCCCTTGCTCGTTATCGGTATATTGAGCGAAATTTTTAATAAATCTTGAGGCTAAATCGGTTGCTTTGGCATTCCAATCTGCGGCGTTCTCATACGTATCTCTCGGGTCTAAAATAGCAGAATTCACATCATGCAACGAAGTTGGCACTGTCAAATTGAAGACCGGAATTGTTTTGGTTTCCGCTTTTTCAATCGAACCATCTAAAATAGCATCGATGATAGCACGAGTATCTTTAATAGAGATACGTTTTCCGGTTCCGTTCCAACCTGTATTAACCATATAAGCTGTAGCGTTATTTTCCTCCATTTTCTTTACCAACTCTTCTCCGTATTTCGTTGGATGTAAGGATAAAAACGCCTTACCGAAACAAGCGGAAAAAGTCGGCTCCGGTTGCGTAACACCTCTTTCCGTTCCGGCTAACTTGGCCGTAAAACCAGACAAGAAGTAATATTGTGTTTGCTCCGGTGTTAATTTAGAAACCGGTGGCATGACGCCAAATGCATCCGCTGTTAAGAAAATTACTTTGGTAGCGTGACCGGCTTTAGAAATCGGTTTAACAATATTTTGAATGTGATAAATCGGGTAAGAAACTCGGGTGTTTTGGGTTACCGAACCGTCTTTAAAATCAATGGCACCGTTGGCATCAACCGTTACGTTTTCCAACAAGGCATCTCTCTTAATCGCTCCGTAAATGTCCGGTTCGTTTTCTTGACTCAAATCGATGGTTTTAGCATAACAACCACCCTCAAAGTTAAAAACGCCTTCATCGTCCCAACCGTGCTCGTCATCGCCGATTAATTCGCGTTTAGGATCTGTAGACAAAGTGGTTTTCCCTGTTCCGGATAGTCCGAAAAAGACTGCCACATCGCCGTCTTTTCCTTTGTTGGCAGAACAGTGCATTGAAGCAATTCCTTGCAATGGTAAGTAGTAGTTCATCATCGAGAACATTCCTTTTTTCATCTCACCACCATACCAAGTACCGCCAATCAATTGCATTTTTTCGGTTAAATTGAAAGCGATGTACACTTCAGAGTTCAATCCGTGAGCCGCATAATCTTTGAAAGAAGTTTTGGAACCGTTCATGACAATAAAATCAGGCTCACCGAAATTAGCCAATTCTTCTTCCGTAGGACGGATAAACATATTGGTTACAAAATGCGCTTGCCAAGCCACTTCCATGATGAAGCGAACTTTTAAACGGGTATTTTCATTGGCGCCGCAAAAAGCGTCAACCACATATAATTTTTTTCCGGATAATTGGCTAACTGTCGTTTCTTTTAAAGCTTCCCAAGTGTTTTGTGAGATAGGTTTGTTATCGTTAGCTGCCTTCTCGGAATTCCACCAAATGGTATTTTCGGTTACGGCATCTTTAACAATGTATTTGTCTTTAGGTGATCTTCCGGTAAATACTCCGGTCATCACATTTACTGCTCCGAGTTCAGTAAGCTGTCCTTTTTCGTAACCTTCTAAATTCGGATTTAGTTCGTCATTGTATAATTGGTCAAAAGAGGGATTATGAATGATTTCTTGAACGTTTTGTATACCATATTGGTCCAACGAAATCGATTTCGTAATTTGAGCGTAGTTCTCCATAAAATTGAGTTTGTGTTGTATTATGAATCAGGGTACAAAGGTAAAAATTAAATTTCAGAAACTATTTTTTTCTCTGAATATTATTTTTTTCGAAGTGTTAAATTCCACAACAAGGCTGTCCAGCTCAATATTAACAAGGCTCCGCCGATTGGTGTAACGATACCCAACGGTCTGAAATCAATTCCGGTAATGGTTCGAGTGGCCAAAACATAAATAGATCCGGAGAAGAAAACTACACCCACAACTACCAACTGAAATACCTTTTTTTTGACAACATCCGATACCAAGGCGGTTGTTCCCAAAAAAAGTAAAAACAGCGCGTGATACATTTGGTATTTGACACCGGTTTCAAAAGTTACTAATGCTTCTTCGGTCAATTCTTTTTTTAAGGCATGTGCTCCAAATGCGCCCAAAATAATTGCTGTGATTCCTAAAATTGAGGCGGAGCTTATGATTTTTCGTTCCATAGGTTTTGTGTTGTATACTATTCTGCAAATTTATCCGTTATTTCAATTCAAAATCGAAGTAATTTCACTTTTCTTTTATAGCTGACCTTTTTTAAAATTTTATATTTGCAACTTAATTTTCAACTATGAAAAAGATTATTTGGGGCGTTTGCCTATTTGTTTTAGGTTTTTCTAACTTAAGTTTTGGTCAGGCAATTAAATCAGGAGAAAAATTAGTGTATGCCGGCTCCTATAATATGAGCGGATTGATGACGCAATTGGCACAGGTAACCATGAGCACCGAAACCGTATCGACTTCCAAAAATGCCTATTTGCATTTGAGTTGTGAATTGTCTACTTACAGCAAATGGGACTCGTTTTTTAAAATCAGAGACATTTATGAGTCTTATGTTAACCCCGCAAACCTAAAACCCAGTTTGTACAAAAGAAGCATAGACGAAGGCGGCTATACCAAAAAGGAAAAATATGCATTCAAAGGCAACACGGTAAACAGCACGACAAAGCGAAAAAACAAACCCGAAACCCAAAAAAAATTCACTATTGGCGCTTCAACCCAAGATGTGATTTCGCTTTTGTATAAAGTCAGAACACTCGATTTCAGCAAATTCAAAGTGGGACAAACCCAAAACCTAATGATTGTTTTTGATGAAAAACAGATTCCGGTTACCCTTAAATTTATGGGAAAAGAAACCGTAAACGCCGGTAATTTGGGCAAAAAAGAATGTTACAAATTGTCTATCAGCGCCAAAACGGATGCTTTAAAAGGCAAAGACAAAAACCTGATTTGGCTGACCGCTGACGCTAACAAAATTCCTGCCTTACTCAAATTCAGTATTCCTGTCGGCACCGGACAATTAACACTAACGTCTGCCTCGGGCATTTAAGACCTATCTTATGAGAAAACTATTTTTAATCTTATCCGTTGTTTTTGGTGTTTTAGGTATCGCCTTTACCATATTACCGCTAGATACTTTGGCCTTTTTGCCTATTGGACTGGCATTCGTATTTGGTTTACTAACTTTAAAAAAATCAGAAGACAGTCAGAAGAAATTCCCTAAAATCATTTTAACAATTGCCGCATTATGCTCAACTGTAGTATTAGGCAAAACTTTGTTGGTTAAAGACGAAGTCGCTACCGATACCCAATTTGAACAACAAAAAATTGAAACCAAACAAGAAGCCAAAAAAGAGCTCGAAGAACTCGAAGGTTTAGAATAACTGAAAGTCCATCCGAAACGATGGGCTTTTTTGTTAGAATCAAATTCATACATTTGTGACCAACAACAAACAAACGCATGAGACAAATTCTGATTATCGGTGCCGGTCGTTCCGCATCGTCTTTGATACAATACCTTTTAAACAAATCCAACGAAGAAAATTTACACCTAACCATAGGCGATTTATCGTTAGAATTGGCGCAACGCAAAACCAATAACCATCCCAACGCTACGGCCATTGCGCTCGACATCAACAACGAAGCCCAACGCCAAGCTGAAATCCAAAAAGCCGACATCGTAATCTCTATGTTACCGGCACACATGCACATCGAAGTGGCAAAAGATTGTGTAATGTTCCAAAAAAATATGGTCACGGCTTCCTATATATCCGATGCTATGCAAAGCTTAGATGCCGAAGTCAAAGCCAAAGGATTGATTTTTATGAATGAAATCGGACTTGATCCGGGCATCGATCACATGAGCGCGATGAAAGTCATAGACGACATCAAAGCCAAAGGCGGCAAAATGATTTTATTCGAATCATTCTGCGGGGGTTTAGTAGCGCCCGAAAGCGATACCAATTTGTGGAACTATAAATTCACTTGGGCACCGCGTAATGTGGTGTTGGCCGGTCAAGGTGGTGCTTCCAAATTCATCCAAGAAGGCAAATACAAATACATTCCGTACCACAAATTGTTCCGCAGAACCGAATTCCTGGAAGTGGAAGGCTACGGCAAATTTGAAGGTTACGCCAACCGTGATTCCCTCAAATACCGAAGCGTATACGGCTTAGACGATGTACTCACTTTGTACCGTGGCACCATTCGTCGCGTAGGATTCTCCAAAGCTTGGAACATGTTTGTACAATTGGGCATGACCGATGACACTTACGTAATGGAAGACTCAGAAAACATGAGCTACCGCGATTTCATCAATTCGTTCTTGCCGTATTCTCCAACCGATTCGGTGGAAATCAAAACCCGTTTGCAATTGGGTATTGAGCAAGACGACATCATGTGGGATAAACTCCTAGAACTGGATTTGTTCAACCCGAATAAGAAAGTCGGACTCAAAAATGCCACACCGGCGCAAATCCTCGAACGCATCCTCAACGACAGCTGGTCACTACAACCCGAAGACAAAGACATGATTGTCATGTACCACAAATTCGGCTACGAAATCAATGGCAAGCGCCAACAAATCGACTCCAAAATGGTTTGCATCGGAGACGACCAAACCTATACCGCTATGGCCAAAACCGTAGGCTTACCGGTAGCTATGGCGACCTTGCAAATCCTCAACGGCAACATCAAAACGCCGGGTGTACAACTGCCCATCCGTCCCGAAGTGTATAACCCAATCTTAAAAGAATTGGAAACCTTCGGCGTGGTTTTCAAAGAAACCGAAATGCCATATGTAGGCTACAATCCGGATCGACTGTTAGGGAATTAATAGCGTAGCTGAGTTACTGAGAAGCGAATGGCTCGGGCATTTTTGGCAGCGTAATTCCTGCTGTCCGTTTTACTTCGTGCCACTCCCATCAGGGCTAGTCGGCAAACCATTTTACCTTCAGCAAATCGTATTATACAAACCAAAATCTTAACCGATTTTGGTTTTTTTGTTTAAACATTTAAAGTAAATCCTTATTTTTACTTTAAATATTTGAGTCATGAAAATTAATCAACTACAAATAGAAATTGATGATTTGATATTAAGAGGAGCAAGTCCGGTGGACTTGAGGTACACAAGCTTTAGCTTGTAATACTCATCATAAACACATAAACCTATGAAAATCAATCAACTGCAAATAGAAATTGACGGCATCGACAAAGAAATCCTCCGCGACCTTATGGAAGATGCCCGAAAACCCATTTTACAAATCGCCAATAAAATCGGGATTTCCGGTGCGGCGATTCACCAACGGTTGCGCAAACTCGAAGAAGCCGGTGTGATTTCGGGCTCTAAAGTGGTCATAGACAATAAAGTGTTAGGCTATAAAACCATGGCCTTCATTGGCATTTATTTAGACAAAGCCTCGAGCAATGCCGACGCCGTAAGAGAACTCAAAAAAATCCCTGAAGTATTGGAATGCCACTACACCACCGGAAACTGGAGCATCCTGATCAAAATTATTTGTCGCGACAACGAACACCTGATGCAATTGCTCAACAAAAAAATCCAACCCATCGAAGGCGTTTCAAGAACGGAGACTTTTATTTCGTTAGAACAACAGTTAGAACGACAAATTCAGTTGTAGGTTATAAGTTGTGGGTTATAGGTTCGTCAGTTCGAGTGGTTTTGTGGAGTGCAACGGAACAAAAATTGACCCGAGGCTTTAGCCGAATTGAGCGAAGCTAATCGAGAATCTTTGCTTGCAAGTACATTTATTGCTTCTCTCTAGCCCCGATTGAAGCGGTTACCACGTAACCCGAAAAGCGGGAAAACGCCCCGAAGCTTCGGGGTGAATAAAGCCCAAGCCATTCCGCTCCCAAACAAAAAACCCGCTACTTTCGTAACGGGTTTGTTTTTATTCGTCTCTGGAACCTCCAAATACTTGCAGCGCCCAATACAAAAGCGAGGCTAATGCGCCAATCGCGGCGACTACATACGTTCGGGCGGCCCATTTTAAGGCATCTTCAGCACCGGCGTATTCTTGCTGGCTCACCATGTTTTTGTTTTTTAACCAAGCCAAAGCACGATTACTGGCGTCGTATTCTACCGGCAAAGTAATAAAACTGAAAGCAGTAGCGATCGCCATCAAAAGCAATCCGGCTACAGCTATGTAAAATCCGAGTCCTAAACCGGCGGCTGCGCCTAAAATTAAACCACCGATAACTAACCATTGCGACATACCGGAAGCTACATTAACAATAGGCACCAACTGCGAACGCAACTGTAACATATTGTAAGCTGTGGCGTGTTGTACGGCATGACCGCATTCGTGAGCGGCTACGGCGGCAGCGGCAGCATTGCGTTGGTTGTAGACGCCTTCGCTTAAGTTAACCGTTTTGTCGGTTGGATTGTAATGGTCTGTCAATTGGCCCGGTGTAGAAATCACTTTCACATCGTATATGCCGTGATCGTGTAACATTTGAGTGGCAATTTCGGCACCACTCATGCCATTGCGCAACTGTAAATGGGAATACTCCTCAAACTTGCTTTTGAGTTTTGAACTTACTGCAAAACTCACCAAAGCAATCAAACCAATTAAAATATAATAGCCTAACATAATTTCTGAATTTAAGTTTCTAAACTTGCTTCAAAAGGTGCGCCAAAGCTAAACCAATGACAGCTTGTCACTACAACAAAGTAATTCCAAATACAAAACGATTGTTCCCTGATTCGCCGATATTATTCAAAACGCTACCAAATTCCGAATCATAACGTCCGCGTGTTAAGGCAAATTCATAACCGGCGTTGACTTTCACCTCAAAACTCGATTTTTTAAACAAGTACATCGAAACCGATGGACCGAAATACAACATTTGATTGTTAAAACTCACGTGACCGCTGTTGCTGTTCGGATCTAAATCGTTTAAGTCGATGGTGTTGTTTTTGGAGTAAATATCGTATTGACTGCCCATGTAGGCCAACGAAAGTCCGGTGGTGAAAGCAAACTTCTCTTTGTTTACCAAATTATAATGTACTCTCATGCGGGTATTGAATCCACGATATTTCATTTCGTTGTTGTCTTTCTCGGGTTTGGCAAACAAAAAACCAAACTCGATATCCCCCGAGTATTCCTTGCCGAATACGTTCAATCCGAAAGTCAATTCGGGTACAAAACTGTCCAATTCCGGTAAATCGGCATTGCTGAGTTTTTTGTTGAGATTCATGTTGTCGTTAATGTTACCGTTGAATCCGATATAACCGTCTACTTTGACTTTTTTGGTTTTAGTAGAATCTGACGATTGCACCTGACTAAAACCTACATAAGAAGACAATAAGACTAAAGTGAATAATACTTTTTTCATAAGGTTTGTTTTTAAGTTATTCAAAAATAAAAAGAGATACTACTGCTGAAAATGGATTTAACGTTTTGTTGGCTAATGGTGAAGATAAAGAGTAAAAAGTAAAAAGGGATAAGGCAAAAGTTGGTTCACTTTTCCCTTATCCCTTTTCACTTATCCCTCAAATTATTACCCAACCAAGTTTATTACTTTGCCCGGAACGATAATAACTTTATTAGGCGTTCTGCCATCCAATTGTTTGATGGTACGCTCGTCTGCCATTACGATTTCCTGTATTTGAGCTACAGTTAAATCCAATGGCAACTTGATGGTGAAACGCATTTTGCCGTTAAACGAAACCGGATATTCTTTTTCGGATTCTACCAAGTATTTCTCTTCGCAAACCGGAAAAGGAACAGTAGAAACAGAACCTTGACGACCTAATTGCTCCCAAAGTTCTTCGGCTATATGCGGCGCGTACGGAGAAATAAGAACGGCCAATGGTTCTAATATCGCTCTGTGATGGCATTTCATCGAAGCCAATTCGTTTACGCAAATCATAAACTGCGACACCGAAGTGTTGAACGAAAAGTTCTCAATATCCTCGGTCACTTTTTTGATGGTTTTGTGAAGCGATTTGTACATGTCGGCGGTCGGTTCCTCGTTAGTGACAATCAAACCGTTATCGTCAAAATACAAACGCCATAGTTTTTTTAAGAACCCTGAAACTCCGGTAATTCCCGCGGTATTCCAAGGTTTGGCTTGTTCTAACGGACCGAGGAACATTTCGTATAAACGCAAAGTGTCGGCGCCGTAATCGTTACAAATGTCATCCGGATTTACGACGTTGTATTTGGATTTCGACATTTTTTCGACTTCGCGACCTACTATGTATTTACCGTTTTCCAAGATGAATTCAGCGTCTTTGTAGTCCGAATATAACGGATGGTTTTTGAAGGCTTCGATGTCTAACTCGTTGGTGATGTCGTTGATAACCGATAAATCGACATGAATCGGATGTACTTTTTGACCGCCAATCAAGCCCTTTGAGTATAGTTTTTTAGAATCTTCAGAGCGATATACAAATGCACTCATCCCCAAAATCATCCCTTGATTGATCAATTTCTTGAATGGTTCTTCGGTTGGCGCAAAACCTTTGTCTTTTAAAAATTTGTTCCAAAAACGCGAGTACAACAAGTGACCGGTGGCGTGTTCGCTTCCGCCTATGTATAAATCTACGTTTTCCCAATATTTTAGGGCGTCGGCTGAGGCAAACTCGGCATCGTTGTGCGCGTCCATATAACGCATCCAATACCAGGAACTGCCTGCCCAACCCGGCATAGTGTTGAGTTCTAAAGGATAAACTCCGTTTGAAGATTGCCCTTCGACTGCGCTCAGGGTGACAAGTTCATTAGAAACTATTTTGTTGTTTACCGTATCCCAAGCCCAATCCGTAGCATTACCTAAAGGTGGTTGACCGTCTTCGGTGGGTAAATATTTTTCTACTTCGGGTAAAACGATTGGCAAGTATTTTGGGTCAATCATTTGCGGCAAGCCGTTCACATAATACACCGGAAACGGTTCACCCCAGTAGCGTTGGCGAGAGAAAACCGCATCGCGCAAACGGTAGTTGGTTTTGCCTTTCCCCTGCCCGATTTTTTCTAAGGCTTCAATGGCTTTTTTAGTGCCTTCTTTGTAGCCCAAACCGTTTAGGAAATCGGAGTTCACCAATTGGAATCCTTCTTTGGCGGCAAAGGCTTCTTGCGAAATATCTTGGTTGAAAATGTTTTTAATTTCAGGCATGCCGTTTTGACCTTTGAAGAAATTAGCAAAAGCGTAATCTCTTTCATCGCCGCAAGGTACAGCCATTACTGCTCCGGTGCCGTAACCGGCCAAGACGTAATCGCCTATCCAAACCGGAATCGGTTCTTTGGTAAACGGATGCTCGGCGTAAGCGCCGGTAAAAACGCCTGAAATGGTTTTCACATCGGCCATTCTTTCTCTTTCAGAACGTTTGGCGGTAGCTTCCACATATGCTTCAACTGCGGCTTTTTGTTCCGGTGTAGTGATTTGAGAAACCAATTCGTGTTCCGGTGCTAAAGTCATAAAAGTTACACCGAAGATGGTGTCAGGACGTGTTGTGAAAACCTCAATTTCGTACTTCGTACTTTGTACTTTAAACTTTACGGATGCTCCGACCGATTTTCCGATCCAGTTTCGCTGACTTTCTTTAATGGATTCGCTCCAATCAATAGTGTCTAAACCTTGCAATAAACGTTCGGCATAAGCAGAGATGCGCATCGACCATTGGGTCATTTTTTTGCGAATGACCGGATGACCGCCGCGCTCTGAAACGCCATTTACTATTTCATCGTTGGCTAAAACGGTTCCTAAAGCCGGACACCAGTTGACTTCGGTTTCGGCCAAATAGGTTAAGCGGTATTGCAATAGTATTTTTTGTTGTTGTTCGGAGGTAAAAGCCGTCCACTCGGCTGCGGTAAACGGCGCAATATTATCGTCGCAAACGGCATTAACTGTTACATTTCCTTCTTTTTCGAAAATAGCGATTAGCGTGGCAATGTCCTCAGCTTTGTTAGTATCGTTGTTGTACCAAGAATTAAACAACTGGATAAAAATCCACTGCGTGTGTTTGTAATAATCGGGATTAGAAGTGCGTACTTCTCTACTCCAATCGAAGGAGAAACCGATTTTGTCCAATTGCTCGCGGTAACGGGCGATATTTTCACGAGTGGTTTTTTCCGGATGTTGTCCGGTTTGGATGGCGTATTGCTCGGCCGGCAACCCAAAAGAATCATACCCTTGCGGATGCAATACGTTAAAACCTTTGTGTCGTTTGAAACGCGCTACGATATCGGAAGCGATGTAACCCAGCGGATGCCCAACATGCAAGCCGGCTCCGGAAGGATACGGAAACATATCGAGTACGTAATACTTGGGTTGGTCTGAATTGTTAGCGGCAGCAAAGGTTTGGTTTTGGGCCCAATACTGTTGCCATTTGGCTTCGATTTTTTCGTGGAAATATTTCATTCGTCGTTTATATTATTTTAATCGGTCTCATGCAGTCACTCTTCTAGCTCGTGTCATCTTTAAAGTTGCTGAGTCACTGAGTGACTGAGTTGCTGAGTTTTTTGATTCGTTTACTTTTTAGCCCCGATTGGAGAGGTTACCTCCGACACTTCGGAGTAACCCGGAAAGCGGGAAAATGCCCCGAAGCTTCGGGGTGAAAATGCCCGAACCATTCGCTCCTAAAAATTTTGAGCGACAAATTTACATTTAATATAATAAAGTTAAAAGTTTGTGCGTTATAAAGGGGAAAAACAATTTTCTTTATTATTTTTACCCCATAAAATACAGTCTATGGCATCATCATTTGAAAAGTTTCAGAAACGCAGGGTAATTACCTCTTATTTTTCGGTAGTTTTGAGTATCTTTTTAGTGCTTTTTTTATTGGGTTTATTGGGACTTTTTGTGTTGAATTCCAAGCGCATTTCCAACAATTTTAAGGAAGAAATTGCGATGACTGTTTTCTTTAAAAACGACGCTAACGATACCATCATCAAGGCTTTTGACGAAGAGTTGAAAACGGCCAAATTCGCCAAATCTTACGAATATGTTTCTAAAGAAAAAGCGGCTGAAATGCATAAAAAAGACATAGGCGAAGATTTTATGCAATTCTTAGGTGTGAATCCGTTGCAAAATTCCTTTGACATTTATTTGAAAGCCGATTATGTAGTGAACGACAGTATTGCTAAAATCCAGAACCGTTTGCGCAAAAACGAGATGATTGCGGATATCGTATACGACAAACAATTGGTGGATAAAGTCAACGATAAAATTCAGGAAGTCAGTCTGTGGATACTTATTTTCAGCGGGATTTTTGCGGTTATTTCGGTGTTGCTCATCAACAGTTCGCTGCGTTTGTCGATTTATGCGAATCGCTTTATCATTAAAACAATGCAAATGGTTGGCGCGACCAAATCATTCATCCGTAAACCTTTTATTGTTAGAAGTTTGATTCTCGGATTGATTGGTTCGTTATTGGCGGTATTTGCTTTGATTGGCGTTTTGGTGTATTTCGAAACCAATTATGATAACTTGGGCATTATGGACAATCAACTGGCTATTGCCGCTGTTTTATTAGGCGTTGTGGTTTTAGGAATGTTGATTACTTGGTTGAGCACCTTTTTTGCCACCCAACGCTTTTTGAATTTAAGAACAGACGATCTTTATTGATTGTTGATTCAAGAATAACGATTTTTGATTTAAGAATTAAAGAAATAATACATGAAAAACAACGAGCAAAAGCCGGATTTTCTTTTTGAAAAGGTAAACTACAAAATATTACTCATCGGTATTGCCGTGATTGCTTTGGGCTTTATCCTAATGAGTGGCGGTGGCAGCGATGACCCGAAAGTATGGAATGATGAAGTATTCAATTTTCGCAGAATCCGTTTGGCACCAACCGTTGTTTTGATTGGTTTCGGGATTACCATTTATTCGATTTTCAAGAAAAGCAAATAGACATATTAGACACCTTAGTCCCGAAGGTTCGGGATAGACTTCTTAGAAGTGTTTATCTAAGGTCTAATGATCTAATAATCTAACAATCTAACCATGGATTACATTCAAGCGATACTCATCGCCATAATCGAAGGCTTAACCGAATACTTGCCGGTTTCTTCGACAGCTCACATGATTTTTACCAGCTCCTTTTTCGGTATCCAAGAAGACGACTTTGTAAAATTATTTCAGGTTTCGATTCAATTCGGAGCCATTTTAGCGGTGGTGGTTTTGTATTGGCGAAAGTTTTTCGATTTCAGTAAACTCAGCTTTTACCTCAAATTGGCTTGTGCTGTCATTCCGGCTTTGGTTTTGGGAAAATTGTTCGACGACAAGATTGAAGCCGTATTGGGTGACCCGATTCCTATTGCGATTGTCTTAATAATCGGCGGAATTATATTGTTATTTATTGACGGTCGTTTTAACCATCCTACCGTCGCTAATGAAGAAGACATTACCGTTAAAAAAGCGGTTACCATTGGCTTTTGGCAATGTTTGGCGATGATGCCCGGTACCAGTCGTTCTGCAGCCTCTATTATTGGCGGAATGCAACAAGGATTGACGAGAGAAACGGCGGCGGAATTTTCGTTTTTCTTGGCGGTTCCTACCATGTTGGCGGTAACAACTTATTCGTTGTTCTTGAAAACTTATGAAGCTTCTCAGCTTAAAGGTTACGAATTGCTGACGCAATCTTCCGATAATTTAAAACTGTTTGTAGTGGGCAACATCGTGGCGTTTATAGTCGCCGTGATCGCCATTAAATTTTTCATCGGCATCATCAAAAAATACGGTTTTAAACCTTGGGGATATTACCGAATTATAGCTGGTGTAGCCTTGCTGATTTACTTCTCTTTAAACCGATAGCCATTGAAAACTGCTGAAGATTTTTTGCAAGGTCAGGTCTTGCTCATCGACAAACCGCTCACTTGGTCGTCCTTCCAGGCAGTGAATAAACTGAAATATGTTTTAAAAAGAAAATACGATCTTCCTAAAAAATTCAAAATCGGTCATGCCGGTACTTTAGATCCGTTAGCTACTGGATTACTGATTGTTTGCACCGGAAAGTTCACCAAAATGATTCCGGAAATTCAAGGTCAGGCGAAAGAATACACCGGAACCATAGTCTTGGGCGCCACCACGCCGTCGTACGATAGAGAAACGGAAGTTGACGCCACTTTCCCAACCGAACACATCACCGCTGAATTAATCGAAGCCACGCTTCAACAGTTTTTAGGCGAAATCGACCAAAAACCACCGGTATTTTCGGCCATCAAAAAAGATGGGAAGCGTTTGTACGAACACGCTCGTGAAGGTTCTGAGGTGGAAATCGAAGCCCGAAAAACCACCATCTACGAATTTGAAATTACTCGTAAAGCGTTGCCGGAAATTGATTTCAGGGTTAAATGTAGTAAAGGTACTTACATTCGCTCCTTGGCTTATGATTTTGGAAAGGCATTGCAATCAGGCGGTTATTTATCGGTTTTGCGCCGCACTAAAATTGGGGATTACTCCGTGGAAAACGGAATCACTCCGGAAGCTTTTGAACAAAAAATAAATGCCGATGAAGCCTAAATTATGGTTGTTGTTTCTGGGTTTATTTCAATTGGGTTTTGCCCAAGTAGTAACAGTAAAACCGGAAATGTTTCCCGAAGACGACAAACCCTTTTACAAAAAATTTGAACTTTCGTCTCCTTTAAGAGTCAATCAATATGCAGGTGAAGTCAATCCTTACACCGGAGAAAACGAACCTTGGTTTTTGTTGGATGGTTTGAGTGCCAGAGCCGGAATCGGGACGCATTACGACAAATGGGTTGGCGTTGGAATCAACGTTGGTATCGATTGGAAAGCCAATAAAGGCTTGATAGTAGCACCCGTTTTTGGTTCCCTACGCTTGAGTCCGAAAGTAGGCGAAGACACCAGAATCACGACTGAAATTGGCTATGGCAGAAGTCTGTCGCTAACCGGTGATAAGCTTTCCGGGAATTTCCAAAAAATCAGCTTAGGCTTGGAAGACGACGACAGTGGTTTAGGCTTGTATATAGAATTGTGCCAATACGGCTTTTCAAAAGTTACCCCGGAAAGAATTGGTAGTTTCTCGATTGGCCTATACTACATCATGTTTTAACTCGGCTGCAGCCATAACTGCCATGATTTCTTGCTGAGTTGACAATCCTTTATCGTGCAAATACCACAATTGCAAATTGGTTTTCGCCGTTTCATCCACCACACCATGTTCCGCTTTGTAATCTAAAATCAATTGCTTAGCCTCTTGCGGTCTTGGCCCGAAATCACCCAAAACTTCCAAAGTATTTTTATCGATGACAATTAATTTAGGAATGCTTCGGGCGCCGTTGGTTAGGAACAAATTCATCAAAGCATCATTGTCATCACGCAGGGCTATTTTCATTTCAATATTCGGAGACAACTCGGCCATTTTATGGAAAATGGGTACCAACTGTGCTGCATCGCCACACCAACCTTCAGAAATAACCAACCAGAAATAGTCGCCTTTTAATTCTTTTAATTGCTCGGCAAATTCCGCTGCCACAGTCATGGTTTTGTCCAAACGATTCATTCGAGTAACATTAAGCTCCGAGTAATGCGTTAAGGCTTCCGATTGCTCATGTCCGGTTGACTTGCCTTCTTTCAGCAAGGTATCAATGGTGTTTCTGTAGTTTTCGTAGGTTATACTGTTCGCTACACTGCTTTGAATGATAGATTCCATAAATGTGAATTTGATGTTGCAAAGCTACAAAACCCTTCAGTATTTAAAAGTGATAAATGTTACTCAACAATATTTTTAACGAATACTACAGCAAAACAGAATATGTTTATATTTGCAACACTTTTGACCGGAAAGCGAATCCTAACTTTTTTCAACAAAAACAATGGCTGCGCCTTAGTGACAAAAGCAAAACTAACACAACTGATGACTCGAGCTCAAAGAGCAACAGCATGACTCCTAACTAAAAATATACACAAGAATGAAATACAAAAGAATTCTTCTGAAATTGAGTGGCGAAGCCTTGATGGGCGACAGACAATACGGTATCGACCCTAAGCGTTTGGCCGAATATGCAGACGAAATCAAAGAAATCCACGACAAAGGTGTTGAAATTGCCATTGTTATCGGCGGTGGAAACATTTTCAGAGGCGTTGCCGGAGCCACTAACGGTATGGATCGTGTACAAGGCGATTATATGGGGATGTTAGCCACCGTGATTAATGGTATGGCATTGCAAGGTGCTTTGGAAGACAAAGGCATGTTGACCCGTTTGCAAACCGCTTTGAAAATTGAAGCGATAGCTGAGCCTTACATCAAAAGAAGAGCTGTTCGCCATTTGGAAAAAGGCAGAATCGTGATTTTTGGTGCCGGGACCGGAAATCCATATTTTACCACTGATACTGCAGCGGTTTTGCGCGGCATTGAAGTACATGCTGATGTGATTTTAAAAGGCACTCGTGTTGACGGTGTATACGATGCCGATCCGGAGAAAAACCCGAATGCCGTGAAGTTTGAAAGTATTACCTTTGATGATGTCCTTAAAAAAGGATTGAATGTAATGGATACGACAGCATTTACCTTGAGTCAGGAAAACGAATTGCCGATAGTGGTATTCGATATGAATAAAAAAGGCAACTTACTTAAAATTTGCGAAGGCGAAAACATAGGAACAGTAGTTAAAATATAGTTGTCAGTTGTATGTTGTAGGTTATATGTTAAAAACTTACAACTCACAACCTACAACATAAAACTTTTAAAAAAATGGAAGAAATTGAATTTATCTTAGACAGCACTAAAGAATCTATGAACGGTTCTGTGGCGCATTTGGAAAAAGAATTTTTAAACATTCGCGCCGGAAAAGCAACCCCTCAAATGTTGGGCGGTGTGTTTGTTGACTATTATGGCTCACAAACCCCATTATCACAAGTAGCTAACATTAATGTTCCTGATGCGCGTACTATTACCGTTACGCCTTGGGAGAAAAGCATGTTGCATCCTATCGAAAAAGCTATTATGATTGCCAACTTAGGGTTTAACCCTATGAACAATGGTGACAACATTATCATTAGTGTTCCGCCGTTAACAGAGGAAAGAAGACGCGACTTGGTAAAACAAGCCAAAGCGGAAGCAGAAGACGCTAAAATCGGTATCCGCAACGCTCGTAAAGATGCCAACACCGAAATCAAAAAATTAGAAAAAGAAGGCACTTCGGAAGATGACTGCAAAAAAGCAGAAGAAGATGTTCAAAAATTAACTGATGCTTATATCAAAAAAATTGAAGAACATTTGGTCATCAAAGAAGCCGAAATTATGAAAGTGTAACTTTTGTTAATTCATACTAAAATCCGTCTCGTACGGATTTTTTTATTCCTATTTTTGTAAGCCGTTTTGTATCAATTCCTTTCCAATGAAGCTACTGCCTTTTTTGTTTCTTTTTTGCACCTTGTCTCTGCAGGCACAGTTTCAAATTAACGGTATTGTAAAAGATTCACAAACCAAAAAAGCACTGCCTTTTGCCACCATTGCCACCGAAAACGGAACCGTTTCCATAGCCGATGTCGATGGTAAATTCAGTTTCACTTTGCTTACACCACCCGAGATTTTAAAAATTTCTTATGTTGGTTATCAATCGCAAACCATTTCCTTATTCGAAAAGAAACCTTACTTCACCATCTTGCTTTCACCGCAAACCGATGCGTTACAAGAAGTAGTCCTAAGCACTGAAAATCCGGCTAACGATCTTATTCGAAAAGTCATTACCAATAAAAACAATAATAATCCGCTCAAAAAACTAACTGCTTTTCAGTACAAAACCTATAACAAACTCTTAGTAACCGCTAATCCTGACTCTATTTCGGGTAAAATAGATACTGTTTTTGCCGATTTTACAACCAAAGACAAAATCGCCAAAATAGATTCCTCCGACTACAAATTCAAAAAACTCATCACCAAACAGCATTTGTTTTTAACCGAAAAAGTCTCTCAGTTTCAATTCGAAAAACCGCTATTGAAAGAAACCATACTCGGCACCAAAATGGCCGGTTTTAAAGAGCCAATTTATGAATTGTTGGGTTTTAGTTTGCAATCGTCTTCGGTGTACGACGATAAATACGAACTGTTCGAAACCAAATACAAAAGCCCGATTGCTGATAAAGCCCTTAAAGAATATCGATACAAAATATTAGATACTACTACCATTGCCAATCGCAACGTGGTTGTGGTGTATTTTAAGAATAAAATCAGCCGCAAAGGATTGGAAGGTTTGCTGTACATCGATATAGAAAATTTTGCCGTAGCCAAAGCAGTAATGCGCATTCGCAGTGTTTTAAACATTACCGGAACACACGAGTTTAGGTATTTGAGTGAAGAAAAAGTTTGGTTTCCTACACGCAAAAACTTCAAAATCATCAAAGGTAAAAGCAAAGAACCAACCGCGGTTTTGGGTGGTCGCATTGAGTTTGCTGCCGAAGACGATGACAATCAAATTCGTAAAGACGCTTCCGATTTTACCTATCTCGCCTCCGAAATGCAAGTCTACGATTTGCAAGTGAATCCGAAATTGAAAATCAAAAAAACAGCCATTGCCATCGATGTTAAAGCCAATGCTAATCAAAGAGACGAAACTTTTTGGCAAGAAAACAGAAGCGACAGTTTGGACACGAGAAGCGAAAGAACCTATGTCGTTTTAGACAGTGTAGTAACGAAGGAAAAAATTGAGAAAAAAATCAAATTCGGACGAAAAATCATCAACGGTTATTTGCCTTTCGGACCAATAGATTTTGATTTGCGCTACTTGTTGAGCTACAACAATTACGAGGGATTTCGTTTGGGATTGGGCGGTGTAACCAACGAACAATTTTCCAAAATATTCCGTTTAGAAGGCTATGCCGCATACGGTTTGAAAGACGAAAAAAACAAATACCATATAGGCAGTGCTATCCGCGTAGGCAACTTCTCAAACACCTGGATTGGCGGCTCTTTTACCGATGATGTTCGGGAGATTGCGAGTACCAATTTTGCTATTGACAAAAGGGTTTTCAAGTTGTACGATCCGCGACCGATTAACATCAGCACCTTTTACAACCATCAAACCTGGCGGGCGTTTATAGAAACCAAAATCATCCCGAAAACGGAAAGTATTTGGCAAATTGCACACAGCGACATCACGCCTTTATTCGATTATACCTTTGTGTACAAAGACCAATTGTTTCGCAACTTCGCCATGACCTCTGCTATGGTTTCGATTCAGTGGAATCCGAACAGCGCCTACATGCAAACGCCTAACGGCAAAATTGAATACGAAAAACGGTATCCGAAATTCACTTTTCAGTTGACCAAATCACTGTCGAATTTTTTCAATAACGACTTCGAGTTCAGCAAAATTGATGCGCGCATCGAATACGAAAAAAAATACCTCAATGGCCAAAAATCGGCTGTCTTACTCCAAGGCGGTTATGTTTTCGGCGACTTACCGTTGACGCATTTGTACAATACTTCGCCCAACAATTTAACCAAAGACAATTTGCTGCAACGAGTTACCATAGCCGGTAAAAACAGCTTTGAAACGATGTATTTCAATGAATTTTTCTCGACCGAATTTGTGATGCTGCAGTTCAAACACGGCTTCAAACGCGTGGAATTGTTCAAAAAAGTTAAACCGTCTTTGGTATTGGTAACGCGTATGGCCTGGGGCAATCTTAAAAATCCGGAAGACCATATCGGCATTGAATTCAAGACTTTAGACCGTGGTTTCTTTGAATCGGGCATCGAGTTGAACCAAATTTACAAAGGTTTCGGTTTGACCGGATTTTACCGTTACGGCCCGAATCAATTGGCGCGTTTGGAAGACAACATTGCCATTAAGTTGAGTTTTGTACTTGATTTGGGATTATAAAAAGACAACAAACCAAGGATTATCAGCCTTTATAATTTCCGAATGGGTTTCGTTAAGGTTTTATAATCAACACCGAAGGAATATCCTGCAACCACGACACTTCTTCATCCACCAAATGCTTCCACGTCTCCAAACTGAAAATCACCAAATCTTGCTCTAATAGAAACGGTTTGGTAATTTGGTTGGGTTGGAAAACATCAAACTTATCACCGTGTTTTTGCTCCAAAGCCTCTAATGAATTTTGAATCAAAAAGTTGTTTTTGGTGTGGTCGTTATTATCTAAAATCGTCACTTGTGCGTTATTGTTTTGCATCAATCGTTGGGCGTAATCAATCAGAAACACATCGCCAACGCTATAAATACCCAAGAAAACTTTATCGACTTGCTTTAAATCTTTGTCAATTAAAATTCCTAACGGTGTTTTGGTTTTGGAGATGATTAGTCGCGTTCGGTCATCGAAAGGCGAATTTTCGAACAAACCTTCTTTTCCTTTGAATTTGTCCAACAAACGATCCGGATTGATGATACGCGACGTAAAGCCCAACACTTTCCCTAAAATCGTACCTTCAAAAATAGATTTTCCCAAACCTACCAAAACCAAATCGTATTTGCCTTCAAAAGCCACATCGGCTATATCGGTTTCAATATCTCCGGTGGCTTTGAAAATGGTAGTAATCTCTTGGTTGAGTTTTTTCGACTCTTTTACAATTGGATCAAAGGTTTCCTTTTCGTATTCTTCTATGTTAAAGGCATGCATTTCGTCGCTCATGGTTAAATGCATTGCGGTCACGTTGGCGGCTTCGGGCTGTCCTTTTACCAAGCTGTTGGCCAAGCGCAAAAGTGATTTGCCCTTTTCGTTATTGCCGAAAGAAATCAAAATTTTGAACTTCGAATTCTTTTTGACTTCCGAAGGAATAATGACGTCTTTGGTTTTAAAAATAAAGTTGATGATGTCGAGCGCCGGACCGGTCATAAAGGTGGTTACCAAAGCCATAATCACCATCATGGTAAACACTTTTGGCGATAAAACGCCGAGTTCATAACCGATGTTCAATACGACCAACTCCATCAATCCACGGGTATTCATCAAAGCGCCGATGGTCCAGCTCTCTCTCCAGTTCTGTCCGACAAAACGCGCCGCCAAAGCACTACCGAAAAACTTCCCTACTACAGCCACCAAAATGATATAGCCGGTAATTTTCCACAAATACGGTTCGTTGATTAATCCGATTTCGGTACGTAAACCGGTGAAAACGAAAAACAACGGCAATAACAAAATCACAGAAACATCTTCTACTTTTTCTATAAAAACATTCCTGAATTTGGCAATATCGGGCATAATAGCACCGGCCATGAAGGCTCCGAAAAGCGCGTGAATGCCTATCACTTCAGTCAAATAAGCGGAAACCATCAAGGTCAGGAAAAAGATAGCTACTACCGATTTTTTAATATTTTCTTTCTTAGCATACAAATCGCCAACGCGTTTTAAAAACGGTTTCACTACAAAAAGCATCATTAAAACATACAAAACCGCCAAACCTATTATGTACAGCGAACTCACAAAACTGCCGGCTTTTACAATAGCAATTACGGCGGCCAACAAACACCATGCTGTGATATCGTCGGCGGCTGCGCAGGTAATAACAATGGTTCCCAATCGGGTTTTGTGAATGCCTCGTTCTTGTACAATTCGGGCCAACACCGGAAAAGCTGTAATACTCATGGCAATTCCCATGAATAAGGCAAATGATAAAAATTCGACACCTTCAGGCGTAAATTCGTGATTTTGATAGATAAAATAAGACAATCCGATACCTAAGGCAAACGGAATAACAATACTGGCATGACTGATGACGACAGCATCGTTGGCTTTGTTTTTGAGCACTTTTAAGTCGAGCTCCATTCCAATGACAAACATGAACAAAATCAATCCAACCTGACTCAATACTTGCAAATTGCCCAAGGAAGCCACGGGAAACAAGGCGTCTTTTAAATCGGGAAAATACAATCCGAATAACGACGGTCCGAGTACAATTCCGGCTATAATTTCACCAATGACAGACGGTTGCCCAATTTTTCTGAATATCCACCCAAAAATACGCGCCACTATGACGATGGAAATGATTTGTACGAGCAATAACGCCAACGGATGCTGCAAGTTATGAAACAGCGAACTCAAGAATTGTATCCACTGGCTGTCGGAAGAAGTAGGTGAAACAATTTTTCGGCCTACCTCTAAGAGTTTGCCTTGCTCAATTATCCAATACATCAAGGCTGTAAAACCACCGGTAATGATTAGGTAAAATAACGTATTCTTTAAATTTCTCATCCGAAAAAAGTTGTGCTTGTGCTTACAAAGATGCTAAAAAACCACGTATTTTTTTCACTTTTTTTACATCGATAACTATTAATTAAAATCAGCTTGAAAATTAAAGCAAAAATTAAGAAAACTTTACCCTGTATCATCCTAATTTTTTGAGGTTTTGATTACCTTTGCAACCCATTTTAGGTTTTATGAAAAAGTTGTTAGGTATTGGTTTTTGGGAATTGGTAGCCCGAATTATTCTGAGAAACAGAATTGTCATTTTGGGCAGTATTATTCTGATTACCATATTGCTTTCCTTACAATGGAAAAACATTCGTTTTACCCAAACCGAAGCCAATTTGATTCCGGCTGATGATAAAGTGAATGTAGACTATCAAAAATTCCTGGATCAATTTGGCGAAGAAGGCAATTTGATTGTCATTGCCACCAAAGACAATCGCTTATTCACCCCAAAAGTTTACGCCGCTTGGAGCGAGTTGATGACGACTATCAAATCACACAAAGAAGTGAGTTTGGTGGTTTCGGTAGACAACTTGCAAAAACTAATCAAGAATGATTCGCTGGAGACTTTCGAACTCAAACCATTGGTGGATTCGAATAAAGTCCAAGATGAAAAGTATCTGAAAGCCATCAAAACCGAATTGTTTACCCGCTTGCCGTTTTACGAAGGCTTGTTATTCAACAAAAAAACCGGTGCGGTTCGTTCGGCCATTTACCTCGACAAGAAAATTGTAAACACCAAAGCCCGAAAAGAATACGTGTTAAACGACTTGATTCCGGCCATAGAAAAATTTGAGAAAACAACTCAAATTGACCTCCATACTTCCGGTATGCCTTACATTCGAACTTTGAATGCCAAAACCATCATTGACGAAATTGGCTTGTTCATCGGCGCGGCTTTGTTGATTACTTCACTGATTTTCTTCTACTTTTTCCGCTCATTCCGCGCTACGCTAATCTCGATGATCGTGGTTATTATCGGCGTAATGTGGTCGTTCGGATTAATGGGATTATTGGGTTACGAGATTACGGTTTTGACCGCTTTGGTACCAACATTAGTGATTGTAATCGGAATACCGAATTGTATTTTCTTCATCAACAAATACCATCAGGAATACCACAAACATTCCAACAAAGCCAAATCCTTACAACGCGTGATTACCAAAACCGGTACAGCGACTTTGATGACCAACATCACTACAGCGGTTGGTTTTGCCACTTTTATTGCTACCAATAATGTGTTGTTGCGTGAATTCGGTGTAGTGACTACCATCAATATTTTGGCGATTTATCTCTTGAGTTTGTTGTTGATTCCGATATTTTTCAGCTACATCCCATCGCCTATCCCAAGACATTTAGGTCATTTGGAACGCGAATCGTTGACATCATTTTTGAAATGGATTGTCAACACGGTAAAATACAACCGATTGGGAGTTTACATCACCGCTATTTGCTTATTGGTTTTCGGTTTGATAGGTATCAACAAAATTCGGATTTCGGGCAGTATTATTGAAGACATGCCTAAAAAAACGGCTTTTTTTGAAGACATACGCTTCTTTGAAAAAGAATTTGATGGTGTGATGCCTTTGGAAATCATGATTGATACCAAACGAAAAAACGGCGCCATGAAAGGCAGCAACTTGCGCAGAATGGAAGAATTGGAGCAAACCATCATCGACATTCCGGAGCTTTCCAAACCGTTGTCGATTGTAAACATTGCCAAAAGTTTCAACCAGGCGTATTACAACGGAAATCCTGATTTTTACACTTTACCTTCGGCTAATGAAGAAATGTTTTTACTGCCGTATATCAAGAATTCCATTAAAAACACTAAAGACAATCAGCTCAAAAGTTATATCTCTGCAGACGGAAGTATTGCCCGTATGACCACTTTTATCAAAGACGAAAACGGCGAAAAAATGGATGCCATCGAAGCACACATCCGCAATAAAGTCGACAAATTATTCCCGTCACCAAGATACGAAGTCATCATTACCGGAAAACCATCGGTATTTCAAAAAGGAACGCAATATTTGCTAGACAACTTATTGTCTTCTTTACTGTTTGCGTTTTTCCTAACCGGAGGATTGGTGGCTATTATGTTTCGTTCCTTCAAAATGGTGTTGGTTTCTATCATCCCGAATTTGTTACCACTTATCATGACCGCCGGTTTGATGGGCTTTTTGGGCATTCCGTTAAAGCCTTCTACATTGTTAGTTTTCGGGATCGCTTTCGGAATGTCGGTCGACGACACCTTGCGCTTTTTGGCCCAATACCGATTGGAGTTGTCGCGCAACGATTGGAAAATCAAGAAATCGGTTTTTGCCACGTTTGATGATGCCGGAATCAGTATGTTTTACACGTCAATCGTATTGTTTTTCGGATTCTCGGTTTTCATGTTATCGAGCTTTGGCGGCACAGTAGCTTTGGGCGGATTGGTCGCTTTGACGCTTTCTTTCGGGATGCTGTCTAACTTGGTATTGTTGCCATCGTTAGTACTGTCGTTAAATAAAACTTTGGCCAACCAGCAAGAATTACCGGAACCAACCATCGACATCTTAGAACATACCGACGAAGAAATTGATGCGCTAGAAAAAAACAATAAATAATTTATATTTGCGTTAAGATTCTAAAATCTACTATTTAAAATTTAATATCTGATATTCTAATGAGACATTCAAAAGTAAAAGACTTACTGAGCAGCGAGAAAACGAATTATGAGGTAACCGTTAAAGGTTGGGTAAGAACTTTTAGAAACAATCAGTTTATTGCTTTAAACGATGGTTCAACCATTCATAACTTACAGTGTGTAGTTGATTTTGAAAACACACCGGAAGCCACTTTGAAAAGAATCAACACCGGAACGGCTGTAGCTTTAACCGGAAAGTTGGTAGAAAGCCAAGGTGCCGGTCAAAAATATGAAATCCAAGTTGCCCAATTGGAAATTTTGGGCGATTGCGATGCGGAGAAATTCCCAATGCAACCAAAAAAACACTCATTGGAATTCTTAAGAGAAAATGCGCATTTGCGTGTGCGAACCAATGCGTTCGGAGCTATTATGAGAGTGCGTTCGGTATTGGCCCATGCGGTTCATACCTATTTTCAAGACAGAGGTTTTGTGTATGTGAACACGCCAATTATCACCGGAGCTGATGCAGAAGGTGCAGGCGAAATGTTCCAAGTTACTTCTTTGCCTTTGGATAATTTGCCTAAAAACGAAGAGGGCAACATCGATTACAAAAAAGATTTCTTCGGAAAACATACCAATTTAACCGTTTCCGGTCAGTTAGAAGGCGAAACCTTCGCTATGGCTTTGGGACAAATTTATACTTTCGGTCCAACGTTCCGCGCGGAAAACTCGAATACTTCTCGTCACTTGGCTGAATTTTGGATGATTGAGCCGGAAGTAGCTTTCAACGATTTGATAGACAACATGGATTTGGCAGAAGATTTCATCAAGTTTGTCATCAATTATGCGGTAGAAAGATGTGCCGATGACTTGAAATTCTTGGAAGGCCGATTATTAGACGAAGAAAAACAAAAGCCACAAGCGGAACGCAGCGAAATGGCTTTGTTAGAGAAATTGAACTTCGTTTTGAACAACGATTTCAAACGTGTTTCTTACACTGAGGCTATCGATATTTTAAGAGATTCGACGCCGAATAAAAAGAAAAAATTCCAATACCTTATTGAAGAATGGGGCGCCGATTTACAAAGTGAACACGAACGTTTCCTAGTTGAAAAACACTTCAAATGTCCGGTAATTTTGTTTGATTATCCGGCCAAAATTAAAGCCTTCTATATGCGTTTGAACGACAATACCGAGCCGGGCAGAGAAACCGTTCGTGCCATGGACATCTTGTTTCCGGGTATCGGAGAAATCGTAGGCGGTTCTCAAAGAGAAGAGCGTTACGATGTTTTGGTAGAAAAAATGAAAGCCATCGGCATAGATGAAGAAGAATTATGGTGGTATTTAGACACCCGTCGATTTGGTTCTGCCGTTCACTCCGGCTTCGGATTAGGCTTTGAACGTTTGGTACTTTTTGTAACCGGAATGACCAACATCAGAGACGTAATTCCGTTCCCGAGAACACCGCAAAATGCAGAATTTTAAAGAATGTTTTGGGTTGTAAGTTGTAGGTTCTATGTTAACTTCAACTCACAACCTACAACTTACAACATACAACAAAAAAAATGCTCAAACAATTTCTAAATCTTAAACTCACCCAGAAATTATCGCCTCAGCAAATCCAGCTGATGAAGTTAATTCAGTTGCCTACGCAAGCTTTTGAACAAAGGCTGAAAGAGGAATTGGTAGAGAATCCGGCTCTGGAAAGCGGAAAAGAAGAAGAGGAATTGTATGAGAAAGACGAATTTGACAACAATGACGAGTACGATGAGTTCGACGATAACGAAAACATCGACACCGATGAAATCAACATCGACGAGTATTTAAGTGACGACGAAACGCCCGAATACAAACTACAAGCCAACAACTACAGCGACGACGATGACGACCGCGAAATGCCGTTCGCCGCACCGGTTAGCTTTCATCAGGATTTGATCAACCAATTAAATACCTTTATTTTAACCGATGAACAACGTGAGATTGCCGAGTTTTTGGTGGGCAGTATAGACGATGACGGTTATTTGCGAAGAAGCATTTCGGATATGGTGGATGATATGGCCTTCACCCAAGGCATCTATACCGATGAAAAAACGGTGGAAAAGATATTACACATAGTCCACGAATTAGAACCTGCCGGCGTTGGTGCGCGCGACTTACAAGAATGTTTATTATTGCAGTTGAAGCACAAAACGCCAACTGAATCCGTTGATTTGGCCATCAATATCATCGAAAATCAGTTTGATGCTTTTACTAAAAAACACTACGAAAAACTATTACAGAAATACGAGATTACCCAAGATCGCCTAAAAAAAGCCATTGAGGAAATCGAAAAACTAAATCCAAAACCGGGAGGTTCGTTTGACAGCAGTAGCCGAGTTATCGAACAAATTGTACCCGATTTTACCATCAGAATTGTAGATGGTGAATTAGAATTGACGCTCAACGGCAGAAATGCGCCAACCTTACACGTTTCCAAAGATTATCAGGAAATGTTACAAACATATAAAGATTCCCGCGACAAATCGCACCAACAAAAAGATGCAGTGCAGTTCATCAAACAAAAATTGGACTCGGCCAAATGGTTTATTGACGCCATCAGACAACGCCAGGAAACGCTTTTTGTTACGATGAATGCCATCATGCATTTCCAAAGTGAGTATTTCTTGGATGGTGAAGAAACCAAACTCAAACCGATGATTTTAAAGGATATCGCTGATTTGGTTGGATTGGATATCTCAACGGTTTCTCGTGTAGCCAACAGCAAATATGTGGATACACCTTACGGCACTAAACTGATTAAAGAATTTTTCTCGGAAGCGATGAAAAACGACCAAGGCGAAGACGTATCGACTTTGGAAATCAAAAAAATTCTGAAAACGGTAATCGAGGAAGAAGACAAAACCAAACCGCTACCGGACGATCAATTGGCTGAAATCTTAAAAGAAAAAGGTTATCCTATTGCCCGAAGAACGATTGCTAAATACCGTGAGTTATTGGACATTCCGGTGGCTAGAATGAGAAAAAAGATTTAAACCAAATCACTTTTGAAAAAATTCCTCCCGTTTTTCTCGTACGCCTTACACCCTATTTTTGTTCCGCTGTTGGGAACTCTTTTTTATGTTTGGCTCGACTCCCGTTACATGACTTTCGGGCAATACATGGTTTTGTTTTTACAGGTCATTATTATCACTTTCTTTTTGCCTATCGCCTTTTTTTACCTGTTGCGAACCTTTGGAAAAATCGATAGCATTATGCTCTCGGATTTGTCTCATAGAAAGATTCCGTTAGTGCTGCACATCTGCTTGTTGTCGGTATTAATCCAAAAAAGCATTACAGCGGACTTATTTCCTTCTCTCCATTATTTCTTTATGGGCGGCATTATCAGTGCAGCTGTTGCCTTTTTATTGTTATACACCAAAATAAAAGCCAGCATACACATGATTGGCATCAGTGCATTGACTGTTTTTGCAATTGGATTGAGTTTAAAAAACGAATTGAATACTGTTAGCCTAGTGGCTTTTTTGGTAGTGCTGAACGGTCTAGTGGCTTCCTCCCGTTTGGTAATGAAAGCGCATACCAACAAAGAATTGCTGATTGGGTTTTTGTGTGGTGTTTTACCACAAGTCGGATTGTTGTATTATTGGTTATAAGATGTAAAACATCAAGCCAAATTTGGCCGTGTTCATATCGATAGTCTGCCCGTCAATTTTGGCATCAGAAGTAAAGATGGGATTAAATCCGTAATAGGCGTAAATATTCCATGTATTCCATCCGGTAGATAGGTAAAGTCCATAATTAAACTTACTCAAATCATTTAAATTAGTGTTGGTCAAATTTCCGGCAGTAGAGACCAGCTTGTATTGATTTGCAACTAAATAGCTGAGTTTAACTCCCAAATGCACACGCCAAAATCGGTGATTGTCAGGCGTTGCGTTTCGCCAACGAAATTCAACCGGCAAATCAACATAGTGTAAAGAAAGTTTGTCTTTAGAGACAGAAACGCCTTCAGCATTTAAAATCTCATAAATAGTGGTATTATTACTTTCAAAAATCCCTAAATTCTGATTATAAACCGACAACGAATAGCCCAAACCGGCTGCCACAGCAAAGGTTCTGGAAGCATTTATCGGCATGTCGCGTAAAAATCCAACCGAAAATCCGGGTGAAAATTTAGTCTGTTGTAAACCATCGGGAACCTTTTGTAGCGTATTGTAGGTAATATTTAAGTAAAATTGGTCTTCACGGAAGAGCGAATCAGGCGCATCAAAATCGGTTTCCACATTCTGAGCCAAGGCACTTGCTGCGGAAAACAAGAATAATAAAAGGATTTTGATTCTCATAACTTGAACTAAAGTTTAGCGAATGTACGGCATTTCAACGGAATAAACAATCGTTGAAGGTTCACTTATTACAATAGAATTATGGTGATATAGAATGCTCTTCGGGATTACCTGCGGTGATCCGCAATAGGAAAACTGTCGTTGAAAACCAAGCCATTTGCAATGGCTGTTTTCTTTTTACAGAAAAAAAATTAGAAAGTGAAGGGATTACCTGCGGTGATCCGCAATAGGGAAACTGTCGTTGAAAACCAAGCCATTTGCAATGGCTGTTTTCTTTTTACAGAAAAAAAATTAGAAAGTGAACTTTCCATTTTTTTTCTGTAAAAAGAAAACCGAAGCTTTCGCTTCGGTTTTCATCGCAGAGAGGAAGGGATTCGAACCCTCGATGCAGTTACCCACATACAAACTTTCCAGGCTTGCTCCTTCAACCACTCGGACACCTCTCTAATTTTGTGGTGCAAAGAACAACAAAAAAAATGATTTATAAAAGCGTGTTGCAAAATTCTTATTGCATTTCTCCACGCAAAGCCGTTTCAAATATGGTCTTGAAAACAGTAGGCGAAACATTTTGTCCTAAAAGATACATCAACTTAGTTATTGCGGCTTCCGTTGTAATGTCTTTCCCCGAAATAATGCCGATATTTTTCAGTTGTGTACTGGTTTCGTATTGACCCATATTAACACTACCACCTGAACATTGGGTAACGTTAACGACTTGCAATCCTTGCTTGATAGCTTTCTTCAAAATTTGAATAAACCAATCTTCAGTAGGTGCATTGCCGGAACCATACGTTTCTAAAACGATCCCTTTTAAGTTAGGCGTCGCCATAATCGCCGACAAAACATTTTCGTTAATCCCGGGAAACATTTTGATAATGACCACATCATCATTTAATGTTTTATGAACTACTAACTTTTTATTGGATTGCTTGGCTAAAATCACATTCGGATTCACATTCAAATGCACACCGGACTCGGCTAAAGGCGGATAATTCGGCGAGGTAAAAGCATTAAAATGTTCGGCGCTTATTTTAGTAGTTCGGTTGCCGCGGTAGAGTTTGTATTCAAAATACAAACAAACTTCCTGAATCACCGGCTTGCCTTTTTGTTGTAAAGAGGCAATTTGAATGGCGGTAATCAAGTTTTCCTTAGCGTCTGTGCGCAAATCGCCTATTGGCAATTGAGAACCGGTAAAAACCACCGGCTTGGCCAAATTTTCGAGCATAAAACTCATGGCAGAAGCGGAATACGACATCGTATCGGAACCGTGTAAAATAACAAAGCCGTCAAAATCGTTGTATTTCTCTTCAATAATAGTCGCAATTTGAACCCATTTGTCCGGACTCATATTAGACGAATCAATAGGTTTGGCAAAGGAAATGGTTTCTATTTCACAATCCAGTTGCTTAAGTTCAGGGATTTTTTGCAGCAATTTCTTGAAGTTGAAAGCCTTGAGCGCACCCGTTTCAAAATCTTTCATCATTCCGATAGTACCACCGGTGTAGATGAGTAAAATATTGGGTTTAGCCTGCGTTTTCATACTTCATTTTATTGACTACCGGATTGGCATACATAGCTAAAAAACCTTCTACCATTTGCGGATTGGTTTCATCAATGCGCATTTCTAAACGTCTTTCAAAAAGGGATTTTTCGTTTTCTGTGTAAAATGCTTTGAATTGATCTGTTTTAAAAAGCAAATCGTAAGCGATGTAATTGGTAGGCCAAAGCTTGTAAGTCTGCAAAATAGCATCATCTATAACTTGAGCCAGCGCCTGAATTTGCTTATTAGTATTGTCGAACTCACATGCAATTTTATCGATTTCATTCGTTAAAACTTCGCCAACGTGAATATGAATGCGTTTTTTTTGTCCGATAATCCCACTTAAGAGGGTAATAAAATCTTCGTTCTTGTCTTTGATGTATTTTTCCGCATTGGCTTCGGCCATAAGTTGCGGCATCTTTAAGGCATCTGTTGGGTCGTATTCGTAGGAAATAGAAACCGGTACAATTTTTAGTTTTTTAAAATAATCCAGCATAGACGCCTCACCGGAAGCCATGGCCAACATTTTTAAAACACCGCTATGCGTCGCATCGTTCCCATCTTTGGTTCGGCCTTCCCGTTGGGCAATCCACACCGAACGGTTTTCGCGCAGTAGCAACTGACCGATGTACTCCGACATCAATTTGGAACTTTCCAATAATTCTCTCGGTGGCAAACCACGTTGTACTAAAAAATTACGATTGAGCTTAGATAAGGTTTTTAAAAAATCCTTTTTGACCAAATTGTCGCCAATGGCTGAGGCCGTCATGACCAACCCGTGTTCGTGTAGGCATACGTTCAACAATGACGTGTCTAAAATAATATCGCGGTGGTTGGAAATAAACAAATACGAGGTATTGGGTTCTAATTTTTCAAAACCCGAAGTAGAAAGTCCGTCTGAGCTTTTCTCTAAAACTTTCTTAACCGCCTTGTAGGCAAAATTGATTTGGAAATCGCGGATAGAATGCGTGCGCTTCAACTGTTCTTTCCAAACCGAATCGTCTTCATTTTCGTAGGCAAAATTCATCAACGCCTTCATCATCGGATGATTTATCGCTGATAAAATGGCTTGGTTTACCTCGGCATCATAATAAGGTCGGATAGCATCAAACTTTGACATGTTCGTATTGGCTTGTTTGTAGAACAAATGAACAAAAAAAATCTCAAATGCCCGTTATAAAATGATTAAATCCCGAAAACGGCTTTGGAATTTTCTGTGGTAATTCGTGCAATTTCGGCTACCGGAAGCTCGTAAATTTGGGCTAACTTTTCGGCTACCAGCAAAGTATAACTGCTTTCGTTTCGCTTGCCGCGATACGGTACCGGTGCTAAATACGGCGAATCGGTTTCTAATACAATATGTTGCAAATCGATTTCTTTTAAAAACTGATCTATCTTCCCGTTTTTAAACGTGGCCACACCGCCAATCCCTAACTTCATGTTCAAGTTGATGGCACGTTGGGCTTGTTCAAAATCGCCGGTAAAACAATGAAAGATACCAAACAAATCTTCTGACTGCTCACTTTCCAGTACTTCAAAAACTTCGTCAAAAGCGTCTCGGCAATGGATATTGATACCTAATTGATACTTTTTAGCCCATTGAATTTGTCGGCGAAAGGCTTCCTGCTGAATGGCTAAAGTGGTTTTATCCCAATACAAATCGATTCCGATTTCGCCTATGGCTTGAAATTTCCTTTTGGCCAATTCGGTTTCAACGTGTGCTAATTCTGCTAAATAAGTATCCGGTTTCACATAACACGGATGCAATCCCATCATTAAATAAATGTTTTGTGGAAACTGCGCTTCCAACTCGTACATTTTTTGGGTATAGGTCGAATCAATCGAAGGAACAAAGAAACGAGAAACTCCTGCATCGATAGCTCTTTGGATCATTTCGGTTCGATCGTTTTCAAACTCTTCGGAATACAAATGCGTGTGGGTATCGGTAAAAATCATTGGAATTAAAGGCGCTAAGATTCTGAGGTGCTAAGGTACTAAGTTTACAGAGAATTTTCCAGCATAATGGAATTTAGATTACTTTTGGAAACCAATTCAAAGCTATGAAAGACTTGCAAGAAGTGCTGAAGAAAGAAAAGTACAAAAAGATCCATTTTAAAGTTTCGAAAACGCAACATTTGCTCATTAAAGCGAGTCTTAACGGCGTGACCGGCAATTTTATTTTAGATACCGGTGCTTCCAACAGTTGTGTCGGTTTTGACAATGTAGACTTTTTTAACCTTACCGCCGGAAAATCGAAAACCAAAGCAGCCGGCGCAGGAGCTACAGGGATGTTTACGCAATTGGCGAAAAACAATGATTTAAAAATAGGGCGATGGAAAACGGATGGTTTTCACTTAATCATTTTCGATATGACTCATGTGAATCAGGCTTTACAACAATACAAAGCCAAACCGGTTCACGGCATTATCGGTGCTGATGTTTTATTGGAAGGGAAAGCGATTATTGATTACTATAATCACTGCCTGTACCTGAAGTAAAATGTTTCTTCATCGAATAATACGCCAAAATCGTACTGACTAACATCAAAAAACCTCCCAAAATAAAAGGTGCTCCGGGTAATTGAAACGGTGCTTCATCGTGGGTGAAAAAGTAAAAAGTGTTCGTCATCATAGGCGGACCGATAATGGCTGAGGCACTCATCAAACTCGCCAATGTCCCTTGAATTTCACCTTGTTCATTAGCCGGTACTTTTCCGGAAACTTCCGATTGCAAAGCCGGACCGGCAATACCGCCCAAACAATACGGGACTAAAAAGGCAAACATCATCCAGCTTTGTGTGGCAAAAGCAAACAACAACATTCCGATAGTATATAACGACAAGCCTAGGTAAATACTTTTCTGGTTCCCCAAACGCGGACTCGTAAAACGCACCAAACCACCTTGTACGAGACCGACAAGAAGGCCGACTACACCTAGCGAAATTCCAACCATTTTTTCATCCCAACCAAAGCGATACATGGTAAAGAAACTCCAATTGCTGTGAACTGCGTGTGAACCGACGTACAACAAGAAAATGGCTAATATGAGTCCGATTAAGGAAGGGTATTTTTTCAAATTCAGCAAGGCGCCAATCGGATTGGCTCTTTTCCATTCAAAGGCACGACGGTTTTCTTTAGACAACGATTCAGGCAAGATGAAATAGCCATATAAAAAGTTCAGCAAACACAAAACGGCTGCGGCATAAAACGGCACTCGGGAACCGTATTGCCCTAACAAACCGCCAAGCACCGGACCAATGATAAAGCCCAATCCAAAGGCTGCGCCTATCATTCCGAAGTTTTTGGCTCTGTTTTCCGGCGTACTGACATCGGCTATATAAGCGGAAGCTGTGGTAATACTGGCTCCGGTTAAACCGGCTATGATGCGGCCTACAAAGAGCCAAACAATGGTTGGAGAAAAAGCCAAGAGTAAATAATCAAGTGCAAAGGCAAAGAGCGAAATCAGGATAATGGGGCGACGTCCGTATTTGTCGCTCAAATTGCCTATTAAAGGAGCGCAAACAAATTGTGTTATCGCATAGGCAAAGGTTAACCATCCGCCGTATTTGGCTGCTTCACTAATATCACCGTGAATCAATTCGGCTATCAACTTTGGAATCACCGGGATGATTATTCCCCAGCCGGTGATATCAATCAGCATTGTGATAAAAATAAATCCTATTGCGGCTTGCTTCTTGTTTTTCTTCATAGTTGATTTTGGGCTTTACCAAAAGGTGCGGGACAACTTCCTAATAATTTCTAATGCAACACAAATAAACAAAAAAATCCCAAACTCTTTTGGAATTTGGGATTGGTAAATTTAGAATTTTATAGTATTACTGTTTAAACACTTTTATGGTATTTACAGTATTAGCTGCGTTTATTTTAACCAAGTAAGTTCCGGTTGGCAGTTTTGAAACATCAAGAACCGTTTCATGAGCGTTAACCGATTTTACAATTACTTCTTGACCAAGTAAATTATAAACAGCCAGAGATACAATTTCATGATCACCTGAAACAGTTAACACCTCATTCATTGGGTTAGGGTACACTTTTATTTCATTTTCTAAAACTACAGTATCGTCAATTCCCAGATTAGATGTCGGACAACTGATGGCTGTTGGCACACTGCGTAGTGTATTGGTTCCATCTCCCAATTGGCCTAAATTATTGCGTCCCCAAACATACATTGTACCATCAGTCTTGATGGCAGATGTTGTTGAAACACCCGCGTCAATAGTTAACCAATTTGTAGCTGTCCCTATTTCTACCGGAACACTACTACTTACTGTAGTGCCATTCCCCAATTGAGAGTAACTATTAATTCCCCAAGCCCAAATAGTACCGTTATTCTTTTTACCCACGGCATGAGCACCCCCTACGCCAATGTGTTGCCAGTCGTTTGCTGTCCCTATTTGTACAGGTGTCGTTCTATCGGTGGCCGTTCCGTCACCTAACTGGCTATACTGGTTATCACCCCAAGCCCAAATTGTACCATCCGTTTTTAGGGCATATGAACTACCATTTCCTGCATATACTTTTGACCAATTGGTTGCAGTGCCAATTTGTACCGGCGCATTGCTGTTACTCAAATTTCCGTTACCTAACTGACCTTTGTTGTTGTAACCCCAAGCCCAAAGCGTACCGTTGGATTTAACTGCTAAAGTATAATCATATCCAGCAGAAACATGCGCCCAAGTATCGGTTCCTAATTGTGTTGGTTCAAAATAATTCAAACTCGTGGATAATCCGAGTTGTCCGTAGCCATTCGAACCCCAAGTCCAAAGCGTTCCATTGGTTTTTATAGCCGCAGTATGGCCAGTACCTGCCGAAACGGCTTGCCAATTATTGTCAGTTCCTACTCGAATAGGTGCCAACACAGCACTTCCCGACGTAGAGTTGAGGTTTCCAATATTTTGTCCCCAGCCCCATAGGGAACCATCATTTTTAATAGCCATACCGGTAAAAGCAGTTTCAGAAACACTTTGCCAAGTATTTTCATTTCCAATTTGTACCGGGTAATTTCGGCTGGTGTTGGTTCCATCTCCAATTGAACCGTTTACACTGGAACCCCAAGCCCATAATGAGCCATCCGATTTGATAGCTGTAGCGCCCAAAGCAGCACAACTAAGTTGGGAAAAACAAGTAGTCGCTGCCGTCACGAAAAACCCTCCGTAAACCCATTCCGTTTGAGTGTTACCACAAACTGAGGCAACCCACCAATGGTAATCTGTATTCGGCAATAATCCGGTTAAATTTGCTGAAGTAGCAACTGTACTTCCGTCAATTCCACCAATAGTAGGTGTGGTATTATACAAATACAGGTAAGTATTCGGAGCAGGTGTCGCAGCAGTCCAATTCAAAGTAGCTGTAGTCGAGGTAATATTGGTAGTCGAAAAATTAGACGGAGGATTACAAGACGACGTATTAGCACAAGTTATTGAACGAATTCTGGATGTATTTTGAGTACCGCAATTGGCATTGGTACTGAAATGATATCTAATAACGCCAGAGGTAGTATTTGAATTCCAAACTAAAGGAGTTAGTCCACTTGCTAAGACCGAAGTTCCTGTGGCATTGGTAATGGTTATAAAATCGGTAGCAATAGAACTGGTAAAAGTATACTGCCTATTTGAAAGTACATTAACATTAGTATATTCTCCAGCCCATGCGTCTGCAACAATTTGTTCTGCATTTCCTGTACATGAAGGGGTAAAAGTAGTGTCAGGATACAATCCATAAATGGCACCATTACATGTTAATGCTGCAATCGTTGTAAAACTTCCTCCTGACACCCAAGCACTTTTGTTTCCATTACAATTAGAACGTATCCAGTAATAATAGGTAGTGGCAGCAGTTAGTCCGTTTAAAGCGCCCACAAGATTAGCCACGCTGGTTTGGGTAGCATTTGTGGAAGTTAATGGAGCAGTACTATTGGTGCTCAAATAAATATCGTATGAATTGGCCACAGGTGTTGGGGCAACCCAAAACAATCGGCATGAATTTGAAGTAATATTAGAAACCGTTAAGCCGGATGGTAATCCGCAACTTACAGGAGTTCCGCATTGAATATACCTGATTCTGTTGGTATTTTGAGCGCCACAGTTAGCATCGGTATGAAAATAATAACGCACTACTCCGGTATTTGAAGCAGATGCCCAACTTAGCGGGGATAATCCGCTTGCTAAAACAGTATCGCCGGCTTCATTGGTAATGGTAACAAAATCGGTAGCGACTGAACTTGAAAAAGTATACTGTGTATTTGACAATATATTTACTTTTGAATATTCACCGGCGTAAGCATTGATTACGATTTGCTCTGCGCTTCCTGAACATGACGGGGTATAAGTTGCCGCCGGCCATTGCCCGTAAGTAGCCGTAGTACATCCGGTTAAAGCAGCAGTAGTAAAACTTCCTCCTGAGGTCCATGTGCTCTTTTCTGAACCACAATTGGAACGAACCCAGTAATAATAAGTTGTTCCTGCGGTTAATCCGTTAGTAACACTCACGCTGGGAGCAGTACTTGTTAAGGTTGGTGTTGTGTTTGTCGTCGGGGCAACAGTAGTTGGTGCAATATAAATTTCGTATCCTGAACCAGGGACTGATGCCGGAGCTGTCCAAGTTAATTGACAAGTAGTAGACGTTATGTTGGACACTGCTAAATTCGTTGGAGGATTACAAGTGGTAGCGCTTGGTGTCATTTTCACCAAACCTAATTGCAAAGTTCCTGCCCAAATAACCCCGGAAGATTGGGTTCTGAGTGCACTAAAATAATTATCAGGCAACCCTGAATTTGAAGTGTTATAGGTAACACAGTTGGTGAAATTTTGCACACCATCTCCGTTAAAGGCAATCCATACCTTATTGTTACTATCAACATCTAAGGCATTCAATTGATAGCCCGCCAAACACGAATTACTCTGGTAGTAGTTGCTAAAAAAAGTTCCTTCAATAGTATAGGTCAAGAAACTATCAAAGCCAGCAACGTAAATCAGATCACCATAGGCTTTTAATAATTTATCTGTGCCTTGGGCAATGAAATTGTAATCGGTGCCGTTGAACTTGTACAAATTGCCGTTGTTGGTTACCCAAATGCCATTAGCATAATCAATCTCGATGGAGTTAATATTAGTCAATGCATTATAAGTCGTCCAAGTAGTACCATTAAATCTGGTAAGACCGGAAGTTGTTACTACCCAAAGATTGTTATTGCTATCTACGTCGATACAAACAATAGCGTTGTTAGGAAGTCCCGAATTGGAGCTGGTATAATTGGTCCAAGTGGTTCCATTTAATAAGATGATTCCATTGTTTTGAGAAGCCATCCATTTTCTTCCCAAACCATCAATTTCGATTTCGAGGATAGCATTTGAGGCTATTCCGGAGTTTCCTGTATTGTATTTGGTAAAAGTAGTGCCGTTGAAAGTTGAAACGCCGCTAAAAGAGGAAATCCACAATACTCCATTGGCATCTGTTTTTATATCTCCAACGTAATCACTTCCTATTCCGGAATTTGAGGTGTTATAAATAGTGTAATTGTAATTTTGTCCGAAAGAAATAAAGCTGAACAATATCAATCCGAGCAAGTAAAGTTTTTTCATGTAGTTTTAATTAAGTTTTAAGTAAATAGTCCCTTAAGCAATCTAGGCGAACAATAGAGTTTAACCTCTAACCAGACAAAATATGGCTGAAAGTATAGTGTCTCTATTCCTGTCAAAAATTACTTAAGGGACTTTTTTGGATAGTCAGCATGATATTTGCCAACAAAAAATGGTTTTCCAGATTGGTATTATTTTTCCAATTTCAACCAGAAATAGTCGTTCCATCCTTCTATAAGTCGGGTTGGATCTGTATTTTTTGATCGGTCTTGTTCCGGAATCAACACTATTTTTTTGTCTTTAACCGTGAATTTGTAAATTCTTGGTTTGGCTTCTCCTTCTACAGTTAGTTCGATTCTGTAACTACCATCGGTTAAGTCAGCAAATTTAATTTCGCCCGGTTTGCCAACCAATTTGAACGCACACTGATTCTCGTTCCATTTGGCTTGTTCTACTTGAGCCGTGTTTGGACCGTTCCCGTAATGTTGTGCATACAACTTGTTGTCTTTAAACATGTTTACAGACCATTTTACGCTTTTGTTTGTTTTTCTGCTGTTGGATGGATTCGGCATAAATTCTTCGTGAGTTAGGTAAAAACCAAAAAGAAGATTTCCGGTATCGGCATGATTCAAATAAGCGAAGTTATTCCATGGTCCACGAACCACATACATTTCATTCATCGCCGCATAAGCATCATTATTGGTTAATTTTACCAATTCAAAGTCAAAGGAATAAAACATTTTATCACCGGCATAAAAATCCAATCGGTAATTGCCCGGTCCCCAGTCTGTAATAAATGATTCGGAATGTCCTACCCATTCGCCATCACGTTGGTAGCGGCTGCTTGGCTCATTGAATTTTGTTTTCTTTCCATCGTCAAAAACTTGGTCACCGGAATACTCAAAATAGTTCATGTATTGGTTGTTTTTGAACACTTTGATTCTCAAATACTCCGATTGATCCGAAAAAGCATTAACCGTTTTTCCGCTTACTGTTTTATTAGGGATGAAAGTCGCAGTATAACTGTTAATTGTACCAGCCGTGGTTCCGTAAAGGAGTGAGCTCATAGTTATTGCCGGTGTTTGTTTGAACTGTGTCCAATCTAACTTTAACCCAGCTGAGAAACCGCCACCGCCGCCTTTTTTGCTTTTATCGCCTTTTTTGACTGCTTCTTTTCCTTTCTCTACAGTCTCAACCACTTCTGATGCTTGATTGGCTGTGTTTTTTGCTTTGTTTAATTTGTTTAATAATTGCGCATTAGTTGTGACAACAGAACACAATACTAATCCCAAAAGAATGGCTCTTTTTTTCATTTTAATTCATTAATAGTTTAGACGTAAATTTCTTCCAGATAAGAATGGTTATTTGAAAAATAAAATCAATTGGTTGAGAAGAATGGTACAAGAATAAGTGAGAAAGTTTTTGGAATTATGGGCACAATTCAGCTACCAGACTTTTCACATTTATCTACTATTGTCTTCTGACACTCTGACTTTATTTTGCTCAAAACTATTAGAAGTGTACTATCGGAACAATTAATGTATTGGACTATTTATAAATAATCAACTGATAAATTAGAGTTATTTGATTGATTTTAAAGTACTTATTTTTTGTTTTCCAGCTTTTCAATATAGTAATTAGGAGAAAGTCCGGTTTGCTTTTTAAAAACACGAACCAAGGTGTTAGCATCTTTATATCCTACTTCTTCGGCTATGGCTTGCAAAGTATATTTGCGAAAATAAGGAGCGTCAACTAACTTTTGAAGCACATAATGAATGCGCAATTCTTGGGTGTATTCCGAAAAAGATTTTTGCATGACCTGATTGAAATATTGTGACAAATAGGCCGTGTTTGTATTTAATTTTTTGGCTACAAAAGCTAACTTAAAATTTGGATCCAAATAAGCTTCTTTCTGTTCCAGTTTTTTGAGTCCAGAGGCTAATTTTTCGACGAGTTCCTCGTCTAGAAGTGCCTTAGGTTGCGCATCAGTAATTGCAATTTTGAGCTCCGCTTGGGCATTCTCGGTCTGTTTAGACTCTTTCAGATTTTGAATGATTTTTAAAAATTGATTGTGCTTTTCTTTCTGATTCTTGTAGTAGTAATAAAAACTGAAAATAACGATTCCTAATACGACCAGTATACTGAAAAGCGAAAATTTAAAATAATTCTTAGAGGCTATTATTTGATTAGATTCCGCTTTGATGACCGCTAAATCATAGTTGTGCAAAAAATTCAGAGATTTACTTTTAATGCCTTCAACAGATTGAATTAGGGCTAAGCTTTTTTGGGCATAACGATAGGCATTTTTTGTGTCCTTTTTTTCATTATAACATTGCGTCATGATGTTATACGCCATCAATAAATTTTCATTAGACACCTTAGTCTGCTCATAACTTTTTATGAATCTTTCCCCGTAGTAAAACGCGGAATCAATTTGCTTTACATGATAAAAACAATCGGCCATCCCTAAATCAAACATCTGTACAGTCCTGACATGTTCTTGAATAACCTGAAACTTTTTCCCTTTTCGGTACAATGCCAATGATTGATGGTAATCTCCTGCTAAAGCTGCACTTTTAGCCTCTCGCATATACAACAATGCTTTAGTGTAATCAGGATAAAAGTGCTCTTGCAGTAACATTTTGGCTGCTATCGTGAAGTGGTAATTTGCGGAATCCAATAAAATAGGTTTCTTCGTCTGTATGAAGTACTGTTGGTATGCTTCCCCAATGAAGTTGTATTTATCTGCAAATAATTTTTTATTCATCGCTTTTTTTTCGCCTACTCCCAATTTGAGGTGTGGCGATGTCTTTAATTCTCTCTTCAACAATGCGATTCCGTTAACATAATCGCCCATCGCTACTTTTATCAAGCCGTATTGCTCGTTAAACCGATTTTCGGGCAACTGTTTTTTATATTTATCCAAATAAAACAAAGCCGAGTCGTACTCTCCTAAATTCTTGTAGAGGTAAAAAAGTTTGTTGACACACATACCTATCAAATCTTGATACACTTTGCTTGATTTGGGAATGTTACTTTTTTCAATATTGCTTATTAGTGAAAGAAGCTGTTTTCTAGAAGAGGTATAATCGGATTTATTATAGTAGTAATTGGCGATATAATAGTTACCATAAAAACGAAACAACTCATTTTTTGAATGGCTAACTTCCAACGCTTCAGCATGAGCTTTTTCGGGAGCTGCTATAAGATTTTCTTGTATTCGTCGGGTGATTTTAATTTCAGACTCGCTTAATCCCTGAGCCAATACCGAGGAAAAAGACAATAGTAGGAGACAATGACAAATAATTCTATACATGGGGAAAGCGAAAAATGCAACAAAATTCAAACCGCTAAAATAAATAATAAACCTTTGCTTTTTATGAATTAGAAGTAAGAATCGTTTTTATGCTCACTTTCATTTTAAAAAAAAGCAGCAAACTTTAACCAAAAAATCCCGTCTCGTTTACAACAAGACGGGATTTGCATATATATAGGCGCCTCATCCGAGGCAGGTAGAAACCCTATAGCTCTAAAGCTTTCTTAGGGTTGTTATTCATCAAAATTTCTACCGGATTTTCTAACGCTTCTTTTACCGCTACCAAGAATCCAACCGACTCACGTCCGTCGATGATTCTGTGGTCATAAGATAACGCCACGTACATTACCGGAGCAATAACGATTTGCCCGTTTCTAACGATAGCTCTTTCCACTACGTTGTGCATTCCTAAAATACCCGATTGCGGTGGATTGATAATTGGCGTTGATAACATACTTCCGAAAACTCCACCATTTGATATAGTGAAAGTTCCGCCGGTCATTTCGTCAACGGTAATTTGTCCGTCACGCGCTCTTAAGGCCAAACGTTTGATTTCGGCTTCTACACCTCTGAATGATAAGGTTTCGGCGTTTCTCATTACCGGAACCATTAACCCTTTAGGTCCTGAAACCGCTACTGAGATATCACAGAAGTCATAAGAGATTTTCTCTTGACCGTCAATCATTGAGTTTACGTCAGGGTATAATTGTAACGCACGAGTAACGGCTTTGGTGAAGAATGACATAAAACCTAATCCTAAACCGTGTTTGGCTTTGAACTCTTCTTTGTATTGATCACGCAATGCGTAGATGTTAGTCATATCCACCTCGTTGAACGTAGTTAACATAGCAGTTTCGTTTTTAGCCGAAACTAATCTTTCCGCTACTTTACGACGCAACATAGACAATTTGGTTCTTTCGGTACCGCGGTTACCACCGGTAGGTGTTCCCATTGATGGCACAGCGTTAACCGCATCTTCTTTAGTAATGCGACCGCCTTTTCCGGTGCCTACTATATCGGATGGTTGGATGTTTTTTTCTTCTAATATTTTACGAGCCGCAGGAGATGGTGCTTGCGCCGCATAAGTAGTGGCCGGAGCAGGAGCTGCTTTTACTTCTTCTTTTTTAGGCGCTTCTGCTTTTGGTGCTTCAGCTTTAACTTCGACTGCTGCCGGAGCTCCCGAAGCTTCGGGACCGCTAGGTTTAGCGGCACTGGTATCGATTAAACAAACTACTGCGCCAACGGCTACTGCGTCACCTTCAGAGGCTTTTAGCGTGATAATTCCGCTGGCTTCTGCCGGTAACTCTAAAGTCGCTTTATCTGAATCTACCTCAGCGATGGCTTGGTCTTTTTCTACATAATCACCATCCTGCACTAACCAAGTGGCAATTTCTACTTCTTTAATCGATTCTCCCGGTGAAGGGACTTTCATTTCTAAAATCATCTTTTATAATTTTATAGTGTTGTTTTCTACTTTATTTACTAGCCCCGATTCCTTCGGCAGTCACTTCGTTCGTGTGCAGCAAGTATCCTTTTTTTTATCCATTGCCTCTCGACTGCGCTCGAGGTGACAAAAAAGATACTGCGGAAAGCGGGATTAAGCTCCTAATTATCTAAATAAATTCTTGTCGAATACCATTCTAATCGCATCGGCATGTCTTCTTCTGTCTCTTGTGTGACTACCGGCGGCCGGAGCGGCATAGGCTTTTAACGAAGCCAATCGCCATGGCACCAAGTCGAAATTCATCAACATATAGCTGTAAGCACCCATGTTTTTCGGTTCTTCTTGTGCCCAAACGAAATCTTCGGCATTCGGGTAACTCGCAATCACTTCTTTTAATTGCTCTGTCGGTAACGGGAACAATTGCTCAATGCGAACCAAAGCTACGTCATTTCTGCCTAAGTTTTCTCTTTCGGCTAAAATATCATAATAGAATTTTCCGGTACAGAACACTACTGTTTTTACTTTTTTCTTGTCGATGGACGCATCATCAATCACTTCTTGGAATTGACCGTTATACAATTCTTCACGAGTGGACACACACAATGGGTGACGCAACAAACTCTTAGGCGAGAATACAACCAACGGTTTGCGGAATTTGGTTTTCATTTGGCGACGCAACAAGTGGAAGAAGTTGGCCGGCGTGGTACAATCGGCTACGAACATATTGTGTCTGGCACACAACTGTAAATAACGTTCCATACGCGCTGAGGAGTGCTCAGCACCTTGTCCTTCGTATCCGTGAGGCAACAATAAAACAATACCGTTTTGGTTGTTCCATTTGTCTTCGCCACAGGAAATGTATTGATCGATCATGATTTGGGCACCGTTAGAGAAATCTCCAAACTGTGCTTCCCAAATGGTTAAGGCATTCGGATTAGCTAAGGCATACCCATAGTCAAATCCTAAAACACCATATTCAGAAAGGAACGAGTTGAACACGTTGAACTTCCCTTTTTTATCTTTTAAAGCGTTTAATAAGATTACTTCTTCCTCGCTGTCTTCTACTTTAACCACGGCATGACGGTGCGAGAATGTTCCTCTTTCCACATCTTGCCCGGACAAACGAATATCATAACCTTCTGTAAGCAATGATCCGTAAGCCAAAGATTCGGCGGTTCCCCAATCGATAGCATCGTTGTCGTACATGGTTTTTCTGTCGGTTACGATTTTGGTAATCTTACTGATGAATTTTTTGTCAGACGGTAACGTGGAGATGGTTTCCAAGATAGCGTCTAATTTCTTTTTATCGAACTTGGTATCGACTTTCTTCAGCATTTCGTCATCGGAAACCTGTACAAAACCTTCCCAAGCGTCTTGCAAGAAAGGCTTGATGATGGTCAAATCTTTTTTGCGGGAAGCCTGAAGATTCTCGTCGAGTTTGGCTTTGTATTCGTTTTCTATTTTGGTCACAAAAGCAGCATCAACGATACCGGCTGTGATTAATTTTTCAGCGTAAATATCTCTCGGATTTTTGTGACGAGCGATTAATTTGTACAATAATGGTTGGGTAAAACGAGGTTCATCGCCTTCATTGTGGCCGTATTTTCTATAACCTAACAAATCGATGAATACGTCTCTTCCGAACTGCATACGGAAATCTAAAGCGAACAACATGGCGTGCACTACAGCTTCGGCATCATCTGCGTTCACGTGTAATACCGGTGACAAAGTTACTTTAGCAATATCGGTACAATACGTAGACGAACGTGCGTCTAAGTAGTTAGTGGTAAATCCAACTTGGTTGTTGATGACAATGTGAATGGTTCCACCGGTTTTGTATCCGTCTAATTGGGCCATTTGTACAATTTCATAAACAATCCCTTGTCCGGCTACTGCAGCATCACCGTGTACAGCGATAGGCAATACTTTGGAGAAATCGTTCGGGAAATATTTGTCTTGTTTGGCTCGGGTAATTCCTTCAATTACAGCCCCTACTGTTTCCAAATGCGAAGGATTCGGTGCTAAATTGATGTTGATTTTTTTGCCCGATTGGGTTTTTCTCTCGGAGGTTAATCCTAAATGGTATTTTACGTCGCCGTCGAAATATTCTTTATCGTAATCTTTTCCGTCAAATTCAGAGAAGATATCTTGAGTTGCTTTTCCGAAAATATTAGCCAACGTATTCAAACGGCCGCGGTGTGCCATTCCCATTACGAAATGCTCTACACCTCTTTCGGCTGCTGCTTCGATTACTGCATCTAAAGCCGGAATAACACTTTCGCCACCTTCTAATGAGAAACGTTTTTGCCCTACGTATTTGGTGTGCAAGAAGTTTTCGAAAGAAACAGCTTCGTTTAGTTTGCTTAAAATATGTTTCTTTTGTTCCGCGTTAAAATCGGGTTGATTGTCGTTTTTATTCAATCTTTCTTGAACCCAATTCACAAAAATCGGATTTTCCATGTGCATGTATTCCACGCCAATATGTTGGCAATACATACGCTTTAAAACCTCTAAAATTTGCTTTAAAGTAGAAGGTTGTTTTCCTAAAATTTTGGCCGCGTCAAACACGGTATCCATATCTGCTGCTGTCAAACCGAAATTTTCGATGTCTAAATTAGGCTCATAAATTCTTCTTTCGCGCACCGGATTGGTTTGGGTAAACAAATGTCCTCGGGTTCTGTAGCCGTCAATTAATCGTAAAACATTGAATTCTTTTTGCAGTTTATCGGATACAATACTACAATCTTGATTGCTGTTTGAGGCGATAACCGCTTGACCTTCGGCTTGTTCCTCATTGTAAGTGGTCATACCAAAATCGAAGCCTTGAAAAAAGGCTCTCCAACTTGGCTCAACGCTATCGGGATTTTGAAGGTATTGTTCGTATAAATCGGCAAAAAATTCGGTGTGTGCTGCGTTTAAAAAGGAAAACCTATCCATGATTGAAGCTGTAAATAGTCTTAGTATTAGAAAATCAGTTGCAAAAGTATGACATTTGTAATAATCTTTCAATCATTTTAGTATATTTATAACGCTAAATAACTATATACATCGCTATGAAAAAAAATACTGTTAAAAGCGGTCAAAATTTACTGTCATTACTACTGTTGTTATGGTTTCAGATCAGCGGATTTTCGCAAGAAGCCAACCTGCCGAAGGCGAAAACGGATAGTTTTTGGGACAACGTGCAATTTGGCGGCGGATTAGGCTTGGCCATTGGTAACGATTTTACGGATATAACAGTTGCGCCAAGTGCCATTTACAACTTCAACGAGCACTTTGCTTTGGGCACCGGTTTGCAATACAGTCGCTTAAAACAAAAGAATTTTTACGATTCGAATGTGGTAGGCGGCACACTCATCGGTTTGTTTAATCCCATAGATGAAATTCAGCTCTCATTGGAATTAGAGCAAGTGCATGTTAACACTACCTACACCGATTTATACGATAATGTAAAACGCAGTTTTTGGAACACCGGTTTGTATGTTGGAGGTGGCTATAGGGCAGATAATGTTACGATTGGCGCACGTTTTAATTTGCTTTTTGACAAAGACAAGGATTTGTACGGCGATGCTTTGATGCCTTTTGTTAGAATTTATTTTTAACACAATTTAATTGTAAAAATATTTTTACATTTTAACAATCTCATAACTCTATTATCAATTTTAATTCTCTAGCTTTGGAGTTAGGCTTATAACGCATTTGTTTTTCACATGTCAAAACAAATTAATATGAGAATAGCTATTTTTTTTGTTCTCGTCTTTTTAAACATTTATTCTCAAACAGTTGAAATCAAATATGATTTTATTTTATTGGATGAAAAAGATGATTATGGTGATGTAAGAGCCGAGAATCTGACATTAATAACATCGCAAAGCAAATCTATTCTCAACAGAACGGCAAAAGATACTGTTTTCGAATCCAATTTGTATGGAATTTACGAATCAGGTGTTGGCAAGAGTAATAGTTACAAGCTAACAGAATTCAAGGACTTAAAAAACAAAAAGTATTATTTTTTAGGCGCTTATTCAAATAAAATTATTGCAGATGATGAGTATCCTATCAATTGGGAAATTCATGCAGAGCAAAAGAAAATCCTAGCTTATCAATGTCAAAAAGCTACCGGTAAATTTAGAGGAAGAGATTATGTTGTCTTTTTTACATCTGAATTACCAATCCAAAATGGTCCTTTTAAATTTGATGGCTTACCAGGATTGATTTTGGAGGTAATCTCTGTGGACAATGCTGTAAAAATTATAGCTAAATCTGTCAAAAAAAATGAGAATGACCCTCTTGAAAATCCTTTTCAATTAAAGGAAGTGATTTCTTGGACGGACTTTAAGAAAAACTACAGAAAGTACTTTGACAGTGTCAAAAATTACAAATCAGATAATGAGTCTGAAATGTTTATACCCAATAGAGGTATTGAATTTTATTTAGAGTAATTAATAAATAGTGTAATAAGTCAACACTCAAGTGCAGATAGAAATACCTCTGTATCGTTTGATTTAAAAAAATGATAATGATTAATTACAGTAAACACATCCATTTTCTTTTCGACAAATGCCAAGGCTTACAAAAGAGATATTTGTATTAAATATAAGTTTTTACTTGTGTTTTTAAGTATAAATGTAATCTTTATATTATAAATTTAACTTTTATTTAACTTTTGTAATCTTTTTTGTATGTTTTTATTTTATAGTTTTGGTTAATATTAATCAACACCATTACATTATGAAAAAATTATTTTTAACACTGTCGCTTTTTGCGATTAATGCCAGTTTTGGAGAAAACTCATTTTCTAAAACCACCGAAGAAGTCAAAGAGACTAAAAATGTTACTGCTTGTTGCACAAGAACAAGTTCAAGTGGTGAAGTAGGAACTCCAAGTTATGTTTCTGTTACAGTTACAAAATGTGTGGGCGCAGCAACGCGGAACGATGCTTTAGTAGCAGCCTGTCACAATGCTTCAGCCGCAGCCTCAGCCGCTGTTAAAAGTTTAGAATCTTCTACCGTAACCATTTACCCAACCAGATAAAAAAAAACTTATGAAAAAGCTATTATTTATTTTGATTTTACCTATGCAATTTTGTTTTGCAAATCCAATTAAAAAAACAGAAAACAATCTACAATCCCAGAAGAGCGAAGTAGACCCATTAGCTTGTTGCACCAGAAGAGCTTCATCAGGCACTTACGGACAACCTGATTATAACCAAGTAAGCGTAACAAGATGTGCAACTTCTACTCAATCTTATCAAGATGCATATGCAAGGGCTTGTGTATTGGCAGAAGCTTCAGCGACCAAAGCACTTGAAATATCAGAAGCAACTTCAGGTTCTGTACTAATTGGAAGATAAATATGAAGAGATTTTTTTTACTTGTATTTCTTTTTTCGTTCACTGCTTTTAGTCAGAATTATTTAGTGGACTATAAATTTAGTATAGTTGACAATAAAGATGAATACGGAATCATTGGATTTTCAATTACCAGACTAATTACAAATAAAACCGAAAGTTTAACATTGAGCAAAAACATTGATACCACTGCGATAATCAATGGAAAGGATGAACCTCATATCCAAGAAGCTTCACCTTTCGCTGTGTCACAATACAAAAACTTTATTGATGGTAAAAGATTTTCAAGAACGCTATTTCCAAAATATAACTTAAAAGATGAAAATTATACCATTCCTTGGAAAATTGAAAAATCTTTTAAAACGATATTGGGTTATAATTGTCAAAAAGCAACAGGTAGTTACAGAGGAAGAGATTATATCTGTTATTTCACTGAAGACATTCCGATACAAAGTGGTCCACACACATTTGACGGCTTACCGGGACTGGTCTTAGAAGTTATGTCCCTTGATAAAGCAATTGTTTTTAAGGCCATAACGATTGAAGAAACAAATGAAAAAATATACAACCCTTTTGATCAAGACAAAAAAGAATACATTTCTTGGGAAGAATTTGTTGTCGCATACAAAGGATACTTTGAAAAGATGAGCAATTATAAACCTGAAGAGGATATTGAGTTTGTTGTTCCAAACAGGTCAATTGAAGTTTATTTTACCAAGTAGACAATGAATTTTTTAAGACTTTGCTTTTTTATCTTGGTATTTATTGAAAGTACTTATTCACAAACGTTAAAAGGAACAATTACCGACGAAAACGGCATTGTTCCTTTTGCTGATATATATCTAAAAGTTAAAAACGAAATCAAACAAAAAGGCGTGGCAAATGAAAATGGTCAGTACAAATTCGTACTGATAAGTCCATCTGATTCATTATACATCATTGCTTCATCTCCAAATCATGAGGTCAAAAAAGTTTTGCTAAAACATTATTTACATTCAAAAAACATTATTGAAATTGACATCAAATTAGAAAAAAAAATAACGCTTTTAAAAGAAGTTGTTATTGAAAAGAAAACAGCAATAACTCAAAAAAAAGACACTTTAGAATACAATCCTAACAGTTTTAAAGATGGTTCAGAAAAAGTAGTTGAAGATTTACTAAAAAAGCTTCCGGGCATAAAAGTAGAAGACAACGGACAAATAAAATTCAAAGGCAAAAGCATAAAGAAATTATTGCTTGATGGCGACGACCTATTTGACGCCAACTATACGATAGGCAGCAAAAACATCAGCATTAATATGATAGAAAAAGTTCAAGGAATTGAAAACTTCGAAGAAAATAGTCTGTTAAAAGGAATAAAAGATTCCGACGACGTTGTACTCAACTTAGTGTTAAAAAAAGGGGAAACTGATTATTCAGGCAACACAACTCTCGGGTATGGAATTAAAGAACGCTATTATGGCTTACTTTCAGGAGTACTAGTTAATAAAAAAATTAAAGCATTTGGTATTTCCTCTTTCAATAATGTAGGTCAAAACAATACTCCTTATGACTTTAGCTCAGAAATTATTTCACTTGAAAACTTAAAAAATCAGAATCTAACATCAAAATCATTATTAAGCGAAGGCAATTTCAATTCCCTTTTAGACAATAATTTTCATCGCCTAAATCAAAATTTTTACACTAGTCTAAATACCTTAAATAAGGTTTTAAGTAAATCAAGTTTAAAAATAAATCTGGGATTTTACCAGGACGAATTGAGTAGATTGAATGAAAGTAACTCAACCATTTTTTCGGAAAATGAAACAATAACTATTAATGAAGTTAACCGTTTGAAAAAAAGACCTAAACTAATTGATGTTAAAATTCATTTTACCAATAAAGAAAAAGATAATTTTCATTGGGAATACTTGGGAAAGCTCAACCAAAGCAAAGTCAATTTTAATGATTATAGTAGTAACAATAGTTTGATCCAAAATAACAATGTCATAACTAATATTTTTAGCACATCGCAAAACCTAAACTCAACTTTGAAAATATCAGAAAATAAAGCAATGGTTACTTCATTATTATTTTCTACAAACAAATCTCCTCAAAATCTTACTACAAATCCGCCAACAACATTAGATGATTTGGGATTTTCACTTGCAGCAAATCAAAAAAGCGAATTTCAAAAGCGCTTTTTTTCAGTAAACAACTCTTATTTTATTTCTAATAAAAAAATAAAATATGCCATTCATTCTAGTTTTTTCGACTTAAAAAACAATCTGTTTTCAAATTTGCTAAACCAAAACAATCAAAGTATTGGAAATGAATTTAAGAATGAAAATAAGTACGCCGTTAAAAATTTCAGTATCAATCCTATCTTAGTGTATAATGAAAAAAAATATTCTTTTAAAATAGGGTTAAACGCTATTTATAATAATATAAATTTCAGAGATTTAACTGAAAAAGTAAAAAAAGAAGCTTATTTTATTGTCCCTAAACTAACTCTAACTTATAAGATTAACAAGAACAAAAATTTAAACTACAACTATACTTTCAATCAAATTTTACCGGAAGAAGACAAATTGTTTTCGGGTATTATTCAAACCGGTTACAGAGATTTCTCTTCAAATGAAGTGTCGTTAGAATACCTAAAAACACATTCTCACACTTTTAGCTTTAATCATCATGACATCTTCAATTTAACCCAATTTAATTTATCGCTATCATATGATTACAGACCAAATAATTATTTTCAAAAAACAATAATAAATCAAAACATTACTGTCTCTAATCGGTTTTTTGCTAAAATCAGCAACAAAGATTATGGAATTACAGTTTCAGGAGAAAAATACATTCATCCGCTAAGAATTACTTTTCAATTTAATTCAACATTTAACATCTCTTATGACAACAATATTATCAACGAATCAGACTTAAGAGAAGTTAAAAATGAAAATTTAACTTTAAACTTTGTGGTAAGAAGAGGAATAAACAAAAGATTTGTAATAGAAAACAAGACCTTTTACTTAAATTCAAATTTCAAAGTAAAAAAAGACAACTTGAATAATAATTTCCAAATGCTGACTAATCAAACAAAAATCTTATTTAAATCCAAAAAAATGATAAAAAGTAATCTAGTAGGAAATTTTATATCCCCCAATTTAAAATCAAATGACAATTACTTTTTTCTGGATTATGAGATTGAATTTACGCCTAAAAATAAAAATTTGACTTACTCATTAATTGGGAAAAACCTAACCAACAATAAAGTTTTCACTACTAATTCGATTTCAAGCTTTTCAACAAATTATAGTTCACACAATTTAATTGAGCGCTATGTTATGTTTAAGTTGACATTCGGTTTCTAAACCAAACCTTCATCCATTCTCTTCGCAAAATTAAATAGGCGATTTGTTCTGCTAATTCAGTCGTATCCATGCCTTGCAGTTGTTTGATGTTTTCTTCAGGAACATCAATAATGTAAAGCAAGTTGAGCAATTCGGTGTATTTATACTGAATCAAACGATAGATTTTTTCGTGCAGTTGCACTTTCAATTCGTAAGGTGAAGTGCTTTGGGGAAAATCAATCGCTTCGTTGGCAAAGTTGAAATCCTTGTTGATTTGCTCAATCAGTTTTGAGTACAGGTTTTCATTCTCGGCCTCGGAGAGTAATTGGTCAGTATTAATTGGTGCTACAAACAAATGGAAGGAAGATTTAAGATTAACGATTTATGATAGCCGATGGATTGTCATTTAACAAATATAGCAATTCTTAAATCTTCAATCAGCAATCTACACGTTTCTACTCATCAACTTGTTTCCGAAAGCTTTTAAAATGGCTTTTTTATCTTCGCTGATGTTCATTTTATCCAGCGTTTGAAAGGCTTTTAAAGTAAAATCTTGTATGGCTTGTTGTGTAGCGGCATCGGCTCCGGTTTGGGTAAAAATTTGTTTCACCGACTGAATTTTATCCGTATTATCGGATGGATGAATGGAAAATAAATGCAACAACTGCTCTTTCTCTTCGGCTTTGGAAAACTCTAAGGCTTTCAGGTACAAATAAGTTTTCTTGTTTTCGATGATATCGCCGCCTACTTGTTTCCCAAAGGTTTCCGGATTACCAAAAGCGTCTAAATAATCGTCTTGCAATTGAAAGGCAATGCCCAAATTTAATCCGAAATCGTAAATCGCATTCGCATTTTCGGTTGAAGTTTCGGCTACAATCGCACCCATTTTCATAGCTGCGCCAACCAAAACAGCCGTTTTGTACTCAATCATTTTCAAGTATTCCGGAATGGTCACGTCGTCTCTCGTTTCGAAATCAACGTCGTATTGTTGGCCTTCACAAACTTCCAAAGCTGTTTTACTGAACAACTTGGCCAAATCTCTAAAGACTACAGGCTCGTAATTTTCAAAAAATTGATAGGCCAAAATCAACATGGCATCGCCTGAAAGTATGCCGGTGTTCAAATCCCATTTTTCGTGAACGGTTTCATTTCCTCTTCTTAGCGGCGCGTCATCCATGATGTCATCGTGTATCAACGAAAAATTATGAAACACCTCAACTGCCGTAGCCGCCGGGATAGCCTTTTCGCAATCAACATCAAATACTTCGGTAGCCATTAATGTTAACACCGGACGCAATCTTTTCCCGCCGAGTGACAAGATATAACGGATTGGTTCGTATAAATTATTGGGCTCTTTTGTCAGGTTTAAAGCCTCAAAATGTGCTTGAATAATATCTTGATATTGAGAAATGGCTCGCATGTACAGGTATTTATTTGATTGATTCAGAAGTTAATCTCTGAGTGGGCTAATTTAGGCTATTCTGACTGCTTTACAAAAAAGCTCATTTTTAACTAATGTTAAATTTACGTTAATACTATGGAAACTATTTTAGTGTTAAAAGTTTCCGTTTTACATTTGCCCCATAATTTTAACATTCTCATGAAAGATAAAATCATCAAAAAAGCAACGGACATGTTCTTGAAGTTAGGATTCAAGAGTGTAACGATGGATGATATTGCCTGTGAAATGTGTATTTCTAAAAAAACGATTTACAAATATTTCAGCAACAAGGAAGCTTTGATAGAAGAAGGCACTGAAGTGGTTCATCAAAAAATTCACGCCATGATGGACGAAGTTATGGCTCAGAACCACAACGCCATCGCCGAGAATTTTCAAATGCGGGAAATGTTCAAACAAATGTTTCAATCCTTTGATCAGTCTCCGGCCTATCAGCTCAAAAAACATTATCCGGAAATTTACCAAAAAATGGTAGCCAATGAAATTGAAGATTGTAGCCACATGTTTCGCCAAAACATTGAAAAAGGAATAGCCGAAGGTTTATACCGCAAGGAAACCGATATTGAAGCAGCCGTCAATTTTTATTACACCTTAATATTTTCAATTAATGAAAATACAGCCTTAGAAAAAGATGCCTACGAAATGGAACTCAAAGCGCTCGAATACCACACCAGAGCCATTGCCACTCCAAAAGGCATTACAGAACTTGAAAAACATTTACAATTATTTACATAATCATCAATCCATGAAACAGAACATCATTATTACTTTGCTCTTGCTCGTGAATAGCGTACTGGCCCAAGACAAAACAGAAAGCTATTCGTTCAGCTTACAACAGGCTATCGAGCACGCTATTCAACACAACTATTCGGCTATCAATGCCAATAGAGATATTGAAGCGGCCAAACAAAAAAAGTGGGAAACTACAGCCAGCGGTTTGCCGCAAATTAATGCGGGTGTTGACTACCAAAACAACTTTGAACTGCAAAAATCAGTCGTGCCGGCCGAGTTCTTCGGGGGAAATCCGGGTGAATTTGCCACAGTCGCTTTCGGCACCAAACACAACATGACAGCGCGTTCAACTTTAAGCCAACTTATTTTTGACGGTTCTTATATAGTAGCGCTTCAAGCTTCAAAAACCTATTTGAAGTACTACGAAAATGCCAAAGTTAAAACCAACTCCGAAATCAGAGAATTGGTTATCAATGCTTATGGCAACGTATTGTTAGCCCAAGAAAGTATTAGTATTTTAGAAAAAAACAAGGCTACCTTAACCAAAACTTTGTTCGATACCGAGCAAACCTACAAAAACGGTTTAATCGAAGAAGAAAATGTAGAGCAACTTCAAATTACTTTGGCAACCATCAACAGCAATTTGAATAATACCAAAAGATTATTGGACGTAGCTAATAAAATGTTGAAGTTCACCTTAGGCATCGACATCAATGCTGAACTTACACTAACCGATAAATTAGACAGTCTTTCAAGCTCTAATTTGGACTTGGCTTTCGGTCAGAGTGAATTTGCAGTAACCAACAACATCGATTACTTGATGGCGTCCAACTTCCAAGAACAAAAAACATTAGAGTTAAAATTGGAAAGAAGTAAAGCCTTGCCGTCGTTGGCTGCCAATTTAAATTTTGGATACAACGCTTTTAACGACCAGTTTAAATTTTTCCAAAAAGACCAAAAATGGTTAAACTACTCAAATTTAGGCATTAGTTTAAATGTGCCGATTTTCAGCAGCTTTGGTAGAAGCGCCAGAACGCAACAAGCCAAAATCGCCTTGGAACAAGCCAAAACACAACTCACCGCTACCGAACAACAACTGAAATTGCAATACGAAAAAGCCAAAAGCGAATTTGAATTCAGCATCGAAGAATATGCCACATCCAAAAGCAATTTGAACTTGGCGGAACGCATCGAGAAAAAACAACAAATCAAATTTACCGAAGGTTTGTCCTCCAGTTTCGACTTCAGTGAAGCTCAAAGACAGTTGTACACGGCCCAACAAACTTACTTACAATCGATGGTGGACATCATCAACAAAAAAGCAACTTTAGAAAAAATCATCAATAAAAACTAATCCATACCAACATGAAATCGAAGATTCACGAATACCCAATAAAAAATATTTACCGCATGAGTAAAAAGACACTTATACTTTCCCTTTTGGCCGTAATCCTTTACGCTTGCGGGAACAAAGAAAACGCCCAAAACGTAGACGAACTGATTGCAGCGAAAAACGTAACGGCTTTACAAGCTAAAAAAACAGCTTTACAGGGAGAAATTGCTAAAATTGAAGAAGCATTGGCTACTTTAGACGTGAAAAAGGAAGAAGCCTTAGTAGCCGTACAAACGGTTAAAGACACAGTATTTACACACTATCTTGACATCCAAGGAAGTGTGGACACCAAAGAAAACATCATAATCCAACCGGAATACAGCGGAACTTTAACGTCTTTAACGGTTAAAGCCGGACAAAAAGTAGCCAAAGGACAAATCTTAGGTCGCGTAGACGATGCCGGTATGAGTCAGCAATTGGCCAGCGCCGAAAACCAATACGCCTTAGCCAAAACTACTTTTGAAAGACAGAAAAACCTTTGGGATAAAAAAATCGGTTCTGAAATTCAGTACTTGCAAGCGCAAACGCAAATGGTTTCTGCCCAAAAAGCCGTAGCACAAATCAAAGCCCAATTGGCTAAAACGGTTATCCGCGCGCCATTTACCGGAACCATCGACGAAGTATTTGTAGAAAAAGGTGAAGTAGTAGCGCCAAGCCAACAAGGTTTAATGCGTATTGTTAACTTAAGCAATATGTATGTTTCTACCAGCGTTCCTGAAACGTATATCGGAAAATTAAAAATCGGTACCGAAGTAGATGTATTCTTGTCTTCTTTAGGAAAAACCTACAAAGGAAAAGTGCGTCAGGTTGGTAACTTTATCAACCCGAACAACCGTAGTTTCGGCATTGAAGTTAGCGTGCCAAATCCGGAAAACTTATTGAGACCGAATCAGGTAGCGAAGTTAAAAATCATCGATTATGTAAGCAAAGAAGCTACTGTAGTGCCAACCGGAATCATCCAAGAAGACGGAGACGGAGCCAAATTCATTTACACTGTAGAAAACAGCAACGGCAAAACCGGAACGGCTAAAAAAGTAATCGTTACTACCGGAAAATCTTCGGATAACGTAACCGAAATCCTAAGCGGTCTTGCGCCTAATGCCATCATTGTTACAGATGGTATCAACAACATCTCTGACGGAATGAAACTAAATTTCTAAAATCGTTATAGGTTCTAAATTTTAAGTTCTGGGTTGTTCTCAATCTTTAACTTATAACTTATAACTCATAACTTATAACTAAACTATATGTCACATCAAAATAAAGAATTCGGAATTTCGAGTTGGGCGATAGACAACAGAGTAACGGTGTACATTTTCACCTTGCTGATTGTGGTTACCGGTTTGATTGCCTATGTAACTATGCCTCGTGAAGATTTCCCTGAAATCATCGAAAATAAAATATATGTTTCTTCTGTTTTCCCGGGTAACTCGGCAGAAGACGTTGAAAAGCTCATCGTTAAGCCACTGGAAAAAGAATTCAAAAACATCAGTGGAATTGAAAAAATCACCGCCAGCTCTTTCCAAGATTACGGAATGATTATAGTGGAATTTGGTGATAAAGTGGGCATTGAAGAAGCCAAAACCAAAATCAAAGACAAGGTTGATATTGTAAAAGCCGATACCGATTGGCCGAACTTAGACAACGGCAGTAAAGTAGAACCGAGTGTTTTTGAGTTGAATATTTCGGAAGAAGTGCCGATTTTGAACATCAACTTAAAAGGAAACTACACCACGCAACAACTTAAAAAATACGGCGAATTGCTTCAAGACGATATTGAAGAAATTGCCGAAGTGAAAAAAGTGGACATCTTAGGGGTTGACGACAAAGAAGTGGAAATTGCGGTTGATATCTTCAAAATGACCGCTGCTCAAGTCTCTTTCGACGACATCCAAAATGCAGTGAAATACGAAAACATGACGCTTTCGGGCGGAAACTTAATTTCTCAAGGTTCGCGTAATAATATCCGAATCGTAGGAGAAATTAAAGATCCGAAAGAACTGGAAAATGTAATCGTAAAATCATACGGCGGTTCAGTATACTTAAAAGACATCGCCAAAGTAAGTTTTAAAGAAAAAGAAAAAACCACTTACGCCCGTGAAAAAGGGAAAGAAGTGGTAATGTTGAACGTAAAGAAACGTTCGGGTCAAAACATGATTTCGGCTATTGAGCAAGTCAAAGAACGAATCAAATTAGCACAAGAAAATTACTTGCCGAAAGATTTGAAAATCGACTTGACCAACGATCAATCATCGCGCGTTGAACACCAAGTTGACGAGCTTTCCAACCATATTATTTTCGGAATTGTATTGGTAATGATTGTATTGATGTTTACTATGGGATTGCGCAACTCGTTGTTTGTTGGTGCTGCTATTCCGTTATCCATGTTGATGGCTTTCACCATTTTATCAGCATTTGGTATGACCTTGAACACTATGGTGTTGTTTGGTTTGGTTATGGGATTGGGAATGTTGGTTGACGACGGTATTGTGGTGGTAGACAACGTATTTGCCAATATGAAGAAAGGCATGCCGCGTGTACAAGCCTCGAAAATCGGTATCGGGGAAATCGCTTGGCCGGTAATCTCCTCAACCGCTACAACCTTAATGGCGTTTTTACCATTCGCCTTATGGCCGGGCACTATGGGTAAATTTATGATTTACTTCCCGTTAACGCTTTCGGTTACTTTGGGCGCTTCGTTATTTGTAGCGATGATTGTAAACGCTGCCATGACCGGTGGTTCTATGGATATTGAAGATAGAAATGTAACCAATCGTTCGGCAAAAACGTACTCTATCATCTTCGGAGCAATAGGAATCCTATTTGTGATTCTTGGGAATGTATACGATTCTAAGTTAGGTCGTGGTATCGGACATTTAGCCATTATTGCCTTAGGCTTAATGTGGTTGTACAAATGGAAACTGTACCAATGGACACAAGACTTCCAACACGATTTCTTCCCGAGAATGGAAGAAAAATACAAAGCTTTCTTAGCCAAAATACTAACCGGAAGAAATGCTTGGTATGCCCTTGGTGGTATCATTGCGATGTTATTCTTGTCGTTTATACTATTAGGTATTTTCCCGAGAAAGGTATTGTTCTTCCCGGATAATATCCCGAATCAAGCTATCGTATATATTGAATATCCGCAAGGAACCGATATTGAAAAAACCAACAAGGCGACCTTGTTTGTAGAAAAACAAGTAATCAACATCTTAAGTAAATACATAGACGAAAAAAATCCTAACGAAAACTACTTGGCCGAAAGTATCGTTTCACAAGTGGGTGTTGGTGCCGGAAATCCGAATGTAGATGCCGGTTCCGCTTCGGAAACGCCTTTTAAAGGAAAAGTAACGGTAAACTTCTCGGAGTTTAAATTCCGCCGCGGCGTAAATACTTCTGATGTTTTAGAAGAAATTAGAAGCAAAGTAAAAGGCATCGCCGGAGCTATCGTAACCGTTGAAAAAGACTCTAATGGTCCGCCGGCAGGTTATCCGATCAGTATCCAATTAACCGGTTCTAATTACGACCAGATGTTAGTGGAAGCCGACAAAATGATGGCCTTTATCAATAGTAAAAACATTCCGGGTATCGAGAAATTGAGTGTGGATGTAAACAAACAAAGTCCGGAATTAGAAGTGATTGTCGACCGTGTTAACGCCGGAAGTACCGGAGTTTCTACAGGTCAATTAGGATTCAATTTGCGTCGTTCGGTTTACGGACAAGAGATATCGACTTACAAAGAAGGTGATGACGACTACAACATCGTAGTGCGTATGCAAGAAGACCAACGCAAAAATGAAAACATCTTGTTCAACCAATCGCTGACCTTTAGAAATCAAAACAACGGTCAGATGATGCAAGTGCCGATTTCTGCGGTTTCCAAAACAGAGAAAACATATACTTATAACCAAATCAAACGCAAAGGATACAAACGCATCATGACGGTGTATTCTAACGTATTGACCGGATACAACGGAGACGAAATCACCAAGCAAATCGCTACCGAATTGAAAGGGTACAATTTGCCGAAAGGCATCACCTACTCGTTCTCGGGAGTTCAGGAAGAGCAAGGTAAAAACCAAAGCTTCTTGATGTATGCCTTGTTCTTGGCCATGGCCGGAATCACCATTATCATTGTATTACAGTTCAACTCGGTTTCGAAAACCATAGTGATTTTGTTCACCGTATTGCTGAGTTTCAGTGGTGTATTCTACGGCTACGTGATTGCCAATATGGATTTCGTAATCCTGATGACCATGATGGGAATCATCTCACTGGCGGGAATTGTGGTGAAGAACGGTATCGTATTAATGGACTTCTTCGTCTTGCTTTTAGACCAAAAAGTGCGTGAGAAAGAAGTGGAATCGCATGACGATTTGAACTTAGACGAAATTAAAGAAGTGATTATCGAAAGTGGAAAATCGCGTTTACGTCCGGTACTGTTAACCGCTTTAACGGCAGTATTAGGGTTGATTCCGTTGGCTATCGGATTGAACTTTGACTTCTTTGGCTTGGTAACCGATTTGAACCCGCACTTATATATGGGTGGAGACAATGTAATTTTCTGGGGACCATTGGCTTGGACCATCATCTTCGGATTGACTTATGCTACTATCCTAACCTTAGTAATGGTACCGGTAATGTTCTTCTTAGTAAAACGAACCAAATATTGGTTGCGCGATCGTAGATTGGCGCGTAAAGCTTTAGAAGCTTAATTTCAGATTTTTAAAATGAAAAAGGAACCCGATTTGGGTTCCTTTTTTTATATTGCGCAAAATTTATCTGATGAAAAAAATACTCTTCCTAATGGCTTTAGTAGTCATTTCCTGCGATGTTAAAGAAGAATTTAAAACGATTACCATAGCCGATAAATATTCGCTTGATATCCCGGATAGTTTTGAAAAGGTAGACAATCTTAATGATGATGCCTCGTTACAATATCAAAATGCCTTTAAGGAGTTTTATGTGATTGTAATGGACGAACCCAAAGAAACTTTCGATACAGCAGTCACTACCAATGACGTAGATATGACTCCGGATTTAGAAGGTTATTATAAAGCCATCCAACTGAATTTGAAAAATGCCATCAAGAACATCAAAATCTTTAATGAAAAAAACACTGAAATCAATGGCAGAAAAGCTAAAATATTTTCTGTCACCGGAAATGTTGAAGGCTATGATATTTTTTATCGCTATGCTTTAGTAGAAGGCAAAAAAGAATATTACCAAATCATGTTATGGACCGAACAAAAGAAAGGCGAGTCGTATTTAGAAACCATGAACCAATCCATCAATTCTTTCAAGGAATTAATCCGACACGATAAATTATACAAAGGACAATAAAAAAAGGACTTCAATTGAAGTCCTTTTTTTGATTGCCGTAAAAGCAATTTATTTGTTCACTATCGCTTGTTGCGCCCAAGACTTAACCGCAGCTACACGACTATCTGAATAATCTACTTCGCTCAAAGCTTTATCATTCCAGAAAAACCATTTTCCGGATTTGGCACCGTTTACATACTCTCCAATAGATTTTTTATTGCCTTGCTCATCAAACGCAATCCACTGACCAGTTAGTTTACCGTCTTTAAAATATCCTTGTTGTTGTACTTTACCATTATCGTAATAATAAGTAGCCTTAACCAAATTTCCTTCTTGTTCTAAAACCGGCTTAGTGGTTTGGGCAAAACCAACTCCAACCAGTAAAAACGCTCCCAAAATCAATATCTTTTTCATAATCGTAGGTTTTAATTGTTTACATTACAGAAACAAATATAGATATTATTTTACATTAAACAAACTTTTGCTTAACAATTTGGTAACATTGGAGAAAATTTAACATTGGCTCGCAAAAAAGCCCCGCAAAAAACGAGGCTCTATATCGATCAGATAATGAGGTAATTATTTCACCAAACCATCCAATTGAGTTTTTAATTTAGGATTTGACGGACGCGCTGCATCGGCATCAATCACTACTCCTTTGGGATCAATCAAGATAAAACGTGGAATTGATTCAATCCCGAAAGCTTTGATAAAATCAGAATTCCAGTTTTTATCAGCAAACAATTGGGTACCACCCAATGCCTTTTCGGTTACAAAGGTTTTCCATTTTTCATGGTCTTTATCCACATCTACAGAAATGCTCACAAACTCGATGTTTTTCCCGTGGTAACTTTTTTCCAACTCTTTCAAAAACGGAATCTCTGCTCTACACGGTCCACACCAAGTCGCCCAAACGTCTACATAAACATATTTTCCTTTTAAGCTTTCCAAAGACGTAGTGCCGCCTTTGTGATTTTCATATACAAAATTGGGGGCCGCTGTATTGTTAAGCTTTTTGTTGGCCATAATTTGAGTATGGTATTGTTTTAATCCGTTCAAATTGGCTTCCAGGCTATTCTTAAATAAGGTCGCAAAATTGGCTTCTAGAGCCGCTTTTTCTAACCGAGCGGTATCAGCATTTCTTTTCTCTTCAATGGCTTTGTTGAAATTGGCTTCATCCAGAGCCAACATACTGTCAAAATCGATTTTTTGATCAATCAAAGTTTGTGCGGCCAAGAAATTATTTTCTTTAGCACCGGTGCCCGAAAACTGCAAAGTTGCGTCAAACTTAGTAGCATCTAAAGTCATTTTTAAATCGTATCCCGGTTTTAAAAACAACTGCGCATATTCGTTTCCGTCAAAAAAAGTATACATTCCTTCTTTGATAGTAAAAGTCGACTTGAACACACCTTTGTCATCGGCTTTAATTTCCTGGATGTTTTTTCTGCCTTCACGCAAATAAACCACATCGCCTTTACGGTTGGTAATATCAACTTGAATCGTCATAGTTTCCTGAGCGAAAATGGTCATCGAAACAAAAAACAACAAAGCTGCTGAAATCCAATTTTTCATAGTAATAGATTTTAATTTAGAAGAATCAAATATAGCTTTTTTAAAATCTTCTGCTGAAATTACTGCCAAAAATTTCGAGTCCATTTTAGACTCTGTAATTGATTTTAGTTTTTTACTTTTGCAACCGTGACCCGAAGGTCAAATTTTAGGAACAAAAAAACAGCTATTTAGATGTATAGAAGTCATAACTGCGGTGCGCTCAACAGCGCTGATATCAATAAAGAAGTTACCCTGGCCGGCTGGGTGCAAAAATCTCGTGACAAAGGATTCATGATTTGGGTGGATTTGCGCGATCGTTACGGCATTACCCAACTCATTTTCGATGAGCAAAGAACGGACAAAGCTGTTTTCGACAAAGCCAAATCTTTGGGTAGAGAATTTGTCATTCAGGTGAAAGGCACCGTCATCGAACGCGAGTCTAAAAACCCGAACATGGCAACCGGTGACATTGAAATATTGGTATCGGAATTAAACATCTTAAACGAAGCTTTACTACCGCCTTTTACCATAGAAGATGAAACCGACGGTGGCGAAGACATTCGCATGAAATACCGCTATTTGGACATCCGAAGAAATCCGGTAAAAAACTCCTTATTGTTCCGTCATAAAGTTGCGATGGAAGTACGCAAGTATTTATCCGACTTAGATTTTTGTGAAGTAGAAACGCCATATCTCATCAAATCAACTCCGGAAGGCGCACGCGATTTCGTGGTGCCGAGCCGAATGAACGAAGGCCAATTTTACGCCTTACCGCAATCGCCTCAAACTTTCAAACAATTATTGATGGTTGGCGGCATGGACAAGTATTTCCAAATTGTAAAATGTTTCCGCGACGAAGATTTGAGAGCCGACAGACAGCCGGAATTCACCCAAATCGATTGTGAAATGGCTTTTGTTGAGCAAGAAGATATTTTAAACGTTTTTGAAGGCTTAACCCGTCATTTATTAAAGGAATTAAAAGGTGTTGACGTAGCCCAATTCCCTCGAATGACCTACGATTACGCCATGAAAACTTACGGTAATGACAAACCGGACATTCGTTTTGAAATGAAATTCGGAGAGTTAAACGCTGTGGCCCAACACAAAGATTTCGGTGTGTTTAATTCAGCCGAATTGGTCGTTGGAATTGCCGCACCAGGCTGTGCTTCCTACACGCGCAAAGAAATTGACGCCTTGATTGATTGGGTAAAACGTCCGCAAGTAGGTGCTTCAGGAATGGTGTATGTAAAATGTGAAGAAGACGGAACGTTCAAATCTTCGGTAGATAAATTTTACGACCAAAGCGATTTGAAAAAATGGGCCGAAGCCACCAACGCCAAAGCCGGTGATCTTATCTTGGTATTATCCGGTAACGCGCATAAAACCAGAACCCAACTTTCTGCCTTGCGTATGGAAGTAGCCACTCGTTTAGGCTTGCGTAAACCGGACGAATTTGCTCCGCTTTGGGTAGTGGATTTTCCTTTGTTGGAATGGGACGAAGAAAGCGGTCGCTACCACGCTATGCACCATCCGTTTACTTCGCCTAAGCCGGAAGACATGAGCCTTATTGAAACCGAACCGGGTAAAGTACGCGCCAACGCTTACGATATGGTGTTGAACGGAAATGAAATTGGCGGTGGTTCAATTCGTATACACGATAAAGCATTACAAAGCAGAATGTTCAGCTTGCTAGGTTTTACACCGGAACAAGCCGAAGCCCAATTCGGATTCCTGATGAATGCGTTCCAATTTGGCGCCCCGCCACACGGTGGATTGGCTTTTGGTTTAGATCGATTGGTAGCTATTTTGGGCGGACAAGAAACCATCCGCGACTTTATCGCTTTCCCTAAAAACAATTCCGGACGCGACGTGATGATTGACGCGCCATCCGCTATTGACGAAGCTCAGTTGCAAGAATTACACATCAAATTGAACATATCGGAATAAATATCATATTCTCATTTTAACAGAGCGCCATCATTTAAAAATTTACAAATGATGGCGTTTTTTGTTTGCATTTTTAGAATATTTCAAATATTTCATTGAAAATCATTCAATTAAAATTTTAATTTATTGTTGTTTTTTTATTTTTTTTAAGACAATTTGTTGGCTATGTTGCAAATAAGTATATCTTTGAGCATTATTAATTTTTTTTTATTACAAAATGCGCACAGGTAAAGTAAAATTCTTTAACGAATCAAAAGGTTACGGTTTTATTACTGATGACGAATCAGGAAAAGACATTTTCGTACATGCTACCGGAATCAAATCAGAAGGTTTGAGCGAAGGTGACAAAGTATCTTACGAAGAAGAAGAAGGAAGAAAAGGTAAAGTAGCCGCTCAAGTAGTAGCTATCGAAGACTAATATATATTATTTTTTGATTACCTAGGTTTAGCGCTCCGAAATTCGGGGCGCTTTTTTTTGGCCTTTTACGTCCTTATTTAAAATCAGTTTAAATAAACATTTTTAAAGGAATAAATAACAAACGTTTAGCCATTCATTTTTGCGAATTCAATATTGCAACGTATATTTGTGGCTATTTTAAATACACCTAAATTTTAGCCTTATGCAGTCTAATCAATTAGATTATTTACCAATCCTGATGCAAGCAGGTTTAGCCGTAGGATTCGTGGTGTTAACCATTATCGGCTCCAGTTTTTTAGGACCGAAAAGACACTCCAAAAGCAAAGACAAAAACTTCGAATGTGGTATCGAATCTGTAGGTAACGCCAGGATTCCGTTCTCTGTAAAATATTTCTTGGTGGCTATCCTCTTCGTTCTTTTTGATGTAGAGGTGATTTTCTTATACCCTTGGGCCATCAATTTCAAAGATTTAGGCATGGAAGGCATGATCAAAATGGTCATCTTCATGTCGCTTTTACTGGTAGGTTTCTTCTACATCATCAAGAAGAAAGCATTGGAGTGGGAATAATTACTATTAAATTTTAGATTTCAAATATTTGAAATGTTTTGAAATCTTGGATCAATGTCTGTTAAAAATAATATTTGATATTTAATATCTTATATCTGAAATGGAAAATAAAACAAATATGGTCGCTCCACCGGAAGGAGTAGTTGGTGAAGGATTCTTTGCTACTAAGCTGAATGATGTTGTAGGTTTAGCCAGAGCCAACTCGCTTTGGCCATTACCGTTCGCTACTTCATGTTGCGGAATTGAATTCATGGCTACGATGGCTTCTCATTACGATTTGGCGCGCTTTGGTTCGGAAAGAGTAAGTTTCTCTCCACGTCAAGCCGATATGTTAATGGTAATGGGCACTATCTCTAAAAAAATGGCGCCTATTTTACGCCAAGTTTATGAGCAAATGTCGGAACCAAGATGGGTAATTGCCGTTGGCGCTTGTGCTTCATCAGGCGGTGTTTTCGATACTTACTCTGTATTGCAAGGCATTGACAAAGTAATTCCGGTTGACGTTTACGTGCCGGGTTGTCCCCCAAGACCGGAGCAAATTGTAGACGGTGTTATGCAATTACAAGAATTGGTGAAAAACGAATCGGTTCGCCGCAGAAATTCACCGGAATACAAAGAATTATTAGCTTCTTATAACCTATAATATGGCTTTAGAAACGGCTTACATACAAGACAAATTGGCGCAAGCTTTCGGCAACAATGTACTGAATTTTGAAATGAAACGCGATATTTTCACTTTCGAAGCTACGCCAAACACCATACACGAAGTGATTCGCTTTTTGAAAGAACAAGAAGATTTAAACTTTCACTTTTTAACCGATTTAACCGGAATCCACTTCCCGGACAACGATGCCGAACACCAATTCGCTGTAGTGTACCAAATGCACAATTGGATTGAAAACGTTCGCATCCGCGTGAAAACATTTTTGCCGGATCCGGCAGAAGTAGCAACGGTAACCGACTTGTTTTTGTGTGCCAACTGGATGGAAAGAGAAGCCTGGGATTTCTTCGGAATCAATTTTAAAGGTCATCCACAGTTGAAACGCATATTGAATATGGAAGAGATGGTTTCTCACCCGATGCGAAAAGAGTTCCCGATGGAAGACAGCGGAAGAACCGACAAAGACGACCGCTTCTTCGGAAGAACACCAGCTAATTGTTAAATCAATACACATTTCCAATGTCCGATTTATTACTATCACCGGAGCATCGTTATGCTAAAATTATCGAACAGACTCGCAACGAAGACGGAAGCGAACTCTCTATACTAAACCTTGGACCAACACACCCGGCTACACACGGTATTTTCCAAAACATCTTATTGATGGATGGTGAAAGAATTCTAGATGCCGAACCAACCGTGGGTTACATCCACAGGGCTTTTGAAAAAATTGCCGAAAACCGTCCCTTCTACCAAATCAACGTATTGACCGATCGTATGAACTATTGTTCATCGCCTATCAACAATATGGCTTGGTGGATGACTGTGGAGAAATTATTAAATATTGAAGTGCCGAAACGCGCGCAGTATTTAAGAGTTATCGTGATGGAATTGGCCAGAATCACAGACCACTTGATTTGTAACTCGATTTTGGGAGTTGATACCGGAGCTTATACCGGATTTTTATACGTATTCCAATTCAGAGAAAAAGTATACGAAATCTACGAAGAAATTTGTGGAGCTCGTTTAACTACCAACATGGGAAGAATTGGCGGTTTCGAAAGAGAATGGTCTGACGAAGCCTTCAAAAAATTAAATACTTTTTTAGAAGAGTTCCCGGTAGCTTGGAAAGAATTCGAAAACCTATTCGAAAGAAACAGAATTTTCATAGACCGAACGGTAAACGTAGGTCCGATTTCCGCTGAAAAAGCAATGCAATACGGATTAACCGGTCCCAATTTACGTGCTGCCGGAATTGACTACGACGTTCGTAAAGCAGCACCGTATTCTTCTTATGACGATTTTGAATTCGACATTCCGGTTGGAAAATCAGGTGATACTTACGACCGTTTTTGCGTTCGTAATGCCGAAGTTTGGGAAAGTTTAAGCATCATCAAACAAGCGTTAGCCAAATTGCCGGAAGGACCAATTCATGCCGACGTTCCGGATTATTATTTGCCTCCAAAAGAAGACGTATATACTAATATGGAAAGCTTAATCTATCACTTTAAAATTGTGATGGGTGAAGTACCAGTTCCGGTGGACGAAATTTACCATGCTGTAGAAGGCGGAAACGGTGAATTAGGTTTCTATTTAATTTCCGACGGTAGCCGAACTCCATACCGCCTTAAATTCAGAAGACCTTGTTATATCTATTACCAAGCTTATACTGAAATGATTAAAGGCGGCATGCTATCGGATGCTATCGTTATTTTATCAAGTTTAAATGTAATTGCCGGCGAATTAGACGCCTAAAGAAATAAGATTGCAGAATCCAGATTTTAGAAAGCAGATTGGAAATATCTAATATCTAAAATTTAATATCTAACATTAAAAATGGAAAGATCACATATCAAACAAGAGATTAATATTACTGAACCGTTGATGGCTCGCATCAATGAACTCATCAGTCATTATCCTGCCGATAAAAAGAAATCTGCTTTGTTGCCGGTTTTGCATGAAGTACAAGATGCCCACGACAATTGGTTGAGTATCGAGTTGCAAAACAAGGTTGCCGAGATTTTAGAGATATTACCTATAGAAGTATACGAAGTGGTTACTTTTTACACCATGTTCAACCAAAGACCTATAGGAAAGTATATGTTTGAGTTTTGTCAAACGGCTCCTTGTTGCCAAAACGGTGTAGAAGATTTAATGGATTATACTTGCTCTAAATTAGGGGTGAAAGTGGGCGAACCTACCGCCGACGGCTTGTTTGAAGTGCGCGGCGTAGAATGTTTAGGGGCTTGCGGTTACGCACCAATGATGCAATTGGGCGACTTCTACCAAGAGCATTTGACCCAAGAAAAAGTGGATCAATTGATTCAAGATTGCAAAGACGGAAAAATCACTTTACACGATAAATAATATCATGGGAAGAAAAATATTATTAGACAAAATCAATGTTCCGGGGATTAAAACCTATGAAGTATATCGTCGTGAAGGCGGTTATGCTTCAGTAGAAAAAGCCTTGAAAAAAATGACGCCCGATGACGTAGTGGAAGAAGTGAAAACTTCCGGATTGCGCGGTCGTGGTGGTGCGGGTTTCCCTGCCGGAATGAAATGGAGTTTCATCGATAAGAAATCAGGCAAGCCAAGACATTTGGTATGCAATGCCGACGAATCGGAACCGGGCACCTTCAAAGACCGTTTCCTGATGGAATACATTCCGCACTTGTTAATAGAAGGTATGATTGTATCAAGTTATGCCTTAGGTGCTAATTTGTCTTACATCTACATCCGCGGCGAATACATGTGGGTGTACAAAATTTTAGAAAGAGCCATAGCCGAGGCCAAAGCAGCCGGTTGGTTAGGCAAAAATATATTAGGTTCGGGTTACGACCTAGACCTGTACGTTCAAATCGGAGGCGGTGCTTACATCTGTGGTGAAGAAACGGCTTTGATTGAAAGTTTGGAAGGAAACCGAGGTAATCCTCGTTTGAAACCACCATTCCCTGCTGTACAAGGTTTGTGGCAAAATCCAACCGTAGTGAATAACGTTGAAACCATTTCTGCAGTGCCATGGATTGTAAACAATTCAGGGGCTGATTATGCAGGAATTGGAATCGGACGTTCTACCGGAACCAAATTGATTTCAGCTTCCGGAAACATCAAAAACCAAGGCGTTTACGAAATCGAATTAGGGTTATCCGTATACGAATTCATGAATTCCGACGAATATTGTGGCGGTATGCAAACCGACCGACCTTTAAAAGCATTAGTGCCGGGAGGTTCTTCGGTGCCGATTTTACCTGCCAATTTAATCTACAAAACTGCTGCAGGCGAAGACCGTTTGATGACTTATGAAAGTTTATCCGATGGTGGTTTCGCTACGGGTTCCATGTTAGGTTCAGGAGGATTTATAGTATATGATGACCGCGCTTGTATCGTTCGCAATACTTGGAATTTCTCTCGTTTTTACCACCATGAAAGTTGCGGACAATGTACACCATGTCGCGAAGGAACCGGTTGGTTGGAAAAAGTATTGTGGAGAATTGAAAACGGACAAGGACGTGAAGAAGATATCGAATTGTTGTGGAGCATCCAATCTAAAATTGAAGGCAACACCATTTGTCCTTTAGGTGATGCGGCGTCATGGCCGGTGGCAGCAGCCATTCGTCACTTTAGAGATGAATTTGAATACCATATTCGTTTCCCTGAAAAAGTAAAAAACAGAGACCACTTTGTAGCGGAACCTTTTGAAAAGGTAAGACACTTAGTGGGCAAACAAGAAGTTTAAAATAAAGTTTGATGCCACAAGGCATAAACTTAAAACCTGAAAACAATTAATAAAAAACTCCGTAGGAGTGATATATTGGTATGAAAGTAACCATAGACGGTCAAGAAATTGAAGTAGCACCGGGAACAACCATCCTGCAAGCTGCTCGTATGATTGGTGGAGAATCTGTTCCGCCGGCCATGTGCTATTATTCTAAATTAAAAGGAACCGGCGGTAAATGCCGTTGTTGCTTGGTTGACGTTACTAAAGGTAGCGAAGCCGATCCGCGCCCGATGCCTAAACTTGTTGCTTCATGTGTAACGGGTTGTCAAGATGGTATGGAAGTAGCGAGTAAATCGTCAGACCGCGTAAAAGAAGCGCGCAAAGCCGTAACCGAATTCCTTTTGATCAATCACCCGCTCGATTGTCCGGTTTGTGACCAAGCAGGCGAATGTGATTTGCAAAACCTAAGTTTCGAACACGGAAAACTGCAACAACGTTTTGTGGAAGAAAAGAGAACTTTCGAACCGGAAGATATCGGAGATAAAATTCAGTTGCACATGAACCGTTGTATCGTTTGCCAACGATGCGTAGAAGTAGCCGACCAATTAACCGACAAACGTGTTCACGGCGTTTTAAATCGTGGTGATCACTCTCAAATTTCGACTTGTGTATCCGCAGCCATCGACAATGAATTCTCCGGCAATATGATTGATGTTTGTCCGGTGGGAGCTTTGACCGACAAGACTTTCCGATTCAAATCGAGAGTTTGGTTCAACAAACCTTTCAACGCTCACAGAGAATGTACTACGCCGGGTTGTTGCGGAAAAACCACTTTATGGATGTTCGGTAACGAAATCCAAAGGGTAACCGCTCGTAAAGACGAATTCCACGAAGTAGAAGATTTCATCTGTAATACTTGTCGTTTCGACAAAAAAGAGGTTTCTGATTGGGTAATTGAAGGACCGCGTCAATTTGAGAAAGATTCGGTAATCAACCAAAACAAAAAATACAACACTACCGATAAAGTGGTGATTGAAACCGAAAAAGGCATCTTGATGGGTCGCGAAGTTGACCGCAAAAAAATCAGTATGGCCGACATCGACTACAATGAAAAAATAGACGGTAACCCAATAAACACTAAAAAATAATGGACAGTGCTTTCATCATAGAAAAAAGTGTGGTTATTGTAACCGTATTCGCCATTACCATGATTATGGCGATGTATTCTACTTGGGCAGAACGTAAAGTAGCCGCCTTTTTGCAAGACCGTGTAGGACCAAACCGCGCGGGTTGGGGTGGTTTATTACAGCCTTTGGCCGACGGTATGAAATTATTTGCTAAAGAAGAATTTGAACCCAACACGCCTAACAAATTTTTATTCTTTGTCGGGCCGGCCATTGCCATGAGTACAGCCTTAATGACCAGTGCTGTAATTCCGTGGGGCGACCAATTGGAAATCTTCGGCAGAACTGTAGAATTACAAGCAACCGATGTAGATGTGGCTTTATTGTACATCTTCGGGGTGGTTTCTGTTGGGGTTTACGGTATTATGATTGGTGGTTGGGCTTCTAACAATAAGTTCTCGTTAATGGGAGCGGTTCGTGCGGCTTCGCAAATGGTTTCTTATGAAGTAGCCATGGGATTGTCCATGATTGCTTTATTAATGATGACCGGAACCTTGAGCTTAAAAGAAATCTCCGAACAACAAGCGGGCATGAACTGGAATGTATTCTACCAACCGGTAGGATTTTTAATCTTCTTAATCTGTGCTTTTGCGGAAACCAACCGTACGCCTTTCGACTTAGCAGAATGTGAATCGGAGTTGATTGGTGGTTACCACACCGAATATTCTTCCATGAAAATGGGATTCTATTTGTTTGCCGAGTACGCTAATATGTTTATCTCATCGGCTATTTTAGCCATCTTGTATTTCGGGGGTTACAACTATCCGGGCATGCAATGGATGATTGACAACGTTGGTGTGAATACCGCAAACTTACTAGGAATTGGAGTTTTATTCATCAAAATCTGTTTCTTCATCTTCTTCTATATGTGGGTACGCTGGACCATCCCGCGTTTCAGATATGATCAATTGATGAACTTAGGTTGGAAGATTTTGATTCCGCTTTCTATCGTGAACATCGTAATAACAGGAATTTGCATTTTAGCTTTTAAATAAGAAACTATGTCAACAGCAATACAAAGCATATCGCTTTCCGGAAAAAAGAAGCAAGTTTCCAATAAGGAAATGACGTTCTTGGAGCGACTTTATTTGGTAGCCATTGTAAAGGGCTTACTCATTACTATTAAACACTTCTTCAGAAAAAAAGCTACGATTCATTACCCGGAGCAAGTGAGAACTTTTAGTCCGGTGTACCGTGGTCGTCACATGTTGAAACGCGATGAGCAAGGTCGTGAAAACTGTACCGCTTGCGGATTGTGTGCTTTATCTTGTCCGGCCGAAGCCATCACTATGAAGGCCGCCGAGCGCAAAAAAGGTGAAGAGCATTTGTACCGCGAAGAGAAATACGCCGAAATCTATGAAATCAACATGTTGCGTTGTATTTTCTGCGGCTTGTGTGAAGAAGCTTGTCCGAAAGACGCTATTTACTTAACCATCTCTAAAGAATTGGTACCGGCGCAATACGACCGTGAAGATTTTATTTTCGGCAAAGACAAATTGGTGATGCCTTTAGAAATGGCTATCAAAAATACTCAACTTAAAAACGCTAACTAATGTCGCCTATCTTAATTACCTTCTACTTTTTAGCAGCCATTACGTTGGCCACGGCGTTTTTAACCATTTACAGTAAAAACCCTATTCACAGTGCTATTTACTTGGTACTTTGTTTCTTCTCTATTGCCGGACATTATTTATTATTCAACGCGCAGTTCTTGGCGATTGTTCACATTATAGTGTACTCGGGTGCAATTATGGTACTCTTCCTGTTTACCATCATGTTGATGAATTTGAATAAGGAAAATGAAGTCCACAAACCTCGTATTACCAGATTGGGTGCTATCGTTGTTTTTATCCTAATGAGTATCGTTTTGGTAACCATCTTTATCAATTCGAAAACCATCATGGGCGAATACGATACGTCGGGCGAAGATTTCCAATCGATTAAAACCCTTGGAAAAATATTATTGAACGAATACATGGTGCCATTCGAATTTGCTTCCATCTTATTGTTGGCCGCCATGATTGGTGTGGTTTTATTGTCTAAAAAAGAAAAAACGGAAAAAAAATAATGAACAATATTTTAAATCAAATAGGAATAGAAAACTACATCTTCCTTTCGGTACTGCTTTTTTGTATCGGAGTTTTCGGAGTGTTGTACCGCCGAAATGCCATCATCGTTTTCATGTCGATTGAAATCATGTTGAATGCGGTGAACTTATTGTTTGTAGCTTTTTCAACGTACCACCAAGACGCCGAAGGGCAAGTGTTTGTATTCTTCTCGATGGCGGTTGCTGCTGCAGAAGTAGCGGTTGGTTTGGCCATCTTAGTTTCGGTATTCCGCAACTTAGGGTCGATTGATATTGATAATTTAAAGAATTTAAAAGGATAATCTGAGATGGAAACAAATTTAGCTTTAGTATTACTTTTATCTCCATTTGTTGGATTTCTTTTCAATATATTCTTGGGCAGTAAAGTAAGCCGAAATGTATCCGGCGCTATCGGAACACTAACTGTAGTGGTTTCGTTCTTATTAAGCATCTGCTTTTTTGCCCAATTGAACCAAAACGGAAAGCCGTTTGAAATTGCTTTATTCGATTGGATTCAAGTAAGTAACTTCAAATTAGACTTCGGGATTTTATTAGACCAATTGTCGTTATTGTGGTTGTTGTTCGTAACCGGTATCGGTTCGTTAATTCACCTCTATTCTATCAGCTATATGCACGATGACGAGAACATGCACAAGTTCTTTGCTTACTTAAACCTGTTCGTTTTCTTTATGATTACGTTGGTTATCGGAAGCAACTTATTGGTAATGTTCATCGGTTGGGAAGGCGTTGGATTGTGTTCGTATTTGTTAATCGGTTTTTGGTACAAAAACCAACCGTACAACGATGCCGCTAAAAAAGCCTTCATCATGAACCGTATCGGAGATTTAGGTTTCTTAATCGGAATGTTTATCATTGCCGCTTTATTCTCCACTTTAAACTACACCGAAATCAAAATCGCACTCTCAGCCGGTAATGCCGATTCAGCTATGTTAGGTTTAGCCGCTTTGTGTTTATTCATCGGTGCTACCGGAAAATCAGCACAATTACCCTTATACACTTGGTTACCCGATGCGATGGCCGGACCAACACCGGTTTCTGCGTTAATTCACGCTGCGACAATGGTTACCGCGGGTATCTTTATGGTAACACGCATGAACTTCTTATTCGATTTGACGCCGGATATCCAACACATTATTGCCATTGTTGGTGCAGCGACTGCTTTGGTAGCCGCCTCGATTGGCTTGTTACAAAACGATATTAAAAAGGTATTGGCCTACTCTACCGTTTCCCAGTTGGGATTAATGTTCTTGGCTTTAGGCTTAGGCGCTTATACGGTAGCGGTTTTCCACGTAATTACACACGCGTTCTTTAAAGCTTGTTTGTTCTTGGGTTCGGGTTCGGTTATTCACGGCTTGCACGGCGAACAAGATATGCGAAAAATGGGTGGTTTGCGCAAAGCGATGCCAATCACTTTCTGGACGATGATGATTTCTACCTTAGCCATTGCGGGTATTTTCCCGTTTGCCGGTTTCTGGTCGAAAGACGAAATCTTGATGGTAGCTTTTGAACACAACAAAGTATTATGGGTAGTGGCTTCGATTGCATCAATCATGACTGCTTTCTATATGTTCCGATTGATGTACTTAACCTTCTTCAAAGAATTCAGAGGTACCGAAGAGCAAAAACACCACTTACACGAAAGTCCGAGTTTAATCACCATTCCATTGGTAATCTTAGCCATTTTAGCGGTTATTGGTGGTGCCATTAATTTACCGGGAAGCATGTGGTTGAACCATTTCTTGGAACCGATTTTAGCGGCCAAACACGAAGCACATCATTTGGGAACTCAAGAATTTATGTTGATGGGTATTGCTTTAGTAGGTGCTATCGTTGGAATTATTTGGGCGAATGCCAAATACATCAAAGGTGGTTTCGTGCCGAAAGAAGATGCAGACATCAGCGGCTTTAACAAGACGGTTTACAACAAATATTATGTGGACGAATTTTACACCTTCTTAATCGTAAAACCGATTAACAGTTTGTCTAATTTCTTCCGTACTACTTTAGAACCGGCTTTAGGCAAAGTGGTTTTCAGTTTCGGAACCTTGGCTAACGGCATCGGAACGCAAGGCAAAAAGTTACACAACGGAAACATCGGATTGTATCTTTTCGTTTTTGTACTTGGTATTTGTGCCATCATCACTTATTTATTTATCGCTCAATAATTTTTACACAATGGATGTAACTACTATATTATTATTACTGCTGATTGGTTCGATTGCTACGTTTTTCGCCGGAGATAAATTAGCTTCAAAAGTGGCCTTGATATTCAGTTTGGGTGCTTTAGGATTATCATTGTATTTGTTGAACTTACTGAACCAAGGCGCCAACATCAGTTATATAGGCGAATGGATGAGCAGTCCGAAAGTTTCCTTAGCATTCAAAGCCGATGGTTTATCGATGGCCATGGTTTTGTTGACCACTGCTTTAACGCCTTTAATTGTATTTTCTTCTTTCGGAAATAGTTTCAATAACAGCAAAAACTTCTACGCCTTAGTCTTGTTCATGTCGTTTGCCATGGTCGGAACTTTTTTAGCTGTAGATGGTTTACTATACTACATCTTCTGGGAATTGGCGTTGATTCCGATTTACTTCATCGCTTTAATTTGGGGTAACGGAGATGCCGAAGATCGCAAGAAAGCTGTGGTGAAATTCTTCATCTATACTTTGGGAGGTTCATTGTTTATGTTGATTGCTTTTGCTTACTTATATTCTAAAGCCGGTAGTTTCTTGATTGGTGATTTGTACCAATTGGAATTAACGGGTACAGAAGAGTTCTGGATTTTCCTTGCCTTCTTCTTGGCTTATGCCATCAAAATTCCGATTATTCCTTTCCATACTTGGCAGGCCAAAGTATACCAAAAAGCACCAACCGTAGGTACCATGCTTTTATCCGGTATCATGTTGAAAATGGGATTGTACAGCGTGATTCGTTGGCAATTGCCTATCGCACCAAGCGCTGCTAAAGCTTATATGCCTATCCTAATCGGATTGAGTATAGCCGGTGTGATTTACGGATCTATCGTGGCTTTACGTCAAAAAGATTTGAAAAAACTATTAGCGTATTCGTCCTTAGCGCACGTTGGTTTAATTGCCGCAGGTTGCTATACTTTAACGCTTGACGGATTAAGCGGTGTGGTTTCGCAAATGATTGCACACGGTTTTGTGATTGTGGGCTTGTTCTTCGCCGCTGAAGTAATTTTCAGAAGATACGAAACCAGAACCATCGCCGATTTAGGCGGGATTCGTTCACAAACGCCTCAATTCACTTCCATGTTTATGATTTTGGTATTAGCCTCTGTGGCTTTACCGGGAACCTTTAACTTCGTGGGAGAGTTTACCGTATTGTATAGTTTGAGTCAAGTGAATATTTGGTATGCTGTTTTAGGTGGAACCACCATCATTTTGGGTGCTTACTATATGTTGAAAATGTTCCAAAACGTAATGTTAGGCGAAACCAATACCAAAGTATTTGCCGAAGTAACGACTAACGAAGCCATTACTTTTGTAGCGATCATAGCGTTCTTACTGTTCTTCGGATTGTATCCGAAACCGATAGTAGATTTGGTAACGCCGAGTTTGAATGAAATTTTAGCCGTAATTAATAAATAATAAAATGCAAGTATTAATAACAATAGTATCATTAGGTGTTTTTTGTCTGTTGGCAGAAATCTTCAATTTAAGAAAACTACTGGTTCCGGTTACTGTCATAGGTTTACTTGCCATTTTAGGAATCTCTTTGAACCTTTGGGCTATCGACCCGAGCATCGACTCCAACTATGCGAGCATGATTGCCGTTGATAAATTTTCGAACGCATTCAACTCTTTGTTCATTGTACTGACCATTTTCTTAGTTGCTCTAAGTGGTGATTTTTATAAAGAACACCAAACCAAGATATCCGACTTTATTGCCATCAAAGTTTTTCTTTTGGCGGGAGCCGTTGCCATGGTTTCGTTTAGCAATTTGGCGATGTTCTTCTTAGGTATTGAAGTATTGTCGATTTCTTTATACGTTTTAGCAGCCAGCAAAAGATTGGACATTAAGAGTAACGAAGCCGGAATGAAATATTTCTTGTTAGGCTCATTTGCTTCAGGAATTATATTATTCGGTATCTGTTTGATTTACGGCGCTACAGGCTATTTCAATGTAGCGGAGATTAAAGACTTGTCTTCCGGTGCCGGTATTCCGGTTTGGTTTCCTATCGGAATGGTATTGATGATTATCGGAATGTTATTCAAAATTGCCGCTGCACCTTTCCATTTTTGGGCTCCGGATGTTTACGAAGGTTCTCCTTCGATTACCACGGCTACTATGAGTACACTGGCTAAAGTGGTAGCTATGGCAACGCTTTACAAATTGTTGAGCGGCTTGAGTTCGGAGTTAATCCCAACTTTTGAAATGGTGATTGTAGTGGTTTCCATCTTATCGATGACAATAGGAAATATCATGGCTTTGCGTCAGGACAATGTAAAACGTATGTTGGCCTTCTCCGGTATTTCACACGCCGGATTTATGTTGATGGCTATTTTAAGTTTGTCTACCGCCGCAGGAACACTCTTGTATTATACGGCAGCTTATGCTTTAGCGGGTATCGCTTCATTCGCGGTAATTATTGCCGTAACACGTGACAGCGGTAACGAATTGACCGAAAACTTCAACGGGTTAGGAAAATCCAATCCATTGTTGGCGGCTGTTTTAACCGCTTCTTTATTGTCTATGGCAGGAATTCCTATTTTCTCCGGATTCTTTGCCAAGTTTATGTTGTTTAGCGATGCCATCAAAGCCGGTTATTTGTTCTTGGTCATTGTGGGTGTTATCAATTCCATCATCAGTGTGGGCTATTATTTTAAATTGATTTTGGCCATGTACACCAAAGAAGCATCAGCCGAAAAACCAGCTGTACCGGCAGTGTATTACCTTGTAGCCGTGAGTGCTATTGTATTGAACATTGCCCTGGGACTTTATCCTTCTTTAGTAATGAATTTATTGAACTAAAAAGTTCTTAATTGAAATATACCGAAAACCATCAAGAGTACTTTTGATGGTTTTTTTTGTATACGATTGTCTCGATTAAAATCTTATATTTGGTAACAAACCGAAACCAATATGGAAAATTCGAGCGTCTCCTCAGTGCTAAAAAAATTACCCTACGATATTATCGTGTTCTTCCTTTTTTGCATGGCGATTAGCGCATTTAGTTTTTACTTGAATTTAGACATCAACAAAGAACTAAAATCCACTTTAATGCCTTTCACCGGTTGGGGGTTTGGCAGAGGTTATATGACGGCGATGCTTTTCATTTTGATTGGCTTGACGGCTGCCAAAGGCTCAACAAGCCGAACACTCCAATTCTTAAGAATCTTTATTATCTTATTAATGTGCGTCAACATTTATGACGGCGTACAAGATTGGCTATCGATAACTCCCGAAGACTACACCAATCCCAATCCGTATTTGCGCTATGATGCTTTGACACCTATTTACACCATTATTACGCCTTCCTTTTGGGTTGTGGTGATGCTGACCGCTTTGGTTTGGAACTATTTCCAAAACAAAAAAAAGGCAATCTAAAATCGGAATAATGGCTAAAAAGTAACGGTAAAATTAACTTTTGTTCCACCGCAAAATTGTTACTTTTATACCATGTATGCTTTAGTCGATTGCAATAATTTCTATGCTTCTTGCGAACGCGTTTTTCAGCCGCATTTGGTTGGAAAACCGATAGTGATTTTGTCCAATAACGACGGTTGCATCATTTCTCGCAGCGATGAAGCCAAGGCTCTTGGCATTGCGATGGGCGCGCCCGAATTTAAAGTGCGACAAGAACTCAGAGACAAAAACATACAGGTCTTTTCTTCTAATTATCCGTTGTATGGCGACATGAGTCATCGGGTAATGAAAATCCTCGAAGGCTTTACGCCGCATGTAGAACCGTACAGCATCGACGAAGCCTTTATGAATTTTGACGGCGTACCCGTAACCGATTTCCACGACTATGGTTTGCAAATGAAAAGCCGCATTATGCGATGGCTGAGCATTCCGGTTTCGGTAGGTTTTGCCGAAACCAAAGCGTTATCGAAAGTCGCCAATAAAATCGCGCGTAAGTTTCCCGAAAGAACAAAAGGTGTCTATATCATCGATACGGAAGAAAAGCGCATCAAAGCCTTGAAATGGACTAAAATTGAGGACGTTTGGGGTATCGGGTTTCGGCTGACTAAAAAAATGAAGTTGAGAAACATTCACACGGCTTACGATTTTACCTTGCCGCAACACGAAGCTTACATCAAAAGTACCATGGGCGTAGTGGGTTTGCGGTTGAAATACGAACTCGAAGGCCAATCGGTACTAGGGCTAGAAGAACCAAAGGACAAAAAAAACATTGCCATCACCCGAAGTTTTGCCGGAAACATCACTACGCTGGATGCGATGAAAGAACGCGTTTCGACCTTTGCTACAGTCTGTGCCGAGAAACTCCGCAAACAAAATTCGTGTTGCCAAGGCGTGATTTTGTATTTGAGAAAAGACAAATATAAAGTGGATCGGCAGCGCTACAATTTCTACCGTATGGAAACCTTGCCGTATGCGAGTAATTCTTCCATTACCATTAGCAACTTAGCGATAAAAATGCTGAAGGAAGTTTTTGAAGAAGGCGAAATCTATAAAAAAGCCGGCGTGATAGTAACCAACATTATTCCCGAAAGCCAAAAGCAATTCCATTTGTTTGAAGAAGAAAATCCGAAGCACTTGAAGCTCATGCAAATAATGGACGACTACTATAAAAAAACAGGCGAACGTAAAATTAAGCTCGCCAACCAAGACTTGACGCGTACTTGGACCATGAAGCAAGAACATTTGTCCAAAAAATACACCACTGAATTTCGTGAAATCTTGACCATAAAATGCCAATGAAAAGTCCGTTAACCTTTTTCAAACCCGATTTCGAAAACTCGAGATCCCTACCCTATTTTGAAGGTGGCATCAAAGCCGGATTTCCCTCGCCGGCCACCGATTTTGAAGGCACCCAAATTAGTTTAGACAAAGTATTGGTGAAAAACTTCGAAGCTACTTTTTACGCCAAAGCCGACGGCACTTCGATGATAGGCGCCGGGATAGACGACGGAGACATCATGGTAATCGATCGCAGTTTGGAACCTACCGAAGGGAAAATAGCGGTTTGTTGTATAGACGGCGAATTCACCGTGAAACGCATTAAAGTTGAAAAAGATGCCCTTTACCTCATGCCGGAAAACGACGCCTTCCAACCGATAAAAGTGACCGAAGAGAACAAGCTGTTGGTTTGGGGTATTGTGACTTATGTGATTAAGCGTGTTTAATTGCTTTTCTATTTGACATAATGTATGTTTTGATATACTACTCATATACTAAGTAGGGCTTTCCTAGGGAGGAGATATGGGAGAAGAGATATGATTACATTGCTTTTAAAATAATGACTGGTATTGTCAACTTGCTTCAAAGACAAAGATTTTACAAAACTATATCTCAACAGTTGGTTTTAAAACTTAAATTACAATTCTTTTTATTCTTTTACAATCTTTATCGTTTTAAATGTTGATTCTAAAGATACTCTCACAAAATAAGTGGCTTTAGCAAAATTTGAGATATCTACACTGATTTCATTACTTGACGCGGGAAGGACAGCAAGTTCTTGTCCTAATATGTTGAAAACAGTTATCTTTTTAATCAATTCTTTTGCTTTTACTGTAAAATTGCTTTTAACCGGATTGGGGTAAATTTCAAAATCTTGACTTTCATAATCATTGTTCGAAAGGCTACATGGCTGAGGTATAACTGATATTGTTTTAGATATTGTGGCAGTTTGCAATAACAGACAAGGTTCATTACTGATAATTTGACAACTTAAAACATCTCCATTCTGTAACACAGATGTGGTAAATTCCGGCGAGTTACTCCCTACATTATTATTGTTGATTTTCCATTGATAGGTTGGAGCGGTACCCGGATAAATAGCATTTACTGTAAAAGTATAACTCAAACCGCTGCAAAGAGCTTGTTCTTGCGTAGTGGAGAGGAATGTTAAAGAAGGGTTTTGAATATCTGGGACTTCAAAAACAATAGTATTAGAAAATCCATCTACCCCTGAACAAACGGGAGTTATTTCAACTTTATATCTTTTACTACACACTGTGGCACTATTGTTATATTGAAAAGAGAAATTACTTTGCGGATAACTGATATTAGTGAATGCTGACCATGAATTATTATTGTAGTTATACACTCTGATTTTGTAAATTTTATCACTTTCAGAAAGCCAATTTACATTCACATTTTTAGTTGTATTGTTGACTGAAATGACTAAATTTTCGATGTTATCATTGTAGCATAATTCCGTTTGGCAATTTGCAAAACATGTTGCATTTTGTAATTTACTATTGATTAATGCTACATGTACCGGTTCCCAATAATTACTTGTTGAGCCACCGGGATTCATTACATTGGCACCATCAATATGTTGGCATCCGAAATTATGACCAAACTCGTGAGATAGAATAGAACGGTTAGTGCCGGCAGATGGAAAAACTCTCATTAATGCACTTCCAATTGTAGTTAAATTTCCTAATACGCAATTTTGAAATGCATTTACTGTCCCCAAACCCAGCACCCCTGAGGATGAGACATAATTTTGACAAAAAACATTGATGTTAGCATTACCTGTTGAAAAAATTTGGCTGTAATATTCAAAAACTCTAAAGTATGAACTATTGGTAGTGAGACTATCGGTTGTTGGCCAATAGTTACAATTGTTACAAGTAATTATGTAGTGTCTGAGAATTTTAAAATTAACATCAAAAGCGAGGCTGTTAGCAACAGAGTAATCTAATTGAGTTAAGTTTAAGGTTTCAAAGGTTTTGTTAATAGTAGCATTTATTGACCCCATGGCTACGTACAAGGAATAATCTATACAATAATTTAGTCTCACAACTTTACAATCATTGTTGGGAAGTGCTTCCTCAAAAAATCTATTACTGTAACCATTTTTCTCATCTATAGTAATGTCACAAAGAGGGTCTGTGTAATTTTTGATGTTTTTTACCTCATAGTATACATAACTGTTGTTTGCTGCATCATGAATATATTTATTCAATGGTTCGATGTAAAATTCGTTACCATTACTTTTTACATATATGGTGTATTGGTTATCAAAAAAGGAAATAGCAAGTTGTGATTCAGCATCTGCATTTTGATTGAAAAAATATTTCCCATCAAAATTTAAATCTTCCAGTGATTTATAATCAATTTTATCTTCGCTTTTTATGGCTACCAAATAATCTTCAGTAACTAATTTATTTTCCTTCAATATAAATTTATATTCCTGATTGAGAATGATTTTTAATTCTTGTCCATGACCAAGATTTGTAATGCTATCACTTATTGTAAGAATTTCATAAGATTTGAAAATCTCATGTAAAGAGGGCTCTATTTGATTTGAATGAGTAAACTCGATTCTATTTTGTCCAAAAATGTTTAATGTAACTAAAAAGAAAAGAGAGAAAATAATTTTTTTCATCATAATCCACTTAAAAAAAAGTTATTTCAAAATGTAAATGTATAATAATTCTTTCATTAATAGTATATTAACAAGACTTATTTACTAAATACCACGCCTAAAAGATCAAATTAATCCCTCTCCCGTCAACACCTAACTTCAGCTGAGAGGACACAAAGTATTACTTGCTTTTCTGAAAATTTTAATCGTAAACTTATAACTAAAATCAATAACAAGAAAATATTCTCAAAAAACATCAAGTTAGTATTGTATACTTTTTCAGTCCCGTTTGGCAAATTGGCATAAGCGCTTAAATAAATAACAAAAAAAGAGCCGGCATAACCGACTCTTTTCCCCTTAAAACAATTACTAATTCCAACCCCCGCCGAGGTCACGGTACATGTGTACCACAGCGTTGAGTTGTTCTTTTTTGGTTTCCACCAATTCCAATTGCGTTTCCAAAGCGTCTCTTTGTGTCATTAAAACTTCAAAGTAATCTACTTTGGCCGATTGGAATAAATCGTTTGCTATGTTTATCGAAGTACTTAAAGCCGCTACTTGTTGGGTTTGAAGCGCGTAATTTTTGTTCAAATTCTCCATCTTTGACAACTGCGTCGCCACTTCCAAATACGCATTTAAAATAGTACGTTCGTAATTGTACAACGCTTGCAACTGACGGGCATTGGCATTTTTAAACTCGGCTTTAATCGCATTACGGTTGATTAAAGGTGCAGCGATGTCACCAGCCAAAGAGTACAATAGCGACTCAGGCAAGGTAAACAAATATGAAGGTTTGAAAGCCTGTAACCCATAAGAAGCCGAAATTCCTAAAGACGGATAAAACTCGGCACGAGCGGCTTTGACATCCAGTTTGGCCGCCGCCAATTCCAACTCTGCCTGTTTGATATCGGGGCGATTGCTGAGCAATTGCGACGGAAGTCCGGCTTTTACCTCGGTTGGATTCAAGTTGAAAAAGCGACTCTTGTCTCTGGCAATTTCTTGCGGATAGCGTCCGAGTAAAAAGTTGATTTTGTTTTCGGTTTCTTTGATGCGTTGCAAGATGACGAACTCCAAATTTTGCGAACCCAGCACTTCGGCTTGGAATTTCTGCACGGCCAATTCTGTTGCGCGGGCGGCTTCTTTTTGGACTTTTACAATTTCCAAAGCGCGTTGTTGCAGCGTGATGTTTTGGCGAACTATATCGAGTTGGTTGTCGAGCGCGAGTAATTCGTAATACGAATCCGCTACCTCAGCTACCAAATTGGTTACCACAAAATTCTTCCCTTCAACGGTGGCCAAATAGCGACTCACCGCTGCTTTTTTGGAATTGCGGAGTTTCTTCCAAATATCAACTTCCCAATTGGCATAGGCCGCTATGGTGAAATCGTTGAGCGGATCGGGCATTTCCACGCCCGGCATTATCTCGGTAGAAGCATCTCCGGCACCTTGACTGGTATAACGACCCACTTTTTCTATTCCGGCACCGGCTTTCACGCCTACTGTAGGCAATAAGGCACCTTTGCGAACACGGATGTCGTTTTTAGCGATTTCAATTTCCTGCAAGGTAATCTTCAATTCTTGGTTTTTTTGCAAAGCGTCAGTAATCAAGTCGTTGAGATACGGATCTTGAAAAAACTGCTTCCAAGGCGTCTTGCCTGTATTGGCGGTATCAGTACTTCCTATAAAAGTTTCCGGTAGGGCAGGCGATGCTTGTGTTGGCGCAATGGCCGGCGCTTTACAACTTACCACCACCAAAGCCAAACCTATGGGCAAGAAGTAATAGTATAATTTATTGAGGTAATTCATTGTGGTCAATTTCTTCGGTTAATGGATTTTCTTCTTCTTTTTTGACAAATTTGACTTTCTCGGAGATTCGGCCAAACACATAGTACAAGCCCGGAATGAGCAACACTCCGAATACTGTTCCCAACAACATTCCTCCTGCGGAAGCAGAGCCAATGGTTCGGTTCCCGATAGCCCCCGGACCCGTGGCAAAAACCAATGGTATCAATCCGGCAATAAACGCAAACGACGTCATCAAGATAGGACGGAATCGCACCGCAGAACCTTCGATAGCCGCTTGCAAAACGGTGTCGCCCGCGGCGTGCCTTTGGACGGCGAATTCCACAATCAGTACCGCATTCTTACCCAACAATCCGATAAGCATTACCATGGCCACTTGCGCATAAATGTTGTTTTCCAAACCAAATAACTTCAGGAATAAGAAAGCCCCGAATACACCGACAGCCAATGATAAAATCACCACGAAAGGCAGGATAAAACTTTCGTACTGAGCCGCCAAAATGAGGTATACAAAGCCTAAACAAATCAGAAAAATATAGATGGCTTCATTCCCTCTGGCTACCTCATCTTTAGAAATCCCTGCCCAATCGATGGCGTATCCTCTGGGTAAAGTTTTAGCCGCGACTTCATTAATCGTGGCGATGGCTTCACCGCTACTGTAGCCCGGAGCTGCTTGCCCGCTGATTTCAGAAGCGGTGTACATGTTTTGTCGGGTAATTTCGGAAAGACCGTATACTTTTTCCATTTTCATAAAAGCGGAGAACGGTACCATTTCATCACGATCGTTTTTCACGTACAATTTTAAGATATCCGAAGGCAAGGCTCTATATTCCGGCGCTGCCTGAACCATTACTTTGTATTGGCGTCCGTATTTGATAAAACTGATTTCGTAATTACTTCCGATAAGGGTTGACAACGTATTGGTGGCATTTTCGATGGTCACGCCTTTTTGCTGGGCAATATCATTATCGATGCGTAACATATACTGCGGGAAACTCGCACTGTAAAAAGTAAATACCGAAGACAATTCAGGACGTTTGTTGAGTTCTCGAACAAAGTCGTTGCTCACGGTTTCCATCTTTTTATAATCGCCCGTTCCGGTTTTATCGAGTAAACGCAACTCAAAACCTCCGGCAGCACCATAACCCGGCACAGCAGGCGGTTGGAAAAACTCGATAGTAGCTCCAGAAATATCAGCCGATTTCTCTTCGAGTTCTTTGATGATTTCTTGGCAAGAGTGTGAACGTTCGTCCCAGCTTTTGAGGTTAATCAAACAGGTTCCCGAATTCGCTCCGGTACCCCCGGTTAAGATTTCGTAACCGGCCAAGGAAGAAACCGATTTTACATCGGGAATCTCTTCGGCTATTTTTTGCAAACGCTCTGAAATTTGATTGGTACGCTCCAAAGTGGACCCCGGCGGGGTTTGGATTACGGCATAAAACATCCCTTGGTCCTCATTCGGAATAAATCCGGACGGCACGCTGTTGTTGAGCAACCAAGTCCCGATACAAAATCCGATAAGCATCCCGAAAGTGAGTGTTCTTCGGTTCACAATGAGCGTAAGTAAGTTTCTGTAACGGTCTGATACACCCCCGAACCAACGGTTAAACCCTTCTACAATGGCATTGATAGGCGTTTTCTTTTTCGGTTTCCCGTGGGTGTTTTTGAGCATCATGGCACAAAGCGCCGGTGTTAGTGTTAAAGCTACCAAACCGGATAAAACGATAGCCGTAGCCATAGTAATTGAGAACTGACGGTAGAAAATACCCACCGGTCCCGACATGAAAGCCACCGGAATAAATACAGCTGCCATTACAAAGGTGATGGCGATGATGGCACCACTAACTTCATGCATGGCTTCTTTGGTAGCTTTGCGGGCCGAAAGATGTTGGGTTTCCATTTTGGCGTGGACAGCCTCAATAACTACGATAGCATTATCTACCACAATCCCGATGGCTAATACCAAAGCGAAAAGTGTGATTAAGTTAAGTGTGATGCCAAAGTATTGCATGAACATAAATGTTCCGATTAAAGAGACCGGAACTGCAATGGCCGGGATTAAGGTAGAACGCCAGTCTCCTAAGAACAAAAAGACTACAATCCCAACCAACAAGAACGCTTCGATTAGGGTGTGAATTACTTTTTCGATAGAAGCGTCAAGGAATTTGGACACGTCGTAACTGATTTCATAATCCATGCCTTTAGGGAAGGTGGACGCTTTGATTTCTTTGAGTTTCGCTTTTACGTCTTCGATAACCTGGCTCGCATTACTGCCGTAAGACTGTTTTAAAACGATGGCCGCCGAAGGTTTCCCGTTCAAATTCGAATAAATATCGTACATGGAGCTTCCGAACTCGACAGTGGCCACATCTTTCAAACGCAAGATTTCACCGTTGGGCGTGGCTCTTAAGATGATATTGTTGTACTGCTCTTTAGTGGTAAAACGTCCGGGATATTTTAATACATACTCAAACGATTGGGATCGCTTTCCGGAACTTTCTCCGGTTTTCCCGGGTGAGGCCTCTAAACTTTGTTGGGCTAACGCTTCCATCACTTCTTCAGCTGAAATTTTGTAGGCCAACATACGGTCGGGTTTCAACCAAATACGCATGGCATATTCTCTGTTCCCTAAAATATCGGCAACACCTACCCCATCTACTCGTTTGAGTTCGGGTAAGATGTTGATATCGGCAAAATTGAAGAGGAACTTTTGGTCGGTATTTTTATCGGTACTATACAAGTTGACATACATCAACATGTTCGATTCTTCTCGGGTAATCTTTACCCCTTCGCGCACCACCAACGGCGGTAATTTATTCACCACCGAAGCCACACGGTTTTGGACGTTGAGTGAGGCTTGATTGGGATCAGTACCCAAATTGAAGACTACTTGTATGGTTCCTTCTCCGTCGTTACCGGCATCGGAGGCCATGTATTTCATGCCCGGTACTCCGTTGAGCGCGCGTTCGAGCGGTAAAATGGCGGATTTCACCATTAGCTCGTTGTTGGCTCCCGGATATTCTACGGTTACATTTACTTTGGGCGGAGAAATAGAGGGAAACTGTGTCACCGGCAAGGCCACCAGGGCTAAGGCTCCCATGAAAACGATAATCAATGAGATGACAATAGACAACACCGGTCTTTGTATAAACTTGTTAAACATGAGGTATCAAATTAAGGGTTGGACTATTCGGCTTTGAGTTTCAAATGAGCGATGACTTCCTCCGGTTTGAGGAAAGTGAATTCGATTTTCTCATCGTCTTTGGCTTTTTGAACACCATCGAGAAGGATTTTATCATCGGCTGTCAGTCCGCTTTGTACCACATATAAATCGGGCATCTCTGCGCTTATCGTAATTTCTTTAGATTTGAGTTTATGATTGGCATCGACTACAAAGACATATTTTTTATCTTGGATTTCATAGGTTGCTTTTTGCGGAATCAACAAAGCGTTTTTCAGCGGCATAACCATTTGGACTTTTCCGGTTTCGCCATTTTTAAGCAACTTGTCGGGATTAGGGAAACCGGCGCGAAAGGCGATATTTCCGGTCTCGCTGTCGAATTCTCCTTCGATTACTTCAACTTTTCCTTTGTACGGCAAAGGCTGATTGTTGGCCAAAAGTAAAGTTACTGTTGGATTGCCACGGTCTTTGATGTGCGTTTGGTAATCGAGGTATTCCGGTTCGGACACGTTGAAATAGGCAAACATTTTGCTGTTATCGGACAAGCTGGTTAGCAATTCACCTTCCTCGATTAGGCTACCCAACTTCATGGGAATGCGGTCGATGATACCGGCAAAAGGCGCACGGATTTCGGTAAAAGACAGATGCAATTTGGCTAAGGCTACCTCAGCATTCGCTTGGTCTAATTTGGCTTGCGCGATGGCTTGTTCGTTTTTGGAAACGATGTTTTTATCGGCTAAGGTTTTGGCATTGCGCCATTCGATTTCGGCTGCTTTGGCTTCGGCTTGCGCTTTGAGCAATTCGGCTTCGTATAATTTCGGCATGATGCGGAACAATAACTGCCCGGCACTCACGTGTTGTCCTTCATCGACATAAATATTTTGAAGGTATCCTTTTTCCTGAGCGCGTAACTCGATGTTTCGCACAGAACGAATTTGGGAGACATATTCTTTGGTAAATGTGGTATCGATTACCAGCGGTGCTGTAACGGTGAATTTACCGGTTTCTTCTTTTTCTGCTGTTTTGTTTGAGCAACTGTTTAAGCCCAACAAGGCCACTAAGCCCAGTAACATGACTGATTTGTACATGACTATTTTTTTGATTTTTTATAACTGTTTTAACTAATGCAGGAAAACCTCCAAGGGTTAGGAACGGAATAAAAAATCAAATCACAGTCGAAGTACTCTTAGGCTTATAAAGTTGTGACGTGGTAAACGCGAGCTGTTTTCCCTGTAGTAATTTTGGGAAATGGCGGAATTGAAAGTGGTAGTGGCTATCCAATCGAATAGTAATCCGACTGTTTTGGGAAAATCAATTGAGACTGCTTGTTTTTCTGCAAACTCTTGCTCGAATTCGTTTTCCTCGTTATCGTTACCGTTGACCAACTCGCATTTGGAGAACTCAAAGAGGTTGGCAGTTTCGTTAAATTGAATGCGCTCTGATTTTGAGGCAACCTCATCTGAGGTTTGGATATGATAAGCAATGGGTGATGCAGCGTAGCATTGACCACTTAAAGTCGACACTATGCTGAATAAAAAGCAATATAAAAACAGTCTTTTGCTCACCTTTACCCTAATTTGAACTGAATTTCGGCACAAAATAAAGTCTATTTTTTTACGGTTGTACTATGGCTTTGGGAGATTTAAGGGAAACTTAAGTTGGAAGTACAATGTAAGAAGTACTAAGTGGGAAGTACGAAGTACGATGAACGAAATGCGGAGTATGATGTATCACTTGTGGTTTGATGGTTTTGGAGAATAGCTTGATACTTTAACATCAGGCTTAAACCGTATTGTTTATTTTGGTTGGCTTAATAATAAGTGTAAGTAATCAAAACTTCCGCATTGTCGTTGGTTTGCGTAAGGGGAAAATCGTTTGAGTCATAGGTGAAATTATAATTAGTAGTATAGACAGGAACACCCGGTTGATAAAGATTGTTTTGTATAAGATTATGATTAATTGAAGTGGCAAAAAAACCATCATTTGCATAAGCTATTTCATCAAAACCGATAACGTTCTTGAATGGACTATTTTTATTATCATAAAAACATGTTAGTGATAGATTGCCCATATTTTGAACCATACTGCTTATTTCTCCATTACTAAAAAATATTGTATTGTTATACTCTAATACATTTTGATTTATTAAGTCGCCACTATAGCCAATTGCTGTGACACTCCCGTCTGAATTATGGTTGAAAGTAACTCTTGTCCCGCTTTCTGATTGATAAAGCAGTTTTAATATCGAAGCGATTTTGTTTGCTGAGTTGTAATTGAAAATACGTGTTTCGATTAAAGCATCATCAATATCAAAGTAATCGATTTTAGTAACCAAATCTCCGGTGTAGGTATAAACGCCTCTTCTGAGAAAATTAGTAGTAGATTGAGTAGATTGAACCATTTTCAATCCATTATAGGTGAAATCAGATATATATTCTGATTGAGGTGTTGTTTGCACAATTCTTTTAACGAGTATAGAATTTTGAGCAGTTGAATCACTTTCACTTGGAGAACAAGATTGAAAGAAAACAAATAAAAGAGACAACAAACGGATAATTATTTTCATAATGTTGCTTTGGATTATGCTTTAAAAGTATTAAAAAATAAAACTAAACAAAAAAGTTGAAAATATTATCATCAAACTGATGTAGAAAAAAAGCAAACTAAAGTCTGCCTACCTGAAGCCCACAGGGCTTCCTCCTCTTAATATCACACGAGCGTAGCGACTGCCGAAGGAAATCCCTCATGGGCTCTTATCGCCCAAGAGTGGTCGCAAATGAAAAAGCCTGATACTTTCGTATCAGGCTTTTGTTTTGCTCCCCCTCTTGGGCTCGAACCAAGGACCCTCTGATTAACAGTCAGATGCTCTAACCAACTGAGCTAAGGAGGAAGATGTTATATCTTTTAAGCGGTTGCAAAGATAGAACGAATTTTATTTTTTGCAAATAAAAATGAATAAAATTTCAAAAAAAATTACTTGCCTACTATCGCTTTGTAAATGTCGTTTCCGTTAGCAAACAACAATAATGTAATAAGTAAAACAAAGCCAACCAATTGCGCTTTTTCCATGAACTTATCACTTGGTTTTTTGCCCGAGATCATTTCGTATAACAAGAACATTACATGACCTCCATCTAAGGCCGGAATCGGTAATAAATTCATTACTCCCAACATGATTGACAACAAAGCGGTGATGCTCCAAAACACTTCCCAACTCCAACTGTCCGGAAATACATTGTAGATGGCATGGAATCCGCCAACTCCTTTATAAGCTCCGGTACTTGGATTGAAGATTAGTTTTAACTGTTTCCAGTAATTTTCCAATTGTGTAAATCCTTTCTCAATTCCGATCGGAATAGACTCGAAGAAACCGAATGTTTCAGTGTTAAATTTGTAATAACCTAACTTCTCTAAATTGGCTTCGGTAACTTCAGCCGGACCAATACCCAACTTACCTTCTTGGTTTACCGATAAAGTTACCGGGGTTTCTTTACCATCACGCAAGACAACAGCAGCAACCTGCTTGCCTTTATGAGCGGCAAAAATAGCTTTTGATTGGTCAAAATATCTTAACGCTTGTCCGTTAACCGAAACAAAAATATCTTTAGGCTTTAATTGTTCTTTGTTAGGTGAATTATCGGCAAATCCGCCCACTACGAAAGGCATTCTCAAGCTAATCAACGACTTTTTATCTTGATCGATAAACTTCCCGATAAAATTGTTAGGCAGATTTATAGTTGTTTCTTGACCATTGCGATTCACTATTACGGTTTTGGCCATTAAAACATCCATATTCACAGACGGTTCAAACTTTTCGATGGGCTTGCCATCAATAGCCACTAACTTATCTCCGGTTTTAATACCCGCTTTTTCCAACTCTGTATTGTGTACCCAAACACCATCTTTTATGTTAGCGTTTTCGATGTATTTTTCGCCATAAAAGAAAGTCATCCCAATGTAAATAATGAACGCCAAAATGAAATTTACCGTCACTCCACCCAACATAATGATTAAGCGTTGCCAGGCTGGTTTAGAACGGAATTCCCAAGGTTGCGGCTCTTGTGCCAATTGCTCCGTATCCATACTTTCATCTATCATACCCGAGATTTTAACATAACCACCCAAAGGCAACCAACCGATGCCGTATTCGGTTTCACCTATTTTCTTTTTGAGCAGTGAATATTTAATATCGAAAAATAAATAGAACTTTTCGACTCTGGTTTTGAATAATTTGGCCGGAATAAAGTGCCCTAATTCGTGAAGAATGATAAGTATTGATAAACTCAGCAAAAACTGAGAGAGCTTGATTGCAATTTCCATGTGTTAAACTGTCATTTCTTTTAAACGCACAAAAGTAAGGTTTTCACCTTACTCCTGCATATATTATTTGTGTTTGGTTATTCTTTTATGAATTTTTTATGAATAGTCCCTTCAGCCGTCTGTATTTCAACATAATGAACTCCGGTTGAAAGACTGCTAATGTTTATATCCAAACGATTGGTACTAAGTATTTTTTGTCCTAAACTATTGTAAATTATTACTTGTTCTATGGCCAAATCCGCAGGCATTTGAAAATGCAATTCGTCGCGACCCGGATTAGGATACAGTACTATGGCTTGTTCTAACGAGAAGGTTTCATTGGCCAAAGTAGCATTGGAATTCTTAGAAATGAGATGAACTTCGGGATCAAACTGAACTCCGGTTATGGTAAAAGGCACATTTTGAATAAATACCTGACCGTTAGTTGTATTGTTTAAAACCAAATTAGCGGTTTGTCCGCCTGTTCCGGTAATGCGAATCGGTACCGGCATCTCAAAAAAGCTAACCGAAGGATCCGATTGGGTTTGGTTGATAACAAATCGCGCTTGACCGGCGCCCCAATTTTGAGCCGTAATGGTATACGTTGGATACCCTTGATTGTATACCCAATCGTTAAAAAACTCAGTTAAACTTTGTCCGTATACCGCTTCCAAATGCGCTTTTAAATCGGTAGTCACCGCGTAATCATAAGCCAAATTAGGATCAGCTAAATAATTGCGAAGGGCTTGAAAAAAAGCAGTATCTCCCATTTTAAATCGCAACATTTCCAATACCATCGCGCCTTTGTTATAGGTTAAACGACTGCTGAAAATTCTGCCTACATCAGTCAGTTGCACATCGGTTAAGTACAAATTCCCCGATGGACTGGAAGTAATATAGTCAACCATACTCGCCTTTTGCGCAATGAAGGCGTTCAAGCCGTCTAAGTTTTCAATTACTAATGCCGATAAATACGTCGCAAATCCTTCATTGAGCCAAATGTCTTTCCATGTACCGCAAGTAATTTTGTCGCCAAACCATTGGTGCGCCAATTCGTGAGCAATCAAGCCTCGTCCAAAACTTCCCATGAATGAAACCGTAGTGTGTTCCATACCGCCTCCCCAACCAAATTGGGCATGACCGTACTTTTCATTTCGAAACGGATAAGGTTCAAATAAGGTTTCGAACAAATTCATGATGGGTAAGGTCTGCGCCACAGCAGTCACGGCCGATGTGTAATTTTCCGGGTAGATATAGTTCACAATCGGAAAGGTATTCGGCGCAGTCCCCGCGGTTTGGGTGTATACTTGGTAATTGGTTACCGCAAAGGCAATCAGATAAGCCGGAATCGGATAACTGTGATGAAAATGAGTTGTCTTGGTGCCGTTGCCATTATCCACTTGGCTTTGTTCCATTCCGTTTGCCACGCTTACATACTGACTCGGCGCTGTAACAAAGACATCTATATTGTTGATTTTATCACTTAAATCCTGTTTGCAAGGCCACCAATCTCTGGCGCCGTAAGGTTCTGATAACGTCCACATTCCTGCTGCTCCCGAATGCACACTAACCGCAAACGCTTCAAACGCATTTTGTGGTGGTTCACCGGAATACATCATTTCTAGGGTAGCTGAATTTCCGGTAGTCAAGGTACTTGGTAGGGTAATAACCAACTCGTTGTTCCCGTTTTGCACAAAACTCAAGTTGGTTGTTCCCTGCTTTACGGTGGTAACATTTAATTCATTGGCCAAATCAAAAGTCACCGAATTCATATCAGCCAAAGCTGTAAAAGTGGTGGTTACTTTTCCGGTAATGAAATAAATAGCCGGATCTACTGTGAGTTCCAACTTATGATAGGTCACATCATAATTGAGTGTATTGGCGTTGGCCTGAAAATTTAGGGTACGCGAAGCCGATTTCCCTTCTATTTCAGCAATCGTATGGGTTTCTAAAACATCGCTTTGAGCAAAAACCGAAGAAATTGTAAAAAAAACCAGTAAAAAGTATCTATTTTTCATAGCAAACTGTTGAATTTCTGCGAATATAACAATAATTACAGAAAGCCGAAGCGCCTTTCACCATAAAAACAGCTTGCTAATCAACGGTATCTTATCGGGGTAGGGACTGAAGTTTTTGAGCATCCCAAAGGTTTTATCAAACATTTCATTAAATTTGCGAGCGTAATAAAGAAAACCGTCATGTTACAAATCAGTTACATCAGAGAAAATAAGGAAAAAGTGCTGGCCGCTTTAGCCAAAAGAAATATGGATGCTACCGCTATCGTGGAAGAAGCTATCCAGCTAGATGAAAATAGAAGAAGCACGCAAGTGGCACTCGACAATACCTTGGCGGAAGCCAACAAACTCTCCTCGGCCATTGGCGAAATGATGAAGAATGGAGAAAAAGCCAAAGCCGAAATTTTAAAACAAAAAACGAGTCAACTCAAGGAAACCAGCAAAGAATTGTCTGAGAAATTAGATACTTATGCCAACGAGTTGTTGCAAAAAATGTATTTGTTACCAAACACGCCTGCCGATTTGGTACCGCACGGAAAATCGGCTGATGACAATTTAAATGTGTTTCAGGAAGGTGAGATTCCGGTATTACACGAAGGTGCTTTACCACACTGGGATTTGATAAAAAAATATGACATCATCGATTTCGAATTGGGCACCAAAATCACTGCTCCGGGATTTCCGGTCTACAAGGGAAAAGGTGCCAAACTACAACGCGCTTTGATTTCATACTTCTTGGATAAAAACACCGAAGCCGGTTACCAAGAATTCCAAGTGCCACACATGGTGAATGAAGCTTCGGCTTACGGCACCGGACAATTGCCGGACAAAGAAGGCCAAATGTACCACGATGCCAAAGACGATTTGTACTTGATTCCAACCGCTGAAGTTCCGGTAACCAATATTTACCGTGATGTGATTCTGCAAGAAAAAGACCTTCCAATCTTAGCCACCGGTTACACGCCATGTTTCCGTAGAGAAGCCGGTTCTTGGGGGGCGCATGTTCGCGGATTGAATCGTTTGCACCAATTTGACAAAGTCGAAATTGTTCGTATCGAACACCCTGATAAATCCTATGAAGCCTTGGAAGGCATGGTAGAACACGTAAAAACCCTATTGCAAGAATTAAAGTTACCGTACCGCATTTTGCGTTTGTGCGGTGGCGATATGGGATTTGCTTCGGCGATGACCTACGACTTTGAAGTGTTTTCTACTGCGCAAGACCGTTGGTTGGAAATTTCTTCGGTGTCGAATTTTGAAACCTACCAAGCCAATCGTTTGAAATTGCGTTTCAAAGGAAAAGACGGCAAAACCCAATTGGCGCATACCTTAAACGGCAGTTCATTGGCTTTGCCGAGAGTACTTGCCGGCATTATAGAAAATTACCAAACTCCGGAAGGTATCGTTATTCCGGAAGTGTTAAGACCTTACACCGGTTTTGACATCATTAACTAATTGCGTTAAACTTACCTAAACAATGTACTAAACGAACACAAAAAGTGTTACTTTAGTACATTGTTGTTTTACTGAAGCCATGAAAAAATTACTCACTGTTTTGTTGTTTTTATTGTCGATTTGGGCTCAGGCTCAAAACGAACAATTGGCCAACAATTACTTTGACCGTGGCGAATTTGAAAAGGCTTTGGTGAGTTATGAAGAACTGCTCAAAGGCCAACAAGGCAACACCAATTACTTTCAAAGAGTGGTGGAATGTTACCAACAATTACAACAGTACGACAAAGCCGAAAAAGCCATACAGGCGCGTTTAGACAAATATCGCCAAAACACGTTGTTGGTTGAATTAGGATACAACTACCAACTGCAAAAAAACCAAGAAAAGGCCAATAAATATTTTGACCAAGCCATAGACAAAATCAAAAAAAATGCGCCCGAAGCTTATGGCATCGCCTATACTTTCGAACGAAAAGCATTGTTTGATTATGCGCTTTTGGCTTATAAAACGGCTCTGGAAACGGATCCTAAATTAAGTTTCAATTTTCAAATGGCGATGATTTACGGCCAGAAAGGTGAACCCGATTTGATGATAGAAACCTATTTATTGGAAGCCTATCAAAATCCGCAAAACTTGCCCATCATTCAAAATCAGTTGTCGCGCTTTATGACTGAAGATGCCGATGCCAATTTTAACGACAGTTTAAAAAAAGCCTTATTGCTGCGTGCCCAAAAAACACAGGATGTATTTTGGAACGACTTTTTAAGCTGGTTTTTTGTCCAACAAAAAGAATACGGTAAAGCTTTTATCCAGCAAAAAGCCATTTACAAAAGGAATCCGGATTCGTTTAGCAATATTGTCAATTTGGCGCAAATGGCCATCAGCGATAATGATCAGGATTCTGCTTCGGAAATCTTGACTTTCGTTTTGGAAAACACTAACGATTTGGAATTGCTTATGCAAGCCCATTCTTATTTGTTGGAGATGAAAATCGAACGCGCTACAGCGAAAGATTATCCCGAAATCACCGCTACTTTAGATAGATTAATCAAAGAATTCGGCGTTAGCCCCTACACTTTGGAATTGCTCGAATTGGAAGCTGATTTTACCGCTTTCCACCTGAACAATCCCGAAAAAGCCAAAATGATTTTGAAAAACGCCATGGAAATGCCGGTGAACCGCTACCAAATGGCCGATTTGAAAATGCAAATGGCAGACATTCTTTTGTTTGAAGAAAAGTTCAACCAAGCTTTAATCTATTATTCGCAAGTCAGCGAAGACATGAGCGGCGATGTTACCGGGCAAGAAGCACAACTCAAAACGGCCAAAACCAGTTACTACAAAGGCGATTTCGAATGGGCTTCGCACCAACTCAAAGTACTAAAATCGGCTTCTACCCAACTGATTGCCAATGATGCCATGGATTTGTTCTTGCTTATCAGCGACAATACTGTGGAAGACTCAACTCAAGTGGCTTTGAAAAAATTGGCTCGTGCGGATTTTCTACTGTATCAAAATAAAAAACCGGAAGCCTTGGCGCAGTTCCAACTCATTTTAAAAGAGCACAAAGGCGAAACCATTGAACCGGTGACTTTACTTCGATTGGGGAAAACCTATGAAAAAATGGGCGATTACACCCAAGCTTTAGACTATTACGCCAACCTTTTAAACAACCATAAAGACTGTATTTACCGCGACGAAGCGCTGTACTATTCAGCCGAAATTTACAATGTGAATCTGAACGACGCCGAGAAAGCCAAACCGTTGTATGAGGAAATCATCTTCAAACACGAGGACAGCATTTACTTTGTCGACTCGAGGAACAAATACCGAAAACTGCGCGGTGACACCAATTTATAGTCAGCAACAATAACATTCAGAAATCAAAAATCGTTACTCAAAAATCTACAATCACATGATACTCTATAACGTTACTATCAATATACACGAAAGTGTGCACGACCAATGGATGCAGTGGATGCAAGAAAAACACATCAACGACGTCTTGGCTACCGGCAAATTTTCGGCTGCGCGTATGGTGAAAGTTTTGGTAGAAGAAGAAATGGGCGGCACTACCTATTCCATTCAGTATACCACAGACAGTAAAGCCACTTTAGAACGCTACTATGAAGAAGATGCGCCGCGATTGCGCGAAGAAGGCCTTCGTTTGTTTGGTGATAAAATGTTGGCATTCAGAACGGAATTGGAATTGATTAGTGACCATTAACCCCGTTTTTGTCATTCCCGCGTAGGCGGGAATCTACAAATAAAAGCAGCTAGAATGCAGTCCTTTCGTCAATACTATGTTTATATTTTAGCCAACAAAAAGAATGGCACGTTATATATTGGCGTAACTAATAGTATTGAAAGAAGAATTGATGAACACAAAAAAAAGCTAAACCCAAACTGTTTTACAGCAAAATATGATGTAAAATTGTTGGTTTATTATGAAACATTCCAATATATAAACGATGCCATTGATAGAGAAAAACAACTCAAAAAATGGAATCGTCAATGGAAAATAAACTTGATTGAAGGAGAAAATAAAGATTGGAAAGATCTCTCTGAAAATTGGAATAATTAACAATGGATTCCCGCCTGCGCGGGAATGACAAAAGAGTATCCATGAGCCAAGTAAAAGCCAAAAAACACCTCGGGCAACATTTCCTAACGGATGAAAGCATTGCCAAAGACATAGCCGATACCTTAGGGTTGGAAGGCTACGATAACGTATTGGAAATCGGTCCGGGTATGGGCGTGCTGACCAAATATTTGTTAGAAAAACCCATTACCACTTACGTCATCGAAATCGACACAGAATCGGTGGATTACCTTAATGCACATTATCCTAAATTGCACGGGAAGATTATTTCTAAGGACTTTTTAAAATACAACATCAATGAAGTGTTTGAAGGCAAACCGTTTGCCATCACCGGTAACTTCCCGTACAATATTTCGTCGCAAATTGTCTTTAAATGTTTGGAATTACGCGACCAAGTACCCGAGTTTACCGGCATGTTTCAGAAGGAAGTCGCCGAACGCATTTGTGAAAAGAAAGGCAGCAAAACTTACGGAATACTATCCGTTTTGGTACAAGCTTTTTACGAGGCTGAATATTTATTTACAGTACACGAACATGTTTTCAATCCGCCGCCCAAAGTAAAATCGGGGGTTTTGCGTTTGCGACGGAAAGCTGATTTCACCTTGCCTTGCAGTGAAAAGTTGTTTTTCTCGGTAGTAAAAACCGGGTTCCAGCAACGTCGAAAAACATTAAGGAATAGCCTAAAATCCTTTAATTTGACGGATAATTTAAAAGAAGATAGTATCTTTGACCTCCGTCCGGAACAGCTCAGTGTTGAGCAATTTATCGAACTCACCCAAAAAATAGAAGCCAATGCAGTTTAAAATCAGCAAAGAACTTTTAGCACAAATTGAGCAACTCATCCATGCCAAGAATGACTCGGCATTGGAAGCCTTGCTGAATGACCTGCATCATGCTGATATTGCGGAGATTTTCGAAGAGTTGGAAATTGCAGAAGCGACTTATATTTTCAAAATTTTAGATAGCGAAATCACCGCGGAAATCTTACCGGAATTGGAAGATGATTTGCGCGAGAAAATCCTCCAAGGTTTATCGGCTAAAGAAATTGCCGAAGAGTTGGACGAGTTGGACACCGATGACGCTGCCGACATTATAGCCGAACTTTCCCAAAGCAAAAAAGAAGAAGTAATCTCGGAATTAGAAGACGTAGAACACGCCAAAGACATTGTTGATTTGTTGCGCTACGACGAAGATACTGCCGGAGGTTTGATGGGAAAAGAGTTGGTGAAAGTCAACGAAAACTGGAACGTACTGACTTGCGTTAAAGAAATGCGCATCCAGGCGGAAAATGTAACCCGCGTTCACTCGATTTATGTGGTGGACGATGAAAACCGTTTGAAAGGCCGTTTGTCTTTAAAAGATTTGTTGACCACTTCGACCAAAACACCGATCAGTCAGGTGTATATTAAAAAAGTAGATTACGTTCGCGTAGACACGTCGAATACCGAAGTTGCCCGTATCATGCAGAAATACGACTTGGAAGCCATACCCGTAGTAGATGAAATGGGCCGATTGGTGGGTAGAATTACCATTGATGATATCGTAGACGTAATCAAAGAAGAAGCCGATAAAGATTACCAATTGGCAGCAGGTATCTCACAAGACGTAGAGGCCGACGACAGCATACTTGACTTAACCCGCGCGCGTTTGCCATGGTTGGTTTTGGCGTTGTTTGGAGGATTTATCAGTGTGAGAGTATTGGGATTGTTTGAAGGCGCTATGGCCAACCATGGAAACCTATTCTTTTTCACGCCGTTGATTGCCGCGATGGCCGGAAATGTGGGCGTACAATCTTCTGCAATTATTGTACAAGGTTTGGCCAATCAATCCATCAGTGGTTCTTTATGGAACCGCTTAATTAAAGAAGTTTCCCTGAGTTTGCTCAACGGCATCATCTTGGCCTCTATTTTGTTTGTTGGAAGTCATTTTTTATTGAATGTAGAAATCATTATTGGCGAAATTGTAACCATAGCATTGATTTCGGTAATCGTCATTGCCTCGCTTATTGGTACATTTATTCCTTTGTTACTCCACCGATTCAATATCGACCCTGCTTTAGCGACCGGACCATTCATTACCACCAGCAACGACATTTGCGGAATTTTGATTTACTTCTCTATAGCCAAAATGATCCTTGGATTTTAAAATAAAAAAACCTCTCATTAATGAGAGGTTTTCTTTTGTACCCGGAGTGGGAATCGAACCCACACTCCTAAGAACACGAGTTTGAGTCGTGCGCGTCTACCAATTCCGCCATCCGGGCATTTCCAAATTCGGATGAAATTTAGTTAATTTTTAAAAAAAATTAATTAAAGTTATGCCATCCGGGCATTTCCTAATGGAACACTTTTGGTGTTTTGTGGGTGCAAATGTAAATAATTTTTTCTCATATCCTCAAAAAAATAGACAAAAAAATGCTTTCAGAGTCGGATTTAATTTCTAAATTTGCACCGCGTTACAGCAACACACAACTAACTAACTACATCCGAGGCGTTTATGCTTATCGGCTTTTGGGATCCCAAACAGCAAAAAAAAGCAGCAACCAGTCGGAACTAAACAACAAATTACAATGTCGCATTTAGAACCCGAAGCAAAGATATTTGCCTGTTCCCAAAGCGTCCATCTGGCCGAACAAATAGCTAAAAACTATGGTGTGCCGCTGGGTAAAGTTACGTTCTCAAAATATAGTGATGGCGAGTTTCAGCCTTCGTTTGAAGAGTCCATAAGAGGATTACGCGTTTTTATTGTTTGCTCTACTTTTCCGAGTGCCGACAATTTAATGGAGCTGTTGTTGATGATTGATGCCGCTAAGCGTGCTTCAGCCCGACACATTACTCCGGTAATTCCTTACTTTGGATGGGCCAGACAAGACCGTAAAGACAAACCTCGTGTGCCGATTGGCGCCAAGTTAGTGGCCAAATTATTGGAAACTGCCGGTGCTACCCGAATCATGACGATGGATTTACACGCTGATCAAATCCAAGGTTTCTTTGAAAAACCGGTAGATCATTTGTTTGCGTCGACTATCTTTTTACCGTATGTAAAAAGTTTACAGTTGGACAACCTAACGATTGCCTCTCCCGACATGGGTGGTTCTAAAAGAGCCTATGCCTATTCTAAATTCTTAGAATCGGATGTGGTGATTTGTTACAAACAACGCAAAGCGGCTAATGTAATTGACACTATGGAGTTGATTGGGGAAGTAAAAGGGCGAAATGTAATTTTGGTGGACGATATGATTGACACCGGAGGCACCTTAGCCAAAGCAGCCGATTTGATGATAGAAAAAGGCGCCTTGAGTGTGAGAGCGATTTGTACCCACGCTATTCTTTCGGGAGAAGCGTATGAAAAAATTGAGAACTCTAAGTTATCAGAATTAATAGTCACCGATTCTATTCCGTTAAAGAAAGATTCGAACAAAATAAAAGTGGTGAGTTGTGCACCGCTCTTCGCCGAAGTAATGCACATGGTGCAGCACAACAATTCCATCAGTGGAAAATTTTTAATGTAGAATTTTTATTTATTAACTATATATTTTTACAATGAAATCGATTACGATTAAAGGACAAGAAAGAGAAAGCGTAGGCAAAAAAGCAACAAAAGCCTTACGTGATGCTGGAATGGTCCCTTGCGTTATTTACGGAGGAGAACAACCAGTACATTTTGCAGCAGAAGAAAAAGCATTCAAAGGATTGGTTTACACTCCAAACGCTCACACTGTTGTAGTTGATTTGAACGGAAAAACGTCTAACGTTATTCTTCAAGACATTCAGTTTCACCCGGTAAGTGACAAAATTTTACACATTGACTTCTTCCAGTTGAACGAAAGCAAAGAAATCATTATGGAAGTTCCTGTGAAAATTACAGGTACCTCACCAGGTGTATTATTAGGAGGTGACTTGCGTTTGAACCAAAGAAGATTAAAAGTGAAAGCTTTACCTAAAAATCTTCCTGATTTTGTGGAGGCTAACATCTCTGAATTGCAAATGGGGAACAAATTGTACGTTACTAAATTGGTAACTAACAACTTCAAATTGATGCACCCGGACAACACTGTGGTTTGTCAAGTGAAGATTTCACGTGCCGCTATGAAAGCCGCTCAAGAAGCAGCCAAAGCAGCCAAAGCTCCGGCAAAAGGAAAGAAAAAATAATTCATTTCCAAGTTATATTAAAAGCCTCGTTGAAAAACGGGGCTTTTTTTATTTAGAAGCGACCCGAGCGACAGCGAATTGGCGAAGCGAATGGCTTGGGTATTCTTGCCCCGAAGCTTCGGGGCCGTATTCCCGCTTTACGCGTCTCGTCCCAAAAGACGAGACCGCTTCAATCGGGGCTAGATAATAAGCAAAAGGCACTTTATAAACATAGTGCCATAAAAAATTTGAAGCCTAATTGTATTAGCACGTTTATTTTCTTTGCCACTGACTACACAGATTTAACGGATTAATCTGTTCTAATCCTTGAAACCCTAAAAATCTGTGGCTGAAATTTTTTCCTCTATCCTAATAATTAGTTTAATTTTGTCCCATGAAATGGTTGACACAACTCTTTAGCGGTGAACCCAAAGAGCAAAATACAAATATGAAGAAATACCTTATCGTTGGTTTAGGAAATATTGGGGCCGAATATGTAAATACCCGTCACAACATAGGCTTTAAAGTGGTAGACTTTGTAGCCCAACAGCAAGGCTTATCTTTTGAGACCGCCAAATTGGGCGCCATCGCCGAATACAGCGTAAAAGGCAGAAAACTGATATTACTCAAACCCAACACCTACATGAACCTCAGCGGTAAAGCCGTACACTATTGGATGGAAAAGGAAAACATTCCTAAAGAAAATGTATTGGTAATTACCGACGATTTGAACTTGCCTTTTGGCACCATTCGCATCAAAGGCAAAGGCAGCGATGGTGGTCATAACGGTTTGAAAAACATTCAACTGTTATTAAACTCTACGGAGTACCCAAGGTTTCGCTTTGGCATCAGTGACCAGTTTAAAAAAGGCCAACAAGTAGACTATGTGTTAGGTGAATGGAATGAAGAAGAAAAAGCCAAGCTCCCGGAGCGTTACGAAGTAGCCAAGCAAATCATAGAGTCATTTGCCTTAGCCGGCTTAAACAACACCATGAACAGTTTTAACGGAAAATAAAAAAGGGAACCGAATTGGTTCCCTTTTCTTTATGAGTTTAGCGTAGTTTACTCTACGGCAATTCTTTTTACAATTTTGTTGACACCGTCGGAAACAGAAACCAAATAGATTCCGGTTTGCGCATTGTTCAACTGGATATTTTCATTGAAAGCCCCTTCGCTGTTATAGCTGTTTTCAAATATTTTTCTTCCTCTCATATCAAATACTGTTACCTCAATAGCTGAAGTAGCTGCCTTTGAAAACTGCAAGGTAAAGTTCCCGTTGTTCGGGTTAGGGAAGATACTGAAATCTGTTAAGGTGTTTTCAGGGGTATTTAAAGTAGCGGTAGTCGAACAAATTTCGATTGACCAGTTACCCAAAGAACCTGTATCACCATTATAATTGTCGTTAGCTAATAATGACCAAGTACCGTTCATTGGTTTTCCATTGAAAGCAGCCAAAACAGTAGCCGGTGCAAAAGTTCCGGTTAAGTTAGCCGCACAAACAATAGCCGGAGAAGCATCATTAAACAACACATTGAAACCGGTTGTAACTTGGTTACAGTTTCTGTTTAACAAAGCCACTTGCGTTCCGTCAGGATGATTCATGGCTACAATCAAATCCCAGAAATAAGTATGGGTTCCGGCCAAAGTAACATTCACATCAGAGATGGTTCCTGTAGCAGGCACATTGATTGTTTTTTGCACAGTAGCTCCCGGAGTGTTGGCTGCTAATCCATCCGGAATGGCCAAAGTAGTGTTGTTGGTATAAGTGGCACAAGTAGACGTAAAGGTATATCCTAATGCAATATTTTTAGATACGGCATAGAAAATATTCCCTACCGCTTCAATCATAATTCTACAGTTTGGCGCTGGTGTAGTAGGCAATGTAATTGCTTGAGTACCGTCGTTTGGTGTATTTGAAACTAATGTTGTAAAAGTGGCGCCACCATCGGTAGAAAACAAAATATTTACGTTGGTGGTATTGATCCCGTTACCGGTAGTCCCTGCCACATTCCAGGTAACTGTTTGTGTGGATCCCGGATTCCAAGAAACGTTTGCCACATTAGGACTGGTTATCGCAAAAGCACCGCCACCATTAACAACAGTTACAGTCATAACTCCGGTATTGGTTTGTCCGCCACCCAACACATTGTCTCTCACGGTTAGAGAAAAGTTCAAAGTTCTGGCTACCGATGATACCGTTTCCCATGTATTCACCAACTGATCGTTCAACACATTTTGGAAAGGAGGCATAAAACGTACCGGTGAAGCACTTGGCACTCTTGATCTCCAGTTAGGACCGTTTGTTTTGGTAGGTGATGGGAAAGTTGATGTTCCTCCCACTGTAGTGGCGTCATCGTTTTGTTCCCAGCAATAGGTTAAATTTTGACCTGCTGTATCCGATCCTGTTCCGGTTAATTTGAAAGCAGTGCTTATCGGAATAGTATAGTTTGCTCCTGCTGATACGGTTGGTCTAGGATTAGTAGTAGTTATGTTGGTTGAAACCGGACATGACTTACCACTTAAGTTGGTTTGAATTTGCAATATACTTCTGTAAGTAAAATAATCATCAGAGTTGCCTTGCATATCCGTACCGCCACCACCAATTCCGGCATAAGCCATGATGGTTGATCCACTACCCGGCTCCACATTTACAGCGTTGTTTTCGGCTGTGTGGGTAAAAGTATGGTTGGCTCCCATTTGGTGACCCATTTCGTGAGAAACGTAATCAATATCAAAAGTATCTCCCATTGGCACTCCGTCGGCAGGAGATGTAATTCCGCTTCCTTTTTGATTGTTCACACATACACAACCAATACAACCGGCACTTCCTCCACCACCTGTGGCACCAAACAAATGTCCGATGTCGTAGTTGGCTTCACCAATAACTGCTGTTAAATTAGCTTGTAATTCCGCATTCCAGTTATTCATTCCGGAAGCCGGTGAGTAAGGATCGGTATTCGCATTAGTATAAACTACCAAGTTATTGTTGGCGATAATAATTAATTTCACTGCTAAATCTCTCTCGAAAACACCATTACAACGGGTCATAGTAGCATTCATAGCCGCTAAAGCTCCGGCAGCACCTCCGTGATAAGTTCCGTATTCACCGGTACAAGACAAAGCCAAACGCATAGTTCTGTACACTTGGTCATTAGACTGTACTTGGTTGTTTATGCCTTGACGTAATCCGTTCGCCATCGCTACATCTTCGGTAGCACAAACAAACGGTAAAGACGATTTAGTTCTGGTTTTAGAGTCGAATACTACATAAACCGAACGGTCTTTGGTAAAAGGCTCAATAAACTCTGTTCCATTATCGGCTCTGAATACCATAGTTTGGATTCCTTGCGGCGAGAAACTTAAGTTTAATAAGGCAGTTGGGTCGGTAACACCTTTGCCAACATAAGCTCTGATTTCAGGAAACTGTGCTTGCAATTCCGGTGCAAAGTTGGATGATTCCCAAATTAAAAAAGACTCCAACTTCCCGTTAATACTGGGTAATTGGATTTCAACACCGGCTTGTCCTGAAGCTCTTTCAGCAACATTGGCTAATGTTTGTTTGAATTGTTCCGCATTGAATTGCAACAATTTCTGATTGGCAGAGTAAGTAGTTTCTCTGATTTTTTCTGCGGTAATTACTTTATCACTGCTCAATACTTGCCACGGACTGTTTCTTTGAGCGGAAACACCTGACATTGAAGCGATAAAAATTACTAAAAGTAAAATTTTTTTCATTGTGGTATGGTTAAATAAAACGTAGCCAAAGATAGTTATCTTTCAATCATTTACAAAGATCAATGATGATTTTGCGTTTTTTTACAATCATTTTTAAGAAACCCATTATAAATTGACTTATTGATTGTAATTCTTCTTTAACAGCTATTATCTACGAGAAAATTACCATAATTGGTTTGTAACACTTATTTTTGCGGCAATATCATTTGTTTATCATTGAAAATAGTTCACTCCATACCTTCTTTTGTTGCCGAAAAACCGACTATAGTGACCATCGGTACCTTTGACGGCGTGCATTTGGGTCATCAAAAAATAATCGCCCAAATTACAGCTGCAGCCAAAGACAAGGATTGTGACAGCTTAGTACTGACCTTTTTTCCACATCCCAGAATGGTCTTGCAAGAAGGTACCGAGATGAAGCAACTGAACACCATTGAGGAAAAAACTGCGCTTTTAGAGCAGTTAGGCGTTGACCATTTGGTTATTCATCCTTTCGACAAAGCCTTTTCCCGAATGACCGCAGAGGAATTTGTTAAAGAGGTTTTGGTGGACACTTTCCGATTGAAAAAAATCATCATTGGTTACGATCATCGCTTTGGCAGAAACCGAACCGCTGACATCAACGACCTGATTACTTATGGTGAAACTTACGGATTTGAAGTGGCTCAAATTTCGGCCGAAGAACTCAACGCTGTCTCCATCAGCTCTACTAAAATTAGAACAGCACTGAACGAAGGCAATATAGAGTTGGCCAACAATTACCTCGGTTATCCTTATGCCATTACCGGCAAAGTAGTGAAAGGCCAACAATTAGGCAGGACCATAGGCTACCCAACTGCTAATATTTCCGTACAAGAAGACTACAAACTCATTCCGCAAAATGGCGTGTATGTAGTACAAAGTACTATTCAGGAGAAAACTGTATTCGGGATGATGAACATTGGTAATCGACCAACCGTTGATGGTACTTTGCAAACCATAGAAGTTCATTTCCTGGATTTCGATCAAGACCTTTACACCCAAAACATCAGTGTATCTCTTTTAAAACGGTTGAGAAGCGAACAAAAATTCCCATCGCTTGACGCTTTAAAAAACCAATTGCTTCACGATAAAAGTGACACAGTAAGTTTTATCGCTTCATTGCGTTAAACGCTATACTCTGATCTACTTTCCAAAACATCCTCAAAGGCTAACGCAATACAAGCTGTAGTTTGCTCCTACTTTTCACTCTTCCTTTTGTTCGGAGCAAAATTGTAACTTACATACAAATTGCCTACTTTTGGAGCAATATAAATTAGCACCTATGAGTATTACCAGACACAATTGGACTAAAGAAGAAATTATCGCTATATACAATAAGCCATTAATGGACTTGCTTTACGAAGCTGCCACCATACACAGAGCCCATCACGATCCAAACGTGGTACAAGTTTCCACTTTGCTTTCCATTAAAACGGGTGGTTGCCCGGAAGACTGCGGTTATTGCCCTCAAGCCGCGCGCTACCACACCAATATTGAAGGCAACGATTTAATGACGGTAAACCAAGTAAAAGCGCAAGCCCTCAGAGCCAAATCTAACGGTTCTTCCCGTGTTTGTATGGGTGCCGCTTGGCGCAATGTGAAAGACGGAGAAGAATTTGATCAGGTTTTGGAGATGGTAAGAACCATCAATAAACTCGACATGGAAGTGTGTTGTACTTTAGGAATGCTAACCGAAAACCAAGCCAAACGTTTAGCCGAAGCCGGATTGTATGCCTACAACCACAACTTAGACACTTCGGAAGAATACTATAAAGAAGTGATTTCCACTCGTGGTTTTGAAGACCGTTTACAAACCATTGAAAATGTTCGTAAAACCAATGTTACAGTATGCAGCGGCGGTATCATCGGAATGGGTGAAAGTATTGAAGACCGCGCCGGAATGTTGGTGGCTTTATCTACCCTAAATCCGCAACCGGAATCAGTACCGATTAACGCCTTAGTAGCCGTTGAAGGTACCCCAATGGAAGATGAAAAACCGGTAGAAATTTGGGAAATGATTCGCATGGTAGCGACTACCCGTATCGTTATGCCGGAAACCCAAGTGCGTTTGTCTGCCGGAAGAACTGAAATGTCTCGCGAGGGTCAAGCCATGTGCTTCTTTGCCGGAGCCAACTCTATCTTTGCCGGAGACAAATTATTGACTACCCCAAATCCGGATGTGAATGAAGACATGAAAATGTTTGAGATGTTAGGATTGCAACCGCAAAAACCGTTCATCAAAATCATGCAACCTAAAACGGTGGAAGCCGAAGATTCTCAGTACAAACCGTTGGGAGAAAAACCAAAATGGTCTCGCCCGGGTCACGTTATCGAACGCAACTTAGAAGCCTCAACTAAAGGAAAATAAGTTAACATAATCCTAAAGATTTATATTTTATAAACCTTTTTTTAACTTTGCTCTCGGTATTTCTTACCGGGAGTTTTTTTTATCTTTTACCTGAACAGTCTATGTCGTTAAAACTTACAGAAATTGAACGCGTAAAAACCATATCCAAAGCTGATTTTTACAACTTGTATGTAAAAAAACAGAAGCCGGTAGTAGTTGAACAACTCACGGCAGATTGGCCGGCTTATGAAAAATGGAACCTGGCTTACATCAAGGAAGTCGCCGGCGATAAAACAGTGCCTTTGTACGATGACCGTCCGGTTTCTCACAAAGACGGTTTCAACGAAGCGCATGCCTATATGAAGATGAGTGATTACATTGACTTGTTACATGCCAAACCTACCAATTACCGTATTTTTTTATACAACTTGATGAAAGAAGTTCCGGTATTGAAAAACGATTTCAAATGGCCGGATATCGGATTAAAATTGGTTAAACAATTACCGATGCTGTTCTTTGGCGGCGAAAACTCTAAGGTTTTCATGCACTACGACATTGACTACTCCAACATTTTACACTTCCATTTTCACGGCAAAAAAAGATGTGTTCTTTTTGCGCCCGACCAAACACCTTATTTATACAAAGTGCCTCATGCCTTAATCTCGAGAGAGGATATTGATTTTGATGCGCCCGATTTTAACCAATGGCCGGCACTGGAAAAAGCACAGGGCTTGGTAACCGATTTACAACACGGTGAAATGCTTTACATGCCCGAAGGCTACTGGCATTATATGAAATATGTGACTCCGGGATTTTCAATGAGTTTAAGGGCTTTCCCGAGACGATTAGGCAACCTGTCTAAAGCTGCTTATAATGTGTTCATCATGCGTCATTTTGACAATTTGATGCGCCGTTGGAAAGGACAAAAATGGATTGATTACAAAAACGAACAAGCCGTTATAAGAACAAACAAATACGCCTAAAAGCAGGAATCCGAATGGTGAAATAATTCGGGAACCAACTTTTAAGCGTACCTTTTTCTTTGTTTATAAAACTATCTTCTTGGTAATCGTTGCTTTGTTTTCTAAAGTAACTTTGACAATCAAAGCTTGATTGCTTTGGGTGATATTACTTCCGGTGAAATTCAGACTGTCTAGCCCTTCAGCTCTCAGCAATTCTCTGCCTAAAACATCGTACACCATAACCTCTTTAATGTTTTCGCGTTGCGAGGTAACCGACAATACGCCGTTGCTTCCGGATACTACAACTGTATTAGCCAAAGCCTCAAACTCTCCGTTACTCAAGGTGCTGTTGGTGTATCGAATGATAAAACGATTGTCAATGATTCCTTTGTTGGCTGTAAAAGCGTATGGCGACTGCTTCAAATCGTGAATCACATTCAACTCCAAATCCTGCAAATAAATATTGATGTCGTCTACAAAGATACCGTCTGTCTTTTTGATAGCAATGGTATGGCTTCCGTTCGACACTATATTGATTCCCATCGGTACTTGATCGTTGATGTCAAACGGCAATGGTCGCCCTTGGATGATGAATGGTTTTTGGTCGATTAACGAATACAAGCTCACTTTACCTCTAGGCGCAAAGAAACAATCATAAGCACTGTCGTAAGCCAAAGTAGAATTGGTAGAATATCCTAACAAAGTCGTATCTACTTGTCCGTCGGCGGTATTGACAATGTCTAACCAAATTCGGTTTTTCTCTTCAGTTGGTAAGTCGGCTGTCGGACTCATCGCTGTATTGGCGTTTCTAAAGAAAACAGAATTGTCATAAATCGCATCGGCAGTGCCTAAACGCAAACTGTTGTTAAAGGTTACATTATCGGCATAAGTGTCCGGACCGGTTGAAAATAAAGTTCCGGCACTGTGTAACATATTCACCATAAAGCCTTGTCCGGAAGCAATTTTTCCGCTAAAGCTAGGCTCCGTCGAACCCAAACTGTTGTACATTAAATAATCCGGCAAGTAAGTGTAGCCAAAATTATTGTAATACGGATTGGAAGTATTGGACAATCCTAAACCGTGACGCCAAATCCAAATGGCCGGCTCAATTTTAGTAGCATTCAATGCCATAAATTTATCAGCATCAATAGCCGACGGATACGGATTCCCTACCAAATTCCAATTGTCATCGTATTTGGTGGTTAACGCATTGGTAGTATTTACCGGATCGGCATCGTAATCGGCGCCGTTATAAGTACCGCGTTTAATTTGAAGCGTCAACAAACCGTTGTTAGGTTTTCCTTGGCGGAAAGTATGTGTAGCGGTTATTGGCGTGGCCGAACCGTTAAAAGTACGGGCTATATACCCTTTTCCTTTTTGCATAATGCCGGCGGCTGCTTGCCAGTTCCCCATGGTGCCGTTAGTATTTACCAAAGTCGGATTCCATTGGTAACGGTAACCGCTTGGCAAGCCCGAAACATTGTAGTTGTCAATTGGAGAACTCCAATATACATAATCCACATGTTTGGCTGTGAAACCTCTTCTCACTTGGAACTTGGTAGTTGTACTGGTGTAATCTCCGGCGTTGGTGTCGGTGTCATTTACCTGAATCAACTGGGCATCATCGTCTATTAAAATGTTCCCATTATTGGTTAAACGATTGTTCACGCGAATGTAATCGCCTACCGAAGCCGTTAAGGTTCTTCCGGTAGCCAAAGTCAAATCGCCCGAAGCTACTAAATCATTAGACACCGAAGTAGTGAAGTTGTTATCCATCAATACATTGTAAAACACTTCTGTTCCTAATGGGGTAACGGCATTGATAATTTGCGGTGTTGGCGCGCCTACAAAATGCACGGTTCCGTTACCTTCATCAAAGGCATTATTGTTTTTGTTGTTGGTCCAATTACCGTACAAGTAAATTTGACCGTCAGATGTAGCATTGCTCCCGTCATTCATATCTAAAGCAGCATCGGCTACCGTATTGGCGATGGTTAAATTGCCGTGAATTTCCAACTTATTGTTAGCATTACCGGATATCTCTAAGGCTTCACCACTTAGGGTTAAATTTTTGGCTTTAGCAATATAATTTTGATAAACGGCAAACGGTGCCGTTGCGTCTACCACTGCCTTACGATCAAGTGTATTGTCGGGAATCAAAACATCCACCGTAGCATCCGGCACTATTAAGGTATCCCAGTTTTCACAGTTGAACCAGTTGGTATCTTTGCGACCGCTCCATCTTCCGTTGATGTATATATCGGTATCGATAGCCACTAACGTACAATTGCCTTTGTAATTGTATCCTCCGGCATCAAAAGCAGCGTTATCGGCGTAGGAATCCCAGTTGGCCTGATTATTAATTGACGCAATCCAATCAAATTTTCCGTTCGTTAAAGTTGAAAAATCGGGATTGTTAGGATCGTCATATTTTACAAAACCGTCTCCAAGAGGGGCTATGGTACTGAAACATTCTTTTTGCGGATACAAGGTTGACCATTTGGTATCGCCGGAAGCTCCTCCCGGTGCGGCATCCCAACCACTTTCGGTCCAACCGTACAACACATTACCGGTATAGGTTGATGCGTGGCCGGTATCATTGGTCCAAATCCCGCCTTGCATAAACCAAACGTCGTCGTCTGAATTCAAATTAAATCCGGAACCTCCAATGGCCGATTTGGTCCAGTTGGTATCGATGGCTCCGCAAGTATATACATCATAATGGCTACCGCTGGTTACATTTCCTGTTGTAACCGTAGTTTGAATGGTGATGATGGTTCCTTTCGGCAAAACGGCTCCTGTTCGTGTAATAGTAATTACGCCTTCTGTTCCACCCCAAAGGCCGGCAGTTTTTCGCTCGTAACCATTATCCGTAATAAACAAAGTAGTTCCCGGTAACAAATCGCGGAAACAAACAAAACTGATCAAGTCGCAGCCCGAAGGTGCTTCGGTATTGGTGTTAATGGCCAACACGGCTAAATCGCCCGGCGTTAAAACAGTAACCACCGAAATATCAAACAAAGTACTACCGGCTCCGGTTAAGCCAACAGCAGTAGCACCCATAGTATAATCGGTACCAACAACGGTATGAATAATTCCGGTAAACGTTGCAACTCCGCCAACAGCCGCTACAGTGATAGGGGCTCCGGTCATGGTTCCGGTACTTGTTAAGCTAACATTGCCGGTGAAATTGATATCTAAGTTACCGCAATTATCTGTAGCCGATACCACCACGTTAGCCATGGCGCTATTAACGCCGGTGGTGATTGGTTGGGTGGTAAACAATAACTTAGTGGCTACCATAGACAACGCATTCCTGTCGTTGGTAGAAGATTGTGCGGTAAAAGTGGTCTTCCCTGAACCTGACGGGTCAAAAGTTACATTTGCATTTGAAATGGTAAACACAAAATCATCGGTTTCCAAGGCACCTGCGCCTAACGGACACTTCAATGTTAATCGCAATGCCAATAATTTTTGATCGCCATCGGCTGCAGTTGTGCTAAATCCAGAAAACTGAATTTGGTTAGCAGTCACTACACCATGCGCCAAAATGGTTCCCAAAGAAACATCTACCAAAACAATATCTTCTATGGCTTCATTCCAGTTCCCTATTTCGTCTGCTGCAATTTGTGTAATGATCAAATTGGTCATGGTAGTCGGCAATAAATCCGCATCGGCTGTTGCACCACCATCTCTTAAATTAAATCGCCATACTTCTACCCCATCGGTTACTGAAGCTATGGTGCCTATATTAGTACTCGGAATGGTTAGTGGTTCGGACGGGCTTACTCTTAAAATATCCGAAGCAGCACTGCCTAAACAAGTTCCGGAGAAGTTTAACACATAGCTACCTTCATCGGAATCGTTATTGGCAAAAGTGATGCTGCCGCTGTAAGGCCCCGGAATTGTAGGCGCAAATACAATGGTAAATGTTGTTGTACCGCTATTGGCTATCGAAATAGGATAAGTTAATGCCGGATTTAAACTGAATGGCGGATTTCCGGTAAAGGTATTTCCGGTGATGATTAAATTTTGATTGCCTAAATTTTCTATGGTAAAAGTTACCGAAGTTGAAGCGCCTGCTGTGGTATTGGCAAAAACATAAGGTGTTCCGCCCGATAAGTAATTGGTTGCGCCTTGTTTGATGTTGATCTCAGGATCACGTAAACCTCCTGTACAATGGTTGGTGGTTGGTAATGCCGTTATGTTAGTTAGTGTTAGCGTATTGCCACCCAAAGGACTTGTTCCGGTGAGCGACCAAGCGGTGCCGTCCCATTGTTGGGAAAGCGAAGAGCCTTGCGCCCCGTTAATGTCGGCTGTTACATAATTTCCGGTAAAGGTATATGTAGCGGTAAAAGTGTTGACTTTGGTAATCGACCAATATCTGGAAATAAAATTAGTTGTGGCCGTCATGTTAGGATGTTTGGCATCTACTACCGAAACGCCTAAATAATCACCGGTTCCTAATCCTGTTTGAGCGGTGATGTTAATGGTAGCCGGCGTGTATTCCATAGTGCCGGTTTTGTCGCCTATCGGATAGGTAAAACTGCCTAAAGCCGTAAACTCTTTGCTCAATATTCCGGTATTTTCGGCTATAACGTAATTAGACGCACTTGCTCCGGTAATAGTAGCAGCCGCTCTCAAACTCATAGTGTACACATCTAAATCGACAATCCCCGAGGTAAGTACTAAACCGGTATTAATGGTTAAAGCGGAACCCATCACGCAGCCAATAGCACCCGAAGTTCGGTCTACCGTAAAAGTGGCCAAGTTCAAGTCGGTGATAAACCTTACTGTTCCAATGTTGCCTGTTCCCAGTAAAGTAAGGTTAGACGTGGTGCTGCCTTCAAAACTACCGCCACCGGTAATGGTGTTGGCCACGCCGGCTGTACCTATGGTAAGGGATTCGTTGTTTAAATCGAAATTATCGGCTGCACTATTGAAACTGATGGCATTGCCTCCGACTGGTGCTGATATGACAAAAGTTCCGGTACCGGTTAATTGCACTGTGGTACTTCCCGAAGCCGGAGCAAAAACCACATACGGAATAGTAAGCGGTGTTATAGAACTATTAATCTGTTGTGTAATGCCGCTTCCAGTGAAGAAAACGGCCCTGTCATTTCCGTTAAAGGTACCGGAAACGGTTAGGTTTCCGCCTACTCTAAGGTCGTCTCCAGCGGCTTGCCCTAAAGACAAGGTTCCGGTAACCGACACGTTTCCGCCTACAATCAAAGCGCCTCCGGCAGAAACACTCCCATAGTTCATGTGTAAGGCAGCGGTGGCATTACTGATGTTTAACGACCCTGCGATGGCTTTGATCCCAACCGCTCCCGAAGCCGCTCCGTTGATATAATCTAACACGGTGTTGGCCGTTGGAATTGTAACGTTATTAGGATAACCCGGCGTTACTCCGATGGTGCCCACGCCCAAAGCGCGCCATTCAAATCCGCGACCGTACAAACCGCCGGTGCTGTATTGCAAGGTAGAAGCGGCGCCGTAAATAGGCGAATTGGTATTCACAAAACCATTGGCATTGATTCTTAAAGTTCCGTTTACGGTAAGCGCATTGGCTACCGCGATGTCAATTCCGTTGTTCAACGTTAAGGTTCCGTTTACCGGTCCTACTGCCATGTTTAAACGGGTTGGTGAGCTGGCCGAAATGGTTACGTTAAACGGCGGATTGGCTACCGGCCAAAAGGCTTGTCCGGCATTCAAGTCGTAATATGTACTATTGGCATGGTTCATCACCAAGGTACTGGCCCCGCCATATACAAAGTTGTTTCCGGTGGCATACCCTCCGTTTTGGATGGTAAAAGTTCCGTTTACGGTGGTGCTGCCGTTGTTGGTATAAGTAAAGGCTCCGGTAGACAAACCGGCTCCTGCATTGATTACAGTAGTGGTTCCGGCGTTACGGGTAATATTGGCACCGCTGGTAGTGTTGGTTACCAAGTGCGCTATAATTACGTTATCTGTGTTGGATGGTACAATGCCACCTTGCCAAGTAGCTCCTACATACCAGTTCCCGTTGGCCACTGTAATGCGCACCGGATTGGTAATGGTTTGCGTTCCACCGGCTGTTGCGCTGCCCGATTTGGTGCCCGAGGCAAACGTTAAGTTGGCATTGGCAATGGCATTGAGGTTGATGGTGTTGTTAACGGTAGCGCCCGAAGCTATATTGGCGGTAACCCAAAAATAGCCCACGCCTACCGGAATAGATTGCGTTAAGCCTGTAAAATTGAGTGTTTCACCACTGCCGGCTGCTGCCGAACTCAAGGTGCCCAAAGCTGTAGCCGACCCAAAAGTATTGGTTGCACTGTACCAAAGGGTAAAGCCCGAAGCCGCAATATCGGCCGCTTGGTAATTGCCCGACGTGGTAAACGAAGCCGCGTTTAAAGTAGCCGCTGCATTGGCTACGGTGACTTGAAACGAAGATAAAATATGATTGGTAGTGCCTTGGCCTACCGTGTTGGCTGTGATTTGGGTACCGTTGTCGGCTAGGGTTACTGCGGGACCGGAGACAGTACCGATAACATGAAAATCATCTATTCTCAAAAAATTTCCAGAATTGCTATTAGCTGTAACGGAGAATCTAATTCTTAAATTAGCTACGTTATCAGCTCCTGCAGGTAATGCAACTGTATAAGCTGCCCATGATGTCCCAAAAGTAACTGAACCAGCAGAAGTATAAGTTGTCCCGTCTGTTGAATATGAAACGTCAATGGCAGGCACAGTTCCTGATCTTAAACCTCCAAAACGAACTGAAATACCCGAATACCCGGAAGTTGACAAAGAATTGTCATAAGTAACAGTTTTAACATTGTTGTTTGTACCAAGATTGGTAAAAATATTTGCCCCTCCTGAAAAGGATATTGCTGGATTTGTCCAAGAGTAAGTAGTACTAGCCCCTGTAGTTCTCAATTCCCAATTACTCCCTCCAGAAGAATTGACCGTATAACCCGCTCTAGCCATAGGATTTTGAGCAGTGGTCCCAAAATTATCAGAATAAAGTAAAGTCTGCGCCTTCGCACTAAAAATCCCAACCAATACAACCGTTATGGTAACGAGTAATTTTTTAAATGTCATATAAAAATGAATCTATAGTTTCATAGCCATTAGGTATTTGTGAACGAAGCACTTAGCGTAGCGCACACCAATAAAGGTCAAGTGATGACAAGATAGGATTTGGGCATACAAAACTACATCTAAATTAATAATTTACAAGCGGTTTATCTTAAGAAATCGTCATGAAAATGTAATTTTTACCAATAATGAAATGAAAGCCCTACAAAGCTTATTATTCTTGCAAAGTTTTCAGTAAAAAACTATTGCATTGATTTGAAAAACAGCGTTTTAAGAAGTGTTTAAGGAGTGGGTTGCGGGTTACGAGTTTCGGGTTGTGGGTTGCGGGTTACGAGTTTCGGGTTGCGGGTTGCGGGTTGCGGGTTGGTATTCAACTTTAGACTCGCAATTATCTTCTGGTCAAGAACTAATTCTTTGGAACACGGATGAAACAGATACTACGGATAAACACAGATAGAAAATTCGTGAAATATGTGGCTAAAATAATCTGTGAAAATCTGTATAATCCGTTGCATCCGTGGCGAAAAAAATCCGTGAAAATCCGTGAAAATCCGTGAAAATCCGTGGCATCTGTGTAATCTGTGGCGAAAAAAAATTGTGAAAATCTTTATAATCCGTGGCATCCGTGGCGAAAAAAATCCGTGAAAATCCGTGGCATCTGTGTAATCTGTGGCGAAAAAAAATTGTGAAAATCTTTATAATCCGTGGCATCCGTGTGCTAATCCAAAGCAACTGGTTCCCATTTTCTAAATAATCGTTACTTTTACACCTATTCCCAAGATGTTATGCCTGAAAAACCAACCCTTGCCGAAGCCACACTCAAACTGGAATATTATTGTTCCTACCAAGAGCGTTGCCATCAGGAAGTGTTGGATAAGTTGTACCAACTGGGCATGAAAAGTGACGAAATTGATGCAATCGTTGTGCATTTACTGCAACACAATTTCCTGAACGAAGAACGTTTCGCCCGCAGTTTCGCTCGGGGCAAACACCGTATCAAATCTTGGGGCAAAATCAGAATTGTTAACGAACTCAAACAAAGACACATTTCGGCACCCAATATCAAAGCGGCTTTAAGCGAAATTGATGACACCGAATACTATCAGATTTTTGAGACCTTGGCGCAACGCCATTGGAACAGTTTAACCGAACGCGATGGACAAAAAAAGAATAAAAAATTCTGTGATTACTTGTTGCGAAGAGGTTGGGAAAGTCAGCTGGTGTATGAGAAGATGAAGGAGTTTGGGTCTTCGACAGGCTCAGACTGACAACTGTATAATCAATTGTTTATTCGTAAAAGAAGATAAATTACATTTCAAACACCAAACACAATCGGCTGCACAATGTCACCCTGAGCTTGTCGAAGGGCTACTTTGAAAGCAAAACACTCACCGCATTACCACCGAAACCTACGGCATTCAGCAGTACTTTGCGGATGGTTTTTCTCGGATTAGGTTCCGCTACATAAGGAATCCCGATAAAAGTTTGGTATTGGAGCATGAGCAGTGCCAACTCGAGGTTCAACATGCCGGAAGCGCCAAAGGTGTGCCCGATTTTCCACTTGTTGGTGGTAAGCATCGGCAAGCTATCGCCAAATATTTTTTGTATCGCTTTGTATTCTGAAGTGTCGCCTTTCAACGTACCCGGCGCGTGCATGACTATGACATCGACTTCTTCTAAAGGTGTATTTTGCAACGCCATCGCCATCGATTTTTGAAAACACAAGGCTTCTTCAGAGATGGAAATGTTGTGTTGTAAGTCGTCGGTAGCATAGCCCATTCCGGTAATGTACCCTAAAGCTTTTGGGTTATCGCCTACTTCCAAACAGGCTACAGCAGCGGCTTCGCCCAAGACCATCGTATTTTTGGTTTTGGTAAAATCGAAGGCGCGACAAGGGTATTTGAGGGAAAGGTCTTCGACAAGCTCAGACTGACAATTGGCTATTGTATTGGATTTATCGGCAACAGTACTTTCAGCCTGTCCATGAGGCTGCGCATAAATTTTTAACGCTTGCATTTGCGCCAAGGTAAAAGGCGTTAAAGGTGCTTCGCTGCCGCCTACTAAAAATTTAGTTGCCATCCCCGATTGCAGCCAAGCCACGGCATTCAACACGGCATGTAAAGCCGTCGAACATGTGATGGAATGGGAGATTTCGGGACCGGTACTTTTTAAGTCGTGGGCAATCCAAGAGGAAATATTTCCCAAGGTTGTGGTAGGCGAAGTTAAGGTGGCGGTTTTGCCGGTTTCGATAAACTCTTTGTGGTATTTCTCGAACAGTTGCGTAGCCCCGCGAGACGAACCAATGTTGATCCCGAACACATCGCCCGATTGCCAACCGGCTTGTGCCACTGCTTGACGAGAAGCCAAAATAGCCATGAGTACGGTTTCGTCGAGGGCTTTGTATTTGCTGTCTTCTTTACGCAAGGCGTCGATTTCCAAACGCAGTGCTTGCGGAATGGTAGCCACCAAACGACTTTGCCCATCGAAAACTTGGGTAGTAATGAGTGTTTCGGGCGAAAGGTATTGTTTCCAAATCCCATCGGCTTCCTTTCCTAAAGGAGACATAGAAGCTAGCGAGGTTATGGCGATTTTGTTTGTTAACATGGCAGTCTATTGTGGAACAAAGGTAGTTATTATTGGGGAAAGTTAGAGGTTACGCGTTGGGAGTTCAATTGGCATTGGGTGTAAGTTACAGCTTTCAACTTCAATCAGCCCTTCGACAAGCTCAGGGAGACAATAGTGCTTACGATTGTGATTGTTGTAAATTGAAATTGTTGTTGTCTTGAGCATAACCTCTCGAAAAATAGCAGCTGTCAGTCTGAGCTTGTCGAAGACCAAACCTACAACTCGCAACTTATAACCCACAGCTTTTAAACCAACTCCACAGCTTGTTCCACAATATTGTAAACCTTTTCCAGTTGTTCGGTGGTAATAATATACGGTGGTAATATGTACACAATGTTGCCTACCGGTCGCAAAATCACGCCGTGTTCGATAAAGAAATTGTAGAGTTTCATGCGCATGGCGCCATAGTAACTTTCGTTGGTTTCGGTTTTGATTTCGAGGGCGAAAATCACCCCTTGTACGCGGGTAGTTTTCACTTTGGGATGGCTTTGCATTTTTTGGGCAAAAGCCAAATGTTGGGCGTTAATGCGGGTGATATTGTTTTGCATTTCGGGCGTTTCCAGCAAACTGATGGCGGCCAAAGCAGCGGCACAACCCGTTGGATTGGCGGTAAAAGTATGGCCGTGAAACAAGGCTTTGTTGACATCGCTGTCGTAAAAACCATCGAAGATTTGTTGGGTAAAAGTGGTGATGGCCATCGGAATCGTTCCGCCGGTTAAGGCTTTGGACAAACACATCATATCGGGTTTTTTTTGCAGGTAATCTGAAGCAAAAGTTTTGCCTGTTTTCCCGAAACCGGTCATCACTTCATCGGCTATGGTAAACACTTGGTGTTGTTGGCAAACGGCGATCATTTGGTCTAAAACTGCGGCTTCATACATGACCATACCGGCGGCACCTTGCACCAGTGGTTCGAAGATAAAGGCGGCGAACTCGTTGGTTTGTACCAATTGGGTCAACGCTTGTAAAGCTTCGGTTTCTTTCCCGGGCACAGGCACCGGAATGCGCACCACTTCGAGTAACGAACCTTTGAAGGCTTCGGTAAAAAAAGTAATGCCGCTGGACGCCATAGCGCCAAAAGTATCGCCGTGGAAAGCGTCTTCAAAAGCAATCACTTTAGTGCGTTTTAATCCTTGGTTGTAATTGTATTGCAAAGCGGCTTTGAGGGCGACTTCGACCGCGGTAGAACCGTTATCGGAATAAAAAATGCGCTTTTGGTTGGCGGGTAAAATCGACAACAATTTTTCGGATAATTCAACCGCTTTGTTATGGGTAAAACCGCCGAATAAAACGTGTTCTAAAGTGGTCAATTGGTTGTAAATCGCTTCAGCCATCACTTTGTTAGAGTGACCAAAAGGGTTCACCCACCAAGAGGCGATGGCGTCGATGTATTCTTTGCCGTTGTCATCCCAAAGCAATGCGCCTTCGCCCTTTACAATAGCCGGTAAAGGCCCGGTGGTTTTGTGTTGGGTGTAGGGATGCCAGTTGTATAGTTGGTCTTTTTCGGATAGTGTCATTGGGCGTGAAGATTGTTGATTAACGATTTTTGATTTCAGATTTACAAGCGCGTCAAGTTGTCTCGAAACTTATCGGCGTAATAGGCAATCACATTGGCGTCGAAGTAGGGTTCATTGTCAATTCGGCCAATCAATTTAACTCCGGTTTTGTTGAGAATGATGGTTTCTGTAGCTTGGTTTTCATCACCTGAAAAAATAATCCCGGCTACGGTAATTTTTCGGTTTTTAAGCGCTTCGATAGTCAATAAGGTATGGTTGATACTGCCTAAATAATGTCGAGACACGACAATGACTTTATAATCGGGACGGATTAAATCGATGATACAATCGGTATTGTTGAGCGGAACTAATATCCCGCCGGCGCCTTCAATAACCAAGTGATTGTTCGTCTCGGGTTCTTTGATTTGATTTAAATCGATGGTAATCCCATCTAACTCGGCCGCCAAGTGTGGACTGGCCGGCGTGTTGAGCGCATAGGCGTTGGGGTGAAATTGAGACTTTTCGTTAGACACTCGGTCTTTGACTTTGTGGGTATCGGAAAGTTCCAAATCGCCTGCTTGAACGGGTTTCCAATAATCGGCTTCCAGAGCTTGGGTTACTATGGCGGAAGCGACTGTTTTCCCTACATCGGTACCGATACCTGTGATGAATAGTTTCATGGTTATTAGTTTCACAGAGATTCACGGCGTTTTTTTCTGTGTTATTAAAATTATTACTTGATTAAAAAATTAAGTTTCACAGAAATTCACAGCTTTTTCTCTCTGTGTGTCTCTTTTTTTCTCTGTGCCTCTCTGTGTAACTAAAACACAAAAGTACTCAACAATTCCAACACATTCAAGATTTCCATTTCGGAATTGTAGCTGTGCAGGCAAAAGCGGAGGCGTTCTTGGCCTTCGGGTACGGTTGGAGATAAAATAGGTTTGACATCGAAGCCGTGTTGTTGCAATTGGGTGGCGATTTTTTTTACGGTATCGTTGCCTGGAATGATGGCGGATTGTATAGCGGATTTGGAATACACAAACATTGGTTTTAATCCTAATCGCAATTTCTCTTGGTTGAAGAAAATGATATTGTTTTTCAGCAATGCTAAAGTTTCCTTTTCTTTTGCTAAATGTTGGTAAGCCACTAGGATTGTCGCTACACTGTGCGGAGACAAGCCGGTAGTATAAATAAAACTGCGGGCAAAGTTGACTAAATAGCTTTTGAGTTCGGCACTGCCTAAAATAGCGGCGCCGTGACAACCTAATCCTTTGCCGAAGGTCATGATGCGCGCAAAGACTTGGTCTTGTAATCCGGAGCTTTGGACTAGGCCTTCGCCATGTTCTCCGAATACGCCGAGTGCATGGGCTTCATCGACCACTAAGTAGGCCTTGTATTTTTGGGCGAGTTGGGTAAGTGCTTCCAAATTAGGTGAATCGCCGTCCATAGAAAAAACACTTTCGGTGACGATGTAAATGGTTGCGAGTTGCGGGTTGCGTGTTTCGGGTTCAAACTTGAGCAACAGTTTATTTAAATCCTCGGTGTCGTTGTGTTGAAATTTATAAGCTTTGGCGTGGCTCATTTGGATGCCGTCGCGGATGGAAGCGTGACACAATTCGTCGTACAGGATAATATCGTTGCGTTGCGGAACACTGCTGAAAAAGCCCACATTGGCGTCGTAACCCGAATTGAAAATTAAAGCGGTTTCCGCTTGGTGGAATTGGGCGATAAAGTTCTCGGTAACTTCATACAAATTATGATTGCCGGAGATTAAGCGGGAACCGGTGGCGCCATTGGTTTTGATATTATGGGCTAAAAGATACTGATGCGTTTGGTGAAAGAGGTTTTCGTTATGGGCAAAGCCGATGTAATCGTTAGACGCAAAATCGACTAAAGACTTGGCTTTGGGCAATTGACGCAAGGCGTTGTTGGCTTGGCGTTGTTGGAGTTTGGCTTGAAGGGAATTCGGCAATTTCATCAAAACAAATATAGTAAATAGCCCTGATTACCTCACTAAGGACTTATTTTTATTGGTATTCGGGGAACACTTTGTGTTTGGAGCGCATCCTTTTTCGTGTTCTCGATACGCGGTTAACACCGCACTCGAACTGACGAAAAAGATACAGTGGACAGCCGGAATAGCTTCTACAGACTCTAAATAAAAAAGCCCAACATTAATGCTGGGCTTCTTCTTTTATACAAAATCGGATTAGTCGGCTAACACGATTACTTTGTTGTCTTTCATTTCGATAGTTCCCGAATTGATTTCCAAAGTGTAGTTTTGATCATTTACTTTGGTAAACTTATCGGCTACATCTTTGTCGAACTTAAAACTGTTAGCAGCCAATTTTACGGTGCCTTGTTTTAAGATAGAAACTATAGGCGCGTGGTTGTTCAAGATTTGGAAGGAACCGTCAACACCCGGTAGGGAAACTGAGGTTACTTCGCCTTTGAACAAGGTAGCTTCCGGTGATACTATTTCTAAAATCATAAAATTTTAATTACGAATTTGAAATTACGAATTACGAAAATTATTCATTCGTAATTCGTAATTCATAATTGATTACGCTTCTGCTAACATTTTTTGTCCGGCCTCGATAACGTCTTCGATGGTTCCTTTCAAGTTGAAAGCTGCTTCCGGTAAGTGATCTAATTCACCGTCGATGATCATGTTGAATCCTTTGATGGTGTCTTTGATATCAACCAATACCCCTGGGATACCGGTAAACTGCTCCGCTACGTGGAACGGTTGAGACAAGAAACGTTGTACACGACGCGCACGAGATACGGCTAATTTATCATCTTCTGATAACTCTTCCATACCTAAGATGGCGATGATGTCTTGTAACTGTTTGTATTTTTGAAGAATCTCTTTTACTCTTTGGGCACAATCGTAGTGCTCGTTACCTAAGATTAGCGGCGTTAAGATACGTGAAGTAGAATCCAATGGATCTACTGCAGGATAAATCCCTAACTCAGCAATTTTACGAGACAATACTGTTGTAGCATCTAAGTGGGCAAAGGTTGTAGCCGGTGCCGGATCCGTTAAGTCATCCGCAGGTACGTAAACCGCCTGTACAGAAGTAATAGATCCTTTTTTAGTTGACGTAATACGCTCTTGCATCGCACCCATCTCTGTAGCCAAAGTTGGTTGGTAACCTACCGCTGAAGGCATACGTCCTAACAACGCGGATACCTCAGAACCTGCTTGGGTAAAACGGAAGATGTTGTCTACGAAGAACAATACGTCTTTTCCTTGGTCTGAACCGGCTCCGTCACGGAAGTATTCCGCGATAGATAATCCTGAAAGCGCTACACGAGCACGAGCTCCAGGTGGCTCATTCATTTGTCCGAATACGAAAGTAGCTTTAGACTCTCTCATGCCCGGTTTGTCAACTTTAGATAAATCCCATCCTCCATTTTCCATAGAGTGCATGAAATCTTCTCCGTATTTGATAATGCCTGACTCTAACATCTCACGAAGCAAGTCATTTCCTTCACGAGTTCTTTCTCCTACTCCTGCGAATACAGAAAGACCACCGTGACCTTTGGCGATATTGTTAATCAATTCCTGAATCAATACTGTTTTACCTACTCCGGCACCACCGAACAAACCAATTTTTCCTCCTTTTGCGTAAGGCTCGATCAAATCGATTACTTTGATTCCGGTGAATAAAACTTCGGTTGAAGTAGACAAGTCTTCGAACTTAGGTGCTTGTTTGTGGATAGGCATCCCGTTAGCACCATCTTTTGGTAAATCTCCTAAACCGTCGATAGCATCTCCTACAACATTAAATAATCTTCCGTAGATATCAGCTCCGATTGGCATTTGGATAGGTGCTCCGGTAGCGTGTACATCAGTACCTCTGCTCAAACCGTCGGTTGAGTCCATAGAGATGGTACGCACCGTGTTTTCACCAATGTGAGATTGAACTTCAAGAATTAATTTTGAACCATTTTTATTAATGATTTCTAATGAGTCGTAAATTTTTGGCAACTCAACATCTTTAGTATCAAATACTACGTCAACTACGGGACCGATGATTTGCGAAACTTTTCCTATTGCTTTAGACATTGTTTATGTATTTATTAAATAGCTATTTAGGTTTGAAAAAAATACCTCTTTTTTCAGTGCGCAAAGGTAAATTTTCTATTTTAAAAAATCAATCTTTGGCAAGAGTTTTTTTCTTATTTTTTGATAATTCTGTTTCTCAAAAGAACCATCACTGCGTAAAAAGCAAAAACCACCTGACATAGCAAGTGGTTTTTGTGTATTTGAAAAAATTGGTTAGGTTAGAAATTAGCCGGATCCATTGGGTATAGAATTCGGTACAATCCTATGTTTACTCCTTTAAAATTAGAGCCGTAAGTTTCGTTGATAGCCTCTAAGAATTTGTTGGCAATTAACGCATAACCTCTTGGACTTGGATGCACACCATCTAATGAGAATCCACCTCCGGTTACGTAGGCTGAAGTAACATTAACATTGTTAGCGGCAATACCACCAGTTGCAATTTGCGTTTGTAAAGCATTAGCATTTACAAAAGCCAATCCTTTGGTTTGAGCGATAGACTCAATAGCGCTGTTGTAAGCATCAGTAGCCACTCTAACTTCTTGGATTTCGTCTTTAGACAATACCCAACTGTCGGCCAAAGGAACAGATACTCCGTTTACTTGAGCCGGATTTCCACCCACTGTAGTACCAATAAATGTTCTGGCCGGCAACACGATTAAATCTTCGCTGGTAGCCATACGATAAGAAGGGATTCCGAAACCGGAAAGGTTAGTCAAATAACTGTCTACAATAACCACCGGATTGGTGCTGGAAGCCGAGAAAGAAATGGTTCTTCTGGCTACTTCAGCAGCGCTTAATAAACCGTTAGATTGCGCAAACAACAAACCGTTGTTGTAGGCAGTATAACCGGCATTCAATTGAGCCGCTGTTGTTGCGTTAAGTGCAACAGGATTGTAAGGCACTGTAGTAAAGTATGGAATGGTCGTTACATAAGGTAAGTTGGCCACTACTCCTTTAGCTCCATTAGCGGTTAACTGATCTACTAAACCGGTGTAAACACTGGCAAACACATTAGGGTCGGTGATGTCGTTAGCTCCGTAAGTAGCCGGATTTAAGTTTCCGGTTTGGTTCACTCCGGTACCACCAGAGGTAGCATAAGCCAACACGTCGTTGTTTCCAATCCAAAGCGAAAAGAAAGTCGGACTTTGCGCGACAGCGTCACCAATCACTGAGGCAGAAGTAGAAGAAGCGAAACGTACAAAGTACGGGTTAGCGTAACTTCCGATACCGGCAGGATTTCCATAGGAAGTAGACAATAAGTGGAAACTTTTTGCCCCAGGCACACCCATATTATTGAATGGTCCTGACAACACATTGGTTACTTCAGTAGTAGGCACACCAGGCACTGAAGCCGGAGCACTTCCGTTAAAGTACAATCTGGTTCCGGCAATTGGATTGCCTCCCAACAATAGTCCTCCTGTATTATCCGCCATAAAAGGAATTTTAAATTCCCCGCCGCCTACCAAAGCAAACTGGCTGGCCAAGATACTTGGATACGACCCTTGTTGTCCCGCAATGAATAGCGCATTATCAGCATATCCGGCTGTTAAGGAATTCCCTAAAGCCACATATTTTGAGAAATCGGCAGATCCTGCGGTTAATGGTGTTCCGTCTGTAGAATTAGGATCTACAAAAGGCTCATCATCACTATTACATGCTACAAAGGTTAATGAAACCAATAGTAACCATTTGAAATTTTTTATCATAGTATTATATTTTAAGTCTGATTGATAATTACGGATTAACAGTTAATGACAAGAAATATTGTTGACCGATTAATCCAGGCCCAAGAAGCTGTCTGTATTCTTTACCGCCAATGTTGGTAGCTCCCAATTTGAAAGTAGATTTGATACTTGGTACCAAGTAGCTGATTTGTGCATCAATTACGGTAGCGGCATCAATCATACCGTCAGCAAAAGTCGATTCCCATTTGTATTCATCACTCCATCTTCCACTGATGTTGAAGCCGAAGTTTTTGAATAAATTATCATTGCTGATAGTGGCTTTCACACGGTGTTTAGGCGTATTGAAACCGGCTTCGAAGCTTGGATCTTTAGCCTGATCAAAGTTGAACTCTGCATAGTTATAGTTGGCTGATACCTCAAAGTTTTTAGGTAGTTTTTTTGCCAAACCTACACCAAATCCAATTGATTTGATTTCGATATCGGTATTGGTGTACAATTGGAACGCTCTGGTGTTTCCGGTTACCAATGCATCAACCGATTGAACGCCAGGGTTAGAAGCACCTAAAGTAAGATCCGGAGCGTCTTGTGCTGTACCGTACAAAGGCGCCACAACGGTTAAGTTACCGATGAAATCGTTGTAAATGTTATAGTATCCGTTGATGTCGTAAGTAAATCCTTTTACTTCACCTCTGTATCCTAATTCAAATGCTTTTACAGTTTCAGGTTTTACTAAATCTACATTTGTTCTTACCAATAAAGCCGCAGCTGCTACCGGGTTAGACGGTGCTAAGGCTGCAAAGGCAGTTGCAGATTGCGCTGTATAAGAGTTGTAGTAAGCATTGTTACCATTGATGGTAGTGCTTGTTCCTACTAAGGCTTGCCCTAGCGGTGATGTTACTGGTAAAGTTTCTTCGTAACGGGTTAAGTTGTCCGGAGCTGAACCTAATAAGATAGCATTTCCAACGTTGAATCCGATGTATTGATCTTGTGTAGTCGGGTTACGGAAACCGGTTTGGAATGACGCTCTGAAGATGTGATTTTTAGCTTCTCCTGCACTGTATACAAAAGATACTCTTGGGGAATAGTTTCCATCGAAATTTTCCGCTTTATCGTAACGAACCGAACCGGTAAATTTCAATCTGTCTTCCATGAATTTTTTCTGAACTTGAGAATAAACACCATATTCATCGTACTTGATGCCTCCGAATTGTGGTGTATCAGTATAAATTCTTCCGAAAGAATTCAAGTCGTATCTGCGGTAAGAACCACCTACTTGAATTTCAGCAAATTTGATTAAATCTCTAAAGTTATAGTTAGCATCTGAGTGGTAAATTTTAGAATTGTCCACCAATTTAGATCCTGTTAATACATTTGGATCAGAAGTTACTTGATTGAATGCATTTTGGAATTCCGGTGTACCCGGTAAAAATCTTCCGTTATCTGCTGTTGCTCTTGCTGCTAAGTGTGCTTGAGTTGGTGTAGCACCGGCTAAAGTAGATTGAACAAAAGCTCCTGCATATTGACCGAACCATGTAGCATCCGGTTTCCAAGCTCTGTTGATGTTTAATCCGGTGAACAACATATCGTATGATTTTCCACCATCTTCTGTAGTGTAATAACCTCTAACGAAGAAGTTTTTCCCGGTGAACTCTAATTTGTGTTGTTGCATTTGGAAGCCGTTCAAATAGTAACGGTTAGCCCCTTGATATACTGAGTTACCGAAACCAAATTTACTTTGCCAAATAATTTCAAAGTTTTCGTTACCGAAAGGTCTAGCATGTAAAGAGAAGTCGATTTTAGCATTTCTCACTTTGTTATCGGTTAAATCTACTTCGTTGTAACCAGTTCTTGAAACATTCTCGTTAGGTAAAACATTCAAGGCAGATGCCGGTAATAAACCTAAGTTAACTAATGACTGTCCAACACTTCTAATGTTCGTAGTAGCTTCGTCACCATAAACGTTCATACCGTTATAATTGTGGTGACTTCTGTCTCTTCCTTCTACTGTTTTATCAGTATAATCGGTTGCCCACCAATCGGTACCTCTCATGTAAGTGAAGTTGGCTTTGGCTGCAAAATAATCGTTGAATTTATGTGCCGCTCTTACACCATAGTCGTAATATTCGTTCGCACCAGCCGCTTTTTGGTTAGTTTGACCATATTTTACATAGGTAGAAATCCCTTGGTATTTGAATGGACTTTTACTGTTCATAAACAAAATACCGTTGAACGCGTTAGCACCATATAATGCTGATGAAGCACCCGGTAAAAGCTCTACGCTGGCCACATCAATATCAGATACTCCAATCAAGTTACCTAACACAAAGTTTAATAACGGAGAAGAGTTGTCCATACCATCCACCAATTGCATAAAACGGGTATTGGCTACAGTAGCAAAACCACGGGTATTGATGGATTTAAACGACATACTACTGGTATTCATTTGAACTTCTTTCAAGTTCTCTAAACCATCGTAAAAAGTCGGAGAAGCTGTTTTCTTCACATCTTTGATAGTCATTCTCTCGATGGTTACCGGAGATTCTCGGACTTTCTCAGGAGCTCTGGAAGCCGACACTACAATCTCGTCTAATTGCGTTTCTTTCTCTGACAAAGACACTGTGATTTTTTGGTTGGCGGCGGTTACTGTAGCAGTAGTAGAACCGTAACCCACACTGGAAATTTCGATGTCAAAAGGTGGTTTTTTTGTTGTAGACAAACTAAAATTACCATCGCCGTCGGTAACTGTTCCGGCACTATCGCCAACCACTTTAACGTTGGCACCGGGAACCGGTTGGTTTTTACTGTCTTTTACCGAACCGGATATTGAAGTTTGCGCGTAGGTGATACCGCAAAAAAACAATGAAACGATAAATAAATAAATCTTCATTTGGTTTTAAATTTTGTTGGTTTAAGTAGCCAATGTACAAATATTTTTTTTCAATTGTCAAAAAACAAGCTTAGTTTTTAAGAATAATGTATTGCAACACCTGATTATCAACAATATGATAAAATATAAAATTGTTACGCATTTTTTAATGTTTTCGCCCAATCGATAAAAAAAATACTATGCACACATACAAAATGAATATTCTGTTAAATTTATGATAAATTCAAGGTAAAAAAAAAGCGAGAACAAATCTCGCTTAAACCTTTATATTGTAGTACAAATATTACTATTCAACAGTCACCGATTTGGCTAAATTTCTGGGTTGATCAACGTTACAGCCTCGTAAAACAGCAATGTGGTACGACAATAACTGTAATGGAATAGTCGTAATCAACGGAGATAGCGCATCTGAGGTTTCCGGAATTTCAATAATGTGATCGGCCAATTGTTTCACTTGCACATCACCTTTAGTGACAACAGCAATAATTTTACCGCTACGGGATTTGATTTCCTGAATATTGCTGACCACTTTATCGTAATGCCCTTGTTTAGGAGCAATAACCACAACCGGCATTTGTTCGTCGATTAAGGCGATTGGACCGTGTTTCATTTCGGCTGCCGGATAACCCTCGGCGTGGATGTATGAAATCTCTTTTAACTTTAAGGCACCTTCCAAAGCTACCGGGAAATTATAGCCTCTACCCAAATACAAACAGTTGCTAGCGTCTTTAAACTTTTCGGCAATTACCTTTGCAGTCTCATTCGACTCTAAAGCTTCAGCTACTTTTTCCGGGATCACTTCCAACTCTTGTAAATAGCGGTGGAAATCCGAATTAGATAAAGTTCCTTTTGCTTTAGCCAAACGCAAAGCTAACATAGTCAATACGGTAATTTGAGTTGTAAATGCTTTGGTAGAAGCCACGCCAATTTCCGGTCCGGCATGTGTGTAAGCTCCTGCATGTGTTTCTCTGGAGATAGACGAACCTACCACATTACAAACTCCGAAAACAAAAGCCCCTTTTTCTTTAGCCAATTTGATAGCGGCTAAGGTATCGGCAGTTTCACCCGATTGAGAGATGGCAATCACCACGTCTTCTTTGTTGATGATAGGATTGCGGTATCGGAACTCCGAAGCATATTCTACTTCCACGGGGATTCTGGCAAACTCCTCGATGACGTATTCAGCCACCAAACCGGCGTGCCATGAGGTACCGCAAGCGATGATTAGAATTCTTTGTGCATTGAGGAATCTTTCGATATTGTCTTCTACACCGGCCATTTGTATGATGCCCTGATTGGCCAACAATCGCCCGCGATAGGTATCTTTAATAACATTAGGTTGCTCGTAGATTTCTTTGAGCATGAAATGATCGTATCCACCTTTTTCAATTTGTTCCAAATTCATTTGCAACTCTTGTACGTATGGATCAACCAAAGAATCATCTTTGATTTTTCTTATTTTAAGTGGCTTATGTAGTCTTACAATAGCCATTTCTTCGTCTTCTAAATAGATGGCGTTAGAAGTGTATTCGATAAACGGAGAAGCATCTGAAGCGATAAAAAACTCATTTTCTCCTAAACCAATAGCTAGCGGGCTACCCAATCGGGCCACTACAATTTCATCCGGTTTCTGTTTGTCAAAAACACAAATCGCATAAGCACCAACCACCTGATTTAAAGCGACCTGAACGGCCTTCCCTATTTTCAGATTGTCTTTCTTTTGTACATCTTCGATAAGATTAACCAACACTTCTGTATCGGTATCCGAAGTAAAAGTATAGCCTCTTTTGATTAATTCTTTCTTTAACGGCTCATAGTTTTCGATAATTCCGTTGTGAATGATCACTAAGTTGCCGGAATTAGATACATGTGGATGTGAGTTTACATCATTAGGCACTCCGTGCGTTGCCCAACGTGTATGTCCCATCCCAATTTTGGCTTTTGAAACGGCTAATGCTTTGGACTTTTCTTCCAAGTCAGATACTTTTCCTTTGGTTTTTGAAATGGCAACATCATTACCATCGTAAAGCATAATACCCGCGCTGTCGTAGCCTCGGTATTCTAATCTTTTTAAACCTTTTATTACTATAGGATACGCTTCACGGTATCCGATGTAGCCAACAATTCCACACATAACTTTATATATTAATCTGGTTTGGTATAATAAATTTGAATTTTTAGTCTTTTATCCTCCGGTACAGAAGAGTGAGATCCGTAAAGAATAGTCCCCAAAGGGTTTACCACCGACATACTTGGCGCACTAATAACGTTAGCATTAGGTGTTTTCAATTTAGAAAACGCAACATTATTGATACTTTCTGTAACCGACAATCCTAATCTGACATTAGTGGAATCGTTGTTGATTAAATTCCTTAAATGATTGGTGATTCTGACCTTATACTTGATTCCTCTTCCATTGTCAACCTCTTCTTTTTCGATGATGCCGCCGTGGACAAATTTATTAAATTTAGGATAAGTTGCGTTAGATGAAAAATCAAAAGAATAATCCACCAATGGTCTTTTGTTGTTCAAATCGTATAAAAAGATACGATTAGGCTCGGAAATACCCGTGTTTGCCATTGCTATTCTGTCGATGTAAAAAGTCAGGTTGGCTTCATTAATCATCCAACCGTTGGCTTTGATGGCCTCAATTTCATCGGCAATACCATTGTTATCAGCATCAGGACCGAATACATCAATAACTGCCATTGAACCTTCGCCTCCTTTTAGGTATAAGGTAGAAGCTTCTTGCGTGTTATTGGCCGTAGTATTCAAATAATCAGTATTTTCATTACTGTTGTTGAGCAGGCTTACAGAGTTTCCGGTTAAATTCAGCGCCAAAGTTTTGTTGACTCTTTTATACACCGTTGCGCCGTCTACAGTACTTGCTTTGTCTTCGTTATAGTAAATGGTAATTTTACCGCCTTTGAAGTTAAGCATGGCCATACTGCCGGCATTTCCAATACTTTCTGTTTTAAAGTACAAGCCTCTGAAATAGTTTTTGAAAACTTGGTTGTTGGCCAACTGTCCCGTTGGGGCATTTAAAATTAAATTGGTAAAAACAGCTTTGTTTAAATGCAATCGCATCGATGGCGCAAATCGGGTTTCCACTTCTTCTCCATCGTCATTTAAAGTTACGGTTCTGTGCTCTCTTTTATCAAAAAAGAATTGGGCATTTTGTTGACCGTTTAAATTATGAGGGTCTGTTGTAGGTAAATCATTCAACAAGGTCGGAACTTTGAAATTGTCAATTTCAGTATTCATATCGGTATAAAACAATTGTTGTTCCCCTAAAGACTGTGTCGGATCTAAATCTCTTAAATAGTAGTTAGATTGGTAAACACTTAATTTGAACTTTGATTCAGGATTGCCGTAAATAGAATCCAAGTCATAGGTTTTAACACCGTCCTCATCTTCATCTAAAAACGTACTGAAATAAGGGATATCTAATACAACACTGTCAATTGCAGTAGGTTGTGTATCGTAATCTTCAGGATCAATATTGTTAAATTGAGGATCAGAAGTTCCTAATTCTACTTGTGTCACAAAATTAGCTTGTGTAGTTCCGAAAGCAGGGTTTTCGTAAAATCCGAGTGCATTAATCGGTAAATTGTTAGACGCTATTGGCCCTAACTTTTGGTTGTATGCTTTAACAGTAGCGCCGCTGTACAATTCAAATCCAAAATGATCGTCGCCTACAATATCGGTTCCGATTTCGTTATAATCTTTGTCACATGACACCAATAAAGTCAAAGCGATAAGCCCTAATGCGAACTGTTGTAAAAATGATTTTTTAAACATAAAATGTAGTAATTTTTATGAAAGCATGGTTTTGTAAAACTGCGTGTATGCTTCCGCGAATTTATCTTTCGGGGTGAAAGGTAAAAAAGGTTTCTCTGAAGATTCTATAAATTTTGTTAAACTTGCCGATACATTGTCAGACGCTATAATCACGCCATCGGAGTGTTTTACAGCTGCCATAATCAAATGGTCGTAATTAGGTGTTTCCAATTCTTTTACTGCGTCTTCAGGGATATTGTCAAACTTAACTTTATTGATCATTTCCTGATCCAAATTCCCGTCAAAAGACTGACTGTAAACAGAAGTTACAATTTTGGTATCCGAAAACAAGGCCTCGTCTTTGTAATAATGTTTCATATAAACAGGCAACAAGCTGGCCATCCAACCGTGAACATGAATAATATCAGGTACCCAATTGAGTTTTTTCACCGTTTCTACTACACCTTTGGCAAAGAAAATAGCGCGTTCATCATTATCGGGATACAACACTCCGTCTTCATCGCTGAAAGTAGCTTTGCGCTTGAAATACTCGTCATTATCGATAAAATAAACCTGGATTCTTTCTTTAGGAATAGAAGCTACTTTGATAATCAAAGGCATGTCTAAGTCGTTTACCACTAAATTCATTCCGGACAAACGAATCACTTCGTGTAATTGATGCCTTCTTTCATTGATATTCCCGTATCGTGGCATAAATATTCTTATTTGTCCTCCTTGATCATTAATCATTTTAGGAACGTCATACGACATTAAAGAAACCTCATTTTCAGCCAAGTAAGGCACCACTTCAGATGATACATACAATATCCTCTTATCTTCCATAATTTTTGTAACTTTATTTATTGGCAATAAAAAACAGGCAAAAGTACAAAAATTTATGCAGTTATTTATGAAAATAGTAAGTTTGCAACTCATTTACCAAAGCCAATGCTCATTTTTAACAATCAAAATGAATTAGTTGCTCATTTAGCTACTGTTTCAAAAGCCACTACCAACATTGGTTTTGTGCCTACTATGGGCGCTTTGCACGAAGGCCATTTGTCTTTGTTGCGAGCAGCTGTGGCGAATAACGATTTGACCGTCATCAGTATTTTTGTCAACCCAACGCAGTTTAACAACGCCGATGATTTGGCCAAATACCCCAGAACCTTAGAAGCCGATGTGGCCAAAATTAAAACTGTTTCTGATAAAATTATAGTGTTTGCTCCTAGTGTGGACGACATTTATCAAGGCAACACCGTTTCGGAATCTTTTAATTTTGACGGATTGGAACACCAAATGGAAGGACAATTTCGTCCCGGCCATTTTAACGGCGTAGGCACGATAGTAAAACGATTATTCGAAATTGTAAAACCCACCAATGCCTATTTTGGCGAGAAGGATTTCCAACAGTTGCAAATCGTAAAAAAAATGACTGCGAAAGAAAAACTTCCGGTCACTGTAATTGGCTGCCCGATTTTAAGAGAACCCAACGGCCTGGCCATGAGCTCTAGAAACGAAAGACTGACGGATGCCGAACGAAAAGAAGCCGCCATCATTTATAAAATATTAAAAGAAAGCCGAAAATTGTTTGCTCAAAAATCGGCAGCCGAAGTTACCCAATGGGTTCAAAAAAGCTTTGCCAAACATCCTGCTTTTGCGTTGGAATACTTTCAAATTGCCGACGAAGCCACTTTGTTGCCTTGCGTTCGTAAAAGCCAAAACAAAAAATACCGTGCTTTCATTGCGGTTTTTGTCAACAATGTCCGATTGATTGACACTATTTCATTAAATTAATTAACTTTGCCCCATGCAAATTCAAGTAGTAAAATCTAAAATACACCGCGTTAAAGTTACCGGTGCCGATTTAAATTATATTGGCAGCATCACCATTGATGAAGCCTTAATGGATGCTTCTAACCTAATTGAAGGTGAAAAAGTGTCTATAGTGAATGTGAACAATGGCGAGCGTTTCGAAACCTACGTCATCAAAGGATTAAAAAACTCCGGCGAAATTACGCTTAACGGACCGGCTGCTCGTAAAGTGCACAAAGGCGACATCATCATTATTATGTCATATGCCATCATGGATTTTGAAGAAGCTAAAACCTTCAAACCTTGGTTGGTTTTCCCTAACGAAAACGACAATTCTCTTACCTAAACCTTGAAAAAACAACTTCGTAAATGGCTCACTATCCTCATTCCTCTTTTGATAGGAATCGGGATCATTTACTACCAATACACCACACTCCAACCGGAGGAAATTGACAAAATTAAAATCAGCTTTCAAAAAGCCAATTACTATTACATTTTGTTGTCTTTAGTGATTGCGGTTACCGGACATTGGTCCAGGGCTTACCGTTGGAAATTTGCGCTGAATCATTTGGGCTATCAAACGCAGTTTTACAACAACTTTTTCACCGTTTCTGTTTCTTATTTGGTGAATCTTACGGTGCCGCGTTCGGGTGAAATTTCAAGAGCAGCCTTATTAAAAAAATACGAAGATGTGCCGTTTGACAAGGCTTTCGGAACTATTGTAGCCGAGAGAATCGTGGATCTGTTCATTTTTTTCTTGTTTGTGCTTATTGGCTTCGTATCGCAATTTGATGCCATCTATCAATTCTTATTGAGCAAAAACATTTCCCTGCAAACGCTTATTTACTACGCTATTTTTGCTATATTCCTGGGCATTGTTTTTCTGCTGATTTGGATTTATGCCGAATGGAACATCATCCTTAAACTCAAGAAAAAACTCTCCGGGCTCATTGAGGGCATGATGACTATTTTTAAAATGGAGCAAAAATGGGAATACCTATTTCATTCTTTCTTTATTTGGTTCTCCTATTTGGCCATGTTTTACGTTACTATTTTTGCCTTGCCCGAAACGGCCGAGATGAGTTTTGACATAGTAATTATGGGCTTTATCTTCGGAAGTTTGGCGGTTGGTTTTTCTAACGGAGGTCTTGGCGCCTACCCGTTTTCCATCGCCTTGATTTTCTCTCTTTACGGCATTTCTAACGATATTGGCACGGCTTTCGGTTGGTTGGTTTGGACTTCTCAAACCTTGCTCATTATTACTTTGGGGTTAACCTCTTATGTTTTGTTGCCGGTGTTTAACCGCAATAAATAATTTACTATCTTGCTGAGCATTTCAGCATTTATTTCTTTAACCAAAACCAAAGCCCATGAAACAATTGTTGTTCCTTTTTCTGTTTGTTTGCTCCGGTTCTTTGATGGCCCAAAAAACCATAACCGACACCATAACCTCTCAAAAATTAAACGAAGACCGCGAAATCAAAATTAGTCTGCCGCCTTCGTATTCCAAAAATAAAGCTCAAAAATACCCGATGTTATTGTTGCTGGACGGCGACTTCCTGCACGATGCTTTTCAAGGTGCCTTGAGTTACGGATATTATTGGGATGATTTGCCCGAAGTGATTATAGTATCAGTTAGTCAAAATAAAAACAACGAGCGGGAAACCGATTGCATGTTGGATGAAACCACCGGTTTACCTTCTGAAAAAGGAGAAGCGTTTTTCGAGTTTTTAGGAATGGAATTGATTCCGATGATTGAGAAAAACTTCAGAATCGCTCCGTTCCGAATTGCCGCCGGTTTAGATACTACTGCCGGATTTTTAAATTGCTATTTGTATAAAGAACAACCTATTTTTAACGCTTTTATTTCGATGAGTCCGGAATTGGGAACCGAAATGGAAGAGCGTATAGTGGATCGTTTAACAGCCATACAACAACCGCTTTTTTACTACCATTGTTCTGCCGATGGTGATGTCAAAAAAATGAGAACCCGTATTCAAGCCTTGGATGAATTGGCCGGTAAAATCAACAATCCAAAAGTAAATTACCGTTACGACGACTTCAAAGGTTCTTCGCACTATTCCTTGGTTTTACATGCCATTCCGAGTGCTTTGTACCAAATATTCTCGGTCTACCAACCGATTTCTACAGTAGAGTTTCAAGAAAAAATTGTGGTATTGCCTTCAGGTTATGTGGATTATTTGGTTCAAAAGTACGATATGCTTGAAAAGTCATTCAACCTGAAATTACAAATCAGAATGAACGATTTCAAAGCCATCGAAGCCGCCATCTTAAAAAACAAAGCATATAACGAATTCGATCAATTGGCGCAATTGGCGCGCAAAAATTACCCAAAAACCATGTTGGCCGACTATCACATGGCGCAGATGTATGAAAAAAAAGGAGACAATGCCCGTGCACTTAAATCCTATTTGGCCGCATTCCAACAAGCTGAAGTGGGCGATTTGACCAAAGACATGATGATGGAAAGAGCCGATGAGTTGAAAAAATCAATGCCAAAAAAAGGTAAAAAAGGCCAAGAAGTAATCGAAGAAACGCCGGTAGAAGAAGTACCAGCAGAAACGCCAAGCGAAACGCCGACAGAAACCCCAACAGAAGAGAAAAAATCAGAATAATGGCCAAACTCAAAACGACTTTCTTTTGTCAAAATTGCGGTACCCAATTCGCCAAATGGCAAGGACAATGCAATGCTTGCAAAGAGTGGAATACTATAGCCGAAGAGATTATTCAAAAAGAAGAAAAAACAGATTGGAAGCCTTCAGCTTCTGAAAACAAAAGAGTTTCCAAACCCCTGAAAATAAAGGAAATCGATTCGACACAGGAAGTCCGAATGGACACCACCGACAGCGAATTGAACCGCGTGCTTGGCGGCGGAATCGTTCCGGGCTCACTCATCCTTTTGGGCGGAGAACCGGGCATTGGAAAGAGTACGTTATTGCTTCAAATTTCCTTGAAACTTCCCTACAAAACCTTGTATGTTTCGGGTGAAGAAAGTCAGAAACAAATTAAAATGCGCGCAGAACGCATCAATCCCAACAGTGAGAACTGTTTGATTTTAACCGAAACCAAAACACAAAATATCTTCCGTCATATTGTAGAAGTCGAACCCGATATCGTGATTATCGACTCCATACAAACCCTGCACACCGACCATATTGAATCGACTGCCGGCAGCATTTCTCAAATTCGGGAAACCACTGCAGAGCTGATCAAATTTGCCAAAGAAACCAACATACCGGTAATCTTGATTGGGCATATCACCAAAGATGGTAACATAGCCGGACCGAAGATTTTGGAACATATGGTTGATACTGTCTTACAATTTGAAGGCGACAGAAATCACGTATACCGACTATTGCGTTCTTTAAAAAACCGTTTTGGTTCTACGGCCGAATTGGGCATCTACGAAATGCAAGGTTCCGGTTTACGCGAAGTCTCTAATCCGTCGGAAATCCTCATTTCCCATCGGGAAGAAGAACTTTCGGGCACCGCCATAGCCTCAACTTTAGAAGGCATGCGCCCATTAATGATAGAGATTCAAGCTTTAGTTTCTACTGCAGTTTACGGTACACCGCAACGCAGCACTACGGGTTACAACGCCAAGCGATTGAATATGATTTTGGCTGTCTTGGAAAAACGCGCCGGGTTTCGCTTAGGCACCAAAGACGTATTTTTAAATGTAACCGGCGGTATTTCGGTAGATGATCCGGCGATTGATTTGGCTGTAGTGGCTGCTATTTTATCTTCTAACGAAGACATAGCGGTTGGGAAAGACGTTTGTTTTGCAGGAGAAGTTGGTTTGTCCGGAGAAATCCGCCCGGTAAACCGTGTAGAACAACGCATCCAAGAAGCGGAAAAGTTAGGCTTTGCAACGATATTCGTTTCTAAATACAACAAAATTGCACTCAAAAATCCGCTCATCAAAATCGTTTTAGTTTCCAAAATTGAAGAAGTCGTCGAACAATTGTTTGGCTAAACTGAAATCTGGTTAAGCCATTATTTAGTCTGCTTTAGAAGTCGTATCGATCATGAGAACCACCCGACAAAAAGTTTTTTTAGGTCTTAAAATCAGTGGCGTTTTGCTGTTGTTAGGCTTGGTATTGCTCTTTGTTTTTCGCGGTAGTCTTTTGAACAAAGTGATTGAGAGGATTGATGCCAAAATGCAACGCGATTACCAATGCCGATTTCAAGTGGCCAAAGCCGAGTTTCAAGGATTATCCGATTTGGAATTCCAGCACATTACGCTGGTGCCCAACCAAGCCGACACTTTGGTGCGTATAGACAATTTAAAAACCAGTGTGAATTTTTGGAAACTACTCACCGGTGATATCCAATTGGGCAAACTCGACATCAACCGTGGTTATATACAGTTGGTCAAAACCAAAAACGGCAGCAACTTCGAGGCGTTTCTTCGGTCCAAAAAGGAAAAACAAGAAACTACCGAAGTCAACTACGCCAAATTACTGAATCGGCTAACTTCTAACTTACTCGACTTGGTGCCAACCGACATGCAAGTGAAAGGTTTTGCCGTAAAGTTGGACGATATGGGACACAAAGTAGTTTTCGATTTCAACCAATTGGCCTTATCCGATAAAAAATTGAACACGTTGATTAAAGTGACTTCTGAGGGCTTTTCCCAACAATGGGCGGTAACCGGATTTGCCGATCCACGCGATAGGAAAGCCGATTTGGAATTCTTCAACCCGAAAAGCGACACCATTCGATTGCCGTATTTGGACCAAAAATTTCAGTTGAAAACCGGATTCCAATCGATTCATTTCAACTTGGAAAATTTGGCGATGGACAGCGGCGAATTGCACATAAACGGCTATTCTTCCATACGCGGTTTGGTGGTCAACCATCCCAAAATCGCATCCAAAGATGTGGTGATTCAAAATGCCCGATTTGATTACCGTTGGGTTGTTGGTTCCCGCTTTTTGGCACTCGACAGCACTTCGACTTTGCAATTAAACGACATCAAATGCAAACCCTATGTGGCTTACACGAATGAAGAAGATAAGATTTACGCCTTGAAATTAGCCATTCCGAAAATGAAGGCACAAGATTTTATCAACTCCTTACCTACCGGATTATTTCGCCATTTTGAAGGTATGGAAGCCCAAGGCCATTTTAGTTATGCCCTGCATTTTGAATACAACAACCACAAACCCAAAGACCTGATTTTTGAGAGCAAACTGCAACCCGAAGGCCTTAAAATTACCAAATACGGAGAAGCCGATCTGAATAAAATCAACGGTGAATTTACCTATCGCGCTATTGACAAAGGCATCCCGCAACGCCCGATAGTAGTTGGCCCGTCAAATCCGAATTTCACGCCATTGACCGAGATTTCACCCTATTTGCAGAAATGTGTGCTTACCAGTGAAGACCCATCGTTTTTCAACCATCGCGGATTTATCGGTGAAGCCTTTAAGCAATCGATTGCCAAAAACATCAAAACTAAAAAGTTTGCCCGCGGCGCTAGTACCATCAGCATGCAACTAGTGAAAAATGTTTTTCTCACCCGCGAAAAAACCTTATCGCGAAAGCTGGAAGAAATTTTGCTGGTTTACATATTGGAAAACAATCGCATCAGCACCAAAGAGCGCATGTTAGAAGTATATTTTAACGTCATCGAATGGGGTCCGAATGTATACGGCATCGGCGAAGCGGCTCAGTTTTACTTCCAAAAAAGACCAGCCGAATTGAATTTGAACGAATGTTTGTTCCTGGCTACCATTGTCCCGAAACCCAAAGGATTTATGTACCGATTTGACGGCGAACAACAACTCAAATCTTTTGCCCGTCAGCAAAGCGATTTCCTAACGCGATTGATGCTGCGCCGAAAACTACTCACCGAAACCGACACCATAGGCAACTTCACGTTGACCATTTCAGGAGCAGCGCAACAATATTTAAAACAAAAAATTGTACCGGCAGTTGTTAACGACAGTCTCAACACGGAAGAGTTTGATTTTTAAAGACTTGTATTAGTAGTTGGTTTTTTTTAACTTTACCCAAAACCAATTGCTATGAAAACAAAATTACTATTCCTTTTCGGACTGTGCTGCTTCGGTATTTCGGCACAAACCATCAATTTACAGAGTTTTGCCACCGGATTTTCCTCTCCGGTAGAAATCACTTGTGCGCCCAATGATACGCGCCTTTTTGTAGTCCAACAAAGCGGTTTGATTCGCATTCTGAATCCGAACGGCACCATCAATACCACTCCTTTTTTAACCCTAACCTCTTCCACTATTCTATCTGGTGGTGAGCGAGGATTGTTGGGTTTGGCTTTTCATCCCAATTATGCCACTAATGGTTATTTTTATGTCAACTATACCAGAGCCGGTGACGGGGCTACTGTTATTGCACGCTATAGTGTTTCATCAGATCCCAATATCGCGGATGCTTCCAGCGGAACCGTTTTGTTAACTGTAGCACAGCCTTTTAGCAACCATAATGGCGGTTCGATTAAATTTGGTCCCGATGGCTATTTGTACATTGGCATGGGTGATGGTGGCAGTGGCGGCGATCCCGGAAACAGAGCACAAAACATCAATGAAAATTTAGGTAAAATGCTCCGAATTGACGTAGACTCCGCTTCACCATACGGCATTCCGGCAACCAACCCTTATGTGGGCATTACCGGGAACGATGAAATTTGGGCCATTGGATTACGCAATCCGTGGAAGTTTTCCTTTAATCGTTTGAACGGAGATTTGTGGATAGCCGATGTTGGGCAAAATGCGATTGAAGAAATTAATAAAGTAAGTGCTCCTGCGTCCAACACCGGATTAAACTTCGGTTGGCGATGTTATGAGGGCAATGTTCCTTATGATACTTCCGGCTGTCCGGGTTATAGCGCTACATACGCCCCGATTGCGGTTTATGTTCACGGCACTACCAATCGATGCTCGATTACGGGCGGTTATTTTTACACCGGTTCCACTTATCCTAACTTTGCCAACAAATACTTTTTTGCCGACTATTGTACAGGAGAAATCGGATGGGTTAGCAGCGACGGAACCATCACTTGGAACTACAACGGTCCGAATTTAATTACCACTTTCGGAGAAGATACAAACGGAGAATTGTACGTGGCCATGGGTGGTACTATTTACAAAATGATAGATGCCAGTTTATCGGTTAACGACTTTGGCAACAAAGGTATTCGACTATATCCTAATCCGGTTCAAGACGAATTGGTAATTCAAAACGACAATAATCTGGCTTTAACTGCTATCCAAATCAACGATTTAACCGGAAAAGTAGTTTTGAGACAAAGTTTAGCAACTTTAGAAACCAATCAACTTTCAGTGGCCGCTTTAGCCAAAGGGGTTTATTTGGTCACTATTGAAGGAATGAGCGGCAGGTTGTTTCAAACTAAACTGATGGTAGAATAATCAAGGCGCAGGATCAGGAAATACCGCTTGAATTTTGTTAATTTCGGCAACAACTTCAGGAGAAAGTACAGTGCTAAAAGCCGCTATATTCTCTTGGAGTTGTTCCATTTTAGTAGCACCGATAATAGTAGACATCACAAAATCTTGTTGGTGCACAAAAGCCAATGCCATTTGGGTTAGGGTCAAACCGTTATCCAATGCCAGCTGATGGTACAATTGGGTAGCCTTCCAACAATTTTCGCTGGCATAACGCGTAAACTGAGGAAACAAGCCCAAACGAGAATCCGGTTGTAAACCATTCAAATGCTTACCGGTTAAAAAACTAAAAGCCAATGGAGAATAGGCCATCAATCCTACTTGCTCTCGCATACAAATCTCAGACAAACCTACTTCGAACAATCGGTTTAACAATGAATACGGATTTTGAATAGTGGAGATTCTGGGCAGATTATGCTTTTCACTCTCGCTTAAAAACTTCATCACGCCATAAGGGTTTTCATTAGAAACGCCGATATGTCTAATCTTACCTTCTTTAATTAAACCGTCATACACTCCTAAAACTTCTGCAAAATTATCTTGCCATTGGGTGTCAATTTTCGAAACACCACGCTGACCAAACATGTTCATCACCCGCTCCGGCCAATGCATTTGATACAAATCGATATAATCCGTTTGTAGGTTTTTCAAACTCAACTCCACCGCTTCGTGAATGCTTTTCTTAGAAAAGTTTAAAGGTTGACGGATGTACTCCATACCGCGATTCGGTCCGGCTATTTTGGTCGCAATCACCAAATCCTCACGCTTACCGGTTTTTTTTAGCCAAGTCCCTATATACCTTTCCGTCGATCCCAAAGTCGCTTGTCTGGCTGCAATCGGATACATTTCAGCAGTATCAATAAAGTTAATACCTTTTTCAACCGCGTAATCTAATTGAGCATGTGCCTCACTTTCGGTGTTTTGCTCTCCGAAAGTCATGGTGCCTAAACAGATTTTGCTGACTTTAATATCGGTATTCGGTAAAGTAGTGTAGTTCATTTTAAATGGCTTTTTGCCCCGCAAAAGTAGCGTATTGTGGTCGTTATTTTATTTCGATTAACAGATTTTTTGGAAACGTTTGAAACTAAAAAGGTTCTAAGCAAAAACTTAGAACCTTAGTTGCTCAGCGCCTTAACACCTACCTATTAAAACTCATTCAACATCTTGGAAATTTCATCCAATTTCGGTGTCAAAATAATTTCAATTCTGCGGTTTTTGGCTTTGCCTTCCGGTGTATCGTTACTCATCAACGGTGCAAATTCTCCTCTACCCGCTGCGGTTAAATTTTTCTTTTGAATCCCGGCATTCTCTCCCAAAATATTCACAATAGCTGTGGCTCTTTTGGTCGATAAATCCCAGTTGTTTTCTATACCTCCACCAATAGCGCCGTAAATTTTGTCGTTGTCGGTATGGCCTTCAATCAACACCGTAATATCCGGGTTTTGGGCCAATACTTTCCCAACTTCTACTACCGCTTTTCTTCCTTCGGCACCAACTGCCCAGCTTCCGGTTTGGAACAACAATTTGTTTTCCATCGAAACGTAAACCTTCCCATTCTTTTGTTCTACGGTTAACCCTTTTCCTTCGAAGGCATTGAGCGCTTTGGATAAGGTTTCTTTCAGCTTTTTCATGCTGGCATCTTTGGCTGCAATCATGCTTTCCAATTCATTCAAACGTTGGGTACTTGAAGCTAATTCATCTCTCAATTTATTCAAACGATCTTGCTCAGCTGCCATGGCTTTCTCCTTGGCTTCCAATTGGGCAAGCAATTCGCGATTTTTGTTCATATTTGAAGCCAAAGCATCATTGCTGTTTTTTTCTAACGCAGCATACGATTCTTGTAACGCTTTTAAATTATTGGTGGTTGCGGCACAATCGGCTTGCAACTTATCGCGGTCGGCTTTCAATTTAGTTAATTCGGCTGTCAGTGATTTGTTCACCGAGTCAAACTCGGCGTTGGCTTTGTGCAACTCATCTACCTCATCCGATAACGAACGATTTTCCTTTTTTAAATCGGTGTATTTGTTTTCTAAATCATTGTAGATTTTTTTGGACACACACGATGACATCACCGTTAATACTAGGATTCCTAAAACTACTCTTTTTATCATTTTATCTATTTTAAGGCTGTTTTTACTTATTCAATTTCTACCAAAACCGGGCAATGGTCGGAATGTTTGGCTTCGGGTAAAATTACCGCTCTGCGTAAACGGTCTTTTAATGGTTCGCTGGCCAAACAATAATCAATTCTCCACCCTTTGTTATTGGCTCTGGCATTGGCACGATAACTCCACCAACTGTAATGATGCGGCTCTTTGTTAAAGAATCGGAAGGTATCGATAAACCCATTTTTCATGAATTTGTCCAACCATGCGCGTTCTTCCGGTAAGAATCCCGACACGGTTTTGTTGCGTATCGGATCGTGAATATCGATGGCTTCATGACAAATATTGTAATCGCCACAGATGATCAAATTCGGAATTTCTTTTTTCAAATTGGTGATATACTCTTGAAATTCATCCATGTATTGGAACTTATAATCCAAGCGATCCATGTTGGTTCCGGATGGCAAATACAAACTCATCACCGAAAAATCATCGAAATCCGCTCGCAAGTTTCTGCCTTCAAAATCCATATGATCAATACCGGTCCCGAAAACTACCTTGTTGGGTTTTACTTTCGACAAGATAGCCACACCACTGTAGCCTTTTTTAGTTGCGGGAAACCAATAGTGATAAGGATAGCCGGAAAGTTCCACGTCTAACAACGGAATTTGGTCTTCGGTGGCTTTGATTTCTTGGAGGCAAATCACATCGGGATTGGCTTGCTGCAACCAATTCAAAAATCCTTTTGAAATCGCCGCGCGAATGCCGTTTACGTTATAAGAGATGATGCGCATTAAGCTTTAGATTAAATTGTGTTGCATACTGTTCGACCGAAAGGCCTTGGGTCAAAAATAGGCAAAAACCCAAACATTTGAAACCCAAAAACCTTAATAAAAAATTAAAGTTTCAACCGTGTTTTCCACATTTTCTCAAGGCTATTTCAGCAGAATTACTATCTTTGTTTCTTACTCAAAAATAAACGGTATACATGGGTTTAGTTACTGCTAAAGAAGTTGCAAAAGCAATAAACGCTGATAAATACGGGGTTTTCGGAACTTTTTGTGGCTGGTTACTAATGAAAGCTTTGAAAATCTCCACCTTAAATAAAATCTACGACCGCAACAAACACTTGAGCGAAGTAGAATTCCTAAACGCTATTTTGGATGAATTTCAAATTAAGTTTGAAATTCCGGAAGACGATTTAAAACGATTACCGAAAGACGGTGCTTATATTACAATATCTAACCATCCGTTGGGTGGTATTGACGGTATTTTGTTATTGAAATTAATGCTCGAAAGAGAACCGAATTTTAAAATCATCGCCAATTTCCTGTTGCATCGCATCGAACCGATGAAACCTTACATCATGCCGGTGAATCCGTTCGAAAACCATAAAGATGCCAAATCGAGCGTCATCGGCATCAAAGAAACGCTCCGCCATTTGAGCGACGGCAAACCTTTAGGCATGTTTCCTGCCGGAGAAGTTTCTACCTATAAAGACGGAAAACTAGTCGTAGACAAAGCTTGGGAAGAAGGCGCCATCAAAGTGATTCGCAAAGCACAAGTTCCGGTAGTGCCGATTTATTTCCACGCCAAGAACAGTCGCTTTTTCTACTTCTTATCCAAAATCAATCCAACGCTTCGCACCGCCAAATTACCCTCGGAATTGCTAACCCAAAAGGACCGAGTAATTAAAGTGCGCATTGGGAAACCGATATCCGTAGCCGAACAAAACGAACACAAAACCATTGAAGAATACTCGGAATTCTTGCGTCGTAAAACCTATATGTTAGCCAATTCTTTTAATGAAGAATCCAAACTATTGAGTTCGCAAAACCTCAACTTGAATTTGAAAACGCCAAAGAGTCCGAAACAAATTGTAAAACCGGCCAACCACGACAAGATTTTAGAAGAAATTGAAGTGTTGAAGCAAGGCGATTACCGTTTGTTACAAAGCAAAAACTACTTGGTTTTTTTGGTAACTGCCGATAAAATCCCGAACATTTTACACGAAATAGGGCGTTTGCGCGAGATTACTTTTAGGGCTGTAGGTGAAGGCACTAACGAATCCATCGACTTAGACCAATACGACAATTATTACCACCATATGTTTTTGTGGGACGATGAAAGTCAGCAAATAGCCGGCGCTTACCGCATGGGCTTAGGCGCAGAAATTTTCCCGAAATACGGTATCGAAGGCTTTTATTTACAAGACTTATTCCGTTTCGAACCGGAGTTATACGACATGATGTCGAAGTCCATCGAAATGGGTCGCGCCTTTATCGTGAGCGATTACCAGCAAAAACCAATGCCGTTGTTCTTGTTGTGGAAAGGTATTGTACATACTACCTTGCGTTATCCGGAGCACAAATATTTGATTGGTGGCGTAAGCATCAGTAACCAGTTTACCGAATTCTCCAAATCGTTGATGATTGAATTCATGAAGTCGCATTATTACGATCCGTATGTGGCGCAATACATCAATCCGAAGAAAGAATTCAAAGTAAAATTGAAAGACGCCGACAAAGATTTTGTATTCAATGAAACCGAAGCCGATTTGAATAAATTCGACAAAATTATTGACGAAGTTGAGCCGGGCAGTTTGCGACTTCCGGTATTGATTAAAAAATACATCAAGCAAAACGCACGCGTGGTGGCTTTTAATGTAGATCCGCTATTCAATAATGCTGTCGATGGCTTGATGTACATTCGCATTGCCGACTTACCCGAGAGCACTGTAAAACCGGTAATGGAAGAATTCCAAGCCGAATTGGAACGCAAAGAGAAAAATTACAAATAGAAAAAGCCGGTAGTAACTACCGGCTTTTTTATTGAATGGCAAATTGGATTATTCTACTCCAATCTGACTGATATCTTCTGAACCATCTGCTTTTGGATCCGGTCCGTATTTGTTTTCTCCAACATCTCCATTGGTACAAAACATCACAAGCAACCAAATGGCCAAACCAAAAACAACCACTCCGGCAATAATTACGCCTGTGCCAAATCCTTCCGGCGAAGCTACTCCTGACAAAGCTGACAAACTAGCGCCAACCATTACAGCAGCACAAATAATCATCGCTAAGTAAATAATCACCAGCAACCATCCGCTTTTTCCAATGTCGTGCAATCTTCGGAAAGCAACAGCTAATCCCGGAATAAAAACAGCCAAACCGTAAACGGTGTTTAGACCAATTTCCAAATTCAACGCTTTGTCAATGGCCATTGTAATGACTGAAAAAATCAAATTAAAAAGCGTGAAATACCAATACTCTGATCGGCGTGCTCTGCCGTTAAAATTGGCATAATTTTCAAATACAACTTTTTTGTACCAGTTAAACATAATTAATAGTTATTAGTTAGTCCTACTCTTAAGGATTTTCGGTTACTCCATGGGTTAATAGACTCAAATATAAAGAAATTTTGTAATAATATTATGAAGCTGGGTATTTCTTGAAACAAAAAAAGCAACCCTAAGATTGCCTTTTTGCTATTGTTGTTCGGCTAATTTTTGAAAAGCCTGCCATTCTTTTTCGGTTATAGTAGCTTTGCTTTTGAGTTTTTTGCCTTTGATGTATTCCAAAATATATTGGGCTCGCTCCTCTGATTCCGGATGCGAAGCAATCCAATACATTTCTTTAGGCATTTGGTTTTCGAGTGCCATTTGGTACATAAAATCGGCCAAAGGTTTCGGATCGATATTTGCCGCTATCATATAATCGACACTGGTTATGTCGGCTTCTTTCTCCAAAGAACGGTCGTAAGCCGAAGAAGATAAGGTTCGGAAAATTTCCTTCAATACTTCGCCTGCTTTGCCTCCGGTGGTAGCCGAAAGCAATACGGAAAATCCAATTTCTTTGGAAAGTTTCTTCATCACGTGTTTGTTTTCAATATGGGCGATTTCGTGTCCTAAAACACCTTGCAATGCTTGTTGGTTTTTGCAATCTGCAATCAAACCGGTATAAACCACCAAATGATTATTAGGCAAAGCAAAAGCGTTGATTTCATCTTTTTCTATGATATGAACTTTTAAGGAATCACGCTCAATTCCGTTAGCTTCACATAAAGGATTGATTAATTTATCGAGGGTTTTAACCAAGCTGTCGTTAAGCACTACATCTTCGGTTTTGGCTATTTCATCCCAAATTAATTCTCCCAAAGCGGTTTCTAAATCTTGACCATTCTGCTTCACTTTAAAAAAGGAAACATAGTCTAACTGTGATAAGCCAAACCAAATCAAAAACACTGTAAAGACTATGGCTAATCCTTGTGCTGCTATTTTCATAAGTGTAGCGTTTTAGGTTTACAAATCAAATCTGTTAGTCCGCCAAAGAAGAAGAACTTTATGTGTATGCCTTTTCTAACTTGAACGGCTGCATAAATCGTAGAAATCAATTCGATGATGTTAACCACAATTACGGTAAGCACATAAGCAAAATATTCATTGGTAAACTTTACGTCGCCAAACAATATAGAAACCGTCCACCAAAAACTGTAACTGTTCATAAAGAAAAGCGCAAATTGTGACAGCAAGGCTTGTGTACAATGCCATCTTACAAAATAAGGCTTGTTGCGGTTGGCCACGTAAAAGAAGAAAGTGGCAATCAAATTCAGAATCGGCAACGGTAATCCGGCTACCACAGCCACTAACGACATGAGATAACTGTTCGACGCTTTCTCACATTCACTATCCGAAGGCTGATAGGGAAAATTGGTTATTTGTCTTCTCATAGATTTTTAGTTAGGTTCCAATACCAGAGCAATAAAATCAGTAAAATAAAAAAGCTTGCGACCAAGGGTTTTCTCAAAAAAACCTCAGTTTGCTTGTACTTTTGAAACAAAGTGTCTTGCTGGGTCAGCAAGTCAACGGCAATCCAAATAGGCGCTAAAACCATAATAAGAAATACGATTGAACCTAAAGGATTGAACTGAACAGACTGCAACAAGTTGCCCTTAAAAAGTAACAAAACAGCTCTGGTTGTTCCACATGAAGGACAATTGTACCCAGTAACATTCTTAAACCAACAAAGCGTTGTGTCAGATTGCTGAAAGTAATAGGTACTTAAAAGAAGGTAAACAAACCCAAGGAAACAAGCCACACCTAACAATCCGTATAACTTGTTTCGGGTCATCATTTACTAGTATAAAGTATTTTGAAAAAGCTCAATGTTTTTCTCACGAGTAGCTCCCATAATTAAGAACCAATCGATGATAGTCCAAATTCCTAAACCACCACAAGTCAACAATTTTCCTATTCCCAATCCGGTATCACCAATAAAGAAACGGTCGATTCCCAAAGAACCACCACCTACAATAGAAATGATTAAAGCAGTTGTAGGATCTTTAAATTGCATGGTTTGAACCATACCCCATCTTGACTCGTCAAGGGATAATAATTTCTCTCTCACACTTGGCAAATGATGCGCTTCGAAAAACTTAGAGTTCATCATTAAAAACATGTCGACTTTTTGTGCGTCCATAATAAATTGTTTTATTGGTTAAATTAATTGATGGCTCTAATATATAAAATTCTTATAAAAAATCGAACTTTTAAAAAGTATTGCACCCGAAATTTAAAGAAAGTCCTTTCGGAATACAAAACAACCTCAGTAGTAGTAACTGTAAAAGAATTGGCTAACGGAACATTTTCAAAATTTTATCCACTATCGTCTGGGCCAATTTCTCATGACTTTCAAACGTCCATCCGGCAATATGTGGCGTCAATAAAACATTGTCCGCTTGCAGTAAATACGCAAAGGCTTTGGGTTTTTCGCTGTCGATAAATAAATTTTCAAAAGACAACTTTTCGTATTCCAACACATCCAATCCGGCGCCCAAAATTTTCCCGGTGGCTAAAGCTGTGACCAAATCATCGGTCACCACATTTTTACCTCTTGAGGTATTAATCAACCAAAAAGGTTGGGCAAAAGCATTGATGAAATTCGTATTCACCATCTTATCCGTTTCGGGTGTCCATGGTATGTGCAAACTCAATACCTCCGCTTTGGCTTGCAACTCGGCCAACGAAACTTGACGCGCATTGGCATCGCCTACATTGGGTAAAATATCATAACACAAAACGGTAACGTCAAATCCGCGTAGTTTTTTGGCAAACGATTTCCCCATATTGCCATATCCAATAATGCCAACGGTCTTGCCTTCCAATTCATAGCCTCGATTGCCTTCTCGTATCCATTGGCCTTGTCGCACCAAACGGTCAGCCCTGTTGAGTTTGTTCATTAACGACAATAACATCCCCAAAGCATGTTCTCCAACCGCATTACAATTGCCTTCCGGCGCTGCAATCAAATGAATGCCTTTGGCTTGAGCATAATCACAATCAATACTTTCCAATCCTGCGCCCACTCTGGCAATAAACTTAAGACTAGTGGCTTTATCCATAAACGCTTTGTCAATTTTAAAACGACTACGAATGACAATGCCTTGATAATCTTTGATTTTAGCTTCAATGTCACTTTTGGAAGAAGTGAAATCAGCTTCATTTTGAAATCCGGCGGCAACCAGTTGTTCCCATAACAAAGGATGATTGCTGTCGATGTGAAGTATTTTGATGTCTCGATTTGGCATAAGTAGCAATTGAGAAGTAAAGATAAGATTTAATAAGACATGATAAAAAAGCAATTTACACCAATGATAACCTTAAACATTTGTTACAAGCACATTCGATTATGACTATCTGACTATCAGAATCATAGCTTTTAAAAGACAAGCCGGAAAACTTTCCTACTCTTTATGATTGTAATCATAAAATTAACAAGTGTTTAATGCTGAAATTTGTAAATGAATCTTTAATACTTCCTATCATGAAAAAATTATTGTTAACCGCGCTCACCTTTTCTCTGCTGATTGCTTGTGGGAAAAAGGAAAAAGAAACTGAAGAATACAACCCTGCTGCCGATCCGTCTGCAACAGAAACAAAAGCCGCTGACCCATCAAGTTACGACCCAAAAAGAGGTGAAGGTAAATTTACCAACGTAGAACTTGGCGCTACACTCGATCAGGCTATGGCTGTTAAAGGAGAAGAAGTGGCAGCCGTAAAGTGTACATCTTGTCACAAACCTACCGATGAAAAACTCGTTGGTCCGGGATGGAAAGGCGTAACCGAAAGAAGAAGACCGGAATGGATTATGAACTTTATCACCAATCCTGACCCAATGATCGACAAAGACCCTGAAGTACAAGCCCAATTAGAAATTTGTTTGGTTCGTATGCCAAACCAAGGGTTAAGCGACGATGATGCCCGTCATATTTTAGAATACATGCGAAAAATTGACGGTGTAAAATAAACCAAAACCTGAGATTGGTTAACCCGTGAAAGTGCTGGCCAATCTTATTAAATCAATAATAATGAAAAATAAGTTTGTAAAAGCAATTTTTGCTGTCGTTCTCGGAAGTGCTTTGTTCACTTCTTGTAAACCAAAGAATTCGGGCGATGCGGTGAGTGGTGATGCCGCTCAAAAAGCCTATGTCGCTCCGGGTAAATATGATGAATTTTATAACTTCGTGTCCGGAGGTTTCAGCGGACAGTTGAGTGTTTACGGTCTGCCAAGCGGTAGATTATTCCGAGTAATTCCGGTGTTTTCCGTTGACCCTGAAAAAGGTTGGGGTTACAGCGAAGAAACCAAGCCGATGTTAAACACTTCCAACGGCTTTGTGCCTTGGGACGATTTACACCACACCGAAATGTCACAAACCAATGGTGAAGTAGACGGTCGCTGGGTTTTTGGTAACGCCAATAACACTCCTCGTATCGCTCGAATCGACTTGAAAACATTCAAAACTGCCGAAATTATCGAGCTGCCCAACAGTGGTGGAAATCACTCTTCTCCATTCATCACCGAAAATACAGAATACGTGGTTGCCGGAACTCGTTTCAGCGTACCGCCGGATTATACCAACGGTGACGTAGCCATCAATACTTATAAAGAAAACTTCAAAGGCCACATCAGTTTTGTAAAAGTGGGCAAAGAAGGAGAAATGGACTTAGCATTCCAAATTGTAACGCCGGGGGTTAACTTCGACTTATCGCACGCCGGTAAAGGAAAATCACACGGTTGGTTCTTTTTCTCTTGTTACAATACCGAACAAGCCAACACCTTATTAGAAGTAAATGCGTCTCAACGTGATAAAGACTTCATTATGGCGGTGAACTGGAAAAAAGCTGAAGAGTACATCAAAGCCGGAAAAGGAAAAAAACAAAGCGTGAAATACGCTCACAACAAATGGAATGAAAAAACACATAGCGCCACTTCTGAAATGAAAAATGAAGTTTTAGTGTTAGATGCCGCTGCCTTAAAAGACATTTGTTACATGATTCCTTGTCCTAAATCACCTCACGGTTGTGACGTTGATCCAACAGGTGAATACATCGTAGGTTCCGGTAAATTGGCTGCCTTGATTCCGGTATTCAGTTTTGATAAATTGATGGGCGCCATCAAAGACAAAAAATTTGAAGGTGACTACGGCGGAATTCCGGTAGTAAAATACGAAGCGGCCTTACATGGTGAAGTGCAAAAACCGGGCTTAGGACCATTACATACCGAATTCGACGGTAAAGGAAATGCTTACACCACTTTCTTCGTGTCTTCTGAAGTGGTAAAATGGGACATCAAAACGTTAAAAGTATTGGATAGAGTACCTACTTACTATTCTGTGGGTCACTTGTGTATCCCCGGCGGTGACAGTAAAAAACCTTTCGGTAAATACTTAATCGCTTACAATAAAATTACCAAAGACCGCTATTTACCAACCGGTCCGGAGTTAGCTCAATCTGCTCAGATATTTGACATCAGCGGGGATAAAATGCAACTCATACTCGACTTCCCGACCATCGGTGAACCGCACTATGCGCAAGCCGCTCCGGCCGATTTGATTCGAAACAATGGTCAGTTGAAATTCTATAAAATTGCCGACAACAATCACCCTTTTGTAACCAAAGGAGAAAAAGAAGCCAAAGTGGTTAGAGAAGGCAACAAAGTTCATGTATATATGACTTCTATCCGTTCTCACTTTGCACCGGATAATATTGAAGGCATTAAACTGGGAGACGAAGTATACTTCCACGTAACCAACTTAGAGCAAGACTGGGATGTACCACACGGATTTGCCATCAAAGGTGCCGACAATGGCGAGTTACTCATCATGCCGGGCGAAACCACAACCTTGAAATGGATTCCTAAAAAAACAGGAATGTATCCTATGTATTGTACCGATTTCTGTAGTGCACTACACCAAGAAATGCAAGGTTATGTAAGAGTTTCTCCGGCAGGAAGTAGTGTCCCGCTCACCTGGAGTGTGGGGACCAACTTACCGAAGGCTACCAAATAAAATTAACCAAAGGGAACAGATTTTATTTGTTCCCTTTTTTTCTCTGAATGCAATGAAAAATCTATCCATTTCAGGTCTGTCAAAAGTATTGCTTTTGATAACCGGAGCCCTATTTGTAGGAGCTTTGTTTGTACCCATGTGGCAAATCCAACTCGAAGCACCTCAATACCCGGAAGGCCTTGTATTGCAATTGTACGCCAACAAAATTGGCGGCGATGTGGAAATCATCAACGGGTTAAACCACTACATCGGTATGGCCACCTTGCATACCGAAAACTTTTTCGAGTTTACCGTTTTGCCTTATGTCTTCGGTGCTTTTGCGCTTATCTCCATCGTATTAATTTTTGTAGCCAAAAGAAAAGCAGTACTCGCTTTTCTAATCACTTATATAGTTTTTATCGCCTTAGCTGCTGTAGATTTCTATCGATGGAATTACGAATACGGACACAATCTCGATCCAAATGCAGCCATCAGAGTCCCGGGTATGGCTTACCAGCCGCCACTCATTGGTTACAAACAACTACTCAATTTTGGGGCTTACTCCATCCCAGACACCGGAGGTTGGTTGTTAACTGTTGCCGGAATATTACTGTTTTTTGTGGTTCTGAAAGAATATAAGTTTACTAAAAAAACAACCTTATGAGAACTTTAGCTTTAGCGTGTATCGCATTCCTTTTCTTGGCTTCTTGTAGTTCCAAAGAAGCTAAACCTCTTAAAATCAATACCGATGCTTGCGATTTTTGCAAAATGACCATCGCCAACGGTAAATTCGGAGCCGAACTGATTACCCAAAAAGGCCGTTATTACAAATTTGACGATTTGGGCTGTATGGTGCAATTTGCCAAATCTAATACTGTAGTGCCATACCAATCTTTCTTTGTAAACGATTACACCAAAGACAACACTTTGATTCCGGCAGAAACAGCTTTCTTTATCAAAAGCGACCAAATCAATTCGCCCATGAGAGGCAATATGGCAGCATTGGCAACCGCAGCAGAACAAAGCGAATACGCTAAAAAGTTCAATGCAAAACCTTTAAACTGGACAGAAGTTTACAACAGTTACAAATGAAAAATTTAGTGTATATCCTTTACTTTTTTTGCCTAATCAGTAATGCTAAAACCATTACCGTTGGGAAAACCTATCCGGTTAAAACCATCAAACAAGCTTTGGCTTTGGCAAACGATGGCGATACGGTATTGGTTACTCCGGGTATTTACAAAGAAGGAAATATTCTTATCAACAAAAAAATCATTTTCTTGGGTAAAAACTTCCCAACGCTTGACGGCCAAAACAAATTTGAAGTAGTATCTGTTGCTGCCGATAATGTGGTAGTCAAAGGCTTCAAAATCATCAATTCGGGTTATGCCGCATTGGATGATCCTTGCGGGATTAAAGTGTATGACCGAAGCTTTGTTCGGATAGAGAACAACATCCTCGACAATAATTTTTTTGGCATTTACCTCCAAAACTCCAAAAACAGCCTTGTCAAAAACAATAATATCAGGGCTTACGGCAAACAAGAACAACTCATCGGAAACGGCATTCACTGTTGGAAAAGCGAAAACCTGCAAATCATTGGCAACAAAATTTCAGGACACCGTGATGGCATCTATTTCGAATTTGTAACCAACTCGGTGATTTGGCGCAATATCTCCAACCACAACATTCGGTACGGTTTGCACTTTATGTTTTCTAACGACGATTCTTATATCACTAATGTCTTTAAAGGAAACGGAGCCGGAGTAGCCGTGATGTTTACCAAAAACGTCAAAATGTTCAATAATTATTTCGAAGAAAACTGGGGCGATTCGGCCTACGGTTTATTGCTCAAAGAGATAGCCGACAGTTACATCTTTAACAACCATTTCAAACGAAATACTTCCGGAATTTATATGGAAGGTACGTCCCGAATTAAAGTTGAAAAAAACGTTTTTGAAGCCAACGGCTGGGGCATGAAAATCCAAGCCAGCTGTATGGAAAACGAAGTGGTAAACAACAATTATGTCGGCAATACGTTCGACATCAGCACCAACGGAAGTTTAGTGCTCAATACTTTCAACAGCAATTACTGGGACAAATACGAAGGCTACGATTTAAACAAAGACGGCATAGGCGATGTGCCTTACCATCCGCTCAGTTTGTTTGCGGTACTCACCGAAAGCAACCCATCGTCGATGTTATTGTACCGCAGTTTTATGATTACCCTTTTGGACAAATCCGAAAAAGTATTACCCAGCATCACACCTGATAATTTTATTGATAAAACGCCTTTAATGAAGCAGTTAAAGTTATAAAGTTACGGGTTACGGGTTGCGAGTTATAGGTTATAAGTAGATGTGAATTAATTTTATTTGTAAGAAAAATATACTAAAATTGTAGAAGCGAACTATAATTTACTTTCTATGGCTACTGTAAATACTTTTGAAGAATTGGAAATCTGGCAATTAAGCAGAGAAATTTGTTATCACTTATGGGATTTATTTGAAAAAACATCATTAGGAAAAGATTTCGAATTAAAAAATCAAATGAACAGATCTTCAGGCTCGATAATGGACAACATTGCCGAAGGATTTGAAAGAAACGGAAGGAGAGAATTTATTAATTTTTTAAGCTACTCAAAAGGCTCTTGCGGCGAATTACAATCTCAATTACACAGAGCATTTGACAGAAAACATATCAGTAAAGAAGAGTTTGAATTTTTAAAAGAAAAAACAATGATAGCAAGTAAAAAAATAGGTTCATTCATGTCTTATCTAATAAAATCAGACCATAAAGGAAGTAAGTTCGACAGATAGTTGGAAAGTTACGAATTACAGGTTAAAAAACCCGAAACCCGAAACAAATCATGATATCCATAAAAAATATAAGCAAAAAATTCGGCAAATTAGCCGTATTACAAGACATTAACCTTTCGTTTCAAAAAGGCCAATGCATTGCCCTCATCGGACCTAACGGATGCGGAAAAACCACTTTAATCAAATCGATTTTAGGCATGGTGATTCCCGATAACGGTTCGATTACTTTCAACGGAAAATCAATCCTCGGTGATTATTTGTACCGAAACAACATAGGCTATATGCCACAGATTGGGCGTTATCCCGACAATATGACCATCGGTCAAATTATCGAAATGATTAAAAAAGTACGGCCTTCAACCACCGAATTAGACGAAGAACTCATCCGCGCTTTTGAACTCGACAAATTATTCGACAAACAAATGCGAACCCTTTCGGGCGGAACTACCCAAAAAGTGAGTGCTGTTTTGGCTTTCTTATTCAATCCCGATGTACTGATTTTAGACGAACCTACCGCCGGTTTAGATCCGCTGGCATCCGAAATTTTAAAAGAAAAAATTATCCGTGAAAAAGAAAAAGGAAAACTAATCCTTATCACGTCGCACTTGCTTAGTGAACTCGACGACTTAATCACCGAAATCATTTTTATGCAGGATGGTCAAGTGCATTTCCATAAAAATGTCACCGTTATCAAAGCGGAAACCAACGAAACCCGAATCTCCAAAGCCATTGCCAGCATCCTAAAAGCCAAACAAACCACAACTCGTAACTCGTAACCTGAAACTCATCATGAACCGCATCATAAAAATCATCTTACTCGACATCCTAAAGAACAAAATTGTGTTGGCCTACACTTTAATTTTGGCAGCACTCTCCTGGAGTTCTTTCGCCTTAGAAGACAATTCGGCCAAAGGATTACTCACCATCTTAAACGTCATTTTATTTACCGTACCGTTGGTTTCCATCTTGTTCGCTACCATTTACTTGTACAACAGCTCAGAGTTTATCGAACTACTGCTTAGCCAACCGATCAAACGCCGAAAAATTTGGACCAGTTTGTTCTTGGGATTGTCACTTTCAATGGTATTAGCCTTTGTTGTAGGTGCCGGCATACCGTTGCTGATTAACGCACCCGACAGCGTTGGACTAATGATGATTATGGTCGGTAGTTTAATCTCGGTCATCTTTGTGGCATTGGCTTTCTTGAGTTCCATCCTAACCCGAGACAAAGCCAAAGGCATCGGGATTGCCATCATGACTTGGTTGTTTTTTGCCTTATTATTCGACGGTATCGTGTTGTTCTTACTCTTCCAATTGGCCGATTATCCTATCGAACATGCCATGGTAGCCATGACGGCTTTAAGCCCAATCGATTTGGCGCGTATTCAAATTTTAATGCACTTGGATGTTTCGGCCATGATGGGTTATACCGGAGCTATTTTTCAGGATTTCTTCGGAACAGCGGTTGGTTTAATTATTTCATTTTTGCTGCTTTGTTTGTGGGCGATGGTGCCGTTTTTTATCTCACTGAAAAAATTCAACCAAAAAGATTTGTAACATGAAAACCGATATCCGAAACCGCAAAGACATCGAGAAATTGGTCAATACCTTTTACGACAAAGTAAAAACCGACGAGGTAATCGGTTATTTGTTTAACGATGTCGCCCAAGTCAACTGGGAAAATCATCTGCCTAAAATGTACAATTTTTGGGAAAACATTCTTTTCTTTACCGGAAATTACGAAGGCAATCCGATGGCCCGACACAAAGAGTTACACGAAAAAAGCCCAATGAATCCAACACATTTCGGACATTGGAATAAATTATTCACTGAAACCGTAGACAAACTTTTTGAAGGTCCGAAGGCCGAAGAAATCAAAAATCGTGCGCTGAACATTTCCGCCGCCATGATGTACAAAACCTTGAGCTGATGACACATCAAATTATTTTAATCTTTCATTTACTGGCCGCGACCGTTTGGGTTGGCGGTCATTTGTTTTTAGCTATTCGCTATTTACCCGAAGCCTTGAAAAAGAAAGACGCTTCAGTATTAATCAATTTTAAAGACAAATTTGAACCGGTAGGCTTGCCTTCGCTATTGACTTTATTAATCACCGGAATTGCCATGGCGTATCATTACGACGTTACGTTTACCCATTGGTTTTCGTTTTCAGGCAGCATCGAGAAAGTAGTTTCCGCCAAATTACTGCTACTATTTATTACTGTAGGCATGGCCATCAATGCCCAATTGTTCGTTTTCCCAAAAATCAAATCCGACAATTTACGCCCGGTTGCTTTTCAAATTATCGCCATTACGGTGATTGGCGTAGCGATGCTAATCTTAGGCAGTTGGGTTAGAATTGGAGGTTTATAGTTTGGCCTTCTTTGTAAAAACTGCCTTTGTTTTCATGTCGTTTTAAAGAAAAAGCAACAATCGGAATACTAACCTCAATACTGTTTTTCAGTTCTAAAAAATCTTTGGTCACCGCATATTCCCGTTCCATTTCCCGACACTCGTTTTTCCAAAGTTGCAATAGCTTTAAGGTGTTTTTTAAGTCGATGTCGTGCCGAACAATCCCGGCATTTTGCTGCATTAGGTTTTGCAGTTCTTCACGATGTTTCGATACCCATTCAGAGGAAACGGTTTTGGTTGGCTGATGGGATTTACTCGGAATTTTCAAGGAAAAAGAGCGGTTCTCCGAATCCGTTTCGCTCAAATAATTATAAATCTGATGGGCATACACCAAAGCTTCTAACAACGAATTCGACGCCAAACGGTTCGCGCCATGCAAGCCGGTTCGGGAACATTCGCCACAAGCAAATAATCGATTAATGGAAGTCAATCCGTTTGTATCCACCTCAACGCCGCCACACAAATAATGCTGTGTCGGAATCACCGGAATCCAAGCTGAAGCGATATCAACGCCTTCCAACAAACAATTCTGATAAATCGTCGGGAAATGCTTTTTAAATTCAACTAAATCCAAATGCGTACAATCTAAATACACGCAATCGTCACCCGATTTTTTGAGTTCGGTTTCAATACTTCTGGAAACGATATCGCGCGACGCCAATTCGCCACGCACATCATAATCCAACATAAACCGACGACCGTTCTTCGTTTTCAAATAAGCCCCAAATCCACGAACTGCCTCAGAAATCAAAAAAGTCGAAGCCGACTGTGGCGCATACAAAGCCGTTGGATGAAATTGGATAAACTCCATATCGCTAATCTTAGCTTTGGCCCTAATCGCCATCGCAATACCATCGCCCGTGGCTATTGTAGAGTTTGTCGTTTGCTGATACACTTGCCCGATTCCGCCGGTCGCCAAAATGATAAAGCTAGAGAAAATCGGGAACATGTCGTTGGTTTTTTCATCCAAAACACTAACGCCGAAACACCAATTGTTTTCAGTAATCAAATCGGTGGCCAAATGAAAATCGAGGATTTCAATATTAGGTTGTTGATGGGCTTTGGCCAAAATAGCGCGCTCAATTTCCCGTCCGGTTTGGTCTTTATAATGCACCACTCGAGAATTGGAATGTCCGCCTTCTTTGGCTAAATCAAGATTTCCCGTGTCGTTTACATCGAATTGCGTTCCCCATTCAATAAGTTCGGCCAAGCGTTTCGGTCCTTCTTTCACCACCATTTCCACCACTGCTCTATTGCACAACCCATCGCCACACACCAAAGTATCGTGGATGTGTTTTTCAAAATCATCGCTCACGCCATCCATCACCACGGCAATCCCGCCTTGGGCGTATTTGGTATTCGACTCGTCTTCGTTGGATTTGGTGACAATCAATACCTTTCGCTCCGGAAATTGTAGCGCCAATTTGATGGCAACTGTCAGTCCGGCGATACCTGAACCTAAAATCAAATAATCGGTTTCTATCTTCATCATTTCGACAATTCAAGCATGCGTTGGATGGGAATAAGGGCTTTGTCTGCAACTTTCTTCGGCACATTGATTTCCGGAGATTCTTTGAGCAAACAATCGTATAATTTGCGGAGCGTGTTGAGTTTCATATACGCACATTCGCTGCAAGCACAAGTATTGTCTTCCATAGCCGGCGCGGGAATTAAAACTTTATCGGGTACAGCTTCCTGCATTTTGTGTAAAATGCCGGCTTCGGTGGCGACGATGAATTCGGTTTTCGGACTTTGCTTTACAAATTCAATCATCCCTGAAGTGGATCCGATATAACTCGCCGTTTCTAAAATATGCGTTTCCGATTCGGGATGCGCAATGATTGCAGCATTTGGGTGTTCTTTGTGTAGCGCGATCAGTTTCTCTAAAGAAAAAGCTTCGTGCACTACACAACTGCCGTCCCAAAGCACCATTTGGCGTCCGGTTTTTTGGTTGATATAGTTTCCGAGGTTTTTATCGGGCGCAAAAATAATCGGGATGTTTTCGGGTACCGAGTTGACTATCTTTTCCGCATTGGACGACGTGCAAACCAAATGGCTCAACGCTTTGATTTCGGCGGAGCAATTCACATACGTAATCACGATATGATTGGGATGGGCTTCGATGAATTTCTTAAAAATATCAGGCGGACAAGAATCGGCTAACGAACAACCGGCATTCAAATCAGGCAACAAAACCTTCTTCTTCGGATTTAATAATTTGGCCGTTTCAGCCATAAAATGCACACCGGCAAACACTATAATATCGGCATTTACTTTCTCCGCTTCTTGCGACAATCCTAAACTGTCGCCCACATAATCGGCTATTTCCTGTATGTCGGGTTGTTGGTAATAATGGGCTAAAATCACGGCATTCTTCTCTTTTTTCAATCGGAGAATCTGCTCTTTTAAATTTTCCATAGGTGTATTGTAAGAAGCTACAAAATAAGGGCTGAAAAAAGCCATTTTCTATGACTTTAATCATATATCGCAACGGTGTAGTAGTCTTAATTTTGGAGAACTTTAAAATTAAAACACCTTATTTATGAATGCTTTAGAACAAATAACCGTAGGAGAATTTGTAGCCGGAGATTTTAGAACAGCAGCGGTTTTCTCCAAATATGGCATCGACTTTTGCTGTAAAGGCAATAGAACTTTAGAAGAAGTTTGCGAAAAAAAAGGAATCGATATCCATGTAGTACAAGACGAATTAAATACCGTTTTAGAATCGAAATCAGACAATAACATCGATTTCAAATCTTGGCCCATCGACTTATTAATCGACTACATCGAAAAAACGCACCATCGTTATGTAGAAGAAAAATCGACCGCCTTACTTTTTTACCTCGACAAACTCTGCAAGGTACACGGACAACGCCATCCGGAACTTTTTGAAATTGGACTTCACTTTAAAATTTGCGCTACCGAATTGGCCCAACACATGAAAAAAGAAGAACTGATTTTGTTCCCGTTTGTCAAAAAAATGTTCCACTCCCTTCGAGACCAAGAATCGATAGAACAGCCACATTTCGGAACTGTGAATAATCCGATTGCCATGATGCAGGACGAACACGAAAATGAAGGCGAACGCTTCCGCATCATTGCCAAATTAACCGACAACTACAATCCGCCGGTTGATGCTTGTGAAACCTACCGCGTAACTTTTGCCATGCTGAAAGAATTCGAACAGGATTTACACAAACACATTCACCTCGAAAACAACATAGTGTTTCCTAAAGCGCAGGCTATGGAAACCAAGTTCGACCTCATATAATCAAACTAATCAAAACAAAAAACACGTTCATCATGGAAAAATATGTAATTAAAAGAAACGGAGATTATAAACCTTTTGAACCTTTTAAAATAAAGGATGCGATAGTCAAGAGCTTTACCAGCGTTTCGCTTCCGTTTGATGAGCGTGTTTTTGAAAAAGTTATGGTAGCCATCGAAGCCAAGGATACTTGGGCAGTCGAAGAAATTCAGGATACCATCGAAAAAATACTTTTTGAATTCGACTATTTTACAGTGATGCGTTCGTTTATGTTGTACCGTCACACGCGAAAACTGCAACGCGAACACGTACAAGGATTGAACGACGACACGACTTATGTAGACAGCACCCAAACCATTGAAGAATACATCGCCCAAACCGATTGGCGCATCAATGCCAATGCCAATACCTCCTATTCCAATGCGGGTTTGGTGAACAATGTAGCCGGAAAAATCATTGCCAATTATTGGCTGGATAAAGTGTATACCAAAGAAGAAGGTTACGCCCATCGCAACGGTGACATTCACATCCACGATTTGGACTGCCTCACCGGATACTGCGCAGGTTGGAGTTTACGCGTGTTACTCAACGACGGTTTTAACGGTGTTCGCGGTCGGGTGGAAAGCAAAGCACCATCACATTTCCGGGAAGCCTTAGGACAAATGGCCAACTTTCTCGGGATTCTGCAAAGCGAATGGGCCGGTGCACAAGCCTTCAGTTCGTTTGACACTTATTTAGCACCCTACGTTTTTAAAGATAATTTGTCGTTTGAAGACGTACTTAAAGCCGTTCGCAGTTTTGTGTACAACTTGAATGTTCCGGCGCGCTGGGGCCAATCACCGTTTACCAACATTACCTTAGATTGGGTAGTTCCGGCGGATTTAGCGGTACAAGTTCCAACCAAAAACGATCGGCATTTATTTGAAAAAATTACCGATGAAAAAATCTTGGCTCGTGCCCAAGAACGCGGTGTAGAAAGCTTAACCGAACTGCGTTACGAACATTTTCAGGCCGAAATGAACCTGATTAATAAAGCCTATTATACCGTAATGACGGAAGGCGATGCCAACGGCCAACCGTTCACCTTCCCGATTCCGACGGTGAATATTACTGAAGATTTCGACTGGAACGGCGAAAACACCGAACTGCTGTTTGAAAACACGGCTAAAATCGGTTCGTCGTATTTTCAGAATTTCATCGGAAGTCAGTATACTACCGACGAAAACGGCATCAAAATGGAAAACCCAAATGCCTATAAACCCAATGCCGTGCGCAGTATGTGCTGTCGCTTGCAACTCGATTTACGCGAATTATTAAAACGAGGGAACGGTTTGTTTGGTAGTGCCGAAATGACCGGTAGCATTGGTGTAGTGACTATCAATATGGCTCGTTTGGGCTACTTATATGAAGGCGATAAAGAGGCGCTTTTCACCCGATTGGACGAACTGATGGTGTTGGCCAAATCGACTTTAGAGAAAAAACGACGATTCATACAGGAAATGTACGATAGAGGTTTATATCCTTACACCAAAAGGTATTTGCCGCATTTCCGCAATCACTTTTCCACTATTGGTGTCAACGGTATGAACGAAATGATTCGCAATTTCACCAATGATCAGGAAGACATCACCACGAATTTCGGCCATGACTTTTCGATGGAAATCCTGAATCACATCCGCAATCGCATGAAAGAGTTCCAAGAAGAAACCGGAAATTTATACAACCTCGAAGCTACGCCTGCAGAAGGTACTACGTATCGCTTTGCAAAAGAAGACAAAAAACGCTATCCGAACATTGTACAAGCGGGTAGCGACGACAATATTTATTACACCAACAGCTCGCAAATTCCGGTAGATTTTACCCAAGATCCGTTTGAAGCTTTATTGATGCAAGACGAATTACAATGCCAATACACCGGCGGCACCGTATTGCATTTGTACATGAACGAGAGAATCAGTACTTCGGAAGCCTGTAAAAACTTTGTCAAAACCGTACTATCGAAATTCAAATTGCCTTATATCACGGTCACACCTGTTTTTAGTGTGTGTCCGGTGCACGGTTACCTCAACGGCGAACACGAATTTTGCCCGAAATGTGACGATGCTTTATTAGAAAAACTAAACCAAGATAACTATGAAAACCAAAACTAACCTTGTTCTGGAGCAACACCAAGAACTTCGCACCAAATGCTTGGTGTACACCCGAGTAATGGGCTACCATCGACCTGTAGAAAGTTTCAACATCGGTAAAAAAGGCGAGCACAAACAACGCCTACACTTTAAAGAAAGCTGACATGGTAAAATCGGTTAGTAATATAACACCGTTCACCCTGCTGGACTATCCGGATAAAACCGCCTGTATCTTGTGGTATGCCGGCTGTAATATGCGGTGTTTGTATTGCTACAATCCTGAGATTGTTTTCGGGAAAGGCAAGTTTTCCTTTCCCGAAATGGTCTCTTTTTTGGAAACCCGAAAAGGCTTGCTCGATGCTGTAGTATTTAGTGGCGGCGAATGTTTGCTCCACAAAGACATCTTCGAGCAAATTCAAACGGTGAAAACCATGGGCTTTTTGGTGAAAGTAGACACCAACGGCTCTAAACCTGAAGTGTTGCAAAATTTACTGGAAAAGAAGGTAATTGACTATGTAGCACTCGATTTCAAATCGACCAAAGAATCCTTTGCCGCCATTACACAATCGGATTTGTTCGACCAATTTGAAAAATCGTTGCAGTTATTACTGAACGCCAATATTCCGTTTGAAGTACGAACAACTTATCATTCTGAATTGCTGGCCAAAGAAGAATTGTGCGAGATGATTGATTACCTGCAATACAACCAATACACGGGAACGTATTACATTCAGCATTTCCGAAACAACGTCGAAACCATTGGTAAACTGCCGGATTCCCGAGATCGTTTGGAACACCAACTCCCCGAAAATCCAAACCTGAAAATCAAATTTCGCTAAACTAAACCTGTTCTAAAACCGGAATGTCAATCCGATTTACTTCAGCTTTATACCACAGTAATTGCTGTTGCATGTGTTTCTTATCTTGGGTAAATAAATCTGTCTGCGCAAACAAATCCGAATAATACGCTATACCCGAAAGCAAATTACTTTTAAATGCGCTCCATTTTTTGAGTTGGGCCGATGTAAAGTCATCGGTAAATTGCTCCAATTCGTTTTTGAGGTAATCCACATACATTTTAAGCTCTTTGATAAACATATGCGGACGATTATTATCGGCCAACACGTTAGCATTGCCGTAAATGTGTTTCACCATATCGGCCAAAGAAACTTCGCGGTCAAAATAGGCTAAATTCGGTCCGGGACAAATCACCACGCCTTGTTGCTGTCCTTTAACGTCCATATCGTTTTCCAAATAAGACGCATTGGCCAAACCAACACACAAACACGATTTCTGAAAGATTTTGGCTTGCTTTTGCTGAATTTCTGACTCTGATAATTGGTCTTTTTGCGCTTCCAATTCGGCCAATTTAATATCCTGGTATTTTTTAGAAGCCGTGCACATGCCTCTCGGATCGTATTCTTTGTTGAGTGCCAAAAACTTTTTCGGACATGAACTTCCGGCTTTGTTTTCGGCGATGCGCTTTTGCTTCCAAAAGTCATTGCTCATACCTTTTACCGTGTTGAACAATACACCGAGTGGCGAAATATCGCTTAAATAAAAATCTTTTTCTTTCGCTTGAGCCAACAGCGTTCGGGTTTCTTCATCTACCGAAGTCGCCTCCGGAACCAACAAAAAAGGCGAACCCCAACCTACAGCGTCCATGTCAAAATGCTGTAGTAAAAATTCGTGTTCTTCTGCCGTGCCAACGCCGCCTTGGGCAGTGATTTTTAAGTCAAATGGCATCGTCGGAACGGGCAAATTTTTCGCTTGCAAAGCTTTAACCATCAGTTCATGTGCTGATTGGATGAGTTGCTCTTTTTTGGATTTGAATTCTTCTAAAATCGGACCCATTAAAAAACCGTCGGTAGCAAAGGCATGTCCGCCACAATTTAAGCCGGATTCGATGCGGTATTCCGACACCCAAAGGCCTTTTTTGGCCAAGAAATTCCCTTGTATCATGGCCGAACGAAAATCGCTTACCTTCAGTATAATTTTCTTTTGCAACTGTCCGTCAGCATTCGGATAAAACACCGGAAACTGTTCGAAATAGCTGTATAATCTCGGATTCATTCCGGCTGAGAGCACAACCGAAGACGTCAGATTACTTTCGGCAAAACCGCGCAATGAGGCATGCGCATCGTTGAACTCCACGGGCAAAGGTTCATTTTTATCGTAATTCTCCTTATCCACTTTGGTCATAATATTCACATCAATACTGCCGGGCGCAAAATGTTCGGCTAGGTAATTTTTGATGTTTTCTTTAAAAGTCAACCCTTCTGCCACAAGATTTTGCAAGCCTTTTTTGAACTCCGATTGGTTGGGTAACATCGCAATGTAATTGTCTAAAGTGGTTTTATTTTCCGCCAATTCGGCTTTAAAGCGTTCGAATTTGTCTTTCACCACGGTATCGACCAAGTTCAAATAATGTTTGATGCGTTCGGCGCGGTAATCGTGGCATTTTTGGGTAATTTCACGATAAGGCAAACTGAATTTTCGGCTGTAAAAGGCACGCATTTTTTCAATCAGTTCGTCATCGGTAATGGAAATTACAGAGGAAATGCCGAAATGAGCCAATCGTATCGGGCTGTCTATGGTATAAGCCAACCCCATAACAGGTATGTGAAAGGTGTGGACGTTTTTAGTGGTCATGTAGTGCGTTTTAATAAGGGGCGAATTTTGTGAAATCATTCGGAAAAAAGTATGATATATGTCATTTCCAACGATTATTTAAAGGATAGACGCAAACCGCTGAGCAATTCGAATACGATGCGGTACAAACCGATAAAAATCCCCAAGCCGAACAGCACGAAAACCACATAAAACCCATGCATAGCATCTTGGAATTGACCAAAAGACAACGTTTTGTCGAAGAAAGTCCAATGTGCTTTCCGAACACCCATCAACAACAAACAGCCCCAAAACAATACAAAGGAAGTTTGGAACAAGCGAATGCCGAATCGGATTTTTGATACTGAAAACGAATACTGGTTCGATTCGAGTATATAAGTTACGGAAGAGAGCAAAATCAACGTATTGATTCCAATAGTCGTTCCCATAGAATGCGCCACGGTAATGTGCGTTCCGTGGGTAAATAAATTAACTGCCGGTATAGATATCAACAACGCCAAAATAATATTCAAAAACACCCAAAAATCGGCCAATCGCATAAATTGGTGTGCAATAGGAAAAGCTGTTTTTTGGTCTTGATTCAAATTTTTTTTCCAATCGTAAATAATAGACGCCAAAATAATCCATTCGGTCATGCTGATGCCGTAAGCCAAATACCGAATCCAAGGCGCAGTAGGCACTATATACACATGATGCGCCCAACCAAACATAAGGTTGGTTAAGCCTAAAAAGTAAAAGAAAAACCCTTTGCCTGATTTGGCGTAACCGTCATCCCCGCTGATTTTAGCCATAACATAAATCGCGGTACCGTAAACCAACATATTCCAAGAGCCTACATAAGAACCGCCGGCTTTCCATTGCAGCGCCGTGTTTTGTATGAAATGCGATTTAAAATAAGGCAACAACCACAAATGGGCTTCGGTGAAATGGTAAATCATCATCACAATTCCGGTGGCCCACATCCAATAATACACCGGCCAGGTTTTGAAAGTAGCGGCCAACGTTTTGAAATATTGAATGCCAAACAACAGCCAGCCTGAAACAATGGGGAAGTAAAAATAACTCGGAAATTCCAGGTATTCTTTTCCGGCAAAATTTAGAAACAAATAAGACAAGGCAATACCAAATCCCGTTAAGATAAAAATCCAAAAATGCGTTTTAACCAAAAGCTGATTGGTCGGTTTCTCGTTGGAATTCCGACTCAAATAATAGTAAATTCCGCCGATAGCAGTGAGCAAAACCCAAGAAACCACAAAGAGTGTGTGTAACGGTCGCAGCGCCGTAAACGGTAAAGCTTGTTTGATGAAATCGGGGACAACATACTGAAAACCGGCAAGCAAGCCACAGAGCAAACCCAACAATAACGACATCAATCCGGCAGCAATAAAGTAAAACGGGTAGCGATTAGTGTTCATAGGTTTCCTTTTTATATTGAACTTTCACCCAACCATCAGAGTTAATCTTGGCTTCGGTGTTGGGATAAATGCCGGTTTGATCCACTTCCATCAAAAACTGCAGTAATTCTTCTTTTTCAGTTTCGTTAAACTCAAATCGCGGCATGGCTTTGACACCGCTGTTAAACATCGATTTCAAATACTGCTCATCTCCTTTTCTAAAAGAGTACACATTGGTCAAATCGGGTCCGAGATAACCGCCCAATCCGTACAATTGGTGACAAGCATTGCAATTGTTTTCCCGCCAATGTTTTTCGCCTTGCAGGGCTTTTTCGGAAAGTTGGATTGTCCCATAGTCCGATTGGGTGGTGTAAAGGGTGTAATTGTAAGCTGCGAACAGTAGCAATAACAGTAGTAAAACAAGCAGGTATTTTCCGTGAGAAAACATAATAAAGGCTTTGAAATAGAAGTACAAATAGAAGCAAAGAAAATGGCTTGATTTATGATTTTAATCACAAAAAAGGCGTGAATGACAACTTCCACGCCTTTTCTCTTTCAAAAAAGAAAAACAAGATTTGAATTAATAATTATCCTATTTCGGAAGTAAAACGTCACCAATCACATGGATGATACCGTTAGAAGTTTCTATAGAAGCTAGTATTTCGGAACCGTTTACAAAGGTTTTTTCGCCCTTTTTGGTAATTTTTACTTTACCGCCGTATACCATATCAAACTCCTGACCATCTTGCATGTACTCGGGTTTCAAAACGCCAACATAGGTATGGTAGCCTAAAATATTTTGCAAATCAGTTTTTTTCTCCGGTTTCAACAAGCCTTCCACAGTTCCGGCAGGCAATTTATCAAAAGCGGCATTGGTTGGTGCAAACACCGTAAACGGTCCGGCATTGCTTAATGAGGTAACCAATTCAGCTGCTTTAACAGCCGCCACTAAGGTAGTGTGGTCTTTACTGCCGGAAGCTACCTGTACAATATTCGGGTTAGACGTTTCATCTTTTACACCTTCTTGACCCACGTTTTGGGTTGGTGTACTTTCGGTGGTTTCGGTTGGGGTTTCGCTGCTTTGCTTACAACCTATGGTAGCAAAAAAGCAAGCTAAAAGCAAAATTTTGATAGAATTTTTCATAATAATAAATACTTGGTTTATGCATACAAAGTACCTAACTATGAAACGGTTATTTTATGATTGCACTCATAAAACCGGAGGAATTTTAACTTTTTTTATCGAGTAGTAAGTCGTAACCGCAATGCCCAGAACCAACAGTACCGCCACCGCAAAAAGCAACTCATTCACCATAGGGATTAAAGTGTAACTGAAAGAAGCAATGCCTTGAACAGCCAGCACTAATTCGTTTAAAAAAACGCCGACAGAAAACAAAATAACGCCAAACTTAATGGGTTTGCTGATGTAGAAATAATGGTTCACATAAATATAAAACAGCAAAAACAAGCTAATCACGGCCAACAACACCAAGTGCAAATAAGCAATGACTATCGGTCGGAATCCAAAGGCTAACTGACTCAAAGCCGGTATAGTCGAGCCCAATTGCAACAACAATTTAATGCTACAAGCTACCGCTACAAACACTATAATATAACGCAAAAAGAACGGATAATTTTCAAAATAGCCTTTCCGGGTTTTGGCCAAAACGGCCAACAGCTTGAACCAAGCAAAACTTTGAACAAAAGCCGCTACTACGGTTAAAACATAAAGCCAAACCGGTAAGTTTAACCACAAAGTCGATAAAAAATACGCCGGGATACAAGCCGCAAAAAACAGCCAAAAGGCTTTTGTAAAAAAAGGATGCTCCGTGGTTTTCAAGTTAAAAAAATGAAACAACAATCCCATACAAGCAAAGAAAAACCATCCGTTGTATTGGAAATGCAGGTAATAATAGATGGAAGCCAAATACTCGTTTTGGTGAATGTTTTTGGTTATCATCATAAAGGCCAAGGCAAAAGTCCCAAGAGAAGAAATCACATTGAAGAAAATTGCCGCTTTAAACCAATTTATTGAGAGCCATTCCGGGTTAACCTGTTTCAAATCTTTCCAAAATTGGTACCCGAAAACATAAGCCACTACAATAGAAGCTGTAGAAAATACAATCGATAGAGCCGCATAGCCTTGAATGATGAAAAACACCAACATCCCATAAGCGCAAATCAAATTGGCTGTCAATAAGGTGTTGTACGAAAACGTCCTTTTCATTTTTGTCACCCTGAGCGCTCCCGAAGCTTCGGGAGAAGGGCCTTTTCTCTCCAAAAAACCAACCATCAACACCATTAAAGTATGGCTGATCCAACCGGCAAATGCAAAATGAGAATGAGAATGTTGTAAGTTCTTTTGGTTGAAAAGCGGAAACTCAAAACCTATTTTGTAGCGCATTAACAAGCCAAGTAATGCTACCAGTAACAAATTGAACAATGAAAATTGCAACCAGAACTTAGCCTTAAAGTGCATTAGAAATATATTTTATGGTTGATGATGTCTACCTTTTTTTCCTTGGCCATTTTCGATAAAGCGCGAATCACCGTTTCTACTCTTAACCCTGTAAAGTTGGCTATCTCTTGTCGGGTAAACGGAATTTGCTCTTTTTCGTTGGAACATTTTCCTTTTTTGTGTGCATTTAAAAAGGCGAGTATCCTAAACTCAGGCTTCTGATTAATGATGTCTTTAGAGGTCATGGCCTTGGAATGTATCCGCCGCGACATGAGTGTCAGAAACTGTTTCTGTATGACAGGGTATTCTTCTAATATTTTAAGGAACTTTTCCTTAGTTAATTTGACAATCACGCTGTCCTGAAAAGCTTCTGCTGTAGAAGGATAGCATTCATCTATAAACAAAGGCGGCTCACCAAAACTTTGCCCGTTAGAAAAATACCCTTGCGTAAATTCTTTGCCTTCATCATTTGAATTGTACATCCGAATACTGCCCTCTACAATTTGATAATAAAAATTAGCGGTTTCATCTTCACAAAAAATCATCTCGCCTTTTTTATATTCCTTAGCAATGGCACCCCAAGTGTAGAGTAAATCTAAGTCTATTTGCATAATTGATTTTGAGTGTTTTAAGCTAAAAAGGCTTATTTCATAAGGCTTTACAGCTAATGGTTACAAATTTAGTTTTAATAAAAATACTAAAAATATGACTGAAATCATACAAATGACCGTTTTTTAACTACTATCTTTGTCTCATGAAAAGGTTAATAATCATAGTGGCACTTGTGATGTTCGCAAAACCGATACTTCCGGTGGCCGACTATATGATTAACTACGATTACATCTCAAAAGTGCTTTGTGAAAACAAAGCCAAACCCGAATTAGAATGTAACGGAAAGTGTCAGTTAATGAAAGAATTGGCCAAAGCTTCGGAACAGGAAAAACCAATTACCCCGGTAAAAAAAATCCAAGCACAGGAAACCGAAGTGCTGTTCTTTCAGGAAATCCAACCGTTATTGACTAGACAAACTTTTTTTCAGCATAAAAATGCTATCAGCAACCACTACGCCAATCTTTACTTTCACTTAGCGAGTGGTTCTGTTTTCCATCCGCCCACTTATTCCGCTTAAAAACTTTTTATTTTTTGATCAATCTTACTGAGATTGACCGGACGATTTATGTCCGAATCGCATTGGAAAATCTTCCAATCAAATCTTTATTATTTAAAATTTACAATCATGAAAACCTTATTAAAATATACGCTTTCCTTATTCCTATTGGCCTCAGCCCTAACCTTTACTGCTTGTTCTTCAGACGATAGCAATCCCGAAGCCGACGAACTGGCCAACCTAACCAAATTCCATGAATTCGCTAACGAAACCCATACTATCGAATTGTATTCCCACATGGGCAGTTTGGAACAAGGCTATAACGAAGTCGCCCTACGCATCAAAGACAACGCCACCGGCGACTACGTAAAAAATGCTGAAGTCAATTGGATGCCGCTCATGCACATGACCATGATGAACCACTCTTGCCCTAAATCGGCAGTAGAAAAAGTAACTACAACCGGTACCTTGTACGAAGGTTACATCGTCTTCCAAATGGCGCAAAATGCTACAGAATATTGGGATTTAAAAGTAAACTACACCATCAACGGCACTGCCTATTCAGCCACTGCTGTTATTGATGTTCCGGCTTCAACAGAACGCAGGGTTAATACCTTTACCGGAACCGACGGCACCAAATACATCGTGGCTTATGCCGAACCACACCACCCAAAAGTAGCCGTTAACGATGTGGTTTTCGGGGTATGGAAAATGCAAGACATGATGAACTTCCCGGTAGTAGATGGTTACACGGTAAAAATCGACCCGAGAATGCCAAGCATGGGCAACCACAGTTCGCCAAACAATGTAGATGCCACTCAAGTAACAGCCGGCGGTTTATACGAAGGCAAACTATCGTTAACCATGACGGGTTACTGGAAAATCAACTTGCAATTGTTGAATGCCGAAGGTACCGTTTTAAAAGGGGAAGCCATTACCGACACCGTGTTGGAAAGCAGCATTTTCTTCGAACTCGAATTCTAAAAAATCCACTCCAAAAAGGTCTTGCTCATAGCGAACAAGACCTTTTTTAAATCTCAGATGCGATGAAAAATATATTGCTGTTGCTGTTGTGCAGTGGCTTCTTTTCCTATGCCCAAGAAACCAAAGATTCCTTGGTGCCTAAAGACTTAAAAGAGGTGATTGTCATCGGCAAAAAAACACAAATCCACGAAAAACAAAGCAAATCGCTGGCTACTATCGATGAGTTTCTCGACAAAGGAAGCAAAGTCGATTTGGTCAAACGCGGCGCTTATGCTTGGGAACCGCTCATCAACAGCATGGCTACCGAGCGAACCCTAATTACCATCGATGGCATGCGCATTTTTGGCGCTTGTACCGATAAAATGGATCCGATTACCTCCTATGTGGAAGTCTCTAATTTATCGGAAGCCACCATAAAATCAGGGCAGCAAGGCTCGTGTTTCGGGTCAACCATTGGTGGTGCCATCGATTTAAAACGAAGCCAAAACCGTTTCGGAAGTCAACAATGGGATTTCGCCCTCAACACCGGTTTCGAAACCAACAACCGTCAGAAAATCATTGGGTCTTCTGTGAATTATGCCGACAGTACGTATTATGTGGATACCGATGTCATGTTCCGCGAAGCCGACAATTACGCCGCGGGAAACAACCGTGAAATTTTGTATTCTCAATTCCGAAAACTGAATTTCTCCGGTACCGCAGGGTTCAAATTCTTTACCAATAAACTACTGGAAGCTTCCGTCATTTATGACAAAGCCACCGATGTTGGTTATCCGGCCTTGCCCATGGATGTGTCATTAGCGGAAGCGTTAATTACCTCACTGAAATATGTAGTAATTCCGAAATCATCCTTAGTAAAAGATTGGGAAACCAAAGTGTATTTCAACACCATCACCCATCGCATGGACGATACCACGCGGCCATCAGTTCCCATTCACATGGACATGCCCGGCTGGAGCAAAACTTTTGGGATGTATTCTAAAGCGACTGCCGTAAAAAATCGCCATCACTTTTTGGCCAACTTCAATGCGTTTTATAACCAATCCGTAGCCGAAATGACCATGTATCCGAACGACCCTAACGAAAACCTGATGTTCATGTACACTTGGCCCGATGTGCGCACCTTATACACCGGTTTATTTGCCGAAGACCAATGGGTTTTCAACTGCCACTCGGGACTGAAATTGTCGGTTTCAGCCGGAAGTCATACGAACGATGTGGCGAGTGATTTTGGCTTACAAAGTCTGCAAATCTTTTACCCGGAGATGCCGCGCCAAAAAACGCGTTTCCTAAAAAGCATCGCCGCCCATTACAACTACCACAAGACCAGTTGGGAATACGGTTTCGGATTGGGTTATGGCGAAAGAGCGCCGTCGGTTTCCGAAGGCTATGGCTTTTACCTGTTCAACAGTTCCGACCGTTTTGACTATGTAGGGAATCCAAACTTAAGCAACGAAAAATCCATCGAAACCCATGCGTTCATAGGCTTTAAAAAAGAAAAAATCAGCACCAAAATCAGCAGTTCTTTTTTCCGCATTTCGGATTATATCATTGGGACGCCCGACACTGTTTTAGTCCCTATGACCATAGGCGCGAGTGGCGTAAAATTGTACACTGCGTTGTCGTATGCCACGATTTTTAACGTCGATTGGAATTCGGAAATCGCCCTCAGCAACTCCTTGAAATGGAATGTTGGCCTATTGTATAGTTTAGGCAAAGACAGCAACGGCAATGCCCTTCCGTTGGTTAATCCGTTGAGCTATAAAACGGCTTTAACGTTTACCAAAGTAAAGTACAATGCCGCTATAGAATGCGTTGGAAACACCGCTCAAACCCGTTACGGTTCGGTGTACGGCGAAACCAATACCGCCGATTTTGCTTTGCTGAATGCTAATTTCGGTTATAAATGGGTAGTTTCAGGCAGTAAGTTATACACCAAAATAGGCGTCGAAAATATACTGGACGCTTATTACACCACTTACTCCGACTGGAACAAAGTGCCGCGTATGGGAAGAAATATTTTTGTGAATCTGAATTTCAATCTGTAATAGCCAAATAAAGCAATGGCTTTTTTCATTACCTTAGCTTTTCAATTCAATCAAAAATATAAATGAGAAATGCAACCCTTACCTTGCTGGCAGCCTTATCTTTAGCTTCCTGCAGCCAAAAAGAACTCACTTCGGGTATCAACAAAAAAAATATGGATACGCTGGTCAAACCCGGCGATAACTTTGCCATGTACGTAAACGGTACTTGGATGAAAACCGCCAAGATTCCGGCCGACAAATCCTCTTATGGCGCCTTTGATATGTTATACGATCAATCGCAAAAAGACGTCAAAGCCATTATTGAAGAAGCTGCCAAAGGCAACAATGCAGAAGGTACCGACGAACAAAAAATAGGCGATTACTACGCCTCGTTCATGGACCGCAAAGGCCGGGATGCTAAAGGAATTGCGCCCATCCAACCGGAGTTAAAAGCCATTGATGCTATTGCTTCTTACGATGACTTGGCTGCTTATTTCGGGAAAGCCAACCGTGCCGGTGTATCTATTCCGTTTTCCGTATCGGTGATGTCGGATTTTAAAGATCCAACCAAACACACCTTAATCACTTGGCAAGGTGGCTTGGGCCTACCGGAGCGCGAGTATTATTTGGCAACCGATGCCAAAATGACCGAAATCCGTCAAAAATATGTGGCCCACATCGAAAAGATGTTCCAACTAACCAACATGCCTAACCCTGCCGAAAATGCGGCTAAAATTATGGCGCTGGAAACCGCATTGGCCAGCCAACAAATGAAAAAAGAAGACACGCGCGACATTGTAAAATTGTACAACGTGTATGCGGTAAAAGACTTAAAAACCTTGATGCCCGACTTCAATTGGACGGCCATGCTGAAAAATGCAGGAGTTGACCGTGAAAAGAAATTGGTAGTAACCCAAGTAGATTACACCAAAAACCTGAACAACCTCATCAAAAACACGCCTATCGACACTTGGAAAACCTATTTAAAATGGGGCGTGATTAATGGTTCTGCCGGCTTATTAACCACGGCACTCGACAAACAAAACTTCGAGTTCTATGGCAAAAACTTGTACGGTACCGAAAGCCAACAAGAAGATTGGAAACGCGCCGTAGAAATGGTGAACGGTGGTTTAGGCGAAGTAGTGGGGAAAGTGTACGTTAAAAAACACTTCTCTCCGGAAGCCAAAGAGCGCATGACGCAAATGGTGAAAAACCTATTGAAAGCCTACGCCGAAAGCATCAAAACCCTCGATTGGATGAGTGCCGCTACTAAAAAAGAAGCCTTGAAAAAGGTAGATAATTTTATGATTAAAATTGGCTACCCTGATAAATGGCGCGACTACTCTGCCTTGAAAATTGTGAAAAACGATTTGTACGGCAACGCTACCCGTGCAACCGAATTTGAATACAACCGCAACTTGGCCAAATTGGGCAAACCGGTGGACCGCGCCGAATGGGGCATGAATCCTCAAACCGTAAATGCGTACTACAACCCATCGTTAAACGAAATTGTATTCCCGGCTGCCATTTTAAAACCGCCTTTCTTTGATTTAAATGCAGACGATGCAGTGAACTACGGTGGCATTGGAGCCGTAATCGGACACGAAATTGGCCACGGTTTTGACGACCAGGGTAGTGCCTTCGACGGTACCGGAACCATGAAAAACTGGTGGACACCACAAGACTTAGCCGCCTTTAAAAAGAGAACCTCGGCTTTGGTTGAGCAATACAACAGTTTCAAAGCCTTCCCTGATTTAAATGTGAACGGTGCCTTTACCCTAGGGGAAAACATAGGCGACTTGGGTGGACTAAGCATTGCCATCAAAGCCTACAAAGCTACCCTGAACGGCAAAGAAGCGCCGGTAATGGACGGCTTTACTGGTATGCAACGCGTGTTCTTGGGCTGGGGACAAGTATGGGCCGAGAAAATCCGCGAAGAAGCTTTGCGCAGTCAAATTGCAGGCGACCCACACTCGCCGGCCTTATTCCGTGTGAACGGAACCGTACGCAACATTCCGGAATTCTACGAAGCGTTCAATATTAAACCTACCGACTCCTTATACTTAGCACCCGAAAAGCGTGTGAAGATTTGGTAGTAGTTACCACTTAATTTATAAGAAACCCCGACGGAAACGTTGGGGTTTTTGTTTTGTACATTTTGTCACCCTGAGCTCGCCTGCCCTGAGCTTGCCTGCCCTGAGCGCAGTCGAAGGGTCGAAGGGTCGAAGGGCAGCACACGACTAGAAGCCGACTGCCGAAGGAAATCGAGAAGCCTTATCCATACAAAGGTTCTCGATACTCCCGACACTTCGGGATTTATTCCGTTGCACTCCATAAAAAACCACTCGAACTGACGGGTGTAGTAGTGTTTTCAAATCCTATTTAAGCATGACGCCCTTATTACGTCACTTCGAGTGATTTTGCAGGGTGAAAACGTTAGTTTTTACACTGTAAAATAATATCGAGAAGTTTCAGCCAAATTGAGCGTAGCATACAAGGCGAAGCAGACTGCCGAAGGAAATCGAAAGGCCTTATCAATATAACGGTTCTCGATACTCCCGACACTTCGGGATTTATTCCGTTGCACTCCATAAAAAACCACTCGAACTGACGGGTGTAGTAGTGTTTTCAAATCCTATTTAAGCATGACGCCCTTATTACGTCACTTCGAGTGATTTTGCAGGGTGAAAACGTTAGTTTTTACACTGTAAAATAATATCGAGAAGTTTCAGCCAAATTGAGCGTAGCATACAAGGCGAAGCAGACTGCCGAAGGAAATCGAAAGGCCTTATCAATATAACGGTTCTCGATACTCCCGACACTTCGGGATTTATTCCGTTGCACTCCATAAAAAACCACTCGAACTGACGGGTGTAGTAGTATTTTCAAACCCTATTTAAACATGACATCCTTGTTACGTCACTTCGAGTATTTCAAATCGTTCGCGAACGATTTGAAATGTATCGAGAAGCTAAACCCTCCCACTTCGCACTTCGTACTTTGTACTTGTACTTTGCCTTCTAACATTAAGAAATTGAAAACACCAAACCGCTTTGGTAACAAAGAATAAAACTTCTGCCACCACTTCTTAATAAACCAATGTCGTTGACTTAATCACCAATTAACACTGTAAGAAGAGCTTTGCATCAATCAAAAACAAAACAACTATGAACCACAACTACGCCCAAAGATTGTTGATTTTTACCATACTGTTTTTACTGACCAATTTTTCCTTCGGTCAAACTTTAGTACACTATTGGAACTTCAACAACAACACTTCAGTAACTACCATTACTACGCCCTCTCAAACCCTTGGTGGTGCAACCCTTACTGCCATTTCGGGAGGCATCAGCACCATTGATTTTGCCGGCGGAACCGGACAAAACTTTAACGTACAAAACCTCAATGCCCGTAACGGCGATGCTTCGGGTACGCACTTGCGTTTCAACGACCCTATTGGCGGTGCGTTAGAATTTGCCTTGCCCACCACAGGTTTTGAAGACGTGATTGTAAAATTTGCCACCCGCCGTTCCGGTTCGGGAGCCGGCACCCAAGTATGGTCTTACAGTACCGATGGCAGTTCATATACTTTCTTAACCAACATCATTCCCAACAACGGTGATCCTGCCTTAGCGACACTCGACTTTACCGCTATTCCTACTACCGATAACAATCCGAACTTTAAACTGAAAGTGGAGTTTTTACAAGGTTCAGGCGGCACTGTAGGGAACAATCGCTTTGACAATTTTACCTTGGAAGGCAATCCTTCCGGAGCACCCGATACAACGGCTCCCGTAACGCTTTTTGTTCCGGCCGATGGCGCAGTAAATGTAGCGGCCACCGTAAACCCAACCCTCACCTTCAACGAAGCCGTTCGATTGGTTGACGACTCAGTCCTAAACAACAGTAATGCCGCTGCCTTAATCGCTTTCAAACTCGGCAATGCCACGGGCAGCGATGTGCCTTTTACCTCTACCGTAAACGGCAACACTATAACTGTAGTTCCAACTACTGCTTTAAACAACAGCCAAACCTATTACTTGGCGTTGTTGCCTAACACTATTGAAGATGTAAACAACAATGCTATCACCGCTACAACTGCGGTTACTTTTACTACCGGTAATGCTACCGCCGCCTTAGCCTCTAATTTTATCACCGTAAACGAAAATGCCGGCTCAGTAGCTTTGACCCTAAATTTGTCCAACCCGCAAACCGGTTCGGTGGATGTGGTGGTAAAAACAGCCCCGTTTAGTACTGCCAATGCGGCCGATTTTACATGGACCACACAAACGCTCAACTTCAATAGCAGCAGTGCCTTAACCCAAACGCTCAATATTCCTATTGTTGACGATACGCTGGAAGAACAACAAGCCGAATATTTTGTAGTGAGCTTAGAAAATCCTGTTGGATTAACGCTTACCGGAAATACTATGGCTACGATTTACATTATCGATAACGACCGTTTGGCGCCTGTGGCCAGCGAAGAAATCGAGTTGAATTACATCGGTAGTTTTGATCCTTCGGGTAGCAATAGCAGTACTTGCGAAATTGTAGTACACGATCCTGCTTCGCAAAGATTGTTCACCACCAGTGCCGTAGCCGGATTTTTAGACATCATCAACTTTGCCGACCCTACAGCGCCTTCCGTAGTTAACTCCATCAATATGAATGTTTACGGCGGTGTAACCAGTGTAGCGGTAAAAAATGGCGTAGTAGCCGTAGCCTCTCCCAATGCCGATGAAACCTTAAACGGTTCCGTAGTGTTTTTCGATACCAACGGTACTTTCTTAAACCAAGTTACCGTAGGCGCCTTACCCGATATGATTACCTTTTCGCCCGATGGCACTAAAGTCTTAACCGCCAACGAAGGCCAACCAAACACCACTTATACCATAGACCCGGAAGGTTCGGTAAGTATCATTGATATTTCGGGCGGCATCGCTTCGTTAAGTCAAGCCAATGTGACTACTTTGTTGTTTACAGCTTTCAACGCACAAGAAATCGCTTTAATCGCTTCGGGTGTTCGAAAATTAAAAGCCACGAGTACTTTGTCGCAAGACTTCGAGCCGGAATACATCACCATCAGTTCGGATTCCCAAAAAGCTTGGGTAACCCTACAAGAAAACAACGCGGTAGCCGAAATCAACCTCAGCAACACTACCATTACCGGCGTTTGGGCTTTAGGCACCAAAGACGTCAGCATCCCGGGCAACGGTTTCGACATCTCCGATAACAACGGTCAAGTGCTTATTGCCAACTGGCCTATCAACGCCTACTACATTCCGGATGCCATTGCTAACTATACGGTTGGCGGCAACACCTATTTGGTAACGGCTAACGAAGGTGACGAAAAAGAATACGACGGTTTAAACGAAAGAACTACCGTAGGCGCAACCGGTTATGTATTAGACCCTGCAATATTCCCTAATGCTGCCGTGTTAAAACAATCCTACAATATGGGGCGTTACCGTGTAACCAACCTCAACGGCAATACGGATGCCGACAGTGAGTTTGAAGCCATCCATGCCGTGGGTTCGCGTTCCTTCTCTATTTTCAATGCCAATACCCAACAGTTGGTGTATGACAGTGGCGACGATTTTGAAAGGTACACGGCGGCCAATTACCCAACCCTTTTTAATGCCGACCACGAAAACAACACGCCAAAAGGCAGAAGCCGTGCCAAAGGACCGGAAGCCGAAGGCGTAACCTTGGCCACTATAAGCGGACAAACCTTTGCGTTTATTTCCTTAGAACGCATAGGCGGTGTGATGGTGTACAATGTAACCGATCCCAACAATCCGACTTTTACCGATTATAAAAACAGTCGCAGTACCTCGGCCTATAGCGGAGACCATGGTCCGGAAGGCATTACCTATGTAGCCCCTGAAAACAGTCCAACCGGTTTGCCCTATATTTTAGTAGCCAACGAAATCAGCGGGACCATTACCATTTTTGAAGTGAACACCACCAACCTTTCCACACCGGAGGTTAACCAACCTGCGAATGACTTTGCTATATTCCCGAACCCAAGTGAAAACAACGGTCTGGTGTATTTTAACCGCGCCGCCGATATCGAAGTATACGACCTAAGCGGCAAACTACTACTGTCACAAAAAGCAGCACAAACCCTCAATACCCACAACTGGGCGGCAGGCCTCTACTTGGTCAAAACAGCCGAGGGCATCACCAAAAAATTACTGATAAAATAAATTGGGTTAGTTGAATAAGTAGTTTTTTTAAACCCCGGCGGAAACGTTGGGGTTTTTTGTTTTGCATATTTTGTCACCCTGAGCTCGCCTGCCCTGAGCTTGCCTGCCCTGAGCGCAGTCGAAGGGTCGAAGGGTCGAAGGGCAGCACACGACTAGAAGCCGACTGCCGAAGGAAATCGAGAAGCCTTATCCATACAAAGGTTCTCGATACTCCCGACACTTCGGGATTTATTCCGTTGCACTCCATAAAAAACCACTCGAACTGACGAGTGTAGTAGTATTTTCAAATCCTATTTAAGTATGACGTCCTTATTACGTCACTTCGAGTGATTTTGCAGCGTGAAAACGGTAGTTTTTACGCTGCAAAATACTATCGAGAAGTTTTCGCTTTGTAACCTTAAGCGCAGTAATGGGGCATTGTTCATAAATTTTGGGAACAAAGAGGGTTTGTGCTTACAATTGTAGGCTTACAAATAATCCTAATTTCTTAACTTAGTAATAAAAACAATAATCAGTAATTTTCTGATACCTCACTTTTTTCCCTAAATTTGAAAATTAAGAGTCGTCCAATGAAAAAAGTAGAAGTCGTAGCGGCAGTTATCTTCCATAACAATAAAATTCTTTGTGTCCAACGCGGTGATAACAAATACAACTACATAGCCTTCAAATATGAATTTCCAGGCGGTAAAGTGGAATCTGGAGAAACGAATGAGGCTGCTATAAAAAGAGAAATCCTAGAGGAATTAAGCCTTGAAATATCGATTGATTCACAATTTCTTACTGTCAACCATGAGTATCCTGATTTTATTTTAACTATGCATAGTTTTATCTGTTCTTGCGATAATCCAAGTATTGAGTTGTCTGAACATATTGACTTCAAATGGTTAGATAAAACTGAACTAAGAACACTAGATTGGGCAGCTGCTGATTTGCCAATTGTAGATAAACTTATAGTCTTGTAAAAAATGGATTTAATAAAAGAGCATTTACTACAAAGCTTTACTACTGGTTTTATTGACAGACGTATTCATTCAAACAATGAATACTTGCCTCAGTTACTAACTAATGATAAATTACAAGGTAAAAAGGTCTTAACTACGTTACTAAAAGAATTAAGAGATCTAGAAGAAAAGGATGAATTTTGGTTCTCGGTAGCATTTGTAACTACAAGCGGAGTAGCAACTTTAATTGACTCTTTCATTGAACTAGAAAAAAGAGGAATAAAGGGCAAAGTTTTAGTGTCTCAATATCTTAACTTCACCCAACCTGAAGCTTTAAAAAGACTTTTACAGTTTAAAAATATTGACCTAAGAATAGTTACCGAGGGAGATTTTCATTCCAAAGGTTATTTATTCAAAAAAGGAAATGTTTATAATTTAATTATTGGCAGCAGTAATCTCACTGCTACAGCCTTATGTTCCAATAAAGAGTGGAATCTTAAAGTTTCAGCCACTCCCCTGAGTCATATCATTCATGAAGCAATAAATGCGTTTTCGACAGAATTTGAAAATGCAACTGCAGTCGATAACAACTTTATCGACAGGTATGAAAAAATTTATAAAAAAAATGTTCGCCTCAATTTAGAAATCAGAGAAGAATTAAATGCTACAAAAACGATTGCTCCAAACGCTATGCAAATTGAAGCTTTGGCCAACATTGAAAAATTAAGGTCAAATGGGAAAACAAAAGCATTACTAATTTCTGCTACAGGTACTGGTAAAACATATCTTTCTGCTTTCGATGTCAAAAAAGTCAATCCTAAAAAATTTCTATTTATAGTGCACCGTGAGAACATAACCAAAGCGGCAATGAAAACCTTTAAAAGCATCTTTGGTGAATCTAAATCTATGGGGCTATACACTGGAAACAATAAGGCTTTAGAGGCAGATTTCATTTTTTCAACTGTTCAGACCATTTCGAAACAAGAAAACTTAGAACTATTTGACAAAGACCATTTCGACTATATAGTAATTGATGAAACACATAGAGCAGGTGCTGCATCTTACCAAAGAATTATGGATCACTTTAATCCAAAATTTTTGTTAGGAATGACCGCTACTCCAGAGCGCGGAGATAACTTTGATGTGTTCAAATCGTTTGACTACAACATTGCCTATGAAATTAGATTGCACAAAGCACTCGAAGAGGAAATGTTGAGCCCTTTTCATTATTATGGTGTAACTGATATTACGGTTGATGGGCAAGTGCTAGAAGAGAAAGCAGATTTTAACTTATTAACCTCCAGCGAGAGAGTAGACCGCATCATTGAAACAGCGCAACGATATGGTTGTGACTCAGGAGAGATACGGGGATTGATTTTTTGTTCCCGAGTAGAAGAATGTGTACAGCTTTCAAATGAGTTCAATCAAAGAGGTTTTAAAACAATAGCACTCACCGGCGATAATTCAGAAGAAGAAAGAAGCTATGCAATCAATAGGCTAGAGTCGGATAATACCTCTGAAAAATTAGACTACATTTTCACTCGTGATATTTTCAATGAAGGAATTGATATACCAAGCGTCAATCAAATCATCATGTTACGACCAACACAGTCGGCCATTGTTTTTGTGCAACAATTGGGTAGAGGTTTACGAAAGACAAATAATAAAGAATATTTAACGGTCATTGACTTTATTGGTAATTATACCAATTCGTTTCTTGTACCTATAGCATTGTACGGAGACACCTCCTATAACAAAGATAATTTAAGAAAGTTAATGGCAGGAGGAAGCAACATGATTCCAGGGGCATCCACCATTAACTTTGATGAAATTTCTAAGAAAAGAATTTTTGAGGCAATTGATTCTGCCAATATGCAACTCAAAAAAGATTTGGTGAATGATTACATTGTACTAAAAGCAAAACTAGGTAAAATCCCTATGATGATGGATTTCATAGAGCATGGTTCCCGTGACCCTTTTCTTTATGCCAACTATGCAAAGTCATATTACAACTTTGTGGCTAGCCAAGAGCCAGAGGTTAAAGAATCATTAAATGCCGACCAAATTCGATTGCTGGAATTATTCTCGAATGAAATAAATAATACTAAGCGAGTTGAAGAGAATATAATTTTGATAGAGTTGCTAAAAAATGGGATTACCACTATCGAAAAGGTTAAGGCATACATTGAAAATACATATGGTTATTCACCATCTAAGGAAACCATATTATCAGCCGTTCACAATATAAACTTTGGTTTTGTAACTCAAAATAAAAATGGAAAACTACTACCGGTCAATCAAATTTACAACATCGAAAATATAAATATTTCAGGTAACAATATCGAACTTAAACCGCAATTAGCATCGTATTTAAACAATGCTACTTTCAAACATTACCTTTTAGATAACATTCAATATTCCATTGACTTGTTTACTAAACTTTATCAAAAAGAAAAATTTGTCAACGGTTTTGTTTTGTATCGAAAATACTCCCGCAAAGATGTTTTTAGAATTTTAAATTGGTCTAAAAAACCTGTAGAATTAAATGTTGGAGGGTATATGATTAGCCATGATGAAAGTAATTGCCCAATTTTTGTAAATTATAAAAAAGAAGACCATATCTCTGATACAACAAAGTATGAAGATCATTTCTTGAACAAATATGAGTTTACTTGGATGTCAAAATCTAATAGAACATTAAAAAGTAGAGAGATTCTATTAATGCAAACCCAAAATATAAGACTACCGTTATTTGTTAAAAAAAGTAACGATGAAGGTGATGAATTTTACTATATGGGTGATGTGACTCCTTTAGTTGATGGTTTTGAGCAAACTATTATGAAAGATAGCAAAAACAAAAAAGATGTTTCAGTAGTTAAAGTGGTATTTTCTATGAATACTTCAGTTGAAGACAATATTTATGATTATATAACTGAGTATTAAATAGATTTCAAGAAATTGTTTTAAATAGTAAATACTATCCACAAACCCAATGTGATTCCTCCTCCGTCAGAATAACAAATCAAATTTAAACACACAGTTACCCAAGCAAAACATACTTTAGTTGCTGTTATTATCTTGTGGCAATTTTTATCAAATTGATTTTTTTGTCACAAATCTGTGGCCAATTTTATCAATTAGAATTTTTTGGCCACAAAACTGTGGCAATTTTTTCAAAATATTTTTTTTGGCCACAACTTTGTGTCAGTTTGTTTTCAAATTATTATTTGACACAACTTTTACTTTCCTTTTTCTGTTAGCTTTACTTCGCTTTCTCCCAAATCACCCTAATCAATCTCCTTTTCAAACCCTTTGCATAGCAGTCTATTTAAAAAAACATAAGGTAACATTGAATCCCTAACGGGATTGCATCTTTCGTTTATCACAGCTATTTTACCAATGTTACATCCCTCACGGGATTCTTTTCCAATTAAACATCGCCTTTCTACCCGAATTTTATCCCTAACGGGATTCCTTTTTATATTTCCCATGGCTTTTTTACAAGTATTTATCCCTAAAGGGATTGCAAAACCAGTTCCTTAATTGCTGTTAATTCACTATTAAAAAAACCTTTTCGGAAACCCAAAACGCTTTAACCATCCCTTTAGGGATGCCATTCCGTTAACGACGGTCCTAAGCACACAAAATCCCTTTAGGGATGCTATAAAAAATGTTTTTCTGTTAACTTTACCTCACTAAACCAATCCCTTACCCCATGAAATCAAAATGCCCAATATACAGTGTCTTGCTTTTCAGCTTGTTGCCTTGGCTTACTTTCTCCCAAATCACCCTCACCAACACTGCCGAAATCGCCAAAATCAAACAAGGCACTACCTACTTCGCCATGAAAGATCCGGCCTCGCCTGCGGCAGCGGGGTATGTAGCGGCTATTAAAAAAGCGTGGTCACTCAGTAAAGTAGAGTGTATTAAATATACTGAGGTAGAAAAAAACATCGCCCCCAACAACAGCTTTGTCACCCTGGGTGCTAACATGACTACCTCCAACAGTACTTTGGCTTCTACCGAAACCCGTATGTATTTGGAACTGTGGACCACCAACGACAAATTCACCTACGACCCAAAGAAAAGAAGACATTTCAATCAAGCCGATAAAATAGTGGTGGCCACTATAGAACTCTTTGCCGATTACTATGCGCAGAACAATCCGAGTGCGATGTATAAAATGGAGTATGACGCCGCCGGTCATTTTAAAAACTGGGGCGCCGGTGTGCTGAGCAACTACCTGCAACAGCTTTGTAATTTATTGGAAAAAGGCAATGAATACACCGCCAAAACCGAAATAGCCAATACCGCTGAACTCCAAAAAATGGCCGGAAGCACCTTGTTTGTCCCCGATTATGTGCTGACCAAATTCAGCAAAAACTCCGACGACGAAAGCAAAAAATACCCCGAAAAAGAAATCTTCGATGGCTATACATTAGCTTACCAAGTGATCTCCACAGCCGAACTCAATGAGAAAATTGTAAATAGTACTACGCCGTTTTATTACTTGTTGTACGTAAAAACCCCCAGCGAGAAATTTGTAACCGTGACCAATGCCCAAACCGGAGAAATCATTTATTTGGGCTACACCGCTGCAGCGACAAACTTTAAGAGTGCCGACTTAAAAGCAATTCAAAAAACAACCGTAAAAAAATAGTCCCCGCAACGCCCAATAAATATTGCGGGGACCTAACTAAAAAAATCACATTACTCTACTAAAAAATACCACTATACTGTGGTATTAGGCGATGGTTAACTAACCCTATTTGATCTACTATTTATTGTCTTTGTCAAGATGCTACTCCCGGAATGAGTAGCACTTCTGCCTAGGTTAATGTTTTTGACCCTTCCTCCTTCAAGAAGGGAATGAAATATGAAGGAGGAATTAAATAAGGTCGGGGAATGAATTGTGGTATTGGTATTAACTGGTATAGGCGTAGAAGTGCTGGTTAACACTTGGTTGGTATTTGTGGGGAAAGTGTTATGAGACTTATCAAAGGTCTCACTCCGGTTATGATGAATAATTTGGTTACAAACCTTTGTCGGTCGGTTTTCGGTATGAAAGAAAAACCGACCAACGGTTGGAACTATTTTAGACGATGCTATGATGAGTACATCTTGATTCATAAAATATAATTCCTAGTTTGTGTTTTTTTGTTAGTCACAATTTTACCAAGAATACTTTATTTTAGAATATAAATTCGCCCAACTGCATTTTTAGTTAGGTCAAATGACTTTAACTGTAGACGAATGATTGTTTGTGATACTCTCGAAATTGTAATGGGTAATCATTTCATTTTACTTGAAGGTTTTTCAATTTTAAGTCCAAAAAATTCAACTATTAAAATAATAGCAGTTTTTAGGGTTCAAATATTATATTAAATACAAAAATTGAAATACACCCCTATTTTTTATAGTGTTATATATGTTTTTTAAACTAACTTTTATAATTTTACCCTAAATTAAAATGGGTTAACAAAGAAATTATGAAAATAGAAAAGCGTTGGATTTTTGCCTTTTTGCTGGTTTCAGCAGTAGCATTTGCCGGTTTATTTTGGCCCGAAAAAGCTACCGACAATCTCAAAACCTTTAATGCCGTCGATACTATTAATTATGCCGATGTGGCTTGGTTGTTAACGGCTTCGTGCTTGGTGTTGTTAATGACGCCGGGGCTGTCTTTTTTCTATGGCGGTATGGTGGGCAAAAAAAATGTGATTTCCACCATGCTTAAAAGCTTCATCTGTTTGGGCGTGGTTAGCCTGCTTTGGGTGGTTGTGGCTTTTTCCATGTCGTTCGGAAGCCCCATTGGTCCAACCATCAACGGCACTCATTACGGCATTATCGGCAATCCGTTCGAGTTTGCTTTCTTTAGCCATGTGGCCATGAATCCGCACTGCAGTATGGCTTCCTCTATCCCTTTTATTTTATTTGCTTTATTCCAAATGAAGTTTGCAGTGATTACCCCGGCTATCATCACCGGCGCCCTAGCCGAACGCATCCGTTTCATTTCCTTTTTGCTCTTTATTTGTTTGTTCACCCTATGTATTTATGCGCCTTTATGCCACATGATTTGGCATCCCAACGGTCTGTTGGGCAGCTATTTCGGTGTAAAGGATTTTGCAGGAGGAACGGTCGTTCACATGAGTGCCGGTTTTGCGGCCTTGGCCGGTGTTTTAGTCTTGGGAAAAAGAAAAAACAGCGAACACATTCCCACCAACATCCCGTTTGTATTGTTAGGCACCGGTATGTTGTGGTTTGGTTGGTTCGGATTCAATGCGGGTTCGGCCTTAGCAGCTAATGCGACTGCCGCTATGGCTTTTGCAACCACCACCATTTGCTCTGCTTCTGCTATGTTGACTTGGGTGTTTTTCGACCGAATGAACGGCCGTAAAGTGTCTGCTTTAGGCGCTTGTATCGGTGCGGTAGTAGGATTGGTAGTCATTACGCCTTCTGCCGGTTATGTAAGCATTCCGCAAAGTATCTTTTTCGGATTCATAGGCGCCATTGTCTCCAATAAAATGGTGTACTGGAAAAAACTAAAACAAATTGACGATACCCTCGACGTATTCGCCTGTCATGGTGTAGGCGGTATTATGGGAATGATCCTTACAGCCATTTTTGCCAAAGGAGAAAATGCGAGTTTGTTATATGGAGGCTGGAGTGTTTTCGGTCACCATATGATGGCCTTAGTTCTGGTCTCTGTAGTTACTTTTGGCGGCGCCTATTTGCTGTTCAAAATTACCAATGCCCTAATTCCAATCCGAGTGTCTGAAGAATCGGAAAATATGGGATTAGACTTGTCACAGCATGGAGAGAAGTTTTAATGACCTATAGAAGCCGTTCGACAAGCTCAGGGTGACATTGTGCATTTATATTGTTTTTAGTGTTTACTAAGCTTGCTTCATTCAACAAAAGCCAATTGGTTATACTATTGTCTCCCTGAGCTTGTCGAAGGGCATTTTTTTACTCCTCCAACAACAAATTGGCCAACGCATTATCGCGCCCGTAAATGTCTTTGTGGAAATTCACCAAGCCGTCATCGTCAACCCAAGCGGTAAAGTAACCTATGTACACCGGAATTTTATTTTTTAAGGTGTACCATTTTTCTTTGCCACTGTTCATGGCTGCGTCTATTTTTTCGGGATTCCAATTCGGATCATCTTGCAAAATCAATTGGGCCAATTCCTTTGGTTTTTGTACTCGAATACAACCATGACTAAAGGCTCTTTTTTCCTGACTGAACAAATTCTTGGCCGGTGTGTCGTGCAAATAAATATTATTGGAATTGGGAAATAAAAACTTCACCAAACCCAACGAATTATTCGGTCCGGGTTTCTGACGGATGTTGTTGCCGTTCCATTCCATATTGTGTTTGGCTAAATAATCCTTGTTCTTCTTGATAGCCGGAAGAATCTCTTTATCACGAATGCTTTTCGGCACATTCCAATACGGACTAAATACCACATAACTCATCATCCCGCTGAAAATTACAGTTTCATTAAGCGCCGTTCCTACTACTACATTGGAGACCAGAGCGGCTTTTCCGTCTTTAAAAAAAGTCAGACGATAAGACGGAATATTCACTACGATAAATGCCTTTGCCTTGGTCAAATCGGTCGATATCCAACGGCAGCGTTCCATATTCACCATAATCGTTTTGATGCGGTCACTGATGGGCACATTCATTTCCGAAATATGCTTCGGTAGGATGATTTTGTCTTCCGAAAAACCATTGCGTTTTTTGTACTTCAAAATGGCTTCTTGCAGCGATTCGTCATAAACAGCACGCTTAGAATCTACCGCAATATCGTTGGTTAAAAACAATCTTTTTCTGATTTGAACCACCAAATCCGAACTATCTCCGGGCTTCAATTGCTTGAAGTCGGCAGGAGCGACTATGGTTTCCCAACCGCCGTTTTTTTCGATTGTTCTGTAGCGTTGTAAAACGTCTTTCAGCTTGTAATATTGTCCTATTAACTTGGCATTGTTGTCTATCAGTTTAGGATCTATCAACAAAGAATCCAGATACTGGCCGTAAGACAATTTCTTTCGCGGTAAATACCAACCCAACTCTTCCACTTTGGTATTGTCTATCCCTTGCAGTACTTTATTCGTGTAATAAAAATAGTAGTTGGTCAGGAACAATTCTACCTCAACATTGGGCTTGGTGTTGGTTTTGGGAAATATCCCATCTAAAATTTCCTTGTAAGGCACTTTCGCCTGAACGCCTTCTTCAACCAAATTATTCATTTTGTTGTAGATGACTTCTGCCGTTTCTTTGCGCCCTTTTTTGTCGTACCACAGATAGGTAAATTGGTTTTTGCGGTACAAATCAACCGCTTGCTTTTGGTACAAAACCAGCTTCGGGTATTTGGCATAAAAAGCAGTAACGGCAGTACTGTCAAACGACAAGGAAACTTCTTCAAAGTGGAATTTACGCTCCGTTATCGCATCGGTTTTATCTGCCGCTTCTTTATGGGCACAATACCAACTCGTCAGAGAAAATCCGAGTAACACCAGCAAGACCAGCCCGATAAACCACTCTCTTTTTTTCATACGGGGCAAAATTATTTTTCATAAAAATACAAAAACTAATCGCTACTAACTAATGGAACGCTTATATTTACTTGTCGAATCCACATTGTAATACTATGAAAAGATACTGTTTAGGGCTACTATTACTTATTAGTCTGGTTGCGTTTGGGCAAAGTTCAAAAACCGAAACTCCTGCCGATGTCAAGAAAAAAATTGAAGTCATATTAGACAATTGGCACAAAGCAGCCGCCGAAGCGAACTTTCAAAATTATTTTGAGGCCATCGCAGATGACGGTATTTTTATCGGGACCGATGCCACGGAAAACTGGAACAAAAAGGCTTTTCAGGCTTTCGCGAAACCGTATTTCGACCGCGGAAAAGCTTGGAACTTTAAAGCTTTGGAACGCAATATTTACGTTAGCGAAGACCAAAAAACCGTTTGGTTTGACGAGTTATTAGATACTCAAATGAAAATTTGTCGCGGTTCAGGCGTATTGGTTTTTAGGAACGGCCAATGGAAAATCAAACACTACGTGCTTTCAATGACGGTGCCGAATGACAACGTTGACAAAGTAGTCGAAATCAAGTCGCCGCTGGAAAACCAACTCATCACCACTTTGAAAGAAAAAAAGAACTGATTTTTTCTTTCCAAAATCCATAGGCTTTCTTTTTTCGTAAATGGTAAAAGAAACGAATCATTATACCTATGGATATCCATAAAAAAATAACGGTACTATTTGTTGCCATTGCAATTGTCATTTTGGTATTACTGACACTCTCAGCTTATTACCTAGCCCTTTCTGCCCCCGTTTAACACTGCTCATACTTACAAATTAGTCCCAAGACATTAGGTTAGTTTTGTTTTTGTTTAAAGAAAAGCGCTGTCTGAATTGAGACAGCGCTTTTCGATTTTTCAGCCATTTAAAAAACCAAAATGTATTGGTTCTCGTAAATGCTTAAAACCGCAAAAACAAATCGACATGAAAATCAACCAAACGTTAAAAAAAGTAGTGCTAAGCCTACTGGGAATAGCCCTAATGCTTTTCGGCATTTTGGTGTACCACATTGCCAGCATCAAACCGGTAGAAAATGCTAACATTCAAATTAGCCGCATCGATTTTGACAAACCCTTTGATTCGATTAGTAGTATCGACATCCGAAAGAAGCTACACGAAATCAAAGGCGTGAAAAGTGAAATCATCGTTAAACGAAACGTTGTGGTGTATTTCCACGACAACAATATCACCGATTCAAAAAAAATCTACGACGAACTGATGACCAAAGGCAACTATAAAGCCGAACGTTTTTTGCTGCCGGCCAACTTGGCTCAAAAGCAAGTTTGTCCGGTCATGAAAAAAGACAGTTACAAGTACAAATTCACCAAATTCATTCAAGGAATCTTTAATTAATCCTCTAAATATAACGTTATGAAAAAGTTTTCAAATTGGGCCTTATTGGCCGTAGCCTTCGGAGCGGTAGCCTTTACGTCTTGCAGTAAAGACGATGATTCACCCGCGCCAACCCCTTCTATCTACGAAAGATTAGGCGGTACCACTATGGTAGCCGATCCCGACAATCCGGGACAAATGATTGAACAAGGTCGTTTAAGTTACCGCAAAGTAGTAAATACTACAGTTGGTTTAATTGTAGCCGATGTGCAAGCCAATGCTTCCGGAAATTTGGGTGCGCACTTTGCCCCGATTTTAAGTGAAGTTGGTGCCGGAAACACAACCAACCTGGCCATTTTGGTAGACAACTTAACCGATTTCTTCTCGTTCAATACCGGCGGAACGAATGCAGTAAACACCTATACCGGTTTGGATATGGTAACAGCGCACAATCCGTCGTTAAACCCAAGAATGGGCACAACATCTACGAATGCCGACTACACTAAATTCGTAGGCTATGTTGGCGCGGCAGCCCAGCAAAACGGCGTAGCGGCTAACACCGAATTATACACCGATATCGTGGCCGTTTTAGAATCGTTACGCGATCCTATTGTTCAGTAAAACCTCATATACCACTCCATGCAACGAAAAACGCTACCCGTAAGAGTAGCGTTTTTCTATTTAAGGTTTTCTAACATTTCAACAGTCATCGAAGCCAAATCGTAGCGGTGCTTCCACTGCCAATCCTGTTGCGCACAACTGTCATCAATAGAAGCCGGCCAACTGTCGGCAATCTTCTGACGAAAATCGGGTTTATACGAAATAGTAAACTCCGGAATATGGTTTTTAATTTCAGCGGCTATCTCTTTCGGTGTAAAACTCACACCCGCCAAGTTGTAAGACGAACGAATTTTGATACTTTCAGCCGGTGCTTGCATGATTTCAACCGTTGCGCGAATGGCATCATCCATATACATCATCGGCAAGGCCGTATCTTCTGAAAGGAAACATTCATATTTACCGTCTTTCAAGGCTTTGTGGTAAATATCAACGGCATAATCGGTAGTGCCGCCACCGGGTTCAGTAGACCAACTGATCAAGCCCGGATAACGAATACTGCGCACGTCAACGCCGTAAATGTTATGGTAATATTCACACCAACGCTCACCGGTTTGCTTGCTGATGCCGTAAACAGTAGTTGGTTCCATAATGGTGTATTGCGGTGTATTGATTCTCGGTGTTGTAGGCCCGAAAACCGCTATACTGGAAGGCCAGAATATCTTTTTGATTTTACCGGCTTTGGCCAAATTCAATACATGGAAAAGCGAATTCATGTTCAAATCCCAAGCAAAAGCGGGATTTTTTTCTGCCGTAGCCGAAAGTAAGGCCGCCATCAAATACACATCGGTAATGTGGTATTGCTCAATTAAATGCTCAATCTGATTGTAATCTAAAGCATTGACTACCTCAAAAATGCCTTCGTTTACGATGTCTATATTCAGCTTTCTGATATCGGAAGCCACTACATTATCAACGCCGTAAATGCTTCTGAGTTTTTTGGTAAGTTCGGTCCCAATCTGACCACAAGCACCAATAATTAAAATTTTTGTGTTCATGTTGTGTGTTTTAAGCAAAAAACCCGCCGTCGGAAAAGACCATACGAGTATTGCGACAAATATAACGTTTTCGTAAATGGAAAAGTCTTAAAAAAATTACCTTTGCTTTAACTACATCTTTGCTATGTTTCCTTTTACCTTTGTACCTTTGTGATGTAAAAAAATAAGGTCAATGAAAATCAATTTGTTGCGTTTTGTAATGCGCGCTCTGCTTTTGGTTTGCTTCGCCGGTTCGCTGACACTTGTGTCTTGTCAAGAAGATCCGAAAATCCGAATCTTAGAACAAGAAAAAGAAGCTAAAAAACAAGAAGCTATTTTCAACAGCATCAATCAGGGATGGCGTTTTAATGCGCAAACTGTTACCCAAACAGCCGGTTCGTTAACCAGCAATTGGGCAGAATGGCGTATGTTTTTAACCGAATTAGGGCAAAAGCCTAAAAGCAGTATCGGTGCTTTCAAACAAAAAGCCAAAGCCTTATCCAAAAGAGCTTTAGAGCTTAATAACAATATCCCGATGGCCTACAACACTCCGGAGGTAAAAAGCCGAATTGCCGCCATTACTACCAAAATCAATGCGATTAACTTATACATCAACCTTCAGCAAATTCCGGATAAAAAAATTGTGGAATTGATTCCAAGTATCAACGCCGAAGTGAATGCCTTGCAATTTCAATTGGAGGAAATCACCCGTAAAAGTCAGATTAAAATGGAAGACGGCGAAAGCGACATGCTCCAAATGCTCGATACCACCAGAGCCATTCCCAGTTCATCTAAAGTAAAATCTTTACCCTAAGTTTTGAGTCAAAACGCTTTATACAACCGTTACCTGCATTCGCCGAAAGTCAAGCAAATTGCGGAAAGTTTAGAACAACCTTTAGCCAAAATACAGCTCAAAGGGCTTTTGGGTTCGTCCTTTTCTTTTGTGTTTAACGCGCTTTTCAAAAACAGTGAAAAGCCGTATTTGCTCATCTTTAACGAAAAGGAAGAAGCCGCGTATTATTTGAACGATTTGGAACAAATGATAGGCGCCAACGATGTGTTGTTCTATCCGAGTTCGTATCGCCGTCCGTACCAAATTGAAGAAACCGATAATGCCAATGTATTGCTGCGTTCCGAAGTGCTCAACCGCATCAATTCGCGTAAAAAACCGGCCGTCATTATTACCTATCCCGAAGCGCTTTTTGAAAAAGTGGTGACGCGAAAAGAACTCGACAAAAACACCTTGAAGGTGGCGGTAGGCGATAATGTTTCCATCGATTTCATCAACGAAGTGTTGTTTGAGTACGAATTCAAACGCGTGGACTTTATCACTGAACCGGGCGAGTTTTCGGTACGTGGTGGCATTTTAGACGTGTTTTCGTTTTCGAATGACAATCCGTATCGCATCGAATTTTTCGGCAATGAAGTAGACAGCATCCGAACCTTCGATGTGGAGAGCCAACTCTCGGTAGAAAAGCAAAATAAGATTACCATCATTCCGAATTTAGAAAATAAATTCATCCAAGAAAACCGCGAAAGTTTCCTGGAATACATCAGTGATAAAACCGTGTTGTGCATTGAAAATACTGAATTCCTGACTGCGCAACTCGACAAACTTTTCGGGAAAGCCATCGAGACTTTCGAGAAACTTTCTAAAGATGTCAAACACGCTTCTCCGGAACATTTGTTTCTAAACCAAGAAGGTTTTTTGCGCAAAGCATTGGATTTTTCCCTAATCGAATTATCGAACAAACCGCTGTTTAAAACCACCAAAACGTTCGAGTTTCACATCCAGCCGCAACCATCGTTTAACAAACAATTCGATTTGTTACTGAACAATTTGAGCGACAACCATTTCCATGGCTACACCAATTATTTGTACTGTGCCAATGAAGCACAGGCCAATCGTTTTCACGATATTTTTGAATCGATAGACGAAGAAAATCACGAAGACATCCGCAAACAATACCATACGGTGGTAGCTTCGTTATACCAAGGATTCATCGACGAGGAAAACCAAGTGGCTTGCTATACCGATCATCAAATTTTTGAACGCTACCACAAATTCAGCATCAAAAACGGCTATTCTAAAAAGCAAACCATTACCTTAAAAGAACTGAACTCGTTATCTGTTGGCGATTACGTAACGCACATCGATCACGGTATCGGTAAGTTTGGCGGTTTGCAAAAAATTCAGGTCGAAGGCAAAACCCAAGAAGCCATCAAACTGGTTTACGCAGATAACGACATCGTGTATGTGAGTATCCACTCGCTCCACAAAATTTCAAAATACAACGGCAAAGACGGGACGCCACCTAAGATATACAAACTCGGTTCCAACGCTTGGAAAGCCTTAAAGCAAAAAACCAAAGCAAGAGTCAAACACATTGCGTTCAACTTGATTCAGTTGTACGCCAAACGCCGCTTGGAAAAGGGATTTGCCTTTGCGACCGACAGTTATTTGCAAAAAGAATTAGAAAGTTCGTTTATTTACGAAGATACACCCGACCAATTAAAAGCTACCCAAGACGTCAAAGCCGACATGGAAAAAGACCGGCCGATGGACCGATTGGTTTGTGGCGACGTAGGTTTCGGGAAAACGGAAGTCGCCATCCGTGCTGCTTTTAAAGCGGTTGATAATAGCAAGCAAGTAGCTGTTTTGGTACCAACAACTATTTTGGCCTACCAACATTACCGAACATTTTCGGAACGATTAAAAGACATGCCGGTAAAAATAGGTTACCTCAACCGCTTCCGAACCGCCAAACAAAAAGCCCAAACCTTGGAAGATTTGGCTTCGGGTAAGTTGGATATCATCATCGGAACGCACCAATTGGTGAACAAAAACGTCCAATTCAAAGATTTGGGATTGCTCATTGTTGATGAAGAACAAAAGTTCGGGGTGAATGTAAAAGACAAACTCAAAACCATAGCGGCCAATGTAGATACCTTAACCTTAACAGCTACACCTATCCCGAGAACTTTACAGTTTTCATTGATGGCGGCCCGCGATTTATCCGTAATCACTACACCTCCACCGAATCGTTATCCTATCGAATCGCAAGTGGTTGGCTTTAACGAAGAGTTGATTCGCGATGCCATTTCGTATGAAATTCAAAGAAACGGTCAAGTGTTTTTCATCAACAACCGCATTGAAAATATCAAAGAAATAGCCGGTATGATTCAGCGACTCGTTCCCGATGCGCGCGTAGGTATTGGTCACGGTCAAATGGAAGGCAGCAAGTTGGAAGAACTGATGCTGGGCTTTATGAACGGTGAGTTCGATGTTTTAGTAGCGACAACCATTATTGAAAGTGGTTTGGATGTGCCGAATGCCAATACAATTTTCATCAACAACGCCAATAACTTTGGGTTATCCGATTTGCATCAGATGCGCGGTCGTGTTGGGCGAAGCAATAAAAAGGCATTTTGTTACTTCATTTGTCCGCCTTATTCTGCCATGACCGAAGATGCGCGCAAGCGTATACAGGCGTTGGAGCAATTCAGCGAATTGGGTAGCGGTTTTAATATTGCAATGAAAGATTTGGAGATTCGCGGCGCCGGCGATTTATTAGGTGGCGAACAAAGCGGTTTTATCAATGAAATTGGTTTCGAAACTTACCAAAAAATCATGAACGAAGCCATTGAAGAGTTAAAAGAAAACGAATTCAAAGAATTATACGAATCCGAGAGCGATATCGACACCAAAGAATACGTCAAAGAGTTGCAAATTGACACCGATTTCGAGTTGTTGTTCCCGGATGAGTACATCAATAATATTTCGGAACGCTTGAACTTGTACAACGAATTGGGCAACCTTAAAACCGAGGAAGAACTGCAAGCTTTCGAAACCAAGCTCATCGACCGTTTCGGTCCGTTACCTAAGGAAGCCAAGGCTTTGTTGAACAGCATTCGCATCAAATGGATTGCCACGCACATGGGAATTGAAAAAATTGTGATGAAGCAAGGTAAGTTGATTGGCTATTTTGTCTCCGACCAACAATCGGACTATTACAATTCGAGACAATTTTCAAAGGTGTTGCGATTTGTACAACTGCATGGAAACCTGTGTAAAATGAAAGAGAAAGAAACCAAAAACGGTTTGCGTTTGTTGCTGACCTTTGAAAACGTCAAATCCATATCCCGTGCGCTGGAGTTCATGGAATTGATGGCTCAATAATTTGTTACATTCATAATAATAAAACAGAAGTAAAGAAGGCGTTCACTAATAGTGAACGCCTTCTGTTTATATGACCTTATATGACTTATATGGTTCACTCACAACCTACATCTTCAAAATCTTGAAATTGGTTTCTCTATCATTAATCTTCAACTTGAAGAAATACGTGCCTTTAGAGAAAGCAGACAAATCGACTTCCGTAGTCAACTCGTTGCCTTTTTGTTGCCACAACAATTGTCCTTGAACATTGTATACCATAACTTCTTGAATAGCATCTTTCGATTTAATAGATACAATGCCATTGGTTGGATTCGGATAATAACTGTAATCTATAAAATCATTCCCTGCCACACCTAACGATTGGATACAGGAAATATTGGCTATCCAACCCGGAGCCGTTACGTATTGATCCGAATAGAATCGGAAAGTTAAAGAACCATCCGCTGCGGTAGAAACTACAGTACCCGGTGAATTGGTTCCGGTATAACCTCCGGCTAAAAATTCAGGATAAGTAGTATCCGGTCCGTCATAGATATACAAATAATCATAATCCAACTCCAATTCAAAACTGGTAAAGGTTGCCATCAACGCTTGGTTCGGTTGGTTAGGAATCATGGTTCTAACAAATGACTCCATGTTTGTATGTTGTCCTGATGCTCCGCCCGAATCCGTAAATACCATGCCACCGCAATAGTTGCCTTCGGTAGCAAATATTTTCTTCTCAAAGGTTGGTGTGATACCGGTACAAATAGGTCTCAATCGCACTTCATAATAGCGGTTAGGCAATAGGTTAGTCACAGTATAGGAATTTCCGGTAACCGTTTGCCAAGACGAAGCAGCTGTAATGGACGTTACTGAAATTTGCCAAGTTGTTCTTGTTGGATCCAAATCATTCCATGTGATAACTGCAGAGGTTTGGGTGATATTGTTAATTTGAATTTCAGCAACGGTATTGATACACGTATTGATACAATCGGAACTCAAACAACTTTTGGCGTCTACTGTACTTGCTATTAATGCGGAAGGCTGCGGCCCGAAGCCATTAGCCAAATTGATGCCGACACCCGAAATCAAATGGCAATAACTCATAATGGTTCCTTTAACAGTAGTAGACGGAATAGGTCCTTGAGCACAGTTACCTTCACTGTAACCGGCTTGTTGCCCGCAACCGTCAATGGCTGTATTGTTGCCGTTCCAAGCACAACCGTGCGTATGTGGCGAACCTAAAGAATGACCGAATTCGTGGGTAATAACTTGTACTGTCCAAGAATAAGTAGGGACTGCTGAATAATTAAAATTGACATCTGAATACGCGTAATTAGATTGTCCGCAGATAGAATTCAGATAGGCTACTCCGCCCAATCCACCCGGATCTATACCTACCAACATCCCAACATCGCCATTAAAAACCGGTCTGTTTTGCGCAAAAGTTCCCAAATAATCTCCGGAGGTTGAACCCGATGGCATACTCACATAAGGATCGGCAGTCGTCCATACAAAAACCGACTTCAAAGCTGTGGTAATACCGTCATTGGTAAACAGTGTTTGTACATTATTGTACACCGAAGTCATCCAATTGGTAGCCGTGGTCACATTACTGCCGTTTTGGGTATATAAATTAAAATCGACTTCAAAATAAAAAGTGACACATTTAACTGTGTTAACTTCACGAGCGGTAGTAGTGTTGGTACTGATTTCGTAACCTTCTTCTTTGGTAAAACAATCCCAATCGTTGGCGACTTTCATTTTGGCATCGGAATACACTATATAATCGGTTTGATTGTTGAGTTGTTGTAATTTCCCCACTACCAAATTTCCCCACGATTCTCCGGAAACAATCCCGTTGAATTCGCCGTTAAAAAAGTTAAAAGAAGCCACCGAATACACATCGCCATTGACAATCCCACGGTAGTAAGCTCCTTTTTGGTAAGGCACATTTTTACTTTTATCGGTATCCAAACTAAAATCTTCTGTAAAAAGAGTCACTTTGTACAGCAAAACTTCGATGTTTTGTCCTTGGTAAGGAATTTGAAGTTTTAGCGCTTCGTATTGGTTTTGGGCAATTTCATTTACTTTAGACAAATCAACCGTAGCTAAAGTAGCGTCGTTCACCACTTGGCTAACTTGGGCGTCTTGTTGGTTCGTTGTAGTTTGTAAAACTGTAAACGGTTTAAAGTTGGCGCCGCGTTTTTGCAACTCAGACACCTGTTGTGCGATTCTGTTTTGTGCCGGGAGCAAGACACAATTCAAGAATAAGATGAATAGTAGGATTCTTTTCATAGCAGTGATTTTTTGGAGTAAAGTTATTGAAATTCAGGATAAAATCAATTTTTAACCCTTTTTTTCAGAAATTCTTATCAAAAATGATAAAAAGCATCCGGAATATGGTCGATTTTATAATTATTTTCTTCCTTGCAGATGGCGATGATATCAAAGCGAATGGCAACATCTAAATCGTTACTCGTTACGTATTCATTTACGGCTTTAACCAGTAGTTGGATTTTCTTAGGTTTCACAAAATCCTGCGGCAAACCAAATTCGATAGAGAAACGTGTCTTCACTTCTACAACCGCTAAAATATTGTCTATCTGCGCAATAATGTCTATTTCAGCTTTTTGAAAAGTCCAATTGGTTTCTAAAATGGTATAGCCGTTTTGCTGCAGAAACTCCACAGCCAATTCTTCGCCTAACTTACCTAATTCGTTGTGTTCTGCCATTTTTTTACTTTTTTGTCATTCCGAGGGACGAGCTTGAGGTTATTCAAATACCACTTTACTCGTTTCAGGGGTAACTTCCATTGTAATTTGTCGCCCGAAAATCAAAGCGCGATTGTCTCGGATATGACCGGCCGGAAAATTGTAAATGATGGGAATATTCAAACCCTTCACAGTATCTTCTATAATCTCCAAAGCATTTCTGCCCCAGGGTATTTCGTTGTCTTTCATTTCGGTCATACCGCCCACAATAATGCCTTTCAAACTGCTCAAACAACCGTTGCGCTTAAGGTTCATCATCATGCGGTCGACGTGGTATAAATATTCGTCTAAATCTTCTATAAATAAAATTTTATCATGGCAATCAATGGCCGATGGCGAGCCCAACAAGCTATACAAAATCGACAAATTCCCACCTACCAATTCGCCCTTAGCTTTTCCGGTATGATTGAGCGCATCGCAGTCTAAAGTGTATTGCAATTTCTCGCCAAAAAGTGCGGTACAAAGTGAGTTCTTAGCCTCATCGGTAGCTCGAGCCACACTTACCGGCATAATAGCGTGTAAAGATTCGATGCCCATACGGTTCAAATGACTATGTAAAACTGTTACATCGCTAAAACCGATAATCCATTTCGGGTTTTGTTTGAATTTGGTAAAATCCAATTTATCGATGATTTTCACTGTGCCGTAACCACCGCGAACGCACCAAATGGCTTTGATATTCGGATTGTCCATTTGCTCCTGAAAATCGGCTGCGCGTTGATCGTCTGTCCCGGCCAATTGGAAATAATCCAACCCGATAGTATTGCCTATTTTAACCTTCAAACCCCAACCTTCCAGCATGTCGATAGTAGGTTTTAAGTTGTCGTCGATATTTTTTCGCGCGGTAGAAACGATCGCAATAGTGTCGCCTTTTTGGAGATATGGTGGTGTAATCATCTTGCTTTGGGAATAAGAAGAAAAAATAATTAGTGAAACAAAAATTAAAAGGATTCGCATGAATCGAAAAGGATTGTAAATTGGCTATCCCAAAAGTAAACAAATCCCAAAATTAATTCGGGATTTCGTGGCTAAAAAGTTATTTTTGCAGTCTATTTATCTGAATATGTTAGAAAATCCAAGAAGATATACTATTACGGCGGCATTGCCGTATACCAATGGCCCGATTCACATCGGACATTTGGCAGGTGTTTACGTTCCGTCTGATATTTATGCGCGTTATTTGCGATTGCAAGGGAAAGATGTCGCCTTTATTTGCGGTAGCGATGAACACGGTGTGGCAATTTCCATGAAAGCCAAAAAAGAAGGCATTACACCGCAAGAAGTCATCGATAAATACAACGGTATTATCAAAAAATCGTTCGAAGATTTTGGCATTTCTTTCGACAACTATTCCAGAACTTCCGCTACAATTCACCACGAAACGGCTTCTGCCTTTTTTAAAAAATTATACGACAACGGCGACTTCATCGAAGAAGTGACCGAGCAATTATACGATGCCAAAGCCGAGCAATTCTTGGCTGATCGTTTCGTAACCGGAACTTGTCCGAAATGCGAAAATCCGGAAGCCTATGGCGATCAATGCGAACGTTGCGGTTCTACATTAAACGCTACGGATTTGATTAATCCGAAATCTACTATTACGGGAGAAACGCCGATTATCAAGGAAACCAAACACTGGTTTTTACCCTTAGACCGCTACCAAGACTTTTTGCAAAAATGGATCTTAGAAGACCATGCAAAAGATTGGAAAACCAATGTGTTGGGACAAGTAAAATCGTGGTTGGACGATGGCTTAAAACCTCGTGCCGTTACCCGCGATTTAGATTGGGGCATCGACGTACCGGTTGAAGGAGCTGAAGGAAAAAAATTGTATGTGTGGTTTGATGCGCCCATCGGCTACATTTCAGCTACTAAAGAATGGGCTGCCCGCGAAGGTAAAAATTGGGAAGATTATTGGAAAAAAGAAGATACCAAATTGGTGCACTTCATCGGGAAAGACAATATCGTATTCCACTGCATCATTTTCCCGGCCATGTTGAAAGCCGAAGGCAGTTTTATTTTACCCGATAATGTGCCGGCCAACGAATTCCTGAATTTAGAAGGCAACAAACTGTCGACTTCCAAAAACTGGGCGGTTTGGTTGCACGAATATTTAATCGATTTTCCGGAAAAGCAAGACGTATTGCGTTATGCTTTAACAGCCAATGCACCGGAAACTAAGGACAACGACTTTACGTGGAAAGATTTCCAAGCCAGAAACAACAACGAATTGGCAGCTGTTTTCGGAAACTTTATCAACCGTGTAGTGGTGTTGACCAACAAATATTACAATGGCATAGTGCCGGCTCCGAATGAACTAACGGAAGTTGATGAACAAACTTTAGCCGAACTCAAAGCATATCCGGCAGTGATTGCCAGTTCTTTAGAGCGTTACCGATTCCGTGAAGCGCAAGTCGAATTGATGAATGTAGCCCGTTTAGGCAACAAATACTTGGCCGACGAAGAACCTTGGAAGATGGTAAAAACCGATCCTGAACGTGTGCAAACCCAAATGTATGTGGCCTTGCAAATCGCTTCAGCTTTAGCCATTTTATCCGAACCGTTTTTGCCGTTTACATCTAAAAAATTGTGCAAAATGCTGAACATCCAATTGAACCATTGGAATTTGGCATTCGATCAATGGAACTTAACCAAAGCTGGTCACCAAATTGGTCAAGCCGAAATTTTATTTGCCCAAATTGAAGACGCGGAAATTCAGAAACAAATAGACAAACTCGAAGCTACTAAAAAAGCCAATATCATGGAGAACCAAGTGGTAGAACCTCAAAAACCTACTTCAACTTTTGAAGATTTTTCAAAATTAGACTTGCGTGTCGGTACCATTTTGGAAGCCGAAAAAATGCCAAAAGCCAATAAATTATTGGTTTTAAAAGTGGATACCGGTATTGACGTTCGCACTATCGTTTCGGGTATAGCCGAACATTTTTCTCCAGAAGAAGTGATTGGAAAACGCGTAACGGTATTAGTGAATTTAGCACCAAGAGCCCTACGTGGCGTGGAAAGCCAAGGAATGATTTTGATGACCAACAACAAAGAAGGTCAATTGGTTTTTGTGAATCCTGATGCGGATGGTGTTGGGAACGGCGCTTTGATTAGTTAGAAAAATAAACGGATATGAATTTTAAAGTAATCGCTTTTGATGCTGACGACACTTTGTTTGTCAACGAACCTTATTTTCAGGAAACCGAAGAAAAGTTTTGTGCTTTGATGAGCGATTATTTATCGCATCAAGGTTTGTCGCAGGAGTTGTTTAAAACCGAAATTGCTAATCTAGAATTGTACGGTTACGGTATCAAAGGCTATATCTTATCGATGATAGAGGCGGCGATGCGTATTTCCAATAAAACCATATCGATAGAAGTGGTGGAAAAGATCACCGAATACGGTAAAGAATTGCTTCAAAAGCCTATCGAATTGCTTGACGGCGTGGAAGAAACCTTGCAAGCTTTAAGTGGGAAATACAAATTGGTAGTCGCCACCAAAGGTGATTTGTTAGACCAAAGAAGAAAATTACACAATTCCGGTTTGGGCCATTATTTTCACCATATCGAAGTGATGTCGGACAAAAAAGAGAAAGATTATGAAGACTTATTGAAGCGTTTGGAAATCAAAGCTGAGGAGTTTTTTATGATTGGCAACTCCTTAAAATCCGATGTGTTACCGGTGTTGAATATAGGCGGACATGCCGTTCACATTCCATTTCACACCACTTGGGAACACGAAAAAATCAACCACAAAGTAGAACATCCAAACTTTAGAGCTTTGGAAAAAATCACCGAAGTTTTACCTCTTTTATTATCCTAAAGTGAAACATAAATTAGACTTGAACGCTTGGAATCGCAAAGAACACTTTGCCTTTTTCAAGCAAATGGAAGAACCTTTTTTTGGTGTTACAGCGCGTATAGATTGTACTAAAGCTTATGCAAAGGCAAAAGAATTAGGCGTATCTTTTTTTACTTATTATTTGCATAAAACCTTGTTAGCGGTCAATGCCGTTGAAAATTTCCGGTATCGCATAATTGATGATGAAGTCTTTGTTTTTGACCGAATCGATGCCTCGGCAACCATATTACGAGACGACAAAACTTTTGGGTTTTCATTGGTAGAATTTGATGAAAGTTTGGCGACTTTTGCCGAAATTACCAAAAAAGAGATTGCACGAATTCAAGTCACTCCCGGATTAATCACCCGCGATTTCGAAATTAATTTGATTCACTTTTCGGCCGTGCCTTGGATAGATTTTACTTCTTATTCACACGCCCGAAGTTTTACTTGGCCCGACAGTTGTCCGAAAATATCCTACGGAAAAATGACCGACGAAAACGGCAAAAAAACAATGGCGATTGCTGTACATGTTCATCACGGATTGGCAGATGGCTATCATGTTGGGCAATTTTTAACGTTACTACAAGAATTGATGAACGAATAATTTTTCTAAATTTACCAAAAAGAAAAAGATTATGCTAAAAACTAACATCGAAACAGCATTAAACAATCAAATTCGCATAGAAGCGGAATCATCACAAATTTACCTTTCCATGGCTTGCTGGGCTGAGGCTCAAGGTTTGGAAGGTGTTGCGCAGTTCATGTTCAATCAGTCTGATGAAGAGCGTCAACACATGTTAAAATTGGTAAAGTATGTGAACGAAAGAGGTTCACATGCCAAAATCACCGAATTGAAAGCGCCTAAAACCGAATTCGGAACGTTCAAAGAAATGTTTGAAGAATTGTACCAACATGAATTGTTTGTATCTAACTCTATCAATGAATTGGTTCATATTACTTTAGGCGAAAAAGATTATGCTACACACAACTTTTTACAATGGTACGTGGCAGAACAAATTGAAGAAGAAGCACAAGCCAAAACCATTTTAGATAAAATCAATTTGATTGGGGAAGACCGTGGCGGATTGTATTTGTTTGACCGCGACATTCAACAATTGGCGGTAACCAGCTCTGTTGCTCTGGATGCCAAACCCTGAAATTGATTAAATCGGAAAAAGTGAGTAAAAAAGAAAAAAATAAAGACAAGGACAAAAAGCAAAAAAAGCTACTGCTAAAATCGCTCTTGGTTTCAGACGATTGTAAGTCGGAGTGCTGCGAGAAATACAAAAAGTCAGAAGACAAACGCTGCAAAAAATGTCCGATGTTTGATATTTTTAAAAAGCTCAATAAAATAGAAAGCCTTCAATATTAGAAGGCTTTTTTTATTCAAACCCATTCTTTAGTCACCAACTCTTTGACATAACGTTGCGCCAATAATCATGGGAGTCGAATCCTTTCTTAGGGAATCAAAACGGGTAAACTCTAAAAACAAATCTTTTGAGCTTCCTCATTTCCGAGATGAAATGAGGAAGTCAAAAGAAGACACTTTATTTACCTAACAACAAAATGTCATTCGCAACTACTTCGGTCACATAACGCTTTGTCCCGTCTTTGTCTTCGTAGCTTCTGTGGGTTAGTTTTCCTTCCACGACAATCTCCTTGCCTTTGACCACATACTTTTCAATGATTTCGGCAATCTTCCCCCAAGCAGCCACTTTGTGCCATTCGGTATTTTCAACTTTTTCACCCTTGTCATTGATGTAGTAATCATTGGTAGCTAAGGTAAGATTAGCTACTTTTTTTCCTCCTTCAAGGTCTTTGACTTCCGGATCTTGTCCTACATGACCAATTAATTGTACTTTGTTTTTCATGGCATTCATGGCTTTTAAAATTTAATGTTATTGTTATTGTTATTAGATGATTTTGAATTGTCCGGTTTTAAATTCCGACAGTGCAAAGTTGTGACAGCAAGGAAAAAATAATCGGTTTCTTACCATTTACTTTCGACTATAAATAATTGTAATCATTTGCAAATAGAAATATTTTTCGTACATTCGTTTTAATCTTATAAGATTTTATCTACTTTTTATAATTAAAAGGAAAGGATATGGAGAAAAATTGTTTAGAATGCGGCGAGAGAATTATAGGCCGAGAAGATAAAAAATTTTGCGGTGACGGTTGTCGGAATGCCTTCAATAACAAAATGAACAAAGACAGCAACAATTACATGCGCAATACCAACAACAAACTTCGGAGGAATTACCGAATATTGGCGGAACTTAACGCCGAGGGCAAATCAAAAACAACCCGATTGAAACTGCTTAACAAGGGTTTCGACTTCGATTATTTAACGACTATTCGTTCCACTAAAAACGGAAATACCTACTATTTTATTTATGATCAAGGCTATATGGCCATCGAGAATGATTTTTATGTGTTGGTCAAAAAAGATATTTAGTACATTTACCTTGTATTTTACTTCTTGTGCCGTGTAAGAATGGCTTAATAGAAAAAAAGCAAACCACTAACCAGCAATGAAAAACAACCAACCTTCACTGTTTAGCTTTTTGTTTTTGGCAGTCCTACTCAGCGGCATATTCTATTTTATGATGCCGCAAAGTTACGATGTCACAGAAGCGCCACTCTCCGAATTTTCGACTAAAAGAGCTCTTGAGATTGTTAAGAACATGTCCGCCAAACCGCATTTTGTAGGGTCACAAAATCATAAAGCTGTGGCCAATTATCTGCAAAAAGAACTGCAAAGTTTGGGCTTACAAAGCACCGTACAAGAAGGCTTTACCATGACCGAAAAAGGCACTTTGGTTAAGGCTAAAAATATCATCGCCAAGATTAAAGGCACTACGGATTCTAAAGCGTTACTGCTGTTGGCGCATTACGACAGTGCTCCGCATTCGTTTTCTCACGGTGCCAGCGACGATGCTTCGGGCGTGGCCACCATTATTGAAAGTGTTCGGGCGTTTTTACACAATAAATCTGCTAACAAAAACGACATTATCATTTTGTTCAGCGATGCCGAAGAAGTTGGACTTAACGGGGCAGCCTTATTCGTAACCCAACATCTATGGGCTAAAAATATTGGCTTGGTACTTAACTTTGAAGCCCGTGGTTCTTCCGGACCGAGCTATATGCTGATGGAAACCAACCAAGGTAATTCGAAAATGTCAGAAGCCTTTAAAGCCGCAAATGCCACTTATCCGGTATCAAATTCGTTAATGTACAGCGTGTATAAAATGCTGCCCAACGACACCGATTTGACTGTTTTTAGGGAAACCGGAAAAATTCAGGGGTTTAACTTTGCTTTCATCGACAGCCATTACGATTACCACACTGCTCAAGATAAATTTGAGCATTTAGATCCCAAAACCTTGGCACACCAAGGCAGCTATTTGTTCCCACTTTTAAATCATTTGGCCAATGCCGATTTATCCGATTTGGCTTCCGCAGAAGATGATATTTACTTTACAGTACCGTTTGGTTTCATTAGCTATCCATTTGCTTGGATTTTCCCCATGTTAATAGTTGGCTTTGCCTTGCTCTTCCTTTTTGTATTTATCGGTTTGGGCAAACAAGTCCTTCGAATTGATGAAATCATTAAAGGTTTCCTACCGCTGATTGGAGCACTCATTACGGCAGGTTTAGTAACTTACATCGGTTGGAAATTACTACTTAACTTTTACCCGGAATACCAAGATATTCTTCAAGGATTTACTTATAACGGACAAGACTATTGTTATGCTTTTACCAGCTTAACCCTTGGTATTTGCTTCCTCTTTTACCAAAACAAGGGTAAACGCCATCCCGAAATGAACCAACTGATCGCACCATTATTCATTTGGTTACTCATCAATACCGGTATCGCTTTAAAACTGAAAGGTGCCGGATTTATGATTTTACCGGTATTGTCCTCAGCTTTTATGTTGGGCTTCTATGTTTTGACGCAAAAAACCAATTGGCTGTTAAACGTTATTTTGGCCGTGCCAACCTTACTCATACTGACACCACTAATTCAGATGTTCCCGGTTGGCTTAGGGTTGAAAGTGATGTTTGGCACTTCGATTTTAACTGTACTGACTTTTGCACTTTTACTACCTATTTTCGGCTCGTATGAAAAGAAAGGGATTTGGGCTTCACTTTTTATTCTTTTAGCCATCGGATTGTTCATTAAAGCCCATCAGGAATCGGGTTACACTTACGGTAAAGCCAAGCCAAACAGTTTGGTCTACGCGCTGGATACGGACACCAACAAAGCCTATTGGACTACTTATGATGTGAATTTAGACGAATGGACGAAAGCCTATTTAGGCGATAATCCGAAGAGCGGAAAACCACTAAACACCAACAAGTTGTACAGTAAATATGGTTCCGAATTTACCTTTATGGCCGAAGCACCGATGAAGAACATCGCCCAACCGACCATCGAATTTTTACGCGATACCGTTAAAGGCAACCAACACCTTTACCGCATCAAAATTTCACCGAACCGAACCGTAAACCGCTACGATATCTTCAACAATAAAGGCATCACGATTCACAATTTTAAAGCCAATGGTGTTACGGCAATTGAATTTAAAAGCAATATTTCGGGTAATACCGATGGCAAATTGCTGAGTTATTACGTGATAGATAATATTCCGCTGGAACTCGAATTTTCCATTCCGGCCAACCAAAAACTCGATTTAGATTTGGTGGAAAGTTCTTTTGATTTGCTGACCAATCCTCAATTCAGTGTCGCCAAAAGAAAAAGCTGGATGATTCCGACGCCTTTTGTCCTTAATGATGCCGTGATGATACGTCAAAAACTGAAAGCCACCTCAAAACTGGTTTCAGCACCAACACCAACTTACCGACGCCATTGGGTCAAAGACAGCACTTCGGTAACTAAAGACACGCTGCGTTGATGAAAAAAATCAGTATCTTAGGTTGTGGCTGGTTGGGATTACCACTCGCCAAATCACTTATATCAAAAGGTTTTTCGGTAAAAGGTTCTACCACTTCTGAAGCCAAACTAGCCGTATTGGAGTCGGCCAATATTAAAGCGCATTCTATTCGATTGACGGAAAATAAAGTCATGGGCAACATGGAAGCTTTTTTATCGGAATCCGAAATTTTAATTATTGATATTCCACCGAAACTGAGAGGTGATGGTGCGGAGCACTTTGTGACCAAAATTGGAACACTTATTCCCTTTATTGAAAAATCGCCCATCAATCATGTGGTGTTTATCAGTTCGACTTCGGTGTATGCCGATGACAATACCATCGTGACCGAAAACAGCCAACCCGAACCCGATACCGAAAGCGGCAGGCAATTGTTAGCCACCGAAAAATTGTTGCAAGCCAACACCAAATTTCAAACCACCGTGATTCGCTTTGGCGGATTGTTAGGCGAAAACCGACATCCGATACATTTTTTAGCCGGCAGAAAAAACTTAGAAAACCCCAAGGCACCGATTAATTTAATCCATCAAAACGATTGTATCGGCATCATCGAAGCAGTCATTGCCCAAAATACTAAAGGCGAAGTGTTCAATGCCGTAGCGCCGTATCATCCAACCCGAAAAGACTATTATACCCAAAAAGCGGTTGCATTAGGGTTGCCTTTGCCGGAATTTGAAGAAGGGAATATATCGGTTGGGAAAAGGATTGATTCTGAAAAAATTGCCCGGGTTTTGAACTATTCGTTTATAAAACCAGAGCTGTAAACCCTGGAGCATACTTAATAGATTTATTGACATCTTAGCAAGAGCAGCAAAACAATATTCCTTTTTAATGGAAAAAAACATCTGTAAACTTTATTTATGTAAAATATTTTCTTACATTAGAGTTGTTCTAACGATTTTTTTATGAAAAATATCACGCTATTACTGCTATTAATCACAACCTTTATAAGTTGTTCTAAAAGTGAAACTGAAGCGGAAAATGAGCTGGAAACTCCGATTCCTGAAGAATTAATTGGTACATGGGAATTTAAAGGAATTTATGTACATGATGTGTTTGATGAAAATAATATGCCGATTTTTAACGCCTATGAAAATGATGATTACATCACATTTAATAGTGATAAAACTTTCTCTCAATTACATCAAAACTATCAATATACCGGCACATTTACTGTTACCAACAATAATAAACTTAATTTTTTTTATGACTCCAACCCAAACGGAATTAACAATAATGGGAGTACAATAATTAGCTTACTAACAGAAACCGAATTAAGACTTTCTTGTTTACAGGAAAATTATTGTGATGTTGCTCGCTATGAAAAAGTTCCTTCTAACTAATTCGTATTGATATACCCATAAATAAAAAACCTCAAGTTACAGCTTGAGGTTTTTTATTTTTTACCAAATTTTCACTCTCTTTTCCGGAGCCAGGTACATCCCGTCGCCAGGTTTGATGCCAAAGGCTTGGTGGAATGTATCTAAGTTCAACAACGGCACATAAGCGCGGTACATGCCCGGCGAATGCGGATCGGTTTTCACTTGATTTTTGATGGCTTCATCACGCATTTTGCTTCTCCAAATGGTCGCCCAAGAAATAAACAAACGTTGTTCCGGGGTAAAACCGTCAATCAAGCCCGGATTGCCGTTCTCTTTTAAATACAATTGCAAACCGTCGTAAGCCGCATTAATGCCGCCTAAATCACCAATATTTTCTCCCAAGGTAAACTTCCCATCTACTTTAGTTCCCGGTAGCGGTTCTAAAGCCGAATATTGATCAGCCAAAGCCGTTCCTAAAGCCGTAAATTGTTTTAAATCTTCATCCGTCCACCAATTCACCAAGTTTCCGTCGGCATTGTATCTTGAACCGGAATCATCAAATCCATGGGAAATTTCGTGACCGATAACGGCGCCAATTCCACCATAATTTACCGCTTCATCCGCCTTGTAATCATAAAACGGCGGTTGCAAGATAGCGGCCGGAAATACAATTTCGTTGTTGGAAGGATTGAAATAAGCATTTACGGTTTGTGGCGACATGCCCCATTCGGTTTTATCTACCGGTTTGCCCATTTTTTCTATGTTTCTTTTGAAACTCCAATTCGAAATGTTCATAGCGTTGTCAAAATAGGTGCCGCCTTCTTCCGGACTTTGGATGGCGAGTGCCGAATAGTCTTTCCACTTATCAGGATAACCGATTTTAACCGTCATCTTGTTCAATTTCTCGATAGCGCTCAATTTGGTTTGAGGCGACATCCAAGTCAAGTTATTGATACGAATTTCATAAGCCTTGATGACGTTTTTAATCATATTTGCGGCTTTGGTTTTCGCCTCAGCCGGGAACATTTTTTCAACGTATAATTTTCCTAAAGCTTCACCGGTAGCACCGTTAATAACTTGCAACGCTCTTTCTTTACGAGGACGTTGTTTGATGGCACCGCTTAAGGTTTTGCTGTAAAATTCCCAATTGGCCGTTTCCAGTTCGGTCGATAATTTTCCGGCAGCGTCATTGAGTAAAGTCCAACGCATATAAGCTTTCCAATCGTCCAATTTGTTTTCGGTAAATATTTTTTGCAAAGCTTCCATATAGCGCGGTTGCGACACAATTACCGTGTCCACTTTTGGCAATCCTAAACCGGTAATATAACTTTCCCATTGTATGGCCGGCGTTAATTTTTGCAAGTCGGCTACCGTCATTGGATTATACGTTTTTCTTCGGTCTCTGCGTTCCACTCTGTCCAATCTTGGTTTGGACATGGCAATTTCCAGGGCCAAAATATTCTCGGCATTTTTCTGAGCCACTTGCGGTTTTTCACCCAAGAAAGCCAACATTCTGGCAACGTGCGCTACGTATTTCTGTCTTTTTTCTTTGGAATCAGCATCATCAGAAACGTAATAATCTCTGTCTGGTAAACCCAGGGAACCCGGACCAACATTCACCACGTTGCGGTTGCTGTTTTTAGCATCGGTACCAACACCAACACCAAAAAAACCAATACCGCCTTTCGGAGCCATTTCGAGCATTAATTTTTGCAAATCGGCCACCGATTTTACTTTGTTGATTTTGTCCAAATACGGTTTTAGAGGTTTGATTCCCGCTTTGTTTCGGGCCACCGTATCCATAATGGTGCGGTACAAATTAATGGCTTTACCTTGATCGGTATTGGATTTATAGGCCGGATTTTTAGCGGCTTCTTCCAAGATATTTAAGGCATCTATGTCGGTTTTTTGACGCAATTCGTCAAAGCTTCCCCAACGGGTGCGATCGGCCGGAATCTCGGTGTTTTTAACCCAAGTTCCGTTGACAAAGTTGAAAAAATCATCGTTTGGGCGAACTGATTTGTCCATTAACGACAAATCGATACCCGGCTTTTTTTCTTGTGCAATGATAGGTGCCGTGCTCAAAGCAACCAAGGTCACAAACAATGCTTTTGAAATGGTATTTCTTTTCATAGGTTTGAAATAAGTTAGACTTACAAATTTACCGATTATGACGTGACAATCGATTTTTTAACAAAATTATAAGTGTTGATTAGCGGATTATCGTTACAATTATGATGGTGCTTTTGTACTTTTGTCAAAAAAACCAAATGTTGGATTTTATCAAAAAATACCGGATTTTAATCATCACATTTATACTGTTTTCCATAGTAACAGTTTCCTTGTTTTACAACGCTTTAAAACCTCAAAAGACCTTACCGATTTACAATCCGGCCGATGTGAATCCGGAATTGGTGGACAGCACAGTTCAGTTTGTGGCCAAATACCACACTATAGCCGACTTTTCTTTTACCAATCAAAACGGAAAAACCATCACCCAAAAAGATTATGAGGGCAAGATTTATGTGGCCGATTTCTTCTTCACCACTTGCGGCTCTATCTGTCCTATTATGACTACCAATATGATTGATGTTCAAAAAGCGTTTGCCAACAACCCGAAAGTGATGATATTATCTCACACCGTTACCCCAGAAATTGACAGCGTTCCCGTGTTGAAAAAATATGCTGTCGAAAAAGGTGTAATCGATTCGAAATGGAACTTGGTTACCGGCGATAAAAAAGACATTTACAGTATGGCGCGCAAATCCTATTTGGCGGTCAAACTCGGCAAACCGGAAGAATTATACGATATGGTTCACACCGAAAATTTTGTGTTAGTGGATGCCGAAAGACGTGTTCGCGGGTTTTATGACGGGACGAAGAAAGAAGAAGTCAAAAAGTTAATTGAAGACATCAATTGGTTATTAACAGAAGATAAAAATTAGTTAAACTGATATTTATCATTCTGTTTTCTTTTTTTATCGCTACTTTTGCAATCTTAATTCAATCTAAATAAGCATTGAAAACCACCGTTGATTTATTAAAAATAGGAGACAGAGCTATCATCACGCATGTGGATTTGGATAAAATTCCGTTAAAACTGTTGGAAATGGGTTGCTTACCCGACAATGAGTTGGAGATTATTCAAATTGCACCGCTAGGTGATCCTATTTACCTTAATGTAAACAACGGATCCCATTTGGCTATTCGAAAAGAAACCGCTCATGAAATTGAAGTAGAAATCCTCGAACCGTAAAACATGAGCCTCCAAAACATCAACGTAGCACTAATCGGCAATCCCAATACCGGAAAAACTTCTGTTTTTAATGAACTTACCGGTTTAAACCAACAAGTTGGGAATTATCCCGGGATAACCGTAGACAAAAAACTGGGGTTTTGTAAACTGCCGAATAACATCAAGGCGAATATTCTCGATTTGCCGGGAACCTACAGTTTGAATGCGAGTTCCATAGATGAAAATGTGGTGATTGAATTGTTGTTGAATAAAAACGACAAACTCTTCCCCGATGTAGCCGTTGTGGTTACAGACGTTGAAAACCTGAAACGAAACTTACTGCTTTTTACCCAGATTAAGGATTTGGAGATTCCAACCATTTTGGTCATCAATATGGTAGACCGAATGAAAGCTAAAGGCATTTCGTTGGATATTCCTTTTTTGGAAGCCCAATTAAAAACTAAAGTTGTTTTGGTTAGTACGCGAAAAGGCAACGGAATCGATGACTTGAAAAATGCGATAGTAGACTATAAAAACCTATCTACAGAACCTTGCTTGAATGCTTCCGTGATTGATCCGGAGTATTTTGACAAACTTCGAACTGCCTTCCCGGATCAGTTATTGTACAAACTTTGGTTGGTGATAACACAAGATGTGAATTTCATGAATTTGGAACGAAAGGAAATTGAAAGTTCCTTTGCCAAATCGCATGCCGACTTAAAGCGATTACAACAAAAAGAAACCATCAAGCGGTATCAGTTTATCAATGATACTTTAAAAATCGGACAAAAAATAGATCTTTCTTCAGCCTCGGATTGGCGCTTGAAACTCGATAAAATCCTGACGCACAAAATTTACGGCTACGCTATTTTCTTTGGGATTTTATTCTTGATTTTTCAATCTATTTTTGACTGGTCAAGTGTACCGATGGAATTTATTGACAGCACTTTTGCCAATTTGGCCAACTACGCCAAAACACATCTGGCTCCGGGCGAACTGACCAATTTGATTAGTGAAGGGATTATTCCGGGCATTGGCGGTATAGTGATTTTCATCCCGCAAATTGCTTTCTTGTTTTTGTTTATTTCGGTCTTAGAAGAAAGCGGATATATGAGCCGCGTGGTGTTTTTAATGGATAAAATCATGCGCCGCTACGGACTATCAGGCAAAAGTGTCGTGCCTTTGATTTCGGGTACAGCTTGCGCGATTCCGGCCATTATGAGTGCCCGAAACATCGAAAATTGGAAAGAACGATTAATTACCATACTGGTTACTCCTTTCATCACTTGCTCCGCACGCTTACCGGTTTATGCCATTTTAATTGCTTTAATCATTCCGGAAAAAAGAGTGTTGGGTATCTTTAGTTTACAAGGTGGCACTTTAATGTTGTTGTACTTGCTTGGCTTTGGGATGGCGATTTTTTCGGCTTATCTTTTAAATAAAATACTTGACCTCAAAACCAAATCGTATTTTGTAGTGGAAATGCCAAACTACAAATTGCCATTGTTCAAAAATGTAGCCATCAATGTGGTGGAAAAAACCAAATCATTTGTATTAGGTGCCGGAAAAATCATTCTCACCTTATCGATTATTTTGTGGTTTTTAGGGTCTCACGGTCCGGCCAAAGGCTTTGATAACGCAGAAAGCTTGGTCATCAAAAAAGTCAAAGCAGAAAACCGTTTGGATGATACTGAATACCTCAACGACCAAATCAGCGCCCATAAACTAGAGAACTCTTACATCGGTATAATGGGGAAATCTATCGAACCGGTTATCGAACCTTTGGGTTACGATTGGAAAATCGGAATTGCAGTAGTTAGTTCTTTTGCCGCAAGAGAAGTCTTTGTGGGAACTTTAGCCACCATTTACAGTGTGGGCAGCCATAGCGATGAAGAAACCACTATCAAAAACCGTATGAATGCCGAAATCCGTCCGGACGGCAAGAAAGTCTTTAATTTTGCAACCGGTGTTTCACTCTTACTTTTTTACGCTTTTGCCATGCAATGCATCAGCACGTTAGCCATTGTAAAAAGAGAAACCAACAGTTGGAAATGGCCTGCCATTCAGTTGGTTTTTATGAGCGGAGTCGCCTATCTGTCTTCCCTAATCGCCTATCAATTATTGCGTTAACAGTATACTGTTTCTGACTTAAAATAATTCTAAAATTTTATTATTTATATTTTGTCTAAATAAAAATACAAAGTATCTTTGCTGCGTTGATTTAATCTAAATAAAAATGCGACGTTTTTCCTTTTTGCTCATCTCCCTGTTAGCAACCTACTCTGTAAAAGCCCAAGACCAATTTGTACCCGAAGCCAATGACACTGTTAAAAAACTGGCTCCGGTTATCATCATTCCAAAACAACAAAGTCCGGAAAGAATGCCTGAAACCAAAGACAATGTTCTGTTTTCTGGCAAAAAAAATGAAGTCTTAAAATTGTCCAACATCAACGGAAACTTAACCAATAACAACGCCCGTGAAATTTTTGCCCGTATTCCGGGTGTAACGGTATGGGAAAACGACGGTTCAGGTATTCAAATCAACGTTGGTGTACGTGGTTTAAGTCCGAATAGAAGTTGGGAACTTAACACGCGTCAAAACGGTTACGATATTTCTTCCGATGTTTTCGGTTATCCGGAAGCGTATTACAATCCGCCGTTAGAAGCTGTTGAATCCATTAGTTTGGTTCGCGGCGGTGCTTCGTTGCAATTCGGACCACAGTTTGGCGGTACTTTAAATTATGTTTTGAAAAGAGAAACCAAGAAAAAATTCTCATTCGAAACCCAAAATACCGTGGGAAGCTATGGTTTGATGAGCAGCTACAATGCCCTTGGTGGTAAGTATAAAAAATTCTCTTACTATGTTTATAACCACTCGAGAAGCGCCGATGGTTGGAAAGAAAACAGCGAGTACACCGTGAGAAACACCCATGCTTTTGTGGGATACCAATTTACAGAAGACACTAAACTTTCGGCAGAATATACCAATATGGATTACAAAATGCAACAAGCCGGTGGTTTAACCGATGAGCAATTTAACAATGATCCGCGTCAGTCGCTAAGAGAAAGAAATTGGTTTGGGACGCCATGGAATTTATTCTCGATTCACTTAGAAACTAAAATCAGTGAACGATTGACTTCCGACACTAAGTTATTCGGACTTATAGGCGAACGCAACAGTGTTGGTTTTACCGCTGCACCAAATGTGGAAGACGCTATCAATCCGGCAACTAATGATTACGCCAATAGAAGAGTAGACCGCGATTACTATAAAAACTTTGGTTTGGAAAACCGTAACGTATTCAAATACAAATTGGGTAAAATCGATAACAACCTAGCTTTTGGGGTTCGATTGTACAAAGCAAATACCGAACGCAAACAGGAAGGAAGAGGCACAACCGGATCCGATTTTGATTTGTCGATAGACGGTGAATTTGCACGCGACTTAGATTTCACCACCGAAAACGTAGCGGTGTTTGCAGAAAACCAATTCAAAGTAACCGAAAAATTCAGCGTAACTCCGGGTGTTCGTTACGAGTACATCAAATCAGAAGCCGAGGGAAGATTTGGCATTAGTAGCGGAAATGAAGTAGCCTTACCAAATAAAACCATCTCCAGAAACCAACCGTTATTTGGTTTAGGTTTGGAATATAAATTCAGAACCACCAATCTTTACGCCAACATTACCCAAGCGTATCGCCCGGTATTGTTCTCCGATTTAACGCCTCCGGCTGTAACCGATGTTATCGATCCGAACTTAAAAGATGCTGACGGATATAATGCTGATTTAGGCTTCAGAGGTACTTATAAAAACTATTTGAACTTCGATTTCAGCTTATTCTACTTGAGCTATAACAACCGAATCGGCGGAGTGCGTCAGTTTGTGAACAACGATCCGACACAAGGTACTTACATTTACAGAACCAATTTGGGAGAAACCGTAAACAAAGGAATTGAAGGCTTTTTTAACTTAAACATTACCCGTTTCTTTGAAGTAGAAAAACCATACGGTAACTTAGATTTGTTCGCGTCGGTGAGTTTTATCGACAGTCGTTACACCGATTTTAAAGTGTATACCGCAACAGGAAGCGCACCAAATGTAACCATTACCGAAAGTAACTTATCCGGAAACCGTGTGGAAAATGCACCGAGATACATTCACAATTTTGGTCTTTCTTGGGGTAATAACAATCTATCGGCTACAGTACAATACCGCATGTCTGGTAAAATTTATACCGATGCTAACAACACAAAAACACCATCAGCCAACGGTTTGACCGGTTTATTAGAAGAGTATCAAGTTTTTGACTTTTCAGCCGAATACAAATTCTTGAAAAACTATAACCTTCGCGCCGGTATCAATAACTTGTTAGACGAAGAATACGCCACCCGAAGAGCCGGCGGTTATCCCGGTCCCGGAATTTTAGCGGGCGAAGGCAGAACCTTCTATATTTCTGTAGGCGCCAAACTTTAATACAAAAAAGGTTTTCATTATGGTGAAAACCTTTTTACTTTTATACTATGCTTCAAACGATAGTCACCTATTGCCTAGTTGGATTAGCGGTGTTTTTCTTGATAAAGCCTCTTTTTAAAGGTAAAAAATCAAAGAAAAACTGCGGCAAAGACGACTGTGGATGTTATTAACCCAAAGCCACATCCAAAGTCATCATCACGATAAAACCGCCTATTAAGCCCAAAGTGGCGATGTCGGTATTCTTGTCTTGTTGGGTTTCCGGAATTACTTCTTCAACTACCACAAATATCATCGCTCCGGCAGCAAAAGCCAGGGCATACGGCAATAAAGGCGTGAAAAAAGTTACGGCCACAGCCCCCAAAACACCGGCTATCGGTTCTACTATAGCAGAAGATTGGCCGTACATAAAACTCTTCCATCGGCTCATACCCATACGGCGTAACGGCATGGAAACCGCAATCCCTTCGGGAAAGTTTTGGATTCCGATACCTATGGCTAAAGTTACGGCTCCGGCGATAGAAGCTTCCGGAATGCCTGCAGCTACTCCGCCAAAAAGTACACCAACCGCTAAACCTTCGGGTATATTGTGTAATGTGATAGCTAGTACCAAAAGAGTCGTTCTTTGCCAAGGCGATTTCATCCCTTCGGTTTCTTTAAAGTTGATGTGCAAATGCGGTAAAATTTTGTCTAAGCCGAAAATAAACATCGCACCTAACAAAAACCCAACGGCTGCAGGAATCACTTTTACAAATCCTTCGCCTTCACTCATTTCAATAGCCGGCGAGAGTAAACTCCAAAAACTGGCCGCTATCATCACACCACCGGTAAAACCGAGCATACCATCGAGTACAATTCGGTTCATATTTTTAAAAAAGAAAACAAAAGAAGCGCCCAAAGCGGTCAAAAACCAAGTAAACATGGTCGCGTAAAAAGCCGCTAAAATCGGGTCAATACTGCTAAAATAATCGATTATGGATTGGTACATAGTTATTGAACGTATAAGTTATTGGCAATTTTATTGGAGATGATTTTTTCTTGTGCGTTGATTTCAACAGTTAGCGTATCGTCGAAACTTTCTTTTTCAATGACTTTGAAAACTGAACCTAAAGCGATTTTTTGCTTGTCGAGATATTTCAAAAACTCGGAGGACGAATCTTTCACCCCAACACAATGGTATTCTTGATTCAATTCGGCTTCAGACAACAACAGTTTGGACGTTTTCTTGATTTCGCCTTGTCGGTTCGGAATCGGATCGCCGTGTGGATCAAAATCGGGATGTCCCAAAAAAGCATCCAATTTGTCGATTAATGCTATCGACTGGATATGCTCTAACTCTTCCGCAATCTCATGAACTTCATCCCAAGAAAACTGGAGTTTGTCTACCAAAAAAACTTCCCACAAACGGTGCTTTCTGACAATCATTTTGGCCGATAAAAAGCCATTTTCCGTCAAAGTTACGCCTTGGTATTTTTGATAGGAAACCAAATCTTTATCCGAAAGTTTCTTCAACATATCAGTCACCGACGACGCTTTGGTTTCCAACATCCCGGCAATAGCATTGGTATTCACGCCTTTGGGTGAAACTTGTGACAAATGATAAATGACTTTCAAATAATTTTCTTCCGAGGTCGTCATGACAATGGTAATTTTAACACAAAGAAAAGCATTTTATTTTTATGTGTCAAAAGATATTTTTAGTTTTGTCTAAATTTAAATTTTGCTAAATGAAAAAGCTGCTGTTGGTTTATGTTTTTATGAATTTCTTTGTTTTGCCTGCTCAAGTAAAAGACTCTATTCCGTCTGGAGGAAAATCAGAAGCATTGGAAGAAGTGGTAATCTCGGGAACTTTAAAACCGGTTTCTCGTTTGGAAACTCCGGTTCCGGTTGAAATTTACACTACTGCATTCTTAAAGAAAAACCCAACCTCTAACGTATTTGAAGCTTTACAAAACGTGAATGGCGTTCGCCCGCAACTCAACTGCAACATTTGCAATACCGGCGACATTCACATCAACGGTTTGGAAGGCCCGTATACGATGGTAACTATTGACGGCATGCCCATTGTAAGTGCGCTTGCTACGGTTTACGGATTATCGGGGATTCCGAATTCGTTGATCGACCGAATAGAAATTATCAAAGGTCCGGCTTCCAGTTTGTACGGCAGCGAAGCCGTGGGCGGATTAATCAACATCATCACCAAAAAAACCAAAAATGCGCCTATGTTTACCGCGGATGTCTTTTCGACTTCTTGGCTGGAAAACAATATCGATTTGGGTTTCAAAACCAATATAGGTCAAACCGCCGAATCCTTAATCGGACTCAACTATTACAATTACAATAGCCCGATAGACAACAATGGTGATAACTTCACTGATGTAACGTTGCAAGAACGAATTTCTGTTTTCAACAAATGGAATTTCAACCGAAAAAGTGAAAAGGAGTTTACCCTGGCCGGCCGTTTTTTTTACGAAGACCGCTGGGGTGGCGAAATGCAATGGAATAAAAGCTATCGAGGAGGCAATGAAGTTTACGGCGAAAGCATCTACACTACCCGATTCGAGTTCCTGGGCAAATACCAATTGCCTGTGAAAGAAAACATGTTTGTTTCATTTTCAGCTACGGCTCACGACCAGAATTCGGTGTACGGAACGACTTTGTATTTGGCCCAACAAAAAATTGGTTTCGGGCAATACACTTGGGATAAAAAACTCAAGAGTCACAATTTACTGTTTGGTGCTGCCTTTCGCCATGAATTTTACAACGACAATACCTCCGCCACCATTAATGCGGATAAGTCAAATATTTACAGTGTTTTTCTGCAAGACGAAATTAAACTCGCGGAAAAACACCATTTATTGCTTGGTTCAAGATATGATTACAACAACAATCACGGCAGTATTTTTACACCACGCATCGCCTACAAATGGAATCCAACTCCAAATGATGTGTTCCGAATTAATGCCGGTACTGGCTTCCGAATTGTAAATCTTTTTACCGAAGAACACGCTGCGCTTACCGGTGCAAGAGAAGTAATTATCGCAGAAAATCTGGCGCCCGAGAAATCGTATAATGTCAATTTGAATTACCTCAAAAAAATCCGCTTCGAAGATGCTTCTTTCCTAGGCTTTGAACTATCGGCTTGGTATACTTATTTTACCAACCAAATTATCCCGGATTACGACACCAATCCAAACCAAATTGTCTACAAAAATCTGAACGGTTATTCGGAGACAATTGGTATTAGCGGCAATATCGATTGGGTTTCTCCTTATGGCATCAAATCCATCATAGGTTTTACCGTCATGGATCCGAAAAACGTTCAGAACGGCATAGCTACTCAACCAATTTTAACCGAAAAATACAGCATCAACTGGACGATTTCTTACGATATTCCCAACTGGTATTTATCCATCGACTACACCGGAAGCCTTTACGGACCAATGCGCTTACCACTGTTAGGTCCGCTAGATCCAAGAGCCGAATATTCCCAACCTTGGAGTTTGCAAAACATCCAATTTACTTATAAAAAATTCCGTAATTTTGAGCTTTACGGCGGAATCAAAAACATTTTAAACTGGACACCCAACAAAGGGAATCCGTTTTTAATTGCCCGTGCAGAAGACCCTTTTGACCAAAATGTGACCTACGACACCAATGGAAACGTGATGGCTACACCGTCAAATCCTTATGCGCTGACTTTTGATCCCACGTATGTTTATGCACCCAATCAAGGAATTCGAGGGTTTCTCGGATTGCGATACACGCTATACTAATGAAACACTACCATTACATTTTTACCGGCGCCGGATTATCCGCACTAATGACCGTTTATGAAATGGTACTGTCGGGAAAGTTCAAGGACAAATCCATTTTATTAATAGATGAAGACACGAAAAAATCCAACGACCGCACTTGGTGTTTTTGGGACGACAAAGCATTGTTCAACGACTTAGCTTCCACCAAATGGCAAGCCGCTTGGTTCAAAAACGAATCGTTTGAAAGACGCCTAAATCTTCATCCTTACCAATACAAAATGGTGAACGGTTTGGATTTTTACAAGCGTGTTTTCGACTTAATTTCCGGAGAAGAAAACATCACTTTCCTCAACCAAAAAGTGCTCGATTTTCAAGAATTAGGACACCATTGTGTGGTTAAAACCGACTCCGAAGGATCGGAAGAAAGTTTTACCTGCAACCAAATTTTTAATTCGATTTTTAATCCGAATCTAGTCGATAATCAATCGAAATACCCGTTTCTGCACCAACATTTTATCGGTTGGTTTATCAAAAGTAAAGAACCTGTTTTCACTGCCGATTGTGCGACTTTCATGGATTTTTCGGTGGAACAACGTGGCAATACGCGATTCATGTACGTGTTGCCTACCTCCGAAACCGAAGCCTTATTGGAGTATACTTTATTCTCCAAGGACTTATTGCCAAAGGAAGAATACGAATCGGAAATTCAACTATACATTAAAAAATTAGGCATCACGGAATATCAAATAGTTGAAAAAGAACAAGGCAACATTCCGATGACGTGTTATCCGTTTTGGAAAAACAATTCTAAAAACATCCTAAACATAGGGGCAGCCGGCGGTTGGACGAAAGCCAGCACGGGTTATACGTTTAAAAACACCGTCAAAAATTCGAAAGCCTTAACTGCCTTTTTGTTAAAAGAAAACGACTTAACAAAGTTTCACAAAATCGATAAGTTCTGGTTTTACGATTTACTGCTTTTGGATATTTTAGACCGAAAAAACCACTTGGGCTCAACCATTTTCTCGGCCATGTTCCGAAAAGGAAATCCTGCCGTTATCTTTCAATTTTTGGACGAAGAAACTTCCTTTACCGAAGATTTAAAAGTCATTTGGCGTTGCCCGAAAAGGCTCTTCATTAAAGCACTTATCGGCAGAATCTTCCGCTAATAACTATTTTGAACAAATGTTAAACTTTATAAAATAGCGTTTCATTTCCAAAACTTCTCTTTAGTTTTGTGCCATCAAAATAAAAACATGAACACGATTATCGCACAATTACATCATCATCATTCTTGCAACCAGGCGAGTTAATGATGTATTGTAGCTAATCAAAAACATAATTCAAAACCCGTCTGAGTATATCAAGACGGGTTTTTTGTTTTTACACACTTCGCGATATACTCAGCTTTTATTCCCCATTTAAAAATGAGTACTTTAAAAATTGCGATTCAAAAAAGCGGTCGCTTGAGCGAAAAATCACTCCAACTCTTGGAAGAGTGCGGCATCAAAATCTCCAATGGCGAACGAAAACTCAAAGCCGTTGCCCAAAATTTTCCCGTTGAAATCCTATTCCTGCGCGACGACGATATTCCGCAATACGTGGAGCAAGGCGTAGCCGACATTGGTATCTTGGGCGAAAACGAAGTCTGGGAAAAAGGCAAAGCAGTTACGGTGATTCAGCCACTGGGTTTTGCAGGCTGTCGCATGTCGTTGGCCATTCCGAAAGACGAAAGTTATACCGATTTAACGTATTTCGAAGGCAAGCGAATTGCCACCAGCTATCCCAAAATTCTCGTCGATTTTTTTAATCGAAACAACATCCAAGTCTTCATCGAAGAAATCAGCGGCAGCGTTGAAATTGCCACCAGTATTGGTTTAGCCGATGCGGTATTCGACATTGTCAGCACCGGAAGTACACTTTTAATGAACGGTTTAAAAGAAGTGGAAACCGTCGTAAAAAGCGAAGCCGTACTCATTGCTAATCCAAATTTAACCGAAGCAACGCAAGCCATCCTCAACAAATTATTGTTCCGAATCCAATCGGTGCGCGATGGCAAACAAAACAAATACATCTTGCTCAATGCGCCTAATTCGGCCATCGAAAGCATTTGCGCTGTACTGCCCGGTATGAAATCGCCAACTGTTTTGCCCTTAGTGAACGAAGGCTGGAGCAGTTTGCATTCGGTAATCCAAGAAGATGATTATTGGAACCGCATCGAACAACTCAAAAACTTAGGTGCCGAAGGCATTTTAATCATTCCCATCGAAAAAATGATCCGTTAATTCCCTTAAAACATGAAAACATACCTCAACCCAAGTCAGGAACAATGGCCAACCTTGGCCCAACGCCAAACCGTTGCTTCGGCCGATTTAAATGAAACGGTAAAGTCGATCTTCTCCGACATCGAAAAAAACGGCAGTAAAGCGGTGAAAAAGTACACCCAATATTTCGATGGCGTGACTCTGGAAAACCTAAAAGTGACTACCGCTGAAATCGAAAAAGCCTTGACCAAAGTGCCGGCCGATTTAAAAAAAGCCATACAAACGGCCGCCGGAAACATCAAACGCTTTCACCAATCACAGCAAGAAATTGCGAAGAAAATCGAAACCACATCGGGTGTGTTTTGCTGGCGGGAAAGTCGGGCAATTAATACGGTTGGGATTTACATTCCCGGCGGAACAGCACCGCTTTTTTCTACGGTTTTAATGTTGGCCATTCCGGCTCAAATTGCCGGTTGCAAAAACATCATCTTGTGTTCGCCACCCGATAAGAACGGCGAATTAAACCCGGCGATTTTATATGCGGCACAATTGACAGGCGTGACACAAATTTATAAAGTCGGCGGGATCCAAGCCATCGCCGCCATGACTTTAGGAACGGATGACATTCCGAAAGCAGACAAACTTTTCGGCCCCGGAAATCAGTTTGTTACAGCAGCCAAACAATACGCCCAACAATTAGGTACTGCTATCGATTTGCCGGCCGGTCCGAGTGAGTTATTGGTGATTGCCGATGACAGTTGCGACCCTGATTTTGTGGCTTCCGATTTGCTTTCACAAGCGGAACACGGTGGTGACAGTCAAGTTATTTTAGTGACCAATTCAGAAACCATTGTCGCCAAAGTAACTTCCGCTATCGAACAACAAAAAGCCGTATTACCGCGACAATCCGTAGTCGAAAAAGCTTTGGAAAATAGTCGAGCATTGGTTTTTGAAACTATACAGAAAGGAATCGAGTTTAGCAACTTTTACGCTCCGGAACACTTAATCTTGGCTGTAGAAGATGCAGAAAACATGTTGCCTTTTATTGAAAATGCCGGCTCGGTTTTCTTGGGCAATTACAGTTGTGAAAGCGCCGGAGATTACGCCAGCGGCACCAATCACACCTTACCTACTAATGGTTTTGCCAAAAATTACAGCGGCGTTTCATTGGACAGTTTTGTCAAAAAAATTACCGTGCAAAAACTCACTTTAAAAGGCTTGCAAAACCTGGGACCAACCATAGAGATTATGGCAGAAGCCGAACAACTCACCGCGCACAGAAATGCTGTTTCTGTTCGCTTACAAAAATTACAAAATGGAGACTATAACTAATCTTATTCGGAAAAATATTCTTTCGTTGACGCCATATTCCAGTGCGAGAGATGAATACCAGAGTCGGGAAGGCATTTTTTTAGACGCCAACGAAAATCCGTACGGTAATTTAAATCGCTATCCTGATCCATACCAATGGCGCTTGAAGCAACTCATGAGCAGTCAACAAAAAGTCGGCATCCAAAACATCTTAATCGGCAATGGCAGCGACGAAATCATCGACTTGGTGCAACGCGTTTTTGGCGAACCCGGCCAAGATCAAATCATCATTTGTCCGCCAACCTATGGGATGTATGAAGTGTATGCGAATATCAATAATTTGGCTATCATTTCCATTCCGTTAACCGAAAATTTTCAGTTGAATACCGAAGCGATTTTAGCCCAAAACGCGAAAATCTTATACCTGTGTTCGCCCAACAATCCGACCGGAAATGCATTAGAAAATCTGGAATACATTATTGAAAATTTCAACGGTATTGTTTTTCTGGATGAAGCTTACATCGACTTCAGCGAACAACCTTCGTTGGTTTCCAAAATCCAACAGTATCCGAATTTGATTGTGTCGCAAACTTTTAGCAAAGCACGCGGATTGGCTGCGGCTCGTATCGGCGTAGCTTATGCCAATGAAACGATTATTTCGGTACTGCAAAAAGTAAAACCGCCTTACAACATCAGTCAGCTGAACCAAGAAGCCGCAGTGAAAGCTTTAGCCGATGAAACCCAATTCCAAAACACGGTCAAGGTTTTAAAATCGGAACGGGAAAAACTTAAAAACGCCTTGCAGCAACTGGATTTTGTAACGCGCGTTTATCCGTCGGATGCCAATTTTTTATTGGTTGGAATGGAAAACGCTACGGCGATTTATAAACAATTAATCGAACAACAAATCATTACGCGCAATCGCAGTTCGGTGGTGCCAAACACTATTCGAATTACCATCGGAACACCGCAAGAAAACCAACAATTACTTTACGCACTACAATTAGTTACTATATGAAAAAAGTATTATTTATAGATAGAGACGGGACCTTAATTGTGGAACCGCCGATTGATTTTCAAGTCGATTCTTTGGAGAAACTCGAGTTTTATCCGAAGGTATTTCAATGCTTATCGCGCATTGCTCAAGAACTCGAATACGAATTAGTCATGGTCACCAACCAAGACGGCATGGGAACGGATTCGTTTCCGGAAAACACCTTTTGGCCGGCGCACAACAAAATGCTCAAAGCTTTTGAAAACGAAGGCATCCGATTTGCTGATGTGATTATCGACGTTTCATTTCCCGAACAAAATTTGCCTACTCGAAAACCGGGAACGGCTTTGCTGCAACAATACGTCAAAGGCAACTACGATTTGAAAAACTCCTTCGTCATAGGCGATCGAATTACTGATATTCAATTGGCACAAAACTTAGGTGCTCAAGCGATTTTTATTTCGGCGGAAACCAATGAACAAGCGGTTTTAACTACTACTTCTTGGGAAACCATTTACCGCTTTTTGAAAAGTCAGCCCCGAACCGCAACGGTAAATCGAACAACCAAAGAAACCGAAATTTCCGTTGCCATCAATCTGGACGGCAACGGGAAAAGCAACATCAATACCGGTTTAGGCTTTTTCGACCACATGCTCGACCAAATTGCCAAACACGGCAACATCGACCTTAGCATACAAGTCAACGGCGATTTGTATGTAGATGAACACCACACCATTGAAGACGTCGGCATCGCTTTGGGCACAACATTTTCTCAAGCTTTAGGTAGCAAAAAAGGCATCAACCGTTATGGTTTTCTATTGCCTATGGACGATTGTTTGGCGCAAGTGGCGTTGGATTTCGGCGGTCGTTCATGGTTGGTTTGGAACGCCAAATTTACCCGAGAAAAAATCGGGGAAATGCCTACCGAAATGTTCTCGCACTTTTTCAAGTCATTCTGCGACGGCGCGCAATGCAATCTGAATATCAAAGCCGAAGGCGACAACGAACACCACAAAATAGAATCGATTTTCAAAGCCTTCGCCAAAGCCATAAAAATGGCCGTACAAAAAGACGGAACTAATAACATCCCTAGCACCAAAGGAATCTTATGATAGCAATTATAAAATACAATGCGGGCAATATCACTTCCGTGCAAAATGCACTGGAAAGATTAGGTTATTCAAGTATAGTGACCGACGAACCGAAACTCATCCAACAAGCCGAAAAAGTGATTTTCCCGGGCGTTGGCGAAGCGAGTACAGCCATGCAATACTTAAAAGAAAAAGGGTTAGACGAAGTGATTAAAAATCTCAAACAACCGGTCTTGGGCATTTGTCTCGGACAACAATTATTGTGTACGTTTTCGGAAGAAGGCAACACGGAATGTTTGGGGATTTTTGACGTAAGAGTAAAGAAATTCGAACCGAGGTTAAAAGTACCTCACATGGGTTGGAATACTTTGGAAGTACAAAATTCTGAACTCTACAACGGTAATTTAAATGACGAAAATTTCTATTTCGTCCACAGTTATTATGCAGATGTCTGCACAGACACTTCAGCCGTTTGCGATTATATCCTACCGTTCAGCGCTTCGATGCAAAAGGATAATTTTTATGCGACGCAATTTCATCCCGAAAAATCATCACTGGCAGGTGAACAATTATTACTAAACTTTCTACAATTATGAGAATCATTCCGGCCATAGACCTTATCAACGGCAAATGTGTCCGTTTGACCAAAGGCGATTACAATACGCAAAAAATTTACAACGAAAATCCGCTGGAAGCAGCTAAACACTTCGAAGACAACGGCCTACAATATTTGCATTTGGTGGATTTAGACGGTGCTAAATCCAATCAGATTGTTAACCATAAAATCTTGTATCAAATAGCCACCAAAACCAACTTAAAAATTGATTTCGGTGGTGGATTGAAATCGCGTAAAGATTTGGAAATCGCTTTTGAAAACGGCGCACGTCAAGTCACCGGCGGCAGCATAGCGGCTAAAAATCCAACTGAATTTTTAAGTTGGTTGGCCGAATTCGGCAGCGAAAAAATCATCTTAGGTGCCGATTGTATAAACCGAAAAATAGCCACGCACGGTTGGTTGGAAACCTCGAAATTGGACGTTGTCGACTACATAGCCAACTATGTTGCCAAAGGGATTTCGACTGTCATTTGCACCGACATCGCCAAAGACGGCATGTTGCAAGGAACATCCGATGAACTGTATAAAGATATTTTATCCCAAACGAACGTAAACCTGATTGCCAGTGGTGGCGTGACTACTTTGGCCGATTTAGCATTACTGAAAACGATTGGTTGCGAAGGCGCCATAGTTGGAAAAGCCTTGTACGAAGGCACTATACAAATCGAAAAATTACGCGAATTATGTTAAAGAAAAGAATCATCCCGTGTTTGGATATTAAAGACGGTCGCGTCGTGAAAGGTGTACAGTTTTTAGCTTTGAAAGATGCCGGAAATCCGGTGGCTTTGGCTTCATTTTACTCTAAAAACGGTGCGGACGAATTGGTGTTTTTAGACATCAGCGCAACATTGGAAGGCCGCAAAACTTTGGTTGATTTGGTAACGCGATTGTCCAAAGAAATCAACATTCCGTTTACCGTAGGCGGCGGGATTCAGTCAGTAGAAGATGCCCAATTGCTGTTGCAGTCGGGTGCGGATAAAGTCAGCCTCAATTCAGCTGCCGTGGCTAATCCGAAACTCATTACGCAAATCGCCGAAGCTTTCGGAAGCCAAAGTGTAGTGGTTGCTATCGACATCAAAAAAGTCGAAAACGATTGGTATGTTTTTATCAAAGGCGGTACCGAATCGACCGGAATTTTAGCCATCGATTGGGCTCAAAAGGCTGAAGCACTCGGCGCCGGAGAACTTTTAATAACCTCTATGAACAACGATGGTGCTAAAGATGGTTTTGCTTTGGAAATTACAAACGCGATAAGCCAAGCCGTTTCTATTCCGGTTATCGCTTCCGGTGGTGCAGGCAGTGCCAATGATTTTATCGATTTATTCACTAAAACCGAAGTCAGTGCCGGACTGGCAGCCAGTATTTTTCACTTTAATGAAGTTTCTATACCTGATTTGAAAACCCTTTTAAAAACCCGAAATATTCCCGTGCGATGACTATAGATTTTTCCAAAACTAACGGCTTGGTTCCGGCCATTATTCAGGACTATCAAACCCGACAAGTGCTAATGCTCGGTTATATGAACGAAGAAGCACTCCAAAAAACCCTAAAAGAAAACATCGTAACCTTTTTCAGTCGCAGTAAAAACCGCTTGTGGACTAAAGGCGAAACTTCCGGAAATTATTTGAAAGTCGTTTCCATTAAAGAAGATTGCGACCAAGATACCTTGTTAATCAAAGTAATTCCAAGCGGACCAACGTGCCACAACGGAACGACTTCCTGTTTTGCAGACGAAACTCCACTGCCGTTTTTAGACCAATTGGAACAAGTAATTGAGGACAGAATCGCCAATCAAAATGCGAATTCTTACGTGGCTTCGCTATTTCAAAAAGGCATCAATAAGATAGCGCAAAAAGTAGGCGAAGAAGCGGTGGAATTGGTTATAGAATCCAAGGACAACAACCCGGATTTGTTTCTGAATGAAGCCGCCGATTTGCTGTTCCACTACCTGCTGCTACTCAAAGCCAAAGGTTTCGGATTGACCGATGTAGAAACCATTTTAAAAAGCCGAATGAAAAACGGATAAGTTGTTTTTCAGGTTATGCCCGAATAAGAAATCTTTATCATTTCTTTAAAACTTCGGTTTAGAATTCTCCTTATCTTTGCAACTGATTTTATATCTCATATTTAATATCAAATATTTAAAATAAAAATTATGTATCCAGAAGAAATGGTATTACCGATGCGCGCTGAATTAACAGAAGCCGGTTTTCAAGAATTATATACAGCTGCCGATGTAAAAAATGCTATCAAAGCAGATGGAACAACCTTAGTTGTCATCAATTCGGTTTGCGGTTGTGCAGCAAGAAATGCACGTCCGGGTGCTAAAATGAGTTTAGACGGTGCTAAAAAACCGGAGCATTTAATCACCGTTTTTGCCGGCGTTGACAAAGAAGCGGTAGATGCAGCGAGAGAAGAAATGTTCCCGTTCCCGCCATCGTCACCATGTATGGCTTTGTTCAAAAATGGCGAATTAGTACACATGTTAGAGCGTCACCACATTGAAGGTCGTCCGGCAGAAATGATAGCCGAAAACCTTAAAGATGCTTACGCAGAATTTTGCTAAAAAACACAAGCCTTTCTAAAAAAGAAAGGCTTTTTTATTTTTCAGACGCAACCTTTTCGGTTTCCTCGCGTCTCTTGGTTAGATGCTATGAAAAAAGGGAGAAATTGCTATGAAGAAAAGCCCAAACTATTGCAAAATGGTTTGGGTTTTTTTATTGGTGAAATTTGCTACCTTTGTGCCGAATTCTTCCATTTAGAGTTCCTACATATTCTCACTTAAACGTTTATAGCATGCAACTGTATAACACCTTAAGCGCAGAAGAAAGAGCCGAGCTGATTGACCAAGCCGGACAACAACGCCTTACGTTGTCTTTCTATACCTACGCTAAAATTGAAAATCCTAAAAAATTTAGAGACGAATTGTTTATTGCCTGGAATGCACTCGATGCTTTGGGTCGAATTTACGTAGCTCACGAAGGTATCAACGCCCAAATGAGTGTGCCGGCCGAAAACTTTGAAGCCTTTCGCGATACCTTAGAAACCTACGATTTTATGCAAGGCATTCGTCTGAATGTAGCCGTAGAGCACGATGACCATTCGTTTTTGAAATTAACGATAAAAGTCCGCCACAAAATTGTAGCCGACGGTTTGAACGACGACACGTTTGACGTAACCAACAAAGGCGTGCACTTAGGCGCAGCCGAATTCAACCAAATTTTAGACGACCCGAATACCATTGTAGTCGATTTCAGAAACCACTACGAAAGCGAAGTCGGTCATTTTAAAAATGCCATCACACCCGATGTGGAAACCTTCCGCGAGAGTTTGCCAATCATCAACGAACAATTAAAAGATTTTAAAGAAGACAAAAACTTGGTCATGTATTGCACCGGAGGGATTCGCTGCGAAAAAGCTTCGGCCTATTTCAAACACCAAGGTTTTAAAAATGTGTTCCAATTGGAAGGCGGTATTATTAACTATGCGCGTCAAATTAAAGAGCAAAATCTGGAAAGTAAATTCATCGGGAAAAACTTTGTCTTCGATAATCGATTGGGTGAAAGAATTACCGACGATATTGTTTCCCAATGCCACCAATGCGGTAAACCGTGCGACAATCACACCAATTGCGCCAACGATGGTTGTCATTTGTTATTTATCCAATGTGACGATTGTAAAGCGTTGATGGAAAATTGTTGTTCTGCCGAATGTTTAGAAACTACGCACTTACCGCTAGCCGAACAAGTAAAATTGCGACGTGGCAAACAAGTGGGCAACAAAATCTTCCGCAAAGGTCGTTCGGAAAATTTACGTTTCAAACACTCCGGCGACTTACCAAACATTCCTTTGGCAAAAGCCCAAGAAACGAAAGACATTCGCCAAAAAATAAAAGTCAAAAAAGTGTTGGTCGCCAAAGCCGAACATTACTATACCAAAGCCGGTGTAGGTTTATTTTTGATGGAAAACCAAGAACTGAATCTTGGCGATACAATCCTAATTAGCGGTCCAACGACCGGAAATCAAGAATTGGTATTGGAAAAAATGATGGTCAACGGACAAGAAAAAACTACCGCGAAAGTAGGAGATAAAGTTACGTTTCAAGTGCCGTTCCGCATTCGTTTATCCGATAAATTATTTAAAATATTAAGCTAATGACTACTTCAGGAAGAATTGAATTGATGGCTCCGGCCGGCAACTTCGAATCACTGCAAGCAGCTTTAGACAATGGTTGTGATTCGATTTATTTTGGTGTTGAACAATTGAATATGCGGGCGCGGGCTACGGTAAATTTCGTTTTAGACGATTTACCCGAGATTGCGCGTCGTTGCAACGAAAAAAACGTCAGAACATATCTGACTTTAAATACAATTATTTACGATCACGATTTATCCATCGTAAAAACCCTTTTGACTAAAGCCAAAGAAGCCGGCATTACAGCGGTAATCGCATCCGACCAAGCAGTTATCATGACCGCCAGAACGATGGGTATGGAAGTGCATATTTCCACTCAGCTTAATGTAACCAATATTGAAACGGTGAAGTTTTACGCCATGTTTGCTGATACTATCGTATTGTCGCGTGAGCTGAGTTTGCGTCAGGTGAAAAAAATTACCGAAGCCATCGAAAAAGAACAAATCAAAGGTCCGAGCGGCAACTTAGTGGAAATAGAAATTTTTGGTCACGGTGCTTTGTGCATGGCGGTTTCGGGTAAATGCTACTTGAGTTTGCATTCTCATAATTCTTCCGCCAATCGCGGGGCATGCAAGCAAAACTGTCGCAAAAAATACACGGTAATAGACCAAGAAAGTGGTTTCGAAATTGAAATTGATAATGAATACATGATGTCGCCTAAAGATTTATGTACCATTGATTTCTTAGATCAAGTCATCGATTCGGGCATCAAAGTATTGAAAATTGAAGGTCGCGGACGTGCCGCTGATTATGTCGCCACTGTCATCAAAACCTACCGCGAAGCCATTGATGCTTATTACGATGGGACATTTACCAAAGAAAAAGTAGCTGTTTGGATGGAAACCCTTGCGACTGTTTACAATCGCGGCTTTTGGAGCGGCTATTATTTGGGCCAGAAATTAGGCGAATGGAGCGACAATCCGGGTTCGAGTGCGACGCAGAAAAAAGTATACATTGGCAAAGGCATGCATTACTTCCCGAAATCGAGTGTAGCCGAATTCAAAATAGAAGCTTACGATATCAAAAAAGGCGATAAAATTTTAATTACCGGACCAAGTACCGGTGCTCAGGAAATGATAGTGGAAGACATGATGGTGAATGATTTAGCCTTAGAAAAAGCCACCAAAGGAGACAGCTGTACTTTGAAAGTACCGTTTCGCATTCGTTTATCCGACAAAATGTATAAAATTGTAGAAAACTAATGGTCATCGTTACGTTGCAAAGAGACAAATGCATCGGCTGCAACTACTGTGTGGAAATGGCGCCGGGGCAATTTCAAATGTCGAAAAAAGACGGGAAATCAGTGTTGTTGAAATCGGTTAACGCCAAAGGATTTCACACTTTAAAATCGGCCGACCATACTATAGTTGAAAACTGTGAATTGGCACAAAAAGCCTGTCCGGTTCACATCATCGCTGTAAAAACAACATAAAAAAACCGAGTAAAACTCGGTTTCATATTTTTTAGTTTTTTGTTAGAACTATTATAACTGTTTCATCATCACCGTCATCATCAAAATCAGAAATCGTTTTTACTTTTAAAGTTGTTGATGAAAGCTCCGTTATTGGAACAATATCAGTTACGCCATCAGAAGTAATGGAAAGATTGTTGCCTGATTTAGTATAGGTAAAAGGCGCTGCATCCAACTCACAATTCCAAACATCTACATTGGCTCCTGAGCCATCTGCATTGAATTGAATATAATCTTTACCACATTCTTCATGGTCATCATAAGGAATAGTTTGCCCTTGTACTTTGTACTCTTTAAAATACCATTTCCCTAATATATCCCCGGAAGTAGTAGGACTGTCATCAGAAGAACAAGAAATGGTAAAAGCCGACAAAATCGATAAAGATAAAACGCTTATTTTCTTCATTGAAATTTAGTTTTTATAAGTTAAAGGGCTAAAATAGAAAATTTATCTTATAAAAAACAAAATCAAATATTAATTCGAAAGAATTTTAAAAACTTCAAAAAATACTATCTTTACACTTTTAACGTTTATGATTAGTAGCCTCGGTTTTTAAACGAGGCCATCAACATACCTATATACAAATTATGGCTTGTACAAGTTGTTCAACATCTGATGGCGGTGCGCCTAAAGGATGCAAAAATAATGGGACTTGCGGCACCGATAGCTGCAACAAATTAACGGTTTTCGATTGGTTAGCAAACATGAGTTTGCCCAGTGGAGAAGCGCCTTTCGATTGTGTGGAAGTGCGATTTAAAAACGGTAGAAAAGAATTTTTCCGCAATACCGAAAAGCTTACTTTAAGCATAGGCGATATTGTAGCTACCGAAGCTTCGCCCGGACATGATGTGGGTATAGTGACTTTAACCGGGGAATTGGTTAAAATCCAAATGAAGAAAAAAGGCGTGAATCATACCAGCTCGGACATCCCGAAAGTGTACCGAAAAGCGTCTCAAAAAGATATCGATATTTGGAGTGATGCTCGGGACAAAGAAGAACCGATGAAAGTCAGAGCCCGCGAATTAGCAATTGCGCACAAACTGGAAATGAAAATTTCGGATATCGAATTCCAAGGCGATGGTTCTAAAGTAACCTTTTACTACACCGCTAACGACCGTGTAGATTTCAGAATGCTGATTAAAGATTACGCCCGTGAATTCAGCACCCGTATCGAAATGAAGCAAGTAGGTTTCCGTCAAGAAGCCTCTCGTTTGGGCGGTATTGGTTCTTGCGGAAGAGAATTGTGTTGTTCTACTTGGCTAACCGATTTCAGAAGTGTCAATACTTCTGCAGCGCGTTACCAACAACTGTCTTTAAATCCGCAAAAATTAGCCGGACAATGCGGTAAACTGAAATGCTGTTTGAACTACGAGTTAGACACCTACATGGATGCCTTAAAAGATTTTCCGGATTTTGAAACCAAACTCAAAACCGAAAAAGGCGATGCCGTTTGCCAAAAGCAAGATATTTTTAAAGGCCTGATGTGGTTTGCGTACTACGATAACTTTGCCAACTGGCATGTGTTAAACATAGAGCAAGTCAAAGAAATTATTGCCCAAAACAAGCAAGGTAAAAAAGTGAGTTCTTTGGAAGATTTTGCGGTTGAAGTAATAGCCGAACCGGAAAAAGATTTCAATAACGCCATGGGGCAGGAAAGTTTAACCCGCTTTGACCAACCGAGAAAAAACAAAAACAAAAATAAAAACCGCAATCGAAACAAAGCCAAAACTTCTGATGTCGCCACCAATAATGCAACAAACGAAAGACCAAAACAAAAGCAAAGGCCGCAAGGAAAAAAACCAAATATAATTCAGAAAAAGAATGAAGATAAAAAGTAGCATTCTCTTTATTTTAATCTTTTTTTCGCTCATCTCTTGCGACAAAAAAAGGGTTTTCGACGAATACCAATCTGTGGGGAAATCATGGCATAAAGACAGTATTGTCTCTTTTGATTTGCCGCAATTGGATCCCAAAAAAACATACAATTTGTATGTAAATGTTAGGGACAATGATGATTATCCGTTCAACAATTTGTTTTTAATAGTGTCTTTGGAACAACCCAACAAGCAAATAAAAGTGGATACCTTGGAATACCAAATGACCAATCCGGATGGCACACTTCTTGGGGAAGGCTTTACCGACATCAAAGAAAACAAGTTGTTTTACAAAGACAAGGTAAGTTTTACCCAAAAAGGATTATACAAAGTACACATCAAACACGCGCTAAGACAAACCGGTAAAATTGAAGGTGTAACCTCCTTGAACGGCATTTCAGATGTTGGTTTCCGAATCGAATCTACAGACTAAAAAATTATGGCACAAAAAAGTAATACCACCACAGTTAAAGATATAAAATACTACCAAAAGAAGTTTTGGCAACTGTTCTTGTATGGTTTAGGAACCCTAATATTGTTTTTCTGCTTGGCTTCTTGGGGATTTTTCGGCGCCATGCCGTCTTTTGAAGACTTAGAAAATCCCGAATCCAATTTGGCTACCGAAATTATTTCCTCCGACGGTGTCACCATTGGTAAGTTTTACAACGAAAACCGTACGCCTATCAAATACGAAGATTTACCACCGCATTTGGTAAAAGCACTCGTATCCACCGAAGACGAGCGTTTTTACGAACACTCCGGTATAGACGCCAAAAGAACTTTCGGAGCTGCTTTAAGATTAGGACAAAGCGGTGGTGCCAGTACATTAACGCAACAATTGGCCAAATTGCTTTTCCACGGCGAAGGATCAAAATTTTTCTTGTTCCGCGTTATCCAAAAAGCCAAAGAATGGATTATCGCAGTTAAATTGGAACGCCAATACACCAAAAACGAAATCATCGCCATGTATTTAAACAAAGCCGATTTCGTAAATACAGCTGTTGGAATTCGCTCTGCCTCAAAAGTATATTTCGGCAAAGAACCGCGCGACTTAACCATAGACGAAGCAGCCATGTTCGTAGGAATGCTTAAGAATCCTTCGCTCTACAATCCGTTGCGTCGTTTGGAAAAAGTAAAAAACAGACGAAATACAGTATTGGACCAAATGGTCAGAAACAAAGTCATCAACAAACAACAAAGAGACAGTTTGGCCAGCCAACCTATCGTTTTAAACTTCCACCCGGAAAGTCACAAAGAAGGAACAGCGACTTATTTCCGCGAGTACCTTAGGGAATACATGAAAAACTGGGCTAAAGAAAATAAGCGTCCTGACGGCAGTGATTGGGACATTTACTCCGATGGTTTAAAAATTTATACTACTATCGATTCTAAAATTCAGCAGCATGCCGAAGAAGCCGTTCAAGCACACATGAAAAACCTGCAACAAGAGTTTTTTGCCCAACAAAAAGAAAACAAAAATGCGCCTTTCGTTAATATTACCGACGACGAAACCAATCGCATCATGACGCAAGCCATGAAAAACTCGGAACGTTGGCGTGTGATGAAAGAAATGGACAAAACCGAAGAAGAAATCATAGCTTCCTTCGATGTGAAAACCAAAATGAAAATCTTCTCTTGGAAAGGAGAAATCGACACCACCATGACGCCACGCGATTCAATCCGCTACTACAAGCACTTCCTTCAAGCCGGATTGATGTCGATGGAACCGCAAACCGGACACATCAAAGCTTGGGTTGGCGGTATCGATTACAAATACTTCCAATACGATCACGTTGGACAAGGTGCGCGCCAAGTAGGTTCGACTTTCAAACCGTTTGTATACGCCACAGCCATCGAACAGTTGGGCATGTCGCCTTGCGATTCCATCATCGACAGTCCGTTTATGATTCACAAAGGCCGACACAATGTAACCGAAGATTGGGAACCTAAAAACTCCGACCACCAATACCGTGGTATGGTTACTTTAAAACGGGCGCTGGCCTTGTCCATCAATACGGTTTCGGCTAAATTGATTGACAAAACCGGACCGGAATCTGTAGCGGCATTGACCAAAAAATTAGGCGTGAAATCCGATATTCCTAACCAACCTTCTATCGCGCTCGGTGCAGTAGAAATCACCGTGGAAGACATGGTGGCCGCTTACAGTACCTTTGCCAACCAAGGCGTTTACATCAAACCGCAATTCATCAGCAGAATCGAAGATAAAAACGGTGTCGTATTATACGAACCTGTTCCGGATACACACGATGTACTAAACAAAGACATCGCTTATGCCGTAATCAAATTGCTTGAAGGGGTAACCGAAAGCGGTTCGGGTGTGCGTTTGCGTACCCAAAGCGGCGGAAGTGGCGACAATCGTTGGACAGGCTATCCGTATATGTTCACCAACCCAATTGCGGGTAAAACCGGAACTTCTCAAAATCAATCCGATGGTTGGTTTATCGGAATGGTGCCAAATTTGGTAACCGGTGTTTGGGTCGGTTGCGAAGACCGTTCCGCCCGTTTCAAAGGCATTACTTACGGACAAGGCGCCACGGCTGCATTACCGATTTGGGGTTATATGATGAAAAAATGTTACGAGGACAAAGACCTGCAAATCTCTAAAGATCCGTTCCAACGACCGGACAACTTGTCGATTAAGGTAGATTGTTGGTCACCGCCAAAAGCTGAAACCGATTCGACTGCCGTCGACAATCCGGAAGAACAAAGCACCGACGAATTTGAAATGTAATTTTTAGGAGCTGTTTCCCGCTGTCCACTGTATCTTTTATTGCTTTGTAACGCTGAACACAGTCAAAGAGCTTTAATTGTAAAGCAATAAAAGGATGCCTCCCGATTCCTCGGGACCATCGGGGCTAGACATAGAAAAATCCCATTTACCTTTAGTAGATGGGATTTTTTATTTTCGGCGTTCGCTATTTAATTCCTAAATTTACGGCACAAACTACACTACAATCGATATGATCAATAAAAAAGTGAACTCTGTACAAGAAGCACTGCAAGGCATCGAAGACGGCATGACCATCATGCTCGGTGGCTTTGGCCTTTGCGGCATCCCGGAAAACAGTATAGCCGAATTAGTTCAAAAAGGTACCACCAATTTAACTTGCATCTCCAACAATGCCGGCGTAGACGATTTCGGATTGGGCTTATTGCTTCAAAAACGACAAATCAAAAAAATGATTTCTTCTTACGTGGGCGAAAACGCCGAATTCGAACGCCAAATGTTGTCGGGCGAATTGGAAGTAGAACTCACGCCACAAGGAACCTTGGCCGAAAAATGCCGTGCGGCTCAAGCCGGAATTCCGGCTTTCTTTACGCCGGCCGGTTACGGAACCGAAGTAGCCGAAGGCAAAGAAGTCCGCGAATTCAATGGTAAAATGCACATCATGGAATTGGCTTACAAAGCCGATTTCTCCATTGTAAAAGCTTGGAAAGGTGACGAAGCCGGCAACCTGATTTTCAAAGGAACGGCTCGTAACTTTAATGCACCTATGGCAGGCGCGGCTAAAATCACCATTGCTGAAGTAGAAGAATTGGTACCGGTGGGAACACTCGACCCAAATCAAATTCACATTCCCGGTATTATGGTGCAACGCATCTTTAAAGGAGAGAAATTTGAAAAAAGAATTGAGCAACGTACAACCCGTAAAAGAGAGTAATCATGGCTTTAGATAAAAACGACATTGCAAAAAGAATAGCCCAAGAAGTCAAAGACAAATACTTTGTGAATCTCGGTATCGGGATTCCGACTTTGGTGGCCAATTATGTACGGACTGATATTTCCGTAGAATTTCAAAGTGAGAACGGCGTTTTGGGTATGGGACCATTCCCATTCGAAGGAGAAGAAGATGCCGACGTCATCAACGCCGGAAAACAAACCATTACCACTTTACCGGGTGCAAGTTTCTTTGACTCGGCTTTCAGTTTTGGCATGATCCGCAGTCAGAAAGTAGATTTAACCATTTTAGGTGCTATGGAAGTCGCCGAAAACGGTGACATTGCCAACTGGAAAATTCCGGGTAAAATGGTCAAAGGAATGGGTGGCGCCATGGATTTAGTCGCTTCGGCCGAAAATATTATTGTAGCGATGATGCACGTAAACAAAGCCGGCGAAAGTAAAATTCTAAAAAGATGTACACTCCCGTTAACCGGTGTTGGTTGTGTGAAAAAAGTAGTAACTGAATTGGCGGTTATGGAAATTACGCCTAAAGGATTCAAGCTATTGGAACGCGCGCCCGGTGTTTCGGTAGAACACATTATTGCCTCAACAGAAGCTGAATTAATCATTGAAGGCGATATTCCGGAAATGGTGATCTAATAGAAAATCTGTAATAAAACAAAACCACAAATTTCAGTTGAAACTTGTGGTTTTTTTATGATTTAAAATTACTGTTGCTTATCTAAATACTCCAACAATACCGGCGAAGCATGGGCAAAACTCGGAGCGGCTTCGGTGATGCTGACGGCTCTTTTTTTGTTGAGTTTGTAAACCAAATCAAATTCGGTAGTAAACAATATGGCCGACAAAAACGGATTATTGATAAACTCCAATAATCTGGGAAACGCCGAATCAATAGTATGGATTTCGACAATTTCTTCTCTTTGGAATTTATACTTCAATTCTAATTTCAAAACCTCTTCTTCAACAATCGGACGCCCATAAATATTCATCAAATCGGTGTTGCCGATGGTTTTGGCTAAGGTCAATTTGGCAAAAGTACCATCCCCCAAACTGTCTTTGACCTGGCTGTAGAATTCGGAAAAAGTTTCGGTAAACAACATCTTATAAATTGGCAAAGAAGTCGTTTCCTTTGTCGTCGGTAATAATAAACGCCGGGAAATCTTTCACCGTAATTTTGCGAACAGCTTCCATGCCTAATTCTTCAAAATCTACCACTTCTACTTTCAAAATATTCTCTTTGGCCAAAATAGCTGCCGGTCCGCCAATAGACCCTAAATAGAAACCGCCGTATTTTTTACAAGCATTCATTACCTCTTTACTGCGATTGCCTTTGGCCAACATAATCATGCTGCCGCCGTGACTTTGGAATTCATCTACATACACATCCATACGGCCGGCAGTGGTTGGTCCGAAACTTCCTGATGGCATACCTTCCGGTGTTTTAGCAGGACCGGCGTAATACACCGGATGGTTTTTAAAATACTCCGGCATTGGTTTTCCGGCATCGAGTAATTCTTTGATTTTGGCATGGGCAATATCACGGGCTACGATTACGGTTCCGTTTAATTTCAATCGGGTTTTGATTGGATATTTGCTTAACTCGGCCAAGATTTCGCTCATTGGTCGGTTCAAATCAATTTCCACCGGTGCTTCCAAATGTGGCGGCACTGCCGGTAGAAACTGTTGCGGATTGGTTTCCAACTGCTCCAAGAAAATACCGTCTTTGGTAATTTTGGCTTTGATATTTCTATCGGCCGAACACGAAACACCTAAGCCAACCGGACACGAAGCAGCATGTCTAGGCAAACGAATAACGCGAACATCGTGGGCAAAATACTTACCGCCAAACTGAGCACCAATAGCACTTTCTTGGCAAATTTGTAATACTCTTTGCTCCCATTCTAAATCGCGAAACGCCTGACCGGCCATATTACCTGTCGTTGGTAAGTTATCAAAATAGCCTGCTGATGCTTTTTTTACGGCAGCCAAGTTGGCTTCTGCCGAAGTACCTCCAATGACTAGAGCCAAGTGATACGGTGGACACGCAGAAGTGCCAAGGTCTTTTATTTTTTCACGGATGAATTCATCCATTGATTTTTCATTTAACAGCGATTTGGTTTTTTGGTACAAGAAAGTCTTGTTAGCACTTCCGCCACCTTTGGCCAAAAACAAAAATTCATAACTCGCTCCTTTTTTAGCATAAATATCAATTTGCGCCGGAAGATTAGAACCGGAGTTTTTCTCTTCAAACATGGATATTGGTACTATCTGAGAATAACGAAGATTTTTAATTTGGTAAGAGTTAAAAATCCCTTTCGACAACCATTCGGCATCGTCTACTCCGGTATAAACATTTTCACCTTTCTTAGCCAAAACAATGGCTGTTCCGGTATCCTGACAGGACGGCAACTCGCCTTCTACAGCTACTGCGGCATTTTGCAATAAATTGTAGGCTACGAATCGGTCGTTATCTGTCGCTTCCGGATCGTTTAGAATGTTTTCCAATTTTTGTAAATGCGAAGTACGCAGCATGAATGACACGTCTATCATCGCTTCTTGCGCTAACAACTCTAAGCCTTTCGGATCAACGGTTAGAATTTCTCTATCACCTAATTGTTCGGTTTTTACGTAATCGGAAGTGATTTTTTTATATTGCGTATCGTCTTTCAAAATAGGATACGGATCTTGGTATATAAAGTCCATTTGGTATTTGTTTTTAGAAATGTAAAGTTACGCAAAGTGCGTGACAGCTGAAATTAAATAATTGCTAAATTGGTGTAGTTGTCTCTTAAAAAAACCAACTCGCTACAAAAATCGCAGTAATCACACAAATCAAGTCAACCAAAAGCATCGTGCCCAAAGTGTAACGGGTGTTTTTGATGTTGACAGAGCCAAAGTAAACCGCAATCACATAAAAAGTAGTTTCGGCACTGCATTGGAAAATACAACTCAACCGCGCGGTAAACGAATCGGGACCAAAGCTACGCATAGCATCAATCATAAAACCACGAGAACCGCCTGAGCTGAATGGTCGTAACATGGCCACCGGTAAGGAATCTGTAATTTGTTTGCTAACACCAATGTTGGAAAACGCAAACGAAATCCAATTGCTGATGATTTCAAAAAGACCGCTGTTTCTGAAGAAAGAAATGGCCACCAACATCCCCATTACATAAGGGAAAATCTTGACACCGGTTTGCAAACCATTGTTGGCACCGGTTACAAAAGCATCGAAAATAGTCGTGCTTTTAGCCACAAACTTTTGCTCGTTGATGAAAGAAAACACCAAGGTAAAAGCAATAATAGCCACCAACATCAAGCCGGATAAATTGGCGGTGAAAAAGTTTTTACCTACCAAATCCAAACCGTTAATGTAAAACAGCAATCCAACTATGGCGGAAACTACTGTCATCAGTGCGACAATCAAAGTAGCGCTTTTGAAATTGATTTTTTGACGAATCCCAACAATTATCATGGCCGCTATGGTTCCGATAAACGAAGTGATGATACAAGGCAACATCACATCAGCCGGATTGGCAGCATTTTCAGCAGCACGATACCCGATGATTGAGGTTGGAATTAAAGTTAACCCGGCAGCGTGCAAACACATGAACATAATCTGTGCATCGCTGGCTCTTTCTTTTTCCGGATTGATTTCTTGTAAACTTTGCATGGCTTTTAAACCGAATGGCGTGGCAGCCGAGTCTAATCCGAGGAAATTAGCAGCAAAGTTCAAAGTCATGTACGATATCGATTCGTGGTTTTTAGGCACTGAAGGAAAGACTTTAGCAAATACCGGACTTAATCTTTTAGCCAATTTTTCGGCAGCACCGGAAACAATTAATAACTCCATTAAGCCGCAAAAGAAGGCCAAATAAGCAATAAGCGGGATAATTAAATCAAGTAAACTGTTTTTACAAGTAGGCAGCAACCCATCCGATTTTTGAACACCGCTGTAGATTTTAACGGTTTGGTTTTTATAGACATAAGTGGTGTCGGCATTCAATGTGTCACTGTTGATGACAAATGATTTTTCCTCACTTTTTTGAATACTGTCTTGGATAAACTTAGGAATTTCGTTTAAGTACTTTTCAGATATCAGAATCGGATCGTCTTTTTTTCCGTTTAAAACATAATCGATAGAATAACTATCTCCGGAAAATAAACTGAAAATCACAAAAGTGATCGAAGCCACAAAAATGACTAACCAAAATCTACTTAGAACCATAGTGCTGTTTTTTGGTAAATATACTATTTCTGAAAATGGCAAGAAAAAAATTGTTCCTTTCGAACAGAAAATTTTTGACAACAGAAATTATAAGTCCTGTCATAAATTAGAAACTATTAAACAATTTATAATTATTTATGTTTATTTCTTAAAAATCGAGTGTAATCCGTTAAGATTTATATATTTGTCGCCTTAAAATGACCACACTATTTGACCACAGATCATGAAACACCATTTACTGACATCATTGACATTATTGTTCTTTGCTTCAACTCTTTACGGACAATCTTCGGAAGAAGTTAAAGTCATCACTGCTCAATATGACATGGCTAAATTAAAAGAGAAAGAAGCCTACTATCGTAAATTAGCTAAAACTGAAAAAGAAAAAGCCCAAGCGCAAGCTTTAGCCAAAGGTTGGCCATTATTTGTAAAAAAAGATGATGGCAATATATTAGAATTAATGCGATTAACTCCGGACGGCTATCCTATTTACTATTCTACAGAAAACGTTAATGCTGCCAAAACTACCCGTGCGAGTTTTTTAAATTCAGGTGGAGGTATGGGTTTAAACCTAAACGGCCAGGGTATGACAGTCAGGGTTTGGGACGGAGGAAATGTTAGAACTACTCATACTGCTTTTGGAGGAAGAGTAACTTTAGGAGACAACACCAGTACAGGAGCTATACAACATGCCACACACGTAACCGGCACCATGGTGGCGAGTGCTAATCCTGCATCGGTTAAAGGAATGGCCTCAGAGGCAACTGCCAGAACGTTCGATTGGAACGACGATGTAGCGGAAGCCCTTGGCGAAGTACAATCGGGGATGCTGATTTCCAATCATTCATACGGAACACCCATTACCAACAATGGCAATGTTTTGCCGTCTTGGTTTATCGGCTCCTACACCTTCGGTGCCAATGAGTGGGATGATGTGGCCTACAATTCCCCTTATTACCTTCCGGTTATGTCAGCCGGAAATGATGGTGGAAACAATGATAATGCTGAACCTTTAGCTTTTGGGTATGATAAACTTGTGGGTGATAAAACCGCCAAAAACACTTTGGTTGTAGCCAACTGTTTGGACGTTTCAGTTGGTACTGACGGGAATGTCTCAGGAAATATCAATATTAATGGGTCCAGTAGTCAAGGACCAACAGACGATTTGCGAATCAAACCCGATATTACCGGGAATGGAACTAATTTGACTTCAACCAGCAGTGGCAGTAATACAGCCACCGCAACTTTAACAGGAACCTCTATGGCTTCACCCAATGTAGCGGGAACTTTAACCTTGTTGCAACAACACTACCGAAATTTAACCACAAATTTTATGCGAGCAGCCACTTTAAAAGGGTTAGCTTGTCATACAGCTGATGATGCGGGTGCAGTGGGTCCGGATGGTATTTTCGGTTGGGGTTTGTTGAATGCCAAAAGAGCTGCTGAGACCTTAACCAATAATGGATTAACTTCATGGGTTTCTGAAGAAAACCTGAGTAACCATCAAAGCTATACGATGACTGTAAACTCTAATGGTTTAACTCCTTTGATGGCCTCGATAACTTGGACAGATCTCCCTGGACCGATTTATAACGGAGCTAACGGAGCGAATGATCCAACTCCTGTTTTGGTTAATGATTTAGACATCCGAATTACCAAAAACGGAACTACTTATTTCCCTTGGAAGTTAGTTAGCCCAACAACACCGGCTGAGAGAACTTCAGACAATAACGTAGACAATGTGGAATTAATCAAAATTGATGCGCCATCTGCCGGAGAATACGTAATAACAGTAACACACAAGGGTAATATACAGTCAGGAAATCAACGCTTTTCTCTGGTAGTAACCGGAATCACTTCTGCTTTTTCATTGAATTCTAATTCTACTGACGCCACGGTTTGTGATACACAAAATGCTGTTTTCACATTTAACTATGCTCAAAACGGCGGTGGAACTACCAACTTTTCGGCTGTTGACTTACCGGCAGGTGCAACGGCAACTTTTTCACCAAGTTCATTAAGCACTAACGGATTGGTTACTATGACGATCTCAGGATTATCAAATGTGGCTCCTGGCGACTATTTTGTTGGTATTCGTGGTTTTAACGGTACGGAAACCGAAATCCGCTACAAAACATTACGCGTTTACAGTGCAACTTTTCAACCTATCGTAATCAATACACCAACCGATGGTCAAAACGGCTTATCTACTTCGGTTAACTTAACTTGGACCGCTCAAGCCAATGCCATCAATTACCATGTACAAGTTTCTCAATTCAGTAACTTTTCCAGTATGATAGCTGAGGATTTTGTAAGTACGAATTCTTTTTCACTTACCGGATTGAGTCAAGCTACTCGTTATTTTTGGAGGGTAATCCCAATGAATAATTGTGGTAATGTTGCTATAACCAGCGCCCAAACCTACGACTTTACAACCGGAAACTTGTTTTGTGATGTGAACTTCAGTGCAACAGATTATTCGAATGCGACCATTGCAACGGTGGCAAATTCAGAGGCATTTGTCCCGGTCACTGTGAGCGGCGGATATTCTATTGGAGACCTCAATGTTAATGTTGCCATTACTCACACTTGGGTACAAGACCTTACTATAACCTTAGAAGGACCTGCGAGTTTGGGTAGTCCTGTAATTGTTTTACAACAAGAGGCTTGTGCCGGCGAAGACAATATAGACTGTACTTATGACGATTCGGGAACTGTTCCTACTTGTGTAGGTACTCCGGCTATCAGTGGTAATATCGCTCCGGTAGGCAGTTTAAATATTTTGAATAATCTGATTGCCGATGGCGTTTGGATTTTACGCGTGGATGATCCTTACAATGAAGACGGTGGTGCTATTACCAACTTCAATATTAACATTTGTAGAGTACAAGCTTCTATTTTGGAGATTACTGAGAATCCGCTTGTGAACACTAAAATATATCCAAATCCTACTTCCGGGATGGTGAATATTGAAATTCCGTCTTTGACCGAGAAAACCACTTTAAGTGTGTATGATTTGCAAGGAAGAATAGTTTATACTCAAGAAACCAACCAAGTTGAGAACGTTATCGGTTTGGAAGGCATTCAAGACGGTGTTTATTTGATTCAAATAGATAATACTTCGGGAAGCATAACCAAGAAAATAGTATTGAAAAGAAACTAAAAAAAGGAGGTCATTTTGACCTCCTTTTTTTATACATGTAAAATTTCCTCTTCTATTAGCAAGTCTTCTCTCCTGAGTCGCAAGAAAATTTGTGCCACTGCTATGACGTCTTTTTCACAGTAAGTAACGATACGATCTATGTCTTTTTCTACATAAAAAACATAGGCTACTTGACTGCCGTCGATATCGCCTTTGGGAGACGGAATACCCAGAATTTTGGTCAACAGTTTTAAAGAGGTAAAATGCTTGTAATCGCCGAATTTCCATAATTCCAAGGTGTCCAAATGCGGGATTTCCCATGGCTTTTTCCCGAATAGATTGAACTTATTCGGAATGGCAATTTGGTTGATAATCATACGGCGAGCAATAAACGGAAAGTCGAATTCTTTGGCATTGTGACCACACAATAAATGCTGCGCACCGTTGAAATGCGTGTCTAACAAATTGGCGAAATCCTTAAGAATCTTTTTTTCTTCTCCAAAAAAGGAAGTTACCCTAAAATTTCTGATGTCGCTTTTGTTGGCAAAATAGCCTACGGAAATACAAACAATTTTACCAAATTCGGCCCAAATTCCGGCACGTTCATAGAAATCTTCCGGCGTGTATTCGTCGCGTCTTTGGTATTGCGTTTTTTGCTCCCAAAGGAGTTTCATCTCATCGTCTAAAGCCTTGAAATTGTCTTCTTCGGGAACGGTTTCGATGTCAAGAAAGAGTATATTATTGAGTTGTATTTTTTCAATCATAATAATTTTTTTAAGAAATAACTGATTTAAAAGTACGGATTTATTTTAAAATGAAAGAAAAATACTTAAAAAAGTGATTGCTGTTGGTTTGGACTTTCGTGTTCCAACAACCATTTTTTGCGCCACAATCCACCGGCATAACCGGTTAATGAACCATTAGTACCGATAACACGATGACACGGAACAACGATCCATAATGGATTTTTCCCGTTAGCCGATGCGACTGCTCTAATGGCTTTGACATCGCCTAACTTTTTGGATAAATCCAGATAAGACATCGTTTTGCCAAACGGGATGTTCAACAATTCTTGCCACACTTTTTGTTGGAAATCGGTGCCTTGTGGATTGATCTTAAAATCGAATGCACTGCGTTTTCCGTCAAAATAGTCGTTGAGTTGTTTTACAGCTTCTTGCAAAACAGAGGGAATAGTATCAGAAACTTCACCTTCATCCGAAACGGAAATCTCAGCTATACCATCAGTGTCGCCTACGATTTTGGCGACGCCTAACGGTGTTTTGATGAATATTGTTTCCATTGGATAAAATTAGTGATTTAACCCCAAAGCACACGAAGAAGACAAAAGGTTTCTAAGATTTATTTCGAAAAACTAAGGATGTATTCTTCCAAAGCTTTTAGTTCTTCATCACTCATTTTTTTGGTAATGGCGAAGTTGGTCTTCATGGTTTCGTATTGACTTGGATCAACTATTGGCTCGGCTTCTTCTTTGAGGAAGGCTACGATGCTGCCGTTTTTTTCTTTGTAGGTTTTGGCGATTTCAGCTATGCTTGGTCCGATGACTTTTTGGTCGGGCAAATGACAAGCCGTACAAGTGCCTTTGCCTTCAAATAATTCTTGACCGGAAACGGCTACAGCGGTTTCATCGTGTTGGGGTTGATTTTCCGTTGGCTCAGCTTCCTTTTTACAAGAATCGAAAGTGATAACCAATAGCAGTAATATTATCTTTTTCATAGTGTACAAAAATGCAATACATATTATAATTAGCCCCGATTGGCGCTAGCTACCGTGTAGCGCGGAAAGCGGGAATAGGGATAACTGATAAATCCCGAACCTTTCGCTTCGCCAATTCGCTATCGCTCGGGTCGCTCCTACTTTTGATTCAATAAAATCGCAGCCTCTTTGGCAAAATACGTAGAAATCAAGCTGGCTCCGGCCCGTTTGATGCACATAAGTTGCTCCATCATGATTTTGTCGTGGTCGAGCCAACCTCTTTCGGCTGCGGCTTTGATCATGGCGTATTCGCCTGAAACATGGAACACCGTAACAGGAACGTTAACCGCGTTTTTGACTTCACGAACGATATCCAAATACGCAATTCCGGGTTTTACCATCACCATATCGGCGCCTTCTTCTACGTCCATTAAAGCTTCTTTTACGGCTTCGATGCGGTTGGCGTAGTCCATTTGGTAGGTTTTTTTGTCTTTCGGAACGACTACATCGGCTTCTCTTGGCGCACTGTCCAACGCATCGCGGAACGGTCCGTAAAAAGCAGAAGCGTATTTGGCTGAATAACTCATAATCCCAACATGTTGAAAACCTGCAGCATCTAAGCCTTGGCGTAAACGCAATACGCGGCCGTCCATCATGTCGCTTGGTGCTACAAAATCGGCTCCGGCTTGGGCGTGGGAAACCGCCATTTTGACTAAGGCGTCGTTGGTGGCATCGTTGGCCACATCACCGTTTTCGATGATACCATCGTGACCGTAAATGGAATACGGATCTAAAGCCACATCGGGCATGACTATCATTTCCGGACAAGCGGCTTTAATTTCACGAATGGCGCGTTGCATCAAGCCGTTGGGATTCCAAGCTTCTTTACCGGTGTTGTCTTTTAGACTTTCATCGACTTTGACATAAATATTCACGGCACGTATGCCTAAAGCAAATAATTCCTTCACTTCTGCCACGGTTAAATCCAACGAGCGACGGTAAATGCCCGGCATGGATGGAATTTCGGATTGGTAGTTTTCGCCTTCGGCTATGAACATGGGAAACATGAAGTCGGCCGGACTTAAAGTAGTTTCGCGGACTAACGAACGAATACTTTCGTTGACGCGTAATCTTCTGCCTCTTTGTAGTGGGAACATATTGATTTATGATTTATGATTAACGATTGTAGATTTATGATTTGAATTGAGATTTGATTTATTGATTACTTCTGCAATCAAAAATCGTTAATCTTCAATCTTCAATTCTCACGCTACAATCCAATTAATCGGTTGTTGCAATACTTTAATTAATTTCTCTTCTTCGCTGCCGACTACCGGATGATGGTCGTACACCCATTGCACGTGTGGTGGTAAACTCATCAAAATCGATTCGATGCGACCGTTGGTTTTTAAGCCGAAAAGCGTGCCTTTGTCGTGCACCAAATTGAACTCCACATAACGCCCGCGACGAATCTCTTGCCAGTTGCGTTGGGCTTCGGTATACGGTAATGCTTTTCTTCTTTCTACTATCGGCACATAGGCTTCGCAGAAACTGTTGCCGACTTCGGTTACGAAATTATACCAATCCTGCATACTCATTGTTTCTGTGGCTTTGCAGTAATCGAAGAACAAACCGCCGATACCACGGGCTTCGTTACGGTGAGCGTTCCAGAAATAGGCATCACATTGTTTTTTGTATTTCGGATAAAACTCCGGATTGTGTTTGTCGCAAGCAGTTTTACACGTTTGGTGAAAATGTTTCGCATCTTCTTCAAACAGGTAATAAGGCGTCAAATCCTGTCCGCCACCGAACCAGGAATTGATTACTTTCCGTGAGCCTGTGCTGAGCTCTGTCGAAGTATCATACATTTCGAAGTAGCGCCAATTGGCATGCACTGTCGGCACCATTGGATTTTTAGGATGAATAACTAAACTCAATCCACAGGCGAAAAAATCGGCTTCTCCAACACCAAACATCTTTTGCATGGTATCGGGCAATTTGCCGTGAACGGCAGAAATGTTAACGCCACCTTTCTCGAAAACCTGACCGTTCTCGATGACACGAGTTCTGCCGCCGCCGCCTTCCGGTCGTTGCCATAGGTCTTCGCGGAATGTCGCTACGCCATCAACAGCTTCCAAAGCAGCACAGATTTGGTCTTGAAGGTTTTGGATGTAGGGGTAAAATTGGTCTTTCATTTTTAAGTGACTGAGTGACTGAGTGACTGAATGACTGAGTTTTGCTTAGCTACTCAGTGACTTAGCTACTCAGCAACTATGATTTATATTCTTTTACTGCTTCTACAAACGCCTTGGCGTGATCTACCGGAATGTTAGGTAAAATACCGTGGCCTAAGTTTACGATATAATTGTCTTTGCCGAATTCATCTATCATTTGGTGTACCATTTTTTTGATGGTTGGTATAGGCGATAACAAACGACTCGGGTCGAAATTGCCTTGTAAAGTGATTTTGCCACCGGTTAAATAACGGGCATTTCTTGGCGAGCAAGTCCAATCAACTCCTAAGGCTGACGCTTTGGATTTGGCCATATCATTGAGCGCAAACCAACAGCCTTTTCCGAATACGATGACTTTGGTTTCCTCAGCCAACGCTTCTACAATTTGGTTGATGTATTGCCAAGAGAATTCTTTATAGTCTTCCGGAGACAACATGCCGCCCCAAGAATCGAAAATTTGAATGGCGTTACAACCGGCTTTTACTTTTTCTTTCAAATATAAAATGGTCGTATCTGTGATTTTTTGCAACAACGTGTGCGCGGCTACCGGATTGGAGAAACAAAATCCTTTAGCCGTATCAAAACTTTTAGAGCCTTTGCCTTCTACCGCATAACAGAAAATCGTCCATGGTGAACCGGCGAAACCAATAAGCGGCACTTCGTCGTTCAGCATTTCTTTGGTCAGTTTTACGGCATCCATCACGTACCCTAAAGTTTCATGAATATTCGGCACAAAAACCTGATTGACTTGTTCCATCGTGCGAATGGGATTGGGTATAATCGGTCCGAGATTGTCTTTCAATTCTACATGGATTCCCATCGCTCTTGGCACTACCAAGATATCCGAGAACAAAATGGCAGCATCCGGTTTTACAATTCGAATCGGTTGTACCGTGATTTCCGCGGCTAATTCAGGGGTTTCACAACGGGTGAAGAAATCGTATTTGTCGCGTAACGCTCTGAATTCGGGTAAATACCTACCGGCTTGTCGCATCATCCATACCGGTGGACGTTCTACGGTTTCGTTATTTAAGGCGCGAAGGAATAAATCGTTTTTAATCATATTTGTTGTTTGCTTTTGGCTTTGGCCAAATTATATTTTATTAAAAAATTCTATACTTTTTGCAATTGTACTTTCAATAGTAGGCTGATTGGCGGTCACCACTTTGTTGGTAATGCCTCTCAACGCTTTGGCAGTGGTGCTTCCGATGCAGAAACAAACCTCATCTTGCAATTCATTTTCTTTCAAAAAACTTTGCACGCCCGACGGACTGAAAAACAAAATCCCGTTCAAATCGGCAGCGGCTTTGTGCGGCGTTAAACGGGTTTCATACACTTCAACTTCTTCGAAAGTGATACCTGCCAAGCGCAAGGAATCGGGTAAAATATCTCTTCTCAAATTCCCGCAAAAGAACGTAAAACTACTCTTGCCGTATTGGTTGCAAATGATTGAGGCCAATTCTGAGGCGTAATCTGCGCCGGCTATGACGTCAAAGCCGTTAGTTTCCAGCATGGCTTTGGTCTTTTCGCCTACACAAAAACATTTTTTGGTTTTGAGTTCCGTGGCTTTTTCATTTTCCAATATGCTTTCTACCGCATTCTGACTGGTAAAAATCAGGTAGTCATTACTGCTTTTCAAGTCGAATGATTGGTTGACCACATCGATAAAATCGGCTTCATCAATCGAAAAATTCGCATTCAACAGCAGTCGCTTTTGTTGGTCTGTAAGCATTTTGGTTGACAATACGCGAATTTGATTTTCCATCGTTACGCTTTAGCTTTGAGCTGTTTTTTAATTGCTTCCATCAATTCGCTTCCACCGTTATCGAGTATTTCTTTGGCAGCATAAAATCCTAACTTTTTCCATTCGGATATATCCACTGCTTTGATAATTTCAAATTTTTGTTGACCATCCAGTGAAAGTAAACATCCATGAAACTCAATCGTGTCATCGTGCTGATTGTATTGGGCCAAAGCTCCGATAGGTGCTGTACAACCGCCTTCCAAGGTTCTTAAAAATTGTCTTTCGATGTACGTACAAATCTCGGTTTCGATATCGTTTAATTGCGAAATAGCGTCTACAGTAAAATCGTCATTACCCATCGCAACCACTACCATAGCACCTTGCGCCGGCGCGGGAACCATCCAATCGAGGTTGATAAAAGTATCCGGTTTTAAGTTGATGCGCTCCAAACCTGCTGCGGCAAATACGGCGCCACTCCAATCGTTATCTTGTAACTTTTGCATGCGCGTATTCACGTTACCGCGTAAATCTACCACAGTATGATTAGGATATTTATTGAGCCATTGGGCTTGTCGGCGTAAACTTCCGGTAGCGATGGTGGCTTTTTCGTTTAAAAAATCGGTGTTGCCTTTGTGGACTAAAATATCGAGTACATTGGCTCTTTCCAAAACGGCCGCTTGCACAATTCCGGTAGGTAACGCCGTTGGCACATCTTTCATGGAATGCACAGCAATATCAACCTGACCGTTAATCATAGCAATGTCTAACGTTTTGGTGAAAATTCCTGTGATGCCCAATTCGTATAAAGGTTTGTCTAAGATGATATCACCTTGTGATTTCACGGCTATTATTTCCGTGGAATAGCCTAAATCGTTGAGTTTTTTTTGAACGGTGTGGGCTTGCCAAAGGGCGAGTTCGCTATCGCGAGTACCTATTCTGATTGTTTTGGCCATTTTATTTGGAAGTCGTTTCTATCTGAAAAATTTTCTCAATCCATTCAATACTTTCATCCACCATTGTATTGTCATCTTTTAAATGATTGGCAAAATGATTGGTAATTTTTTGGATGATGCGAGCGCTAATTAACTCGGCTTGTTCTTCATCGAAGTTGGCCAGTTTTTTGCGTTGCACATTGAGCTCGCCGTCTTTAATGGAATTGAGTTTTTCTTTTAAGGCGTGAATGGTAGGCGCAAATTTTCGTTGTTTGGTCCAAGCGATGAATTCGTCTTTGATTTCTTCGATGATGGCTTCGGCCGCAGGAATGTGTTTTTTGCGGTTTTCCAAAGTTTCATCGGTCATTTGTGATAAATGATCCATATGAACTAAAGTAACACCTTTCACATCTTGCACATTCTCGTTCACGTTTTTCGGAATGGATAAATCCAAAATCAACAACGGTTTTTTCAAATTCAAAATAGCTTTGTCTACGGTTGGATTTTGGGCGCCGGTGGCCACGACTAACACATCGGCCTTTTGAATTTCCAATTGCAAATCGACATAATCTTTTACAATTACATCCAGTTTTCTGGCCAAACGTTCGGCTTTGTCTTTGGTGCGATTGATGAGTGTGATTTGCTCGTGTTTGGTATGTTTGACCAAATTTTCACAAGTATTTCTACCGATTTTACCGGTTCCGAAAAGCAAAATATTTTTGTTAGCGATATTTTCTACATTGTTAAAAATGTAACGCACAGCCGCAAAAGAAACGGAAGTCGCTCCCGAAGAAATTTCGGTTTCATTCTTAATGCGCTTGCTGGCCTGTATCACTGCGTTCACCAAACGCTCCATAAAAGCATTGGCCAAATGACGGTTTTTGCTTTCTACGAAGGCCGATTTGATTTGACTGATGATTTCAAAATCGCCTAAAATCTGACTGTCTAAACCGGTTCCGACACGAAACATATGGGAAACGGCTTCTTGATTTTTATACACATAAGCTACCTTTTGGAAGTCTTCCACGGTACCTTGACTGTTTTCACAAAGCAATTTGATGAGTTGGAAAGGATGCTGGGCGAAACCATAAATTTCGGTACGGTTACACGTTGAAGTCACAATAAGTGCTTCAATGCCTTCAACCTCAGCTTGGGCTAAAACGTTACTTTTGCCGTTATCATCTAAGCTGAATCTCCCTCTCATTTCGGCATCGGCTTTTTTATAACTCAAGCCTACCGCATAAAAAGTACTATGCTTTGATATGTTTCCGTGTTCCATAAAATGCTCTTTCCCTAAAAGTAAAACAAAGTTATTGCTATCGATTTTATAAAAGTAACGCTAAAAGAACTTTTTGTGTCGCTCAATGTTATTTTTAAACGCTTTTGTCTTTTTATCGTTATTTCTTTTAAATTTGTAATGAAATCAAGCGCTCAGAACGTATTTATGTAGATTCATTCTAAATAAGGTTTTGATTTCACTTCCAAAACATATACGAAAAAATATCGCTATGGGTTCTAAAGAAGAAATAAAAATTGACGACGACTTTATTTTGATTCGTTTTCAAAACGACACAGAAGAAGTAACCACTTTTGAACGTCCGGTGACTATGGGCTTGATTCAGTTTCATTTTGGCTTGAAAGGCGGCGCGAAATTCATCTTTAACAAAGGCAATTACACGCTCGATTTGAAAGAGGAAAAATGTTTGCTGTTTTACAATCCCGTAAAAGAATTGCCGCTCAATGTGCAAATCGAACCTAAATCTTGGTTGATTACTATTTTAGTTTCCATTAAAAAATTCCACGGTTTGTTTACGGATGACGCTGAACACATTCCGTTTTTGAGTCAGGAAAACAAAGACCGTAAGTATTATGATGAAAGTGATATTAGTCCGTCGATGGCCATAGTGCTCAATCAAATGTTCCATTACAATTTAAATCCGTCGATTAAAAACCTATATTATAAAGGCAAAGGTTATGAATTGCTGAGTTTGTTCTTCAACCGCAACGACGATCCGAACGCCGAACAATGTCCGTTTTTGATTGATGAAGAAAACGTCCTGAAAATCAAAAAAGCCAAAGAAATCATCATTGCCAATATGGCCGAACCGCCAAGTTTGGAAGAATTGGCCAATCAGGTTGGATTAACCTTGAAAAAACTCAAAATGGGTTTCAAGCAAATTTACGGCGATACGGTTTACGGGTTTTTATTCGATTATAAAATGGATTATGCGCGTCAGTTGCTTGATTCCGGTTCTTATAATGTGAATGAAGTTGGCCTTAAAATCGGCTACAGTACCGGCAGTCATTTTATCGCGGCTTTTAAAAAGAAATTTGCCACCACACCGAAAAAATATTTAATGAGTTTACAAGCCAATACTTAATCGAATTGATTTCGTATATCTCATCATCAATAAAGAATTTAACAAACGAAAATCAAAAAAAGAAGTTTCATTACTTTTATCAAAAATAAAATTGCCACAAATGAAAGGAGTATTATTAGTCAATCTTGGCTCACCCGAAAGTCCAACGGCCAAAGACGTTAAGCCGTATTTAGATGAATTTTTAATGGATAAATACGTGATTGACGTACCGTATTTACTGAGAGCCTTGTTGGTAAGAGGTATAATTTTACAAACCCGTCCAAAAAAATCGGCGGAAGCGTACAGTCAGATTTGGACCGATGAAGGTTCACCGTTGATTGTGATTTCAAAAAAAATGCACCAAAAAGTGGAAAAATTAGTTGATGTCCCGGTGGCTTTGGCCATGCGTTACGGTTCGATGACCATTCAGAAAGGCTTACAAGAGTTGAAAGACAAAGGGGTAACCGATGTGATGTTATTGGCTTTGTATCCGCAATATGCCATGGCTTCGACTACGACCATTTGGGCTTTGGCCGATGAATTGCAACAAAAGCATTTCCCGGAAATGACCATCACCAAAGTACCTGCTTTTTACAATAAACCCGATTTTATCAATGCTTTGGCACATTCTATCAAAAAACATTTAGAAGGCTTTGAATACGACCATTTATTATTTTCCTACCACGGAATTCCGAAACGTCATATTCGCAAGACGGATGTGACCAAATCCCACTGTACTATTGATAACAAATGCTGTGTAACGGCTTCTCCGGCGCATGAATTTTGCTACCGTCACCAATGTTACGAAACCACGCGACAAGTAGTTGAATTACTTGGAATTCCTGAAGGCAAATACAGCCAGACTTTCCAATCGCGTTTGGCCGGCGACAAATGGTTAACGCCTTACACCGATGTGGAAATCAATAAAATGCCGAAAAAAGGCATTAAAAAATTAGCCGTTGTTACACCGGCTTTTGTGGCCGATTGTTTGGAAACATTGGAAGAAATTGCCATGCGCGCCAACGAAGAATTTATAGAAAACGGCGGAGAAGAATTTTTTGCCGTGCCTTGTTTGAACGATGAAGACGAATGGTGTCAAGTCGTAGCCAATTGGGTAAAAGATTGGAGTAAGTAAAATGGAACTCTACAACTACATCAAATCGCTGCACCTCATCTTTGTGATCACTTGGTTTGCGGGTTTGTTTTACATTGTACGCTTGTTTGTATACCAAATTGAAGCCAATGAAAAACCTTCGCCCGAGCGGGAAATTTTGCTCAACCAATACAAAATCATGACTTATCGCTTGTGGTACATCATTACTTGGCCGAGTGCGGTGTTAGCAACTTGCTTTGCTATTTGGTTGTTGTATCTCAATCCGGCTTGGTTACAAATGTCGTGGATGCATGTGAAGCTGGGATTTGTAGTGTTGTTGTTCGCTTACCATTTTAAGTGTCATCAAATTTATAATCAGTTGCAAAAGGACGAATTTAAATACAGTTCCAACTTTATGCGGTTGTGGAATGAAGGTGCTACCATTATCCTGTTTGCTGTAGTTTTTTTAGTAATTTTAAAAAATGCTTTCAACTGGATTTACGGTGTAATCGGCATCTTTTTGTTTTCGATATTGATTATGTTAGGCTTTAAGTTTTACAAACGAATTCGGGAGAAAAAATAGTGACCACTGAACACTAAAAAATGCTAAACATCAAACTATCCATGCTATCGCTTCGTACCAGGATTTTCCTGTCGATGATTATATTGATAGTTATTGCGTCGGTTTTGATGGCTTCGATTTCGATTATTCAATTTAAAAACGAAGCCAAAGATTACCACCAAGAGCGTTTAGACCGAAAAGAATTTGCTATCAAAGAACATATTAATTATGTCCTTTCTACAACAACTTATCCGTTGACACCCGAAAATCTGAAATTGATTTTTAAAGATAAAATCCACGAGTTGTCCGACATTCATAACTTGGAGATTAACATATATTCGCTGGAAGGCAAACTGGTTAAATCGTCTAAATCAACCTTTTCAGTAGATAAAGTGGCACCGCCCATTCCGAACTACATCTTAAAACTAGTGCAATCTTCGGTAGACAAACGATACGTTGACATCAAAAATATCGACGGCGTCAAAAACCGCTCTTCTTACAGCCAGATTAAAGACGACAAATTCAAGCCTTTGGGGATTTTAAACATTCCCTATGTGGAAGACGACGGCTTTTACGAAAAAGAGCTGCGTCAGTTTTTATTGCGCTTGAGCCAGGTGTATTCGTTCATGTTGATTATTGCCTTTGCTTTGGCTTATTTTCTGGCAAGTTACATCACGAAATCGCTTAAAACCATTTCAGATAAAATCAACGAAACGAGTCTGAATCAGAAAAACGAAAAAATCGTCATCGAAGCCAACAGCCGAGAAATCAATTCCTTGATTAACGCCTACAACCAAATGGTTGACAAATTGGAGGAAAGTGCCACCATGCTTGCCCAAAGTGAAAGAGAACAAGCTTGGCGTGAAATGGCAAAGCAAGTCGCCCACGAAATCAAAAATCCGTTGACTCCGATGCGTTTGACAGTGCAAAGTTTCCAACGAAAATTTGACGCCAACGATCCGAATTTGAAACAAAAGCTCGACGATTATTCTAAAACCTTAATCCAACAAATCGATACCATGAGCGCCGTGGCTTCAGCCTTTTCCAACTTTGCTTCGATGCCGGCGCAACAAAACGAAACCTTGAATGTCGTGGAAGTGGTAGAATTTTCGTTGGATATTTTTAATGAAGATTTTATCCGATTCGAGAGCAATTCGGAAGAAATTATTACGGTTATGGACAGAACGCAACTCATTCGAATCATTACCAATTTGGTCAAAAACGCCATTCAAGCCATTCCGGAAGAACAATCGGAAAAAGCTGTTTTGGTTTCGGTTAATGCCGAAGAAGATCATGTTATCATTGCTGTAAAAGACAACGGAATCGGGATTAATACGGAAAACACCGAGCGTATCTTCGAACCTAAATTTACCACCAAAACTAGCGGTATGGGATTGGGATTGGGAATCATCAAAAACATTATTGAAAATTATAAAGGAACCATTACTTTTGAATCAGAACCGGGAAAAGGCTCAACCTTTATGGTGTCGCTTCCTGTGGTGAAATAAAAATCAACCGCAGAGTCGCAAATTAAGTCATTACATCAATCTAATATATAAAAATATGAACTTCGAAAACATACTAGTCTCTATCGACAACGGCATTGGACAAGTCACTATCAACCGTCCGTCTAAATTAAACGCTCTAAACAAAGCCACAATCCAGGAATTGCATGATGCTTTTGAGAACTTGGAAAACAATGCAGCAGTAAGAGTGATTATTGTAACCGGTGAAGGCGAAAAAGCGTTTGTAGCCGGTGCAGACATTTCTGAATTTGCCGAATTCAGCGTGGAAGAAGGCGCGCAATTGGCGGCACAAGGTCAGGAATTGCTATTTGATTTCGTGGAAAAATTGAGAACGCCGGTTATTGCAGCGGTCAACGGATTTGCGTTAGGTGGCGGATTAGAATTAGCCATGTCTTGTCATTTCAGGGTAGCTTCCGATAATGCCAAAATGGGATTGCCTGAAGTATCTTTAGGCGTAATTCCGGGTTATGGCGGAACACAACGTTTGCCGCAATTGGTAGGCAAAGGACGCGCTATGGAAATGATTATGACCGCCGGAATGATTGATGCCGAAACCGCTAAATCATTCGGATTGGTGAATCATGTAGTACCACAAGCAGAATTGTTAGAATTTACTAAAGGTATTGCGTCGAAAATCATGCGCAATTCGCCATCGGCCATTGGTAAAGCGATTAAAGCGGTGAATGCCAATTACAAACACGATGTTGACGGCTTTGACGTAGAAATCAGAAACTTCGGAAAATGCTTTGGTACCGAAGATTTTAAAGAAGGTACAACGGCATTTTTAGAAAAAAGAAAAGCCAGTTTTACCGGGAAATAAAGAGTTGTAGTCGCAGTATTCAGTCTCATAAAACGGAATACTGCGACCGTAAACTAACTTTCCCCTTCCCATTCAGCATAAAACTGCGAGAGGAAATTTTCCATAAAACGATGGCGCGCTTCCGCAATTTTTTTTCCTGTAGGCGTATTCATTTTGTCTTTCAACAACAATAATTTTTCGTAGAAATGGTTGATGGTAGGCGAATCATTGGTCTTATATTCTTCTTTACTCATGCCAAATTTTGGCGGAATAGCCGGATTGTAAAGCGCTCGGTTTTTAAAGCCGCCGTAATTAAAACAACGGGCAATACCTATAGCGCCAATAGCATCTAAACGATCGGCATCCTGAACAATTTCTAGTTCTTTAGAGGAAAACGTTCTTTCGAAATTACCGCCTTTAAAGGAAATGTTTTCGATGATATTGACCACGTGAACAATAGTGGCTTCGTCTACATTTTCGCCTTCTAGAAAAGCACGAGCCGTTTTAGGACCAATTGTTTCATCGCCGTTATGGAACTTGCTATCGGCTATGTCATGTAATAAAGCACCCAGTTTCACCACAGTCAAATCGCACGATTCTTCTTGGGCAATCAATAAGGCATTCTTATACACGCGTTCGATATGAAACCAATCGTGTCCGCCTTCGGCCTGCTCCAGCTTAGTTTTGACAAAAAGAATGGTTTTATCTATAATGGACATGTTGTTGAATTTAAAAAAATCCTTTCGCGGGAAAGGATTTTAAAGTTTTATCGCACTAATGCCGGTTGTACCCATTTGAACACCTTGGTTTCATCGGGTAAGACCAAACGCTCAGAAATTTTGGCCATTCTTTCGGGTAATTTCATCAAATAATCTCTGGCCTTTTCAGCTTCTGCCGTTAGGTTACCGATTTTATCGATTTCCCATTTTTCGATAAGTTTTTGCATAATATCCACATAATCAGAAGCTGTATACACGCCGATTTTTTGCGCTGAATTCGAAAACTCTTCAAAAGCCGTACTGATTTTTTCTCCTGATTCTCTCAAGAAATGAGCCGGCATGGTGATTTTTTGTTTCATCATGTATTGAAAGGCCAACATCATTTCGCTAGGATCCACTTTGAAAATTTGGTTCACAAATTCGGAGTAAGCGTGGTGGTGACGCATTTCATCGCCGGCAATTAATTTGCACAATTTAGACAACTTTTTGTCGCCGTATTGTTTGGCAATTTGAGAAACCCTGTTGTGGGAAACATAAGTCGCCAATTCTTGGAAACTCGTATACACAAAGTTTTTGTAAGGATCTCTTCCGGTACCGATATCGAAACCATCGTTGATTAAATGTTGGGTGGTAACTTCTACTTCGCGCATGTTCACTCGTCCAGAAAGGTATAAGTATTTGTTGAGCAAATCGCCGTGACGGTTTTCTTCTCCTGTCCATTGGCGCACCCATTTCGACCAGCCGTTTCGGCCTTCGTTATCTACACCTTCTACTTCCATTAACCAGGATTCGTAGGTTGGTAAAGCTTCTTCGGTTATGGTATCGCCAACCATTACTACCCAAAAATCATAGGGTAAGTCTTTGGCGATTTCTCTTAATTCTTTGACTTCTTCCATAAAATTGTCTTCCTCAGAATTGGGAAGTAAATCAGATGGTTGCCATATCTTTTCCACTGGAATTAAAAACTGATCGACAAAGCTGTCGACTTTCTTTTCGAGGAATTGCATGACTTCAAGTCGGATGTTTTTTTGAGGCATTATTTAATTTTTAATCGATTGTTTGACTGCGTTTTCGGTCTTTTCCATCAATTCTTCAAAAGAAAAATCTTTAACGGCTAGCGGTTCATGAATGATAAACTCCAAGCGAGTACCTAAACCCATTGGGAAAGCACCAAATTTAACCATTTTCCACGAGTTATTGATGGTAATCGGTACAACATAAGCCGAAGGTGCATATTTACATAAGATTTTTAGTCCACTTTGCGCAAATTCTTTGGGAGTTCCGTTTTTGCTTCGGGTGCCTTCAGGGAAAATAACGGCTGAGCGTTGGTGTTTTTCTATATATTCTGAAAGTCCTTTGATAACCGGAATAGCTTGTTTGGGATCTTTGCGATCGATTAAGACTGAACCGCCGTGTCTCAAGTTATAAGAAACACTCGGAATGCCTTTGCCTAACTCTTTTTTACTGACAAACTTGGCGTGAAAACGTCTCAAATACCAAATAATTCCAATAATGTCAAACAGACTTTGGTGGTTGGCCACAAAAATAATCGGTACATTTTGCGGAATGCGCTCTCGATTTTCAAAGGTGTAAGTGGTTCCTAAGAGATTAGTACACTTGACCAAGAAAAAATTCAGATAATCTACACTTTTTTTGTGCGCTTGGTATCCGAAAAGATTAAAACAAATCCATTGTATCGGATGAAAAATAACCAAGGTCAATCCGAAACACAAATAGTATACAACAGAAATCGGGTAAGAAAGTAACTTTTCCATGCTTGTCAAATAGACTGCAAAAATAGGTAAAATAGCCCGGTAGAAAACATCGAAAAGGAGAAAAAATCGGAATAAAAACGATCAAAACATACACTTTTTGTACACTTACATTGGGTTGAATAATAGTAATTTTAGTAAAAAGAAACCAAGGTCTTGCCGGCAAACGAATTTGTTCAAAACTCCTACCGTCAGAACAACATAACAACAAAAAAAGCATTATTTTTATGCCACTAAATTTTTAAAAAAATGAGTTCAGAAAAAGAAGCCAAATTAAAAGCCTTACAACTAACCCTTGATAAACTAGACAAAGCCTACGGCAAAGGAACCGTAATGAAAATGGGCGACAGAGCGGTAGAGGAAGTAGAAGTTATTCCTTCCGGTTCGTTAGGTTTGGATTTAGCATTGGGTGTAAACGGCTATCCAAAAGGAAGAATTATTGAAATATACGGTCCGGAATCTTCGGGTAAAACTACGTTAACGTTACACGCTATTGCCGAGGCTCAAAAAGCAGGAGGTATTGCTGCTTTTATTGATGCAGAGCACGCTTTCGATCGTCATTATGCTGAAAAATTAGGCGTTGACATTGAAAACTTAATCATTTCCCAACCGGATAACGGAGAGCAAGCCTTAGAAATTGCAGAAAACTTAATTCGCTCGGGAGCGATTGATATTGTTGTGATCGACTCGGTTGCTGCATTGACTCCGAAAAGTGAAATTGAAGGCGAAATGGGCGATTCTAAAATGGGGTTGCATGCTCGATTGATGTCACAAGCCTTGAGAAAATTAACCGGAACCATCAGCAAAACCAACTGTACGGTATTTTTCATCAACCAGTTGAGAGAGAAAATCGGTGTCATGTTTGGTAATCCTGAAACCACTACCGGTGGAAATGCGTTGAAATTTTACGCTTCCGTTCGTTTAGACATTCGCAGATCTTCTCAAATTAAAGAAGGTGAAAACGTAATCGGAAACAGAACCAAAGTAAAAGTGGTGAAAAACAAAGTAGCGCCGCCGTTTAAAACCGCTGAATTCGACATCATGTATGGCGAAGGTGTTTCTAAAACCGGAGAAATTTTGGACTTGGCTGTTGAGTTTGAAATCATCAAAAAAGCCGGTTCTTGGTTCAGCTACGGCGATACCAAATTAGGTCAGGGTCGTGATGCTGTAAAAGCACTTATCAAAGACAACCCGGAATTGGCCGATGAGCTCGAACTAAAAATCAAAGAACTTATCAAAGATTCTGACAATTAAAAATCTACGTCTCGTTTCAAAAGCGAGACGTTTTTTTATTACTTTAAACGCAACCATTTTCCAATACGATCATCTGAAACAAAAAAGAATACCATCATGAAGAAATTACTTTCTGTTGTAACCTTAGTCTTTTTACTCAATTCTTGTTCTCCGGAATCAGACACTCGATATTCCTTAGAATTATTGCCGGTTGAAAGCGTTGATATTCCTACGGAAATGACTTTGGGCGAAACCTACCAATTCAAAATGTATTATCGCTTGCCTACAACTTGTCATTCTTACAACACTATTTATTATCACAAAGATTTAAACGTAAGAACCGTGGCTGTTGAAAGCTTGGTCAGAGAACAAAATAATTGCCAGGAAGTGACCGAAAACAACTTGTACGAGTGTACGTTTGATTTTGTAGTCACCAGCAATGGCTCTTATGTTTTTAAATTCTGGCAAGGGAAAGACGAGCAAGGCAATGACATTTTTTTAGAATACGAAATACCGGTACTCAATTAAACCTATCAATTTTTGAAAATTGGATTTAAAGGAACTCATTAATGATTGCAAGAATAACAACCGGAAAGCACAAGAACAATTATATCGATTGTATTCGGGAAAATTGTTCGCTGTATGCTTAAAATATTCGCGCAATTATGCTGAGGCGCAAGACAATTTGCAAGATGGTTTTCTGATTATCTTTCAAAAAATAGGGCAATATTCCTTTAAAGGTTCGTTCGACGGTTGGCTGAAAAGAGTAATGATTAACAATGTACTCCAACAATACCGCCAACAAACATTTTTGAGTTTGGTAAACGAAGACATCGCGGAAGATTATGAAATTGAATTGGATGACGATGATATTTCTTTAGATTATCTGCTGAAAATCATTCAAGAATTGCCCGACCGCTATCGGTTAGTTTTTAACCTTTATGTCATCGACGGCTATTCGCATGCGGAAATAGCAGAAATGCTAAACATCAATATTGGTACCTCAAAATCCAACTTGGCAAGAGGTCGAATGATATTAAAAGAAAAAATTGAACAGTTAAAAAACGAAGAAACAAATAAGTTTCCTTCTGCAAAATGAGAGAAAGAAAGAACATAGACCGCCTTTTTCAGGAGAAATTCAAGGATTTTGAAGTCAATCCTCCTGAGGTTGTTTGGGATGCTATTGAAACCCATCTGGATAAAAACAAAACCAGAAAGATTATACCGTTATGGTGGAAACTCGGCGGCATTGCAGCGGTATTCCTTATCGGCTTTTTAATACTACAAAATGGCTCTAATCCAAACCAAATTCCGTCAAACCAAGTGACTGTTGAAGAAAACAATACCAACAAAAACGAGGCAACAAAATCCGATACCAACATTCCAAACCCTAACACTGTAACGGCAAAAGACAAAAACCAACAGCCGGTTGTGGTAAACAACAACGCTCCTAAAAATAGTTCGACAGCAACGGCCAAAGAAGCTGCCTTTGTAAACAATAATCGTCCACAAAACGCAACTAAAAAATCACCTGTTCAACATTCGTTCGCAAACAAAACAATAGCGGAAAGAAATGCGACAAAGGCGAACAAACACAAAACGGATGCGGAAAACAATGCTGGCCATCAGAACGATATCAATGGGTTGACGGAAAACAATAAGACTGCCATAACAGCCAACGAAGATGAAAGCGTAAACTCTAAAGAGCACACTGCTATTATAGATCGTTCCAAAGAAATTTCGTTAGAATCTTTAAAAGGAAGTCCTAAAGCCATTGCTGAAACTGAGGCAAAAAACAACCCAAAAGACAGCGCTAAAACCAACGAAACGCCTAAAAATCCTTTAGATGAATTGTTAGCTGCCAAAGAAGAAAACAAGAAAAAACCGGAAGGCAAAACAAGTAAATGGCAAATCATTTCCAATGTCTCTCCTGTTTTTATGGGGGCTTTAGCTAATGGTTCCGCAATTGATTCTACTTTAGCCGGAAACAGCAAGTCTTTCAATACCAATATTGGATTTGGATTGGGCGTAAGTTACGCGGTAAGTCCGAAGTTCACTATCCGAACCGGATTGAATAAAGTGAACATGAACTACAACACCAACGATGTGTTTTATTATGCTAGTATGGAAACGCGCGGTTTGAGTGGTTTGAGTCCTTCAGGACCGGGTTACTCCATACAAGTTGAAAATGCTAACGGACCAAGTCCATCCGCTGTCGCTGGCCCTTCAGAAACCGATTTGTTGAATTTTGAGCAAAACATAGTACACAAAAACAGAGGGTATATCAATCAAGAAATCGGCTATTTAGAAATGCCGGTTGAAATGACTTATGCGCTTGTGGCTAAAAAATTCGGCTTAAAAATTATAGGCGGCTTCAGCACCTTGTTTTTACAAGACAATTCTATTGCTGTGGTATCCGGAAACCGAACTACGGTTTTGGGTGAAGCTAACAATCTGAACAATATTCATTTCAGCACCAACATAGGATTGGGAGTAAAATATGATTTACTAAAGTCTTTCGAATTTCATATTGAACCAACATTCAAATATCAAATCAATACATTTAATAATAACGCCGGAAACTTCAGGCCTTACCTGTTTGGGGTTTACAGTGGCTTTAGTTATAAATTCTAGTTTGTTACTTGTTTAAAATTAGTTAAGTGGTGTTATTGCTTTCGAGTAATAACTGAAAAGAGTTCCTTATATCGGAACTCTTTTTATTTTTGGTCATTTAGTAAATCTCGTAACAGCAACTCCCTAACTTCATTTTTAAGTGTTTTTTTGTACTCCGGATTTTGGTTTTTAGTCTCAAAAAAGCGATGCACTTTAACCCGCATCAAACCGGGACTTCCGCTAAAAAAGGTATAGGAAAACAATCGTTTGTTATCGAAGAAAGTCATAGGAACTATAGGAATTTCATGGTCTATGGCCAAGCGAAAAGCGCCGTCTTTAAATTCGTCTAACACCACGCTTTCATCCGGCACGCCACCTTCGGGAAAAATGCAAATACTTAAACCTTGGTGTAATCTTTTCTGCGCTCTTTCAAAAACAGCCATACGGCTTTTAGAGCTGCTTCTGTCCACTAATATACATGTACGTTTGTAGAAAAACCCAAAAAGCGGAATCTTTGAAAGCTCTTTTTTCCCCACAAAAACAAACGGATTTCGGATAACCGAAAGCATCAACATGATGTCGGTCATGGAAGTATGGTTGGCTACAAACATATAACTCTTCCCTTCTTCGGGTTGTTGTTCAAAGTCGACTTTGGTTGGGAATCCCATCCCAAAAAGGATAAACTTGGCCCAAATTCGCGCCATGACAAAAAAGTATGGATACCATTTTTCTGAAAGTATGGAAACCAACAGAAACGGGAACATGACAATGATGGGAATCGCCATTAAAATGTAAAACCAAATGCGATACAGTATCCAAAAAATAATTTTGATGCCTCTCATGTTGTCAAAAGTAATGAAACGTATGCAATTTTTGCTACAAAGGCTTAACTTTGCGGGAAGAAAATTTATTGAAAATGCCAAAAATACTAACCGGAGTTCAAAGTACCGGAACACCACATTTAGGAAATTTGTTAGGCGCTATTTTGCCTGCCATCGAAATGTCGAAAAACCCCAACAACGAATCGTTTTTGTTTATAGCCGATTTGCATTCGGTGACCCAAATTAAGAACGGGACCGAACTTCGCCAAAACACTTACAGTACAGCGTCGGTTTGGTTGGCTTGCGGTTTAGATGTGAACAAGGTGATTTTCTACCGTCAAAGTGATGTGGTGCAAACGACGGAATTGTCTTGGTATTTGAGCTGTTTCTTTCCGTTCCAACGCTTGACCTTGGCGCATTCTTTTAAAGACAAAGCCGATCGTTTGGAAGATGTGAATGCCGGTTTGTTTACCTATCCGATGCTTATGGCAGCCGACATATTGTTGTATGACGCCAATTTTGTTCCGGTAGGCAAAGACCAAATGCAACACATCGAAATTACCCGCGACGTGGCTTCCCGTTTCAACCACCAAATGGGCGAAACTTTTGTATTACCGGAAGGCAAAGTACAAGAAGAAACCATGTATGTTCCAGGTACTGATGGACAGAAAATGAGTAAATCCCGTGGCAACTTCATTAATATTTTCTTAGATGACAAAGCGTTGCGCAAGCAAATCATGAGTATTGAAACCGACAGTACACCATTAGAAGAACCGAAAGATCCGGAAACTTGCAAAATTTTTGCGATTTACAAATTGATAGCTAATGCCGAGCAAATTGCCGAAATGAAAACCAAATACGCTAATGTGAACAGAGATTTTGGTTACGGTCATGCCAAACAAGCTTTATTTGAATTGATTTGCGAGCGTTTCAAAACCGAGAGAGAAAAGTACAACTACTATATGAACAACTTACCTGAAGTAGATGCTTTACTAAAACAAGGTGCTGAAAAAGCCGGTGTAATTGCCGATGGCGTTTTACAAAGAGTTCGCGTGAAATTGGGTTTTGAATAAAAGCTAAATCGCCTCAAATAATTTTCCGGGCAAAGGTCGAACCACGCCTTTTAATTCCATATTAATGAGCGTTGACGACACTCTGAAAATCGGACACTCGCATTCGAGTGCGATGATATCCAAGAGTTGTTTTCCGTTTTGCAATAAGAAATCGTAGATTTTTTGTTCTTCAGCATCCAACGACACAAAAAGTTGCTTTTGAATGGTTTTAGGCTTTTCCTCTTCCAATTGCCAGTTCAAACTGTAAATTAAATCGGCTGCGGAAGTAATGAGTTGCGCTCTTTGGGTTTTGATCAACTCATTGCAACCCTGACTGTATTTGTCGGTTGTTCTTCCGGGTACGGCAAAGACATCTCTGTTGTAGTCGTTGGCCAAATTGGCAGTGATTAATGACCCACCTTTTTCGGCACTTTCAATCACAATTGTGGCTTCGCTCATGCCGGCTACTATGCGATTTCGTTTGACAAAATTCTCTTTTTCGGGACTGGAACTGCTCCAAAATTCGGTTAAAAAACCACCGTTTTGCTCCATTTTGGCCACAAACTTTTTATGGCTCTTGGGGTAAATCTGATTTAATCCGTGTGCTAAAACACCAACGGTTTGAAGTTGCAATTCCATAGCAGTTTGGTGCGCTACAATATCAACGCCGTAAGCCAATCCGCTTACAATGATAGGATTGTAAAACGACAAATCTTCCAGCAGTTTTTTGCAAAATTCGGTACCGTAAGCGGTGATTTGTCGGGTGCCAACTATGCTGATAAGTTTCCGATTGCGAAAGTCAAAATTACCGTTGCCAAACAACAAAACAGGTCCGTCTATACAGTGTTTCAACCGTTCGGGATAAGCTTCGTCTGTAAAATATAAAACCCGAACACCTTCATGTTCTATAAATTGCATTTCGGCAGTGGCTTTTTCAAAAATGGATTTGTCTTTTAACTTTCGCACCAAAACATCACCTATACCGTCAACAGTCCTCAGTTGATTGGGCTTGGCTTCAAAAACAGCAGCAGCTGAACCAAAGGCATTTAGCAACTTTTTGGCCATAATATCGCCTACGCCTTCTACCTGGAGCAGTGCTAAAAGATGAAATAGTTCGTTTTGATTCATATCAATAAAATACTACAAAAATAGGAGTTTTTTTATTCGGATTGTTAATAAAAATTGTGAATAATTTTTTGATACTACTATTGTTTCTCTAAATTTGTCGATATGAAGATTGAACATCACATTTCCCAATTATTATATCGCTATCAGTGTGTTACCGTTCCCGGATTTGGTGCTTTTTTAACCGAATTCCAGTCGGCACAATTGGATGAAAGTTCACATTCTTTTTATCCGCCTAAAAAATTGATTTCCTTCAACCCGTTTTTAAAAAATAACGATGGTTTGTTGGCGAATCATTTGGCGCAGGCTGAAAAAGTTGCCTACGAAACAGCTGTACATGCCATTCAAAATGAAGTATCGGTTTGGATGAATCGCATCCAGGAGATGGGTCGCATTTCTTTAAAAAATATAGGTGAGTTTACGCTGAATGCCGAGAGAAACATCGTATTCGTTCCGGCCGATCAAATCAACTATCTCAAAGAATCTTTCGGATTGAGTCCGTTTATGTCGCCTGCCATAAAACGCGAGGTGTACAAAAAAGAGGTAGAAACCATCGAAGAAAAAGCGCCTATTGCCTTTACTCCGGAAAAAAGAAGCAGTTACAAAGCGTTAAAATATGCCGCTGTTTTTGCCTTATCTCTTGGTTTAACCGGAGCTTTGGGTTATAAATTATACGACAATTACTTGAATCAAATAGAGCAAGAAACACTGTTAGTTCAATCCAATGTCCAGAAAAAAATCAACCAAAAAATTCAGGAAGCTACCTTTTTCATCGAAAATCCGTTGCCGAGTGTTACTTTAACGGTACCGAATGAAAAAATGCCTTACCACGTTGTAGCCGGAGTTTTCAGAATAGAAAGCAATGCCGACAAAGCTTATAATGCCTTACTAAAATTAGGTTTCAAAGCCAAAAGACTACCACAAAACAAACACGGTTTATTCCCGGTATTGTACGGTAGTTTTTCAAGCTATGCTGAAGCACAAGCCACAGTGAAAGACATCCGAAAATTAGACAACAAAGACGCTTGGTTACTGATAGAAGAATTATAAAAAAATCCCGATTTCTCGGGATTTTTTATTTACTGTAATTACCTTTGCAAAAAAAAGCTATGCACCCGAAACACCCTTCTGAGTCTTTAACTGTATTAACCGATTTGGTATTGCCCAGTGAAACCAATCCGTTGAACAATCTTTTTGGTGGTGAATTATTAGCCCGAATGGACCGCGCTGCCAGTATTGCCGCCAGAAGACATTCGCGCAGAATTGTGGTAACCGCCTCAGTGAACCATGTGGCTTTTAATCGCGCTATTCCTCTGGGAAGCGTGGTAACCGTAGAAGCTAAAGTATCACGCGCTTTTACCTCTTCCATGGAAATATTTATCGATGTTTGGATAGAGGATCGTGAATCGGGCAACCGAACTAAGGCCAATGAAGCTATTTACACTTTTGTAGCGGTAGACGAGATGGGACATCCTGTACCGGTGCCGTTGCTTGAGCCGGAAACCGAGTTGGAAAAACAACGTTACGACGCTGCCTTAAGAAGAAAACAATTGAGCTTGGTATTGGCCGGAAAAATGAAACCAAACGATGCTACCGAACTGAAAGCTTTATTTATATAAAAAAGAAAAGACCCTTTTGGGGTCTTTTTTTTATCTTCCTGACAACCATCCGGTTGGATTGAAAAATGTAGTATTTTGAAGGACTAAGAACTTCAGTACTGTTTTACCGTCAGAATCAGTTCTGATTTTACCCAAGACTTGTTTAGCGGAAACTTTATCACCCACACTTACGTTAACCGAACTTAAGTTTTGGTAAATGGTGAAATAATCTCCGTGTTTGACGGCTACAGCTTTTTTAAGCGGTGTTAACTGCTGCACCTGGGTAACTTCTCCGGCAAAAACCACACGTGCCGTTGAGCCGCTTTCTGTAGAAATTTCGATACCGCTGTTGTGAACCGTTAAAGTTCGGAATACCGGATGTGGTTGGTCTCCGTAGCCCAAAGTAATGGCGCCTTTTTCTACCGGCCAAGGCAATCTGCCTTTGTTGGCTTTAAAGTTATCCGAAACGATTTTACCTTCCGGAGTTAAAATAATCTTACTAGAAGATTCGATCGCCTTTTTCTCTGCTGCCGTTGTTTTCGGATTGGCTTTAACGTTGGCCGCTGCCGTTTTTCTGTTGGCTGCCGCAATGGCCTCGCGAATCATTCTTTTAATTTGATCATCTATACGTTTGGTTTCTTGCTGCTTCTTTTTGATTTCAGCCGCAATTTTTCCTTTTTCTTTTTTGATTTGATTGGCAATTTTTTCTTGCTCTTTCTTTTCTTTTTCGAGCTCTTGCTTCTCTTTCTCGTTCTCTGCAATCAATTTTTCTTTCTCTTGCTTTTGAGCACCGATTTTAACATTGTAATCTTCCAATTGCTTGGTTTTGCCTTTGATTTCTTCGCCTTGCATTTTGCGGTAACTGGCGTATTGCTTCATGTATTGCGCTCTTTTATAAGCTTGCAGGAAGTTTTCGGAAGACAATAAAAACATGGCGCGACTTTGCTCTGAGCGACTTTTATACGACTTAACAATCATCTGTGCATAATCTTCGCGCAACTTTTCTAAATCGCGATTAAGCTGATTGATTTTCAATTGATTGATGTAAATATCATTGGTGAGCAACTTGGTTTGCTTTTCGGTTGTTCGGATGAGTTTTTCTTTGAGACCGATTTTTTCCTTTTGAATCAACAACTGATTTACCACCGATTTCTCTTTGCTCTTAACCGATTGTAATAATTTTTCCTTTTCTTGGATTTCGAGCTGGATTTTGGCTTTTCGTTGCTCTAATTCTTCTTGTGTAGGCGGTTGGCTCCACATGGGTGTAGCAAAACAAAAAAGCAATAAAAAGAAAAAGAATTTAGGCATGATATCAGTAAATTTTGGCTCGACTAATTTATAAAAATTCTGTCATATCCGTCGGGTACGCTGTACGGAAAAGACAATTCTTCGTTAAAGGTAACCGAATTGTAATCGATGGCTATTTCGGTTTTGCCTTTCTTCTGCGTGGCATTGATGAACAATCCTGCCGGAAGAATAGCGGTGGCGAAGGTTTGAAATTCGGAATAATTAACGGTAAAAGCTCTTTCTTTTTCCGGCTGCACTACTTCTTGCTTTTTGAGCAGGTAATTTTTAGACTCGAAGAAAAAGGACTTTTCTGTTTTATTCACGGTAGCATTCAACTTGTAAAAACTATCGGTGACTTCCGAAAGATATTTTTGTTGCGTCAAATCGTCTATCGGTTGTCCCAAAAGCATGTTTTGTATTTTATTGAAATCCAGATCGGTGCCCAACCATTCGCTCAATGAAGCGTAATCACCTTCAAAATAGGTTCCGTTGATTTTTTCATAGTACTTCACTTCTTTAGGTGTAATCAAGGCTTTGGCCATGGTAATTCCTAAGAAACGAATGCTGACTAAGATCTTTTCGTCTTTCTTGATTTTGATTTCGGCCGAAATGCTTTGCGATTGTCTGTCGTCGCGGTATTTCGCGCTGGAACGTATGTATAACGTGGAAAAATCTCTTTTATTGTTGTAATGGTTCTCGATTACTTTTTTAGAAGTCAACTCGTTTTCATCGACTACATAAGGTGTAACCGAATTGGTGTTGACCATTCCTGCTTTGGTTTTACAAGAGGCTAAAAAAAGAGCGGCTATGATGACAATCCAATACTTCATTATGGCTTTTGTTTGTTAATGAGTTCGTTGGCTTTGGTAAAGTACTTTTCTTTTTTCTTGATATCGCCTAAACCATTGTAGGCCTCGCCGAGTTGAATGTTGAAGTTGATTTCCAAAGCTGTATCGTCAATCACAAAATCCAAGCCAGTTTCCAATATGTCGGTAGCTTTTTTAAACGATTTAAGCTGATTGTAAGCCAATCCGGCGTAATAATAAAATTGAGGCTGAGTCGGGAAAAGCTGTGTCAACTCGTCTGCCTTTTTAGCCAATGCCTCGAATTGATTGTTTTCAGTATAGGCTTGTAACAACAGTAGTAATGATTCCATGTCTTCGGGTGCATTTTTAAGATGCATCTCGAAGTATTTTACCGCTTTGGGCCAATCGGCTTTACTAACATAAAACTTGGCGATTTCTTTGGCTACTTTGACTTCTTTATCGTTGTCAAAATAGGCAATGGCTTTGTCCAAGTCTGTTTCGTATTTCGGATTATTTTTAGCAAATAACAAGAACTCGTTTAAAATGCGATGTTTGATTTTCGGGTCGATTTTTTTACTCGGCAGCACAATATTCATGGCTTTTACCGCATTGTCTCCATCGCCGTTATTCAAATGAAATTTGAACAAACTTACTTGCGCCCAATCGGAAGTTGGGATTTCTTTTTCCAACTTTTTAGCAATTTCCAAGGCTTTTTCTTCTTGATTGCTTTGAGAATAGAGATAAATCAGGCTAATGTAATTTGACTCATCTTTCGGAAACTTTTTGATTTGGTCGAGCAGATTATTTTTTTCCGCCGTTTGGTACTTGGCATCGCGCAAAATGTCGGCTTTGTACAAGTCGCGTTTGTCTGACCTTCCTACTTTTTCATTCAGCTCGTTGATAAGTTCCAACGCTTTGTCGTATTGCTGCGTGTTCATGTATAGCGACGTCAAATCTTCTTTATAATCGGCTTTGAATTCGATTAACTTTTGGACGATGATTATTGCCTGATTGTAATCGTGCGTATCGTAACAAACGTCGTACATGCCTACCCAAGCCCAACGGTTTTTCGGATCCATTTGGGTTACTTTCTCGAAATTGTCGTAGGCGTCTTTGTATTTTTTTTGCGCCAGGTAATTTTTACCCAATTCAAAATACACTACAGCATTATTAGGTTCGAGTTCTTGGCATCTTTGCAAAGCTTCAATGGCTTTGTCATAGTTCTCGATGCCTTTTTGCTTGAGAGATTCGTAAAAGAAATTTTGAAATTTATCGTCTACAGCCGCCACGTCCTCCGGCTCGGTTTGCGCCAAAAGAAGCGTAGGAACGAATAACATTCCGATAAGCCAACTATACATTTTAAATCTCATCCTTTGTCTTTTTATTCTAAAACTGAATAATCGCCCAAGCTAATGCTGGTAAAATCACCGTCAAAATTCACGTGATTGCCTATCATCGCATTGTTCAGTTGCGCATTTTTAATGTGTGCGTGTGTTTGGATTAAGCTATTTTGGATTTTACTATTGGTTATATGCGTGCCTTTTCCTAAAGACACATTTGGTCCAATTACCGAATTAATAACAGCCACATCTTCGCCTATATAGCAAGGCGGAATTACCGTAGCATTTTCCAATCTTACGCTGTCGGCGATTAAATTTTCGCCGTCCTCGTGTAAAAACCCTAACATTCTGGAATTGGTTTCGACAGTTACTTCTTTGTTCCCGCAATCCATCCATTCGTCTACTTCACCCGGCACAAATTTCATGCCTTTTGCCATCATTTGTTTGATTCCGTCGTTAATTTGGTATTCGCCACCGTGGATGATATTGTTATCTAAAACGCTTTGCAACTCGTTTTTCAAAACACCAACATCTTTGAAATAGTAAATTCCGATAACGGCCAAATCCGAAACAAACTCTTTCGGTTTTTCGACTAACTCTACAATCTCATTGGCTTCATTTAAGTTGATTACCCCGAAAGCTTCCGGTTGGTCGACTTGTTTTACCCAAATCACACTGTCGGCAGATTGATCTAAGTTAAAATTGGCGCGAATCAAAGTATCAGCATAAGCAATCACGGCCGGTCCGCTTAAAGAATCTTTGGCGCACATAATGGCGTGACCGGTACCTAAGGCTTCATTTTGGTAATAAATGGTTCCTTTTGAACCCAATTTTTCAGCTATGGCAATCAAATCTTCCTCCACTTTTTTCCCAAAACTTTCGTGGATGATAAAGGCAATTTCTTCAATATCTTGATTGAGTACTTTGGCAATGTCTTCCACCAAACGGTGAACGATAGGTTTCCCGGCAATGGGAATTAACGGTTTCGGAACGGTTAAGGTATGTGGACGAAGGCGTGAACCGCGACCGGCCATTGGCACTATTATTTTCATTTTTTATTTAATTTAAACGCAAAGTTTGCAAAGGTATTTCGCAAAGTTCGCAAGGTGTTTTACTTTGTTTTCTGAATAATGTGAACTGAATACTGATCACTATTTTACTCCTGTACTGCCAAAACCGCCTTCGCCTCTAGAGGTTTCAGATAATTCGGAAACTTCAATCCACTCGGCGCGTTCATGTTTGGCAATGACCAATTGGGCGATTCTTTCCCCATTTTCGATGGTGAAATCTTCTTGGGATAAATTTACTAAAATCACTCCAATTTCTCCGCGATAATCGGCATCAACCGTTCCCGGTGAGTTTAAGACGGTGATTCCTTTTTTGGCTGCCAATCCGCTTCTTGGACGAACTTGGGCTTCATAACCCAACGGCAATTCAATAAAAAGACCTGTTTTTACAATGATTCTCTCCAGCGGTTTTAAGACGATGGATTCGGTTAAATTGGCTCTCAAATCCATTCCGGCTGAGGCTATGGTTTCGTAATTCGGCAAATCGTGTTGCGATTTGTTGATGATTTTAATCGTCATTTTACTTGGTTTTTCTTTTAACAATTCGGAGTAATGTTTCCTTTTCGTTTCGGTAGATAAAATATAAAAATAAGGCCAACAAAAGTATTTTTACCCCATAGTTTTCCCGCAATGACGGGATATAAAATGAAATGGCTGAAAACACTATGGAAAGCGATAAATATTTTAAAAGGGTTGTAATATCGTAAGGAATAGGATATTGTTTTTGTCCCATTTGATAGGAAATCACCATCATGGTTCCGTAAGCAGCGATAGTCGCGATGGCAGAACCGTAATAGCTCAAACCTTGTTTGATAAGCACATAATTGAGCACGAGTGTTACCAGAGCACCCACAATGGAAATATAAGCGCCGATTTTAGTTTTGTCAATTAATTTGTACCATACCGATAAGTTGGTGTAAATGCCTAAAAAGAAATTTGCCAAAACAATCAACGGCACTACTTTAATGGCTATCCAATAACTGTCTTCCGGCACCAACGGCAATTTTAATAAATCGATAAACGCAATCACAAAAAAGCTGATAAACGACCCAAAAATCACAAAATACTTGGTAATAGTCGCATACGTTTGTTGGGCATTTTCGTTAGCGGCATGACTAAAAAAGAACGGTTCAATTCCTAAGGTGTAGGCTGTTCGGAACAAGACCATAAACATGCCTATTTTGTAACAAGCTGAATAAGCACCGATATCTGACTTGGACACTTTCATCCAATCCAACAAAATTTTATCGAAATGTTCATTGATGGCAAAGGCTACCCCTGCAATTAAAATAGGTAAACCGTATTGCATCATTCTTTTCCATAGGTTGAAATCGAACTTCCAACTGATCTTGAGATAATCGGGAGATAAGACCACAAAAGTGAGCAGACTGGCTATTAAATTGGAGATGAAAATGTATCCCACTTGAAAGTTCACGTAGTATATGGTATTAAAAAACCCTTCAGAATCCATTTGAGCCAATCGTGGCAGTAATAACAAAAAGAATAAGTTAAGCAACATATTCAGCATTACATTCCCGATTTTGATAACCGCATATACGATAGGCCTTTGTGTAGCGCGTAACTTGGAAAAAGGCAGAATGACTAAAGCGTCTAAGGCGAGAATCCAAAGGGTATAAGTGATGTATTCGACTTTAATTCCGGACCAATCGGACAAGGTATTCCGATTGAGTAAGGATAAAAACAAGAAAATGAGCGTGGACCAAAACAGTGAAACCGTTGCGGTAGAAATTACGCGTTGCTTGTCGGATTCTGTGTTGTAAAACCGAAAAAAAGCCGTTTCCATACCATAAGAAAGAATGACATTGAAAAACACCAACCAAGCAAAAACAATGGAGACATCGGCAAACTCTTGTTTGGGCAATTGGTCTACATAGAGCGGATTCAGTAAAAAACTAATCATTCTGGGCAGCACTGTTGCCAGGCCATAGATTAGGGTTTGTTTGAAAAGGTTTTTATAAAGGCTCAATCCGAGAATTATTATGGTGTTGAACAAAAATAACTATTAAATCTGTTCCAAAAAAAAAGAGCGAACAAATGTTCGCCCTTTCCTTGAAATATTGTGTAAAACTATCCGTTTAAGGCTTCCGCTCCACCAACAATTTCCAAAATTTCTCCGGTAATTGCCGCTTGACGCGCTTTGTTGTACGTTAGTTTTAATTGGTTTCTTAAATCGGTTGCGTTGTCAGTTGCTTTGTGCATTGCGGTCATACGAGCACCATGCTCAGCAGCAAAAGAATCGCGTACAGATTTGTACAACTGTGTTTTTAATGACTTAGGAATAAGTGTTAATATAATTTCCTCTTTTGACGGTTCGAAAATGTAATCGCCCGCAGTCGTATTCTCGGATTGTATTGGTGCCAATGGCAAAAATTGCTCAGTCATTACCAATTGAGTAGCGGCATTTTTAAATTGATTGTAAACAATTTCAATTTTGTCGTATTCTCCGGCCACGAACTTATCGGTTAGCAAGTTGGCAACTTCTGCTACATTTTCAAAGGTAAGGGAATCAAATACATCACTTCTGTTGGCAATAACATTATGTGTTTTTCTCAAAACATCATTTCCTTTTTTACCAATAGCAAATACATCTACTTGTTTGCCGGCATAAGCATCAGCAACAACTTTTACTTGCTTGATAACGTTGGTATTGAAAGCACCACACAAACCACGGTTTGAGGTAACAGCTACGATTAAGACTTTATTTACCTCACGTTGTGAAGTGTATTGTCCGCCTGCATCACCATCTAAAGTAGCACTAACACTTTGTAATAATTCCGTTAATTTTTCGGCATAAGGACGCATCGCTGTAATAGCATCTTGTGCTTTTTTCAGCTTAGCGGCAGAAACCATCTTCATCGCTGATGTGATTTGCATCGTCGACTGAACGGAAGTAATTCTATTACGGATTTCCTTTAAGTTTGCCATAGTTAATTTGAAAATTATCAGATTTGAAAATTTAAAAATGGATTACATCTTCAAATTCTCAAATCTTCAAATTGTTATTAGTTATATTTTGCTGAAATTTCTTTAGCTGCTTTTTCTAAAACGTCAGTAATATTATCATCTAACTTACCGGCTTTTAAAGCATTCAAAGTATCTCTGTGTTTGTTGTTCAAGTACTCGATATAATCTTTTTCGAATTCTTTTACTTTGTTTACAGGAACATTTCTCAACAAGTTTTTAGAACCAGCGTAGATAATAGCCACCTGATCTTCTACTGTAAACGGATCGTTTACGGCTTGTTTCAAGATTTCAACGTTTCTTCTACCTTTTTCGATTACATTTAGAGTAGCAGCATCAAGGTCTGAACCGAATTTAGCAAACGCTTCCAATTCACGGAATTGTGCTTGATCCAATTTCAAAGTACCAGCTACTTTTTTCATCGATTTAATTTGTGCATTACCTCCAACACGTGATACCGAGATACCTACGTTAATCGCCGGACGAACCCCTGAGTTGAACAAGTCAGACTCCAAGAAAATTTGACCGTCGGTAATTGAAATTACGTTGGTTGGGATATACGCAGAAACGTCACCTGCTTGTGTTTCAATAATTGGTAAAGCTGTTAATGAACCGCCACCTTTTACGATTGGGCGTAAAGATTCCGGTAAGTCGTTCATGTTTTTAGCAATATCATCATCGGCAATTACTTTACAAGCTCTTTCTAATAAACGAGAGTGTAAGTAGAATACGTCTCCAGGATAAGCCTCACGTCCCGGTGGTCTTCTTAACAACAAAGACACCTCACGGTAAGCTACCGCTTGTTTTGATAAATCATCATAAATAATCAAGGCCGGACGACCTGAATCACGGAAATACTCTCCGATAGCAGCACCTGCCATTGGAGCATATACCTGCATTGGTGCAGGGTCAGAAGCGTTGGCAGCAACAATTACTGTATAAGCCATAGCTCCTTTTTCTTCTAATGTTTTAGCAATACCTGCAACTGTTGACGCTTTTTGTCCAACAGCAACATAGATACAAAATACCGGTTGACCAGCATCGTAGAACTCTTTTTGGTTCAAGATCGTGTCGATACAAACCGTAGTCTTACCTGTTTGACGGTCACCAATTACCAACTCACGTTGACCTCTACCTACAGGAATCATGGCGTCGATTGACTTGATACCAGTTTGTAACGGCTCGGTTACCGGCTGACGGAAGATAACTCCAGGAGCTTTTCTTTCCAATGGCATTTCGTATAAGTCTCCTCCGATTGGACCTTTACCGTCGATTGGCTCACCAAGGGTGTTTACTACACGACCTACGATTTGCTCACCCACTTTTAAAGACGCAATACGTTGAGTTCTTTTTACGGTTGATCCTTCTTTGATACCGGTTGAAGGTCCTAAAAGTACTACCCCAACATTGTCTTCTTCCAAGTTCAATACGATAGCTTCCAATCCGTTGTCGAATTGTACTAACTCACCGTATTGTGCGTTTGATAACCCGTAAACACGAGCGATACCATCCCCAACTTGAAGAACTGTTCCTACTTCTTCTAATGTAGCACCGGATTGAAATCCTTCTACTTGTTTCTTTAATATTGCTGAAATTTCAGCAGCTTTAATTTCTGCCATAATATATAATCTAAAAGATTAGTTTATTTTTAATTTTAAATTTTCGTTATTGTACTTATTGATAAAAATAGTCAGTTTTTCTTCGTCAATATTTCCGTTTTCATCCACCAACTTAGATTTATAGATGGCTTTGATTACATCCTTATGATCCATGTCTATGAATATTTCCTGCCCGCTTTTCAAAAATCTTACTGTGAACACGAACTCTTTTTTTAAAGGAGACATTCCGTATTTCGAAGGATTTGGAGTTCTGTAATAAGCGTCATTTCTTACTTGGTATTCTGTACTTAATACCGTTACAAATTCAACAGCTGACAAAGTTGAGAAAGTATAAGTATCTCCCTGTCTTTCGTAGTTGTAAACTTCAACATCATCGATGATTACTTTGTCTTTTTTCAGCTTTACTTTTTGAGCGAAAGCAGAAAAACTGAGAACAAAGAACAATATTGTAAATACCTTTTTCATGGGTGGTTAATTTGAAAATTCTCTTCTTAACTCTTGCAATCTGTTGGCTACAGATGCATTGTATTGTTTGTCGCCGATTCTCAAAATGAAACCACCAATAATGCTTGGGTCAACTGTATTTTGAACCGTTATTTTTTTGTTTGAAATGGTAGCAATTTTCTCTAACACTTGTTTTTCCAATTCCGCTGTAATAGGAAAAGCAGTCGTTACATTGGCTACTTCTACACCGATCATTTCATCGAACTGAGCGTTGAATTGTGCAGCAATTGCAGCTAAAATTTCAAATCTTTTGTTTTCTTGCAACAATCGAAACAACGAATTGGTCTCAGGTTGCACTCCAGCGAAAATTTCTTTCACGGCATTCATTTTCACTTCTGAAGAAGTAACCGGGCTTGATAAAAAATCGCTCAATTCAGTATTCCCTTTGACAGTAGCTGCTACAGCCAACATATCATCGTTTACTTTAGTGGCGTTTCCACTGGAAACCGCTGTTTCTAATATTGCTTTTGCGTATCTAATCGCTGCTCTTGACATACCGATTAATTTAATTTTACGTCGCCTAACATTTTCTCAACCAATTTGGTTTGAGCTTCTTTGTTAGACAATTCATCTTTCAATAATTTCTCGGCGATGTCTAATGATAAAGTAGAAACTTGCGCTTTCAATTCGGCCATAGCGGCATTTTTCTCACTTTCAATAGAAGCCTTAGCTTGCTCGATCATTTTTTGACCGGCTACTTGAGCTTCTGTCTTAGCATCGTTAACCATTTTTTCTTTGATTTCACGAGCTTCTTTTATCATCGCATCACGCTCTAATCTTGCTTCAGCCAATAATTTCTCATTGTCTGATTTTAAGTTTTGCATTTCTTTCTTTGCATTTTCTGCAGAAAGCAAAGCGTTTTTGATTCCTTCTTCTCTTTCGTTAACCGCATCTAAAATAGGTTTCCAAGCAAATTTTTTCAAAAGGAAAATTAGCCCAACGAACAATATTGTTTGCATGATAAACAAACCTATTGAAAACTGTCCAAATAATTCTTCCATTATAATATGTCTTTAGTTTAAATGATGTTTAATAGTTAACAAAAGCTACAACCAACCGTTGCAGCTTTTGTTTGTTTTTTTAGTTTACTGCGAATAATGCAGCGAAACCGATACCTTCGATAAGAGCCGCAGCAATCAACATCGCTGTTTGGATTTTACCAGTAGCTTCCGGTTGACGTGCAATAGCGTCCATAGCTGAACCACCGATTTTTCCGATACCGATACCAGCTCCGATTACTACTAATCCTGCTCCAATGATTTTAGGAATTTCCATAATGTATATATATTTAATTAAACATTCAATTTATTAATGATGAGCAGCTTCATGGTGCTCATCATGGTGATGCTCCTCAACAGCGGCCCCGAAATAAAGTGCTGCCAACATGGTGAAGATATAAGCCTGTAATAAGGCAACTAAGATTTCCAATAAAGATAGTACAAAAGCCAAGAAGAACGACAACGGACTTCCGATTGGACTGTTGAAAGTATACATCAAAGCAATCAAACTCATCAATACAATGTGTCCCGCTACCATATTAGCATACAAACGAATCATCAATGAGAACGGTTTGATGATGGTTCCTAACAATTCGATAGGCGCCAAAATAAACTTCATCGGAACCGGAACACCCGGCATCCAAAAAATGTGTCCCCAATAATCTTTCTTAGCAGTAAACGTGGTAATCAAATAAGTAATTAAAGCCAATGAAGCTGTAATAGCAAGGTTACCGGTGATGTTTACCCCTAGTGGAGTCAATCCGAACATATTTAAGAACCAAATAAAGAAGAAGATGGTTAATAAAAAGCTCATGTATTTTTTATAGTGCTTCTCCCCAATATTAGGAATAGCAATATCGTCTCTGATGTAAAGGATGATTGGCTCGAAGAATCTTCCGGCACCTTTGGCAATAGAACCGTTTTTCTTGTATGACTTTCCTAAACCGGCAAACACCATGAACAAGATCAAACCAACAACTAAAATCATAAAGATGTTTTTAGTGATTGAAAAATCGATAGGCTTAGCATTGGTTACATGTCCTTTTGCGTCTTCGGTGAAGTTACCATCAGCGTCTGTTTTATAAACCAAACCATCATGGTGGTTGATTTTATAGTAGTTTCCATTAGACTCGGCTACTGCTTCTCCATGCTCAAATTTAGAAGAAGAGAAAACGTGTAATCCGCCATCCCATAAAATTACAGGTAGTGGAAATCCAACATGCGTAGGATGCTCTTCACCTCCATAAGTAAAAAGGGTAAAATCGTGAGAATCCATCAAGTGGTGCTTGATGTAGGCTTTTCTTTCTAAATCGGCTTTTTGTTCTTCTGATAAGTTAGCAGTTTCTCCGTGCGCTTCATGAGATTTTGAGGCAACTTCGTGAGTTGCTTCAACGGCTACGTGAGTAGAATCTCCGGTTGGATTTGCAATACTAATTAATGGAAAGAAAGCTACTAAAGCAGCGATTATAAATTGGAGTGGTTTTTTTGAAAACACCATATCTGATAATTAGCTAAGATTTTATTTCTCAAATTTGGTGCAAAAGTACAATATTAATTAATATTAAAAAGTATCTGTTTTATTTTTTTTGACAGAAATGACAATTAAAAGCAGATTTATTGTTTATTATTTAAAATTCTGATAGTTACATAGGTCTCCATTGCCAAAAAGTAAATAAAAATGATAAAAAAACTCATTTTTTCGATTGGCGTTTTTTCCAAGTTGGCAGCCAGTATCGGTTTGAGGAAAATATAGGCAATACCCATTTTAAGTGTAGTTAGTAGTAAAAAAGCATACCCAACTGAGTTGATACTCTTTTGTTTGACCAAATCTAAAACTAAAATTAAGAACGCAGAAAAGAAGAAAAAGAACAAATACAACAACTCCAAAGTATACACGAATTGGTCTTGATACAATTTCGGAACCCAAAAATAAAAAACAGTTTTATGAATCAAATACCCGATTGTTCCCAGAACTAATAAGGTAAAAATGGATTTGAATTTTTGTAAATTCATGTTATTGGTCGGATTTATTGATTTCTTTGAGTTGTCGGTTGAGATTATAAAAAGCAATGGCTACACCAAGCAGAGTTAGCAACTTAACATAAAGATGTTGAGGATTAGTATACTTTTGATCGAGCCAATCTCCGAACTTAGCAAACAAGAAAACGATAACACCCATTTGAATCGGAATGTTCACCAGGGCTAACCACTTGTTAGGCGCTTTGTTCTTCTTTGGTTGGTCCATTAGGCGCAAGGTTTTTTACATGCGGTTTCATCACACAAGAAGCACTGAACTCGGCTCCTGGTTCAACCGAGAGTTTACCGCAAACTACCTCTCCGATGATGTGCGATCTCGATTTTACATTGAGGATTTCCTGCACTTGGATTTTGCCTTCAAATCGGCCTTCAATATCGGCATTTTTACAAATAATGTCGCCTTTAACGCTTCCGGCAGGTCCAATTACGATTTTCCCTTTGGATTGAAAATTGCCAATCAAATGGCCGTCTAAACGAAAGTCTGCCGGAGAATTGATGTCGCCGGTAATAGTGGTTCCTTCTACAATTCGATTGGTTTTACCCAATAAATCGGTGTATGATTTCGGACTTTTTTCAAACATGACTATCCTTTTTTACCCGGAGTTCCCATTTGCGGTGACGGCGGTAAACCGAACTCGCTGTCTTGGCCTTCCATTCCTGAAGAAGATGGTTTTACCGGTTGGTTATTCTGTTGCTTGTTTTGTACTTCTTTTTTAGGTTGGTCCTGACTCTGAACCGGCTTTTGCTCTTGTTGCACTATCGGCTTTTCAAAGCTTCCGTCCCAATTAGGTTGGGTTGGCGTAGCGGTTAAATTCCCTGCCAAAAACTCGTCTATATTTTTCTTGATTTGAACTATGGTATAGTTTTCAGCCGAAATAACTATTGCCTTTTCTTGCACCTTGTACTCTTTATAGTCTTTCAAAATGGCAGTAATTCCGTCGGCTAAATCTTTAGAATTCAACCCGTGAATCACTACAAAATTATCCGTCATCGTATAAATATCCAACGAAACAGACAATTTTTCCAAGCCTCTTTCTTTGATGAATTTCGCAATTTTTTCACGCAATACTTTCGTCGGCTGGTCTTCGAAATCTTTAGTAGCGTATAAAATTTTCCAGTTCTTAGAGTCTAAACTCGAAAGTTGTAAAGCTTGCAGTTTTGGCAAATCGACAGCAATCATACGTTCAGCTCTTTTGCCTTCTTCGCTGTTCGGATAATTGAGCGCTACAAAATTTAGGGCTTTGCCGTATTCTTCTAACCCGGATAACTTGCCGATTAAGTTGGCCTTTAACAGTTCCAACTTCGGCACAATCTCGTCGCCGGTAAAGCGATCAATAGCACCGTTAATCTCTGCCAATACTGTTTTATATTCGTGATTTTGATAGCTTTCGTACAAGTTTTCGTAAACAGATTTAGGCGAATCTCCTGACTCAGCCATTTGACTGTTCGGATTGGCCAAAATTTGTGCATATCTTGAATTCGGATACATCGAAATGATTTGCGATTTCATGGCTGCAGCCTTTTCTTTGTCGATTATCTCATACACTTTATACAAATGATACATCGACGGCAAAACCAAGCGCTCTTCCGGATTGTTTTTAAGCAGTTGCTCTAGTTTATCGGCGGCTCTTTGGTATTCTTTGAATTTTTCTTTGTAGATGATACCCAACTGATAGTAAGCAAAATTTCTTTCCTTGCTCAAGCTATCAATTACGGTAGGATTCGTAGGCAATTGTTGGATGTAAAAATCAGGCGTAAATCGTTCTTCTGCTGTGGCGACATCTTTGGTTTCTTCAGCAAGTTGTTCTTCTTTAGTATCGTTGTCTTTGCCTTTTAAACTACTGTTAGCCGCCGAGTTTCTCCAATTGTCCTGCAGTGTAACCTTGCCCCATTTTTTCTGAAACTCTTTTTGACCAAAGGCCACAGTAGTTGGATTGTAAAAATAGAACGAACCCTGATTGCCATTGGAATTGGATTTCGTGTTTTCGGTTGCAGTGGCTTTTTTGCTGTTGTCTTGGACTGAATTGCCGGAATTTCGTTCCTGATTTTCCTTGATTTGCGCTTCTTTCTCGGCTAATTTTAAAGCAGCAGCTTCTTCTTTTTTAATTTTCTCGATATGCTTTTCAAAATAGGCTACTTTGTCTTCGTTAGACATTTTGTACAACGAAATAATGCTGTCGTTTCGCTGTGCAATGCCTTCATATTTGATAACATCTTCTAAGTTTTCGCGCTTCTTTTTAATCAAATTGAATTCGCGGGTTCTGGGCTTCAAGTTAACTAAGGTACTGTCGAAATACTTTCCGGCAGTTACATATTTAGCGCGATTGAAATAAATATCGGCTAAATTTCTGTAGTTTGAAGCCGTTAAATAAGTGTCTTGAGATTTCTTCTTAAGGGAAATATTGTAGTGCTTTTTCGCCTGGGCAATGTTTTTGTTTTTGTCGAAGAACAAAGCTACTTGGTGGTGCAAAACATCCAAATACGGTCGGTTTTCTCGATCTTCGATTAAATCGTTGAATTTTTTCATAAAGGCAATCGTATCACCTTGGGCATAATCAAACTGACCGGCTTGTTTGGCATGCGCCTGAATCACATATTGGCGCGCCGCTTTGCGATTCATATCGATTACTTCTTGGTATTTGGCAAAAGCACTGTCTTTGTACCCTAAGCTTTCGTACAGCTGTCCGAGTATAAAACGATAACGCGCTTTTTCTTCGTTGGATTTGGTGAATTCCGTGGCCAATTTAATTTTGGCTACAGCGCTGTCTTTTTGCTCTAAGTTCAGAAAGGCTTGCGCCAAAGCAGCATTGGCATCAGCAAAAATTTGATCTTTGAACTTGATTTCTTTCAGTAATTTGGTTAGGTTGTTAACGGCAATGGCATCGTTTTCCAGACGCATATTGGTTTTTTCACGCCAAATCTTTACCTCGTATATTTTATCGCTCTTTGGATATTTGTACAATACGTAGTTGAAGGCTTCCAAAGCGGGAACGAAGCGTTGTTCGTAGTATCTCGATTTGCCTAACAACAAATGTGCTTCATCCATTTGTGGGTTTTTTTCCGAGCCTTGGATGTACATAGAGTGTTTTTGAATGGCTTTAGTCGCTTTTTCTTCGGCTCTTTCAAAGTTGGCGTTTCGGTTATCGCCTGGCAACATGGCAGCTTCATTGACTTGCATTCTTTCAATTGGAAGCAACTCCCAGAAGTTGTCTTTGTTTTGCAACTTAACATCTTCAATCCCTTTATCCAAAGCCATTTGCCCATTGTACAATATGTTGTACTCGGTACTTAAAGCATGAGAATTGCGGGAAAGGAAAGTGTTTTTTTTAGTAGAACAAGCTATTAAAAAAATAAACAATCCGGTATAGAGAAAATATTTAAGTGTATTGGTTTTCAAAGCGAAACGTATTTTTAGTATAACGTCAAATTGTTATAAATTGTATAACTAACTGGTAAAAATACGTTTCTTTTTGATATAGCAAAACAATTACACCGCAAAAAACGCTTCCAATTCTTTCAAGGTCTCAGGCGAGGTTTGAATGTCTTTCACCACTTCACCCAAATGCAAGGCTACAATTCGGTTGCAAACCTCAACGGTATGAACCAAATCGTGACTCGAAACCAAAACGGTTCTGTTAGAATCATCGGCCAACTCTTTGATGATCTTTTTCAAACGATTAACGGTCGTCGGATCTAAATTAGCAAAAGGCTCATCTAGAATTACCACTTCCGGATCACCAATTAAAGCGGCAATAATGCCCACTTTTTTCATATTTCCTTTAGACAAATCTCGAAGGTATTTTTTACTGTTCAAGATTTCGCCGTTAAAAAACTCTTCGTGTTTGGCCAACAACGCATCCACATCGGCTTTGTTTTGGCCGCGTAAATCTCCTATGAAATAAAAATATTCTTCTGCGGTTAAATAACCAATTAAAAAACTTTCGTCTATAAAAGCAGCGGTGAAAGGCTTCCAAGCTTCACTGGTATTTACCTGAATAGTGTTGTTAAGAATATGCCCGGAACTTGGTTGAATTAAATCGAGTAACAAACTGAAAAAAGTAGTTTTTCCGGCTCCGTTGTTGCCCACTAAACCAAAGCTTTGTCCTTTGGGAATTTCTAGATGTTCAATGTTTAACACGCGAACACCGTTAGTATATGTTTTTGAAAGATTAGTAACTTGTATCATGTTTCTTTTTTTAGTAGTGATGAATTAATTTTTTTGTTTGTAAGCCGCGATGGTAGCGTACTTCTCCGATTTGTAAATCTTTTCAATTTTATCGAATACATAGTTGCGGAAGGCAAAACCTAAAACGCCGGCTGCAGCCACCAGAATCAAACCTGCGTTAGGCGAAATCAAATAGTACCCAACAGTATACAATCCCATAGGCACCAACATTTTAGGCAAGGAAATTAACATGGTTTTCATGTTAAACGCTTGCTTATCGCCAAAAGCTTGTTTGGAAGTCGTTAAATCGATAGGTGTTTTTACAAAAGCGCCGCCCAACATCACCAAATGCGAATTCACCCCGATGTTGAAAATGGCACCGGCCACAATAATCAAATAAGTGTGCAAACCGAAATACAAATAGAAAGAGGCAATCAAGGTTGAAATTACGGTGCCAATAACCATCAACCACCATTTAGAACTGATGTACTCGCGGTATTGAATGTTTTGACTCATCATGAGTTGGTAGTAAGCACTGTCCCAACTCGGCACAAACTGTCCGAAAGTGAATAAAAATCCGCCCGAAACAAAAATCCCGGCAAAAACCTTCATCCACGGATTGTCATACGCTTCTATCGATTGGGTAAAAAACAGCAACCCGTAAAAAATAAAGATAAAGCTCATGATTAAAGTAGTTCTCGAACGTTTGTTGCGTTTGAGCAATCGAATGTCATTTTTAAGGAATGTTCCCAAAGTACCAAACTGATCCAACCAAGTGAAATTTTCGGTTTGGGCAACCTCACTTTTCTTGGCTAAGCCATCGTCTAAATTGAGTCGATTTTTAAAATAATTGTAAGCGCTGTAATAAGTACCAACAACTAAAAGTACTGCAATCAAAAACCAATAATTGGTGTCATACATGTTTTGGAAAAACACCTTACTGTATGTTGTTATATCGAAAACATTGTAATACTGAGAAGCGCCTAAAGCGGCCAAAAGTGCCAGGGCGATATAGAAAACTGTGTTTTTACTGTTGACCAAAATGTTCAGGAAATTATTGGTGTAAATCAACGCCATCATGGCCAAATGCCACAAAATGGCTTGGTAACCGTAACCTTTGTACAACAATACAACCGTGAAAGGCACAAAGAAAAAAGCGTGGAGTATGTTGAAAAAAGAAATAGTCGTTTTGCCAAGCGTGTAATGCACAATAGTGCTTCGGTTGATGGGCAATATCAACAGCGGTTTGATATTGGTTACCGGCATTTTCTGTAGAAAATATCGAATTACCAAATCGAATAGTATGTAATAAATCATGAATTTGTTGATGGCTGCGAGCGGTTCCAGTCCTTCATCTTCTAAAATGAAAAAGACGGCGGTTCCGAGTATAGCAAAGCAAGCCATAAAATACAATGCTCCTAATCCCATGATAATTTTTAGGGCGAGATTAGTTCCAAAAGAAGCCGAGCGGGTAAAAGATTTCCACTCCAGCCTGATAAAATGTTTGAACATGTTGCTTGGTTTTAGGTTTTGTGTGTTAGTTTCTAAAGATAGCAAAAAGTTACAACTTAGTTTACAAAATTGTACTCGGGATAAGTCTCTTTTAGGAAAGTTTCGGCCTTTGAAGGAATTAAAACCAAGACGACATATTCGCCTAAAGCCATGAAAATTATAAAAAAGCTAAAAAAAAGTAAAGCCCAATCGCTGTAGTTTTCGCCTTTGACATTAAGGGCGACTTGAATTGGTAAATTCATCAATCCTGTGATAGAACCGTAGCCGAAAATAATCTCTTTGAGCAACCATTTCTTTCCGGTTTTTTGGCGATTCTTTTTGTTTTTTCTGGACAACCAAAAAATCCCGACAAAAAAGGAAACGACCAAAACCACAAAAGCCATTTGGACTATTACAACATCTTGTTGAAATAACTTTAAGGCGTAAAAAACAATACCGATAGTCGCTAAGGTTCCTATAATTTTGGGCCAACGGAAAAAGTTTTTGAGTTCATTCCAAACCAATTTATGGTACTTTTTTTGCAGCGCCGCTTGGCGCTTTTCAACGACCTCCATAAATCCGAAAACACCAAATTTTTTAAATTCAATTTGAAGCGCTTCCTCAAAAGAGCGTTTCGAATTTTGCTCCCATTGTGCTTCTATGGCATTAGCCAAATGGTCGACCAACTCGGTTTGTAAATCGTAGTATTCTACATAATGTTGGCGCGTAAAAGCATAAAGCTTTTCGATTTGTTCGGCGTTTAGTTTTTTAGGATGCATAAATCAAATTAGCTTTTTAGTATGTTGTTTTACAGCAATCCAATAGGAATAATAATAAGCCAGTGATAAAGTCATAAAGAACGAAAAAACGGCAACAGCATAAATAGCATCTGCTTTTCGAACCAAATGGATCACTAAAAACAAATAAATCATAAAAATCATGTTGAAGCTTCCTACCAACGAAAAAGTACACAACCTTCTTTTGGAAGTAAATAAAGTATACAATTCTATCAAGGATAACGGTGCAGGGATTACAATCGGTAAAATGTCGAAATAGGTTAAAAACCAATCTTTCCCATGAACAGCAATCAAATAATAAAAGGCCAATGAGGCTATTGCATAAAGCAAAACAAATGGCAAAGAAAATACGATTTTGGTCACTTGTTGTAGCCCGTTTTTAGAATACTGTTGGGTTAACAATTGGTTGGTCTTTTGGATAAACTCTTGGTTAGATTCCATAAACTCGGAAATCTTCTCGTCAAAAGTGCCTTCCGAAATTTCAAGTTCAGAGGCTAAATGATCTAAAATTTCCAAACGGATGTCTCGGTAAATCAACCCGTATTTTTTAAGGAGTATTTTATCGATTACAGCTATGTTTTCCTTACTCAACGTCATGGTTAATTGGTAATTTTAGGTTGTACCAAAGTTTGCATGTTTCGGATAAAATCTTCCAACTCGGCCAAACGATTAACGGTTTCCGTCGTGCCTTTTTCAGTAAGTTTATAGTATTTGCGCAAGCGATTGTCTACGTTTTCAACTTCAACTTCAAGCACACCATCAGCTTCCAACTTGTGCAAAGCAGGATAAAGCGCGCCTTCGGTGATTTTTAATTCGCCTTGGGTGATTTCTTTTACTTTTTGGGTGATTTCGTAGCCGTACATTCGGCCGTTTTCTTCCAAAAGCTTCATAACTATAGTAGTCAGACTGCCTTTGTACAATTGTGAATTTTTCATCCTACTGCATATTAGACGAACAAATATACCTAAGTTTTTTATATACATAAAAATCTTAGGTATAAATTATTTTTTTCTCAAAAGTGTTTCGTTCGCTACCTTTGTCAAAAATACTACTCCATGTCCACTTTCTATAAATTATACATTAAAGAAGTAAAACGCGAAACGCCAAGTGCCATTTCAGTGGCTTTTACCATTCCTGCCGAATTACAATCGGCTTACCAATTTACCGCCGGGCAATATGTAAATCTCAAATTAACTTTAGACGGCGAAGAAGTGCGTCGCGCTTATTCGGTTTGTTCATCGCCTAACAGTGGTGAATTGCGTATTGCTATCAAATCGGTTAAAAACGGTCACTTTTCGAAATTTGCCAACGAGCATTTGAAAGCCGGCGATCTTTTGGAAGTGAGTCAACCCGAAGGAAGATTCACGTTTGAGCCGAATAATTCTAATCAAAAAAACTATGCAGCTTTTGCAGCCGGTAGTGGCATTACCCCAATAATGGCTATCTTGAAATCGGTTTTAGAAAACGAACCCAACAGTACCTTTGTATTGGTTTACGGGAATAAAACTCCGGCAGAAACCATCTTTCACGACGAATTACATGCCCTGCAATTACAGTATGTAGGCCGATTTTTTGTGCATTTTGTGTACAGTCAGACTAAAGTAGACTATGAACTTTTTGGTCGTATAGATAAATCAACCGTTAACTTCGTACTACACAACAAACACAAAGAAAAGACTTTCGATAAGTTTTACTTATGCGGTCCGGAAGAAATGATTAACTTGGTTTCTGGGGTTTTGAAAGAGCACAATGTAGCCGAGAAAAACATCAAGTTTGAATTGTTTTCTACGTCATCAGCAGCGGAGAATTCGGCTGCCACTTCTCAAGAAGGTCATACTAAAATTACTGTTTTGGTAGATGATGAAGAAACCACTTTCGAAATGTCGCAAAAGCAAACCCTATTAGAAGCCGCATTAAAACAAGGCATCGATGCGCCATACTCTTGCCAGGGCGGCATCTGCAGTTCTTGTTTAGCGCGCATTACAAATGGCGCAGCAGTGATGAAAAAGAATTCGATTTTAACCGATAGTGAAGTCGCCGAAGGATTGGTTTTAACTTGCCAAGCGCATCCGACTACAACAGAAATTTATGTGGATTTTGACGACGTATAGTCTTTAAAAAAATACTGTTTTAAAATTCCAATTTTGTTTAGGCAAGATTGGAATTTATTTTTGCTACCACAGCATCAACCGGTATGGTTCTCATAGCGTCTTCATAGCCCGGAACTATTTTGTTTCCGTAGACTGATGTAGGCAACAGGGGGTATTTTTCTCTATCAGCAGTCAAACAATTGTCAAGAGGTTGGTTGAAAGGTTTGAATCCGGCATACGGATGTGTCGCGCCCCAAAGCGTTACTACTTTAACACCTAACATGGCGGCAATATGCGAATTCCCGGAATCCATAGACAACATGACATCCAAATTAGAAATCAACTGAAGTTCTTGTTGTAATTTGAGCTTTCCGGCCACCACTATTACATTGTATTTGTTTGCCGCTAAGGTTTGCAATTGTGCTGTTTCTTTAGAACCGCCACCAAAAAGGAAAATTTTGTTGCTGTTGTTTTCGGCCAATTTATGGATGACTTCCTGCGTCAAATCGAGGGGATAAACTTTGCTTTCATATTGGGCGAAAGGAGCAATACCAATCCAATTCGTATTCCCTTTTTCTCCGCAAACTTTGAAAACTTCTTCCGAAGGCTTCACTTTCTCGGGGAAATTCGGCTGTGTTAAATCGATATCGAATCCAAGGTTTTGAAAGGTTTCCACATGGCGTTCTACCATCGATTTTACCGGTTGGAAGATTTTATTTTGCGCTCGAGTCAAGGCTTTTTTTTCTGCACGGCCTTTGTCGGAGTAAGCCACTTTTTTACCACTTAAAGCGAAAAGATTTCGGATGACAATAGAGCGTAAAACATTGTGTAAATCAGCTACCGCGTTGATGTTGCGCTTTTTTAAATCGGCGTACAGTTTGAACAAGCCCATAGTGCCTTTGTGCCTGCCGTTAAGGTCAACTGCAAAAAAGGCAACATTAGGAATGCCTTCAAAAAAAGGTTGAAAAAAAAGTCGGGAAACCACGGTGACTTTAACGTGCTGATTTTGCTGAACCAAAGCGCGTATAACAGGAACCGTCATCGCAACATCGCCCATGGCAGATAATCGGATGACGGCTATATGTGTAATTGGTGTTGACAAAAGTTTGTCGGTTATTTTTTGTTTTGGTACAATACCGGATTTAATTCTTCGTCGTTGTACATTTTCATTTGTTTGTACACTTTCATGTATTTGTCGCCGTTTTCAATATCGGTCAACAAATCGTTGATAGATACAAACATATCGCTTTTTTGATCCAACAATACGTTTAGTTTTTCCTGACATTTGGCTCTGTGTTCCTCGGTAGCTTCAGCACGATTGGCTTCTTCGCTCATGTGGTAAATTTTCAACGCTAAAATCGACAAACGATCGATAGCCCAGGCCGGACTTTCGGTATTGATTTTGGCTTCAGGTTTAACTTGAACTTCCTTGTATTTCTGTAAAAAATAGCTGTCGATGTATTCCACCATATCCGTACGCACTTGGTTAGAAGCGTCGATTTTTCGCTTCAAATCCAAGGCGGCTACCGGATCAATATTCGGGTCACGGATGATGTCTTCGTAATGCCATTGTACGGTGTCAACCCAATTTTTTGCATACAACAAATACTCTATAGTTCCTTTGGCGTATGGGTTTAAAGTAGGTTGGTAAACATCGTCAATAATGTGATAATCTTTGATACATTGTTCAAAAATCGGGAAGGCAAATTGTGAAAACATAACGCAGTTTTTATTTTATTTCTTAGTAATCAACCAAAAGGTCTCGGGTGCAAAGATAGTTTTTTATACTTTTACCTCAACAAAATTTAAGTCGTCCATGCACATTCATTACATTTCTGAGCAAAACAGTATTCTCAACCATTTTTTGGCCCAAATTCGTGATGTTACCATCCAAAAAGACAGCATGCGTTTTCGAAAAAACATTGAGCGTATCGGTGAAATCATGGCGTATGAGTTGAGTAAAACGCTTGAATATAAAAATATTGATGTTCAAACACCACTAGGTATAAAACACACTACCACTATTGCGGATCATGTGGTTTTATGTTCCATTCTTCGCGCCGGATTGGCTTTGCATACCGGTTTTATGAACATCTTTGACAATGCGGAAAACGGATTCGTATCGGCTTACCGCCATCATTACAACAACGATGATCAATTTGAAATTTTAGTAGAATACCAAGCGGCGCCTTCTTTTGAAAATAAAAACCTCATTTTAATTGATCCGATGTTGGCCACCGGACAATCGATAGTAGCCGTATTGCATAAATTGCATTTGGAACAAAAGCCGAAAGAAATCCACATAGCCGTAGTCATTGCCGCGCCTGAGGGCATTGCTTATTTAGAAGAAAACTTGCCGGACAATTGCCACTTGTGGGTAGCCGCTTTAGATGATCGCCTGAATGAGAAAAACTACATCATTCCCGGATTAGGCGATGCAGGAGATTTGGCTTATGGCAGTAAATTATAATTGCGCAAAAAAGGCGGTAAAACTCCCTACAGTTAATAAAAGCAATACAATTTCCTGATACATTTTGTTTTGGGAGTATTCGATATTGTTTGTCGTCATTACGGCTAAAGGGAAAAACGTAAACAATAACATCGCGTTATTTTTTTCGGGAGAAAGGATAAAAACGATACTGCCAATCAGAAATCCGAATACCATTTTCTTATAAGAAGCTTGTAAAATTAATGGCCTGTTGGTTAACGTAAATACCATCGACAGTAAAAAATACAAGGCGACCACTACGTAAAAAGACAAGGCTGCATTTTGGAAATTGTTCGTGAAATAATTCCATTCCAAATGCATTTGGGCCTGGAGAACAATATGGTCAATCCACGATTTATCTATCAACAAAGCCGCCACCAAAAAAACTACAGCGGTAGCCACAAAAGCCACAAACGGCAACAACCAATTTCGGTAATCGCGCGACACATGAAAAATAATCGAAATGTAAACTAAAAGCACGAAAAGAATACACCAAAAATGGAATAGTGAGGCGATAAAAATCCACATCGAAGCATCAAAAATTTTCTCTTTTGGCGCTTTTAAAGTTTGCAACGAAATGAGCCTTCTCATCGCTAAGAGCAGAAAGAAATTGGCAAACAACAAGTTGGAATGGCTAAAAACTGATGGAAAAAGCATCAAATACAACAAAAAAAAGAAAATGGCATAACTGCTGTTTTTGGTCAGCCCATTTTTCTTTACTATAAAATTGACCAAGAAAAAACAAACCAATAAAAGAATGATTAACAAAACATTAGCCGAATTTCCACCAGCCGTAACAGATTGACTTAACAAGCTGTTTTGGTAAACAAAAAAGGAAGCCAAAAGCAAAAGAAACACCAAGACATAATTAACGATGCTTGATTTTTTAAAAATGCTTGTAATCATGAGGATATTTTATACATTTGTGGTGTAAATATAACATTTTATACAATGAAAGCATTTTTCGAAGCTATTCAAACTTTATTTGTAGACTTTTTATTCAAACCTTTAGATTGGTTACGCGAATTAGAATTGAGCAACTGGTGGTTGGCCAACATTGTAAGCTGGACTTTAATCATTGTTTGCTGCAAATACATTGTGTACTGGTGTAAAGAGTTGAAAAAGCACCAAGCCAACAACGAAGAAAACCAAGATACAACGGCTCACTCTTTCTTAAGCTAAGTCGAAGCCGATATCTTTCCTGAAATACATCTTATCAAAATGTAACTTGTTTATGTTTTGGTAAGATTTTTTTATGGCTTCTTGGTACGTAGTTCCAAAAGATGTCACGGCCAAAACCCTTCCGCCATTGGTTACCACTTGGCCATTTTCTAATTTCGTTCCCGCATGAAATACTATCGAATCCGAAATGTTTTCAATACCGGAAATGGCAAATCCTTTGTCGTATTCCTCAGGATATCCGCCTGAAACAACCATAATCGTAGTGGCGCTACGCGGATCAATAGTCAAAGTAACTTCATCGAGTTTTTGTTCGGCTACCGCTTGAAACAAGGCCACTAAATCCGACTGGATTCTCGGCATAACCACCTCAGTTTCCGGATCGCCCATTCTCACGTTATACTCAATCACCATGGGTTCGCCTTTAACAATAATCAAACCGATAAACACAAATCCTTTGTATTCAATACCGTCTTTTTGCAAACCGGCAACGGTTGGTTTTACGATTCGGCTTTCGATTTTCCCCATCAACACTTCATCTGCAAACGGCACCGGTGAAACAGCCCCCATTCCTCCTGTATTCAATCCGGTATCCCCTTCTCCTATTCGCTTGTAATCTTTGGCCGTTGGCAATAACTTGTAATTTTTCCCATCGGTTAGCACGAAACAACTCAATTCAATTCCATCCAAAAACTCCTCGATAACCACTTTGGAACTCGCTGCGCCAAACTTAGCGTTCACCAACATATTGCGCAATTCGTTTTGGGCTTCTTGTAAATCTTGCAAAATTAAAACACCTTTACCGGCCGCTAATCCGTCGGCTTTTAGCACGTATGGCGGTTGTAAAGTGGTTAAAAATTCACAACCTTGCGCTACGGTTTCAGCTGTAAAACTAGCATACGCTGCAGTTGGGATTTGGTGTTTGACTAAAAATTCTTTGGCAAATTCTTTACTGCCTTCGAGTTGAGCACCTAATTTAGAAGGACCAATTACCGGAACGTGGTTGATTTGATTGTCGTTTTTAAAGAAATCGTAAATCCCATGCACCAAAGGATCTTCGGGGCCAACCACTACCATATCAATGCTTTCGGTAAGGACTAATGCTTTAATCGCTTCAAAATCCGTTGGATTTACTGCAACATTTGTTGCTATACCCGCAGTACCGGCATTTCCGGGTGCTACTAATAGCTTTTCACAAGACGGACTTTGTAATAATTTATAGGCTAAAGCATGTTCCCTTCCTCCGGAACCGAGTAGTAAAATAGTCATGGTGTGTGTTGTTTGTAGTTGTGGCACAAAAGTAGTTTGTTTTTACTTTCTAAGCGAGAATAATTTTTCAAAAAAAGACTAGCAATTAACGGTTAGTTGCAGCTATATGCTATTTTTGTACAAATTCCTCTTTTCGTGTTTGACCTTTTTTCCTTTGCATTAAAAATTAATGGCTTTCCAATTGAGAAAGCTCAACGGCAATTATCTGATATTTTGGCCGTTCCGGAAGAAAACTACACCGCCTTTGTTGAACAAAAAAAAAGAGAAATTGTAGATTTTCACTTGAAAAACAATAAATTCTACAAAAATTTTATTGGAGAGATTGACACTTTTCAATGGGAAAACATTCCGGTATTGAAAAAAAGTGATTTTCAAATCCCTTTAGAGAAAAGACTGTCAATCGGTTATAATAAAAAGACTGTCTACATCAACTCTACCTCCGGCTCGAGTGGTGACCCTATGGTTTTTGCAAAAGATAAGTTTTGTCATGCTTTGATTTGGGCCAATATCATGCACCGATTTGCCTGGCATGGTGTCGATTTTAATCACTCCTATCAGGCTAGATTTTACGGTATGCCGTTGGATTTTAAATCCAACAAAATATTGCGTTTTAAAGATTTCTTAAGCAACAGATACCGGTTTAATATTTTTGATTTATCGGCAAGTGGAATAGAAAAAATCATAACTAAGTTTAAACAAAAAAAGTTCACCTATATCAACGGATACACCAGTTCTATTGTCTTAGTGGCAAAACATTTAAAAGAAAAAAAACTTGTACTCAAAAATTTATGTCCTTCCTTAAAAATATGCATTGTTACTTCTGAAATGCTTTTTGAAGATGATAAAAGATTATTGGTGGAAACTCTTGGTGTACCAATTATTAACGAGTATGGTGCTTCGGAGCTGGATGTGATTGCTTTTGAAAATCAGACCGGAGAATGGACAGTTAACGCTGAGACTTTATTTGTTGAGATTTTAGACGAAAACAACAAGCCGCTGCCTCTGGGTAAAGAAGGACGAATTGTAGTAACCAATTTGTACAACAAAGCCCATCCATTTATAAGGTATGACGTTGGGGATTATGGGGTATTGGACGAAAAAAGTACCGCAAAGCATCCGATATTGAAAAAACTAACCGGAAGAACCAATGACGTTGCAGTTTTACCAAGTGGGAAAATGGCTCCGGGAATGACTTTTTATTCCATCACCAAAAAACTATTTGGAGACGAAGGAAATGTAAAAGAATTTACAATTACTCAAATTCAAAGTGATACTTTTGAAATTCAATATGCCAGTGAAGTTGCTTTGACTACCGACGAAATTAATAGAATAGAAAAAGTATTTACCAATTTTTTAGAGCCTAATCTAAAATATATTTTCAATCGTAAAAATCTTTTACAAAGAAATAAAAACGGAAAATTAAAACAGTTTACTTCTCTGGTAAAAAATACCCCATAATGTAATTGAAGCTTTGATTGCATTTTATTTGGTAAAAAAAGATGTATCGATAATTAAATACTAAATTCGTAACGAAAAGTTTGTTTATGAAAATTACCATTGTAGCCGGTGCAAGGCCGAATTTTATCAAAATTGCTCCTATCATTAAAGCTATTGAGAAAAAGCAAAGCGAAGGCATTGACATCACTTACCGTTTGGTACACACCGGTCAACACTACGATAAAAACCTCAGCGATACTTTTTTCGAAGAGTTGAATATTCCGCATCCCAATGCCAATTTGGAAGTAAAAAGCGGAACGCAAGCCGAGCAAACCGGAGCCATAATGGTGGCTTTTGAAAAAGAGTTACAACAGCATCCATGCGATTTGGTGTTGGTGGTTGGCGATGTGAATTCAACTATGGCCTGTGCTATAGTGGCCAAAAAAAGTCACATCAAGGTTACCCACGTTGAAGCCGGAATTCGCTCCGGAGACATGAGCATGCCGGAGGAAATTAATCGAATTGTAACCGACAGTATTACGGATTACTTTTTCACCACTTCGACCACGGCTTCGGAAAACTTACTCAAATACGGTGCTAATCCTAACGATATCCACTTTGTGGGCAACGTAATGATTGATACTTTAACCCAAAACTTAAACCGAATCTCAGCCCCTGTTTTTTGGGACGAATTCGGACTAACCACAGGAAATTATATTGTTTTAACCTTGCATCGCCCGGCTAATGTGGATGAAGCGCAATCATTACTCACTTTGTTGCAAGGTATAGATGCTTTAGCCGGTGAAAAGAAAATAATTTTCCCGGTACATCCACGTACCAAAGCCATTTTAGGCGATAGGTCGCTTGCATTGAAAAACACGCTGATGGTGGAACCGCAAGGCTATTTGAACTTTATGTTTTTGGTAAAAAACAGCTTTGCCGTAATTACGGATTCGGGTGGAATATCTGAAGAAACTACGGTTTTGGGCGTTCCGTGTTTTACCATGCGCAACAATACCGAAAGACCCGAAACGCAAACCATCGGCACCAATACTTTGGTAGGAACGTCTATAGAAAACTTAAAAAAACTATTCGGTGATTTTTTAATGAATGGCCCGAAACCGGCAGGCATACCGGAACTCTGGGACGGAAAAGCATCAGAACGCATTATTGAAATCCTCTTGCAAAAGTAATGGAAGAAATTCTCATTATATCCAATTATTATCCGCCCGAAAAAGGCGCTGCTGCCAATAGGATTGAGCAATTGGCGTTGAAGTTGCACCAAAATAATTATCGTGTTTCCGTGGTTTGTCCTTTAGGAAATTACCCTAAAGGCGAACTCTTTCCGGAGTACAAAGGGAAATTTTCGGTGACTGAAAACAGGGATAACATTACCGTAAAAAGACTATGGATTTATCCGAGTGTGAGTAAGAATATTTTTGTTCGGATTGTTTCGGTCTTGTCCTTTTCGTTGTGTTTGTTGGCTTATTTGCTGTTTCGCAAGACCCCGAAAAAAGTGGTAGTACAATCGCCGCCATTATTGTTATCGTTTCTGTCGGTCATGGTTTTATCGCTTAAAAATAAAAAAATCATCCTCAACATTTCCGACTTATGGCCGTTGGCTGCCATAGAGCTTAAAGCAGTAAAAGAAGGCTCGTTTTCGCATAAAGTTTCATTGTTCATGGAACGTTTCATTTACAAAAAAACAACGGTTATCATTGGGCAATCCGAAGAAATCATCACGCACGTCAAGACGCTTTTCCCTAGTAAAAAAGCGTTTTTGTACCGCAATTTTCCCGATCATAAATCGGATGTCTTTACCTTGAAAACCATCGAAAACGAACCGACAAAGCTGTTTTTTGCCGGACTTTTGGGGATTGCCCAAGGCGTTTCCGAATTGTGTAAGCAAATCGATTTAAAAGACTTGAATATCGAATTGCATTTGTTTGGTGACGGTGCTGAAAAAGCGGCGATTGAATCACTCATAGCCGATGGAAAAAACCCTAAAATAGTATACCACGGCATGATGGACAGAAAGGCATTGCACGAAACTTTGCAGACTTTTGACATCGCTTTAGTGCCTTTAAAAACCCGAATTTACGGTTCGGTTCCTTCCAAAATTTTTGAATATACGGCGCTGGGATTTCCGGTCTTGTACTTTGGAGGCGGAGAAGGCGAAACCATCGTGGAAGAAAACCATTTAGGTTGGGTTGCAGCGGTAGGAAATTTTGAAGCGCTGAATGAAAAACTAGTGGCCATTGCCCAACTTAACAAAGCCGATTTGGCCCTCATGAAAACGCGCATTTTTAATAAAGCCCAGCTTGCTTTTGACTTAGATAATCAGTTGAAAGATTTGATCGAGAAAGGTATTTTTTAATACGCCTTGTCTTCTCCTTTAAAGATATTAATCACCGTTTGGATGATGATTTTCATGTCCATAAACATAGACCAATTTTCGATGTAAAACACGTCTAACTTGATGCGGTTTACCATATCTTCTTCGGTTTCAATTTCGCCACGGAAACCTTTTACCTGAGCTAGTCCGGTAATCCCGGGTTTTACGTAATGACGCACCATATACTTTTTGATTCTGGTGGCGTAGGCTTTGTTTTGAGACCATAAATGCGGTCTTGGACCAACTACCGACATATCTCCTAAAAGGACATTGAAAAACTGTGGCAATTCGTCGATACTGGTTTTGCGCATAAACTTACCCATTTTGGTAACTCTTGGGTCGTTTTTGGATGCTTCTTTTTCCGTGAATCGATTCACCTGCATGGAACGGAATTTATAGCAAAAGAATTCTTTTTCGTCCAATCCCGGTCGGCCTTGCTTGAAAAAAACAGGTCCTTTAGATTCCAGTTTAATCAAAATGGCCAATATGGGAATGAGCCAAGACAAGAGAAAAACAATCACAAAAAGGGAAAAAACTACGTCAAAAGCTCTTTTAATGCCTTTGATGAGCGGATTGTGCAATTGGGTTTTTTGGAGCGATAAAACGGGAAATAATTCGTAATAGTCAATCTTCAGATTTTTAGAGAAAATCTCTTTAGTATCCGGGATGAACTTGATGGCTTTTTTATGTTCGTCGGCAAATTCGACAAGGTCTTTTAGTTTTTCGTTGGAAATCTCATTCAGAGAACAGTAGATTTCATCTATTTTATTGTCGATGACATATTTTTTGATATCTTCTACGCGACCTGAAATTTCCGGATTTTGCTTCTTATCTGAAAAATAACCGTAAAATCGATAACCGTAATCCTTTCTGTTATCAAACACTTCTTTCAAACGTATGGCTTCAGCCGTATAACCGATAATAATGGCATTACGGTAATTACTCCCGGTAGTTATTCGGTACTTTTTAAGGTAAATGAAAAGAAAACTTTTAAAAGCAACTATAATGATAAAACTCAGCGTTACGAAATAGGCTATGACAGTTCCGCTAAAAATGGCTGTTTTGGCGAAGGGGAAAAAAGCAATAACCACCAGCAGAAATAGGCTGAATTGCTTGATGAGTTTGGACAAGATTTCTACAGGAGTTGTAAAACGAAAAACCTCATAATACCCAACAATAGCGGCAATCAAAAGCCATGTAATGGTTTGATAAACGACATAATTAACTTCTGAAACGTTCAAATCTCTGAAGAAAAACAGGCTTAAAACCGTTAGCGTAATTACATCAAAAAGCACACTGATTGGTCTGATGTACTTTGAGTATCTTCCTGTTTGCTGTGCAACCATAAATACTAATGGATATATCCTTTAAAATCTTTATGTTCTTCTTTTAAAAGCTCTTCACTTGAAAGCGATTTAAAATAGTCATACGTTAATTTCATCCCTTCTTCACGAGACACTTTGGCTTCCCATCCCAAAATTTCTTTGGCTTTGGTAGTATCGGGTTGGCGCTGTAACGGATCGTTTATCGGTAGCGGATGGTAAACCACTTTTTGATTGGTTCCGGTAAGTTTGATGATTTCGTCAGCAAAATCTTTGATGGTGATTTCATCCGGGTTACCAATGTTAACCGGATAAACATAATCCGAGTGCAACAAACGGAAAATCCCTTCCACCTGATCGGTTACATAACAGAAAGAGCGTGTTTGACTTCCGTCACCAAAAATAGTTAAGTCTTCCCCTCTCAAAGCCTGACCAATGAAAGCCGGAATTACACGGCCGTCGTTGAGACGCATTCTTGGACCGTAGGTATTGAAAATCCTGACAATTCTTGTTTCTACGCCATGAAAAGTATGGTAAGCCATGGTGATTGATTCTTGGAAGCGTTTGGCCTCATCGTAAACACCTCTTGGTCCAATGGTATTTACATTGCCGTAATATTCTTCGGTTTGCGGATGCACCAATGGATCTCCATACACTTCAGAGGTTGAAGCAATCAGAATTCTGGCTTTTTTAACTCGCGCCAAACCCAATAAATTATGCGTTCCTAAAGAACCTACTTTAAGGGTTTGTATCGGAATTTTTAAATAGTCTATCGGACTGGCCGGTGAGGCAAAATGGAGTATATAATCTATTTTTCCAGGAACATGCACAAACTTGGTTACATCGTGGTGGTAAAATTCGAAGTTTTTTTCTTTGAATAGATGCTCGATGTTTTTTAAATCTCCCGTGATTAAATTATCCATTCCAATCACAAAGTATCCTTCGGCAATGAATCGGTCACAAAGATGAGAACCTAAAAATCCTGCGGCTCCGGTAATTAATATTCTTTTCATAATTTTTGTTCTGTTTTGGGACCTTGAAATGGAATGCCCGAATTAAAAAGGCAGTACATTATGGTGAAATATACCACCCCTCTTTGTCTCCATAAAAATGATTCCGTCAAAAATAAACTTATCATTAGAAATGCAAAAGCAAAATGGGTAAAATCTTTTGACTGAATGGCTTTTTTTAATGTTAGCGTAATGATAATAATCAAAAGCAAGAAACCAAACACGCCCAGCTCGGCAAAATTCTGAATATACTGATTGTGGAAGTTCTTTTTTTGGTAACCTTCTAAAGAGGCATTACCTTGAAAAACGTTGTAAATTAATCCCTTGGCTTCTATTTTAGGATAAGAAGCATTGAGTCCATAACCTTTCCAAAAAATAGCATCTTCATCCAACATTTCCAGAAATAATCTGAATTGGTAAACCCGAAATGCTGTGCCCGGGAAAAAGTCGTTTTCATTGAACTTGTCTTGCGTCCACGCTTGTTTAATGCTGACATTGAAAAAAGTACTGTTCTTTTCTTTAGAAATAACGTCGTTAACCGTGCTGTTGGTCATAATGGTTTCGTATTCCCGATGCAAATGGTCTTTAATTTTCCCTATGAATCCTAAGGACAGTAAAAGCACTGTCATCACTATTAAATTTTTCATTCGCATTTGCTTAGAAACTTTGGCGAAGGCTAAAAAATAAATGATGATTAATCCGAAAAAGGCAATAATGATGTTAACCGAAGAGAGCAAAAGCACCATTAGTAGTAATATGGCCATGGCTACATAGTCAAAGGTTTTTTGGGTACTCTTGGCTAAAAACCAAAAAAAAGAGACCGCCATATATACCGAAACGTGGATGGCATTGACATCTTTGGTCACTAATTCGTGGTAAAAAAAGACATCCGAGTTTCCCGTTAGAAAATACCTTAACGTTGCTTTTGACAGATAAAACAAGGCGAAAATTAAAATACAATGACTGTAGTATTTTAGAACAGTAGCTTTTTTCTCTTGTGAAATACCGCCAAAAAGCCAAAAAAACAGCGGAATTAAAAGCAAAGAAAGCTCTTTTGACAAGGCCGGTAAGGTTAAACTCCGATCAATACTCCACCAAAAAGACAACGCCATTAAAACGTACAGCAGAATGGGAAACAACAAGTATGACTGAAAACGAATTTGTGCTGTTTTGAGACGGATAAGCGTATACAATCCCAACACCGCAATAGCAATGGAATTGACAATATAGGGAAAAGGAATACTGAGTAAAACCAAAAGGACTAATAAGGCCTGCTTTTCTCCTTCAAAATCCTGTTTTATAGTTTCAGAAAAGTTTTTTAAAACGTTGTTCATGCCCTGATTGTTCTTTAGTTGTTTACTTTAGGAAAACAAATGTCTTTAATTGGAACAAGGCAATTTAGGTTATTTATTTTGTATATTGAATTTTTGGGACGAAATCTTTCATAGTGAGACTTTACTAAAGTCCGCCGTTTAAAGAAAAAACCTCAAAACTAATTAGCTTTGAGGTTTTCCATTTGTTTTTCTATAACCTGAGCGTTTATCCACTCATAAGTCTTTTTCATTCCTTCCAACAAAGGCATTGACGGAGCCCAATTGAGTTTTTCCAGTAACAGTTTGTTATCGGAATTTCGGCCTCTTACTCCTGTTGGTCCTTTGATATTATTAATAGTTAGCGTTTTACCTGAAATAGCTATGGCCATATTGGCAAAATCATTGATAGATATCATTTCTTCAGAACCGATATTCACCGGACCTGTAAAATCAGAATCCATTAAGCGAAGTATAGCCTCGATGCACTCATCGATGAAAAGGAAAGAACGGGTTTGTTTTCCGTCGCCCCAAACTTCAATCGAAGTGCCATTTTCGGCTTCAGCTGCTTTTCTGCACATGGCTGCCGGAGCTTTTTCTTTGCCTCCTGTCCATGTTCCTTGTGGACCAAAAATATTGTGAAACCTGGCTATTCTGACTTCCATCCCATAATTACGGTGGTAAGACAAATAAAGTCTTTCGCTGAATAACTTTTCCCAACCGTACTCACTGTCGGGAGCGGCAGGATAAGCGGAATCCTCTGAACATTTTGGATTATCAGGATCCATTTGGTTGTATTCAGGATACATACAAGCCGAGGAAGAATAGAAAATTTTCTTTACTCCTTCATTTTGAGCAGCGCCCAAAACATTGAGGTTACAAAGCGCGGAATTACTCATTACATCTGCATCATGATCTCCGGTAAAAATATATCCGGCACCACCCATATCAGCAGCCAATTGATACACTTCATCCATTCCTTTAACAGCATTTTTTGCTACTACAGGATCTCTTAAGTCGCCTAAAATGAACTCGTCAGCATTTGCATTCCCAAACTCGTTTTCTTTTAAATCAACCCCTCTTACCCAATGACCGTCTGCTTTTAATCTATTTACCAAATGACCTCCAATAAAGCCACCGGCACCGCATACCAATATTTTTTTCATTTATTAAAATGCAATTTTATTTTCAAGGTGCGAATTTATGAATTATTTTCAATAGGAGCGACCTTATTGGATTTATTAACTAAAATCATCCCAAAAAGCTTAAAGCCACTTAGGTATCTCGGCACGAATACTTTGGGGTTTGAAATGCAGCGGCTCAACCAGCCCATATAGATATAATCAACCCATGTGGGCATGTTTACTTGCCGACCGGTTTTGAATGCCAAAGCTGCACCGGTACAAAGAATGGCCGGTTTGTAGCTTAAATTGTTTTTTAAAAAAAGCCCTAATTTTTCTTGTGTTCCTCCGCCAATATTGATAAAAACCCATTTAGGTTTTTGTTGTTCAATTTGCTCCAAAAGCACTGTGTCGTTTACATTGCCTTTGTAAAAGGGTGCCGTGTATACTTCATTTTCGTTAATGTTCAATCCTTTTTCGGATAGAAAAGTTCTGTTGATTTGACTGTCGAGTTCGGAAGGATTAACCAAAAAAAACTTGTCTTGTTTGAAGGCGTCAATGTGATCAATAAAATAATTGATGAATTCCAGACCGGATATCTTATTAATTCTGTGTTTTGAAATCATATTCCAAATCAGCACCATATAACCACTGTCGGGAATTACCAGATCAGATTGCAGTAAAGCGTCGTAATAATCCTGATCTTGTGCTATGGTAACCAATGCCGGAGCGGCGGGAACAGTAAGCAATCCGCCGTGGTTTTTCAACTGTTCAAACACTTGGTTTACTTTTCCTTTAAAGAAATCGATCCCTAAAATTTTAATTGTCATTTACTGTGTTTTCTTGAAAGCCACAATATTATAATTTTCTTTTAGAATATGGAATGTTTCCGGAAAATAAAACTCGGTTTTCAACAAGAATTAACTTTAAAAAAATTACTTTTACCCGTTTGCGTTATCTTTGCTGTGAAGCATCAAAAAATGACTCGCCTACAGGGAAAATTCGATTCCTTTTTTTGAAAAAACAATTTAATTTTGGTTAGAATACTCCAAAAAATAACAAGCAATCAACTCATTATGAGTGGCTTTTACAAAGCCTTTTCCGGTTTGGCTTTGTTTGTTTCCATTCCGGTACTAATTCATTATTTAGGCAACACTAGTTATGGTGTTTGGGTTTTAGTATTCACACTGTTTCAGTGGGTGTTGCTTATGGATTTCGGGTTGTCCAGTGTACTGAAGACCAAAATACCCGAGTTGCAACACACGGGAAACACTGATTTAATCAACGCTTACGTAAAATCAACTTATAAAATTTGCGGCTACATTGCAACGGGGATTTTCCTGTTGTTTGTGTTGCTTTTCGCGGTTTTAGATGTCAAAAACTTGCTGAATATCGATTTCGATAGTGGCTTTGTGATTAAACTTTTTTTGCTCAACATCTTCTTCTTTTGCCTCAACTTTGTTTTGAATACGCACAAAGCCCTTTTCGTAAGTGTTCACAAAGGAAAATTTGCGGAACAATCTATTGCGGTAACTCAAGTTTCCTTTTTGCTTTTACTAATCGTGACTACACATTGTTTTCCTGAGACTGCCATAGAAACTAAACTATATTTGGTGAGTTTTGTCAATGGTTTTGTGTCGTTATTGATTAATTTAATCTACACCGTTTACTTCTTTAAAAGCGAAAAATTCTCCCTTAAAACCAAGCTTGAAACGCCTAAAGAATACCTCAACAGCATTTATCGTTTAGGCATGAAGTACATGGCTATTCAGGTTGGTGGATTGCTGTTGTTTTCGTCTGACAATTACATTTTAGCTTATTTTTTCGGCCCAAAAGAAATTGTACCGTATGAAGTAGTTTCCAAATACTTTCAATTTCCGTTGATGATTTTATTGGCCGGTATGGCTCCGTTATGGTCAAAATTTACCAAGCATTACTTAGAGAGAGACGCTATTTGGATTAAAGATGCGTTCCGAAAATTCAATTATTTTTTTATAGCGGTTTTAATTGGAATTATTGTGGTTACCGTTTTGGCACGCCCTGTAATGGGTATATGGATTTCCGAAGATTTTAATCCGCCGTTGCTTTTATTAATTTTTGTGGCTATCATGACCGCATTGCGCATATTTACAGCCTTCTACGGATACTTTTTTAACGGAATTGGCAATCTGAGAAGTTATTTACTACTTTTGTCCGGGAGTGTGTTGATCAAATTGCCGCTTTCCTATCTTTTTATTAAACTTGACTTCGGAATTTCAAGTGTAGTTATTGCCTCAAGCTGCTGCCTTTTAATTTGGAGTTTCGTACAACCCATGGAGGCTTATAAAATTGTCTCCGATTTAAAAAAGCATGAATAAATTTATTTACAACAATAAAAGCAGTCTATTAAAGTTAAAACGGTTTCTGAATTCTCTTTTGGGTATTGAACTGAAAAGATATCCTACCGATGAATTGACCCGCAGAATTCGCCTGATTGAACATCATAATATAGATGTGATACTCGACATTGGTGCCAACATAGGCCAATACGGTGGCGAAATGAGAAACTTGGGATTTAAAGGAGAAATCCATTCGTTTGAACCTATGAAATCGGCTTTTGAAAAACTGAAAAAAAATGCAGCCGGTGATTCCAAATGGAAAGTACACCATTATTCCATTGGTGAAAAAGACGGACAAACCACTATCAATATAGCTAAAAACTCGGTCAGCAGTTCGCTGTTAGAAAACCTGCCACAGCTTACTGATAGTGCGCCGGAAGCTGCTTTTGTGGAGAAGGAGACTATCGAAATCAGAAAATTGGACACTATTTTTGACGATTTAAATTTAAACGGGAAAAACATTTACCTAAAAATTGACACCCAAGGCTATGAAGAAATGGTGTTGTTGGGCGCAGAAAAATCCTTGGAAAAAGTGACCGGAATTCAGATAGAAATGTCATTTGTGCCCTCTTATCAAGGCGCCATTACATTTGACGAAATGAAAACAAAACTTAACCAAAAAGGATTCACCTTACTGGCATTGGAAAACGGTTTTTATGACAAGAAAACAGGGAAACAATTGGAAGTTGATGGTGTTTTTTACAGATAAATTATTATGATTCAAAAACTCTCTATCATCATACCGGCCTATAACGAAGGAAAAACCATTCATTTGATATTGGATAAATTACAAAAGGTAAACCTTCCTAATGGAATTGAAAAAGAAGTAATTATTGTAAATGATTGTTCCAAAGACAACACAGAGGAAGCTATTTACAATTACATGCAGCAAAACCCCGCTTTGAACATACAATATTTCAAACAAGCAGTTAATATGGGTAAAGGTGCTGCGCTTCATACCGGAATTCAAAAAGCAACCGGTGAATACTTGGTTATTCAAGATGCTGATTTAGAATACGACCCGGAAGAATATAACCTACTGTTAAAGCCTATTTTATCCGGCTTTGCCGATGTAGTATTTGGCTCTCGTTTTATGGGAGGAAATCCTCATAGGGTATCTTTCTTTTGGCATACCATTGGTAATAAATTTTTGACCTTTCTTTCCAATATGTTTACCAATCTGAACTTAACAGATATGGAAACCTGTTACAAAATGTTCAATACCAAAGTTGTACAAAGTTTGGTTCTTAAAGAAAAAAGGTTTGGTTTTGAGCCTGAAGTCACAGCAAAAATTTCGAGAATACCCAAAATACGCATCTATGAAGTGGGTATATCCTACTACGGAAGAACCTATGAAGAGGGTAAAAAAATTGGTTGGAAAGATGGATTTCGGGCCATTTACTGCATTTTAAAATATGGATTATTTAAGTCGTAATGGAAATAAAAGAAATTGACGTAGAAGGATTAACCACCTTATCGGTAATAGAAAAAGCGGATAAATTCAATGGTTGGATGTACCACACTATTGCGCCGTTTTGCAAAGGAAGAATTTTGGAAATCGGTAGTGGCATTGGTAATATCTCGCAGTTTTTTTTGGCTAATAATCAGGAAATTGTCTTAAGCGATTTAAGAGATAATTATATTGATATTTTAGGAAAAAAGTTTCCAACTTCAGAGGCTATCAAAATTGATCTGGTGCATCCGGAATTTGACCTTGTTTACAAAGATTACCTAGGCGCTTTTGATACTGTCTTTGCACTCAATGTGGTTGAACACATTAAGGATGATGTTCAAGCTATTGCCAATTGTAAAAAGCTATTAACAAACAATGGGAACTTGATTATTCTGGTGCCTGCATTTCAAGCCCTGTACAACAATTTTGATGTAGAATTAGAGCATTTCAGAAGGTATACAGCCAAAACATTAAAACCCCTTTTTGTTAAGAATGATTTGAAAATCCTCAAAACTTTTTCATTCAATTTCATTGGGATTTTCGGATGGTATTTTTCGGGAAATATCCTGAAGAAAAAAACCATCCCTGAAGGGCAAATGGGTCTGTTTAATCGTTTAGTGCCTTTATTCAAATTAGCTGATGTCTTGACTTTCAAAAAAATTGGCTTGTCGGTTATTTGTATTGCTACTAGAGAAAAATGAGTATTGTCTTTTAATGTAACTCGATGTATGTTAGCTTAATTTGTTTTCTTCTTACCGCTTTAATTTTTGTAGTTTACGGGAAGAGTTTTGTTCTTAAATTTGGCCAACATAACATACTCAATTACAATATTTTGAGTTTTTTTGTTGTGTACTGTCTCTACAAATTAGGGTAATTCCAAAATAATTATAACATGCTAGTATACTTAGGTTACATTTTACTGCTAATGGTTTTTTTGGGGAAAAATAATTTTTCCAGAATTACAGAGACGGTTATAAAAACAACTCTTCTTTTTTCCGGTATTCTATTTTTAGTAACCGAATTATTGAGTGGTTTTCATTCCTTAAACCTATTTAGTTTGGCGATTTTTTGGAGCACTTTCAATGTGATCCTAATTGCTTTACTACTTCGAAATCAAGGCAAAGTAACACTCCGGTTGATGGTGCAAAAAATTAAATTCTACTATCAAAACCTTTTACTAAAAGAAAAGCTATTGATTGGTGTCTTGTTGATTCTATTGTGTCTTTTGCTTGCTCAAGGCTTGTTGTATCCGCCAAACAACTGGGATTCGCTTACTTACCACATGTCGAGAATTATGTATTGGATTGGCAACGAATCCGTTGATTATTTTCCTACACATATATTACGCCATCTCTACCAACCGCCTTTCGCCGAATACTTTATTCTAAATATCAACTTATTAAACGGAAACGATTTTTTATCGAATAGTGTTGAACTTTTCTTTTTAATACAGTGTCTTGTAGTGGTGTATGCCCTACTAAGTATGTTCCAAACAACTCGTTTATTAAAGCTGTTAGCGTTATTCTTGGTGATTACTATTCCGGCGGTAGAATTACAATCCACCACAACCAAAAACGACATAGTTTGTGCTTTTTTTGTTTTATCGTCGTTGTTTTACAGTTTAAAAATATTCAAAAATAATTCGTTAAACAATACTGTTTTTTTTGGACTTAGTATCGGTTTGGGATTTATTACCAAAGGAACCGCGTACGTCTTTATGGCGCCTATTTTAGTCTTATACGGTTTTCACATATTATCCGTAAGCCTGAAAGACAAAAGTGTCAAACCCATAGGATTGGCCACTTTAGCAATGGTCCTTGCGCTAAGTTTGAACGTTAAACATTACAGCCGAAATTATGCTGTAAACAAGTCGTTTTTGAATATTGACGATGCAGAAGTTAAAGCTTACGCTAATGAAACTATGAACGGGAAATTGCTCTTGTCTAATTTGATCAAAAACTCCGGCTTGCATTTGGGCTATCCTATAGAGAAAAAGTGTGATTCAATAATTCGAAATGCACACAAAGCAATAGGCGTTTCGATTGATGATAAGAGGTTAAACTATTTAGGAGTTCCATACCAAAGTGCCAGAGCAGCCGTTACCCATGAAGATTATGTGACTAATACTGTACATTTCATTCTTTGGGCTTTAGCTTTTTCCTTTTTAGTGTTTCACTTTTTGTTTTCAAAAACAAGAAATAAGACTGAAATGATAATCGTTATCGTTTTGGTTGCTCAAATTTTACTATTTACGGGCTATTTAAAATGGCAACCTTGGCATACCCGACTTCATATTCCGATTTTCATACTATCAATTATTCCCATAATTCTAGCTTGTCAAAAAGCTAAGTGGTTTAAAGGAATCGTTGGGTTTAGCACTCCGTTACTTCTTTATAGTTTCATGTTTTACTTTGTGTATAATAATTTGAGACCAATACAAAACAATCCTGTTTACACTAAAAATTTAAGGATTGACGATAATCGCTTCAAAAAATACTTTGCCAACCAACCGCAGCTCTATACGGAATACAAAGTCGTCTTAGAGGAATTGTACGATGCAAATCCAAAAACAGTTGGATTAAAAATGATGGACTGGGAATATCCTTTATTTAATGCTTATTATTATGATCAATTGCAACTCGTAGCCATTGATGTTAATAATAACACCGGAATCCTTAAGCAAGAAAATCAGAGCGTCGACTTAATAATATCTACTTCAAATAGTCCGGAGATAATGTATAATGGTATAAAATATTCCAACCAAAACAGCAATCATTTGTATATTTGGCTTTACAAAAAGGAGCCATGAGAATTTCAATAAAAAATTATTTGTTCTACTCGTCAGTATTTGCCATATTTACTGAAGCCTTCTTTTTTAATTTAATTATTGATTGGAAATTACTCTACCTAATCATACTGGTCAATTATTTTTTATTGTTCAGAATCAAAAAAATAGCACTAAACAACATTTTTGATACAGAATTAGAGGCTTTCAGAAGATACTCAGCCAAAGCATTGAATCCCCTTTTTGTTGAGAATGATTTGAAAATCCTTAAACCTTTTTCATTCAATTTCATTGGAATTTTCGGGTGGTATTTCTCGGGAAACATCTTGAAGAAAAAAAACATACCTGAAGGACAAATGGGCCTGTTTAATCGTTTAGTGCCTCTGTTCAAATTAACTGATGTTTTGACTTTCAAAAAATTGGCTTGTCGGTTATTTGTATTGCTACTAAAGAAAAATGAGTATTGTCTTTTAATGTAACACTATGTATGTTAGCTTAATTTGTTTTCTTTTTACCACTTTAATTTTTGTAGTTTACGGGAAGAGTTTTGTCCTCAAATTTGGCCAACATGATATTTCCAATTACAATGGCTTTGACTTTTTCTTTATTGGCCTTTGTCTAACCGGAACGTTACTCAATACTTGGTCTTTATTTTTACCGGTAGACCTGTTTTCTCTGATATTCTTAAGCCTCGGAGCGGCTTTTTTAGTGTATTTCAACAAAGCTGATTTTATTCCATTTTTCTCCTCTTTGAGAAAACAAATATTAGACAATAAAATATTCCTTTTCCTTTCATTTATTGCTATTCTAATCACCTTATTGTACGGGTTAGTTACTCCAAGGAATTACGATTCTTATCTGTACCACATTAATGCTATCCAATGGAATGAAATGTATGGAACCGTTCCCGGATTAGCTAATTTTCACGATCGGTTTGGGTTAAATTCCTCGGTTTTTGTTCTTAGCGCAGCGTTCTCCTATAATTTTCTTTACAATCAGTACATTTTCACCATTTCTTCACTCTGTTACTTGGTTTTGTTCATTTGGCTTTTAAAGCAAATCGTTTTCAAAAAAGGGATAATTGGTTTCTTTTCCATTTTATTCATTTACTTCTTTACTGCTCAATACGCTAATGACATTTCCTCGCCGGGCACCGACTTATTACCAAACATTATTGTAGGTTATGTATTGCTTTCCATATTGTTTGACGGCGAAATTTTAACAAAGAAAACCCACTTGTTTATCATTTTGTCCCTTTTTTGTATTACTCTTAAACTGTCTTCATTCCCCATAATTTTAATTGGATTGTGGGCTGTTTATTTACGAAATAAAAAGTTTTTTAAAGCTTTGTTCCAATTTTCAGGGTTTGGTTGTCTCTTGATTTTGCCTTGGATGACTAAAAATGTCATGCTCACGGGATACATCATTTACCCTATGGCAGAAGTTGATTTGTTCAATTTCGATTGGGAAGTTTCGAAAAACAGTGTATTAGACATCAAAAGATGGATTACTTCTTGGGCTAGGATTCCCATGAAAAACCACGATGAAGTTTTGGCCATGCCTTTTAAAGAATGGTTTTCCGTGTGGTGGAATGCCTCTTTAAACATCAATAAGATTTTTTACTTACTGGCTGCAGCTGCTCCTTTAAGTTATGCATCTTACTATTTGCTTAACAAAAAAGTTGAAAAAAGTATTCTGACAACTATTTTGGTCGCCTACTTAGGCCTAACCTTTTGGTTTGTCACCGCACCGGATGTACGGTTTTCGTTTGCTTTTGTGTTGTTCTTAGCATTACTACCATTATTATTCTTTAAATCTTTAGTAGATAAAGTAGCCGAAAAAATCAACCTTTTATTAATTATTTCGACTGTATATTGCTTATTTTTGATGGGTAAGAATGGCTATAAGCTCTTTTGTGAAGACTATTTTTCAGCTGGAAATTTTTCTGAATATGCCTATTTGCCTTTAGATGCTTCCGAGATTAAAGACAAAAGAAATATAAAATTTAATTCGGTTGTCTTATTAACAAAAGACGGAAGAAAAATAGAGCTGTTCGAGCCTAATCCGAATCACGCCCAATGTTTTGATAAATTCCCTTGTTCATGGTATATTGATCAAAGTTTAAAATTGAGAGGTGAAGATTTGAAGGACGGGTTTTGTACTGAATAATTCCGGTTATTTTATAAATTAATCTATTTTTTCGTTGAAAATAAATATAAAAAATTATTTACTCTACTCGTCAGTATTTGCCATATTTACTGAAGCCTTCTTTTTTAATTTTATTATTGATTGGAAATTACTCTATCTAATCATTGTGGTCAATTACTTTTTATTGTTCCGAATCAAAAAAATAGCCCTGAACAAGTACTTTGCGCTGCTTTTGGTCTTCTTTTTTATTCATGGTCTGTTGGCTTATTCCGTTATCCGGATTCCATATAATTATATGCTTTCCCAAATTATAGGAATTGGTATAGTGGGAACGTATTATTACAATTTTATTTCGCTGTACAAAACCATCGATATCATCAAGGTATATGCTAAAATGTGTACCTATGTTGCCCTTATTGGGTATGTGTTTTTTTACTTTGGGATTAACTATGTTGACGGTCGATTGAATAGTATTTTTAAAGAACCGGCACACTATGTTATCGTAGTGATTCCGGCCTGTTACTATTACCTTAAAACAAAAAAGTACCTCAATTTCATTATAATTTTCGGGACATTGCTCCTGTCCAATTCTTCCTTGGGATACATTGGCTGCGGATTGTTGTTTTTAGTGCCCAATCTCACGTTAAAAAGAATCGGCTATTTCGTTGCTTTAATGCCTTTTATCGGACTTGCATTTTACTTTGCTTACAACGAGTTACCTTTCTTTAAAATGCGTGTTGACGACACCTATAATTCGCTTAATGTGGTCAATACCGGAAAGTTTGAAGAGCACACCAACCTAAGTTCCTATGTGTTAATCAGTAATTTGTACATTGCTAAAAGAAATATCACTGAACATCCATTGGGCAGCGGCATCGGAAGCCACCATTATATGCATACCCAACGTTACTTAAAAGAAGTGCGACCGCCCGAATACATCCGCGACCAGCAAAAACAAGATGACAATTCTTTTGATGCCAATTCCTTATTCACACGCATTTTTTCTGAATTCGGATTTATTGGATTTTTCTTGGTGCTCTATACTATGTTTCTGGCTTCCAAATGCTACTCGCATGAGGAATTACTCTTTTCACAGGGTGTTTTTATTTACTTTTTGTTAAAACTGTTCAGAGATGGTCATTATTTTCCTCCTGAATTCTTCTTCTTTATTTGGCTTTTTTATTTTTGCCGAAAGGAATTCGCCCTAACCTCTGATGCCCATGAAAAATGAAATCTTCCATATTATTGAAGACATTACTGTAGAAAGTGGTGGCTTGCGTACAATGGTGACCAGCCTTCACGATCATATTGTGAATTCAGGCGGTTATAAGTCAACCATACTCACTCTTCACAAAGAAAAAGAAGATTCATTTACCTGTTTTGAAAGCGGAAGTCCGAAATCTTGGTATTATTCTAAACCATACGGCCAATTTTTAGAGACTCATTTGACAAGTGATAAAATGGCGCATCTTCACGGTGTTTGGATGTATCCGCAATACATCGCTTCCAAAATAGCTTTGCAAAAGAAAACGCCTTATGTAGTTACAGCACACGGTATGTTAGAACCACTATTGCTTAAGGATAAAGGCTTAAAGAAGAACGTTTACTTAAAACTTTTTCTTGAAAATATATTAAGAAAGGCTACGTATCTTCACGCCATTACGCCTTCTGAAAAGGAAAATCTATACAAGCTTTCGAAAAACAAAAATATCGTTGAAATCCCGAATTTAATTCACTTTAATACCAGCTTGAAAGATTGGCAATACCAACCACAAGAGGAATATCTGTTGTTTTTAGGTAGGTTTCACAAAATAAAGGGAATTGATTTGTTGCTAAACGCTTTCGGTCAAATGGCCGACAAAAACATCAAACTGTACCTGGTTGGTTTTAAAAACGAGTATGCTGCTACTATAGAAGAACTGGCCAAAAAAAATAACCTAAGCCATCGCATTAAGTTTATCGGGAAAACCGTTGGCGAAGAGAAGTTTCGCTTGTATGCTAATGCAAAAGCATTTGTAGCGCCCTCCTACTCTGAGGTTATCGGTATGGTGAACTTGGAAGCGGCGATGTGTAAAACACCTGTAATTACCACATACAATTCAGGCATTAATCCTGATTGGAATAAAAACGGAGGTCTGATGATTCATCCGAATGTTCCTGAATTAATAACCGCTTTGGACGAAGCCTGCCGCTGGAATACAGCAGAAAGAATAGACCGAGGAATACAACTCTCTAACTATGTGCTGAACCAGTACTCTTGGGAACGAAAAGGCCATCTTTGGGACGACTTTTACAATAGTATAAAATAAAAAAGAGGTTGAATATCAACCTCTTTTTGTTTATCGGGCTAAAGCCGCCTCTAAATTTTGATTTCCGGCAATTCCCGGTGGATATTGTCCGTCGAAATTTAAATTGTTTCTCATGTTTTTCTCATCCCAAATCAAACCTGAATTCGAATCAAAGTATTTGATATAAGACATATTGCCACCATTAAAAACTTCTTTTTGGTTATTAAAAATAGCTACGCTTTTTAAAGCCATTGTTTTTTGTTCTTTGTTGGTGCTTAACGTAATTTGAACGTTTTCAAGTTTGTCGCCTTCCGGTATTAAAATGGTAAGCTTTTGTGGATTAGGTTGACCCATTACTTTAAAAGGAACCGGATGGTCGTAATCCCAATATCCGCCTTTTTTATATACTACCGATAAACTGTCGTCTTTTTCATAAACGGATTCTAAAACAACACTAAAATTATCTTTAAAGGCCACCGCCTCTTCACTGTTTTCAACATCGTTTTTCTTGTCTTTACCGCAGGATACTAAAAAAGCACCGGTTAAAAATAATACAATTAGTCTTTTCATTTTCTCGTTTTTTAGGTATGCAAATATATTATATTTTCTATTAAATGATATATTTGTGACTGTAAAAATACCTGCTCACTCTAGGGACTTAATGTCCTAAAATACAATCCTTTTTTTAGTTAGATTGTAAGTTACCAATGTTTGTAAAATAGTGTTGCTTATATACCCTTGTATGAAAAAAATATCGTTTCAGTTATTTCCTTTTTTGCTTGCTTTACTCTTTGTTTTCCCCATCCTAAAGGAAAACTGGTCGAGTATAATTGTCATCCTGATTTGCTTAAATGCTATTGTATATAAAATTGCCGCTAAAGATTTTACTTGGCCCAAAAGAACAACGCTCTTGCTTACGATTCCGTTTTGGTTGGTTACTTTTCGATCTTTATTCAGCAACCATTGGAGTGAAAGCGCCACTCACATTCAGCATGCGCTGTTTTTTTTGATACTGCCGCTTTTTTTCTTCTTTATCCCAAAAGAGCATTTTACGAAACAAAAGTTTGACTTATACATCAAGGTTTTAAAGTATACTTGTTTGGCTATAGGAATCATTTATGTGGTGAGTTTCTTTATGAATTACTCCATCAGCGAGTTTTTTATAGTGTTCCAAAACGTTTCGAGCTTCAGAAACTATGTGTATTTCGACTTTACGCTGTTTAAAATTCATCCTACTTATTACACTACTTTGTTGGTTTTTTGTACAGCGCATTCCTTTGATTTGGTTTTGCAACAAAAAAAATACAGTCAATTTTTGTTTGTAGTAGCGTTTATGCTGATTTCGATTATGCTTTTAACCCGACTCAACATTGTCTTGCTCATATTAACTTTAACATTAATGGTGTTTTTCAGAAGCAATCTCAAACTCAAACAAATGTTGCTGTTGTCGGGCGGTATTTTAGGTTTAACCGTTGTTATATCCCTGCTCACACCGGGCATTAAACACCGATTTGTAGAACTGTATCACAGTTACGATGTAAAACCCCAAAATGTGGCCTATGATTCAACCAACATTCGAAGAGCTATTTTTGACTGCTCGGTGGCCATTTCTAAGGAAAATTTTTGGTTTGGCGTGGGCTTCGAGAATCTACAAGACGAATTAAACACTTGTTATAGAGATAATTACGATTCCAGCTTTTATGATGGTCACAACTACATGACACACAATTATTTCTTTTACATCTTGGTGTCAGGTGGCATTTTTTGCTTGGCTGTATTTTTGTTTTATCTTTTTACCATTTTGCAAATCGCTTGGAAATCTAACAACTTCTTATTCAAAGTTTTCCTAATCAATGTAATGGTGATTTGGTTTATAGAAGATTATTTGTACAGACATTATGGGATATTGTACTTCAATTTGCTACTGATTTGTTTCATCAGATATACTGAAAACCAAACCCTTGTAACAGAAGCTGAGTCAAAAAAAGTTACCGCATAATTACTACAAACAAGCGTCCCAGTTTTTAATGGATAATCCGAAAGTGTTTTTAATCTTAGATTTATCCAACACACTATAGGCAGGTCTTTGAGCCGGTGTTGGAAAACTTGAGGTAGGAATGGCCTTTAGCTCAATTTGTGTCTTGTTGATTTCAAATATCTTCTTAGCAAAATCATACCACGAACATTGTCCTTCGTTACTAAAGTTGTAAATGCCAAAGTTATCGGTTGTGGTTTGTCGGTTATCGGTTAAAATAATTTGAACTAAAGCATCCGCCAAATCTACGGCATTCGTTGGTGTTCCGATTTGGTCGTTAACCACTGAAATGGTGTCTCTTTCCGAAGCCAAACGCAACATCGTTTTCATAAAGTTATGGCCGAATTGCGAATAAACCCAAGAGGTTCTCACGATGAAATGCTTCTCCCAAGTTTGCTGAACTGCTATTTCACCTTCCCACTTGGTTTTACCGTAAACACCGGTAGGATTGGGAATGTCTTCTTCTGTGTAAGGCGATTTTTTAGTGCCGTTGAAAACAAAATCGGTTGAAATGTGTAGTAAAACCGTATTGTAGGCTTTGCAAACCTCAGCTATATTTTTAGCGCCTATTATATTAATGATATGAGCTTTTTCCGGTTCTGATTCTGCTTTATCTACAGCGGTGTAAGCAGCAGCATTTATACAATAATCAGGTTGGTATTGTTTAAAAACCGCATGGCACTGCGCAATATCGGTAATGTTTAGATCGGCTGAAGTACAAAAAACAAATTGAATTTCTGGGTAGTTAGGCGCTAAGTATTGTAAACTTTGACCTAATTGTCCAGAACTGCCTGTAACCAATACTACCATACTTTTTTAGCATTTTCCAGCAAAGGTTGGAATTTATCTTTTTCAGAAACAATCATTTCTCGTAATGGAAATCCCCAATCAATTCCGATTTTCGGATCACTGAACAACACACCACCTTCGCTTTCTTTGTGGTAAAAATTATCGCATTTGTAAAAGAATGTTGCCGTGTTGCTTAAAACTAAGAAGCCATGCGCAAAGCCACGAGGTACAAAAAATTGGCGTTGGTTTTCTCCTGATAATACTACTGATTCATATTGTCCGAAAGAGGGAGAATCAGGTCTGATATCAACCGCCACGTCCAATACTTCTCCTTGTAATACCCTAACCAATTTGGCTTGAGCGTGTTCACCACATTGGTAATGCAATCCGCGTAAAACGCCTTTGGAAGAATACGATTGGTTGTCTTGTACAAAGTGAACAGATTGCCCGATTCCCTTTTGAAAAGTTTGCTCGTTAAAACTCTCCATAAAATACCCTCGCTCGTCTAAAATGACAGTAGGTTCGAGTATAAAACAACCTTCGAGTTTTGTTGGAATGAATTTCATTAAATCAAACTTAACAAGTGAGTACCATAACCGCTTTTCAAAAGTGGCTGGGCTAGTTTTTTCAGTTGATCCGCATCGATAAAGCCCATTTTATAGGCGGCTTCTTCAATGGCTCCAATTTTTAAGCCTTGGCGCTCTTCAATTACTTGAACAAACTGACCGGCCTGCATCAAAGAGTTAAAAGTTCCGGTATCTAACCAAGCGGTGCCTCGGTCGAGTATGCTAACTTTTAATTTTCCTCTTCGCAAATATTCTTTATTAACATCGGTGATTTCCAATTCGCCGCGGTGACTTGGTTTGATGTTCGCCGCAATATCAACTACTGCATTATCATAAAAATAAATTCCCGGAACAGCAAAATTGGATTTAGGATTTTTGGGCTTTTCCTCAATAGAAAGTACCTTGCCGTTTTCATCAAAATCAACTACGCCGTAACGCTCGGGATCTTGCACGTGGTAGGCATAAATAATACCGCCTTCCGGATCATTATTCGCCAAAAGCAGGTCCGATAATCCGGTACCGTAAAAAATATTATCGCCCAACACTAGAGCTACTTTATCTTGTCCGATAAAGTCCCGACCAATAATAAATGCCTCAGCTAAACCGTTAGGGTTTTCTTGTACGGCGTATTCAAAACGACAACCTAAACTGCTTCCGTCACCTAACAGTTGTCGAAACAAAGGCAAATCGTGTGGTGTAGATATAATTAAAATTTCTCTGATGCCCGACCACATTAAAGTGGATAACGGATAATAAATCATCGGTTTGTCGTATATCGGCATCAGCTGTTTGCTCACGGCCAAGGTAAGCGGATGTAGTCGAGTCCCGGAACCACCGGCTAATATAATTCCTTTCATAGGTTATGCATTCAATTTAGCCAATTGGTTTCTATAGTAAGACCTAAAAGAGTTCACTAAAACAAAAACAAAAACGAATAATAACGGTAAGATTATTTTCTTTTTACCATTTAATTTTTTGTTGTTTTTTACATTTAGTGTGACGCTGTTGTCTTTTACAATTTTATCTAAACTAACCAACTCTAAGCGATGACTTCCTTGCTCGTTAACTAAATTATCTTTAGTTTTTATTACGTCGTCTAATTGCGAATTCTCGTTGTAATACACCAACTTATCACTTTTTTGTGATCCGCTGATAGTGCTGTTAAATGTGTTCAAAAAACCATTGATTTGTCCGATAACCGAATCGTTTTCAACCATTTTTATTTTAACATTATTCACAAACTCTTTTTGTATCATTTTATAATAATCAGAGTTGTTTAAATAGTCTAAAATAGGCTTTACAGTAGCTTCATTAGAGGTTAAATCAACCGTTGAAAACTCTATCAAATGGTAAGGATAATTTTTACTGGTAATCGATTCTTTGATAACTTTCTCTATATCGCCGTCTTCTGCCATTAATTTGATTAACTCAAAATTCTGAGCCTTATTTTCAACAAATTTGTAAACGTCTGTAACGGGACTCACTTCAATACCTTTCAATTTTTTAGGTTCTTTGACGCCAACCACATTTTTAAGAAAAATGGAGTCGCCTTCACCAATTTTGGAATTAATCAACTCTATCTTGGCATACATATCATCGGTTGATCCAAAATTTGGCGTAACGATAATTTGATTGTCGTAAATTTTGGTGTTTTTATCCAAATAAAACCCAAGTCCGGCACCAATAACGAATAATGTTCCTACCCAAACAATATTTCTTTTAAAGAATAAAATTCCTTTGAAGAATCTGTTGGATATGCCTTCAAAAAAATCACCGACTTTTCGGGAAATTTGCGACAAATCAAGCTCTTGATCATCCGGATTTTGAGGTGTGGCACTCATATAAATTTATTTTACGTTAAAAATTTGTTCCAATATTTTGATGGTAATCAGATACGTTGGTTTTACGCCCGTTGTTCCTAATCCGCCGGAAGCCAAAGTACTACCGGTTTCTAAAGGGTTATCCGAAGCGTAATAAGCATAACGCACTTTTACATTGGGATTAATGCTTTTGCGGATTTTAGAGGCGGATTGTATCGCTTTTTGGTAATAAGCACCTTCCATTTCCAAACCGATAGCGCCCCAAGTAGACTCATGGAAAAACTTCAGTAAGTCTTTATTTTGCAATGAAGTTCCTAATACAGTTACCATCGGACCGGCAAAAACGGGAATATCGTTACCTTCAAACATCTGAGCAGTCAACTCATTTTCAAACGGATAATTATCCGCAGTACCTTCGTTGATGTGTGCATTCGGAATCATGATGTCGCCTTTTCCGCCTTGTAAAATACCGGCTTTCCCCATAATTGAAACCGATTCTACATTTAAGAAAATATGGTTTTTCCCTTTTTTATAAGGTTTCAACAACTCGTCTATGGTTTCGTAAGCTTGCTCACCAAAAGCATAGTCCATTACAATAATGACCGGTTTTTCTTTGCCGAGTTTGGCTTTTGGGAAACCCGATTTAGACCAATCGACTTTATCAGTATCAAAAATTTGTACATCGATATTGGTTCCTGAACAATCCGGTAAAGAAATCATCCCTTGTTTCAAGGCTAATTCTTCTACTTTACTTCTCAAGTCTTTGTTGCCCGAAGCACTCAAATCCTCATAAATTTGGTATTCCGATTTACCTTTGTATTTAGCACCCAAAACACCTTGGGCAAAGATGGAATTCATTACCGAGTGCATGTTGGCACTGATGATGTGTATAGGTCGGTCGATTAAATTGTTTTGGTTTAAAACTTCTTTGATGTTGTTGGCCCAAATTTCACCGTGAATGTGATGGCCTAAACGCTCTCTTAAAATCGGACTGAACGTAATGGTTCTTTTGTTGTTATCCACTACTTCTTCGATGGCTAATTTTCCTAACCAGTAAATTACGTGTAAAAAGCGATCCGGTTTTTCGGCTGAACCAAAGGCATCATAAATGTCTAAAACCTCTGCAAAGGTTCTACCCAACACATTGGCAGCGTGTGAAATAGCCTTTTCTTTATCAACCTGATTTAACTTTTTGGTTTGTAAAGCGGCTTGCTCCAATTTTTGCCAATCGCGTGAAATTCGGCCTTCATCGTCAATCAACACTCGGTCTTTGATTTTGTGAGATTCGATGAAAATGAAAGTCAAATGCGTTAAAATATCATAAATATCCGAACGTCCGCGAGTAATTTCCACGTTCATTTGCTCGTCGTCGATGCGGTAGCAGTTTCTTCTTCTCTTAGGCGGAATAATCGGTTTGAAGTGAGATTTAGAATAGCCTTCGTCGGAAGTCAAGTTGATGTAACGACATTCTTCAATTCCTATCGGAAGTCTTTCAATCACATAAAGTAAACCGTTCAATTCTACTTTTTCTTCGGCTATACTGCCGTAAATTTCGGGGCGAAGCGCTAATAAAGCTTCTCGTAATGTGTCTCCTGAAACACCCATTGGTTTGTAAAAACCTCTGTTAAATAAATGTCTCATGGTAATGTACAGTCGCTCGATAGCTGCCGAGGACTCTTGCGCTCTGGAGCGCGAAATGTTTTTAATTTCTTTCATTAAATATTTTTTTCTAACCTGCAAATATAGGGTTTTTGTCTTTAATTGGTCAGTGTTAAATGGATGGCCGGTTCATAAACCTTAACTTTTCCCGAATCGACATCGGTTTGTTTGCTCCATTTACCACCCGAAAACGTGAATAAAAAATCCCTTTCTACATAGTTATAAAGCATCAACGGATAATAAGTTTTTTGTATTTGGGCTTCCTTAGTGACCGGATTAATCACGGTTTTTTCTTTTTTGTTTTTCTCAATCATGAGTTTTTCAAAACCTACAAAGAGACCGTTTTTAGGCATTACCAACCCAAAGTCGCTCATGTCTATTTTGTTGATTTTAGTCCCGTTTTTAACCTTTACTATAAGTTCTTTCTGCAATAATTCATCACCCGGATAACCATTGGTATCGACTTTGTAAAAATGAAGTTTTACAGTAGCATCTTCTATTCTACTGTCAGTATAAACGGTAACTCTTTTGAGGTAAGGTGTTTTTTTGTATTCCGAGGAATAAGGAAAAAATTTCACGTCTATTCTCGGACCGTTGTCAAAAGCTTGGGCCACGGTATTTTCGGTTAACCCGATGACATTTTGTTTGGTGCCGATGCTGTTGGAAATGACTACCTCATCCAAATCAAAGGCTTTCGGATTCAGGAATACTAGGGTGACTTGAGTGGCTTTTAATGTTCTTGTTTCGTAACCCAAAGCCGAAAAAATTAAGTTTTTATCTTTATTCACCGCTATCGAAAAAGTGCCGTCTTCCTCTGAGGTTGTCGCCATATTTTCGTTCTCAACCCAAATATTCGCATACGGAATGGGTTGGCCGGTAAGACTATCTTTGACTACACCTTTAGTGATTTGGGCGGAAAGTGAAATTGAAAATAAGATAAAAAATAAGATTGCTTTCATTAGTTGGTCAATTTTAAACTCATAGCTAATTCGATGTATTTATTAAAATAATGTTCTTCATCCGGGTAATTATAAGGATTACGCTTGTCCATTTTGCGCCATTTTTTATTGTAACACCAAAAAGTTATTTCTTCAGAAGGAATAGTTCCGATTGATGGTCTCGAGTGCGGATAGGGCTTTTTATATTTATCGTATATAATGTATTGGTTTTCATCCAACATTAAATATTCTATTACTACAAAAATACCTGATTCTTCTATTTTTAATTTGTATTGAGACATGTCAAACTCTGAAATTCGATCGCCTTTTTTAACCTTAAAAATCAAATCTTCATTAATCAAATCTTCATTAATCAAATCTTCCCCGGGATTGCCATCAGGACCAACAGATGTTATTCTGACTTTAACTTTTGAAGCACCGCCGGGAGATTGGGTTTTAACCAAAATAGAGGCTAAATAAGGTGTTTTTTGAATAGTGTCGTTATATGTAAATTGTTTAGCTAAAGACCATTGTGTAAGCCCTAAACCATAATATAAATGAACTTTTTTTCTTTCAAACTCATCAATTTGGTTGCTGAGATTGGCTCGTGGATTTTCAAGTTGAACTTCCTTCAACTCAATTGCGGATTGCTTTATTACGACTCGGGCTGCATCGGCCACTTTAACTGTTTTCTTTTCAAATCCCATGGCACTGAAAAACAATACCTGATTTTCTTTTAAATCCGAAATAATGAATGTGCCGTCGGCTTCAGTAGTATCCGCCAAATTACCGTTAGCGAACCAAATATTCACATACGGAATCGGTTTGTTATTTTCGTCTACAACAACACCTTTAACTTCGCTCCGTTCGGCTTCGTCTCGGGTTACTTGGCCAATAACCAAGTTCATATTAAAAATTAAGAAAGTAAGTAAGCCGATTCTTTTCATGCCTTTAGTTTGTTTTTAGCCCTGATGCCAAAATTGTTTGAGCTCGTAACACCGTTACAGCGAGTTTTGGCAGCAGGAATAAGGTTTAGCAATAGCCCAAGCGGTTCGCTCCTACTTAACAAAAAAGTCGGCTATCTTGCGGTCGTTGGCCAAGCGCGGCAGTTTGTTTTGGCCGCCCAGTTTCCCGATGGATTTCATGTACTCTTGGAAACCGTTTTTGGCCACTTTGGTAATCACGACAGTTCTCAACACATTACCTACAATCAAATCGTCGTAATAGGTGTTTTGTTTGCGCATGGCTTGATCAATTTTAAGCGCAAAGTCTTCCAGGTTTTCCGGTTCGTTTTCAAATTCGATGAACCATTCGTGGTACGGTAATCCTTGGTTAGGGGTAATTTGCGGCGCGACGGTAAATTCGTTCACACGGACATCGGTATCTTCCATAGCTTCTTTTAAAGCAGATTCGACTTCCTTGCCGATAACGTGTTCGCCAAAAGCTGAAATATAATGTTTGATGCGACCTGAAACGATAACACGATAAGGATTTAAACTGGTGAATTGCACGGTGTCGCCAATGTTATAAGCCCAAAGTCCGGCATTGGTGGAAAGCAACAAAACATAGTTCACGCCAAGTTCGACTTCGCCTATGGTGTAGCGTCGCGGGTTTTCGGTGAAAAATTCTTCGGCTTTGACAAATTCGTAAAAAATACCAGAATTGAGCAATAACAACATCCCTTTTTCTTTTTGGGAATCTTGGTAGGCAAAGAAGCCTTCGGAAGCCGGAAAGAGCTCGATAGCATCGACTTTCCGTCCGATTAAATTCTCGAATTTGGCGCGGTACGGTTCGTAATTCACGCCGCCGTAAATAAACAAATTGAAATTTTTAAAAATCTCACCTACAGGTTTATTTCCTTTTTGCTGCAGTTTTTCGAAATACATTTGCACCCAAGACGGAATCCCGGAAATCACGGTCATGTTTTCGTGAAAGGTTTCTTCGACTATGGCGTTAACCTTGGTTTCCCAATCTTCAATACAATTAGTCTCCCAACTCGGCATGCGGTTTTTTTGGAGGTATTTCGGAACAAAATGCGCCACTATGCCCGAAAGTCGGCCGAGTTTAATCCCATTTTTTTCTTCTAAAATCGGGCTGCCTTGGAGAAAAATCATTTTGCCGTTCACAAAATCAGCCTTACCGGTTTCGTGTATGTAACTCAAAATAGCATTTCGAGCGGCTTCGATATGATACGGCATCGACTCTTTGGTGAGCGGAATGTATTTGGCACCAGAAGTTGTTCCCGAAGTTTTGGCAAAATAAATGGGTTTGCCTTTCCAAAGTATATTTTCTTCGCCTTTGACAACGCGGTCTACATACGAGCGAAGTTGTTCGTAATCCCGAATTGGGACTTTGGCGGCAAAATCCTGAAACGTTTTGATGTTGGCAAAATCGTGGTCTTTCCCAAACTGTGTGTGTTGGGCTTGTTCGATTAAATCACGGAAAACCTTTTCCTGGGTTTCTACCGGTTTAGTCGCCCAAGTTTGGACTTTATTATGAATGTATTGCGCAAATAATTTCGCAGCGATGGATTTGATGGACATAATTATTCGTTTGGAAAATTCTTTTTAATCACTCTTTCGGTACTCCAAAATAAATAAATACAAACCAATGCCGAGAGTGCTACTCCGAAGATAACTTGCTGTTTTTCATTCAGGTGAAAAACCAGTCCCAAAAACGAAACCGCCAAAAGGAAAAAGCCGATTTGCAGCATTTTAACCGAAGAATATTTTTGAGAGAAATCCCAAAGCTGTTGATTTTTCATTGACTTTCCGGTTCTGTAGCCGTACAAATTATTAATTTTTTTGGGTGGAAATCGGAGTGAAATGAGTGCTGTAATCACAAAAACAAGGCCCATTAAAAAAGGCATGAAGAAAAGTTTTTCGACTACAACAATTAAAAAATCTTCCATATTATTCGAAGGCTATAAAAATGGATGGATCAATTGGGTACCCGTCTTTCCACAATTCGAAATGCAAGTGAACGCCGGTAGATTCTTGTCCGGTTGAACCGGCTAAAGCTACTACTTCACCCGATTTTACAGTTTCTCCTTGGTCTTTGGTCAATGATGCAGCGTGTTTGTAAGCAGAAATAAATCCGTTGTTATGGCGAATGATGATTACGTTACCATTGGTTGGTGTCCAATCAGCAAAAATTACGGTGCCGCTTAAGACGGATTTTATTGGGGTATTTTTAGCCAAGGCGACATCAACGGCATAATGCTTTTCTTTCGGATTGAACTTTTCGGTAATCATGCCTTTGGCCGGCGGAAAAAGCACTACGCCTGCTTTGGGTTTAGCCTTTTCGAACAAGTTGTATTTGTCTTCACGAGCCACTTGCTCACGAAGCAATAAATCGGCTTTAGTCGGTTGCAAGTCTTCTTCCGAAATGGTTTCAATATTGGTTGCGGTAATGGAATCTTTACTGAATTTAGCGTAATCCAAATCGCCTGTTAAAATCTTTTTGATGGAGGCAATGTAGGCTTCGTTCTTTTTTAAGGCTTTTGACAATGAATCGGATTTCAGCGCCAATTCGGTCGCATCTTTTTTAAGTTTCGTTGACGCATAGCCCGGAATATATTCTCGCAAAGGGGTAAAAGCGATGATGTAAGTAGTGACAAAAATAATCAACAACGCGCCTATGGTAGCCACCACAAACACATTCATCAGTGTCAATCGCAAAGAAAATACTTCTTCAAAAGTGTCTTCATTCAGAATCACCAAGCGGTTTTTCGTGAACAATTTCTTTTTGATGATTTTGCGTTTGAGTCTTTTCTCAGACATGATAATGGTTTATACCACAAATATAGGAATTATATCTGCTTAAGATTTCATAAAGTTTGCGGTTCTTTCGAGTCAAATAAACGCAGCTATTGATTTATTTTCTACCTTTGCCCATTATTATAATCTAATCAGAGAAATCATGAACTTTTTAATGATATTTTTAGGTGAAATCGGGATGCCTCAAATCTTGTTGATTCTTGCGATTGTTTTATTGCTTTTTGGCGGTAAAAAGATTCCGGAATTGATGAAAGGTTTAGGTAGTGGTGTAAAAGAATTTAAAAAAGCCGCTAAAGACGACACTTCTGAAACTAAGAAAGAAGAAGATACTAAAGAATAATTTAACAACAACTATATGAACTTTTTAACCATATTTTTAGGCACTATCGAGTTTCCTCAAATGATGTTAATTTTGGCGGTAGTTTTATTGCTTTTCGGCGGTAAAAAGATTCCGGAATTGATGAAAGGTTTGGGAAGCGGTGTAAAAGAATTTAAGAAAGCTGCCAAAGACGATACTGTGGCGCCAACTACTCCGGCCAAAGAGGAAGAATCTAAATAGTACTTCCGCTTTTTATTGAGAAGAAAAATAAAATCCCAAATACCGATTCAAAAGTATTTGGGATTTTTTTATACTTAAAAAATCATGGTCAGTTGAATGCGCTTACGGTCTTCATCTACCTCAACTACTTTAACTTGTACGTGTTGGTGCAACTTGACCACCTCATTTACATCAGACACAAAACCTTCTTTGAGCTGAGAAATGTGTACCAAACCGCTTTCTTTAATTCCGATATCGACAAAACATCCAAAGGCGGTAATGTTGTTCACTATACCCGGTAAAATCATACCCGAACGAACGTCTTTGATGGTTTTAACATTCGGATCAAATTCGAAAATTTTAGCGGCTTTTCTCGGGTCGAGTCCGGGTTTTTCCAACTCTTTTAAGATGTCTTTGACGGCTAACATTCCGATGTCGTTGGTAATATAATTTTCGGGTTTGATTAAAGCGATTTTCTCTTTATTACCAATTAACTCGGTAGTTTTCAAACCTAAATCCTTCGCCATTTTTTCTACTATCGGATAAGCTTCCGGATGTACGGCCGAATTGTCCAGCGGATTTTTGCCGTCTTTAATTCGGATGAAAGCCGCGGCTTGTTGGAACGCTTTATCGCCTAAACGCGGTACTTTTTTAAGTTGTTTTCGGTCTTCGAACGGACCGTTTTCAGAGCGGAACGCCACTATATTTTCAGCCATTTTTTCGCCAATTCCCGACACGTAACTTAGAAGCGATTTACTGGCAGTATTGATGTTGATGCCAACCGAGTTCACGCAGCGTACCACTACCGTGTCGAGTTCTTCTTTGAGTTTGGTTTGATCTACATCGTGTTGGTATTGGCCTACGCCTATCGATTTCGGATCTATTTTGACCAATTCGGCCAGCGGATCAGAAAGACGTCTTCCGATAGAAACCGAACCACGCACGGTAACGTCGAAATTTGGGAATTCTTCTCGAGCAATTTTACTGGCGGAATATACAGAAGCACCGGCTTCGGAAACCACAAAAACCTGAACAGGTTTGTCAAAAGCAATTTTTTTGATGAAGAATTCCGTCTCACGACTAGCGGTTCCGTTTCCGATAGAAATGGCCTCTATGTTGTAGGCGTTAACCATCGATTTGATTTTTTTCATCGCCATAGCCGTTTCATTTTGCGGTTGATGCGGATAAATGGTTTCGTTGTAGAGCAAGTCGCCTTTTTCATCCAAACAAACCACTTTACAACCACTGCGATAACCCGGGTCTATGGCTAAGATTCGCTTTTCTCCCAGTGGCGGCGCGAGTAAAAGTTGGCCTAAATTGCCGGCAAATACTTCGATGGCTTTGCTGTCGGCTTTGGCTTTGGCTTCTTGTAAGGTTTCGTTGGAAATGGCTGGTTCAAGCAAACGTTTGAAACTGTCTTTAATGGCTAAACGCAATTGATCTGCGGTTTCTCTGTTATTTTTGATGGTATTGTTTTCGATGAATTCGATGGCTTCTTCATTGGCATCTAAACCCACATTGAGTTTGACAAAGCCTTCCGCTTCGGCGCGCAACATCGCCAATAAACGATGCGAAGGCGCTTTAGAAATCGGTTCAGACCAATCGAAATATTGGGCAAATTTTTGGGCCGCTTCATCGTCTTTTTTAGCTTTAACCACTTTGGTTTCTACTACTGCTTTTCTTTGGAACATGCGACGGAGGTTCTTTCGGATATAGCTGTTTTCATTGATCCATTCCGCTACAATGTCGCGCGCACCTTGTAACGCTTCGTCTTCATTAGGCACTTTAGCGTTCAAATATTTAGAGGCGATGAACTCAATATCATCAGAATTTTGCGCCATGATGATTTTAGCCAATGGTTCCAAGCCGTTTTCACGCGCTACATCGGCACGGGTTTTTTTCTTCTTTTTATACGGCAGATACCAATCTTCTATTTCCTGTAAATCGAAGCTGTTTTCAATTTTCGCTTTTAAATCCAAAGTCAATTGTCCTTGTTCTTCGATCGATTTTAAGATGCTTTCTTTGCGTTTGTTGATATCGTCAAACTGTTTGGATAATTTGGCAATTTGCTCGATTACGGTTTCGTCTAAATTCCCGGTTTGGTCTTTTCGGTAACGTGAAATAAAAGGAATAGTGCAATCTTCGGAAAGTAATTTTAACGTGGCTTCAATACTTTTGGGTGATGCCGAAATATGATTTTGAATGAATTGTATGGTGGTCATTTATTAAAAATGTCTGCTTTTGTATTATGAAATAAGCTCTGTGGAGTTCTCAATCCTGCACTATAAAGTCTTTAGGATCTTCCTTTTTAAATTCGGGCTGAATGTTGATGTGGTTGATGTTGAATTGGTGAAACAATACTAGCTCTACTTCATGTAACAGTTCGTTAAACTCACTCATTCGGATATCTTCCGAACAATCCAAATGCGCTTCAAGGTGTAATTCTTCGTCGTTAAGATGCCAAACGTGTATGTGGTGTAATTTTTTAACACCGGGAATTTTATGGACTTCGCGAACCAATTCTTTAATATCGATAAAATCAGGAGTGAACAACATGAGCATCTTGGTGGATTCGACTAACAGTTTTAAACCAACAACTATCAAATAAATCGCAATAATAATAGTCATCAAACTATCTACCCAAAACCAACCGTAAAATTGCATCAACAATCCACCAACCAACACAGCTACGGAAGCCATCATATCGGTAAGCAAATGCAAATAAGCCGATTTCATATTGAGGTTGTGCTCGGCATCTTTGCGTAAAAAAATCACCGAAAGACCATTCACAATAATCCCCAATAAAGCCAACCAAATCACTAAACCGGATTCAATGGGATGTGGATTAAAAAAACGTTCTACCGCACCGTAAATCAGGATTAAAGCCACAATAACTAAGGTAGAAGCGTTGACAAAAGCGGCAATTAATTCGGCTCTTTTAAAACCAAAAGTGTTGTTGATAGACGCTTTTCTCCTCGATAATTTATGAGCGATGTAACTAAAAACCAAGGAAAGTACATCGGAGAAATTATGTAAAGCATCAGAGATGAGTGCTAAACTTCCTGAAATGATTCCACCCACAATTTGCGCGATGGTTATCAATAAGTTTAACAAGATGGAAATGACTAAATTTTTCCCTTTTACTTCATGTTTGTGAATGTGTACTTCGCTCATTTTAATTAATGGTGTGGGCGTAAATTTTAAATCCTAGCTGCAAATAAGCGTAACCTACAGGAAGGTTGAGCGACATTAAAAACAGTGTAGTTAATATTGATTTTTTATCTTTTTTGTTTTTCAGTAAAAGCTTGATTAGAGAAACCGAAACTGCAGTATTCAAGAGAAAAAATGAAATGATGAAAAACAAACTAACGAAAATCATTCCGCTGAAAGCAGTATAGTAATAGAGCGCCACAATCAAACTGCCGGTTACAAAAGTAGCTAAAGCCGTTTTCCGACCAAAACTATTGTACTCTATTACGGTTTTCGGATACATAAAGCTTACTGACAAGCTATTTTATTGACCCTATTAGCGTGTCTTCCGCCTTCGAAATCGGTGTTTAAAAAAGTGTCAACCATCTCAACCGCTTGTTGAATTGAGGTGTAACGCGCCGGAATACTAATAATATTAGCATCATTATGTTGACGAGCCAAAGCAGCAATTTCTTTAGTCCAACACAAAGCTGAACGAATGCCTTGGTGTTTGTTAACCGTCATGTTAATCCCATTTCCGGAACCACAAATTACAATACCGAAATCGGCTTTACCGGTTTCAACATCTTCCGCCACAGGATGGCCAAAATCAGGATAATCCACACTGTCAAAAGTGTCGGTTCCGTGGTTAACTACTTGGTAGCCTTTTTGTGTTAAATAAGCCACTATGGCTTTTTTATAATCCGGTCCGGCGTGATCGTTTCCGATGGAGATTTTCATAAGGTATGTTGTGTTATTAGTTGCACAAATTTACGGAATCTATTGATTGGATGCTTACATAATTCTAACTGATTGATTTTTAAAAAGTAAGCAAAACGCCATTTTAAGATAATTGTATAACTAATTGAAAATCATTAGATATATTTCAATATAAATGTTAAAATTATATAATGTTAATAGCGTTTTGCAAATCCTTGATAATCAGTTAACTTTAAATTAACATCAATTGTTAACAACTTTGGATAGAAAATCAGAAGTTTTTTGCCCTTGTATTTCTTTTTTTTCTAATCCAAAATTGGATTGAGAAAATCAAATTTAGTTTTGGCTTTTTATAGAAAAATTATGAGCACAAAAAAGTAGGTTTTCAACAATTATCAACAACTAAACTTATTAAAAAAAGTAGTGCTTCTTTGACTGTTAACAACTGTTAATAAAAACTAAATTTTAATTCATTTTAAGGCTTTTAGATTTTAAAATCGTTGTTAATTTCTCTTTATAAATTGGTATAACTTTTTTAAAAAATAAAATAACTAAAAGTTATGCGTGAAATTAACAAGCTATAAT
>PGCN01000006.1 GCA_002786385.1 Flavobacterium sp. FEMGT703F
AGCCCTATCAATACAATGGTTCTCGATACGCTCTGCGAGCTACTCGAACTGACGGGAGTAGTCATTTAGATCCCTATTTTCAATAGGGTAGCGAGGAATATAATTTAAACTCCAATAATGCTATGATTGGCGAAAGTTGTGACCAAAAAATATTTTTTGAAAAAAATGCCACCTTTTTGTGGCCAAAAAAAGCATTTAGAAAAAATTGGCCACAAAACTGTGGCAAAATTTTCTTTTTGATAAAGTTGGCCACAAAAAAAAATTATGAAAACGGAAAGCGCTACAAGTAATTGATCAGGCCTACATCGGCGCAAGGCTGCTCGACTATAGCAAGTCTCGCAGGTTCCCGCGGGATTATCAACCACCAAGTTTTAAAACTAGTACAGTATGAATTTTTTTTAATTGCTATGATAAGTATTGACTCCGTCGAATTGTATTTCGTGCGGTAGCGAGAGATTAATCATTTTATTTCTAAAACAACTCAGACCATTTTTGCATGGTTTTTTCAGTTCCTCCTGCTGTAGTTGTTTCTATTTGAATCCCTGTTTTACTCATAAAACAATTCACCACAATATCCGCTGTTCCTGTAATTTCGTCTAAATCTTCTGTTTTGGCATTCTCATCCAAAGCCGTAAACTGACTTAGTATTGCTTCGACAATATTTGCTGTAGCATACACAAAATTGTCACGGCTAATGAATCCTGTGTTGGCAGCTTCGGCGTGAATCTTAACCTGAATGTTTTTCCCTTTAGTGGTGACCAATGTTAAATCGTCAATTGTAAATTTACCGGCCTGTATCTTAACAATATCTGTTTTTAATTTTTGTTCTACATTTTGTGCGTTGCAAAAAGCTGAAAAGGTTAAAACAACCAATAGTATAATTTTTTTCATAAATAATGATGTGAATAATTTAGCTGTAAAAATACACCTAATAGCATAAAAAAAACATTACCAATTAAATTTTCTGAACGATATAAGATGTTTTTGATAGTCAAAAGGTGAATAGTATAAAAATTGGGAACGTTCAATATCACTGCAATTGTATCGTATGCGTACATTTCGGGTAATGGGTGCAACCTAAAAAAGTGCTGAACTTTCCCTTTCTCAATATCAAATCGCTTCCACATTGCGGACATTTATGATCTCGAATGGCGTTTTTTCTTTTTTCAATCCTTTGTTGGATTGATTGAACATGCTTCTTTTTGTCATAAGTGGCTATGCTATTCATAGCCTTTATTGCTTCAAAAATATTTTCCTTTTCTTGTTCCGTTAGGTTAAAATTGGTGTATTGTTTTATCGTTCTTAAAAGTTGCGAGGTATAAACAACATCAGTGGTAGTAGTCACTTTAATGGTGGCTCTTGATGAAAATACAATAATTGAATGATAGGGAATAGTAGGATAGGCTGCCAAACATTTTTTTAAGGTGCTGATGTGCCCTAAATTTTGACGAATCGGATTATACAGTTTTTCTTTCCGTTTAAAAATCACCTGAGTCCAATATTCCGACTGTTCATGGCCTAGTATCCAACCTTTGTAATTTTTGGTTTCAATCACAAAAACTCCATAATCCGAAATGACTATATGGTCAATTTGAGAAGTGTATTCACCCGCCTGAAGCACAACATTATTGATGACTTTATACTTTGATTTATCCAAAGAACGCAACCGCAAAGAAACGTTTTGCTCTCCTATGGCGCCTTTGAGATCGGCTTGGTAGAGTTTGAATAAAACGATTAATGAAATGAAGAATAGTAAGAGTACTATGGGCATAATGGTTACTATTTTTTAATCTTGCTTCTTGGGTTTATTATTTTTCCAAATCCAACTTCATCAAAGTGTCCCATCAAATAAAAATTATCAATCTCATAGCGAACCCATTGTTCTTTCGTGTATTCAAACCCATAGACTACTCTGGTAGAATGATTATTAAAAACTATTTCCAAGACGTCTCGGTCTTTAAAATCTAATAGGATGTCAAAAGTATCAAGGTCTTTTAACCTGTTTTCAAGAGCGGTATAATTTGATTTAAAATTTGGATCAAACTCATAAGGCAACAATACCTCTCCAACAATTATTTCATTTTTGTCTTTATTTCTTCTATACAAGGCCCAATAGTTTTTAAGCTTTTCAGTTGAAGTGGCTTTACAGGAACAAAGTTTTATTTTGTTTGAGATTTTGCACATTCTTGACTAGTATTATAAAGATTTGAGATACTTTTCATTAATAGTTCTCATGCTCTTTTTTGAACCTACTTTATCCCCTTCAAATTTCTCAATCAATTTTTTAAAATGAATTAGTGTATTCCTTTTTTGTTCGATATCGTTATTATAGTCTTTAAGAATATGTTCTAAAAAGTATCCTAAAGTATAATCATTTAAAACCCAAGTGGGTTTATTTCCTGTTACTAAATAGTTATAATACAAATAGTAATCTCTTGCAGAACCAAAATTTATATTAAGCTCTTCATGTATTTTTTGTCTTGCATCAACAGGCGTTATTTTACCTTCAAAAGCTTGTTTGGCATATTTATAACAATCGGGTATTACTTCGTTTGGTATTTTCATGGTATAAACAGTTTAAAGTTTATTAATAATACTCTTTGATATATTCATAAGCCCTATCAAACAAAACCTGCTCTTTATGAAGTTTATATTTCAGTAAAGCCTGTCGTAATGATTTTTGAACTTCTCTTTCTCCTGAAGCTGTTTTTTGCCAACCTGGGAAACGAACTTGCCGTACAATGGCATCGATATCATTTACAATACGTTCCACAACTGCAGGTGTTTGGTCGGTTTTTAATTCTAAAAACAATTCAGTCAAAGCCGCTTGTGGAGTTTTCTCCATAAGTTCAGCTTCTATTTCCTTTTCGGCTTGTAACACTTCTCGAGCTAGTTTACACAACTCTTTTACAAATTCAATGGATGTAATCAATCCAAGTTCCGCTTTATCTCTTAAGGCTTCCAACAGTTCACTTAACTTCTTGAACTTTGGATTGCCAGCATTTTTCTTGAAACGTTTGACTAATATTTTTTCAAGTTTCTTGGCGTTTTTAGGGTCCGGATTATTGAAGATATTTTCTATCACATCGGCATCCAAAACAAATTCTTCTAGTTGATGGACGTCACCAACATGAATGTTCTCATGGATTAGTTTAGTGGTTTGTGCTCCCAAAGTAAACCACAATAGTTTTCCAATGTGGTCTGATGAAGGTCTCACCGACTCAAATACTTGTGATAACCAACGGTAATCCGATTGATATTCATCTAAAACTCTATCTGGAGATAATGATTCCCATAGTTTGGATAAATATTTAAAATCCTTAGCAAAAGCATCTTTTTTATCATCCGTATTAATTGCATTTTGAGCTAGTTCCAGTCCTTCAAATCCTACGATAGTTTGGTCAATGCCTTTAAAATGAAGTAAGGCTTTTTCCATAGCTGCAGGAAGTTGTTCTTTCAATTCAGAAAGATTGGTAATCATTTGACTAACGCTCTTTTCATCAAACTCTAAAGCTTTAGCAGCATCATCAAAAACCCCAAAATAATCAACAATGCGACCAAATGACTTACCGGGATATAAGCGATTTGTTCTACAAATAGCTTGTAATAGGGTATGGTCTTTTAACGATTTGTCTAAATAGAGCGTTTGTAATATTGGTGCGTCAAAACCGGTCAATAATTTAGCGGTAACAATGATAAATTTTAAGGGAGAATTGGCATCGTTAAATTCGTCCACAACTTTCTCTTGTTGGCTTTTATCCAAAGCCCATTTTTGTTTAAAGGCTAAATCATCATTAGCAGAAGTAGAGATGACTACTTTACTTGCCTCTTCAGGGAAATAGGTATCTAGCGCTTCTTTGTATTGTACACAAGCATAACGATCGGGTGTAACAATCATCGCTTTATAACCATGAGACTCCACTTTTTCTTTAAAATGCTTGGCAATATCTTCTACAATTTTTGCTACTCGTTCCGGTGATTTTAGAAAAGCAGCCATTTTAGCCGATTTCTTATTCAAAGCATCGGCTTCTTCATCCGTTAAAGCGGCTTCTTCTTTGAATTCTTTAAAGGCTTGGTCAATTGTTTCTTTATCAACATGAACATCAACCAAACGTGGTTCAAAGTGTAAAGGTTTGGTAGCATCATCCCTTATGGAATCATGAAACGTATAACGTGACATATAACCGCCTTCATCTTCAGCAGCACCAAATGCCCAAAAGGTATTCTTATCCGCCTTATTTACTGGTGTACCGGTCAAACCAAACAAAAAAGCATTGGGTAGAGCAGCACGCATTTGTCGGCCCAAATCTCCTTCTTGAGTTCGGTGCGCCTCATCCACCAATAGAATAATATTATCTCTTGTATTCATATTGGGTTTAGCATCCCTAAATTTATGAATCATCGAAATGATAATTTTTCGAGTATCTCGCTCTAATAAGGTTTGTAATTCGGTAATACTATCGGTAGTAACAACATTGGCTACGTCGGCTGCATTAAAAGTTCCTGTGATTTGCGTATCTAAGTCAGTTCGGTCAACAAGTACAATAACTGTCGGGCTTTTAAGCTCTTGCATTTTACGCAATTTCTGCGCAGCAAAAACCATTAGCAATGATTTTCCTGAACCTTGAAAATGCCAAATCAATCCTTTTTTAATTTTACCTTCTTTAACGCGCTCCACAATTTTGTTGGCGCCTTCATATTGTTGGAAACGGCACAGTACCTTAATGCGTTGTTTCTTTTTATTCGTGGTGAAAATGGAAAAGTTTTGGAGTATATCCAAAAGTCTTTTGGGATGGAGTAAGTGTGAGAGTTCTTTACCAATTTCACCCAACCCTAATTGTTTTGCTAAGGCATCTTCATCATTTTCGATACGCCAAGGTGCCCAAAACTCCAAAGGTGTACGAACACCACCAAAGTAAAAGGTTTTTCCCTCAGTAGCAAAAGATAAAATATTGGGAACAAACAATTGCGGAACCGCATTTTCATAGATATCATGAATTTCATGCGCACCGTCTAACCAACTTACCGAAGGACGGATGGGTGTTTTAGCTTCTCCAATCACTACAGGCAAACCATTAATCAATAAAACGATATCCGGGATCTTGGTTTCGCGACTATGCACTCTATATTGATTGGTAACCAAATAAGTATTGTTCGTTACATCTTCAAAATCAATTAGCTTTACAGGAACATGACGATTGTTCTCTCCAAAAGGCATGGTTTTTTCGCCACACATCCATTTGTAAAACTCTTCATTGGCTTTGACCAAACCAATTTGGTGGACGGATAATAAAATAGCCCTTAGCTTATAAATCACTTCTTCAGCCAATTCATTATTACGAGCAATTTCTGGATTCAAACGAATTAAGGCTTTTTTCAGTTCTGTTTCTAACAGTACTTCATTTACTGTTCTATTGAGATCAGTAGCAGATATATATTGCCAAGTTGAACTGTATTTAGCTTTTCCATCAGCAACACCAGAGTTATTCAAGTTGACACCACTCAATTGATGAATGATATAATGTTCTACACTATTTAATTCGTTGAAAGACATAATCTATGTATTTACATTTCTAAAAGCTTCTCTTAATTGATCTTTGTATGTTGCAATTTTAGAAACAATACAAGTTTCAAAATTTGCAATAATATATCTGCCCCATAAACAATATTCATTTCTAATATTATCTAATTCTAAGACTTTTGAACATTCTGCTTCTAACCAAACCATAAAACTGTTGTTATCAATTTTTCCAAGGTCTCTCGCAGCACAGGCTAAATTAATATCTTTTATGATAGCATTTAACTTATCTTGACGAGCAGATAATAGTGGAGCTCTTTTCAAATTATATATTTCAACACTCTTAATTCCTTTTTCATGGATTCCATGAATTTGACCAAATTCATCAAACGTAAGAAAAGGTGTTGGGTCTTCATATTCTGGATTAATTAATAATGGTCTCTCATTTAATAAATTAGGGCCATCAGCAATACAGTTTGTTCTATCATAGCCCAATGGAAGTGGTGCTCCTCCAGTAATTGGATTAATAGGAGTTGCTCTATCATTAAAGTCTTCTAATGGAAATCTGTTCCCTTTTGCTTCTTTTCCATTACAATTTGGACAAGAAAGTAAAAGATTACTCCATTCTAGACCTAGCCAATAATAACCTGTATGAGCAGTATTATTGTTATCTACATCTGATACTTTTGCTTTAGGTCGAAAATGTTCAACCTGAAGAACAGCAACATGTTCTGTATATGACTCACAATAATAACATTTTGGTTTATCATCTGGGTCAAGGTTGTTTTTATGAACCGAGAAGGCTTTTAACTTATTTACTACAACAGGATCTTTATAATATGTAGTATTATAGCGTTCACCATCACCTGCTAAAACCGCTCTTTGAATTTGTCTGAATGTTCCTGGTCTTGTCAAGGGTTCAGGAACATCATTGTAATCTTTATGAGTTATCCTGATCATTATTTAAACCTAATTCTAAAGTTCTTTTTTTAATTTTTGAATCTAAAATTTTATAAAACACATCCTCTTGATAATCGTTTTCTGTCCACAATAATTGAGAATAATCATGATTAACATTAATAATTGAATTGAATCCAAATATTGGAGAACTCAGTAATGTGTTAGGTAACAAGTTAGTTATGTCTATATCTAAAATTGTAGCATTAATACCACTTTTATTATCTCTTTCGATTGTAATAAATATACTTTCTTTTGGTGCTCCTAGTAATGGTATTGGACTATGAGTTGATACTATAAATTGAATATTCGGAAAAACTTCATTAAGAGCTAATATTAAATTTTTTTGACCTTGAGGATGTAAATGTAAATCGATTTCATCAACAATAACTATTCCTCTAAACTCTGAAGGGTCATATGCTTCGGGTTGTTGTTTGTAAAATCTAATAATAATATCTGATACAAATGAGAGAGTACTTTTTGTGCCACTTGATAATTGATCGAACGAGACTTTAGAAACAGGTCCTTCATTATATCTTATAAAAAAATCCGTAGTAAGTCCTTTTCTTGATTCTTTGAAATGAATATCAACTAAACCGGGAACAGTTCTAAGAAGTGCTTTTGCAAAAAACTCTCTTCTATGATTAAATTTTTCTAAACTATATTTAGAATCAGACCATTCCTCAATAGTTTTATTAAAATCAATTAGAGGAGTTATTCCATCACTTAATATTGATTCCAAGAATCCACTTTTAGTTAGCTCATGATTAATATTTTTGGATAAATATAATCTCGATTTTATTACAGTTCTATGAATTCCATATGCAGCAAAACCTCTTAAAAGTGATCTTTTAGCATTTCTTGATTCTGAATCGTTCCCTTCCCTTATAATTATTTTTTCTTCTCCTTTTCCACCTATTAAATTTGCCTTAAAAATGGGCGTTTTGGGAAAATTTCTTAGATGACTTGATGGTATTATGCCTTGACCTAAAAAAATAGCTAGAGCTTTAAGTAAGGAAGTTTTACCCGATCCATTTTCTCCAGTAATAAAAATCCATCTATTATCATGAGGTATATTATTTATTGATATTCTGTCTAAATACCCATAGTCTTTAATTTCAAATGATTTTAAATAAAATGGTTTTTCTTTATTGTAATATGAAGCATTCTCATATTCATTAAGTTCAGCTAACTGTTCTCTATACAGTTTTATTTTGCTAAGATTTCTTCTAAATTGATCCTTATCTATTTGTCCAATTGAATATCTAGATTGTTCATCTTTATTTTCAAATAGTTCTTGAAAACTGTTAATAGCTACATCTATTATAATTCTATCATTATTTATAAAATTGAATAAAATTTCTTTCCAATGAATGATAGGTCCAAGTCTATACCTATAAATTACAAAATCTTCTTTATTTAAGGATTCAATTTCACGATAATTTGGTAAAATATAGTCATGTACTAGTTTAAATTTATTGTCATTATTTGCAAATAAATCATAATTATTAAATTTTTCGACAGTTATTTCTAAATAAATAAGTTCTAATTCTATTTCAAAATTTAAACTTATGTTAGGCCTTTTTGTAAATACATTATCTCCTCGCCAAAAGGAGATTATTAAATTTTTTTCATCACCAAGAAACCAATATCCATTTTCAAGTTTGTTGCCAAAATTATCTTTTCGGAAAGTATATTTTAAATCTTTAAACTCTCCATTTTTTGATTCTCTTAGGTCCTCAAGAAAAATAAATAATTCTTCATGCAATTTTCTTAATTCTTCCATAATTATATCCCCAACTTATTAAACAATACTTTGTTTCTCTTTTTAGCATTGCTCAAAACCTGATTAAAAGGCATAACATCAATTACACATCGTAACGATTTATTATATCCATAATAACCTAGACCGTCATACGTTTTTTCTAATTGAGCATTTTCTGCAAAACGAATAATCTTTTCATTAATATCACAAACCAAATAACAGTAAAACTTAGTACTTTCATTGATATCGTAGGTTCTGCCTCCCTCAGTGAGCTTTTTACCTTTTTTTATTTCTCTTACGTAATCAAATAGCTGTACTATTGGGTCTTCTTCGTAATCATCGTATCCTTTTCGCATCGGCCTTTTAAATTCTACCAACGTAACTGAATTGAATGGAGCTTCATCTCCCTCAATGTAGGATATTGGATTGTTAAAAATCATTAAATCAGGTCTGTCTTTAGAATCTGATTGAATACCAGGTGTTTTTTTAATCTGTTTATCTGAGGATAGGAAAGTATGAAAACTAAGTCGCTCGTCTAAAATCCAAAGGTTTTGATTGTTATAATCGATATCATTAGAAGTTGTCTTTGTTGGATAAATGATACTATGAACGGTATCTTCTAATTCATATTTACCTTGAGCATTTAGGCCCAAGGATTTTTCAAATAACTCTAAAATGTATTTCCTGTGTACAACATATTGTGCTAATTTAGATTTATTTAAATCAGTTAGCTCCTCAAAAATTCTCAAATATTTTTGTTTTAGTTCGTCAGGAGTTTGATTATTATCATCTTCTGTTAAAGCCGTAACGACATCCTTTCTTGAAGTGAATTCTACATCTTGCAGTAGGCGATACAATTTTAAATCTAATTCTTGTTCACTCGTGTTTTCAGTAACAGTAACATCGTCAAAAGATTCGATGTATTTATTTAGTATTCTGTATTGTGGTGCTTTTTCAGCGATAAAGTAAGTAATGCGCTCTAATTTTTGAGTCTTAAATTTCTCGACTTCTTCATGGAAGTGCTTTTTAATTACGGGTGCCAATTCATTATATAAATCTTTGATAGAAATTAAATCGATATCTAATAAACTGTCTTTACTAAAGGTGACTTCTGTTCTTTCATCATTAATATTTTCATCAAAGTATTTACCTTCTATATAGCCTACAATTAAATAATATTCACCGGTTACTATATCCCTTATTTTTCCACTTACATCCGGAAGAACTTTATTAATATTGAAACTATCTACCTCTCTATTGTTGGCACAAATAGATAATCTATGTGAAGTAAATTCTTCATGTGAAAACCATTTCAAAAGGGTTATTTTGAATTCTTTATTTGAGACAAAAAACTTTTCTGTAAATCGGTTTCCGGAAGTGATTTTTTCAAAATATTGATTAAGCTCTAATTTATCAACTCCATCAATTAATGTGATAGTTGGACAACTTGGATTTAAAAAGTAAATTAAACAATGTTCAATGATTCTATTAGCAATAGTTTCAGTTTTTTTTGGACATTTTGATTTGTATGGGTCTTTGTAACCGCTAAGAGTAATTGTAGTTTTCTTTTCAGGTTTACCTTCTAGGGAGTTTATTTGCGGATTTTCTATCCCGTCTGGAGTTCTTAAGTTAAAAGAAAAACTTCTATTTTTTGGTAATGAATCTTCATAATAAATACTTTCAACTGTTACATTGTGAAATGCTTTCAACCACATAAATCTTCCTATACCTAAACCTCCTTTGTCAGCTTTGTAGGTAGAATATTCTCTTTTAAAAGATTCGTAATTTTCTTCATTAAATCCAATACCATTATCTTCAATTTCAAAGCCTATTATTTCAGGTATAGCATGGCTACCTTCAAATTCTACAGTTGTTTGTGAGGAACGAATCAAGTTAATATTTATTGTTCCTTTAGGATTGCCAGTATCTTCAATTGCGTGAATAGAATTAACTATGGCTTCAAACAAAGGCAATAGCATATTGCGTTCTGCCAATTTTAATCGATTGACTCTACCTTTTAAATCAATTCCTATTTTATCGGTTGTTATTTTAGCCATAACTGTCTACTTTAAAACACCTGATTAATTAAACTTTTTTGTAACGATTGAGAGCTTTGGAGTTTAAATTCAATGGAAAACTTATTATCCAATATTTTAGATAATTTTTCGGCTATTTCTTGTTGTTCTAAAATAGAAGGAATTCTTACTTGAGTATTATTGAAATCTTCTAGGCTAAGTGTCATTCTAGTAACACCTTTGGATAACTTAGAAAAATTGTTCAGAACTAAAGGATTATTGAATATAAATCTTTTAAAATTCAAATCAATATTATCTTCAAAACTTAATCTGACTAAGTGATAACTATATAGAGTATCTTCTAAATCCTCAAACACTACTGCAGAGTGGCCAATGTCATCTGTAGTTTCTGAACTTGGAGTGAATAAAACATCTCCCTTTTTTAATTGGTTTTTAATTAGTTGATTTTCATTTGCAGTTACTCTCATAAAATCAATACTACTATCAATTCTCTTATCCATACTAGAATAAACATCCATATAATTGACAAGATTTATCATTTTATCATTTTCAACGATTTTCTTATCAACACTACTTGTGTTTAATTTACCAAGTTCAGATATTTTTTTAATTTTCCAACCATTTGGCAATTTAGTTTTATCACTTACTAGATTGTAACCATTTAACAATTCAATCATCTTAATATGAAGAAATTGTTTAATCTCAATTAATAATAAATTTTCCCTCTCAATCACCTCATCCATTGCCCACAACAACTCCGCAAATTGCGCTTGTTGATCTTTGGGAGGGAGGAGGAATTCTTGGTGTTTTAAATCCCCCCAATTGATAGTTGGCGAAAGTCCCCCTACAGAAATATCTACAGCGCGATGCATAAATTGATCAGAATGCAAAAAGAAAGGAAATAATTTAGGATCAATAACTTCTGGATTAGCTCTAAAAACAAATGCATGTGCGGAACAAATCCCTTCAAAATCTACAATAGCGGCTTTTCTTTGATAAGCTCTACGTTTACCAAAAATAATATCACCAGGATAGCATTTTAGTTTTTGACCGTTTACATCATCTGGAGACCCTGTTCTTCTAATGTGGATATCTTCGGCATCAATATGTTCTAAACCAACATAGATACTTAAATCAGTTTTATTAGGATCAACAGTTTCAGAAATTTTAAAGACAATTTCTTCAAACTTGAATGTTTCCCAAGTCGATTTATCAAGGTTATTCAAATCAATTTTTGTTATTATCGCTTCCATTATTTTAAGATTTGAAACAATTCATTCATACTGTTTTTTAGTTTTTCAGAATTTGTTTCCCAATTAGAATAGGTATCATCGAATGACATTTTATTTTCATCAGTAACTACATTACTTATATATTGAGCAATATTCAAACTTCCTTTATTTTCTAATATGGTTTGATTTAAAACGATCTTAGAAAAACCTCCTTCATCAGTAAATGATTTATACGTATTGTAAATTCTATTGATATGCTTCTTTTCTAAATAGGCAATGTTTTTTTCTTGTTTTACTTCTTTTAAAGCATTCATAATTAAAACTTTCCCTTTTCTTTCTTTTGGTTTATTGTTATTGGTAATCAATAAACACGCTTCCATTGGGGAGTTGTAAAACAAATTAGGGCCTAAACCAATTACACATTCCACCAAATCTTGCTCTACCATTTTACGGCGCATTTCAGCTTCCGAGTCACGAAACAAAATGCCGTGCGGCCAAAGGGAAATAGAACGGCCATTATCGGTATTCAAACTCTTTTGTATGTGCTGTTGAAACGCATAATCCGCACAACCTTGTGGCGGTGTTCCCCACAAATTACGTCCGTAAGGGTCGGTTTCAAAACTTTTTCTATCCCAAGCTTTAATCGAATAGGGCGGGTTGGCTAAGATGACATTAAACTTTTTCAGTTCGTCGTTTTCAATAAAAGCCGGTTGCGCTAAGGTATCACCACGAGCAATTTGAAATTCTTCTATACCGTGCATAAACATATTCATTCGCGCAATGGCTGAGGTAATCAAATTAATTTCTTGGCCGTACAATTTCAATGTGCGGTATTCTTTACCTTCTTCTTTTAAATGCAATGCACAGTTTAACAACAAACCGCCACTACCACAGGTGGGGTCATACACACTTTCACCCGGTTGCGGGTCCATAATCATGGTCATGAGTTTGACCACCGTTCGGTTGGTATAAAACTCGGCAGCTGTATGACCGCTATCGTCGGCAAATTCTTTAATTAAATATTCATAAGCATTCCCTAATTGATCATCCGGTACGTTTTTAAGATTCAATTGGTGTTGCGAGAAATGCTCTATCAAGTTTGTTAATGTAGCATCAGAAAGACGGTCTTTGTTCGTCCAACTCGCATCACCAAAAATTCCAAACAAAGTTTCAGGATTGGCTTTTTCAATCTCGCGCATGGCTTCTTGTATCGCCATACCCACATTAACAGTCGTTTCACGTACAGTTTTCCAATGCGCTTGTTCGGGTACGATAAAATGATGGTGCTCGGCAAATGCGGCATATTCCAAATCACCGTCACTTTCCAATAAAGCCTTTTCAAATTCTTCGTCATACACATCACAAATGCGCTTAAAGAATAAAAGCGGAAAGATATATTGTTTATAATCTCCGGCATCAATGGTACCACGTAATGCAGTAGCCGCTCCCCAGAGGTATTTTTCGAGTTGTTGTTGGGTCATTTAATTATAAATTTGTTTCAGTAGTTCTGACATTTAAAACTTCCTGTAATTTCAATTTCAAATTATTCCTTCTTTCAGTGTAGAAATTAATAAAATCTTCAAATTCCAAAGAGGTATCTGATTTGATATGATTTTGAATTAAAAAAGTATTGATATCATTAGGATTGTTATACATTTCAGTTAACCAATTTTTAAAAGGTTTATCACTTTTTTCAATATTAGAATTGGATTGTAATAGTTGTAAATTGGCTAATTTATTGTACCGCACAATAAATTCATCTTTAAGTGCTTCATCAGTAATCCCCAATTGATTTAACTTACGTTTGTTAAAAAATGACTTTGGATGAATATGATCTTGATGGTATCTGAAATTGTAATTCAATGATGGGTACAATAATGTAAGCGCACAATAGGTTCTAGCTGATCCATATTCCATCTCTAAGATGTTCTCAATATCATCATCGCTAAAAGAAATTGTTTTACGTTTTCCTCTGTAGTAATCAATAATTTCTTCAAGAGGGAACCTTCCCAAATGCTCATTAGTTAAATTTCGCATAACAGGATAAATAGCATCCGGTGTTCCACCAAAGGTACCTTTTAAGAATACCCTAGCCAACCATTCTTTAATGGCTTTTCTGTCATTTTCTCTAACTCCTGAGTGTAAAATAGTCGAATCGAATTGATTTTTATAAATAAAATAGGCAATAGGTATTATTGCATTTGTGGCTAATAAATTATCTCTACTGTAACCAAATTTTGCGGCTAATTCTATAGCCTTTTGTACAGCGGATGATACACTGTCCCAATTGGCTTCAATAATAGCCATATTTTCTTTGGTAAAGTTATCTACTTGAAATCGTATATCCGAGAAATCTGCTAAAACTAAACAAGATTTTAAAACAAAATCTTTATTGAAGTTAAACCCTTCGCCTATGGCATTAATGTTATCAACAAATTCATGAATAACTTCACGAGCATCTTTTTCTTTCCATTGAGCAGTTGCTATAGAAAGTAATAAATCAGAATAGCTCAATTTGGTGCCACCACTGTTAATACGAATAAAAATTTGAAGTACTTTGTCTAATTCTTCGCCTTCTTCAAGATAATAACTAATAGTTCCTTTTTGATGAATAACATTGTAAAACTGATTTAATGTTTGTAATGCAAATGTTGCTTCTGCTTGTGTATATTTTGAAGTATCCATTAACCCGTTCAACATCAAATATTCCATCACTTTACTAATATCAGTAAAATCCAATATCTTTCCTACTTCAAACCAAAAGGTGGGCTTTTTTAGGGTATCTTCATCTGTGTCATCATCAATCTCTGCAGCTAATACTTCTTTATTCACTGCTTCTTCGTTTGTTAAAAATCTAAAATCGTATTCAATTTCGATATTATCTGATTTACTTAACAAATTCAAATACAATTTCTTTTTTGGGAATGCATGAGGACTGTCCCATCTAAAGTAAGGCATTTTCCGGGCATACGTACCAGTTAGTGCAATATACATTGAGGTCATTCTTTGTTGGCCGTCAAGTATTGCAATAACATCTTCATCATTTCCTAAATCTGCTTTTTTATTATGTCTACCATCTTTTTCATGATAGTTTTTAAGGAATTCATAAAACTGAAAATTATTAATTCTAGTCTTATCAACTTTCCAAAATAGAAAAGTACTGATAGGATAATCACGCATGATAGAATCAAAAAGGCGTTCAATTTGATAAGTGTCCCAAACGAATTCTCTTTGAATGGATGGTAATACATAATGTCTTTTTCGGATATTCTCTATCGCTTTTTTTATCGTTATCGGAGTTTCGTATGCCATTATAAAAATTGATTTAGTATTCTTTTAAATTTTTCTTCTGCTTTCAAACTTTCTTCCCATGCAGTTTTTAAATCTGCTAATGCTTCTTCAACTGTTGGTAAATTATCCTCAATAATTTTTTCTACATACAAAGGAATATTGAGGTTAAAATCATTCGATGCAATGTATTCAAGGTTAGCAACTTTGACATAATTTTCAACGTCTTTATAGTCATTGTACCAATCAAAGAGTTGCTTTACATGATTTGATTCAAGATAATTTTGAGCTCTTCCCACTCGAACCTGTTCAGAGCCATCTATAAAAATAACTTTACCTTGTTTGCTTTTTTCTTTTTGCTGCTTGAAAACTAATACGCAAGCTGCTAATTGAGTACCATAGAAAATATTGGGGCCCAAACCAATCACAGCCTCTAATAAATCTTTCTTCAACAAGGCCTCTCTAATTTTTCCTTCAGAAGCTTTTCGGAATAAGGCACCATGTGGTAAAACCACGGTCATCCTGCCTGTCGCATTCATTGATTTAATCATGTGTTGCACCCAAGCCATATCACCGTTTCCTTGTGGTGGAACTCCGGCAATGTTTCTTCCAAAAGGGTCATTCACCCAAATATCAGCACCCCAATCTTTCAACGAAAAAGGAGGATTGGCAATCACACAATCAAAGGTTTTTAAACCATCGGCCTCAAAAAAGGCGGGGTTCTTTAAGGTGTCACCACGGGCAATTTGAAAATCTTCAATACCATGTAAAAACATATTCATCCGAGCAATAGAACTCGATGTTAAATTCTTTTCTTGTCCGTATAATTTTAAAGTCCTATAATCTTCTTTGCTTTCTTTCAAATGATCAACACACTCCAAAAGCATACCGCCTGTTCCGCAGGCAGGGTCATAAATACTTTCCTCTTCATGTGGGTCCAATATCATTCCCAGAAGATGCACTACAGAACGAGGTGTATAAAATTCTCCCGCTTTTTTATTGGTTAAATCCGCAAAATGCTTGATTAAATATTCATAGGCTTGACCTAGTATATCTGGGTCAACCAATGAGTTCGAAAGGTTGTATTGTGAAAAGTGTTCAATTAAATCAGTTAGTAATCGGTCAGATAGTTTGTTTTTATTACTCCATTGGGCATCACCAAAAATACCATACAAGAATTCTTGGTTAGCTTGTTCAATTCCTCGAAATGCTTTTTCAAGCGCTAGTCCAACATTTACAGTATTCTCACGAACATCTTTCCAATGACATCCCTCAGGTATTAAAAACCTGTGAAATTCAGGTAAAGAAGCATAATCAACATCACCATCCGATTCGATAAGAGCTGTTTCATACTCTTCATCGTAAACATCGGATAACCTTTTAAAAAATAAAAGAGGAAAAATATATATTTTAAAATCAGAGGCATCTACCGGTCCTTTCAGAATCCAGGCAGCTTTAGATAAGTATTGTTCTAACTGTGAGAGTGTTATTTTTTCTTTTGTCATTGATGTTCAAATAATAAGAAGAATATTTGCTATTTCCCAAACCTACCAATTTTCTCACACATATACAATCCCCACCAATAGGTATTTTAACCCTTCCTTCTACAATAAATTTCTTACGTTACAGTTGGTTTGGGCTTAAAAAATAAACGCGCCGCCTATAATTACATTACGGTTTTCTAAGGAATCTTCTGAGCTAAAGGTTTTGAACATCGCCGAGAGGTTGAACTTGTTTTTAATCACCACACCGGTCGTGATTTTGCCAAAATTAAAATTGGCATTATCCAACCCTAAATTTTCTTTGTATACTTCGGTACCGTAAATGCGGCTGAGGTTCACATTGGCATACAAACGGATATCGCCGTTAGAGGTAGAGGCGTCCACATATACGTCCACTGCTGCCAACAAGCTACCGGCAAAGTCACTGGTTTGGGTACCAAAAGCCGGGAAATCGGCTGTAGCCTTGCCTATAAACCGCGAAATCAAATTGTATTGGTTGTCTTTAGTGCTCCAATACAGCAGGGGATATTCTAACGTAAGTACCGTATTCCCGCCACTAGTAGATAACCTTTGGAAGGCTTCTTCTTCTTTGGCTTCTTGCACGTCTTCCTGGGCACTGTTCGACACCATAGTGCCCAAACTCAATCGTACCGTACTCATATTACCCGAGGCCAGTTCTGTATACACCGAACCCGATTTACTGCCTAAGTTAAAGCCCGAGTTGTTTAAAAAGTTAATCACACTGCGCTCCTCCGAATACATTACATTAAAAAAGGCATCTGATTCCGGCGACCCGAAAAAAGCGTGGAAGGTTTTCTTTTTAAAGTCTTCGGTATTGTTCAACGTCTTTAAGCTGGTACTGAGTTCTCTGATTTCGGTTTCAATTTTTTTGATTTCCTTTTCACCGTCAGTCACCTTGGAAATAGCCGTGCCTTCTTGGTTAATTTCGTTTAGTATAGCATTGCGCTTTGCCACCAAGTCGGCTATCGATTTCTCATACGCTTTCTTGTAAGCGGTGTAGATAGATTGCCCTCGCTCGGAATTGGCATCATAGGCAAAAGCCTTGTTGAATTTAAAGTCTTGTGCATAAGCCATAGTACCCAAGCACCATAGCATTCCTAACAATAATCGTGTTCTCATACCTATATAGTTTTAAAAGTTACACTACAAACCACAACCAAAACCCTTAGTAGCGGGTTGGCCATAGGAGTTAAAAAATGTGGTGGTATTTGAACATCGAAAAATCGATACGTTAAAGATAATAAAAAAAATAGGTTAGGGTCAATAAGCGCTGCTTTTATCTTTGAAAATCAAATAGTAACGATGAAATGCAATATTATAAAGTTGTGGCAAAAAACTATTTTTTGAAAAAAATGCCACCCTTTTGTGGCCGAAAAAAGCATTTAGAAAAAATGGCCACAAAACTGTGGCAAAATTTTTGTTTTGATACAATGTGCCACAAAAAAAATAAAGATTATGAAAAAGGAAAGTATTATCAGTGATGTATTAGGATTGAATCAGCGAGAGGCCGCTCGGTTATTGCAAGTCTCCCGAAGTCAGCTCTCGATGTACGAGTTGGGACAAAGAGATTTGCCGTTATCCGCTAAGGTCTTGCTTACTGCTATGGTAGGGCAGGCCCAACAGCGGAAGTCGGCACCGACAGTCTTACCCGTACTCGCCCAACAAGAACAACTCAAGCAAAACTGGGTAGAACGCCAACTGAAAGTAAACACCTTTAAGCAGTTGCGCGTGTCCCGTATTTTGACCAAGATGGAGCAAACTTATGCGGCCCAACTTAAGGTATTGGAATTGGTGGCGCATTTAAAAGAAACCAATGCAAATAACAGCAAAGAGTACCAAGGGTTTTTAAATAGCCTGGAAAACAAAGCCCATAAAAAAATAGCCCAAACAGGTTTGCCTCAACTACTGCAATGGCAAATTAAGTTGGCTGCGCTGCAAACGGAAGCCGAAATTTTACATGAGGCTATGGAAATTCCAAAATAATTTTTTTTGATTTTTTCCGGAGCAAGTCAACAATAGTACAACTTGAGGTGGTTTTTTTATAAGTTTATATCGTTATGTTTTTGAGGTTGAATGTGTTAAAGTTATATTAAATGAGTTATTTCTGTCAGATTTTGGCAAGCGGTTTGTAAGATGAAAAATATAACTTTAAATTTTTATATTATGAATTACACAGTTCAGAATTTGACACAAGTGGCCGATTGCGATGTATTGTTATCTTGGGCCCAAAAAGAGAAAGCCGATTTGACTTTCAGAAAGTTATCCGTAGAGCGATTAACCGATCGTTATGCAGAAACCTCGGTAGAAGTAGCTACCCAATTGCAAGGCGTAATTGCCGAATTAGCCGCGGTGGACAGCTACATTGCCATCTTACCCGACGGGCCAATTAAAGATGAAGCCGTCGACAAAAAAACAAGATTAGAGTACAAAAAATTCTTGTTGGAAGGTAGAGTGGAGAGTTACGGAGTAGTAGCCTTACTGGAAAAACAAATGGATTTAGGCAGGGTAGAGCAGGAGATCGCAGAAGTTGATGCTTTCGTGGCTGCTGTAGAGGCGAGAAAAGCTGCGCTGTAAGCTGTAGTTTTGTAAAGAGAGAAGTTGTCCGATGGGCAACTTTTTTTTTGGGGTGAGGGCAACGGTTCTCGATACAATTTTCCCTCCACTGCGTTCCGTGAAAACCACTCGAACTGACGGGAGTAGTAGTACTGGCAAATCTTATTTAATTAGAACGTCCTTATTACGTCACTTCGAGTGATTTTACAAAGTCAAAACGCTAGTTTTTAGTTTGTAAAATTAACCCGAGGCTATAGCCGAATTGAGCGAAGCTAATCGAGAAGCCCTATCAACACAACGGTTCTAGCTTACGCTCAGTTCGCTGCGCTCGGGTCGATAAAATTTTTGTTCCGTTTCACTCCATAAAAAAACACTCGAACTGACGGGAGTAGAAGTATTAGCAAACCTTTTCAAGCTTAACACCCTCATAACGTCACTTCGAGTGATTTTACAAAGTCAAAACGCTAGTTTTTAGTTTGTAAAAT
>PGCN01000019.1 GCA_002786385.1 Flavobacterium sp. FEMGT703F
TGCTATTGGCACAGATGGTCGTCGGACTAACCGATACACTCGCTGTGGGTAGTGGTAATATCGTGAGTGTGGTACTGCTGGTTTGTGGGTTGATACAACTCGGTGTGCCTGCGCTGGCGACACTAACAATGTTAATGGTTGTATTGGTGGTGTACGTGCCACTGATGGTAGCCGTACCCGAGGCGTTTAGCGTTACCGTTTGGTTCGCTCCGCCGTTGATGTTGTACGTTACTGTAGCATTCGGAGTTCCTGTAAAAGTGAACGTGGCGCTGCTATTGGCACAGATGGTCGTTGGACTAACCGATACGCTCGCTGTGGGTAGTGGTAATATCGTGAGTGTGGTACTACTGGTTTGTGGGTTGATACAACTCGGTGTACCTGCGCTGGCGACACTAACAATATTAATGGTTGTATTGGTGGTGTACGTGCCACTGATGGTAGCCGTACCCGAGGCGTTTAGCGTTACCGTTTGGTTCGCTCCACCATTGATGTTGTACGTTACTGTAGCATTCGGAGTTCCTGTAAAAGTGAACGTGGCGCTGCTATTGGCACAGATGGTCGTTGGACTAACCGATACACTCGCTGTGGGTAGTGGTAATATCGTGAGTGTGGTACTGCTGGTTTGTGGGTTGATACAACTCGGTGTGCCTGCGCTGGCGACACTAACAATGTTAATGGTTGTATTGGTGGTGTACGTGCCACTGATGGTAGCCGTACCCGAGGCGTTTAGCGTTACCGTTTGGTTCGCTCCGCCGTTGATGTTGTACGTTACTGTAGCATTCGGAGTTCCTGTAAAAGTGAATGTGGCGCTGCTATTGGCACAGATGGTCGTTGGACTAACCGATACACTCGCTGTGGGTAGTGGTAATATGGTAATGGTTACCGTTGAAGTATCAGGAACGCACAAAGCCGAAGAAACAGTATATGTAAAAGTATATGGACTCCCGGCAAGTGTCATTGATGAAACATCCAAAGTACCAAGATGTCCATTAGTAGTTATTATCGGACCCGACCAAACACCGCTATTATCAGGTGTTCCTCCTAATAAACCAAATAAATTAAAAGGAGTTGTGGTAGAGACTTGGTCTACACAAATACTTCTATTTCCATCATTTCCCGCATCGTTTAAATCGTAGATATTCACCAAAACCTCAAGCCTATCGCTACTTTCACAAGGCGGATCTACTGTGGTTGCATAGTAAAACTGACCATTAATCAAAGGCGTTGCCGGATCTAAAGGCACTCCAAAAGCAGAAGTCAAATACCAATTATTATTCCCTGAGGCTACCAAATCCGCAACTGTTGGCGGACTTCCAGGGATATTACAAAACTCTTGCACAGCACTTCCGGTTGGCGGCGGAACCAAGCCAACATTGACAAATACTGACAACCTTGAGGTTTGACAACCAGTATCGGGATTGACTTGACTAATATAGTAAATGGTATTGTCATTTAATATGGCTGTTGGTGAGAGAGCCGTACCTCCGAGAGGCACCGTATACCACTGTAAATTGTTTCCAACAATAAAAAACTGCGGATTAGATGGTGTCGCCTGATTTAAATTAGTCACACAAACCCCTTGAAAATTAGCTCCGGTTGGAGCAGAATAGACAGTAACCGTAACGCTTTGTCTGACTCCGCACGAACCGGTATTATCATCTGCAAAATAATCTTCTCCGTTGACTAAAACCGCAGAAGATGATAACGCCGTTGTTGACGTTGCTGTTGCATACCATCTGATACCTCCTCCATTATCCACTGCTTGTAAACTGGCAATGGTTGGTGATTGTGTATCACAAAAAGATTGATTTACATTAGTGACTGTCGGACACTGAGAATAAACTAAACTATTCTGCCCAAGTAGTGTTAGCAATAAAACACAATAAAAAGAATATTTTTTGGCGAGAGTAGTGATTCTCATAAGCAATTTGATTAAATACCATTTTTGATCCAAATTCCCCAACCTTTTTATAGCAAAAATCACTGCAATCAAAAAAATTAACCGCTTGAAATTCGCTGTAGGCGTTGAAAAATATCAGATGTAATTCCCAGCACTATATTACTTATAATTTCCAAGGCAAAAATTGACTTATTAAAATATTATAAACAAAATAATAAACATTATTAACAATTTACTAAAATCAAAGAACAATCACAAACCTTTAAAAAATAGACGATTACAGCAAAAATAAAATAAAAAAAACAGAGTTATCAATAAAAACAAAACTGCTTAAAAATAAAAATTGTTGATAAGTTTAGGTTCAAACCAAACTCACCAACAATCTATTATGATTTCTTATTTCTTTTTAGAAGAACGACTGACGGAAAGAATTCTTTACCTCATCAAACTCAGATATTACTTCCTGCACTATAGCTTCAACCGATTTCACTTCATGTATCAAACCGGCAATTTGACCAATTTCCAGTTCTCCCTCAATCAAATCACCCTCAAACATCCCTCGCTTGGCCCGAGCACGTCCTAAAAGACTTTTTAATTCTTCAACGGTTGGACATTTTGCATACAATTCCTGTAAATCTTGGTAAAATTTATTTTTAATCAATCTCACAGGAGCCAATTCTTTCAAGGTAACCTGCGTATCCCCTTCTTTTACTGAGAGTACAGTATTTTTAAAATTATCATGCGCAGAACTTTCAAAAGAAGCCACAAATCTGGAACCCATTTGAACCCCATCTGCACCTAAAACCATAGCTGCCAACATTCCTTTACCGGTTGCAATTCCTCCGGCAGCTATCAAAGGAATTGAGATTTGCTCTTTCACCATTGGAATCAGCGTTAGGGTTGTGGTTTCTTCTCTTCCGTTATGACCTCCCGCTTCAAAACCTTCAGCAACAACCGCATCAACTCCGGCTTCCTGTGCTTTTAGTGCAAACTTCGAGCTACTAACTACATGAACAACCGTTATACCATTAGCCTTTAAATGACCGGTCCATGTTTTCGGGTTTCCGGCAGAAGTAAAAACAATCTTTACTCCTTCTTCGATTATGATTTGAATGATTTCTTCGATGTTCGGATACAGCATTGGCACATTTACACCAAAAGGTTTGTCTGTTGCTGCTTTACATTTTCGAATATGCTCTCTCAGTACGTCCGGATACATTGAGCCTGCCCCTATCAACCCTAATCCGCCGGCATTACTAACTGCACTGGCTAACTTGTAGCCGCTGTTCCAAATCATTCCGCCTTGAATAATTGGATATTTGATATTGAAAAGTTGGGTGATTTTATTCATGTTATAATAATAACTTAGATTTAATTCTTCATCAATTTACCGGTTTGCAGAAAATCTTGATTTTTAATACTGTAGTAGTAAACTCCTTTAGCTAATCCTTCTAAATTAACAACACCATCAATATCAATACTTTGTTGTTTTATCAGCTGACCTAAATTGTTATAGATTTCAAGCGTAGCAGAAGTAAAACCTGCCGGGAAAGCAATCTTCAAATGCGTTGAAGCCGGGTTAGGATAAACTAAAAACTTTACTGCATCACGATCACTAACCGAAAGCTGGGCAATAGTCAGAGCCGTTTGAAAGTCGGGTATTCCATACCCGAACTGAGCTGTAGGATTACTGTACCTGTCAGCCGATTGTTTAACAAAATCCAATACTTGCTGGTTGGTCGCCCAAGGAATAGCCTGCCAAAAACTGGCAATAGCACCCGCCATAATAGGTCCTGAAAACGAAGTCCCATTAGCCGCTCCAATTGTTCCGTTTATGCCGGATACAATCGCATTTTGCCCTTGTGCCATAACATCAGGTTTGACTCTTTGATCAAATGAAGGACCGATTGAACTGAATGTTGCATAAGTTTCATCCGGCTTAACAGCTCCTATAGCAAATCCGTGCAAAGCATCGGCAGGAACGGCTATGTAAGGATTTGGACTCGAACCCGAATTACCAGCACTGGAGACACAAATCATCCCTCGGCTATATGCCACATTGGTTCCTCTCGAAATAAAAGAAGTTACGCCATCCATATTGGCGTATGTATAACTGTAGTTTGGATTATCGTATCCGAAATACCCCAAAGAAGTATTGATTACATCAACTCCGAGGCTGTCGGCCATTTCTGCTGCTTCAACCCAATAACTTTCTTCAACCGGATTTTCAGCAGCTGCATCTTCAGTAACAAACAAATAGTATTTAGCATCCGGAGCTGTGCCTATCAATTGATTCTCCACATAACCGCCCATGGTAGAAAGCACCATGGTACCGTGTGAATTAGCAGTGTAAAAATCGGTTGACTGCCCGACAAAATTATAACCTCCTAAAATTTGGTTGTTATCTCTTAATCTTTGGAAAGGCTGAACGGCATCAACATTCGGAAAACCGGCGTCCATAACCGCAATGATTTTACCGGCACCTGTAAATTCTTGTTGGTGTAAAACATGTGCATTGAGCATTTGCGCCTGATTGGCAGAAGTTCCGTAAGTAAAAGTAATTTGGGTATCAAGTGTTTTATTAACACTCGAAAAAAGGCTCGTTCTATTGGACGCTTGGTTTCTGCCTGAAACGTTTAAACTTCTGTCGGCAAACTCGATATGGTCCACAAACTCAATGGCACTCAAACTATTGATATCCGATAAACTTCCTCTAACGTGTACAGCATTCATCCATTTAGATTTGGCCTTTACCTCTATACCCGAAGCAGCATCAATTTGATCCACATAAGGTTGGTGAATAGGCACATCTTTAATATCAATGGCAATATTTTGATTAATTCTTCTGTCCAACGCTCTTTGCGAAAGCATTTCCAATGGATTATCAAAATAATATTGCGCGTTAGGTTTGTTGTTGAAGTACACCCAAGCATCTTCTTGTGCAAAACTGACTGTTGTCAGCCACAAAAAAGTAAAAAAGTAAATTTTTTTCATAGCGCTTTACTTTTAGTAAAATGCTAATTTATGAAATTACTCCCGATCCAACTAATTCATCGCCTAAATTCCAAGCCACAAACTGGCCTTCTGTTATGGCCGATTGCGGTTCTTCGAAAGCCACATACAAACCACTTTCAAATTGATAAAGGGTAGCTTTTTGTAAAGCTTGACGGTAGCGAATGCGAGCCATTACCTCCATTGTCTCACCTGTTTTCAAGGCTAAATCCTGTCTGATCCAGTGCACTTCTGAAGGCTGTACTCTAAGTACCTTTTTAAATAGACCGGGATGATTTTGTCCTTGACCTGTGTAGATTGCATTGGTTTTAACATCGGTTGCAATGATGAATAACGCTTCTTTAGTGCCGCCAACATTCAAGCCTTTCCTTTGACCGATTGTAAAATAATGAGCGCCTTGGTGCTTCCCAACTATCTTTCCATATTCCGGCACATAAGTAATGCCTTTTGCCTGATGCACTAATTGTTCTTCTAAAGAATCGAAAACAGGAATTTCTTGGCTGTAAATAGGATTGTCTGCCGCCACTTCATAGATTAATCCTTCTTTGGGTTGTAATTGTTGTTGCAGAAATTCAGGCAAACGTACTTTACCAATAAAACACAGGCCTTGAGAATCTTTTTTTTCAGCGGTTACCAAATCCAATTGCATGGCAATGTCACGAACTTCGGGTTTGGTTAATTCACCTATAGGAAAAAGGGCTTTTGCCAATTGTTCTTGCGATAATTGACAAAGAAAATAGGATTGGTCTTTGTTACCATCTTTTCCGGCTAACAGTTGATAAAAAGGTTGACCGTCAACTTCAATTTCGCCTTTGCGGCAATAATGACCAGTTGCTACATAATCGGCTCCAAGGCTTAAGGCGATGTTCATAAAAACATCAAATTTTATTTCACGGTTACACAATACATCAGGATTTGGAGTCCGACCTTGTTCGTATTCTTTGAACATGTAGTCGACAATCTTTTCTTTGTATTGTTCACTTAAATCAACCGTTTGAAAAGGAATGCCGAGTTTTTCGGCTACCAAAAGCGCATCGTTACTGTCTTCCAACCACGGGCATTCGTTGGAAATGGTCACCGAATCGTCGTGCCAATTCTTCATAAAAAGACCGATTACTTCGTAACCTTGCTCTTTAAGCAAATAAGCTGCGACACTGGAATCTACTCCGCCCGATAATCCGACAACAACTCTTTTCATGGGTAAAAAAATTTGTTGCAAAATTAGGTGAATATTTAGTTTTCTTCTAGCGGTTTAACTCTTTTTTGGAATTTGCGACGTTGTTTGTCCATATTAACGTCTTTGAGCTTGCCTTTTTCAAGAATTTTCCAAATCCCTACTTTCTTACCGCTCTTAAAAACGCCTTGAGAAGACAACTCATTGGTGGCCGTTCGGTAGGTAGCCATGCCATCGTACAATCCGTTTTTAAAATTGCTTTCTTCCAGTACGATTCCGTTTTCGGCATAACTTTTATACAAACCTTCTTTCACTCCGTCTTTATAGGTAGTCTCTTCAGCTATAACGCCGCTTTTGTAAAAAACTTTGCGAACGCCGTTTAATTTTCCGTTGGAGTAATATTCCAAAGTCATGACTTGAGGAGAGTTTTCATGGTAGTATTTCCATTCGCCTTCAAACTGTTTGTTCACCACTTTTCCTTCACTGACTTTATTGTTCTTTTGGTTGAAAAAGATAGTATAGCAAGAGTTGTCATTATCATTGAATTCACGGGTAGCTATAACTGTTGCAGCTTTAGTATCATCAAAAAACTTAAATAAACCCACTTCTTTACCGTGCTCAAAAGTGCCTTCATAGCGCAATCGTTTTGACTCTTCATAAAAACCTTTCCACAATCCGTGTTTTTTACCGTTTTCGTCTAGTTTATTGTAATCCTGCGCCAGGGCAAAAACACCGGAAAGCAAAAAAAGGAAGATGTATTTCATAAAAGTAAGGTTTAATTGAAGTGTTATAAATCGGTACAAATTTATGCTAATTCCTTTAACGGAAAAACAGCAGTCTTTATTACGATTGAATTGTTAATTTTTTTTTAAAAAAACAAGCTGGTTTTGTTTAAGTTTTCTGATAGAAACAACATCAGTAAAATCGCTTAAAATATATATATCTACGGGTAATACCCTAAAAAAGAGGCTGTTTAAAAAATCAAACAAAACTGTTAAAGTATTTATAAATTTAAGTTTTGTTTATCTTTTATTGATTTTTGTTAAACAATGTTTCATAATTTAGCCGAAACATTAAACAAAAAATTATTATGAAAAATCTAATCAAAAAAATGTCTTTAGCATGTATTGCTTTAACGATGTTGTCTTGCAGCGATGATGACAACAACACACCTCAACAACAAACTATTGCAGCCATTGCAGCAGGAAACTCAGACTTTTCCACTTTGGTTACTGCGTTAAACCGCACCGGATTGACTGCAACATTAGATGGAAATGGTCAGTTTACAGTATTTGCTCCAACCAATGCAGCGTTTCAAACATTCTTCAGTTCATTAGGTTCTAATGTAACTGTTAACAATGTTGATGTGAACGTATTAAAAAACATTTTGTTGAATCACGTTGTGGCCACAGAAATCAAAAGCACTGATATTCCTGCAGCAACTTATGTTTCAACTTTATCACCAATCAGCACAGCGGCTAATGCGCCAACCATAAGTATGTTTGTACAAAAATCTGGCGCAACAGTAACTATCAACGGTGGTGTTGACAGCAAAGGCGCTGTAGTTTCAACTGCAGATGTTGATGCCAGCAATGGGGTAATTCACATTGTAAACAGAGTGATTCAGATTCCAACCTTAGTGGACCACGTGGTTGATAATCCTGAATTTGACACCTTACAAACTGTAGTAACCAGTACAGGTGGCGCATTTGGAGATCAAAGTGCAGTATTAAGTGCTTTAAGCGGTTTAACTGCAGCTTCACCGGCAACTTTATTTGCTCCAAACAATGCTGCATTTACCAGCTTAATTTCTGAACTTACTACAGCGGGAATTTCACCAACCGGACCTCAATTCTCTAGTGTACTACAATACCATGTAGTAGGTGGCAATGTTCGTTCAACAGCTTTACCAAGCGTAGTATCAGGTTCAAGTGCCGGTGTAGTACCAACTTTAAATGGTCAAAACATTACTATCTCTTTAACGGGAGGTGCTAAAATCACAGGAACATTCTCACCGGCCAGACCGGCAAGTAACATTATTGCTACAGACATTCAAGGAAGTAATGGTGTGATTCACGTATTAGATAAAGTATTATTACCTACTTTATAATTTCCCTTTGCTATGGAAAAGAAAAAGCGCAGTTTTCACTGCGCTTTTTTTATGGATATAATCTAATTACTTTTTCTTGTTTTGAAGCTTTTTCTGTTCTTCAGCTTGTTCCATCATTTCTCTCATTTTCCTTTGGAACTTTCCTTCAGATTTTGGCTTAGATTTATTTTCCTGAATTTGAGCGTGGATTTTATCGCTGTCGATAAAGTATTTCTTAATCACCAACATAATACCTATAGTAATCAAGTTTGAAATAAAGTTATACAAACTCAATCCTGAGCCGTAGTTATTAAAGAATAATAACATCATTACAGGCGACAAATAAATCATAATCTTCATGATTTTACCCATATCCGGCATACCTTCTTGCGGTGGTTGCGACATCGCCTGATCTCCGGAAGTCATTTTCATGTAGAAGAAAATAGCAATAGACGCTAATATCGGGAACAAACTAATGTGATCACCGTAAACCGGAATATGGAAAGGTAATTTTGCGATTTCATCGAAAGAGGACAAATCTTCTGCCCATAAAAATCCTTTTTGACGCAACTCTATAGCCGATGGGAAAAACTGGAACGAGGCGTACATAAACGGAATTTGTATCAAAGCCGGTATACAGCCTGCCATAGGATTCACCCCTGCTTTGTTATACAAGCTCATGGTTTCCTGTTGCTTTTTCATCGGATCTTTGCTGAACTTCTCGCCTATTTCCATAATCTCAGGACGCAATACTTTCATCTTGGCTTGAGACAAGAACGACTTGAAAGTAATCGGTGACATGGCAATTTTAATCAAAATAGTAAACACTATGATAGCAATTCCCAATCCCATAAAGGTACTCAAGAAGCCAAACAACGGCACAAAAATGAATTTGTTAATCCAACCGAAAATACCCCAACCGAGTGGTATGATTTCGTCTAAATTTCTATCATAATTATTCAATAAAGTGTAATCTGCCGGTCCGTAGTACCAATTCATTTTATAATCCAACTCGCCATTGTTGAAAGCCAAAGCTGAAGTAGTTTTAAATTCTTTGGTAAAAATGGTGTCTTTTTCTTCGTCTTGTACTAAATCATGCGACTTCAAACTCGCTTTTTCGAATGGCGTTTTAGTCAGCAATATAGATGTAAAGAAGTGTTGTTTATAAGCAATGTAAGTCACCTTATCCGGTGTTTCTTCTTTATCACTGCCTTGACCTACAAAATCGTCTTTTCCGTCTTCGTATTCGAATACAATTTCAGCATAACGATTTTCGTAAGAGATACTTTTCTCATTGCGATACGTTTTCATATCCCATTGGAAATCGACTGGTTTTGAAGTATTCAATACCGTATTTAAGCCTTGGGTACGAATATCAAAATCCAACATATAGTCTTTTGGTTTCAACACATATTTGTATTCCAAGAAAGCGTTATCGCTTGATTTTAACTTCATCGACAAGACCTGATTGCCGTCGACAGTAGTTAATGTTGGCTCAAAGAATAAATCTTTGGTATTGAGTACTCTGTTGTCTTTGGTTTGCAACTGCAAGTTGAAATAAGCATTGTTATTTTTAATCAACGCCACCAACTCTTTGGAGTTTTTATCAAACTTTTTGAAATCTTTTAAAGTAGCTTCAGCAATATAACCGCCTTTATTGGCAATTTTTAAAACCACTTTATCATTTTCTAAAGTAGTAAAGGCTTCTTTGGCTGAAGGTAAGGTTGCTGAGTAAGCAAAACTTCCTAATTTCCCTTGTAGCTGTTGAATCTTAACCGAATCGCCCACAGTGGTATCGGTGATGGTTTGCGCCACATCTTTAGTTGTTTCTTTCTTGGCTTTGGCTTCTATGGCTTTTTCCGTTTTGGCTTTGGCTTGCGCTTTAACTTCGTCTTGACGGTTGTTGTACATTACCCAAAGGATAATGACAAAGATTAAGGCAAAACCGATAATCGAATTAAAATCAAATTTCTTTTGTTCCATTTTTTAATTATTAGTCGTAAGAAGCAACAAAGACCACTCTGCTACTTGCTATTTTTTATGATTTACCATTGCGGCCACAAAGCTAACAAAAATTGGGTGTGGATTAGCAACAGTACTCTTATATTCAGGATGGTATTGGACACCAATGAAAAATGGGTGGTTTTTCAATTCTACTATTTCCACCAAACCGGTTTCAGGATTGACTCCCGAAGTGCTTAAACCGGCGGCTTCCAACTGTTTTCTGAAGTCGTTATTGTATTCGTAACGGTGGCGATGACGTTCTTGAATTTGGCTTTTCCCATAGATTTTATAGGCCAAACTGTCTTCTTGCAAGTCGCATTTCCAAGCACCCAAACGCATCGTACCTCCTTTATCGGTGATGTTTTTTTGTTCCTCCATCAAAGCGATAACCGGATGTTGGGTTTCCTCATTCATTTCAGTAGAATTAGCATCTTTCAAACCTAAGACAGTTCGAGCATACTCGATAACGGCCATTTGCATTCCCAGACAAATTCCGAAAAACGGAATGTTATTTTCTCTGGCGTAGCGAACGGTTTCAATCTTTCCTTCGATACCTCTTCCTCCAAATCCGGGTGCGACTAAAATACCGTCTAATCCTTGCAACTGCTCGGCCGCATTGGTTTCATCCAAATACTCCGAATGAATACTGATGACATTCACCTTCGTTTGATTGGCGGCTCCGGCGTGTATAAAAGCTTCTAAAATCGATTTATAAGAATCTTGTAACTCAACGTATTTTCCAACCAAACCTACATTTACGGTCTGCTTCGGATGTTTCAATCGGTGTAAAAAAGTATTCCAGTTTTTTAAATCCGGAGCGGCTTTTTTCGGTAGATTTAATTTTTTTAAGGCGACGATATCCAATCCTTCTTCCAGCATTAGATTCGGCACTTCATAAATTGTAGAAGCATCGATGGATTGGATTACGGCTTCACGTTTTACATTGCAAAACAAGGCTAACTTTTGACGCAACTCATCGGATAACTCGTGCTCGGTTCTACACACCAAAATATCCGCTTGGATTCCGCTTTCCATTAAGGTTTTAACCGAATGTTGGGTTGGCTTTGTTTTCAATTCGCCCGCAGCAGCCAAATATGGAATTAAGGTCAGATGGACTACAATACTGTTGCTTTCTCCCAATTCCCAAACGAGCTGACGCACGGATTCGATATATGGTAACGATTCAATATCGCCGACAGTTCCGCCGATTTCGGTAATGACGATATCATAGTCGCCCGATTTTCCAAGCAACTGCATGCGGTCTTTGATTTCGTTGGTAATGTGTGGTACTACTTGAACGGTTTTGCCCAGGAATTCTCCTCTTCGCTCCTTTTCAATCACCGAAAGGTAAACCCTACCGGTAGTAACATTGTTGGCTTGAGAAGTAGGCACATTTAAAAATCGCTCGTAGTGTCCTAAATCCAAATCCGTTTCCGCACCGTCATCGGTCACAAAACATTCGCCGTGTTCGTACGGATTTAAAGTGCCGGGATCGACATTAATATAAGGGTCAAATTTTTGAATGGTGGTTCGGTATCCTCTGGCCTGTAGTAGTTTGGCCAAAGAAGCTGCGATGATTCCTTTTCCCAAAGAGGAAGTCACACCGCCGGTAACAAAAATGTACTTAGTTGGATTCATTGTAAGTTGTATGTTGTGTTGTTGTTGTTTTAAAAAACGAGGCAAAAATACGATTATAATTCGATTGTTAGATTGTTAGAACGTTAGATTTTCAGAAAAAAGAGAATCCAATAATCTGAGCTGTCTAAGCAGTCTGGCATTCTAAAAATCTTTCTTAGGGTACTGCTTTTTAATGTTGCGCACCAAGGCTTCTAAACCGTTTAATTTGAGTTCGTAAACCAATTGCAATTGATCACCCAAAGTGCCTTTGGGAAATCCTTTTTGGGAATACCAAACCACATAATGTTCGGGCAAATCAATAAGATAATAGCCTTCGTATTTACCGAAGGGCATTTTGGTGTGGGCAAGTTTGATGAGGAGTTTTTGTTGGTCGTTCAAAATCACTTCCAATTAAACACGATTTCTCGTTTAATATCGGGATGTAAACTGTAGTGAACCGGACAAGTCAAAGCCGTTCTTTCTAAAATAGTTTTAGTCTTCTCATCGGCTTCGATACTCATATTGAAAGTCACGTGAATTTCTGAAATCCTTCTCGGTTCAGCCGCCATAACTTTAGTTACATCAGCAGTAGAACCTGAAAAATCAACGCCCATTTCTCGGGCTTTAATACCCATTACGGTAAACATACAACTGGCTAAACCATTGGCCACAGTATCGGTTGGTGAAAAGGCTTCCCCTTTTCCGTTGTTGTCGATGGGCGCATCAGAGATGATTTCACTACCGGATTGTAAATGGAGGGAAGAGGTTCTTAATTCTCCCAGATAAGTAACTTTTAAAGTAGGCATTATGAGGCTTCTTTGATGGATAAATCGATATCGTAGTACAAGATGTAAATTCCGTTGTTGGAATACCCATAAGTACTGTTTGGATTGTAATTGAATTTGTTTTCTATCTGCTCCGAATTATCGTATTGAATAGTTTCTTCGAAAGTTTTCTCTTGAGACAAACGCAACAACGTATCGAAAGTCACATCAAAACCGCGAATAGCATAAGCGTTCGGAATAATCTTGTTTAGCTTTTTGTATTTGGCATCAAACTGATTGGCTTCAATACTTTCGTTTGGTCGGGTTAAGGACGGATATAACAGTTTTAATTTGGTCAATCGCGTTAGGGAAATTTCTTCAAAATCCAAGGTTTCATTCGGCTCCATGATCACCAATTGCACTTGATAGTCTTTCTGAAACGCCAACATGGCATTGGTAGTAGCCAAAATCATCCCGGTACTTTCAGAAGCCAAAACAACATAATTCATCTTGTCTTTTTTCAGGGAAACTTTTAAACTATCCGCAGAAAAAGTATTCTTGGCTGTTAATCCGATGATTCTGGTTCCGGCTTGATTTTCTTGCAGGTATTGTTTTACGCTCCCTTTTTTCGGATCGACTACGGCTACAACATTACCGCCTTTACTATTCATAAACTCAAATATAGAAGCACGCATTTGTTCTAAAGAAGGCATCGATTGGTAAAGGTTGCTGAACTTCTTACCCGATTCTTTGGATAAGGGAGAAATCACCGGTGTTTTGGTAGGCTCTAAAATTTCGGCTAGTTTTTCTACATTGGCTTGGTAAAATGGTCCGATTACGGCATCCATTGCATTCAATTTCTGATCTACTGCCAAAGTCGCAACGTTAGAAGTGTTTTTGGTTTCTTGAGAATCTAAAATTTTGATATCGACATTCATCCCTAATACTCTAGCCGAATCGATGGCCATTAAAGCTCCTGAATAAAAATCCAAGGTCATGTTGAGAAACTTGTCTTTCTTCAAACGCGCTTGGGTTGAATTTACCGTATCGCTTTCTATTTTACTGATATTAAATGGTAAAAGTAATGCGAGTTGTTTTCTCGCATTAGTATTCATATTCTTCAATAAATTGCCTTGTTCTTTTTTGATAGGCTCTTTGCGTTGGCCTTTGGGAACTCGGAGAATCATACCCAGCTTAACGCCTTTTTTCAATTCGGGATTCAAGGCTATTAATTCTTGTTCGGTCATTCCGTAATCGCTGGCAATGCTGGAGATAGTTTCTTTAGGACGCACCACGTATTCTTCCAAGTATTTTTTAGTACTAACCGCCGGAGATTTTGGAGCTTCCTCTTTCACTTTATTGGACTCAACAACCGGTTTAGCTTCCGGATTTCCGGAAACAACCAATTTCAACCCAACCGGAAACTCATTTACAATGGCCGGATTCAATCGCTCCAATTCTTGTATGGTCATTCCGTATTTTTTAGAAATACCGTATTTGGTTTCTTTAGGTTCGATGATGTGGTACGTCGTATTGCCTTTAGCCATCTCAGTTTTAGGTTCTGATTTCGCTACTGCTTTTGGTGTTTCTTTAACTACTGCTTTTGCAGGCGCAGCAACAACAGTTGTTGGTACAATACCACTAGAAGACGGAATTTTAATGGTTTGACCAATTTTTAAACCATCTTTTAGTAACTCGGCATTAGCCAATTTTATGGCCTCTACAGTAACTCCGTATTGTCTGGACAAGCTGAATAAAGTTTCTTTAGGTTGGACCAAATGAGTGGTTGGATTGCCCGTTGCTTTTGGCGAAGTTTGTTTGGGTTCTGCTGAAAAAGATGATTCGGCTACTGTAGGCGGGATTAACAATACGCTGTTAAGTTCAATCCCTTTTTGCGAATCTGGATTGAGTTTGTAAATATCATAAGGTGTAACCTTGTATTTTTGAGCAATCATCGTAATTGTTTCCCCTTGAGCTACAGTATGCTTCACGTATTTATCCTGCTTGGCCGACGTATTGAACGTGACCATTAGTATAAACAGTAATGAGAAAATAATTCGGTTTTTCATAAACAGTTCCTTTATTTTACGTTAAAGTTAACAAATCTTTTCAAATGCCATCGGAATTGAGGCTTTTTTCATCAACTTTTTTAGGCCAACAAAAACTATTCCCATTCGATTGTGGCCGGTGGTTTTGAGCTGATATCATAGACCACTCGGTTCACGCCTTTTACTTTATTAATGATTTCATTGGAGATTTTCATCAGGAATTCGTAAGGCAAATGTACCCAATCAGCGGTCATACCATCGGTAGATTCTACAGCTCTTAGCGCTACTACTTTTTCGTAAGTACGCTCATCGCCCATAACCCCTACACTATTCACCGGTAACAAGATGGCGCCAGCTTGCCATACTTTATCGTACAAACCGTGCTCTTTTAAGCCGTTGATAAATACGGCATCTACTTCTTGTAGAATTCTTACCTTCTCGGGTGTAATGGCTCCTAAAATACGGATGGATAAGCCCGGTCCCGGGAACGGATGTCTGCCTAAAAGTTCAGCATCAATTCCTAATGTTTTCCCTACGCGACGAACTTCGTCTTTGAATAACATGCGCAATGGCTCAACGATTTGTAATTTCATATAATCGGGCAAACCGCCTACATTGTGATGCGATTTAATAGTTGCACTTGGTCCTTTTACCGAAACCGATTCGATGACATCCGGGTAAATCGTTCCTTGGGCCAACCATTTTACGTCTTCAATGCGATGGGCTTCATCGTCAAACACTTCAATAAATACACGACCAATAGCTTTGCGTTTGGCTTCTGGGTCTTCCACTCCGGCTAAAGCTTCCATAAATCTATCAGTAGCGTCTACGCCTTTTACGTTCAAGCCCATATCTTTGTATTGGTGCAAGACGTTTTCGAATTCGTTTTTGCGCAATAAACCGTTATTCACAAAAATACAGTACAAGTTTTTACCGATAGCTTTGTTCAATAAAACGGCTGCTACGGTAGAATCTACACCACCTGAAAGCCCAAGTACTACTTTGTCGTTTTGCAATTTGTCTTGCAATTCTTTAACGCAATCTTCCACGAAAGCGTTTGGTGTAAAGTTTTGCGGTACTTCCGCTATTTTGACCAAAAAGTTTTCTAAAAGTTGTTTCCCGTCGGTGGAATGGTATACTTCGGGATGGAATTGAATCGCATAGGTTTTTTCCCCTTCAATGCGATAGGCTACATTCGCTACGTCTTTGGTACTGGCCAACAAAACACCGTTAGTTGGTAATTGTTTGATGGTATCGCTGTGGCTCATCCAAACCTGACTGTTTAAGGCGATTTCGTCAAAAAACGCTTCGTCATCTTTGATGAAAGACAAATTGGCTCGGCCATACTCGCGTATGTTACTCGGCGCTACTTCGCCACCGTTGAAATGTGCTAAGTACTGTGCACCGTAACACACAGCAAGTAAAGGCATTTTGCCTCGAATTTGAGATAAATCAGGATGAGGAGCGTCTTCGGCTCTCACAGAATAAGGGCTACCCGAAAGGATAACTGCTTTGTAGGTCGATAAATCATCCGGAAAATGATTGAAAGGGAAAATTTCGCAGAATATGTTTAATTCGCGAACGCGGCGTGCAATAAGTTGTGTGTATTGCGAACCGAAATCTAAGATAAGTACGTTGTGTTGCATGTGCAAAAGTAGCACTCTCAGTTGAAAATAAAAAATCGAAAACCGACATTTAGCCAAATAAAAAAGCATCTCGAAATGAGATGCTCTTTTAAATTATAGTGAAGCTATTACTTCTGTTTAAACGCTTTTACACCCGGAAAATAAGCCGTGTTGGCTAATTCTTCTTCAATGCGCAACAATTGGTTGTATTTTGCCATACGGTCGGAACGCGAAGCAGAACCGGTTTTGATTTGACCACAGTTTAGCGCCACGGCTAAATCAGCTATAGTGTTATCTTCTGTTTCTCCCGAACGGTGAGACATTACTGAAGTGTAACCCGCATTGTGCGCCATATTTACCGCAGCGATAGTTTCGGTTAAAGTACCGATTTGGTTTACTTTTACTAAGATAGAATTGGCAATCCCTTTTTCAATTCCGGTAGCCAAACGTTGTACATTGGTTACAAATAAATCGTCGCCTACCAATTGCACTTTGTCGCCTACCAATTCAGTTAAGTATTTCCATCCATCCCAATCGTCTTCGTACATTCCGTCCTCAATAGAAATAATCGGATAGTTCGCAGCCAATGAAGCCAAATATTCGGCTTGTTCTTTCGAAGTTCTTACTTTTCCGGTAGCGCCTTCGAATTTAGTGTAATCGTATTTTCCGTCTACATAAAATTCAGAAGCAGCGCAGTCTAAAGCAATCATTACTTCGTCACCGAATTTATAGCCTGCATTTTCTACTGCTTTTTTAATAGTATCCAAAGCGTCTTCAGTTCCACCGGCTAAGTTTGGTGCAAAACCACCTTCATCACCAACGGCTGTTGACAAATCTCTATCGTGTAATACTTTTTTCAAGTTGTGGAAAATCTCCGTTCCCATTTGCATGGCATGGGTAAAGTTTTGGGCTTTAACCGGCATAATCATAAACTCTTGGAAAGCGATTGGCGCATCAGAGTGTGAGCCACCGTTGATAATATTCATCATCGGTACCGGTAAAGTATTGGCTGAAACACCGCCAACGTAACGGTATAATGGCAAACCTAACTCGTTGGCAGCCGCTTTAGCCACTGCTAAAGAAACCCCTAAAATAGCATTAGCCCCTAAGTTGGATTTATTGGCTGTTCCGTCTAAATCAATCATCAATTGGTCGATGTGGTTTTGTTCGAAAACCGAAACGCCCATTAATTCCGGAGCAATTTTAGTATTTACATTCTCCACCGCTTTCAAAACACCTTTACCCATATAGGCTTTTCCGCCGTCTCTCAACTCCACCGCTTCGTGTTCTCCGGTAGAAGCACCACTGGGAACAGCAGCACGACCTAAAACGCCATTTTCGGTTACTACATCTACTTCAATAGTCGGATTTCCTCTGGAGTCCAAGATTTGTCTTGCGTGTACTTTAATTATAATACTCATTTTTATAATATTAAATATTTGATATTAGATTTTAGATATATCACAAATATATTCCATCTTTTTTTAGGAATTTGACAATTCAGCCGAATGTTATTAACGCAAACGATTTAGTATAGTCGAATTTTCAGAAGCGAATGGTTCGGGCTTTTTTGTTGTCCTCATTCCCGCTGTACGAGTTACGCGGTAACTCCTCCCATCGGGGCTAGTGAGGCAACCTTAAACCGTTTGTAAGCTTTTGGCTTTCTCGATATTGGCTACAAACTCGTCAAACAAATATTCGGCGTCATGCGGTCCGGGACTGGCCTCAGGATGGTATTGCACTGAGAAACACGATTTCGATTTCATGCGCATCCCGGCAACGGTATTGTCGTTGATGTGATAGTGCGTAATTTCTAAATCAGGATGCTTTTCTAATTCTTCACGGTTTACGGCGAAGCCATGGTTTTGCGAAGTGATTTCCCCTTTACCCGTTAGGATATTCATTACCGGGTGGTTGATACCGCGGTGACCGTTGAACATTTTGTAGGTCGACACCCCGTTAGCTAAACCGATAATTTGGTGACCCAGACAAATTCCGAATACCGGTTTGTCGGACGCAATCATTTGTTTAGCCGTTTCAATTACTTCAGTTAACGGCTCCGGATCACCGGGTCCGTTGGACAAGAAATAACCATCTGGATTAAAGGCTTTTAAATTTTCAAACGGCGTGTTGTACGGAAACACTTTAATGTAGCAATCGCGTTTGGCTAAGTTGCGCAAGATGTTTCTTTTAATACCTAAGTCGAGAGCGGCAATTTTATAGGTGGCATTTTCTGCTCCGAAAAAATACGGTTCAGTTACAGAAACGGTCGAGGCCAATTCTAAACCTTTCATATCAGGTACTTTGGCCAAAAGGGTTTTTAATTCTTCTACAGGAGTACCATCAGTACAGATTACGGCGTTTTGAGCGCCATTGTCTCGGATGTAGCTTACCAACGCGCGGGTATCAACATCGGAAATACAGATAAGATTTTCCTTTTCGAAATAGTCGTATAAGTTGCTTTCCGAATCGGGACGCGAATGGGTAAAACTGAAATTTTTACAAACCAATCCTGAAATCATGATTTTATCGGCTTCGACTTCGTTGGCGTTGACACCGTAGTTTCCGATGTGCGGATTGGTGGCGACCATGATTTGCCCGAAATACGACGGATCAGTAAAGATCTCCTGATAACCCGTCATTCCGGTGTTGAAACAAACTTCTCCGAAGGTTTTCCCGGAGATACCGATGGATTTACCGTAAAAAATAGTACCGTCGGCTAGTAGTAGTAAGGCTTGTGGTCTTGTAGTGTACTTCATTTGTTGTGTTGTTGTATGTTGTAGGTTGTATGTTGTTGGTTTATGTTTTGCTCATTGAATGACAAAATTAATTTATTGAACACTCATATTAAAATGGAATTATTAAAGTTTATAAACATTCCTTTAGATTCCTTTTAGCCCCGATTGAAGCAGCTACCGCGTAGCGCGAAAAGCGGGAAAATGGTATGCCGGTAAATCCCGAGCCATTCGCTTCTAAACCTCCGCAATAGTAAGAGCAGCGCAAAAAAAAAGGATAAACAAAACTGTTTATCCTTTATATTTAAGAGTGGGCAACCATTAGGCTTGCTCTTCTTTAGATTCTTCGTCAGCCGGAGCTTCAGGAGTTTCGTCTGCCGGAGTTTCTTCTACTTCTGCTACTGCAGGAGTTTCCTCAACAACCGGAGTTTCTACTACTTCTGCAGCAGGAGTTTCCTCCACTACATCTTCTACAACCGGTGCAGGAGCTTCTGCTTTAGGTGCAGCAGCTACAAGAGCTTTCTCAGTTGAAGTCGATTTTTTAGCACGACGAGTTCTACCTTTTTTCTCCTCTTTTTTACCTCCGTTGTATAGTTCGTTGAAGTCTACCAACTCGATCATAGCCATATCCGCGTTATCTCCTAAACGGTTACCTAACTTGATGATACGAGTGTATCCTCCCGGACGGTCACCAACTTTAGCAGCTACTTCTCTGAACAATTCAGTTACTGCATATTTGTTTCTGATGTAAGCGAAAACGATACGTCTGTTGTGCGTAGTATCTTCTTTTGATTTGGTTACTAGTGGCTCAACAAATTGTTTTAGCGCTTTGGCTTTAGCAACAGTGGTAATGATGCGTTTGTGCTCGATAAGAGAACAAGCCATATTAGCCAACATAGACTTTCTGTGTCCGGTTTGTCTGCTTAAGTGATTTACTTTTTTTCCGTGTCTCATGACGTACTTTTTTTAACCTTCATCTTGCTACGATCCGCTTTGGAGAGCAAAATATGAAGTAATTTATTCTTTATCTAGTTTATATTTGCTTAAGTCCATTCCGAAAGTCAAATTTTTGTTGGCTACCAACTCATCTAACTCAGTTAATGATTTTTTACCAAAATTACGGAACTTCATTAAGTCGTTTTTATTGAAAGATACAAGATCTCCTAAGGTGTCAACTTCGGCTGCTTTCAAACAGTTCAATGCTCTTACCGACAAGTCCATATCAACCAATTTGGTTTTCAATAGCTGTCTCATGTGTAATGATTCTTCGTCGTAAGATTCTGTTTGAGCAATTTCATCAGCTTCCAATGTGATTCTCTCATCGGAGAACAACATAAAGTGGTGAATTAAAACTTTAGCAGCTTCTGTAAGGGCATCTTTCGGATTGATTGATCCATCAGTTTTGATTTCAAAAACCAATTTTTCGTAATCTGTTTTTTGCTCCACACGGAAGTTTTCGATCGCGTATTTCACATTTTTTACCGGAGTAAAGATAGAATCAATGAAAATAGTACCAATAGCTGCGTTTTGTTTTTTGTTCTCCTCAGCAGGAACATAACCACGACCTTTCTCGATAGTAAGTTCCATGTTAAGATTTACTTTGCTGTCAAGATTACAAATTACCAATTCCGGGTTTAACACTTGGAATCCGGAGATGAACTTTTGGAAGTCACCTGCTGTAATTTGGTCTTTTCCGGAGATGGAGATAGAAACCGTTTCGTTATCAACCTCTTCAATTTGACGTTTGAAACGTACTTGTTTAAGGTTAAGGATAATTTCGGTTACATCTTCTACCACTCCTGAAATAGTAGAGAACTCATGCTCAACGCCTTCGATACGAACCGAAGTGATGGCATATCCCTCTAAAGCAGAAAGTAAAACTCTTCTAAGGGCATTACCTACGGTCAATCCGTATCCCGGTTCTAAAGGTCTGAATTCAAATTTACCTTCAAAATCGGTAGAATCGATCATGATAACTTTATCGGGCTTCTGAAAATTAAATATTGCCATAATTTAGACGAATGTCAATTATTATTTGTTGTACAACTCTACGATTAATTGTTCTTTGATGTTTTCTGGAATTTGAAGTCTTTGAGGAACAGAAACAAAAGTTCCTTCTTTAGTATCGTTATTCCATGTAATCCACTCGTACACGTGAGAAGAGTTGGCTAATGAACGCTCGATAGCTTCAACAGATTTAGATTTTTCACGAACAGCTACTTTATCACCGGCTTTTAAGTGGTAAGACGGGATGTTTACCAATTCACCGTTAACTGTGATGTGACGGTGAGAAACGATTTGTCTTGCAGCTCTTCTTGAAGGTGCGATTCCCATTCTGTATACTACGTTGTCTAAACGAGCTTCACATAATTGTAAAAGAATTTCACCGGTTACTCCTTTAGAGGCAGCTGCTTTTTCAAATAAGTTTCTGAATTGTTTTTCCAAAATACCGTAAGTGTATTTTGCCTTTTGTTTCTCCATCAACTGAACAGCATATTCCGATTTTTTACCTCGTTTTTTTGCTAAACCATGTTGTCCCGGAGGGTAATTTCTTTTTTCGAAAGCTTTGTCTTCTCCGAAAATTGCTTCGCCAAACTTACGGGCGATTCTTGTACTTGGACCAGTATATCTTGCCATTTTAAATTGTTTTAAGACAGAGGTTATGAATTCAGGTCGAATCCTTCGATAACCTTCGTTCTGCCTTGATTATACTATAATTATACTCTACGTCTTTTAGGAGGACGACATCCGTTGTGCGGCATTGGAGTAACGTCGATGATTTCGGTTACCTCAATTCCTGAGTTATGAATAGATCTGATAGCAGACTCACGTCCGTTACCCGGTCCTTTTACATATACTTTTACTTTTTTAAGACCAGCTTCTAAAGCAACTTTTCCACAATCTTCGGCAGCCATTTGAGCGGCATACGGAGTGTTCTTTTTAGAACCTCTGAAGCCCATTTTACCGGCTGAAGACCAAGAAATAACTTCACCTTTTTTGTTAGTTAACGAAATGATGATGTTATTAAAGGTTGCATTAATATGAGCCTCACCCGTTGATTCAACGATAACTTTACGTTTTTTTGCAGTCGTTTTAGCCATACTATTTATTATTTAGTTGCTTTTTTCTTGTTAGCAACAGTTTTTCTTTTACCTTTTCTTGTTCTAGAGTTGTTCTTAGTTCTTTGTCCTCTTAAAGGAAGACCAGATCTGTGACGGATTCCTCTATAACATCCGATATCCATCAAACGTTTAATGTGCAATGACACTTCTGAACGAAGCTCACCTTCAATTTTGTAGTATGAAACGGCATCACGGATTGCTCCGATTTCGTCGTCATTCCACTCTTGAACTTTTTTATCTTGGCTAACTTGAGCTTTTTCTAAAATCTCAATAGCTCTACTTTTACCGATTCCGAAGATATAGGTTAAAGCGATAACTCCTCTTTTGTTTTTTGGGATGTCTACCCCTGCTATTCTTGCCATAACTTATCCTTGTCTTTGTTTAAATCTAGGATTCTTTTTATTAATCACGTACAATCTGCCTTTGCGACGCACGATAATGCACTCGGCACTTCTTTTTTTAACTGATGCTCTTACTTTCATATTAGTTAGCTTTAGTATCTATAAGTAATTCTTGCTTTGGATAAATCGTAAGGGCTCATTTCGAGTTTCACTTTGTCACCTGGTAACAATTTGATGTAATGCATACGCATTTTCCCGGAGATATGAGCAATTACAACGTGTCCGTTTTCTAATTCTACACGAAACATTGCATTGGATAATGCCTCAATGATGGTTCCGTCTTGTTCTATTGCTGATTGTTTTGCCATAAAAATTAAGCTACTGCTTTTCTATTTTTACCACTTTTCATCAATCCGTCATAGTGTTTATTCAATAAATAAGAATTTATTTGTTGAATAGTATCGATAGCAACACCAACCATAATGATTAATGAAGTACCACCATAGAACATTGCCCAAGATTGTTGTACATCAAGACTAACAACAATAGCTGGGAACACAGCGATTAATGCTAAAAATAATGAACCAGGGAATGTTATAAGAGACATGATTCTATCTAAGAAATCAGCTGTTTCCACTCCAGGTTTAACCCCAGGAATAAAACCACCGCTTCTTTTTAAATCATCTGCCATTTTATTGGTTGGAACTGTAATTGCCGTGTAGAAGAAGGTGAAAATCAAAATCAACAAAGCAAAAACAAAGTTGTACCAAAAACCAAACATATTACTGAATGTCCCGGCGATAGACTGGGAGGTTTCAGAATTTGAAAGCCCTGCTAAAGCAGCCGGAATAAACATAATAGCTTGCGCAAAAATGATTGGCATAACTCCTGCAGAATTCAATTTTAACGGAATCCATTGTCTGTTTCCACCCATCATATCTTGTTCGAAATCTCCTGTAGTTGTACGACGAGCATACTGTACCGGAATTTTTCTAACAGCCATTACTAATAAAACACAAGCAATGATTACTAACAACCATACTACTATTTCGAAAACCAACACCATTGGCCCACCATTATTATTGGTAACCTTTGAGGTGAATTCTTGAATTAGCGCTTGTGGTAATCTGGCCAAGATACCTACCATGATCAACAAGGAGATACCGTTACCAATACCTTTATCAGTAATTTTTTCACCTAACCACATGGCAAAAATAGTACCTGTGGTTAAAATTAATACTGAAGAGAAAAGAAATTGGAATGAATCAATTGGTAAAAGGAACGCTTGCCCAGGAAGGGTTGAATGCAGGTTGTATAAATAACCCGGTCCTTGTACTAATGTAATGGCTATAGTTAACCATCTGGTGATTTGATTCAATTTCTTTCTACCGCTTTCGCCGTCTTTTTGCAATTTTTGCAGGTATGGGATAGCGATACCCATTAATTGAACAACAATTGAAGCTGAAATGTAAGGCATGATTCCCAAAGCAAAAACTGATGCTTTAGAGAAAGCTCCACCGGTAAACATATCCAATATTGATCCAATACCGTTTTCTGTTTGACCTGCTAACTTGTCCAATTGAGTTGCATCAATTCCGGGCAAAGTTACATGCGCACCAAATCGATAAACCAATAACAGACCGAGTGTAAACACGATTCTGTTTCTTAGTTCTTCTATTTTCCAAACATTATTTAATGATTCAAAAAATTTCTTCATTGTGATATCAATTATAAGGTTACAGCTTCACCACCGGCAGCTTCGATAGCCGCTTTTGCAGTAGCAGTAAACTTGTGAGCAGTTACTTTTAATTTTGATTTTAATTCTCCTCTGCCTAAAATCTTAACTACTTCTGATTTAGTAGCCAAACGGTTTTCAACCAATACTGCAAAATCTACAGTATCTGTAACAATTCCGTTATCTACTAAAGCTTGAAGTGTATCAAGATTTACTCCTTGATATTCTACTCTGTTAATGTTCTTGAAACCAAACTTAGGCACACGTCTTTGAAGTGGCATTTGACCTCCTTCAAAACCAATCTTTTTAGAGTAACCTGAACGAGATTTAGCTCCTTTGTGACCACGTGCAGCAGTACCACCTTTTCCGGAACCTTCTCCTCTACCTACTCTTTTATTTTGGTTGTGCGTTGAACCTTCAGCCGGTTGTAAGTTACTTAAATTCATAACTATGATGATTTATTATTTAACTTCCTCAACGGAAACTAAGTGTTTAACTTTATTTATCATTCCAAGGATAGCCGGATTTGAATCATGCTCCACAACTTGTCCCATTCTACGAAGACCTAAAGCTTCCAATCCTCTCTTTTGGGTAAGAGGACAGTTGATTTTGCTTCTAACTTGTTTTACTAATAATTTAGCCATAATTTCCTTGAATTAACCTTTAAAAACTTTCTCTAAAGAAATACCTCTTTGTTTTGCAACAGTTACGGCACTTCTCATTTGCAATAAAGCATCAAAAGTTGCTTTAACTACGTTATGAGGGTTTGATGAACCTTGAGATTTTGACAATACGTCGTGAACCCCAACTGACTCCAATACCGCACGAACAGCACCACCAGCAATAACTCCGGTACCGTGAGACGCAGGCATTAAGTATACAGCAGCTCCACCAAATTTTCCTTTTTGTTCGTGTGGTACAGATTGACCACTCAACGGAATTCTAACTAAGTTTTTCTTTGCATCTTCTACTGCTTTTGCAATAGCTTCAGAAACATCTTTAGATTTTCCTAATCCGTGACCAACTACACCATTCTCATCACCAACAACCACAATAGCAGAAAACCCGAAAGCTCTACCTCCTTTGGTTACTTTGGTAACACGATTTACACTTACCAAACGATCTTTTAATTCAAGACCGCTAGGTTTTACTAATTCTACATTTTTGTATTTAGACATAATATATTAGAATTTAAGTCCAGCGGCTCTTGCGCCTTCAGCTAATGATTTAATACGACCGTGGTACAAATAACCTCCTCTGTCGAAAGTTACTTCCGTGATTCCGGCTTTTAACGCTTTTTCGGCAGCTAGTTTTCCAACAGCAGCAGCGATTTCAACGTTAGTACCTTTTAGATCAACTCCTTTATCTTTTGATGAAGCAGCCAATAAAGTAACTCCATTCACATCATCAATTAGTTGTGCATAGATTTCTTTATTACTTCTGAAAACAGATAATCTTGGTTTAGCAGCAGTACCGCTAACAATCTTTCTGATTCTGAATTTAATTCTTTGTCTTCTTTCAGTTTTTGTTAATGACATAATGCTAATTTTTACGCTGATTTACCTGCTTTTCTTCTTAATACTTCACCAACAAACTTAACACCTTTTCCTTTGTAAGGCTCAGGCTTACGGAAGCCTCTGATTTTCGCAGAAACCAAACCTAAAAGCTGTTTGTCATGTGACGTTAACTTAACGATAGGGTTTTTACCTTTCTCAGAAATCGTTTCTAATTTCACTTCAGAAGCTACTTCTAAAACGATATTGTGTGAAAAACCTAAGGCTAAGTCTAATTTTTGACCTTGGTTAGAAGCTCTGTAACCTACCCCTACCAATTCTAATTCTTTTGTAAAACCTTCAGATACACCTACAATCATATTATTGATTAAAGATCTGTATAATCCGTGTTTTGCTCTATATTCTTTGTTATCAGAAGATCTTTCAACGATTACTTGACCTTCTTCAACTTTTACTGTTACACCTGAGTACTCTTGTGAAAGTTGACCTAATTTTCCTTTTACAGTAACTGTAGTAGCGTTTACATCAACAGTTACACCTGCAGGAATCGAAATTGGATTTTTACCTATTCTTGACATTGTTTAACTGTTTTTTAGTATACGTAACAAATTACTTCTCCACCAACATTTAATTGCTTAGCTTGTTTCCCGGTCATCAAACCTTTAGAAGTGGAAACAATAGCAATTCCTAATCCGTTAAGGATTCTAGGTAGTTTTGCAGCACCTGCATATTTACGCAAACCTGGTTTACTAATTCTTTGGATATCTTTAATTACCGGCTCTTTAGTATCTTTATCATACTTCAAAGCGATTTTGATGGTACCTTGTACAGTACTGTCATCAAACTTGTAGCTCAAGATATATCCTTGATCGAATAAAATCTTCGTGATTTCTTTTTTCAAGTTAGAAGCCGGGATTTCTACCACTTTGTGGTTAGCCATCACTGCATTTCTAACTCTCGTAAGATAATCTGCAATTGGATCTGTATACATATTTATTAAAATTAGGCAACGGTTTTCAAAAGGAACTATTCCCCTGAACCTGAAGCCATTAAACTCAATTTTTAAAGCAGATAATTGCACGTTACCGGCAAAAATCCGGCAAATGTACAATTATCTGCTGAAATTCCAACTATTACCAGCTGGCTTTTTTTACTCCCGGGATTAATCCTTGGTTTGCCATTTCACGGAAAGTAACACGTGAAATACCAAATTGTCTCATATATCCTCTTGGTCTACCTGTTAATTTGCAACGATTGTGCATACGAACCGGTGAAGCATTTTTTGGTAATTTTTGTAAGCCTTCGTAATCTCCGGCTTCTAATAAAGCCTTTCTTTTTTCAGCGTACTTTGCTACCGTATTAGCTCTTTTAACCTCACGGGCTTTCATTGATTCTTTAGCCATGTCTTAATTCTTTTTAAAAGGTAAACCTAATTCAGCCAATAATGACTTTGCTTCTTTATCTGTTTTTGCAGAAGTTACGAAAGTAATATCCAATCCGGAGATTTTGTTTACTTTGTCGATATCAATTTCAGGGAAAATGATTTGCTCAGTTACCCCTAAGTTGTAGTTACCTCTTCCGTCAAAACCTGTAGCTTTGATACCGTTAAAATCTCTTACACGTGGTAAAGAAGATGTAATCAATCTGTCTAAGAACTCATACATTCTTTCTCCTCTAAGGGTTACTTTAGCTCCGATTGGCATGCCTTTTCTCAATTTGAAAGACGCAACGTCTTTTTTGGAAATAGTAGCTACTGCTTTTTGACCGGTAACTTTAGTTAACTCATCCACTGCATAATCAACTAATTTCTTATCTGATACTGCAGCTCCAACGCCACGGCTTAAAACGATTTTTTCCAATTTAGGAACTTGCATAACGTTTTTATAACCGAATTCTTCTTTAAGGGCAGCAATTACTCTGTCCTTATATTCTTGTTTAAGTCTAGGTGTATAAGCCATAACTATAATACTTGATTAGATTTTTTTGAAAATCTCACTTTCTTATCTCCTTCTACCTTGATTCCCACTTTAGTTGCGCTTTTTGATTTTGGATCAATTAAGGCAATGTTGGAAATATGTATAGGAGCTTCTTTCTTAACAATTCCTCCTTGAGGGTTTTTAGCACTTGGCTTAGTGTGTTTAGACACCATATTTACACCTTCAACGATGGCTTTGTTTTTTTCACGGTCAACGCGTAAAACTTTACCTTCCGAACCTTTGTGGTCACCGGCGATAACTTTTACTACATCTCCTGATTTTATTTTTAGCTTTATCATCTTACTAACGAATTAAAGCACTTCTGGTGCTAATGATACAATTTTCATGAATTGTTTTTCACGAAGTTCTCTTGCAACCGGACCAAAAACACGAGTTCCTCTCATTTCTCCTGCAGCATTCAAAAGAACACATGCATTATCGTCGAAACGGATATAAGAACCATCGGCTCTTCTCACTTCTTTTTTGGTACGTACAACAACTGCAGTAGAAACAGCACCTTTTTTTACGTTTCCGTTTGGTGTTGCATCTTTAATTGACACTACAATTTTATCTCCAACAGAGGCATAACGACGTTTCGTTCCTCCTAAAACACGGATAGTCAAAACTTCTTTTGCTCCTGTGTTATCTGCTACTTTTAATCTTGATTCCTGTTGTACCATAATTACTTCGCTCTTTCAATGATTTCAACTAATCTCCAACATTTGGTTTTAGATAAAGGTCTTGTTTCCATGATCTTTACAGTATCACCGATGTTACAGTCGTTTTTTTCGTCGTGTGCATGAAACTTTTTAGTTTTCAATACGAACTTACCATATAATGGGTGTTTTACTTTAGTTACTTGAGCTACAACAATGGATTTATCCATTTTGTTAGAGGTAACCACACCTATTCTTTCTTTTCTTAAATTTCTTTTTTCCATCTTTTCAGCTAGCATACAATTATTGTAACTCTCTTTTAGTTAGCTCAGTTGCTACTCTAGCAACAGCTCTTCGGGCACTTCTGACTTGAAGTGGATTGGCGATTGGAGAAATAGCATGTGTAGATTTTAAATCCATATAAGCTTTTCTCAACTCAGTAAGTTTCACTTGCAACTCAGCTGCAGACAGATTGATAATTTCTGATTGTTTCATAATATTTTTTTGATTATGCTTCGAAATCTCTAGCAACTACAAACTTAGTTTTAACTGGAAGTTTTTGAGCGGCTAAACGCAAAGCTTCTTTAGCAACTGATAGTGGCACGCCACCTACTTCAAACATGATTTTTCCTGGCTTAACTACAGCTGCCCAATATTCAACAGCTCCTTTTCCTTTACCCATACGAACCTCTAGAGGTTTTTTGGTAATTGGTTTATCCGGGAAAATTTTGATCCATAACTGTCCTTCTCTCTTCATGAAACGAGTTGCAGCGATACGCGCAGCTTCGATTTGACGTGAAGTTAAGAACATTCCGGTTTCATGTACTGATTTAATTCCAAACATTCCATTAGAAAGCTCGTGTCCTCTTTGAGAAACACCTTTCATTCTACCCTTCTGTACCTTACGGTATTTTGTTCTTTTAGGTTGTAACATCTTTCTTTAGTTTAAAATTACTTTCTTTTACGAGCTCCTGGTTTACCGTTTGATTTTCCACCACGTGGAGCATCATTTTTTCCACCACCTTGACCGGCTTGTTTTTTGTCCATGCCCACCAATGGAGAAAGGTCTCTTTTTCCGTAAACCTCACCTTTCATGATCCATACTTTGATACCCATTCTACCATAAGTAGTGTGAGCTTCACCTAAAGCATAATCAATATCGGCTCTGAAAGTTGATAGAGGAATTCTTCCTTCTTTGAATTGCTCAGAACGTGCCATTTCAGCTCCGTTCAAACGACCTGAAATCAAAACTTTGATTCCTTCAGCATTCATACGCATTGCTGCAGCGATAGCCATTTTAATAGCTCTTCTGTATGAAATACGGCTCTCGATTTGACGAGCGATACTTGTTGCAACTAAATAAGCATCTAACTCAGGTCTTTTGATTTCAAAGATGTTGATTTGAACCTCTTTGTCAGTAACTTTCTTAAGTTCTTCTTTTAACTTGTCTACCTCTTGACCGCCTTTACCGATAATGATACCTGGACGAGCCGTAGTGATAGTAACGGTTACAAGTTTCAAAGTTCTCTCGATGATTACTTTTGACACACTAGCTTTTGATAAACGAGCGTGGATGTACTTTCTGATTTTATAATCTTCGGCGATTTTATCACCGTAATCATTTCCACCATACCAGTTTGAATCCCATCCTCTGATGATACCAAGGCGATTTCCAATTGGATTTGTCTTTTGTCCCATACTGTTTATTAATTACTTTGTGTGTTATCTAATTGTCCTAACACGATAGTTACGTGGTTAGAACGTTTTCTAATTCTGTGTGCTCTTCCTTGTGGAGCCGGACGAAGTCTTTTCAACATCATGCCGCCGTCTACACGGATTTCTTTAACAAATAAGCCTGCTTCCGCTACATTACCTTCAGCATTTTTCTGTTCCCAGTTGTTGATTGCTGATAATAATAGTTTTTCTAATTTGCGTGAAGCTTCTTTCGAGCTAAATCTTAAAATATTTAAAGCTCTTTCCACTTTCTGACCTCTTACCAAGTCTGCTACTAAGCGCATTTTTCTAGGTGAAGTAGGGCAGTTATTTAATTTAGCAAAGGCAATAGACTTGTTAGCCTCTTTTCTTGCGTCTGCAGTTTCTCTTTTACGAACTCCCATTGCTTCTTATTTTTTACCTTTATTTTTTGCTCCAGCATGACCTCTAAAAGATCTTGTTGGTGAAAACTCTCCTAATTTATGTCCTACCATGTTCTCAGTTACATAAACCGGAACAAATTGACGACCATTGTGAACTGCGATAGTTTGTCCTACGAAGTCCGGTGTAATCATTGAAGCTCTAGACCAAGTCTTAACCACTCCTTTATTACCTCCGGCAATATTTTCCTGAACTTTTTTATCTAATTTATAGTGAACAAATGGTCCTTTTTTTAATGAACGTGCCATGTCTATCTAATTATTTCTTTCTGCGTTCTACAATATACTTGTTGCTCGGGTTAACTTTAGAACGAGTTCTGTAACCTTTAGCCGGTAAACCTTTTCTAGAACGTGGGTGACCTCCAGATGAACGTCCTTCACCACCTCCCATTGGGTGATCTACTGGGTTCATTGCTACCGGTCTTGTTCTTGGTCTTCTACCTAACCATCTGCTTCTACCTGCTTTACCAGATACGATTAATTGGTGATCAGAGTTAGAAACAGCTCCAATAGTTGCTGAACAAGTTAACAAGATCAATCTTGTTTCACCTGAAGGCATTTTGATAGTAGCATATTTTCCGTCTCTTGCCATTAACTGAGCAAATGTACCTGCAGAACGAGCGATAACCGCTCCTTGTCCAGGGCGCAATTCAATACAAGAAATAACAGTTCCTAAAGGAATCTTGCTTAATGGCAAAGTATTTCCAATTTCAGGAGCTGCACCTTCACCAGACACAACTGTTTGTCCTACTTGTAATCCGTTTTGAGCAACAATATAGGTTTTCTCCCCATCTGCATACCACAATAACGCGATAAAAGCTGTTCTGTTTGGATCGTACTCGATTGATTTCACTGTAGCAGGGATTCCCACTTTAGTTCTTTTAAAATCAATGATACGATACCTTTGTTTGTGACCACCGCCTGTATAACGCATGGTCATTTTTCCTTGACTATTTCTACCTCCTGAGTTTTTTATCGGTGCTAACAAAGAGCGCTCCGGCTTATCAGTTGTAATGGCGTCAAAACCATTCACAACTCTAAAACGCTGACCCGGGGTAATAGGTTTTAATTTTCTAACTGACATTTTCTATTAGATATTATTATAAAAATCTATTGTTTCTCCTTCTTTTACTTGAACAATTGCTTTTTTGTAAGCATTTGTTTTACCGCTGATTAATCCGCTTTTTGTATATTTTACGGTTCTGTCAGCTCTGTAGTTCATCGTGTTCACATCAACAACAGTAATTCCATAAGCAGCCTCTACAGCTTTCTTAATTTGAACTTTGTTGGCTTTTTTGTCAACAACAAAACCAAAACGATTAAAAACCTCACCTTCTTTGGTGATTTTTTCTGTTATGATAGGTTTAATTATGATACTCATGGCCTGTTATTTACTTAAATTTTCAACAATTCCTTCTAAAGAACCTTCAGATAACACTAAATTATTAGCGTTTAAAATAGCATAAGTGCTTAATTCTGAGTTAGTTACTACGCTAGAAGCCTTTAAATTGCGTGACGACAAATATACATTTTTATTTAAATCACCCAACACGAACAATGATTTTTTGTTCTCTAACCCTAAAGCTTTCAAAACGTTAATGAAATTTTTAGTGTTTGGTGTTTCAAAATTGAAGTCTTCCACAACTACTAAATTTGACTCTTTTACTTTTAAAGATAAAGCCGATTTACGAGCTAATCTTTTTAAAGTTTTGTTCAATTTGAAAGAGTAGCTTCTTGGTCTTGGACCGAAAACCGCTCCCCCACCTTTGAACAAAGGACTCTTTTTAGATCCTGCACGAGCAGTACCTGTACCTTTTTGTTTTTTAATCTTACGTGTACTTCCGGCAACTTCAGCTCTTTCTTTAGCTTTGTGGTTACCTTGTCTTTGATTGGCTAAGTATTGCTTAACATCAAGATATACTGCGTGATTATTTGGCTCAATGCCGAATACTGAATCAGAAAGTTCAACTTTTCTTCCAGTATCTTTTCCGTTGATATCTAAAACTTTTACTTCCATTACTTCTGAATGATTACATAAGAGTTTTTGTGTCCAGGAATAGCACCTTTCACCACAAGTAGATTCTTTTCAGCCACTACTTTTAAAACTCTAAGATTTTGTACTTTTACATTATCTCCTCCCATTCTTCCGGCCATACGCATTCCTTTGAATACACGTGATGGATAAGAAGATGCTCCGACAGATCCCGGCGCTCTTAAACGGTTGTGTTGACCATGTGTAGATTGTCCAACCCCACCAAAACCGTGACGCTTTACAACCCCTTGGAAACCTTTCCCTTTTGATACACCTTGTACATCAACAAATTCTCCTTCGCTGAATACTTCCACAGTGATGTTATCACCTAATTTGTAGTTTTCTTCAAATCCTTGGAATTCAACGACTTTTTTCTTAGCAGAAGTACCCGCTTTTTTAAAGTGACCTAAATCAGCTTTAGTAGCGTGTTTTTCTGATTTGTCATCGAAACCAAGTTGAAGAGCCTCATACCCGTCAACCTCTTTGGTTCTGACTTGGGTAACGACACAAGGACCAGCTTCGATTACTGTACAAGGAATGTTTTTCCCGTTTTCATCAAAGATGCTTGTCATGCCGATTTTTTTTCCAATTAACCCAGACATATTAAACTTATTTTAAATTACTAATTTTTGAATAGGGCATACTACCCCAATCGAGCGTGCAAAAGTATAATAATTATTTTAGAATGCAAACTATTGATTATCCTTTTTTTAAGATTTTTTTAAACTAGTCACAAAACCGCAAAAAACACCTTAAAACCGGATAAAACAAACTAAAAAAACACTACACCGAAGCTCTCTAAATAAAAAATCCGTCTCGTTCACTAAACGAGACGGATTTAATTTTACATCATACTAGAATCAGACTTTGATTTCCACTTCTACACCGCTAGGCAATTCAAGCTTCATTAAAGCATCAATTGTTTTTGATGAAGAACTGTAGATATCTAATAATCTTTTGTATGAACTTACTTCGAACTGCTCTCTCGCTTTTTTGTTAACGTGCGGAGAACGCAATACAGTAAATATTTTTTTGTGCGTAGGTAACGGAATTGGACCTGTTACAACAGCACCTGTGCTTTTCACAGTTTTTACGATTTTCTCAGCTGATTTATCAACCAACATGTGATCGTAAGACTTTAATTTTATTCTAATTTTTTGACTCATCTTGATAAAAATTAAGCGTTACCTTTTGCTTTTTTAATTACTTCTTCAGAAATGTTAGAAGGAGTTTGTTCGTAGTGAGAGAACTCCATAGTAGATGTTGCTCTACCTGAAGATAATGTTCTTAAGGTTGTTACATAACCGAACATCTCTGACAACGGAACGTGTGCCTTGATTGTTTTAGCACCTGCTCTGTCACCCATGTCATTCACTTGACCTCTTCTTCTGTTCAAATCTCCTACGATATCTCCCATGTTTTCTTCAGGAGTAATCACTTCAATTTTCATGATTGGCTCAAGAATTACAGCTCCGGCAGCCTTAGCCACTTCTTTGTAACCCATTTTAGCAGCCAACTCGAAAGAAAGTGCATCAGAATCTACCGGGTGGTAAGAACCGTCTAATAAAGTAACTTTCAAACTATCTACAGTGTATCCGGCTAACGGACCTGTTTTCATAGCTTCTCTGAAACCTTTCTCAACAGCAGGAATATATTCTTTAGGAACGTTTCCACCTTTTACTTCGTTAACAAATTGTAATCCAACAAATGGTTTACCATCTATAACGTCAGCAGGCTCTAAACGGAATACAATATCTCCGAATTTACCACGTCCACCAGATTGTTTTTTGTAAACTTCTCTGTGTTGTGCCGATTTAGTGAATGCTTCTTTGTACTCTACCTGAGGCTCACCTTGGTTAACTTCCACTTTAAACTCACGTTTCATACGATCAACAAGGATGTCTAAGTGCAACTCACCCATACCTGAAATAATCGTTTGACCTGAAGCTTCGTCAGTTCTAACGGTAAATGTAGGATCTTCTTCAGCTAATTTAGCCAAAGCCATACCCATTTTATCAACGTCAGCTTTAGTTTTTGGCTCGATAGCGATACCAATTACCGGATCAGGGAATTTCATAGATTCAAGAATGATTGGGTGTTTTTCATCACACATAGTATCACCGGTCTTGATATCTTTAAATCCAACAGCAGCTCCAATATCACCTGCCTCGATATATTCGATTGGGTTTTGTTTGTTAGCGTGCATTTGGTAGATACGAGAAATTCTTTCTTTGTTTCCTGAACGCGTGTTCAAAATGTAAGAACCTGCATCTAAACGACCTGAATAAGCACGGAAGAAAGCCAAACGACCAACGTAAGGGTCAGTTGCAATCTTAAATGCCAAAGCAGCAAACGGCTCTTTTACATCAGGACGACGAATAATTTTAGTTTGATCTTCTTCTAATAAATCAGCATCATCAGGGTGAATTCCTTCGATACCTTCTTTATCTAACGGAGAAGGCAAATATTTACATACAGCATCCAACATAAATTGAACACCTTTGTTTTTGAAAGATGAACCAGCAATCATCGGGATGATAGCCATATCAATTGTAGCAGCTCTTAATGCATTGTTGATTTCTTCCTCAGTGATTGAGTTTTCATCTTCCATGTATTTGTCAAGTAGATTTTCATCATACTCAGCAACTGCTTCAATCAAGGTTGAACGGTAAGCTTTTACTTCATCCACCATATCAGCAGGAATATCTACAATATCAAAAGTTGCCCCTTGCGTTGCGTCATGCCATATGATAGCTTGGTTTTTTACTAAGTCAACCACTCCTTTAAAGTCATTTTCTTCACCGATTGGCAAAGTAATCGCAACAGCGTTAGACTTCAACATATCTCTAACTTGTTGACAAACATTTAAGAAGTTAGAACCTTGACGGTCCATTTTGTTAACGAATCCCATACGTGGAACTCTATATTGATCCGCTAATCTCCAGTTGGTTTCTGATTGAGGCTCAACACCATCAACAGCAGAAAACAAGAAAACTAATCCATCCAATACACGCAATGAACGGTTTACTTCTACAGTAAAGTCAACGTGTCCCGGGGTATCAATAATATTAAAGTGGTACGGTTTTGTATCCGGAGTTGCTTTACCTTGGATAGTTGGGAAGTTCCACTCACAAGTGGTTGCAGCAGAAGTAATAGTAATCCCTCTTTCCTGCTCTTGCGCCATCCAGTCCATTGTTGCAGCACCATCGTGCACCTCACCAATTTTGTGTGATTTTCCGGTATAGAATAATATACGCTCAGTAGTTGTTGTTTTACCAGCATCAATGTGAGCCGCAATTCCGATATTTCTTGTAAATTTTAAATCTCTAGCCATTTCTTAAATATTAAAATCTAAAGTGAGAGAATGCTTTGTTTGCTTCTGCCATTTTGTGAGTATCCATTCTCTTTTTAACAGCAGCACCTTCTTCTTTAGCCGCAGCTAAGATTTCAGAGGCTAATTTTCCGGCCATTGATTTTTCATTTCTTTTTCTAGCATAAAGTATCATCCACTTCATAGCCATAGAAATTTTTCTGTCCGGTCTGATTTGCATCGGAATTTGGAAGGTAGCTCCACCTACTCTACGACTACGTACTTCTACGTGAGGCATAACGTTTGTTAAAGCATCTTTCCAAACTTCTAATGATGTTTTTTCATCATTGTTCTTTTTAGCTTCTACGATATCAATTGCATCATAGAATACTTTGAAAGCTGTTGATTTCTTACCGTCCCACATTAAGTTGTTTACAAAACGTGTTACCAATTGGTCGTTAAACCTTGGATCTGGTAAAAGTGGTCTTTTCTTTGCCGCTCTTTTTCTCATGTCTTTTCTTTAAAAGTTTTTAAAATTACTTTTTAGCTTCTTTTGGGCGTTTAGCACCGTACTTAGATCTTCTTTGTGTTCTTCCTGCTACACCTGAGGTATCAAGCGCACCACGCACAATGTGGTATCTAACTCCTGGTAAATCTTTTACCCTTCCGCCTCTCACTAATACTATCGAGTGCTCTTGTAAATTGTGTCCTTCTCCAGGGATGTAAGCATTCACTTCATTTCCGTTAGTCAAACGTACACGCGCTACTTTACGCATCGCAGAGTTTGGCTTTTTAGGAGTAGTAGTGTAAACACGCGTACAAACACCTCTTCTTTGAGGACAAGAATCTAAAGCAACCGATTTACTCTTCTTAGTGATTTGAGTTCTTCCTGTTCTTACTAATTGTTGAATTGTTGGCATAATTAAATACTAAAATTTCTTTATTTATTAAAATCCCCCTTTTTTAGGGGTTGCAAATGTAGTAATTATTTTTATCGAAACAAATCTTAATTAATTAATTTTCAAATAGATTCTTTTTAGATTTGATTAACCGTAATAAAAAGAGTTTTTTTTCGTTATTTTGAAGCAAAGCTCTATGCGATTGAAAAAGATATTCTTTCTTATTTTCTTGTCCCTCTTTGGCGGAAAAACCGCTGCTCAAAACTTGTACTTGAAAATTTCCGGCAGCAATGACAGCGAAACCAAAATCATCGACAGTATTGGCTATGAAAAAAAACACAAATCTCTAAAATCCATTACCGAAGAAAATATTTTACTTACAGAAAAGCTAAATAAGAAAGGCTATCTGGATTGTAAAATCGTCGAAACCCATAAAGTTAACGACTCTGTTTTTACACACAAATACCAACTCGAAAACAGAATTAAATATGCGCGCATATATATAGGTATAAATTTTCAGGAATTTATCCCCGAAAACTTCTCCTTCAAGAACGATTCTGTAACCTTGCCTTTTGAGGAAATAGAATTTTTATTAAACACTGTAACAAGACAATTAGAGAATAAGGGTTTCGCAATGACCAAAGCCAAACTTTCCTCCATTGAAAAACAACCTCATTTCATTACCGCTTCTCTATCGGTAAATACAGAAATAAAAAGAAGCATCAACAACATAGTCATAAACGGTTATCCTAAATTTCCCGAAGGCCACAAAAAAAATATCTTGCGTCTGCACAAGAACAAAACCTTCAACCAAAAAAGCTTAGAAAAAATTTATACTGATTTTGAAAAATACCGCTTTGTCAAACAGCAAAAATATCCCGAAATTTTGTTTACCAAGGATTCCACTAAAATCTATGTTTACTTAGAAAAAGCAAAACCAAACTCATTTGACGGATATCTTGGATTCACCAATGACGAAAAAGACAAATTGGTTGTCAGCGGCTACTTGGATTTAATCCTTAATAACATTCTAAATTCGGGTGAAAAAATTGCGCTTTATTGGAAAAGCGATGGGCAAGACCAAAAAACGTTCAACCTCAGTTTGGAACTTCCATATCTATTCAAAAGCCCTTTCGGAATGAAAGCCGACTTGAATATTTTCAAACAAGACAGCACCTTTCAAAATACCAGAACCAATTTAGAAATCGGCTACTACTTTAACTACAACACCCGAATATACTTAGGTTATCAGTCAACAGAGTCAAGCGACATTCAAAACATAAATTCAACTACTATTAACGACTTTGAAAGCACTTTTCTAACCTCGTCTTTGGAATTCACCAATTTTAATAATACTGATTTTTTATTCCCGGAAAAAACCAACATCAATCTTAAAGTAGGAAACGGAAAGAGAAACGCCAATTCCGGTAACGACAACCAATTTTTTATAAGCTTACTAGCCAAACACAATTTTTATCTGAACCCAAAAAATATCATACAAGTTAAAACCCAGAATTTCTATTTAAAAAGCAACCGCTACATCACCAATGAGCTTTACAGATTCGGAGGCATAAATTCCGTACGCGGGTTCAACGAAAACAGCCTTCAAGCCAACACAATTACTACTTTACTTACCGAATACCGTTATATCGCAACTTCAAATTTATATGTCCACACCATACTCGACTATGGTTACTTTAACGACACCACTACAAATACCAAAGAAAATCTTTTGGGACTTGGTTTTGGATTCGGATTATTAACTAAAAACGGTCTTTTCAATATCATCTACGCAAACGGCAGTACTAAAAATCAAGATGCCAAACTATCAAATTCAATAGTTCACATCAGCTTTAAAGCTAATTTTTAAATAATTAAAGAATTAAGAATAAAAGTTAACATTTCATTAGGATTTTTAAGAATTATTTAAGACTTTTGGTTTACTAATTATAACCAAATTAAATAATGAAAACAAAGTTAAATGGATTCTTGACGCTTTTTATAGCGTTATTGGTGCAAATTTCTTTTGCACAAGAGAGGATTGTTACTGGTGTTGTTACTGATAACAGCGGTATGCCTATTCCGGGAGTTAATGTTCTTGTTAAAGGGACTAAGTTGGGAACTCAAACCGATTTTGACGGTAAGTTCAGCATTAGTGCTTCTCCAACACAGACATTAGTTTTTAATTATGTCGGCATGAAATCACAAGAAATTGTGGCTTCTTCGGCAACAATCAACGTTAAAATGATGGATGCGGCCGTTGAGCTTGAGGGCGTTGTAGTAACGGCTTTAGGCGTTAAAAAGTCAGAGAAGGCCGTAACCTATGCCGCTCAATCTGTAAAAGGAGGTGCTTTAACTGAGGCGAGAGAATCAAATTTAGTAAATGCCTTATCCGGTAGAGTTGCGGGGGTTCAAGTAACCAATTCATCAGGAGCTGTAGGATCTTCCTCAAGAATTGTTTTGAGAGGTGCTTCTACTATTACAGGTAACAATGAGGCTTTATTTGTTATAGATGGTGTTCCTTTTGATAATACCAGCTACGGTAACTCAGGTTCAGGCGGAGGTAGAGACTTACCTAATGGTGCTGCCAGTATCAATCCTGATGACATTGAATCAGTTACTGTATTAAAAGGACCAACTGCTGCTGCACTTTACGGTATTCGTGCCAGTAAAGGGGTTGTTTTAATCAATACAAAATCTGGAAAGAAAAAAGACAAGTTCGAAGTTTCTTTCAACACAAATACCACTTTCTCTAACCCATTGGTTTTACCAAACTTCCAAAACTCTTACGGTCAAGGAGCAACTTCAGATTATTTTGAATTTGTTGATGGTGCCGGAGGCGGATACAACGATGGTGTTGACGAAAGCTGGGGACCTGCTTTGGACAGAGGTCTTTCTTTTGTTCAATGGGACTCATACAAAAACGGCGGATTACCTACTCCATGGGTTTCTCATCCTGACAACGTTAAAGATTTCTATGAAACAGGTGTTGCACAAACCAATAACGTATCTATCGTTAGTGGTGGTGAAAATTCAAACTTCAGATTATCCATTGGAAACAGTGATGAAAAAGGGATGATTCCTTTTACTGAATTCAAAAAATTCAATGTAGGTTTTAATGGAAACATGAACCTAGGCAAAAAATTATCTGCCGGTATCAGCATGACTTACTTCAACAACAAAAGTGATAATTTACCAGTTGTTGGTTATTCAAGTCAAAACGTAGTTCAACAGTTTATTTGGTCTGCTCGTAACGTTAATTTCTCTGACTTAAAAGACTGGAGAAACTTACCTTTGGCTGGTGCTAACACACCTGCTGCAGGTACTCCATTAAACTGGAACACCAATTTCCAAAACAACCCTTATTGGCATTTGGAAACCAACATCAATACTTTTGATCAAGACAGAATTACCGGTAATACATTCTTAAACTTCAAGTTTACAGACAACTTATCAATCAACGGTAAATTGATGTTAGACCAATATTCACAAAGAGAAACTTTGAGAAACGAAAAAGGTTCTAACGAGAATATTGACGGTTACTATGCTGAAATTGCCAGAAGATATTCTGAGATCAACGCTGAAGCCATCTTAACTTACCAAAGAAATTTAACCACTGATTTGGCTTTGACCATCAATGCCGGTATGAACTCTATGAAAAGAGTAAGTACAAGACAATTAGGAGAATTAAGCGGCGGTTTAGAGTTACCGGGCCTATTTACATTATCTAACGTAAAATCCGGAACTACTCCAACTATCGACAGTGATTATACAGAGCAAAGAATCAACAGTGTTCTTGGATTCGGACAATTATCATACAAAGGCTATGCTTTCCTTGATTTCTCAGGACGTAATGACTGGGCGAGTGTATTGCCTTCTCAAAACAACTCTTTCTTCTACCCTGCAGTAACAGGATCATTAGTTCTTTCTGAGTTAGCTGACTTTTCTAAAGCTAAAATCAGTTATGCTAAAATTAGAGGAGGTTGGTCAAAAGTTGGAGGTATCGGACCTTTAGACCCATACAGCTTAAACAGAACTTTTGCTTTAAGCAATAACAACTTTGGTACTATTTCTTCTGTGCCTAACACGCAATGGAACCCTAACTTAAAACCAGAAAGTACTACTGGAGTTGAGTTCGGATTAGACTTAAACGCGTTCAACAACAGAGTTCGTTTTAGTGCTACCTATTATGATCAGACCAGTAAAGACTTAATCTTACCATTACAAATTGATGGAGCTTCAGGATTTACCTCTTCTTGGGAAAATGCCGGAGAAATGAATAACAAAGGTATTGAGTTACAATTAGGTGCTACGGTATTGAAAAAAGGAGATTTCTCTTTTGATGTAGACTTGAACTTTGCTAAAAACAAAAACGAAGTGGTTAGCTTAGGTTTGACTGATGCCTATGTATTAGGCGGTCAATGGGATATGGAATTACAAGCCCGTGTAGGCGAAGCTTATGGATCAATCGTTGGATATCCTTTCTTAAGAAATGATGCCGGTCAAATAATTTATGAGAACGGTTTACCTCAAGTTAACAACACCGAAAAAGTTGTATTAGGAAATATTACTCCTGATTGGACAGGAGGTGCTAACTTTACTTTCAAATACAAAAACTTCGATTTAAGCACTTTGATTGATGCTAAAATGGGTGGTGACATCTTCTCTATGACTTATATGTGGGGTAGATATGCCGGAACATTGGAAGAGTCTTTAATCGGTAGAGAAACCGGTGTAATCGGAAATGGTGTAGTTTCAGACGGCAACGGTGGATATACTCCAAACAACGTAGTGGTAGATGCTAAAACATTCAATCAAACAGCCTACGATTACTCAAACTTTACAGAAAGTGGAGTATTTGATGCCAGTTATGTAAAACTTAGACAAATTGTTTTTGGATATTCATTACCTAAAAAATGGTTAACCGGTACTTTTATTCAAGATTTCAGAGTATCAGTAGTTGGTAGAAACTTAGCTATCCTTTACAAAAAAGTTCCTCATATTGATCCTGAAACAGGTTTCAGTAGTGCTAATGGTGAACAAGGCCAAGAGTTTGGTCAATTACCATCAGCTAGAACTTATGGGTTTAACATTAACATTAAATTCTAAAAAAAGTTATGAAAAAAATATTTGCCTTATTTGTCGCAGCACTCTCTTTATGGAGCTGTGATAAAAATTTTGAAGAGATCAACACCTCTCCAAACAATTCCCAATCAACCGACCCTAATTTATTGTTGTCTTCAGCAATGATTACTACTCAAAACACTTTGTACAATGCACAAATTGGAGGAGATATGGGGCTTTGTTGGGCACAACAATGGTCAAAAGTTCAATACAATTCTGAAGAAAGATACACGCCGAGAAGAGCCGTTATGAATTCAGTTTGGACGAACCTTTACGCTAGTTCTATTGCAGAATGTAAAGCTGCCTATGAATTAGCCGGAACTACCGGAAACACTAACTTACAAGCTATCAGTTTAGTTTTGGAAGCCAACAATTTCCAAATACTAACCGATATCTTCGGCCCTGTTCCTTTCAATGAAGCTGTAGTACCGGGTATCACTAAACCGGTTCACGACACAGAAGAAGTAGTTTATGACGGAATTCTTGATTTATTAGACCAAGCGGAAGCTTTATTTGCTAACGGAAGTGGTGAATTTACATCAACTGCTGACTTCATCTACCAAGGTGATGTAGCCAAATGGAGAAAATTCGGAGCTTCTTTGAAATTGAAAGCTTTAATGAGAATCTCAGGAAAAAGAAATGTTTCTACCGAAGTTACTGCTTTAGTAAACTCTGGCTTATTAATGTCTTCTAATGACGATTCAGCTCAATTGGCCTACACCGCTTCACAACCTGACGCTAATCCAATTTACGAAACCATCGTTTACGGTAACAGAGCCGAGTACAAAGTTAGTTCTGTACTTGTAGACAAATTAAACCTTTTGGCTGATCCTAGACTAAGTGTTTTTGCACAAGTTAACGATGCTAATGCCTATGTTGGAAATGTACCTGGCGTTGAAAACCCTGGAAATTATAATGGATTCTCGTCTCCAGGTGAAGACTATTTATCTCCTACTTTACCGGGTGTATTATTATCTTACGCTCAAGTAGAATTTTATTTAGCTGAAGCAGCTTTAACCGGAATCATTCCGGGCGGAATTTCAACAGCTGACACCCACTACAGAAATGGTATATCGGCTAACATGAGCTATAATGGAGTTAATGCTACGCAAATCGCTTCTTATTTAACACAGCCTTCTCTTGACTTTACCACTGTAACTGCCGGTAAAGAAAAAATTGGTTTACAAATGTGGTTTGCGCTTTACGGACAAGGCATTGAGTCATGGACAGAATGGAGAAGAACCGGACAACCAGCCTTATCTCCAGTTGTTGACGCACAAATCAGTGCTATTCCAAAAAGATTCTATTATTCAACCGATTCACAAAACTTTAACCAAACAAACTACCAAGCAGCTGTTGCCTTATTAGATAATGGTGACACTATGCTTTCCAAAGTTTGGTGGATGAACTAATACAAAAAACTATGAAAAAATTTATTTATTTATTTATGGCCGTTGCCGCTTTAGGCGTCGTGTCATGCGAGGAGGACAACGATGTTCTTACCGGAAATAAAAATGAAGGAGGTCTTTTAAGCGTTAACACTATCCTTGTACCCTACGTAGTAGGAAACGGAAATGATTTTGAATACGCTGCCTCTATTTCAGCTTTCCAAGGTGATATTAAAGTTAACTCTGTAGATATTTACAAAACTTTTACAACAGTTGACGGGGTAAGCTCTAACACAGCTTTATTGAAAACAATAACGTTTCCTAATACTGCACAAGTTGAAAATTTAGATTTTACAGCAACTTACAATGAGTTAATCAGTGGATTAACTTTAAATGGAGCTGCATTATCATCAAGTGATTCTAATTTAAGTATTGGGGACTATTGGACGCTAACTTATGTATCAAACACTAGCGCCGGAACTCAAGCCCAAAACCTAAAAACAACTAAAGTTTCTGTTGGAACACGTTTTGCGGGTCAGTACAACGTAGTGCAATGTGAATATTGGAGATTAGGAGTTCCAAGACCCGATGTAACAGGACCATTTTTAGGAACTGTGGTTACTGTAGAATCTGTTAATGCAACTACCTACAGAAAACTAGAATGGGCAGGGCCTTTCTCTGGAAATGAATTCTACTTTACAATTGATTCAAATGATAATGTATTAGTACCAACAACTTATGACGGTGCTGTACAGTTATTAAACGGACAACCAGCCACTAATTGTACAGAAACTCCGGGAGACATCACTTATGCATGTGGTTTTGCCGGCATTCAAAACAAAGCTGTTAGAGATGACGTTTTAGGTAAAGACAGAATTTATATGTCATATGGTTATCTTACTGCTGGTTCCGGACCGAGAGAATTTTATGAGGTTCTTGAAAAAGTTGTTGATTAATTAAAAACACCATTATGAAAAAAATATTTAATAATAAATTTGGGTTAGGTTTACTTTTGTCATCTATGATGTTCATCTCTTGTGATGACTCTGGTGATGCTACAGGGTACAGCAACCTAATTGTAGCAGAAGATGTCGTGGGAACTATTACATTAGATAGTCCTTTGGCTAATTCACAAACTGTTAGAGAGGGTGACCAAAGTGTATTCACTTATACCATTACACTAAACAAACCTCAATCAATTGATATTCACGTTTCTGTGCTTCAAACAGCTGGTGATGCTGACGATCATGACTTCGAATTCGATCATGAACTTATCATTCCTGCCTATACTACTTCAGTTTCTGGAGAGATTAAAATCTTAAATGACGACGAAGATGAAGATGATGAAACTTTCACTCTTCGTGTTAGTAATGCAAACACTTCAAATGCCAGCATTACATCTCAAGAATTGTCATTTACTATCATTGATTGTTATTCTGATTTAGCAGGTACTTACAGCTACTCTACTACCAATGTATCTGCCCCAACAGGTGAATTCGCAGCCGGTCCGGTTACCGGAAACGTAACTTTTACTGCTGTTGGCGGAGGGGTATACAATCTTTCTGATGCTTCTTTCGGAGGCTGGAGAGGTTTATATGGACCGGGCAATATCGCAACTGGGGTTCAATTTGTAGACCTTTGTGGTGAAATTGCTTATGCAGGTGTAGATCAGTACAATGAGGTATTCACATTCTCAAACTTAGTAATCAACGGTGCTGACATGTCTTTCCACTGGGAAAATGATTACGGCGAATATGGAGATACAACCTTAACAAGAACAGATGGCTCTAACTGGCCAAACTTTGTTTTGCAACAACCATAACATTAAATTGTTCTAATCTAAAACCACCAGTTTTCACTGGTGGTTTTTTTATATCTTTGCGCCATGGAAAAAGAAAATCAAATCTTCGGAATCAGAGCCATAATTGAAGCCGTTAACGCAGGTAAGGAAATCGACAAAGTCTTTATTCAAACCGATGCGCAAGGCGAATTGATGCAAGAACTGCTCAAAACCCTGAAAAAAAACAGCATCAATTTCTCGTATGTTCCCGTAGAAAAACTAAACCGCTTAACAGTTAACAACCACCAAGGTGCTGTGGCTACCATTGCCCCTATTTCCTTCGTTAATTTGGAAACCTTAGTAGACAGTGTTGTGGAAAGCGGCAAAACGCCTTTATTCTTAATCCTCGACCAACTCAGTGATGCCCGAAACTTTGGCGCCATCATCAGAACGGCAGAATGTACCGGAGTTGACGGTATTATAGTGCAAAAAACCGGTTCCGCTCCGGTAAACGGTGACACCGTAAAAACCTCTGCAGGGGCCGTTTTCAATGTACCGATTTGCAAAGTCGACCATATCAAAGACGCCATTTTTTACCTGCAAGGCAGCGGCATCAAAACCGTAGCCGCCACCGAAAAAACCGAAGACAGCTTATACAGTCTAAACCTCAACGAACCCGTTGCCATCATCATGGGTAGCGAAGACCGCGGCATCAACCCGTCGGTGTTGAAAATTGTAGATGAAAAAGCCAAACTTCCTATGTTCGGAACCATCGGTTCCTTAAATGTTTCTGTAGCCTGCGGCGCCTTTCTTTACGAAACAGTTCGTCAAAGACAATAATCACCTCTCTTATATTTAATATTTAATATCTAAAATTTAATATTAAAAGCGAAAGGCTCGGGATTTATCCCAAATCCTTGTTCCCGCTTTGCGCGCTACATGGTAGCTGCTTCAATCGGGGCTAAAGAACTATCTATTCGGCTAACTTGTTATCGTCTGTCGCTGCTTTGTAGGTGTAAACGTAATTTACTGTAGTTGGAGGGATTTCTTCTTCAATTTCCTCAGGTTCCGGCGTATTGACAAAGTTGCCATTCTCGTCAAAATGCTTCATAAACATATCGTCCTCCGGATTAAAATCGGGTTTCTCCCATTCATATTGGATGGCTTTTTTATAATCGGGAGTTTTAAAAATAGCGGCAAAAACAAAACCGGTTAAGAATCCGGCCAAATGGCCTTCCCAGGAAATTTGTCGGTCAACCTCAGGAAATACATACCAAATCATGCCGCCGTATAACATCACCACCGTGAGCGATAAAGCCATGAGTCGGTAATACTGTGTCATCATCCCTTTAAAGAAAATAAAAGACACCAACACATAAATCAAACCGCTCGCGCCAATGTGAAAGGATTCGCGCCCAATAACCCAAGTAATCAATCCGGAAAAGACAATTCCGTAAACCAACACCTTGAGTGAGATGTCGCGGTAAAAATAAATCAGCGCCGCTGTTAAAATAAATAACGGAAAAGTATTGTTGGCAATGTGATTCAAATCACCGTGCAAAAACGGACTCAACAAAACACCTTGCAAACCTTGCCAGGTTCGGGGATAAATGCCGTGTGTGGTCCAATCGAGATTGAAGCGATCTTCCGCTAAGAAAACGCTCCATATCACCAACACCAAAAAAACCGGCACTATCCATACCGAAGGCGTAAACTTAAAATGATGCTGATCGTTCATAGGCTTAAAATATCGCATTTGACTTGTCAAAAACACCGCCAAGATAAAAATAGTGCTAATTTGTCAGTTTACGGTATTTTTTAAAAAGTTTAAAAGAAGCCTTTTAGTTTGTATTTAGCCCCGATGGGAGTGACACCTTGTATAACGGACAGCGGGAACACGGTGTAAAAAATGCCCTAACGTTTGGCTCCTAAACTTCATAAAAATTGTATTTTTACCGCATGGAAGCACCTTTGGCAGAACGCATCAGACCGCAGCGTTTGGAAGACTACATCAGTCAGTTACACTTGGTAGGCGAAAACGGTTCGTTGACCCAGCAAATTGCTCGTGGCGTTATTCCGTCGATGATTTTTTGGGGTTCTCCGGGCACAGGCAAAACCACTTTGGCGCAGATTATTGCCAAGCAAAGCAACCGTCCGTTTTACGAGTTGAGCGCCATTAACAGCGGGGTGAAAGACATCCGCGACGTGATTGAAAAAGCGAAACAAAGCGGCGGCTTGTTCACCGCCAAAAACCCGATTTTGTTCATAGACGAGATCCATCGTTTCAGCAAATCACAACAAGATTCATTGTTGGCGGCTGTGGAAAAAGGTTGGGTAACCCTAATAGGCGCCACCACAGAAAACCCTAGTTTTGAAGTGATTCCCGCTTTGTTGTCACGTTGTCAGGTGTATATTTTGAATCCGTTTTCTAAGGAAGATTTGTTGGCTTTGTTGCACCGCGCGATGAAGGAAGACAAAATCATTTCCGCTAAAAAAATCAAATTAAAAGAAACTGAGGCTTTACTGCGACTTTCGGGTGGTGACGGCCGTAAACTATTGAATATTTTTGAACTCGTTGTCAACGCCAGCCCTGAAGGTCAAATTACAATTACCAACGACAAAGTATTGGAATTGGTGCAGCAAAACACGGTGCTGTACGACAAAACCGGAGAACAACATTACGATATTGTTTCGGCTTTTATCAAATCCATCCGCGGTAGTGATCCCAATGGCGCTGTGTATTGGTTGGCGCGCATGATTGAAGGTGGCGAAGATGTAAAATTCATCGCCCGTAGAATGTTAATTTTATCCAGTGAAGATATTGGCAACGCGAATCCTACGGCTTTTATCATGGCCAACAATACCTTTCAAGCCGTTTCTACCATTGGCTATCCGGAGAGCCGAATTATCTTGAGTCAGTGTGCGATATATTTAGCCACATCGCCTAAAAGCAATGCGAGTTATATGGCTATAGGCGAAGCTCAAGCTTTGGTGAAACAAACCGGCGATTTATCGGTGCCGATTCATTTGCGCAACGCACCAACCAAACTGATGAAGGAATTGGGTTATGGCGAAGAATACCAATACTCACACAACTATGCCAACAATTTCTCGGAACAAGAATATTTACCCGATGAAATCAGGAATACAGATTTCTACAAACCGGGAAACAATGCTCGCGAGAACGAAATGCGTACCTTTTTGAAAAACCGTTGGAAAGATAAGTATGGGTATTAGTTTGAGCGGTTAAAACTTCAGATTAATCGGTTCTGATACCAAGTTTCCATTGTTGTAATATTCAAATACCCATTGTCCGTCTTTGAGTAACACGGTTCCGTTTACCCCATTTTTATCGGCCATAAACACATTCTTTTGGGAAGTGTTGTACAAACGCATGATGACTTTAGGCTCGTTGTCAACCACTTGATAGCCGTTAGCTGTTGGTTGTGCAAAAAAGAACGGAGCATTAGGTTTAGTCTCAATTTTGTTGTCTTTTACTCTCACCACGGGTTTCTCATCGGTATTAGTTGTAGAAACCGATTCAATTCTGGTTTCGGAAACCCTAACCACAGGTTTTTCTGTTGTTGGTTGAAATGGCAATGATTTGCCTTCATACTTATAGTTCAAAGTTTCAAACGACTTGGCTGCTTCTCTCAGTGCTTGGCTATAAGCTATAGAATATTGTTTTTCACGACTGGTTCCAAGTTCGGTTTGGTAAACAATATTGCCTTTACAATCCTTTAAAGCCACTCTGATTTTAGTGACCATAATTCCGCTTTCATTGATTAAATCTGCTGTTAAAAAATCACAACGATTCATGGTGTCATTGGCAAAAGATTCGTCACTGAAATAGGCTTTGAAACCGTATTTTTGGAGCAATAGTTTAACAGAAGTATTCATCCCGTATTTGTCATCCGTTTTAAAGGCATCAAATTTTTTGGGAACAATTACATATTGATAATTATTAATTCCCTGAGAGTAAGACATAAAAGATACGAACAGTAACAAGAGTGCTATTTTTTTCATTAGAGTATGTTTTTTAATTCTTTTAGATGATTAATTCTTGTAAAGGTTGCTGTAGTATGCGTGTTTTTTTCATCAAACAAAATGGCTTCCATTCCAAATTCGATTGCACCGCGAACATCGGCATCAATACAGTCACCTATCATTAAAGCATTTTGTTTATCGACTTTAGCCAAAGATAAGGCAAATTCGAATATGTTGCGATGCGGTTTTTTTACGCCCGCCATTTCCGAATTGGTGACGGTTTTAAAATAGCCTTCTAAACCGGAATTGGCTATTTTTTTATACTGTACTTCGGCAAAACCGTTGGTGATAATGTGCAAATTATACTTGGACGATAAATAATCCAAAACTTCCAAAGCGCCTTCAAAAAGTTGGTTATTATCCGGTAAAAATACAATGTAATCGTGAGCAATTTTATCAATAGCCTCGTCGGAGATTTTATAACGCAACGCATCAAAAGATTGTTTCAATCGCTGGTAACGCAATTCTTCATGTGTCATTTTATCGACCTGGTACAATTTCCAACAGGCTTGATTGATAGGCGCGTAAACTTCCACGAACTGATAGGTGTCTATGGTTGGATGCTGTTCTTTAAAGATTTTATCAAAAGCCAAAACCGAATTGGCGTCAAAATCCCAAAGTGTATGATCGAGGTCAAAAAAAATATCTGTGATGTGTTTCATGCTAAAAAATGCCTTCGTCCTGAAAGCTCAAATACCCTTTTTCGGTGATGATAATATGATCGAGCACTTTAATATCCAATTGCTCTCCGGCAAATTTAAGCTTTTTAGTGATTTCTTTGTCGGCATCACTGGCCACAAGTTTACCGGAAGGATGATTGTGGCTTAAAATGATAGAAGTCGCGTTGTGTTCCAAAGCCAATTTAAAAATTAGGCGAACATCCACAATGGTTCCGGTAATACCGCCTTTGGATAACTGGGCTTTATAAATCACTTTATTGGCATTATTCAGATAAAGCACCCAAAATTCTTCATGTAACAAATCGCCTATAAGAGGTTGCATGATTTCGAAAACCGCTTTGGAAGAAGTAATTTTGAAAAAATCGGGAAGTGCTTGCTCTCTGCGCCTTTTCCCCAACTCTAAAGCCGCAGCTATAGTAACCGCTTTGGCCTCGCCTATGCCTTTGAATTCCATAAATTGCTTGAGCGATAATTTGCCCAACGCATTTAGGTTGTTGTTAACGCTTTGTAGTATCCGTTTGCTCAGGGAAACTGCACTTTCATTTCGACTGCCGGAGCCGATAAGAATAGCAATTAATTCGGCATCACTCAAAACCGATTTTCCTTTCAGCATTAGCTTTTCACGAGGCTTATCGTCTTCTGACCAATGTTTTATAGAAAAGTTTTGTTCCATGGCTTATACTAAAAAGAAAGAATTATCGTTAGTTCTTGAAACCTTAAAAGTATGAAAACTTTTTATTTATCGCTAACTTTACTTACATTTTTAACTTGTAGTCAAAAAGAGGTTGAGCATAATAATGCTAAACCCTTGCTTGAAAACACATTTGAAAACCGACTTTCCGAAGCGGCGCTTTCCATAATTGATGACGAAATTGTATATACTCCAAATTATGTTGCGATAAAATATCCCAACGGAGATGTTCAGGCCAAAACCGGCGTTTGTACCGATGTGGTCATCAGAGCGTATCGTAAATTGGGTATTGATTTGCAAAAAGAAGTCCATGAAGATTTGAAAGCCAACTTTACCAAATACCCTAATTTGAAAAAATGGGGTTTGAAAAAACCTGATACTAACATTGATCACAGAAGAGTTCCGAATTTAGAAGTTTTTTTCAGTAGAAAAGGGCAAAAATTAGTCGTTACCCAAAATCCGGCAGATTATAAAACCGGTGAAATCGTTACTTGGATCATTAACGGAAAATTACCGCATATCGGCATAATAACCCACAAAAAATCCTCCAATGGTCATCCGATGATTGTACATAATGTGGGCAACGGACAAGTATTGGAGGATTGCTTGTTTCGCTATGAGCTAGTTGGGCATTTTAAATACCAAAAATAATCTTCAAATTATAGCATCAACTTCTTCACTTCATCAAAATTCAATCCGCCGTAATTACCGGAACTCATTAATAATAAGGCGGTATTATTTAAATCGAAATTGAATAAAAAGTCTTTGAACTCTATTGGATTGGTATAAATAATCAAATCTTTACGCTTGAAAGATTCTGCAATTTGCTCATAAGTCACTTCTTCGAGTTGCTTGATTTTTACCGCATCGGGCGAATAAAAAACCACGGCTACATCGGCGGCATCTAAAGCGCCTTCGTATTCTTTTAAGAATTCGGCATTCAAACTGCTGTACGTATGTAATTCAAGGCAAGCTACTAATTTTCTGTCCGGATATTGTGCTTTAACAGCTTGGGTAGTAGCCGAAACTTTACTCGGTGAATGGGCAAAATCTTTATAGGCCACTTTTCCTTTTCCTTCAGCTATTTTTTCTAATCGTTTGCTGGCGCCTTTAAAACTGGCAATGGCTTCGTAGAAATCGGCTTCGTCTACGCCCATATTTTGGCAAATCCATTTGGCTCCGGCTAAGTTGTTTAGGTTGTGTGCTCCAAAGACTTCTATCGGCATCGGACCTTCGGGAGTGTCTAATAAAGTTACACCGTCTTTAACAGAATAACTTGGTGTTTGGTAGGGAATTCGACGAATGGTGTTGGTTGATTCTTCAGCTACTTTTTTAACCGTAGCGTCTTCTTCATTATAAACCAAAATTCCGCCTTTGGTGATTTGGTTGACAAAAATTTCAAATTGCTCTACATAATTATCAAAGGTTGGAAACACATTAATATGATCCCAAGCAATGCCTGATAATAAAGCGATGTTAGGTTGGTACAAATGAAACTTCGGTCTTCTGTCTATGGGCGACGATAAATATTCATCGCCTTCTAACACGATAAAATCATTCTCATGTGTAAGATGCACCATAGTGTCAAAACCCTCTAATTGGGCACCAACCATGTAATCTACCTCAATATTATGGTAATGCATCACGTGCAAAATCATGGAAGTAATAGTGGTTTTTCCGTGCGAACCGCCAATAACTACCCGTGTTTTATTTTTAGACTGTTCGTACAAAAACTCGGGATAGGAATAAATTTTCAGTCCTAATGCTTGGGCTTTGATTAATTCCGGGTTATCAGCTTTGGCATGCATCCCAAGAATAACCGCTTCAATATCGGCTGTAATCTTTTCCGGAAACCAACCCATTTCTTGAGGAAGCAAACCTTTTTTTTCTAAACGGGATTTGGAAGGTTCAAAAATGGCATCGTCACTTCCGGTTACTTGGTATCCTTTTTCGTGTAAGGCCAAGGCAAGATTGTGCATGGCTGCACCACCAATGGCAATAAAATGTGTTCGCATGAGATTAAGGCTTGTTTTTTTCTTTGTATGTGTCTAAAAGCTCTTTGGCTTTTTCGGGTTGTTTCATTTTGTTTTTGTACAAATTGGCCAATTTTTGATAGGTTGTTTTGGAACCACCAACAGCTATGGCTTTCAAGTAAAATTTTTCGGCTTCCTTATTTCGATCAAAATATTCCGCTATTCTCCCTTGGGCCAAATAACCGTCAACCGGTGAAATTTTGAGTAACTCGGCAGCATATCTTTGCGCCTTTTTTTCGCTGCCACCTACTATGCCCGGAAGTTGCAGATACAGTTCGATTAATGCCCAGCGGGCTTCAATATGATTAGGATCAAGAGCAATAGCTTTCTCGAAGGAAGCTTTTATATCATCAATCATTCCTAATGCTTTGAACTTGTTGGATTCTTTGGCTTTCATCCCCAAACATCCGCCAAACTTATAATGGTAATCGGCTTCGCCGGGTTTTAGTTTGATTAGCTTGCCATAATAAAACATGGCTTTGTCCCAAGATTTATAAATGCCCTCAATATCCCCCAAATACTCCAACGTTTTGAGATGATTGGCATTATCCTTCAAGTAACTTTCAAAAGCCAGTTTGGCTTGATCATACTTGGCTTGTTTGAATAACAATTCGGCCTTTTCAAAATCACCTGTATTGTTTGAAAAGAGAAAGCTTAAGATTAGTATAACCAAATGAGATTTCATCGGCAAAAAATTGATTTTCAAATGTAATCATTTTATGAAAATTTCCTTTTTATTTTTTTCGATAGAGCCCAAAAAAAATCTATGAAGTGTAAAACAAATCGGTGAACAACACCTTTTAATGTAACTTGCTATTTTTCAAACACTTATGTTTTTAAAAAGAATCTCTACCGAACTTATCAAAAAAGGCATTTAATCGAATTTATACGTAATATACCCGAATTTTTTTGACTCTCATAGCATTGGAAATAGCTTTGTAGCAGAATTAAAATACCGTCCCAATGAAAGATTTTAATACACAAAAACGCACTACACTAAATTTTCTCTTACTGGCAATCTTTTTATTGATTGGCGGGATTGAGGCTTATTCGCAAAGCCAAACTCGAATTGCACGAGTGGGAGAAAATAATAGTGCTGGAAGAATATGGAACAATATTGGCAACATTACTGCTGATGACTTGAATTACGCTACTGCCGCATTGGCCGGGAACGAAACTTCAAGATATCTGAGGGCAAGGGACTTTGGTTTTACAATCCCTACAGGTGCTACTATTACCGGCATTACCGCCAATATTATGAGACAAAGCAGCTCTAATACAGGCGGAAATAGTGTAAATGACAATGTTGTAAGACTTATAAAGAATTTAACTTTAGTGGTTCCAAATTATGCCAGTGCAGCTGATTGGCCAACCTCTATGTCTGCCGCAAATTATGGGGTAGGAACTACAGATCTTTGGGGAACAACTTGGACTGACACAGATATCAATAATCCCAATTTCGGATTAGTTTTGAGGGTAACAAATGAGTCTAACAACAATCGTACGGCTTCAGTTGATTATATTGAGATTACCGTTTATTATACCAATCCGATACCAACCATAACCAATTTCACCCCTAACAATGCTTGTGTTAATTCGGGGACAACAGTAACTATTACCGGAACTAATTTCACAGGTGCCACTAACGTTACATTTAATGGAACGGCAGCCACATTTACAGTAAACAGCAATACGCAAATCACGGCTGTTTTACCTAATGGAGCAAGTACAGGAAACATCAGTGTGATCACACCTAACGGAACTGCAAACAGCTCAACAAGTTTCACCGTTAATGCCTTACCCACTGTTAACCCGATAAATGGAAACACCATACTTTGTCCAAACACCTCAACAATATTATCCAGCACAACAACCGGCGGAACTTGGAGTAGTGCAAATTCAAGTGTGGCAACTATAAATTCAAGTGGACAAGTTAGCGCATTGACCGCTGGGTCTTCTGTTATAACCTATACTATAACTGATGGAAACAACTGTTCTAATACTGCCAATACAACAGTCACAGTTCAGGCAAAACCCGTTTTGAGTGGTCCTAATGCCGTTTGCGTTGGCAATTCAATTCAATTAAACCCAACCTTGGGAGGTACTTGGATAAGTAACCATCCGCTAATTGCAACTATAGATAATAGCGGAACTGTAACCGGATTAATTTTCGGCAATGCCACTTTTACCTATACTGACTCAACCACAGGATGTTTTGAAACTACTACTCTAGTGAATGTTCAAGTTGCACCTCAAATAACTGTTCAGCCTACAGTTGCGCAAGCTGTCTGTTCAGGAAACTCGGCAAATCTCAGTGTTATTGCGACCGGAGCAGGATTAAGTTATCAATGGTATAAAGGCAGTACACCATTAACTAATGGCGGTAATTTCTTTGGGGTGGACTCGGCTGCACTTACCATCAATCCTATTAGTTTAACAGATGCTTCCTCAGACTATTATTGTGTAATTAGTGGCAATTGTACTCCTTCTGTAACTTCTGATTCAGCATCGCTGATTGTTAATGAAGCCGTATCAATAACAACTCAACCGGCTGCTTCACAAACCTATTGTACCGGGAACAATGTTTCAATCTTTATAAGTGCATCAGGTACGGGGTTGACCTATCAATGGTTTAAAGGTTTAAATCCTTTAACTGACGGAGGTTCAATTTCAGGAGCCAACACCAATAACTTAATAATAAACGCTGCATCGACTAGTGATGCAGGAAATGATTATTACTGTGTTGTTAGCGGTTTAGCACCTTGTACATCAGTAAACAGTAGTTTTTCTGAAGTTATTATTGATGAAAATCCAAGCGTTACTAGTCAACCGGCTACCCACCAAACCGTTTGTGCTGGAAGTAATGTTACTTTTTCAGTAGCTGCCACGGGGGGAAGTTTAACTTACCAATGGTATAACGATACTACACCTTTGACAGACAATGCCTCTGTTAGCGGCAGTAACAGTGCTACACTAACATTAAACAATGTTAGCTTGGCAAATGTATCTGCTAAATACAACTGTCATATCACCAACAGTTGTGGGACAATAGTATCCAACTATTCAGCGTTATCCATAAACGAAACGCCAAGCATTTTAAACAATGGCTTGACCGTTTGTAGTGGAGAAAGTTTTTCTTTTTCTCCTGTTAACGGTGTACCTTCTGTTGCCAATATAGTCCCTGCAGGAACTACTTACTCTTGGTCTGCTCCGATTGTTACCGGAGGTATGACGGGTGGTACAGCACAATCGGGTCAGGCAGTAATTAGTGATGTTTTGGTTAACAACACCAATAGTGTTCAAACCGCTACCTATACTATTACACCTCTAGTAGGAACCTGTCCGGGGAATACCTTTGAATTGGTAATCAGTGTAAATCCTGAACCTTATGTGAATAATGCCATCCAGTATGTTTGTAGTGGAGATAACTTCAACTTTTTACCTAGCAATGGCAGTGGTAATATTGTTCCGATGGGAGCTACATTCTCTTGGGGATTACCTACAACTTCCGGCGGAATAACCGGTGCCTCAGCCCAAAATAATGCAAGCAGTTTCAGTCAAACATTGACAAACACTACCAATGGTGTGAAAACGGCTACCTATAACATTACTGTTAATTATGGAACTTGTATAGGTAACACCTTTACTGTTACATTGTTTATTAATCCAAAACCGATTGTATCGGCCTTGCCGGTGACTCAAAGTATTTGTTCCGGAAACAATATTACCAATGTAGCACTTTCAACCGTTTTTGTGGTATCAGAAGAGGTTGAATACCATTGGACTCGTGACAATACAACAAATATTATCGGAATGGCATCCAATGGAGAAGGAACTATTATTTCGGGTGCTTTGACAAACACAACCAATACACCACAAACCACCACCTTCACAGTTATTGCCACTACAGAAGAAGGTTGTAACTCCGATTCTTATCTCGTTACTGTTTTGGTAAATCCATCTATTACAGTATCAGCCACACCAAGCAATCAAACCATTTGTTCCGGTAGCACTATCAATACGATACTGATGAGTAATCCAAATAACGTTAGTGGTGTAACTTATTCATGGACAAGAAACAATACCACAAATTTAACCGGAATCCCAAATAACGGAACCGGAGATACCATTGCCGGAATAATCACCAACAACACCAATACTGTTCAATCAACTACTTTTACCATCACAGCAACTGCTAATGGTTGTCAGACAATCATTAACAACGTAACTATTACGGTAAATCCGAAACCAACTATTTCCGGTGCTCCTTCTACTCAAACCTTATGTGGTGGAAATTCCATTACCCCTATAGTTTTAAGTAGTGGCAGCGGAATATCGGGTACAACTTTCAGTTGGACAAGAGATAACACTGTAAACGTTTCGGGTATTAACGGAAGTGGTTCAGGTAATACCATTACCGGAGTATTGAACAACACCACCTCAACCAATCAAACGGTGACTTTTACTTTATCGTCTTCGGCTAACGGATGTGCTTCAGACAACGCTACCGCTGAAGTTATAGTACTGCCAAGACCACTTTTAACCGCTACCCCAAGTACTCAAACCATTTGTAATAATACTGCTATAAGCACAATCACCTTGAGCAGTGCCAATAGTTTACCAGGTACTACTTTTACATGGACCAGAAACAATACTGCTAACTTAACCGGCATAGCAAATTCGGGTACCGGAAATGCTATTTCAGGAACACTGGTTAATAACACCTCGGTCACACAAACCACAACCTTTACCATAACGGTAACTGCAGGGAATGGTTGCTCTAATACCACAACAGCTAGCGTAACCGTTTATGCCCCTCTTACTGCTCCAGTTATTGGATCTTCACAAACAGCTTGTATATTCTCTACTCCATCCGCTTTATCTATTACTACCCAACCAAACGGTGGTTCAGGAGTTTACACTTACCAGTGGCAAAGCAGTACTGACAATGTCAACTTTACTAACATTGCCGGAGCGACAAACAATACTTATCAACCCGCTTTTCTCAATAACGGTTCAGATGATGTTTTTTACAGACTAATTATCAATAATACTTGTGGAAGTGTTACTAGTAATGTTGTTTTTGTAGAGGTTGTTAGTAATGTAGGTTTTACATTTGACATTAATAATGCGCCAACTGGAGCAGTTTGTCCGTCAACGACTTTTACGCCACAAATATCATCTTTACACTTATCAACTTCCGCCGTACGATTTAATTGGACAGCCGATGCAAACTTTATTTCACCAAGTACCGGAGGCCCAGTTGGCACTACAGGTAATGCATTTTTATTTTTCAGAACATCAACCGGTAATATAGGGCCTTTAACGACTCAGAATAACACTAATGCTACAGTAACCACACAAATTACTATTACGCCAAGTGTTTACAATTTTCCTGGTCCGCCATCCGGAGCTTTTCTGTGCAGCACCTCTCCGCAAATTTTAAATGTAACTATCAGACCGAGACCGGTAGCCACAGCTACTGCCTTAGAAAATACTATTTGTAACGGAAGCGGCGCTAACATACAAGTAACTGGAAACATCACTGATGCTAACATGACTTTCTCATGGACACGTAACAACACCACCAATGTTTCAGGTACTAATTCCGGAACTTCCGGAAATATTGCCCCCGGCGGTATATTTACCATTGCCAATACACTGACTAACAACTCGGCTAACGTTCAAAATGTGACTTTTACCATTACACCATCTTCTAATGGCTGTAACGGAAGTCCTATAACGGTAACCATCAGCATTGCACCAACGGTTACATCGGGTACTATAGCCGCTAATCAAACCATTTGTTCCGGCGGCGATCCGGCAGCGTTCACTCAAACCGTTGCAGCAACCGGTTCTAACCTGACTTACCAATGGCAAAGCAGTACAGATAATATTACTTTTACCAACATCACAGGAGCTACTTCAGTCACTTATGATGCTGGTACTTTAACCCAAACAACTTGGTTCAGAAGAATTACAATTTCAACTGTAAATGGTAAGGAATGTTATGCGACCTCTAACACCATTCAAGTAAACGTTAACAGTATTAATCCAGGATCAATATCCGGAAATCAAACTATTTGTTCCGGTGGAGATCCATTGGCTTTTACAGAAGTAAATGCCACCGGAGGCGGAACCATCTCCTACCAATGGCAAAGTAATACGACAGGCTGCAGCGGTAGCTGGACCAACATAACCGGAGCTAATTCGGCTACTTACGATGCTCCTTCGGGAGTAACGGTAACTACATATTACCGCAGAATGGCAACTTCTTTACTTAACAGCGTTGCTTGTTCAGATTACAGCAACTGTATTGTTGTTACTGTAAATGAAGTAACCGGTGGTCTTATTGCAGATAATCAAACCTTGTGTGGTAATAACCCTGCAGCTTTTAGTGTAATTACTCCTTCGACAGGTCTCGGCACTTTAAGCTATCAATGGCAAAGAAGTACTACCGGTTGTTCCGGACCGTGGACTATTATTTCAGGGGCCACTGGCGCTACTTATGATGCACCTTCCGGATTAGTAGCAACCACTTACTACCAACGCATAACTTATTCTACATTAAATGGCGTACAATGCTCAGCGGTTAGCAATTGCATCACCGTAACGGTTAATCCTGTTACCGGAGGCGCAATTGGAGGCAACAGAACCGTTTGTTATGGAGGAGATCCGAATGCCTTTACCGAAAACACCGCTGCAACAGGAAGCAATCTGACTTATCAATGGCAAATGAGCTTGGTTGGAGGCGCAGGCCCTTGGACTGACATAGCAGGCGCGACAAATACTACCTATGATGAAGCAGGTCCTATTTACCAAACTACATACTTCAGAAGAGTGGTTACCGCTACCGTTAATGCAACGAGTTGTACGGCCAATTCTAACTTTATTACCGTCTTTGTAAATAATGTTACCCCTCCATCAATTGACGGAAACCAAAGTGTATGTGACAGTTCTGATAGCCCAAGCACGTTCAATGTAACAATTGCCGCTACAGGAACAGGAACTTTAACCTATCAATGGCAAAGAAGTACTGTAGGTTGTTCCGGCCCATGGACAAACATTTCGGGGGCTACAAGTGCTACTTACACTCCTGCACCGGTAACACAAACGACATATTATCAAGTTAGAGTAACATCTACCCTAAATGGTGTTCAATGTATAGCATTCAGCAATTGTACAGAAATCACTTCTTATGCCAAAACTTGGAACGGAAGTAATAGTACCGATTGGAATAATCCTGCCAACTGGACACCGAACGGTGTTCCTTCTGCAGCTCATTGTGTGGTCATTCCAAATGTAACTAATGACCCTATCATTTCAGGCTCAAATTATGAAGCTTTTGCTTCGAGAATTAATTTGATGTCTTCAGCAAAACTTGATGTAAATACATCCAATACATTAACGGTTACAAATACAGTTAGTGTACATAGTACTGCAAGCTTTAACATTAAAAATGGAGCCAGCTTAGTTCAGATTAATGATAATGCTATTAATACAGGTAATATCAAATACACGAGAACTACCAGATCAATGACCCGTTTTGCTTATGTTTATTGGGGATCACCGGTGGCTAATAACGTGTTTTCACAAATACCAACGCAATTTGACTTAAAATACACATGGCAATCTGGAGCCATGAATGGAAGTTGGGTACCGCTAACAACAACAGCAACAGGAGAAGGATTTATTACCAGAGTTAGAAATGCAACGCCATTTAACTCAGGAACCGGCACCATCGATTTTAATTTTACCGGTGTTCCCAACAACGGACTTATCAATGTGAATGTTGACAGCTACGATGCAACCTCTTTGGTAACCGGCAACACAGCTTTATTGTCCAATCCGTATCCGAGTCCGATTGATGCAGCAGCGTTCCTAACCCATCCTAACAATACTGAGTTGGGTGGCACTTTATTCTTCTGGACTTCTGTAACAATGTACTCCGGCGCAGGGCCATATAATTTCCAAGATTATGCAAGCTGGAATTTAACCGGTTCAACGGCAACCACTCCTGCGAGTGACGCATCCAATATGTCGTTGTTACCAAACGGTAAAATTTCGTCCGGTCAAGGATTTTTCGCTCAGGTGTTTGCCGATGGCCAAATTAGTTTCGACAACAGCATGAGAGTTTCCGGTAGCAATACCCAATTCTTCAGAAACGCCAACAGCACTATGTCGGAAAAACACAGAATTTGGTTGAACTTGTCGAATAGTCAAAATAAATTCCGTCAAACTCTAATTGGCTATGTTGCCGGAGCAACCAACGAACTAGATCGTTTGTACGACGGAACAACTTTTACCTCGAATGAAATCAATATCTATTCGTTAGTAAACGATTCAAAATTAGTAATTCAAGGTAAAGCCCTTCCTTTTGACCAAAATGATGTAGTTCCTGTAGGTTATTCAATAACCACTGCGGGTGATTATACTATCGCAATTGATCATATGGATGGTGTATTTGAAAACAACCAAACGGTTTATTTAAAAGACAAGCTATTGAATGTAGTTCACGATATAAAAACGAATGCCTATTCCTTTGCTACTGCTGCAGGAACTTTTGACAATCGTTTTGAAATTGTATTCAATGCCAATACTTTAGGAACAGGAGATTTGGAAGGCAACAATGCTGTAGCTTATGTAAAAGACAACCAATTACATATCGAATCAGTAGTCAATATTAAGGAGATTGTGATTTATGAGTTGTCTGGCAAAAAAATAAACACGATTACCAACAACGATTTAGACACTTCACTTTCAACAGCCTTTAACTACCCGAACGGTGTTTACATCATCAAAGTAATGTTGGATAACGATGTAATTGTTCCGATAAAAGTGGCTAAGTAAAAAAGATGTCTTGATTGGGTTTTTTAATCCAAAAAGTTTAAACATAAAAAAACGTCCTGAAAAATCAGGACGTTTTTATTTTTGATAAGAGAAGTGAATTACTTCACCAAAGTCATTTCATCAACTATATGCTTAGCGCCTGAGTAATTCTCAATTACCCACAACACATAACGAATATCAACGTTAATGGTTCTTTGTAATTTGCTGTCGAAGATAACGTCTCCGGCCATCGCTTCAATGTTTCCGTCGAAAGCCAAACCGATTAATTCTCCTTTACCGTTTAATACCGGTGAACCTGAGTTACCTCCGGTGATATCATTATCTGTTAAGAAGTTTACGTGTAACGAACCATCTTTATCGGCATAGCGCCCGAAATCTTTGTTCTTGTTCATTTCCAGAACTTTCAAAGGCAAATCAAATTCTTGATCTCCTTTTTTGTATTTCTTAACTTGACCTTCTAAAGTAGTGTAGTTGTTTACTTTAGCATCGTTACGCTTGTCAGCCGGTAACGAACTTACTTTTCCGTAAGTCAAACGCAAAGTTGAGTTGGCATCCGGATATTTGATAGTTCCGATTTTTGACTCTCTCAAACCTTCTACTAACAAGCGGAAAGAAGCACTAAAGTCATTTTGCGCTTTAGCAATTTCGTCTGATTTAGAGCTGAAGTGTGTCAACATATCATTTGATAATACATACAATGGATCGTTGTCTAAAACACCTTGACTAGGAATCACCAAAAACGCTTTAATACGATCTAGCGAAGTGAAGATACTCATATCGAAGGCAGCATTCACGTACTTAGTGAAATCGTTTCCGTTTTCGTCACCAATCTTTTTAACTGCCGGTGCAATAGCATAACCGGTTGACTTGGTGGCGTATAATTTTAATTGCGCTGCTAAAATGTCTTTCTCAGCAGGAATGTGTAATTCTTTGTACATTTCTGTAGCCATTTCTTCAATAGCCGGAGCCATTTGAGCACGCTTGGTGGCATCAGCTTTAACATAAGCATCCAATTGTCTTCCTAAAGTTCTACCGATAGTTCCGAAAGAAGTGGTTCTGAACAATTGTTGCATGTAGTTATCGTGTCTTGACTTTTCATTGGTCAAAGCATAGAATTTGTTGATGTTGGCGATAACATTACCATACTTAGCTTTATTAGCCGGCTTATTGGCCCAAGCATTAAACTTAGCTTCTTGCGCAGCTTTGGTTTTTGCAGTACCGAATTTAGTCAACGCGTCAATCATCCCTTGACGGTTTTTCCAATAGTTAGCTGTTGAAGCATATTTAGAAGCATACACCAAGTTCAAAGCATCGCTTTGGTCCATGTACTTTTTCATGTTGTCCATACCGGTTTTAGCACCTTCAACCCAAGCCGGATAAGCAAACTTCACGTTTTGCTCAATACCGCCCGCAGGCATCCAGCGGTTGGTTCTTCCCGGATAACCTAAAATCATGGCAAAGTCATTCTCTTTTACACCATTGATGTTTACCGGTAAATAGTGCTTTGGTTGTAACGGCACGTTGTTTTCTGAATATTCAGCCGGATTTCCGTCTTTGTCAGCATAAACGCGGAACATAGAGAAATCGGCTGTGTGACGTGGCCATTCCCAGTTGTCGGTATCACCACCAAATTTACCTAAACTTTCCGGAGGAGTTCCTACCAAACGCACGTCTTTATAATCTTGGTACACAAAGTAGTAAAACTCGTTGCCTTGGAAAAACGAACGAACAGAAACAGTATATTTTCCGCCACCGTTATTTTCTTTTTCGATAGCCGCAATCTCAGCATTGATGGCTTTTTCTCTGTCGGCTTCCGACATTGAAGGATTAACTTTAGCCAAGATACGCTTAGTACAATCGTCCATTCTCACGAAAAAACGAACAAATAAGCTGGCAGGCTTCATTTCCTCTTTACGGTTTTTAGCCCAAAATCCATCTTTTAAATAGTTTTTTTCTGCCGATGATAATTCGGCGATAGCATCATATCCGCAGTGGTGATTGGTTAATACCAAACCGTCTTTAGAAACGATTTCGGCTGTACAACCTCCGTTAAACTGAACGATAGCATCTTTCAAACTGTGGTTGTTGATACTGTAAATTTCTTCGGCTGTCAACTGCAAGCCCATTTTTTGCATGTCTCTGTGGTTTAAACGCTCGATGAACATCAAAAACCACATTCCTTCGTCAGCTTTTACGCTAGTCGGAACAAGCATAATGGCAGCAATCAAGGATAAAATAATTTTCTTCATTGTGATTAAAAGTTTTAATTGTTTGTGTTTTAGCAACCTACAAGACACAAAAAAATTGAAAATGCAGGCTAAAAACGATTGCGAATATACTTTTTTTTAAGGAGTAAGCAGAAAAACCGCTTTAAAAACTATAACGATTGAGTGAATTTTAACTTAATTTTTAGAAATAAAAAAAGCCACCCTTTCGGATAGCTTTGTGATGACAGTATGCTGTGGATTAAATACCGTGACTGTTTTCAGGCTCTTCGGTATCTACATTCAGCATTTCCCAAAGTTTGTCTTTCAATTCGGTTAATCCTTGATTGGCTACTGATGAAATAAACAAATACGGCAAACCTTTAAATTCTTTGTCCAATTGCTGCTTGAGTTCGGCTTTCAATTCATCGTCTAACATATCGCATTTGGAAACAACCAACAAACGGTCTTTGTCGAGCATTTCCGGATTGTAGCGACGCAACTCATCTAATAAAATTTCGTATTCTTTTTTGATGTCATCCGCATCAGCCGGCACCAAAAACAACAAAGTAGAATTTCTTTCAATATGGCGAAGGAAATAATGTCCTAACCCTTTACCTTCGGCCGCACCTTCAATAATTCCGGGGATATCAGCCATGACAAACGACTGGAAATCTCGGTACGCTACAATGCCTAAATTCGGCTTTAGTGTTGTAAACGGATAATCCGCAATCTTCGGTTTGGCAGAAGTCAATACCGAAAGTAAAGTCGATTTTCCGGCATTTGGGAAACCTACTAAACCTACATCGGCTAAGACTTTCAACTCTAAAATCACATCTAATTCTTCCGGCGGCATACCTGGTTGTGCGTACCTTGGCGTTTGATTGGTGGCGCTTCTGAAATGCCAGTTACCCAATCCGCCTTTTCCGCCTTTGACCAAGATTCTTTCTTCACCGTGTTCGGTTATTTCGAATAAAATCTCTTCCGTTTCTTTATCACGTACTACGGTTCCGAGTGGCACTTCGATGATTTTATCTTCGCCATCGTGACCGGTACTGCGAGAACTTCCGCCATCGCCACCGTGACCGGCTTTAACATGACGCGCAAACTTTAAGTGAAATAAAGTCCACAGTCCTTTATTCCCTTTCAATATGACGTGACCGCCTCTTCCTCCGTCTCCGCCATCAGGCCCGCCTTTTTCAATAAATTTCTCTCTATGCAGATGCGAGGATCCTTTCCCTCCTTTTCCGGAAGAAACATAAATCTTTACGTAGTCTACAAAGTTTCCTTCTGTCATTTTATTCAGTATTCAGTGTTCAGTGTTCAATGTTCAGTAGGCTTTCTACTGACAATGGCACTTTCAACTATTCTTTTATCGCTTTTACAAGCACTTTATCAATCTTTACGCCATCCATATCGATGACTTCTATTTCAAATTTGTTCCAAATCAGTTTTTCGCCTGTTTTCGGAATATTACCCAACTCGGTCATGATTAAACCACTTACGGTAGTCACATCATAATCGTTAATCAATTCGTCCATATCGAAATACGTCAAGAAATCGTGTAACGAATAATGACCGTCAACCAACCAAGTCCCGTCTTCACGAGCGATTAACTTGAACTCGTCTTCGTAGAAATCGGCGGCATCGCCTACCAAAGCTTCTAAAATATCATTCAACGTAATAATTCCTTGAAAAACACCGTATTCATCGGTCACCAAAGCATAATGCACTTTAGATTTCTTGAAATTCTCCAGCGCTTTGTAAGCCGAGGTATGCTCTATCAAATAAACAGGATCTTTGGTAATCGTTTTCAAATCAAATGTCCCTTCTTTCTCAAAAGCGGAAAACAAATCTTTGAGCAAAACCACACCAACCACATCGTCTAAATTCTCGTTACAAACCGGATAAACCGAGTGCAATTCGTCTAACACTTTCGCTTTCAACTCTTCCACAGTATCCTCATATGATAAATAAACTATGGACTTTCTGTGCGTCATTAACGAGTTGACTTTGCGGTCGCCAATGTGAAAAACACGCTCTACAATGTCTTGTTCAATTTCCTGCACTTCACCACCTTCAGTTCCTTCTTTGATGATGGCTTTAATTTCTTCTTCGGTCACTTTACCATCGGCAGTTGGTTTGATTTTGAAAACATCCAACACAAAATCGGTTGACACGGTTAGCAACCAAATAAACGGCATTGTTACTATAGAAACCATTTTCATCGGAACAGCCACGGCTTTGGCGATAGCTTCTGGATAGTTCAACCCAATCCTTTTGGGCAATAATTCTCCTAAAACCAAGGAAAAAAATGTCAGCACAACGACTACTATCCCAACAGAAAGCGAATGAGCATAAGGTTTTAAACTAGCAAATCCTTCTACAAACAACTTGACATCTTCGGTGATCTTGTCGCCTGAATAAATACCGGTTAGAATTCCGATTAAGGTAATTCCGATTTGAACTGTAGATAAAAATTTATTGGGCGAATTGGCCAAATCTAAAGCCACTTTCGCATTGGTATTCCCTTTCTTAGCTGCAGTTTCCAAACGGTTTTTACGTGCAGATATCAAAGCGATTTCCGACATCGAAAACACCCCATTAAGCAGGATTAAAAAAAGAATAATTAGTATTTCCATTTGTTATTGGTTGCGAGTTTTGGGCTGTAAGGTTGCGGGTTTAACTCGACCCGAGCAAAGCGAATTGACAAAGCAAACAAGCACCTCGGAACTTAAAAACTATCAAAAACGTTTGTAAGTCTTTCTGTTACTTCCTCAATAGTCCCGATACCGTTTACCGCGTGAAATTTGCCTTGAGCTTTATAATAATCCATCAAAGGTGCGGTTTTTTCGTTGTATTCTTGGTAGCGATTGCGAATTTTTTCTTCATCTTGATCATCAGGTCGGCCAGAAGTTTTACCTCTTTCCAATAAACGAGCCACTAAAATATTATCGTCGGCCTCTAAAGCAACAGTAGCCGTGATGTTTTGTCCTTTTGCCTCTAAAAATCGGTCCAAAGCTTCTGCCTGTGCGAGCGTTCTTGGAAAACCATCGAATAAAAATCCGGCCGATTGTGGGTTTTTATCCACTTCGCTTTGCAACATTTGAATGGTCACTTCATCCGGCACCAAATCGCCTTTATCCATGTAGGTTTTGGCTAATTGGCCTAACTCGGTGTCATTTTTAATGTTGTATCTGAAAATGTCTCCGGTTGACAAATGTGTCAGGTTGTATTTTTCTTTTAAAAATTCAGCTTGAGTACCTTTTCCGGCACCCGGTTTTCCGAAAAGAACGATGTTGATCATTTTGTAAAGTTATATGTTGTATGTTGTTAGTTAAAATGTTGTCGTTGCAAGTAAATATTCTGTTTGTAAGCTTTTTTGACCTACAACCCAGAACCTAAAACTTACAACCTACTGTGCCAATTGGTAAACATCCGGCAAATTTCTTCCCAATCCATCGTAGTCTAAGCCATAGCCTACGATAAATTTGTTTGGAATGCGGATACCAACGTAATCAATTTTAATCTCTTTTTTATAAGCTTCCGGTTTGAAAAACAAGGTGGCAATTTTCAAATGTTTTACTTTTTTCTCTTTAAAAATGGCCTTCAATTCTTCCACTGTATTTCCAGTATCAACGATATCTTCTACAATGACAACCGTTCTTCCTTCTAAATCTTGGTCTAAACCGATTAATTGTTTCACATCTCCTGTACTTTGCGTACCTTCATAGGAAGCCATTCTAACGAAATTCACCTCGCACATCCCGCGGTATTTTTTCATCAAATCACTCAAAACCATAAAGGATCCGTTTAAAACCCCAATAAAAACAGGCACTTCATCAAAAAAATCATCATCCATTTGCTTAGCCATATTGGTAATTGCAAAATCAATTTCTTCAGAAGAAATAAATGGCTCGAAGGATTTATCGTGTAAGTGTATCATGTTGATTTGATTTTGAAATAAGCTGCAAATTTAAAGAAGTCTAAAGTATTACAAACTAAGTATTGACACTTTTTTGCAAAATAGATATATTTACCAAATGGATGCGACTTACTACCAAACCATAGCCAACAGCACAGCCCATCGCAAAAGCCGAGATGACAATAAAGATTTCATCTTTAACCATCCCGACTATTTGCCGTATTTACTGCAAATCAGTTACAACACCAAAGACAAAAACCACCACAAGGCCTGCTGGATCTTAGAATTGATTTTCGAGGAGCAATTGGACCTGATTTTACCGCATTTAACTGATTTTTGCGACAATTTAAAACACTACACTTCGGATTCTGCCGTTCGCTCTTTGTCGAAAATCTGCTTATTTTTGGCCCAAAGCAAGACCATCAAGCTAACCGAAACCCAAGAAGAACAAATCATCGAAGCTTGTTTAGATTGGCTGATCCAAACCGACAAAGCTGCCAATGCCGCTTACAGCATGAGAGCTTTATACTTTTTAGGCAAAAGGCATACTTGGATTAATGAAGAGTTGAAACTGCTCTTATCCCGCGAATTCGTAAACCAAACACCGGGTTATCGCTCGGCCGTTAAAGACCTTTTAAAACGATTGCGATAGTTTTACGGAATACTTATCTTTGCGCAAACACAACTACTACAATGAACTATTTCTCATCCGATTTTAAACTCGGCATCCTTGGCGGAGGTCAATTAGGTAAAATGATTTTGGCCGAAACGCGAAAATTCGACATTCAAACTTATGTACTGGATTCCAGTGATGAAGCGCCAAGCCGATTTGGGAGTCACGCTTTTTACAAAGGCAGTTTGATGGATTTTGATACCGTGTATCAATTTGGCCAACTCGTTGATTTATTGACGATAGAAATTGAAAATGTCAATCTGGATGCTTTGGACCAATTGGAAGCAGAAGGTTTACCGGTTTTCCCATCGCCTAAAACGTTGCGACTCATTCAAAACAAAGGCAAGCAGAAAGACTTTTATGTAGCCAATCATATTCCGACTTCACCACACCAACGATTTGTTGATTTAAAAGCGCTAAGAGATGCAGTCACATCGAGCGCAGTCGAGATGCCTTTCGTATGGAAATCGGCTCAATTTGGTTATGACGGCAACGGCGTAAAAATAGTGCGTTCTACCCTTGATTTGATTAACTTACCCGATGTAGAATGTATCGCAGAGGAAATGGTACCGTTTAAAAACGAGTTGGCCGTTATTGTAGCGCGTTCCGCCTCGGGAGCCATCAAAACTTATCCGGTGGTTGAAATGGAATTCCATCCCGAAGCCAACCAAGTAGAATACGTAATCTGTCCGGCACGCATAGACGAAAAAGTTGCCCAAAAAGCCACTGACATTGCCCTGAAAGTTTCGGAAGCCTTCAATCATGTTGGTTTATTAGCGGTGGAAATGTTCCAAACAGCTGACGATGAAATTTTGGTGAACGAAGTCGCCCCAAGACCACATAACTCGGGTCATTACAGCATAGAAGCGAGCTACACTTCGCAGTTTGAAAACCATTTGCGAGCCATATTAAATTTACCTTTAGGCAATACCGATAGCAAAGTAGCCGGAATTATGGTAAATTTGGTGGGCGAAGAAGGTTTTTCGGGTCAAGTGGTTTACGAAAATATAGAAAAAATCATGGCCATTGAAGGCGTAACGCCACATATTTACGGAAAAAGAGAAACCCGTCCATTCCGAAAAATGGGACACGTAACGATTGTTAATGAAGACATGACGGAAGCCAGAAAGATTGCGGAAGAAGTGAAAAACAGTATTAGAGTAATAAGTGAAATGAAATAGCCACAAATTTCACAAATTAGCACGAATTCAATTGGTGTTAATCAGTGTAATTCGTGGCAAAAAAAAATAAAACATGAGCAAAGTAGCCATCATTATGGGTTCCAAATCGGATTTACCGGTTATGCAAGAAGCCATCGACATCTTAAACGGATTTGACATCGAAACGGAAGTTGATATCGTATCGGCCCATCGCACGCCAGAAAAATTATTCGAGTTCAGTAAAAATGCACACCAACGCGGGATTTCGGTCATTATAGCCGGAGCCGGTGGTGCTGCTCATTTGCCGGGCATGGTGGCTTCTATGAGTCCGCTACCGGTGATTGGCGTTCCCGTAAAATCGAGTAATTCTATCGATGGCTGGGATTCGGTGTTGTCTATTTTGCAAATGCCGGGCGGCGTTCCGGTAGCCACTGTGGCCTTAAACGGTGCTAAAAACGCCGGTATCTTAGCCGCGCAAATTATAGGCAGTAACGACAAATGCGTACTCGATAAAATCATTTTCTACAAAGAAAGTTTGAAAGAAGCGGTGAATAAATCGTCGGACGAACTCAAAAAATAAATTTATTACACAGAGATACACAGAGAAAAAACAGAGCTACACAAAGAAATACTCTGTGAACCTCTCAGATGCTCTGTGAAACTCTGTGACCCAAGGCTAACCGCACTGTATGGAGCGTAGCGAAATAAAACAAAAAAATGAAAATCTTAACTTCAACATTCCAAACCAAACACAATACTGCGCCATTCTCTCAAATCAAAATTGAGGATTACCAACCGGCGTTTGAAGAAAATATTGCCAAAGCGCGCGCCGAAATTGACGCTATCATCAACAATCCGGAATCGCCGACTTTTGAAAACACCATCGAAGCCTTAGATTTTGCCGGACAAGCCTTAGACCGATTGTCGTCTATATTCTTCAACTTGAATTCGGCCGAAACTTGCGACGAAATGCAAAAAATTGCCCAAGAGGTTTCGCCTTTGCTAACCGCTTTTGGTAACGACATCACCTTAAATGAGGATTTATTTAAAAGAGTCAAAGCCGTTTATGAGCAAAAAGACCAACTGAATTTAACGCCTGAGCAAGCTACGTTACTCGATAAAAAATACAAAAGCTTCACCCGAAACGGTGCGTTGCTTTCCGAAGATAAAAAGGAAATTTTACGCGAAATCGACAAAACTTTAGCCAAACTCAAACTCACTTTTGGCGAAAATGTATTGGCCGAAACCAACAGCTATAAACTGCACATTTCCAACGAAGCCGATTTACAAGGCTTACCCGATGGTGCCAAAGAAATGGCGCGTTCCTTAGCCAAAGCTGACGATTTAGACGGTTGGCTGTTCACCTTAGATTTTCCGAGTTATTTGCCGTTTGTAACCTATGTTGACAACCGCGAATTGCGCAAAGAAATGGCCATAGCCGCCGGCAAAAAAGCCTTTCAGGAAAATGATTACGACAATCAGGAAAACGTGAAAAACATCGTGAAATTGCGTCACGAAAGAGCGCAATTGTTAGGCTACGAATCGCATGCGCATTTTGTTCTGGAAGAGCGCATGGCACAAACACCCGAAAAGGTACAATCGTTTTTGAATGATTTACTGGCCAAAGCCAAACCGGCTGCCAAAAAAGAGTTTGCCGAACTAACAGCATTTGCGGCAGCACTAGACGGATTGGAACAGTTGGAAAAATGGGACGGCGCTTACTATTCGGAGAAATTGAAACAAAAATTATTCAGTTTAGATGACGAGATTTTAAAGCCGTATTTCCAATTGGAAAACATATTGAACGGTGCTTTTACCGTGGCGGAAAAATTATTCGGCATCACGTTTAAAGAAGTGTTTGACATTGATAAATACCACGCCGACGTACAAACTTTTGAAGTCTTGGATTTTGAAGGTCAACTGGTAGCAGTTTTCTACGCCGATTTTTTCCCGAGAAAAGGCAAACGCAACGGCGCTTGGATGACATCGTTCAAACCACAATATATTAAGAATGGTGTAAATGAAAGACCACATGTTTCGATTGTGTGTAATTTCACGCCACCAACAGAAACCAAACCTTCTTTATTAACTTTTAATGAAGTAACGACTTTGTTCCATGAATTCGGTCACGCGCTACATGGCATGTTAGCCAATACGTCTTATCCGAGTTTATCGGGAACATCGGTCTATTGGGATTTTGTGGAATTGCCGAGTCAGATTATGGAAAATTGGTGTTACGAGCCGGAAGCCTTGGCGTTGTTTGCCAAACATTATGAAACCGGCGAAATCATTCCGCAACAATACGTGGACAAAATTAAAGAAAGTGCGAGTTTCTTAGAAGGTATGGCTACATTACGACAATTAAGTTTCGGGATTTTAGACATGGCTTATCACGCCAAAGCGCAAACCATAGACAATGTAAAAGCATTTGAAAAAGCGGCTATGGAAATCGCTTCTTTGTATCCTGATGTAGCCGAAAACTGCATGAGTGTTTCGTTTTCGCACATTTTCCAAGGTGGTTATTCTTCGGGTTATTACAGTTACAAATGGGCGGAAGTATTGGATGCGGATGCTTTTGCGTATTTCCAAGAGCGAGGCATTTTCGATAAGGAAGTCGCTGCTAAATTCAAAGACAATGTGCTTTCCAAAGGCGGCACCGAATTACCAATGGAACTCTACAAACGTTTCCGCGGACAAGAACCCAAACCGGAAGCTTTATTGAAACGCGCGGGATTGATTTAGACTTCTTAGATTATTAGACTGCTTAGAATATTAGACTGATCAGAATATTAGAAACCGAAGTTTAGGCTTCGGTTTTTTTGTGCACTATACCCGCGTTAGGGATGGGAGCAAGTACCGCGTACTGCGGACAGCCCGACACCGATAGCCAAATATTCGGGTCAAAGCAGATTATGCTTATCGGGGGAACGCCCTACTCCTAAAAACAAAAAAGCCACCTTGCGGTGGCTTTCTTTATAGTGTTAAAGAGGTTTAGTTTTTCACCACTTTGATTGTTCTGGCAGCATTAGCTGTTTGTACTTTTACAAAGTAAGTACCTGCGGCTAAGTTTGACATGTCTACTGTAGTGCTTAAAGCATTTACGTTTTTAGCAGTTACTTTTTGACCTACAATATTGAATACTTCGATAGCCGTGATGGTATCGGTGTAATCTATATTCAACAATGAATTCACCGGATTAGGGTACAATTTTAAACCGGCTAAATCAAATGAATCGTTTCCTAAAGTTACGGTAACTGTTACGGCAAAGGCTGCACTACGACAACCTTGCGTTGAAGTATTTACAACATAGTAAGTAGTACCGCTTACCAATTGAGTTCCGGTAGCTAAAGGATTTAAATTATCGATGGCATCGTCCTCTGAAGCGAACCATGCTAGATTATCTCCGGTAACCACTAAAGAAGCGATAGTAGCTTCAGCAGGATCATTAACGTTGAAAATTTGAGTTGGGTTTCCGGTTGGAGTGGCAACAGTATTTACCACAACTTCAACGCTTGCCTGAGTTGTACAAGTTGTATTAGTGTTGGTTGCAGTAACAGTATAAGTTGTAGTTTCTGTAGGACTAACCGATACGGAATTACCGGTTAATGCTCCCGGATTCCATGACCAAGTAACCCCTGAGGCAGAAGCACCAAAAATAACATTCAAACGTCTTAATGAGGTAGCAACAGTGGCGCTGGTTGAATTGGTCGCTACAAGATCTTGCAGTGTTGTTACAGCACTATCAGTACCGGTTGTAGCCGAAATGGTCATATTTTGAGCCGTTGCCGTATAATAAGTAATGGCATTATTAGTACTGTCGGCACCATCTTGTCTGATATCTAAAACGATATTAGATATTCCGTCCCACAAATATGGTGTATCGAATGTAATTGTATTAACACCAATGGCATGAGTATAAGTTGCAGGACCATAAACCGTTGTTAAACCGGTTGTTTGGAAAGAAGTTACAGTGTTTTCGATAGTAGTTCCAATACGAACTGAAAAATTTGTAACATTAGTACCTGAGCCCAAAGAAGTTATATTGTATGCAATAGAGGTAATATTACCTGCGGTTAATCCGGCAGCTTGAAGCTCAGCTGCAGTAAATATGGTTTGATTCCAATACTGATCCCAACGATTACAAAAAGCAGTAGGCTGTTCAGTTTGCACGGTTAATGTTGTAGCAGTTCCAATTACTTTCGTATCGTTAGCAGTTAACGTTGTTGAAGTGCCTTCACAAATAGCAGCGGAGGCAGCAGAAGCTGAAATAATCGGGCTTGGATTAACAAAAACTGAAAAACCAGCAGTAGTTTGACATAACGCTCCCGATGATTGTGATGCTGTCAAAACATAGTTAGTATTAACTGTCGGATTGAAAACCCAACCATTTACAGCGTTACCGGTTACGCTCTCAGCAGGCGTCCAAGTATAAGTATCGTAATCTGATGAACCGGCACTCAATGTCACTGGTGCAGTTGCAGTACCCGGACAAATCGTGGCTGTAGTTGTACTTAATGTTAAAGTCGGAGATGTCGTTACGGTAGCCACAACCTCAGTTCTTGGAGAAGAACAAACTGAAGCAACTTGCCAGTTATAGAAGCCCATAAAATAAGCCGCATCAAAGCCATTACCGGTGATATTAATTGATGGCGAAGTATAAGGGTAAACTGCACCTGAAGTATTTCTCCTTACACCTGCTGTTGGCAAAGTTGGGTACAATTGATAATTTCCAGCAGTTAATGAGTGGTTTAAAACCACTGTCTGAGCCGTAGCACCTCCGGAAACATTGGTTGTGAAAGGATAAGTAGCAATAACAGTCCCTGAACTGTTTCTAACGGCGATGGCTGCTGTTTGGCCAGCAGTCATTGGGTAAACATCTACAGAGATAAGTGTAATATTTTCCAAAGCTGTAAAGTTTACATTCCAAGCGGTTGTTTGAGTGCCTATTGTACCTCCTTGGGCAGTTGGTGAAACCGGACCAACAGATGATTGATTTCCGCTTACACTGGCCTCAGCCCAATATGATGTTGTAGTAGAAATAACCGGTGTATTGAAAGTGTTTCCTGTACCTAATGCACTTCCGCCGGTTGAGGCAGCATACCATTTGATTGTTCCTTCATTTGAAGTTGCGCTTAAGGAAACACTTCCTTGACCACATACCGAACCAGGAGTAGTTGCAGTAATTACCGGTGGATTACATAACGTTTTAAAAGTAACCGGTGCAGAAGTCCAATCACTCAAACCATTAGCATCACAATTAGTTCTGATCCAAACGAAATAATCCGTACTTGGTGTTAATCCGGAAACTGTTGCAGTTACCACTCCTTGTCCAACACTACCTGAAGGCGTTGTACCTGATGTTGGAGCAGTATTAGAAGTTGAATAATAATAATCGTAACCATTATTAGTTGAAACAGAAGCCGTCCAGTTAAAAGTAGCACCTGTAGCTGTAGTGGTTCCTACAGTTAATCCGGAAGGTGCTAAACAACTTGGTTGTGCAATTACCGTAAGTTTGTAATCTTCTGCTTCTGTTCTTGTATTGGTGGAAGCACAAGCATCAGGGGCAATGGCATTAAAATCTACTCTGATTCTCATTCTGTAATCTCCAAGTGCCGTTCCGTTTGGCACGACAAAACTTCCGGTTTGATTGTTTCCGAATGCCGAAGTAACGAAGACTCTTTCGGTAGCATTATCAAATACCAAATCATTATTCCAATCTACCCAAATACTGGTACCGACAGTCCCTCCGACAATTTCAGAGGTAAAGTTGATAGTTCCTGTTGGGTATTGACTCACTACAGAGGTAGCATAGTTATTTTGATAACCGGTAGCCGCATAACCTGAAGCCAAGTTTGAAATATTAGTGCTTCCTCCGGTTGTTGAGAAATTATTGATATAAGTAGCATTAGAAGTCGATGATGGGACACAATGTCCGGTAAAAAAAGTTGAAGAACTCCAAGCACTGAAATTACCGGAACCACAATTTGACCTTACATAGAAGCTGTAAGTAGTGTTTGCTGTTAATCCACTTATCGGAGCATTTAAACTACTAGTAGTTCCGCTTGAAACTAAGCCGACAGCACCACTTCCTGCGGCACCGGAAGTTCTAACTTCGTATTCATAACCGTTTACAGGTGCAGAAACAGAGGCTGTCCAAGAAATAGTAGCGCTGGTAAAAGTTAAATTCCCTGCGGTCAATGCGGTTGGTGCTGCACATGATGGCGGTGTCCAAGTATATGTTAAACCACTACTTGGAACTGTTGATCCGTTAAAGGCCATAGTGTTGTTATTAGCAGTTCCTGCGGTAGAATTGATCCAATCTCCCGTACCGACTGCTATGGTTCTGTTACTATATATAGTAGTAGAACCTCCTCCTAAACCAACTTGAGGATAAACCGTGGTTAAGGGAGCAACCCTGTCTACACAAGCTCCATAAACAATTTTCACGACACCTGTAGAAGTGTTCAAACGGATTTGAAAATTCAGATTTTCCGTTGAAGTTGCGCCGGCTCCAGAAGCAGCGTATCTGCAAACATTAGCCCACTGCAACACAAACTCACTTCCTACTTGTTCCCATCTTACCTCAGGAGTTCCAGTGCCAGCGCTTGCAGCTTTGGCATCTAAATCAGCTGCAAAAGCCGCTACTGCGTTGCGTCCGGCAGAAATTGGCGTGTTGGTTGTGGTTGTACTTCCAAATAATACATAACCGTTAGCACTCACAAAAACCGTAGGGTAAGTCACGCCTTGGTATACAAAAGCGGTAGGCAATGTAATGGTGGTAGTGTTGTCATCGAAACCGTCATAACCGGTCCAAATAACAGTTCCACCCGTAATAGGTGAGTAAACATCTGCCGTTTGTGAAAACGAATAAGATGTAACTTGAGCCAATCCTAAGTTACTACAAAAAAGAAGTAGTAACGTAAAGACTGCATACCAGCTTTTAAATAAAACAGTGTATCCCTGTTTTGCCAGTAAAGTAGTTTTTTTCATAATAATAATTTTTAGTTAACTTAGCTAAAGTAAGGTGTTTTGAGAGCATTTCTTATTAATAACCCTCCCTTTAACTTTAAAGATTTATTTTTCGTAACAAATTTACGATTTTTACAATTTTATATATATAAAAACTGTTAAATGAACCTATCTTTTCATCTATGAATTCAACCCCAAGAAAGACCTTGAAATAAATTTCATTTATTTTTGAAAGTTTAAAAACTTTTGTTTAACTTTGGGGTATGACAATGAGCATTTTTAATGCGATTTGCATTTGACCTTTTAAAATCAATAAAAAAGACAAATGAAATTTAGAGAAGCAAAAAATAAATTCGTTCAAACTTGGGGCGCATTGGGTTCACAATGGGGAATCAACAAAACTATGGCGCAGATTCATGCTTTATTAATGGTGTCGCACGAACCGGTTTCTATGGAAGACATCATGGAGGAATTGCAAATTTCCCGTGGAAATGCCAGCATGAACTTGAGAGCACTTATGGATTGGGGTATTGTATACAAAGAATATAAAACAGGTGAGAGAAGAGAGTATTTTACAGCAGAAAAAGACTTAGATGAACTAGCGGTAAAAATTTCTAAAGAACGCAGCAAACGAGAAATCAAACCGGCTTTAAAGGTATTGAAAGAAGTATCTTCTATTGAAGCAGACGGAACAGAAGAAGAAAGACATTTTGTAGAACAAACTTCCAAACTGTATGATTTTGTTTTAAAAGCCGACAACGTTTTGGATAAAATGACCGAGCACAAAGACAACTGGTTAGCGCAGATTTTAATAAAATTTATGAAATAAACCGTTCGATGAGACAAATAAAAAAATAGAATAACGAATTAAATAAAACCCTTTTTTTTAATAAAAACTTTCATTTTTTTCTGAAAGTTTAAAATAATAAATAAAATGAGAACCATTAAACACTTAAACACCTTTGCTATTGGACTTCCCTTTGTCATATTAATGAGCTATCCTATTTTTAAAGAAAGTGCTTTATTCTATTCACTTCTTTCCACTATGGCTACCGGATTCATTCAAGTTATTTTAGGATTATATATGTTATTTAATAACCCAAACGATAGAAAACTACAATTTTATATTGTTAATGTAGTAACATTTTTTACGCTTTGGTTTATTAATGATTATATAGATTACAATGATATTTTAACCTTGATTCTGTTTTTTATCCCTCCTTTGTTAGCTATCTATTTAACTTTTATAATCTATAAAAAAGCAAAACTATGAACCTCAACCTCATTGGCTACACTATTTACTTATTGATAACGATAGTAATTATTATCAAAGTAGGCCAAATTTGCTACCAAAACGGCAATATTTATGTGGCGCAACTCATTCCTGACCACATGGATTTATGCCAAAAAATCAATCAAGTACTACTGTTAGGCTATTATTTGCTAAACATTGGGTACTGTGCCATGACCTTAATCTCTTGGGAAAAGATTACCACACTTAACCAACTCATCGAAGTCATCGCTTTCAAATCGGCCATCATCATCGGAACCATCGCCTTGATGCATTACGGCAACATTTACGTTCTCACCAAATACATTCAAAAATTAATTTAAATACTTATTATTATGGAAACTACAAAAATCATAATCGGTTACGCCATCTATTTACCTGTGGCTTTGTTTTTAACTTACTATGTTTCTAAGACGTTGTTCAAAAACAGTAAAATTTATATGTTAGACATTTTTAGAGGAAGAGAAGAAATTGCCAATGCCACCAACAAACTCTTTGAAACGGGATTTTACCTGCTCAATCTTGGCTTTGCTTTGATGATTTTAGAGATGAATCTTTACGAAGACAGTTACCAGCGATTGATTGAAGAACTCAGTTATAAAATTGGAGGATTTACCATTTACTTGGGTTTGATGCTTTTTTTGAACCTCTACTTTTTCTTTAGAGGGAAACGAAAAGCCAGAGAAGCACAAACAGAAGAACGCTTAGTTTTCAAAGCCTAATCAAAAAAAACAAAAAACAAAGCCGAAGACAACCTTCGGCTTTTTTATTGAAATATGAGCAGTAAAACCCACCACAAAATCGGAATGCTTTCCACCCAAAAAGAAGTATAATATTGACTGCGTTCCAAAGTAGAGAATTTAATGGCAATGGCAATCACAATGGCAATCACAATAGCAATAACCAAATATTGAGACTTTACATTCTCATTGAAATTGAAATTGACAACCTCTAAAACAACGTACAACAACACCAATAAATAGCCCGCTTTTTTAGCATTAGCTATACCAAATTTTTGTGGTAAAGTATTCAATGTTGCATCATCATGTTGGCTATCATAAATTTCAAACGGAATCATCAAAGCGCTCACAAAAACAAATCGCTTGAAAAATTCGAGCCCGATAATCCCCTCAAAACCGGGCAACGCATTAATGAATACAAATGCAGTTAAATAAGCAATCACAAAACTTACCCAAAACATTTTTACCACACCAAACTTTCTCAAAAAAGGATAGACCAGAACCATTCCTGTCGCGATTACCATTTGAATTTTTATCGAATCTACCATGCGAATAATAAAAAACAAATACCCAAAGATTGCCAAAAGTGTGACAACCAAAATCCATAAGTGTTTTTTAAGACTAAAATTGCCTTTCTGAAATACTTCAAAATATTTCAAAAAATTATACCCAATTATGGTCCCGAAAAACACACAACACGGATAAGTAATATGCCGGCACAAGTCGTTTGAAAATGTCGTTACATATGTCAAACTAAACAACGCCAAACCCACATGTATACTACTGTTGATATAAAAGTCGAGAAGTCGTTTAAAAAATAGCATAGGCTAAAAGTAAGCAAAGTGTTAATAAGAAGCTATTTTGGTTAAAAAATTCTCAAAATATTAGACTTTGTTTAGCACAAAATTAGAACATTAATAATTACTTTTGTTGGCGTTAAAAAACCGTAGTGTTTTGCAACCGACATACACAACTAAACACATTTAGAACCTTACAATTTAATGAGAACAGACGCATTTGCATTACGCCACATAGGTCCGCGTGAAAGCGACCTGAACCATATGTTCAAAACCATCGGAGTAGAAAATCTTGATCAATTGATCTACGAAACCATTCCGAATGATATTCGATTGAAAAACGACTTGAACTTAGAGGCGCCCATGACCGAATATGAATACTTGTCACACATTCAGGAATTAGGTCAAAAAAACAAATTATTCAAATCCTATATTGGTTTAGGATACCATCCGACTATAGTGCCAGCTGTAATCCAAAGAAATATTTTTGAAAATCCGGGTTGGTATACTGCTTATACGCCGTACCAAGCCGAAATTGCACAAGGCCGATTAGAAGCAATTTTGAACTTCCAAACCATGGTAATGGAATTGACCGGAATGGAAATCGCCAACGCTTCCCTATTGGATGAAGGAACCGCCGCCGCTGAAGCTATGGCTTTACTTTACGATGTTCGTACTCGTGACCAAAAGAAAAACAATACCTGTAAATTTTTCGTTTCCGAAGAAATTTTACCGCAAACCTTGTCTGTGTTGCAAACGCGTTCTACGCCTATCGGTGTGGAATTGGTAGTTGGCAACCACGAAACCTTTGATTTTTCATCCGATTTCTTCGGAGCCATTTTACAATATCCGGGCAAGTTCGGACAAGTAAACGACTACGGGGCTTTTATTGCCAAAGCGCAAGAAAACGAAATTAAAGTAGCCGTAGCCGCTGATATTTTATCGTTAGCCAAACTGACTTCTCCCGGAGAAATGGGCGCTTCAGTGGTAGTTGGAACTACGCAACGTTTTGGAATCCCGATGGGATTTGGTGGCCCACACGCCGCTTACTTTGCGACTAAAGAAGAATACAAACGCTCTATGCCGGGCCGTATCATCGGTGTCTCTATCGACGCCAACGGAAAACGTGCTTTGCGTATGGCATTGGGAACTCGTGAGCAACACATCAAACGTGAAAAAGCGACTTCCAACATCTGTACCGCACAAGTTTTACTAGCGGTAATGGCCGGAATGTACGCGGTTTTTCACGGACCGAAAGGATTAAAATACATCGCCAACAAAGTACATGCTTCAGCAGTAACTTTGGCCGATGCTTTGAATAAATTAGGCGTTTACCAAACCAATACCGCTTTCTTTGATACGATTTCAGTAAAAGCAGACGCAGTTAAAGTTAAAGCCATAGCTGAAAAACAAGAGGTTAACTTCTTTTACATCGACAACCAAACGATTTCAATTTCCTTGAACGAAACGACTTCGTTAAGCGATTTGAATCAAATCATAGCCATTTTTGCAGAAGCAACCGGCAAAGAAGCTTTTACCGTTTCAGGTTTAAGTTCCCAAAATAATTTCCCGACTTCACTCGAAAGAACCTCAACGTTTTTACAACACGAAGTATTCAACAACCATCATTCTGAATCACAGTTGATGCGTTATATCAAAAAATTAGAGCGCAAAGATTTGTCGTTAAACCACTCCATGATTTCCTTGGGTTCTTGTACGATGAAACTCAATGCCGCTGCTGAAATGTTGCCTTTGTCGATGCCAAACTGGAACAGTATTCACCCGTTTGCCCCGACAAATCAAACAGAAGGTTATCTTACCATGTTAAAAAAACTGGAGCAACAGCTGAATGTAGTAACCGGATTTGCAGGCACTACTTTGCAACCTAATTCTGGTGCGCAAGGCGAATATGCCGGTTTGATGGCGATTCGTGCTTACCATTTATCACGCGGTGATGCTCACAGAAATGTATGTTTGATTCCATCTTCGGCACACGGTACCAATCCTGCTTCAGCGGCTATGGCCGGTATGCAGATTATCGTAACCAAAACGATGGAAAACGGTAATATCGATGTGGAAGATTTGAGAGCAAAAGCCATTGAGCACAAAGATAATTTGTCGGCCTTAATGGTGACTTACCCGTCAACCCACGGTGTATTTGAAAGCGCCATTTGCGAAATCACTAAAATCATTCACGACAATGGCGGTTTGGTTTATATGGACGGCGCTAACATGAACGCCCAAGTTGGTTTGACCAATCCGGCTACTATTGGTGCCGATGTTTGTCACTTAAACTTACACAAAACATTTGCTATTCCGCATGGCGGTGGCGGTCCTGGTGTTGGTCCGATTTGCGTTAACGAAAAATTGGTACCATTCTTACCTACCAATCCTATTGTAAAAGTTGGCGGCGAACAAGCCATTACAGCCATCTCATCCGCACCATACGGTTCTGCTTTGGTTTGCTTGATTTCTTATGGTTATATCACCATGTTAGGCGCTGAAGGTTTGAAAAAATCAACAGAGCACGCCATTTTGAATGCCAATTATATGAAAGCCCGTTTGGAAGAACACTACCCGGTTTTATATTCAGGTGAAATGGGACGCGCGGCCCACGAAATGATTTTAGATTGTCGTGCTTTCAAACAAAACGGTATCGAAGTAACCGATATTGCCAAACGTTTGATGGATTACGGTTTCCACGCACCAACGGTTTCTTTCCCGGTAGCCGGAACTTTAATGATCGAGCCAACGGAGTCAGAAGACTTAGCAGAATTGGATCGTTTTTGTGATGCGATGATTGCCATTCGAAAAGAAATTGAATTGGCATCGGCTGATGACCATAATAACGTATTGAAAAATGCACCGCATACTTTATCCATGCTTACAGCAGATACTTGGAGCTATCCTTATACTCGTGAGCAAGCGGCTTATCCTTTGGAGTACATCCACGAAAACAAATTCTGGCCTAGCGTTCGCAGAGTAGATGATGCTTATGGTGACAGAAACTTGGTTTGTTCTTGTGCACCGATTGAAGCGTATATGTAAGCTATAAAACACCAATGTAAAAATCCCAAATTCCAAATGCGAGTTTGGGATTTTATTTTAAAACCGATTTTAATCAGGAAATCTAAATTCCGGAAGTTTTTATTTTTGTGTAAAATGAAAAAATGATGAACGACATTCAAAACCAAGACGATTTATATTTATTAGTAGATGAATTCTACAAAAAGCTCTTATCCGATGAGTCTATCAGTTATATTTTCACTGATGTAGTAAAAATAAAACTCGAAGAACATTTACCTATTTTGGTTACCTTTTGGTCTCAAGCCATTTTGGGAACCGGTGGATATACCAACAACCTAACGCAGATTCATTTGGATGTCAATGCCAAATCTTACTTGTCACCGGAATTATTTAAAATTTGGCTCAATCATTTTTACAACACGGTCGATGAAAACTTCAAAGGTCAAAAAGCAGAGCAAATCAAAACACAAGCCTTAAGTATCGGAACAATTATGCAAATTAAAATTGCTCAACAACAAGGTGATAAATTATAGCATTCTTATTTTTAACTGAGTTTTGCTAAACAATTCACAATTCTTTTAAAAAAAGAAAACTTCCTTTACCAACTATTGATTTTATTAATAATTTAGTGTTGAAATCATTAGCATATGAATATAAAAATAACCGGTTCGGGATGTTACATTCCCACCGAGATCGTGACCAATTCCGATTTTACCAAGCACGTTTTTTTAAACGATGACGGTACGCCTTTCCCCTTACCTAACGAAGTTATTACCGAAAAATTTTACGACATCACCGGCATTGAAGAACGCCGTTATGTTACCGATAATTTACTAACCTCCGACATAGCCGCTATAGCTGCCAAAAAAGCGATTGAAAAAGCCGGAATTGATCCGGAAACATTAGACTATATCATCTTTGCTCATAATTTTGGCAACGTAAAAAAAGGGGCGATTCAAACTGATATATTACCAAGTTTAGCCACCCGAGTTAAATTCGATTTGCGTATTAAAAACCCGAAATGTGTGGCGTATGACATGCTTTTTGGTTGTCCGGGTTGGGTAGAAGGTGTCATTCAGGCACAAGCCTTTATCAAAGCCGGTATGGCCAAAAAATGTTTAGTAATTGGTGCCGAAACTTTGTCTCGCGTAGTAGACATGCACGACCGCGATAGTATGATATACTCTGACGGTGCCGGCGCTACCATTATAGAAGCAACGGAAGAAGAAGGCGGTATTTTAGCACACGCTTCTGCTACTTTTACGTACGACGAAGCCTATTATTTATTTTTCGGAAACTCGTTCAACAAAGAGCACGATCCCGATGTGCGTTACATCAAAATGCACGGGCGAAAAATTTATGAGTTTGCCTTGAGTCAGGTTCCCAAAGCCATGAAAGAATGTGTTGATGCCAGTGGTATCGATATCAGTAACATCAAAAAAGTACTCATTCACCAAGCCAATGAAAAAATGGATGAAGCCATCATTCAACGCTTCTACAAACTTTACGGGCAAAAAGCACCGGAAGGCATTATGCCGATGAGTATTCATAAATTAGGCAATTCAAGTGTAGCTACTGTGCCTACGCTTTATGATTTATTGGTTAGAGGCTCCTTAGAAGGACATTCTCTTGCCAAAGGTGATGTAATTTTGTTTGCCTCAGTCGGCGCCGGGATGAACGTGAATGCCATTGTATACAGAATGTAATTTTTTACGGTTTATGGTTTAAGGTTTGTAGTTTATAGTTAATTTTGCTCGACATAAATAACTTCGATCAATGTACGAGAAGACCTATCCAAGTAAACGCTTTAACCTTACTTTACAATTTTTAAATAAACACGTTTCAACAGCTGAAACCGTCTTAGATTTAGGTGTGCCCAATCCGTTTTCTAAAATTATGGAAGACAATGGTTATACCGTTATCAATACCAAAGGCGAAGATATAGACAACGACCAAACTGCCTTACAGACCGAAAACTATAGCGTTTTTACTGCCTTCGAAATCTTCGAGCACTTGCTTAATCCTTATACTGTGTTACAAAACGTTAAAGCTGATAAAGTTTTAATTTCTATTCCGTTGCGTTTGTGGTTTTCACCGGCTTACCGAAGCAAAACCGATATGTGGGACAGGCATTACCACGAGTTTGAAGATTGGCAACTCGATTGGTTATTAGAAAAAGCAGGCTATAAAATTGTAGACCGCCTGAAATTTACGCATCCGGTAAAAAAGTTAGGGTTCCGTCCTTTATTGCGTTGGATTACACCTCGCTACTACTTGGTGTATGCTGAAAAAGTAAAATAATGAACTACTATATTGTTATTCCGGCGCATAACGAAGAAGCCTTTATGGCACTTACGTTACAATCTTTGGCAGACCAAACAGTTTTGCCAACGAAAGCCGTTATTGTGAATGACAATTCTACCGACAAAACGGCTGATATTGTTTTGGCTTTTGCCGAAAAATATCCTTGGATTTCATTGCTCAACGCTACTTCCGATGCGATTCATTTGCCCGGCAGCAAAGTAATTCTGGCCTTTCAAAAGGGATTAGAAACTTTAGATGATCAATACGACATTATGGTCAAGGCCGATGCCGATTTAATTTTCCCTCCAAATTATTTTGAAACCATCATCAATCATTTTCAATCCGATGACAAAATCGGAATGGTTGGCGGATTTGCTTATATTGAAAAAAACGGCGAATGGCTCTTGGAAAACTTAACCGATAAAGATCACATTCGCGGTGCCTTTAAAGCCTATCGAAAAGCAACTTTCCAACAAATAGGCGGATTAAAACCGGCTATGGGTTGGGATACTGTAGACGAATTGCTTTGCAAATTTTACAAATGGAAAGTAGTAACCGATGAATCTTTGAAAGTCAAACACCTTAAACCAACCGGCGCTAATTATAACCAAACAGCGCGTTACAAACAAGGAGAAGCTTTCTACACTTTGGGTTACGGCTTTTTTATCACGGCCATTGCTTCTTTAAAATTGGCCATGCGCAAAGGCAAACCACTACTTTTTTTAGATTACATCAAAGGGTTTTGGAAAGCGAAATCGGCTCAAAAATCATTATTGGTTTCAGAGGAACAAGCTAAATTCATTCGGAATTATCGCTGGAAAAAAATGAAAGAAAAGTTGTTCTGAGAAAGTTGCGTTAGGGATTCCTTCGGCAGACGCTTTGCTTGTGCGTAGTGAAAATCCTTTTTAGGATAGCCCGGTAGCCCAATGAAAGAAAAAATTCAATCCTAAAAAGATTGTAACGAATAGCCCGACCAGAAGGGACACAAGGCTGAAAGCCGACTGCCACAGGAAACGCCCAAAAACTTATAACTTATAACTTATAACTCATAACTTCTGCTTATTTTTGACATTATTTTAAGCCCATGATGCTCGTAAGGTATTTATCGCAAATAGGGAAATATTTCTTGATGTTGAAAGAAGTATTCCGAAATCCTACAAAATGGTCCGCTATGCGACAGTTGATTTTTAAGGAAATTGATGATTTGATCATTGATTCTTTGGGGATTGTTTGCTTTATTTCGTTTTTCGTAGGCGGTGTAGTGTCGATACAAACGGCTTTGAACTTGACCAATCCGTTGATCCCCAAATACCTCATCGGTTTTGCCACGAGACAATCGGTTATTTTGGAGTTTGCGCCAACCTTTATCTCGATCATTATGGCGGGAAAAATGGGCTCATTCATCACTTCAAGTATAGGAACTATGCGGGTTACCGAACAAATTGATGCCTTAGAAGTAATGGGTGTAAATTCGTTAAACTATTTGATTTTCCCTAAAATTATTGCCTTGCTACTCTACCCTTTTGTGATTGGAATTGCGATGTTTTTAGGCGTATTTGGCGGATGGATTGCTTCGGTTTATGGCGGCTTTGCTTCGAGTAACGAATTTATTACCGGAATCCAACAAGAGTTTATTCCTTTTCATATTGCTTATGCCTTTATCAAAACCGTAGTTTTTGCCATGTTGCTGGCTACTATTCCCTCATTTCACGGTTATTATATGAAAGGCGGCGCTTTAGAAGTGGGTAAAGCCAGTACGGTTTCGTTTGTATGGACTTCGGTAACCATCATTTTATCGAATTATATTTTAACGCAATTACTGTTAACCTAATGATAGAAGTTAAAAATGTAGAAAAGTCTTTTGGAGACAGCAAGGTGTTAAAAGGAATTTCAACCGTTTTTGACGCCGGAAAAACCAATTTGATTATTGGGCAAAGTGGTTCGGGAAAAACAGTTTTGCTAAAGAGCTTGTTGGGTATACACTCACCCGACAAAGGTACAATTTCATTTGATGGGCGTATTTATTCGGAGTTAACACCGGATGAAAAAAGAGCTTTGCGAACTGAAATCGGCATGGTATTTCAGGGCAGTGCGCTTTTTGACAGTATGACAGTGGAAGAAAACGTTGGTTTTCCTTTAAAAATGTTCACCAATAAAACCGATGCCGAAATTAAAGAGCGAGTGAATTTTGTAATCAACCGTGTGAACCTCATCAATGCTAATCATAAAAAGCCTTCCGAAATTTCGGGTGGTATGCAAAAAAGGGTGGCGATTGCACGAGCCATTGTAAACAATCCTAAGTATCTTTTTTGTGACGAACCCAATTCGGGTTTAGATCCCAAAACGGCTATAGTAATTGACAATTTGATTCATGAAATCACGGTAGAATACAATATAACCACCGTAGTTAATACGCATGACATGAACTCGGTTATGGAAATTGGCGATAAAATCATCTTCTTGAAAGAAGGCATTTTGGCTTGGGAAGGCACCAAAAAAGACATCTTCAAAACCGATAACGAAGCGATAACTGATTTTGTATATTCGTCTAATCTGTTCAAAAAAATCAGAAAAGCGCAGAATAAGGAAGACTAATTAGTCGTGTATCAAATACACCCAACCCGATTTTACTTCTCCGGTATCCATAGTGGCTAAATAGTAATAAGTAGCACTGGGTAGAATGTGACCGTACTTGTCTTGGCCTTTCCATTGGTTGACATAATTTCCCATTTCGTAAACCAGCATACCGTATCGATTGAAAATTTTTAATCTTTCGACACCAAAGCCTGTTAAATCTAACGAATCATTATCGCCATCATTGTTGGCCGAAACACCTTTCGGAATCGAACAGATGGTTCGAATTACATTGATGGATTGGGTAACACTACACCCATTTTGATCCGTAATAGTTAAATCATAGTTCCCGGTAGCCGCTTTGGTAATCACAATCGGATTTTGTGAACTGCTAAAACCGTCTGGCCCGGCCCAATCAAAAGTGACATTCGAACCCGTAGTAGCTGCAACCACATACTCGTCATTGATACAATCTTGACTCAAACTAACAATCGGCAACTGATTCACAGTAATTTCTACAGTATCTGGTGTCGATTGGCAACCGTCGTGCACTGTATAAACGGAATACATTCCGCTGTCTGTCAAGGATAACGGATTTAACATTGGATTTTGCTGTTGAGAAGCAAATCCATTTGGTCCGCTCCAAACATAGGTCGCATTCGGCACTGTAGAAGCGTATAAGTTCAAACTTCGAGTATCACAAATGACTGTGTCGGAGGAAGCTATAGGCTGCTGTGGAATTTCTTTTAAAGTAATGTTTACGAAGGCCTCATCAGAAGCATTACAATTGCCAACCACTCGATATTTAAATTGATAGGTACCGAAAGCTACCGCAGCAGAATTCCAAAGATTGTTAGTCAAAGTTCCACTGGAAGTTAGTTCTGACCAAGTCCCATTAGCATCATAACTACCTTGTAAAAGCGCAAACAAATTAATATTGCCTTGACGACCACAATACGAAACCGTGTTGTTATCACCGGCATTAGGTTGGGTATTCGAAACATTAATGGTATAACTCAACACCTGATTCAAACAGGATGCTGTGTTGTTCGTATAAGAAATGCTTACATAATATGTTCCGTTATTATTGGGCACATTAAAAGGTAAAAAATCTAATGAACTTGTTGTACTCAAGATGTTGGCGGTATCGTTTCCTTTCCACCATTGGTACTGGAAAAAAGCAAAATCGGGCACGGACAAAGTCAAGTTTTCACCGTTACACAAAATGGTATTGGCGGTGATTTCTAACGGATTTGGACTCACAATTTCAAAAGCGCTGTTTAATAAATTACCACAGGCATCTTCCACTTGAAAGTTGTAAGTAGCCGCTTCCAAACCGGAGAACATATTAGAGTTCCCGTTATCTACTGCAAAGGGCTGTCCGTTTTTAGTAGTAATTCGGTATTGCAGTGGATTTAAGCCTTCTGCCAGTACAATTACTTCAAATGTATTGCCGCAGGAAACAGAATAAACATCAGTAATCTTGGGTAAACCATTAAATTCAAATTCTTGCAGCGTTTCATAACATCTAAACAACACTTCATCTTCAAAAAGATCAAACACTTTCAAGACACGGAAACTTCCTAATGTAGCAAAATTGTAATTGATAGCGTTATTAACCAACGGATAAGAATTTGAATTATTAGGCAGAAAACCTTCCGTATAGCCAACATTAGTTACAGGATGTCCCCAACTGTTAGTAATAGGATTCCATTTTTGCAACCAATAAGTAGTAAAGCCCAAATTGTTTGAACTATGCGCTAACGACAAGTCAAATGAACCGCAATTCGGATTGATGGCAATATTGGTTACCGGTTGATATCCTTGTATAGTAAAAGGCACAATAAAAGGAATACCGCAAACTATAGCTTCAAAAGTGTAATTTCCGGCCGGAAGCATGTCTAAAAAGAAAGCTGTTCCGTTTTGATTAATTCCGTCTGATACGTTAAAAGGCAGTGTTTGTTGATAGGAAGGCGGCGCTGTAAGTATAGTCACCGAGGACAATTCGGCTGTAAAATAAACAGCACCATATCCGGGTGAACAACCTATTCCTAAAATGGGTGCCGGAGGTCCGGGTGCCGGAATTAGATCAACTATAATTTCAATCGGGTCAGTACCTCCACATAATCCTATTGCGTTAAACACATAAGTTCCAACCGGCAAAACCAATCCAATATAATTGGCTGAATTAATTTGGGAAGTATAATTATAGGGAAGCGGTAAAGTATATGCCGGCGGTGCCGAAATCAGGAATAACTCTTGTATGTTATAAATCAAAACTGAACCGAAGTTACAACCTACATTGTAAACCAGATCAAAAGGCGGACTCTCAGTAAAAATAACTTCAACAACAATGGTAAACGATTCGTTACAAGGACTAACAGCTTTAAAGGTGTAAGTACCGGCTATCATATCCGGAACAGCAACAGAATTATTGACTATTTGGGAAGTGAAATTATGTGGTACGGACAAACTATAGCCTGATGGTGCTGACAATAAGTTTAATGTTATTACATTGAAAAAAACAGCCGTTTTATGTGAACAATCTATAGGAACCAACGAATAATAAGGATCTTTGTTCAGATTAGAGATCACATCATTAATAATGTAAGTTGTCCCACAGCGATCAACTACAGTAAAAGTATAGCTGTAAGCTTCATCATAAACAGGTATATTTTGTAAAAAAAACAATCCTGAAGAAACAGTTTGAGTATAAACCAGATTGGGTCCGCTTGGCGGAGTTACGGTAGTAGTTACGGTTAATGGGTAAGCAATAACGCCATTAGGAATTGACGTTTCAAATAGGGCTCTAACATCAACACTGCAATTATTCAATTGTGGCGCAAGCAATTCAAATTCCAAATCCGTATTGGCTTTTTCAACAGTATAGGTTTGTGTAATAGCTTCACCACAATTGTCTCGAACCCGAACTTGGTAGGTTCCTGTGGTTAAGTTTGGAAATGTATTAGAAGTTTGTATCGGTCTTATTACAGGGCCGGAAAAAATTTCGTAGTTAACCGCCGTCCCCGTGAGAGTAGTGATGATTATGGAACCGTCAAAACTACAAATCTCGTCGTTCCCTGTAACTTGATAGGTCAAGGTATTAACTTCGTCATCAATAGTAACATCTTGTTGTTGACTTCCACTCTGACTTCCTAAAGATTGCGTAGCGATAACACGGTAATCTCCGGCAATTAATCCGGTTAAGCTCGTTGCGGATTGCACAGAAATAGGTGTAGTAACATTCGGCAAGCGGTAAACAGTATACAGCATAGTTGCTCCTGCCGTGGTATTTGAAACTGAAAATTGTAACTCTCCGTTAGCCGTACAAGTTTCATCTACTTTTGTTACTGCAAGGGTAAAATTGGACAATTGTCCAAAGGTGAATTGAGTCAGAAACAACAAAATCACTCCAATTTGCCAACGCATATCTTTCATGGTAATAGCATTTTTAACTCATGAAAGATACGATAAATCTTATTTGAATGCGTAAATTCTTAGTATTTGATACAAAAAAAAGAGCAAATGCTCTTTTTGAATTATAATTTGTCGGCCATAGCGGTGATTCGCTTGATGTCTTGTTCTTTACTTTTTGGGTATATCATCAGCACACTTTCGTTGTCTACTATGATGTAATCATCTAAGCCATCAATAACGACTAACTTTTGAGCATTAGAACGAATGATGTTATTAGAGGCATTTTCTAAAATAACAGTGGCATTTACTACGGCATTATTTTGATGGTCTTTATCGAGTTTTTCGTGTAACGAACCCCAAGTTCCCAAATCATTCCAATCGAAAGTGGCTGGCAATACATAAACATTATTGGCCTTTTCCATTACGGCATAATCAATGGAAATATTTTCAGCGTTTGGATAATTATCGAGGATAAATTGCTTTTCGTCAGTCGTGTTGTAACTGTCAAATCCATTTTGAAACAAAGCGTTCATTTGAGGTTGAAATTTTTCAAAAGCCTCTGTAATGGATTGAGCACTCCAAATAAAAATACCACCGTTCCACAAAAAATTACCGGCTTCCAAAAACGACTTGGCCGTTTCGTAATCTGGTTTTTCTCGGAATTGGTTAACTTTCTTAATCGGATTAGCATCAACTTTATCAAATTCTATATACCCAAATCCGGTGTTTGGGAAAGTAGGCTGAATTCCTAAAGTCATTAAGGCTTTTTCCTTTTCACAAAAATCAAAACACTGTTGCAAATCGTGTGCAAAAGCAGCTTCATCTTCAATCCAATGATCGCTGGGCGCCACAACCATTACTGCATTGGGATTTTGTTTTTTTATTTTTAACGATGCATATAAAATACAAGGTGCCGTATTTCGCATGGCAGGTTCCAACAAAACTTGTTCCGGCTTAACCATTGGCAACTGTTGTAAGACCAAGTCATTATAACGTTCGTTGGTTAAAATTAGTATATTCTCAGCCGGAATTAATCTAGACAAACGGCTAAAAGTTTTTTGAATCAAAGTTTCGCCCGAGCCCAACATATCGTGGAATTGCTTAGGAAAGTCGGTTGTACTTACCGGCCAAAATCGAGAACCGACACCGCCGGCCATTAGTATTGCGTAATAATTGTTGTTCATTTTTTTTGGAGTAACTGAGTTGCTAAGATACTAAGTTGCTTTGTGTTTTTTGCGAATTTATCCCGGAATTATTTCAACTTCTGCATTGGCGTTAAACAAATACAAGCGTCCGGTTTTGATTTCAAGGCATTCGTAACGCTTCACTCGAAGTCCTTTCTTTTGGAAAATTCTGCCGTTTTTGATTCGGAACAAACTGCCGCTTGGGACTTCGTGTACAAAATGAATATCGGGTTTTCGCTCGTCAAATTGCTTTAAGGCGAAAGCCAATCGAGCATCTGTATCGCTACTTGCCGTGGGATTTCGGAAATGATTCGCCACCAAAGGCAACACCGAATGCGGAAAAATCTCCGGCCGGATAAATGGCACCATCAACCGCTGAAACGTATGCTTCCATTCGTTGCCATGTGGTTTTATCAAACGCCCGAATTTTTCATAAGCCACTAAATGGGCAATCTCATGAATCAAAGTGATGAGGAATCGGTATTTGTTCAAATTAGCATTCACCGTAATCTCGTGCTTTCCTCCTACTGCTCTGCGATAATCTCCATGGCGTGTTTGGCGCTCGTTGACTATCTTCAAATGCACATTGTTGCTTTTAATCAATTCAAAGCAAGGCAATACGGCGTGTTCGGGCAGGTATTTTTGAAGGACTTCGCTCAAAGAATTATGAGTTATAAATTATGAGTTATGAGTTGTTTTTTGAGGTTATAATGATACTTTTTATGATTTTTAAGACTTCTACACATTGAGGATAAATAGTATTGAATTCTTTGGTTGAAATATAATCTGTCTCTTTTAAAAGTTCCAACCAATACATAGTTTCGTCACATTCCTTTTGAGAAATGGATAGTTTATGAATGAAATCAAGTTTACTTTGTGCGTTAACAGCCTCTCTTACATTGGCTCCAACCGAGGTGACTGAACGTAAAAACTGCTTACTCATAACAAATTCTTTCTTATCCGAAATTAAACTTTTATAAAATTTAATCCCTGAAACGGCAAGTTCAAAACTTTTCGCTTTAATGATACTTTCACTCATAACTTATAACTCATAATTCATAACTGACTATGGTGTAGACGAACTTACTTGAATTACTTTTCCGTTATGATACTTGTTACCGGTGAGGGCGAAATTTGCAATGTAATCGGCCATTTCAGCTGCGGAAATTGGGGCTTCATAACCCGGAAAGGCTTCTTGTAACATTTCGGTATTCACGGCGCCGAGTGCTAAAACATTAAAGGCAATACCTTGTTCTTTGTACTCTTCCGCTAACAATTCCGATAGCGTAATCACAGCACCTTTACTCGAACTGTAAGCTGCTAATCCGGCAAACTTCATGCTACCTTGAATGCCACCCATCGAACTGATAGTAACCACGTGACTTCCTTTTTTAAGATAAGGTAAACACACCCGAGTAAGGTTGGCTACTCCAAAAACATTCACTCGATAGACATTTTCAAAGTCTTCTTGTGCCGTTTGCGAAAATGGTCGGTTTAGCAAACTCCCGGCATTGTGAATGATGACATCCACTTTCTCCCAAGCATGAGTAAGAAACTTATCGACCTCAGCCAATTCATCTTCTTTACCCAAGTCCACCGACAAACAAGTAATGTTTTCATTTTCTATTAAAGCTTGTGGCGTTTTACGGGAAATGGCCAGCACTTGGTGTCCGGCTTTGGCCAATTGTAGCGCCAATTCATAACCTATGCCACGCGATGTTCCAGTAATAATGATGTTTTTCTTCATAGCTTTCTTTTCTAGGGTAAATATAGTAAAACCTGAAAAGCTTACAAAAAGAAAAACCTTCCCGTGAAGGAAGGCTTTATATTAATTTTGAGAAAGAATTTACGAAACCAATCCTCTTGAAATAACAATTCTTTGAATCTCTGACGTGCCTTCGTAAATCTGTGTGATTTTAGAATCGCGCATCATTCGTTCTACGTGGTATTCGGCTACATAACCGTTTCCACCGTGAATTTGAACCGCTTCATTAGCCACTTCCAAAGCAATTTCGGATGCGTACAACTTGGCCATAGCGCCAGAGTGCGCAATGTCTTTGCCTTCATCTTTTTCAGCAGCTGCTTTCATGATTAACAATTTGGCTGCTGTAATTTTAACATACATATCCGCCAATTTGAAAGCAATGGCTTGGTGCTTGAAAATTTCTTTCCCGAACGCTTTTCTTTCGTTAGCATATTTTAAAGCCAATTCGTATGCACCGGTAGCAATCCCTAAGGCTTGTGACGCAATTCCGATACGACCGCCGTTCAATACATTCATGGCAAAGTTGAATCCGAAACCATCTGCTCCGATACGATTTTCCTTTGGAACTTTAACATCGGTAAACATTAACGAATGCGTGTCGCTGCCGCGGATTCCCATTTTCTTTTCTTTCGGTCCGATTTCAAAACCTTCCCAACCTTTCTCCACGATAAAGGCGTTGATTCCTTTGTGTCCTTTTTCCACATCGGTTTGCGCCATTACTAAATAGGTTGAAGCAGTTCCTCCGTTGGTAATCCAGTTTTTGGTTCCGTTCAACAAGTAGTAATCGCCCATGTCTTTGGCTGTTGTTTTTTGAGATGAAGCATCACTTCCGGCTTCCGGCTCCGACAAACAGAACGCGCCGATTACTTCTCCTTTGGCCAAAGGCACTAAGTATTTCATTTTTTGTTCTTCTGAACAATATTTTTCCATTCCGGCGCATACCAAAGAATTGTTCACCGACATAATAACCGCAGCTGAAGCATCTACTTTGGCAATTTCTGTCATCGCCAACACATAAGAAATGCTGTCCAAACCGGCACCACCATACTTCGGATCTACCATCATTCCCATAAACCCTAACTCTGCCATCATCTTCACTTGCTCTGTAGGGAATTTAGAGTGCTCGTCTCTTTCTATTACACCCGGCAACAATTCGGCTTGCGCAAAATCGCGTGCCGCTTGTTGAATCATTAACTGCTCTTCGGTTAAATTAAAATCCATATACTGTAACGGTTATTGTTTGTTGTTTCTTTACTTTTGGTGCGCAAAAATAGGATTTAAAAGTTAGAATTTCAAACGTTTTCGTAATTTTAGCCAATGTTGAAAGAAAGTTATATAGTTATAGGCGTCATGTCGGGTACTTCGCTCGATGGCGTCGATTTGGCGCACATTCATTTCTCGGTTATTGAGGGAAAATGGCGCTACAAAATTTTGGAAAGCGAAACTATCCCATACACCGAAGATTGGTTAAACAAATTGCGAACGGCCGTTGATTTTTCTCAGAAAGAATTACAACAACTGAACCGCGATTATACCGCACTTTTGGGCAACATTATCAAAGACTTTATCCTTCGGAACAAAATCAAAAATCTCGATGCCGTTTGCAGTCACGGCCACACGATTTTGCACCAACCCCAAAACGGTTTCACTTTGCAGATAGGCAACTTAAAAGAAATTGCTGAAATAGTTGGTCAAACGGTAGTTTGTGATTTTCGGGTACAAGATGTCAAGCTTGGCGGACAAGGTGCGCCTTTGGTACCTATTGGCGACCGAATTTTATTTGCTGAATACGACTATTGTTTGAACCTAGGCGGATTTTCCAACATCTCTTTTGAACAAGACGGAAAACGCATAGCATTTGACATTTCACCGGTGAATACCGTATTGAACTTTTACGCGAATCAACTCGGCTTACCTTATGACGACAAAGGGGAAATAGCCCGAAGCGGTGAAACCGATATGACCTTGTTGGAAGAATTAGACAACTTATCTTACTACCAAAAAACGCATCCGAAATCGTTGGGTTTTGAATTTGTCAAAACCATCGTGTTGCCTTTGATGGAAAGTTACGACCTTCCTATTGAGGACAAAATGCACACATTTATCAAACATATAGCGAAACAAACCGCTTATGCATTACCGGAAAGAAAAGGCAAAATGCTCGTAACCGGCGGCGGCGCTTACAATACTTTTTTGTTGGAATGTATGCAAAATTACTTGACTGAAATGACCATAGTGGTACCCGATGCCAAGACCCTAGAATACAAAGAAGCACTGATTTTCGGACTCCTAGGCGTTTTAAAATTGCGCAAAGAAATTAATGTTTTGAGTAGTGTTACAGGGGCGAAGAAAGACCATAGTAGCGGTGTTATATTTAAGGTTTTAAAAACCAAAATCTAACTGATTTAAAACAAATTTCACCATTCGTAATTCCTAATTCGTAATTCGTAATTCCTATATTTGCACCACTAACAAACTAAACTAATGAAAGATTTACTTAAAAAATTCGAAAACAAACAACCTGAAATAGTATTCCATTGGAAAGATAACGAAACCGATGCTGAAGGATGGACTGTGATTAACTCCTTGCGCGGTGGTGCTGCCGGAGGCGGAACTCGTATGCGTAAAGGATTAGACATGAATGAAGTGTTGTCGTTGGCCAAAACTATGGAAGTGAAATTCTCAGTATCAGGTCCGGCGATTGGCGGTGCAAAATCTGGAATTAATTTCGACCCGAATGATCCGCGTAAAAAAGGCGTGTTGCAGCGTTGGTATAAAGCGGTTTCTCCGCTATTGAAAAGCTACTACGGCACGGGTGGCGACTTGAACGTAGACGAAATCCACGAAGTAATTCCGATGACCGAAGAATGTGGTGTATGGCATCCGCAGGAAGGTGTTTTTAACGGACACTTCAAACCTACCGAAGCCGATAAAATTAACCGTATCGGGCAATTGCGTCAAGGCGTAATTAAAGTAATCGAAAACCCGAAATTTTCTCCTGATGTATTGCGTAAATATACCGTAGCCGACATGATTACCGGTTATGGCGTGGCCGAAGCCGTTCGTCATTATTACGACATTTACGGTGGCGATGTGAAAGGCAAAAAAGCCATCGTACAAGGTTTCGGAAACGTAGGTTCGGCAGCCGCTTTTTATTTGGCCGATATGGGTGCTAAAGTGGTGGGTATTATTGACCGCGACGGAGGTGTGATTAAAGAAGAAGGCTTTTCGTTTGAAGAAATCAAAAGGTTGTTCTTGAACAAAGACGGCAACAAATTGGTGGCTCAAAACATGATTCCGTTTGCGGAAATTAACGACAGCATTTGGAAATTGGGTGCCGAAATTTTCGCCCCTTGTGCAGCCTCTCGTTTGGTAACTAAAGACCAAGTAGATACTATGATTGCTTCCGGATTGGAAGTGATTTCTTGTGGCGCGAATGTACCGTTTGCCGATAAAGAAATTTTCTTTGGTCCGATTATGGAAGAAACCGACAGCAAAGTGAGTTTGATTCCGGATTTCATTTCCAATTGTGGTATGGCGCGTGTTTTTGCCTACTTTATGGAGAAAAAAGTACAAATGACAGACGAAGCCATTTTCTACGACATCTCGGAAACCATCAAAAAAGCCTTAGAAAAAGCACACGATTTGAATTCGGATAAAAAGCATATCAGCGCTACAGCTTTTGAAAATGCTTTGAAACAGTTGGTGTAATATTTCATTAACTATACGGATTACACAATATTTAGTACCTTTAAGCGTTATAAAGTAAACTAACACCGGATAAAATGAGTTTTGAAATATCAGATAACGATAAAAAATCCTTGGCCATCACTACGTTAGTGTATGCTGTTTTACTGTTGTTGTTATTCTTTTTGCGCTTTTGGCCTCCGGCTGACATGAAAATCATGGGCGGCGGTGGCGGTGGCGGCATCGAAATGAATTTTGGCGACAGCGATTACGGAATGGGCGACAATTACAAAAGCGAAGTCCTTAACGTTAAAGACCAAGCTAAAGTTACCCCAACAGCAGCCTCGCCTGAAGATGATGTTATTGCTGATGAAAGTGACGACAACGAAACCAATGTAGCCATTCCGAAAAAAGACATTAAAAAAACGCCTACGCCGGTAGTTCCGAAAAAAGACATCAAACCTACGCCCGAAAAACCTAAAGTTTCTAAAAATGCGAATGACGCTTTGTCGAGTTTGTTAGGTAACAAAGGTGGCGATGGTAACGATACCAAAAGCGGCAACAAAGGTAATGCCGGCGGCAACTTAAACTCTAACGGTTATTACGGTAACGGCAGCGGAACAGGTTCGGGTGGCGGCAATGGCAGTGGCAACGGAACCGGAAATGGTTCGGGTAGCGGCTCAGGAAGCGGAAGCGGAAGCGGTGGCGGAAACGGCAGTGGCTCAGGTTATTCGTTAGGCAACAGAAAAGCATTAAGTAAACCGCAACCGGATTATACTTGCCAAGAACAAGGCCGAGTAGCTGTACAAGTAACAGTAGACAGGAATGGCAATACAGTTAGTGTAATTGCCGGTGTACAAGGAACGACCAATACTGCTAAATGTTTGCTTGACCAAGCGCGCATAGCCGCTCAAAACACCAAGTGGCAAGCCGACGGTAATGCTCCTGAAAAACAAGTTGGAAAAATTATCTATACTTTTAGTCTGAATTAAAGGTAAAACGTGAACTATAGCCCTGATAGTAGTGGCATCCTTTTAAAAAAATCTCCACCTTTTCGGGTGGAGATTTTTTTTAAAAGATAGAACGGATAGCAGGACGACTGTGGTAAGAAAGATAATGGTCCCGCTCCTTATTCTTAGACTATTTCGGACTCGTAGCGATAACGAATTTCAATTTGTTTCTCACGCCTATTTGCAGCACGTCTACTAAATCTTGTACTTGCAAATTGAACGGAATTCTAATCACAACGGTTTGTTGCTTAGAAGGGTCGATTTTAGACAACAAGGTGGTTTCCAATTGCTCGAAAGCGACTTGTTCTTTGTCGATAAAAAACTCTTTCTGTTCAGTAACAGAGAGTGTAATCAATTGCTTGTTGGTTTTTTCGTTGGTTTGCGACTTGGGCAAGGTCATTCGAATCACATTGGGATTGGCCAAGGTGGAAATGATGAGAAAAAACAACAACAAGAAAAACATAATGTCGCTCAAGGACGAAGTGGCGACTTCTGCGTGAAATCGTTTATTTCGCTTTATGGCCATTGGGTCTTTGGATTATGTTGACAAATTCTAATACTTGTTTTTGAATAGACAACGAGAAGCTGTCGATGCGACCGTTAAATAAGTGGTATGCAGCATAAGCGATGATACCAACGATTAATCCGGCACCACTACTGATCATTTTTTCGTATAAACCGCCGGAGATATTTCCGATACTGATGTCTTCGGTAACTGAAATACTATAGAAAATTTTGATTACCCCGGAAATGGTTCCGATAAACCCTAACGTAGGCGCGATACCGGCGATTAACCCGAGTTGGCCTAGGCGTTTTTCCATGTAGCCGATTTCGATATTGGCTGCGCGTTCCATATTGGATTCGATTTCATTGATATGACGACCGATGGTCAGCACACCTTCTTTGATCACATTGCCTTGTGCATTGCCGCTTCTTTCGGCTGCGTTTACTGCCAATTCGATGTTGGCATTATTCAAATGATTGCGAATGTCGGCCATCAAATGATTGTCGATTTTAGCCGCTTTTTGGATGTACATATAACGCTCGAAAATGACATACAAAGTGTAGAAAAGTAAGATGGCGATAGGAATTAAAAAAAGACCACCTTTAAAAAGGAATTCTAAGACCGAAACTTCATTAGTTAAAGCGGGATTGGCAGTATTGGCGGCTGGAATATTCTGAGCTAAACTGTCCACTTGCAACTGTAAAAATGTACTGATCATATTTGTTTAATTTTGGGCTGTTAATTCTGAAAATAGTTTCAAATTTGTATTGACCGTATCGGCATCACAATATACAACGAAAAAAAAATTAAAAAAGTATATCAAAAAAATATTTTCCCGAAATTATGAACTACCAGGAAACCTTGGAATGGATGTTTAACAAACTGCCGATGTATCAAACGCAGGGGGCAACAGCTTATCGAAAAGACATCACCAATACGGTGCTGTTGGCCGAGCATTTAGAGCATCCCGAAAAACAGCTCAAATGCATACACGTAGCCGGTACTAACGGGAAAGGCTCTACTTCGCACTTGTTGGCTTCGGTATTGATGGAAGCGGGTTATAAAGTAGGCCTTTACACCTCGCCTCACTTAAAAGATTATCGAGAGCGAATTACTATTAACGGCGAACCAATTTCAGAGGCTTACGTAGTAGAATTCATGGCCAAAAACAAAGGCTTTTTTGAATCGCATCAGTTGAGTTTTTTTGAGATGAGTGTGGGTTTGGCTTTTGAGTATTTTGTGCATGAAAAAATCGATATAGCCATTATTGAAGTAGGCATGGGCGGCCGATTGGATTCGACCAACATCATTACACCATTGATTTCCGTGATTACCAATATTGGTCTAGACCATACCCAATTTTTAGGTGATACTTTAGAAGCGATTGCTTTTGAGAAAGCCGGGATTATCAAAAACAACATTCCTGTGGTAATTGGCGAATACTTAGCGGAAACCAAACCTGTATTTACGACTAAAGCGAAAGAAACCCATTCCGAGCTATACTTTGCCTCCGATTTAGTACTGGAAGATTATCCTTGCGGCTTGTTGGGCGACTATCAGTTTTACAATAAAAAGACCGTCATCCAAACTTTGCGGGTTTTACAAGAAAAACAATTGTTACAGATTTCAGAAGACGATATTAAAAACGGTTTCCTGAAGGTGATTGACAACACGCATTTACAAGGGCGATGGCAACAATTGGGCACTAATCCGAAAATTATTTGCGATACGGCACACAATGCTCACGGTTTGACAGTGGTAATAGAACAGCTAAAAAAGGAAAAATACAATCAATTACATTTGGTTTTGGGTGTGGTAAACGACAAAAAACTGGATGATATTTTGATTTTATTGCCCAAAAACGCCCAATATTATTTTTGTAAACCAAATATTTCTCGCGGATTAGAAGCAACTGTTTTACAAGAAAAGGCCGCAACATTCGGACTTAATGGCGCAATATACAATTCTGTTTCAGAAGCTTATGAATACAGTAGAAAAATGGCCGCAGCTGAAGATTTCATTTATGTTGGCGGCAGTACTTTTGTAGTGGCAGAAATTTTGTAATTTTTTTCGATTTTAATTTGCAGAATCAAAAAACTGCCCTATATTTGCACCGCAATCAAGCACAAAACGGGCGATTAGCTCAGCTGGTTCAGAGCATCTCGTTTACACCGAGAGGGTCGGGGGTTCGAATCCCTCATCGCCCACAACCGTTTAAAACCGATTAGGAAACTAATCGGTTTTTTTGTTTTAGGACATACTGTAACTTTATCGGAGTTCAAATTTTCATCATATTGCTTGAACAGAAAACCGCATTCCAAGTCAAAAAACAAACTAAAGTTTGTATACCTGACTGCCACCGGCAGTCCTCCTCTTAATATCAAATCTCATCGCCCACAACCGTTTAAAACCGATTAGTTTCCTAATCGGTTTTTTTGTTTTAGGACATACTGTAACTTTATCGGAGTTCAAATTTTCATCATATTGCTTGAACAGAAAACCGCATTCCAAGTCAAAAAACAAACTAAAGTTTGTATACCTGACTGCCACCGGCAGTCCTCCTCTTAATATCAAATCTCATCGCCCACAACCGTTTAAAACCGATTAGTTTCCTAATCGGTTTTTTTGTTTTAGGACATACTGTAACTTTATCGGAGTTCAAATTTTCATCATATTGCTTGAACAGAAAACCGCATTCCAAGTCAAAAAACAAACTAAAGTTTGTATACCTGACTGCCACCGGCAGTCCTCTTCTTAATATCAAATCTCATCGCCCACAACCGTTTTAAAATTCCACTTTATAAGTGGAATTTTTTTTTGCCCCTACTCCATCTAAACTTTATGTATAAAAAAACCACTCCGAAGAGTGGCTTAAGATTATATCAGTTCAAGTGTTCTTTCGAGTGCCATACCCCTTGAGCCTTTGATCAAAATGGTTTTGTTTTGCCAATGCAAAGCTGATAAAGCTTTAGCAAAATCCTCAAAGGTTTCATAAAAGGAAAAATTAGTTTTCGGGAGTTGATTGGCATAAAAATCTTTCCCCACGAAATAACAGATCATGGATTCGTTTGTACTTAAAAAATCCACAATACTTTTGTGTTCTGACTTGCTTTCTTGCCCAAGCTCATACATATCGCCTATGACTACAATTTTATTAGGCTTATCCAATTGTATAAAATTCTCTAAAGCAACTCTCATACTGCTTGGATTGGCGTTATAAGCGTCCAAAATAATCTCATTCGTATGCTTAACCATCAACTGGGAGCGATTGTTGTCGGGCACATAGGATTCGATAGCCGTCTTGATATCCTCAATCGGCACCTTGAAGTAATGTCCGATAGTAATAGCCATACAAATATTAGCCGCATTATATAGTCCAATTAAATGTGAAGTAATATCAGTACCAAGCGCTTTGACTTTTACAAAAGGATTGGCAGCAACTGACTCGATAAAAACAGTCGCATCAGGATTAGTTTGGCTGAAAGTAATTCTGTTGAAATGCACCGTTTTTTCGCTTTGCAAAGTATCGTCTAAATTGACAAAAGTGGTTTTATTGTCCTTGGCTAAAAAAGCATACATTTCGCTTTTCCCTTTAATCACTCCTTCTACACCTCCAAATCCTTCCAGATGCGCTTTCCCGAAATTGGTGATAAAACCATAATCCGGTCTCGCGATGTCGCACAAAAACTCAATTTCTTTTTGATGATTAGCGCCCATCTCTACAATTCCGATTTGGGTGGATTGGTCAAACGACAACAAAGTGAGTGGCACCCCAATATGATTGTTCAAGTTGCCAACAGTGGCCTTAACTTGATACTTTTTGGCTAAAACTACATTAACCAATTCTTTGGTGGTCGTTTTACCGTTACTTCCGGTCAAAGCAATAATAGGCAGCTTTAAATATAGTCGATGGTAAGTTGCCAACTCCTGTAAAGCTGTTAAACTGTCAGGAACCAATATTGTTCTGTGGTCGATATGATACGCTTCGTTGTCAATTAAAACATACTTAGCGCCTTTTTGCAAAGCTTCTGCGGCAAAGGTGTTAGCATCAAAACGATCTCCTTTAATGGCTACAAAAAATGAATCCTGAGTAATCTTTCTGGTATCGATAGCAATCCCGGAGGTTTGCAAAAAAAGTGAGTGAATTTCTTGAATGGTCATGGGAAATATATTAAAACAAAAAAGCCCTTAAAAATAGGGCTTTTTTGGTATTGTTACGAACTATAATTAGTTTCTTGGTCTTTTCTTTTTGTCGGCTTTTGGACCTACTCTTGACATAGCACAACGGAATCCGATGTAATCTGTCGCGATATCTTGCGGAAAGTATCTTCTTTGCGCCGGATCTAACCAGTAAGCTCTGTCTCTCCAAGAACCTCCTTTGTAAACTCTTACATCATCGTTTACTAAAGTCGTTCTCTTGTTTGACTTATCATACTTTTTAATCATATTCCCTAAACTGTCGGTATCAACATTATGTTTAGGAGAATCATACATTCTTTGGTCGTCTCTTAACTTACCTTTGTCGTCTCCTTCTTCAGAACCGAACTTGAAGTATCTTGAAGATTGTCTGTCACCATCACGATAGTTACGGTTGTCAGATTTGTCAAAATTTTGTCTTAAGTAAGTTTCTTTATCGTCAACAGGAACTTGTGCAATTTGACCAGGGAAGTTTCTTGAAACAATTTTACCGTTTGACAACGTATCGAATTGTTGTGACTCGGCTGTAACCAATTCCACTTTTCCGTCTTCACCAATCTTGTTTTTCATGTAAACGTTACCTCTGTAGTAGTTGAAGTCATTCGCTTCGTCATCTACGATAGGTCTGTAAACGTCCGCAACCCATTCAGCTACGTTACCAGCCATATCATACAAACCAAAGTCGTTTGGAGGATACGATTTAACTTTATTAGTGATATCAGCGCCGTCATCAGACCAACCTGCAATTCCACCGTAATCACCTTTTCCTTGTTTGAAATTAGCCAATTGATCACCTCTAACTTGTCTTTTTCCTGAACGAGTGTAAGCACCAGACCAAGGATATTTCTTCTGACCTTTATATGTATTGTATTCTCTTTGTCCTACATCAGCTGCAGCAGCATATTCCCACTCAGCCTCGGTTGGCAATCTGTACTCCGGCAAAATCAAACCGGAAGTTCTTTGTGCATATACGTTTTTAGGACTGTTACCTTGTGTATTGGTAGCACCGGCAGCAGGAGCAGCACTCCCTTTTTTACCTGAAGCGGCTTTCTGACCTCTTTTCAATACTATTTTATCGTCACCGCCCATAGCTGTTGAAGGCGAAGCCAAATAAGCTTCAGTACTGAATACTTTGTCAGCTGACGCGTCAGTTACCTTAGCATCTTTTTTCAAGTATCTTTGCTCTTCTAAGATTTTCTCGTTAACACGGTCTGTTCTCCATTTAGCAAATTCTGTCGCCTGAATCCAGTTCACCCCTACTACAGGATATTCAGCATAAGCCGGATGTCTTAAGTAGTTGTTAGTCATCGTTTCGTTGTATCCCAAACGATTTCTCCAAACTAAAGTATCAGGAGAAGCTCCTTCATATATGTTTTTGTAATTTTCTTGATCCGGAGGGAATACTCTTTTTAACCAATCAAGGTACTCCATATACATCATGTTGGTCACCTCAGTTTCATCCATGTAGAATGACATTACGTGCTGTTGATTTGGAGTGTTATTCCAATCGTGCATCACGTCGTCCTGAACCTTACCCATAGTAAATGTTCCACCTTCCACTAAAACCAAACCCGGCCCGGTAGCTTGCTTCTTGAATTTGGAAGCATACTGAAAACCACCTTTCTTATCGTTGATTTTCCAACCGGTAGCTTTTGAGCCACCTTTAGAGTCAGATTTCTTACTACAACTGGTAAAACCAATCATTACCACTAGGGATAGTAATAATTTTACAGCAATAATTTTGTTTACTTTCATATTTTTAGTAGGTAAATTTTAGTGGCGCAATATAAGAATTAACCTTTATACTGCAACAACTTTTTTAAATTAATACTAAAACACGCCCATTCCTGCGAGTTTCATATACAACGCAAAAATAATAGTTTTATTGTATTTTGACTGAAAAAAAATATTTTTTTCCTTTTTAATACAATTTTGCTGAAATTTGCGTTTATTGTATACTATGAAAAAGATTATTACCGTACTACTTTTGTTAACTGCTTATCTAGGCAACTCTCAAGAGCAGGGAAATATCGTGTTGAACTGGACTGAAAAAAGAGCTTTCTCCTACGGAGATTACAACTTCACTATACCACAATTTAACCCAGACAATTTTGTCTACGACAACTACAACCAAACCTTAGTTTTTAATTTCAGAGTAAAAGTCGGCTATACCGTTTCAGAAAATAGTTTACAACTCAACAACCTCATTTTCGAACCTATAAGCGAATCACAATTAGGAGATTTAAATACCAAAAACATACCTAACAGCTTCAAATACACGATTAAAAACAGTAAAGCACGCGACATCAACTTTGCTCAAATCAGCATCTCTCCTATAGTAAAAGAAGGTAACTCTTATAAAAAATTAATTTCTTTTAACTACACTTTACAAAACAACAGTACCAATCGCAACGCCGCAACCTTTAATAATGTTAACAGCATTGACAATTCGGTTTTAGGAACAGGAAATTGGTATCGTTTTTACATTCAGAAATCCGGGGTTTACAAAATCAGCAAAAGCTTTCTTCAAAGTCTGGGCATGGAAACCAACGTTGACCCTAGGAGGATTAAAATTTACGGTCATGGCGGCAGAATGGCTCCACTTTTAAACGGCACTGCTTATCCGATGGACATTGAAGAGAATGCGATTCATTTTGCAGGAGAAAGTGATGGCTCATTTGACAGTCAAGACTACATCCTTTTTTATGCCGAAGGATTAGACAATTGGAATGAAGAAAACAAAACCCATCTGAATTTGTACGCCAACAAAGCCTATTATTATGTAACTGCCTCTGGTGATACTGGAAAAAGAATAACCGATTTCGTTCAGCCCACAGCAAATGCCAATACTGTAATTACCAATTTTGACGACTATCAATTCCATGAAATTGACGATGTAAACATTGCTAAATTAGGAAGAGTTTGGTTTGGAGAACAATTCGGCATCGACAACGAACAAGAATTCGACTTTACATTTCCAAATCTGGTAACAAGCAGCCCAATTGCAGTAAAAACGCACGTAGCCGCTTCCGCTTTCAACCAAACGAGTTTCAAAATCGAAGCCAACAACCAATTGGTAGGCAATATGGGGATTAACGCGTTAAGTACTAATAGTGGTTGGGAAGCTTACGATAACACTTTAGAAAACAACGTGAATGTAACCGGCGAAGATGTCACTATTAAAGTCACTTATGATAATGGTGGTGTTCCCAGCGCCAAAGGTTATTTGGACTATATCGCCATAAAAGCCAAAAGAAACCTCTCCGGCATCGGAAAGCAATTTCGTTTCCAATTGGATCAAGCACCATTTTTATCCGGTGTAGGCGAATACCAAATCAGCAATGCCACCGACATTATTCAAGTTTGGGACATTACCGATATTTACAATGTAACCAAAGTAAATAATGACAATCAAAGCATTTTATCATTCAAAGCCAATTTAGGCGAAACACGAAAATACATAGCAGTTGACAATTCCGATTTCTTATCGCCTATGAAAGAATCGAAGTCGAAAGTAGACAACCAAAACTTAAAAGGAACTATTTTTACTAATGCGCAAGGGCAATTTCAAGATATTGATTATCTGATTATCACCCCGAAATTCCTGAACACCCAAGCCGAAAAACTGGCCAACTTCCATAGAAATTACGCTAACTTAAACGTGAAAGTAGTCAACTTGGAAAACATTTATCAAGAATTCTCTTCCGGCAAACAAGACATAGCCGCGATTAGAAATTTTGTCAAATATGTTTACTTCAACGCCTCCGATGCAAGCAAAAGAGTAAAATACCTCAATATTTTCGGCGATGGTTCTTACGATTTCAAAGACCGAGTAGCCAACAACACCAATATTGTTCCTATTTACCATGCGCTAAACAGTTACACCGAAACGGAATCTTCTTTTTCCTCTGACGATTTTTATGTTTGTATGGATGCCGATGAAGGCAACACCAACTTTTTCTTTGACGGAATGGACATAGCCGTAGGAAGAATGATTGTAAGCACGACTCAACAAGCCGAAGAAATGGTCAATAAAGTAATAGAATACCACGACATCCAATCGTATGGCAGTTGGCGGAATAATTATGTGGCTATTGCCGACGACTCCGACAAAACAGCGGACATTACGTTACAAACCAAACAAAACAATTTGACCGACGCTATTGTTACTGAAAAACCTTTTATCAACTTTAAGAAAATTTTACTCGACTCCTACCAACAAGAAACTTCTGCCGGAGGAAAACGCTATCCAAAGGCCCGAGAGGAAATTTTTGCTGCTTTTGAAAAAGGCGCTTTGGTCTTCAATTACCTCGGACACGGTGGTGAAGACGGTCTTTCCGGCGAGAGAATTTGGGAAAAATCAGATGGCGAAAACCTGCTGAATCGATACAAATACCCTTTATTTATTACGATTACCTGTGATTTTTCTCGTTTCGACAATCCGTACCGACCAACCGCAGGCGAATACACTTATTGGAATCCTCGCGGCGGTGCAATTTCCATGATTACAACGGTACGCTCTATTGGCCAAATCCCGGCTGAAATTTTCAACGACCGAATCGCGAAATACCTCTTTGCTTACGGCAGCAACGAATATACTTCCATCGCCGAAGCCCTGCGATTGGCGAAAAACGAAAATCCGAACACCGCAACCAATGTCGTCTTCTATTTAGGTGATCCGGCTTTGATGCTCGCTATACCAAAACCAAAAGTAGTATTAACCAAAGTAAATGATATGCCGATTACCGGTCCGATAGATGATTTTCAATCGTTAGCTTATGTTAAAATTGCCGGAGAAGTTTTGGATGAGAATAACAATTTACTACCAACATACAATGGCGAATTATCGGTGAATATTTTCGACAAAAATGTAACCCGAGCCACCTTAAATAACGATGGAAATAGTCCGCCAATCAATTTTACCAACTTGGGAGAAACCATCTTCAGAGGCAATGCTTCTGTCACCGGTGGTCGATTCGAATTTGGCTTTGTGGTTCCGAGAGACATCAGAATACCTGTCGGCAATGGTAAAATCAGTTTTTACACCAAGCGAAATCAAATTTTATTGGACAAAACGGGTTACAACACCGACATCAAAATTGGCGGAATCAATCCGAACGCCACAGCCGACAATGTTGGTCCAAGAGTACGATTGTATATGAATGACGAAACTTTTGTCAATGGCGGCATCACCAATGAATCTCCTTTCTTATTGGCTTTATTAGAAGATGAAAACGGAATCAACACAGCGAGCGGCATTGGCCATGACATCATTGGGATTTTAGACGGAGACGAAAGCAAACCGTACATCATGAACGATTATTACGAAACCGAACTCGACGATTATACCAAAGGAAGAGTTTATTTTCCGTATAGAAACTTAGCCCCCGGATTACACACCATCACTTTTAAAGCTTGGGACGTATACAACAACCCTATCTCTGCCGAAATTCAGTTTGTGGTTATGGGAGACGAAACCATAACATTGGACAATGTTTTGAATTATCCTAACCCGTTTGTAAATTACACCGAATTTTGGTTTTCACACAACAGACCATTCGAACCTTTGGAAGTACAAGTTCAAGTGATGACCATAACCGGTAAAATTGTATGGACCAAAAACCAAACCGTAACCACTGATGGCTTTTTATCTCGTGAAATTACTTGGGATGGCAAAGACGACTTTGGTGACCGAATAGGAAAAGGCGTTTACATCTACAAGCTCACTGTAAAATCCACTTTAACGAATAAAAAAGCAGAAAAGATAGAAAAACTTGTAATCCTTTAGGAAAATATTATATTTGTTAACTTTTATTATACCGAAGATGAAAAAAATTGCGCTACTACTTCTAATCACAACCACTATATCTTTTGTAAATGCCCAACAAGACAGCCGCGTCATTACAACCGGTGTTCCGTTTCTTTTAGTAGCTGCTGATGCACGTGCTGCCGGTTTAGCTGACCAAGGTGTAGCTACTTCCGCAGATGCTTTTTCTCAACAATGGAATCCGGCTAAATATGCTTTCGCCACAGACGGACAAGGATTTACCGCAAGTTACACTCCTTACCTGACAGATTTAGTAAATGACATCTCTTTAGGCCAAGCTACTTATTACAAACGTTTCGGAGCTGATGGCCGTAGTGCCTTTGCGGTGAGTTTGCGTTATTTTGGATTGGGGGAAATAGAACTCAGACAAAACGCAGATGATCCGGCTCAAATTGTAAAACCCAATGAGTTGGCCTTGGATGGTTCTTACTCCCTAAAATTGAGTGAAAAATTCTCAATGGCAGTAGCAGGTAGATACATTCGTTCGGCCCTAAGAATTCCTACCGGTGAAGGCGATGCCAAACCGGCCAGCACTTTTGCAGTAGACATTGCCGGTTTTTACCAAGGTGAAGAAACCGCTTTAGCCGATTTTAATGGTAGATTGCGTTTAGGATTCAACTTCCAAAACTTAGGTCCAAAAATCAACTACGATGCGGGAGCATCCGACGATAACAGTGCTAACTTCTTACCGGCCAACATGAGATTAGGCGGCGGATACGATTTTATCTTCGACGATTACAACAAAGTATCCGTAAGTGTTGAATTGGCAAAACTTTTGGTACCAACACCACAAAGTGCCGACTTAGATGGAGACGGCCTAATCACCACTCAAGAAGAAATCGATTTAAGAGACGCTAACAATGCAGCCTATAATAAAGTAAACTGGGTTTCCGGTATTTTCAAATCGTTCAACGATGCACCGGGCGGATTCAGTGAAGAATTAAAAGAGTTCACTTATTCGGTTGGAGCGGAATATTTATATCAAGATTCCTTTGCCATGCGTTTAGGCTACTTTAATGAAAGTCCGGAAAAAGGAGCCAGAAGATTTTTCTCTTTAGGCGCAGGATTCAAATACAACGTAGTTAAAGTAGATGTTTCATACTTGTTCTCTGCTTCAAAAGTTAAAAACCCGTTAGAAAACACCCTTCGTTTCTCGTTAACGTTTAACTTTGGTGATAAATACGAAGAATATTAGTAGATAAACAATCATAAATACAACATCCAAATTTCAATTGAAATTTGGATTTTTTTTCCTCAATAGTGAAATAAATTCTTTAGAATGCAACAAATAAACATCAACATCTCCTTCACGGTTTTCGAATCAGCAAATGAATTACCGCAAGACATTCAAGCGTTAATGGAACAAGCCGTAGCCATCCGAAAAAAAGCCTATGCGCCTTATTCTAAATTCAGAGTTGGCGCCGCTTTACTCTTAGATAACGGTCAAATTGTTTTAGGTTCCAACCAAGAAAACGCGGCCTATCCTTCCGGACTCTGCGCTGAGAGGGTTGCCATATTCCAATCGGGGGCCATTTATCCAGAAGCTAAAATTTTAAAAATGGCCATCTCGGCTGCTTCTGATACCAATGAAACTAAATCACCCATTCCACCTTGCGGCGCTTGCAGACAATCCATTTATGAGTACGAGTTCAAGCAAGATACCGATATTGAGATTTACTTTATGGGAGAAAGCGGAACCATTTACAAATCGGATTCGATTAAAAATTTACTACCCTTAAGTTTCGATAAAAACTTCTTGTAACAAACAAAAATTACTGCTTTTAAATTTTACTTCTTACGGGGAATGTTTTACTTTTGCCTTTCGCAAATTTGTGTGTGAGTGAACTATTTTGCGTTGAATAAAATAAAAACTTAAATAACACTTTAGAAAAGTAAAAATGAAAGAAGTAACCAGAGAAGTTTATTTAAAATGGTATGAAGACATGCTGTTTTGGAGAAAGTTTGAAGACAAACTTGCCGCACTATATATTCAACAAAAAGTTAGAGGATTTCTTCACTTATATAACGGACAAGAAGCCGTATTAGCAGGTGCACTCCATGCAATGGATTTATCCAAAGACAAAATGATTACCGCTTATCGTAATCATGTTCAACCTATCGGAATGGGTGTTGATCCCAAAAAAGTAATGGCTGAACTTTTAGGAAAAGTTACCGGAACATCCAAAGGGATGGGCGGTTCTATGCACATCTTTTCCAAAGAACACGGATTTTACGGAGGTCATGGTATCGTAGGAGCACAAATTCCTGTAGGTGCCGGAATGGCTTTTGCCGACAAATACTTCAACACCGGTGGTGTTACCCTAACCTATTTCGGTGACGGTGCTGCGCGTCAAGGTTCATTACACGAAGCTTTCAACATGGCCATGTTATGGAAATTACCGGTTGTTTTCATCTGTGAAAATAACGGATACGCCATGGGAACTTCGGTAGAAAGAACAGCCAATCATACCGATGTTTGGAAATTAGGTTTAGGCTATGAAATGCCATGCGGACCGGTTGATGGTATGAACCCAATCAAAGTAGCCGAAGCCATGCACGAAGCTATCGAAAGAGCTCGTCGCGGAGACGGACCAACTTTCTTGGAAATGAAAACGTACCGTTACAGAGGTCACTCAATGTCAGATGCGCAATTGTACCGCTCTAAAGAAGAGGTAGAAGAATACAAAAAAATCGACCCTATCACTCAAGTGTTAGACATCATCAAAGAGAAAAAATACGCTACTGATGAAGAAATTGAAGTGATTGATGAAAGAGTAAAAGATTTAGTAGAAGAATGTGCTACATTCGCCGAAGAATCTCCTTTCCCGGATGCACAACAATTGTATGATGTAGTATACGAACAAGAAAATTATCCTTTCATTCCTCACAGACTATAATTATGGCAACAAAAATCACTATGCCGCGTCTAAGCGACACGATGACGGAAGGAACCGTAGCTACTTGGTTAAAAAAAGTGGGCGACAAAGTTTCTGAAGGAGATATTTTAGCAGAAATTGAAACTGATAAAGCCACTATGGAGTTTGAAGCTTTTACAGCCGGAACTCTTTTACATATCGGAATTAATGAAGGAGAAACAGCTCCGGTAGATTCGCTTTTGGCCATCATTGGTAAGGAAGGCGAAGACATTTCGGGCTTACTTTCCGGCGATAATGCCCCAGGGGTAGTTGCTGAAACAAAAGCTGAAACTCCGACCCAAGCTGAAACCCAACCGACAACTACTTTACCGAAAGGTGTTACTGTAGTAACCATGCCACGATTGAGTGATACTATGACCGAAGGAACGGTAGCCACTTGGTTAAAAAAAGTTGGCGATAATATTAAAGAAGGTGATATACTGGCTGAAATCGAAACAGACAAAGCTACTATGGAGTTCGAATCTTTCAACGCCGGAACGTTGTTGTTTATTGGTATTCAAGAAGGACAATCTGCTCCCGTTGACAGCGTTTTAGCGATTATTGGCCCTGCGGGGACTGATATTACGGGTGTTGCTGAAAACTTTACAAAAGGTGGTTCTTCAGCAGCTCCGGTTGTTACAGAAGCAACTCCTGCTCCGACTGCAGTAACTACTACAACTTCAGAAACAACAAACAGCGGAAGAATTTTTGCTTCTCCTTTGGCCAAACAAATCGCCAAAGACAAAGGCATCAACTTAGCCCAAGTAAAAGGCACCGGAGAAAACGGTCGTATTACCAAAAGCGATGTTGAGAATTTTAACCCAACAGCAACTTCAATCCCTGTAGTCGCTTCTGCTCCGGCAGCAAGTACCCCAGAAACTGTATCAGCTCCTGCTGTAAAAACATTTGTTCCTGCCGGTGAAAAATTCTCTGAAGAAATCAAGAACTCACAAATGCGTAAAACTATTGCGCGTCGTTTGGCAGAATCAAAATTCACTGCACCGCATTACTACTTAACTATTGAAGTAAGTATGGATGAAGCAATCAAATCCCGTGCTGTTATCAACACCGTTCCGGATACTAAAGTATCATTTAACGATATGGTAGTTAAAGCTTGTGCTATGGCTTTAAAAAAACATCCGCAAGTTAATTCGCAGTGGAGAGAAGATGCCATGATTATCAATCACCATGTAAATATAGGAGTAGCTGTAGCCGTTGAAGACGGATTAGTAGTACCGGTACTAAATTTTACCGATCAAATGACTTTATCTCAAATCGGTGCTGCAGTTAAAGACTTAGCCGGAAAAGCCAAAAACAAAAAGCTAAGCCCGGCCGAAATGGAAGGAAGCACTTTTACTGTTTCTAACCTGGGAATGTTTGGCATCCAATCGTTTACTTCTATCATTAACCAACCGAATTCAGCTATCCTTTCAGTAGGAGCTATCGAAGAAAAACCGGTTGTTAAAAGCGGTCAAATCGTAGTAGGCAATACAATGACTTTAACGCTAGCCTGCGACCACAGAACAGTTGACGGAGCTACAGGAGCACAATTCTTGCAAACATTAAGAATTTATCTTGAAAATCCCGTTACTATGTTAGCTTAACAAAAAGCTTTAAATAAGTCAACAAAACCCGCTCCAATGAGCGGGTTTTTTATTAGAGCGTGTCCTCGTCTCGCCTTTCAGGACGACACGAGACCGGGCTATCCGCTATATCTTTTACTGTTAGAACTTATATCTAAACCAATGCCTTAATCAAAACAGTAAAAGGATGCCGCTCCTATCCCTCACGCGAAGAATTGCTTTTACAACAAACCTTTATCTATTAGATTAGATAATTAGAGGAGAAAGGCCAGTGGGCTTCAGGTAGTTTTGATTTATCAAAACCCTATAAAACAAAAAACCCCGTTCGTTAGAACAGGGTTTACTTCGTCAGTTCGCTTGGCTCGGGTCTAAAAAAAGCCTGCCTGCCGGTAGGCAGAGCGGCGGCCCGAGGGCTTTGCCCGAACTGGCGAAGCACACGAGCTTGCGACTGCGCCGCTCCGATTAAAAACAAGAAAGCCTGTCTTTTCAGACAGGCTTTCCACTAAAAAAGGCGGCGAATCGACCGAAGGGACACGCCGCACCTATAAAAAAAATGAGTCCTGACTATAAAGTCAGGACTCACTAAAAAAAAAGGCGGCGACATACTCTCCCACATTACTGCAGTACCATCTGCGCAGTCG